>CAZHRC010000001.1:0-95546 GCA_964533865.1 uncultured Peptoniphilaceae bacterium
GGATTTTTCTGAACTCTTTCAAGGCTGGCATAAAACGTGGAGAAGGCAAGTCTTGAGGACGCGCCTTTACAGCCCTGTCGGAACGTATGAATCTCAAATGCTCATCTCAATCTATCTTGTGGTCGTGACCGTTTGGATCGCCTCACTCGTGCGGCGCATATTATCAAAAGAAGTGCGCAAAGGCATGATCATCGTAGGTGCTCTGTTGATGGGATGGGTGGTGGTTCGGTTGATTAAGTGGCAAAGAATCGAGATTGACCTCGTCGATCGATACCTTTGGTATCTGTACTACTTGTTTCAGCTAGGGATTCCAGCGGTGATGTTGTGGTTGATTTGGAAAATTGACCACCCAAGCGAAAATCCGCGTTGGCTTGTCGCTATCATTATGACAAATATTTGTCTGTTTGGTTTAGTGATCACCAACGAGTTTCATCAATGGGTATTCCATTTTGAGACCGGGTTAAGTAATGGCACTTTACAATACCACTATAACATTGGAATGTTCTTCGTTCTTTTGGGGGTGCTCATTCCCACTATCATTGGAGGTGGCATACTCCTATGGAAGAGTCAGAAAATGCTTCGGTTGAGAAGTTCGGCTTTAGCACTGGGCACTTTAGTGCTGTTGATTCTCTATACGATAGGTTACCTCTTTGGCGTACCATTTGCACGTGAAAGCGACGTCACAGTAACCTCTGGGGTGTTAACGCTCATCATCATCGAATCGGTCATCGCCTCCGGGCTGATCCCAGCCAACACAAAGTATTTCAAACTCTTTGAACATTCTTCTCTCGACATCCAAATCATCGATGAGGAAGGGATTCCAATCTTTCAATCGAAAATCGCTGAGCCCATTGACTCAGAAACTATCGCTAAATTTCGAGCCAAATCACAAGGAGCGATGGTATTGACGCCGGATAGCGTGCTATATGCTAACCCTACAATTGGAGGAACCGCATTTTGGCGCGAAGACATCGGCATCATTCGCCGTCTGGAACAAGAAGTTGAAACGTCGGTGAAAAAGCTTGAATTGGTCAATAGCGTACTGGCTCAAGAACAGCGAATGCTTAGGGAAATCAACGAAGTCCGTGAAAAGGAGCTGTTGTTTAAAGAGTTACGGGAGGAGTTAGAGGATAATACCGCTTGGCTACTCAACCAGATTCAAAGTGTTTCAAAGGATTCTCCTTCACAAAAGCAAGTTGTGACGATAACCTTGGCGTTGTGTCATCTGAAAAGGCGCTCCTATATCTTCTTCAAAGCATATGACCAGGGCGAACTCTATTTAGAAGAATGGATGACTTATATTGACGAATTAAAAGAGGTGGTCCTATTCGCTGAAGTAAGAATGCTTGCCCTATACGATGTCAATCCCCTGATGTCGGTACAAGAAGGGCTTATACTATATGATTTGGTCTACGCATTGATGTTATGGGCGTTACAGAAACCTAATACGATCCTCTTGATGAACGAAGTGGAAGAGAATGTTTTCAAAATGAAGCTGCTTTATACCTCTAGGAGCGATGCTTTTGTGGTCGATGAATCGTTGAGACAACGTATAGGGCAAGGGAACGGTGTTATTGACATGAAAACCCTTGACGAGTCTGTAGGAATCACCTTGCGATTGCCTTTGGGAGGTAAAAAGAATGGCTAAGTTTTTTGATCTTCCTGAATGGTTGCGACTGATGGTATCTTTTTTCTTAAGTATCATGGTGATTTCACAAACCGCGTGTTTTATCCTGGGGTGGTATCGCCATCCGAAGCGCCAGAATCAACAGTTGGAGAACGTGTTGGAGTTGGCGATCCTTGGACAATTTCTGGTGCTCAATGGAGTTCAAGGTAAACTGGTCCAAGGGTATTTTATGGGGATCGTTCCTGTGGTAAGTTTACCTGTTTGGCGATACGGTTTTGCTGTTTTTGTAGGGGTGCTGAGCGTTACGGTCGCCTGGCAAAGCCGAAAACCTAAATACCTCGTCATCGTCCCTTTGACATTGCTCACATTGCCATGGATGGAACCTTACCTAGGCTCCACCTATCCTTACTGGTATACGGGGGCATTGGTGTTTTGGCTGTTGAGAAGTGTGGGTATCGGAAAGAGGCGATATATTGAACTGCAAAAAAGTTTATCGGCATTTTCTGTCAAAGACACACTGGACTCTCTGGAAACGGGTATTCTATTTTATGAACCCAAGGGTTATGTTGTCCTATCGAACCATAAAATGTTGGATTTAATGGCAAACTTTACTGGAAAATACTGGCGTAATGGTGTGTTGTTTCATGATGTGATTTCAAATTTGGAAGGGGCGCAATTTCAAGACGATCAGTGGATTGTCAAGGGTGACAATGGTTCGGTCTGGCTTTTTAGTCGAGCGATGATTGAGATTGACCATGTGGAGATGTACCGATTGACCGCTTCAGATGTCACGAATCACTGGAAATTAATGAGCCGTCTGAATGAGAAAAATCAACAATTGTCTCAGATGAGCACTGCATTGAAGGCATCTATTGCCAATATTCATCATTTGAGCCGAAATCAAGCGTTGAAAGAGACGAGGATTCGAACCCATGATATTTTAGGTCAGCTTATCGCCTTGTACGTGAGCGTGTTAAGAAAGGATACTTTAGGCGCCGAGCATAGGCTAGTGGGTCGGTCCAAGGCATTATTGGAAGGCTTTCTCTCTGGCAAAGTCAGTCAACGTCCATGCGAAGAAGAATTTGAAAGTTTAAAGAGAACGTTTAAGTTATTAGGCGTCGATGTGGTGTATGAAGGCTATTTTCCTGATCGATCAAGAGAAGGTGACGTATTGGTCGAGATAGCTCGAGAGTGTATAACCAATGCCATCCGACATGGTTTTGCATCTCAGATTTCAATTTTAGGCCGGGTGGAAGGACCTGACTACATCATGACCGTATCGAACAATGGGGATATTCCTAGTGGGCCAATTGTTGAAGGTGGCGGACTATCAGGAATTCAGGCACAGCTAGAAACCTTCAATGGAGTGATGACGGTAGAGCACACTCAAGAATTTACCATCTGTGTGCGCTTTCCAAGGAGGTGAAAAACGTGTATCGCGTCTTAATCGTTGATGATCACGAATCCATGTGCGATTCGTTGAAGATTGCTTTGACTCGAACGGGGAATTTCGCTGTTGTAGGGAGCCTAACCAACGCCATCCATTCGACACTATATTGCGAAAGATTGAAACCTGACCTCGTTCTTATGGACGTCTGTACTGAAAATGGGGCCTCGGGGTTGGATGCGGCCGAGGCTTTGAAGGAGCAATTTCCATTAGTAAAAATCGTCGTTATGTCGGGTTTTGATGAAATCTCTTACGTACCGCGTGCGATAGAGGTGGGAGCCGATGCTTTTGTATTTAAAAGTAAGAGCTTGGCGTTTTTCGTCAATGTAGCGGAACTGGTTATGAATGGAAAAACCTATTTTCCAGAATCGAAATCCGTACCAGTTCAGGAGGGAGAGCCTCCTCTAACGGAAAGGGAAATGGAAGTGTTGCGGTTGATGTGCAAACACTTAACGAGCAAAGAGATTGCCCAAGAGCTCTTTATTAGTGAGAGCACAGTCAAATATCACAAGTCGAATATGATGTCAAAAACAGGCTTTTCGAAAGCCGCAGATTTAGCGTTTTATATGATTGTGAACGGCTGGATTAACCCTCTTTACTAAAAGCCCATTCAACTCGATGATCGAGACGGGTTGTTTGAATACTGCCCGTTGCGGGTAGTGCTCAAGAGCCAAGAGCGTTATACAATAGAGTTGAACTATGAAGTAATATCATGGGAGGGTTGAATGATTACTGTGTTGTTAGTGATGAAACGTCAACCTATCGCTGACTTTATCATCGAAAAAGGAAGGGCGATTCGCTGGATAGAAGAGCCCGATCAAAGCAAAGTGATCGAAACGATTGCCAATAAATCTATCGATGTTGCGTTGATTGAGGTTTCGGAATCAAAGAATCGAGACGTTGCAAAATGTCTCGACCTCTCGAAGTCTGTTCGCGACTGCCAATCGGATTGTAAACTGATTTTAATGTGTCCAGAGCAGGATCGGGTCAGTGTCGAGCAAGTTATTTTGGCAAAGCGTACTAAGCTCATCGATGATTTCGTTTTTTATGAGGCATCGATTGATTACCTCATCTCAAAATTAATGTCGATATAGCATCGGGAAGGAGAAACTATGGGACTAATTAAAGCTGTAGCGGGTGCCGCTGGGAGTGTGATGGCCGATCAGTGGAAAGAGTATTTTTATTGTGAAGCATTACCGACTGAGATTTTAGCAACAAAAGGTGAAAAACGTACATCGGGAAGGTCTGTGAACACCCGAGGTGGAGAGAATATTATTTCCAATGGTTCGGTGATCGCCGTCGCAACAGGGCAGTGTATGCTCATTGTTGAACAAGGTAAAGTGGTGGATTTGTGCGCTGAACCGGGCGAATACGTCTACGATTTATCTACAGAGCCATCGATTTTCTCTGGAGATTTGGGTACGAGCTTAGTGGAAACCTTTAAGAATATAGGAAAGCGATTTACATTTGGTGCAGAAGCGCCAAAAGATCAGCGCATATACTACATCAACACAAAAGAGCTTATTGGAAACAAATACGGGACACCTAGTCCGGTGCCTTTTAGGGTGGTAGACACCAACATCGGATTAGATATTGACATCGCCATACGCTGCTTTGGCGAATACAGCTATCGCATCACCAATCCTCTCTTGTTTTATACCAACGTTTCGGGCAATTTTGCCGTTGAATATCGACGGGAAGAACTCGATGGACAGTTGAAGACAGAATTGATGACCGCCCTACAACCCGCTTTTGCCAAGATTTCTTCCATGGGCATTCGATACTCGGCGCTTCCTGGTCATACTTATGAGTTGGCTGAGGTGTTGAACGAAGTGCTCTCGGAAAAGTGGAAAAATTTGAGAGGGCTTGAGATTGTGTCCTTTGGGGTTTCAAGTGTGAAGGCAAGCGACGAAGACGAAAACATGATTAAAGAACTGCAGCGCAATGCGACTTTTAGAAATCCGACCATGGCGGCAGCGCATCTCGTCGGCGCTCAAGCTCAGGCGATGCAAAGTGCAGCGGCAAACGAAGGTGCAGGACCTGTCATGGGTTTTATGGGAATGAATATGGCAGGTAGCGCTGGGGGGATGAACACTCAAAACCTCTATCAAATGGGACAAGACCTACAACATCAACAGCCTCAACAGCCGTCTCATGAAGGGGCAGGAGTTCCCCCACAAGGGCAGAACTTGCCTCCAACGGAGCCAGAAGCTGGATGGGTATGTACATGCGGTCACCGAGGCAATACGGGCAAGTTCTGTATGGAATGTGGCACACCGATGCCTATTGATGGGTGGATGTGTTCTTGTGGCACACAAAACAAAGGAAAGTTCTGTCAAGAGTGCGGTTTGCCAAAACCCGCTGGAACTCCACAATATCAATGCGATAAATGTGGTTGGGAGCCAGAAGACCTTAAGAGTCCCCCAAAATTTTGTCCAGAATGCGGCGATCCTTTTGACGATGGAGACCTTAAATAAACGCAAAGAGAGGAGGAAGCTATGGGACTGTTCGATAAAAAATACTGCTCGATATGTAACGCAAAGATAGGGCTTCTAGGAAACAAGAAGGTTGAGGATGGCAATGTGTGTAAAACATGCCACTCAAAACTCTCGCCGTTTTTTAAAGAGAGGCGAAAAAGTACTGTTGCTCAAATTCAAGAACAATTGGACTATCGGGAGGCGAATCTAGAAAAAGTGTCGGCGTTTAACGTCACGAGAACCCTCGGTGACCGTCCGAGAGTGCTCATCGACGAGGACAAGGGACAGTTTCTTGTCACCTATTCCAACAAGTGGCAACAGGACAATCCAGACGTCATCGATTTTTCTCAAGTGACAGGATGCCATACTGAAATTAAAGAAGCTCGAACGGAGTTGACTTATCAAGATAAAGACGGAAAAGAAGTGAGTTATTCACCTAAACGATACGATATCGACTACGATTTTTTCGTGACGATTTATATCAACTCACCATGGTTTGACGAGATTAGTTTATCTTTAAATAGCACACGTGTCGATGTTTTTGGCAGTGTGGAGTATCGAGAGTACGAACGTCAATCGAATGAATTGAAGGAGTTGTTTAGTTCCCTTAGAGAAGGCGTGCGTGAAAGGATCCAACAGGATAGTGCACCCAAAACCGCTATAAGTTGTCCGCTGTGTGGCGCGACGACCACCCCTGACGCTAACGGTCGCTGTGAGTACTGTGGTGGAGCGATCACGGGGTAGATGACAAGAGTTGAAAGGAGGTTTGCATGGGCGCTCAACTCACCAATTATCAATGTCCTTCCTGTACAGGTCCTCTACATTTTGGGAGTGAAACCCATCGATTGGAGTGCGACTACTGTGGGCAAACTTTCTCAATTGAAGAGATCGAAAGTCTTTATGGTACCGTTGAGGGTCTAGAACCTCATGAGACCAGTGAAGAAAAGTCAGGCATGGAAGTTATAGGTGATGGGTGGAGCGATGAAGACACCTCAAAACTTCGGGCTTACAGTTGCCCATCTTGTGGGGCAGAGCTGGTTTGTGATGAAACGACCGCTGCTACGAGTTGTCCTTATTGTGGAAATCCGACTGTGGTACCGAAACAGTTTGAAGGCATGCTCAAGCCGAACTATATCATCCCTTTTGAAGTCGATAAAAAGATGGCGATAGAAGGGTTAAAGCGCCATTACAAAGGTAAATTTTTACTCCCCAAATCTTTTTCGACGGGCAACCACATTGAAGAAATCAAGGGAGTGTACGTGCCGTTTTGGTTGTACAGTGGCGATTGTGCAGCCAAGGTGACGTATACTTGCACCATGGTTTCTGAAAGGAGAGAAGGGAATTATATGGTGGAGACGACAGATTATTATGACGTCTACCGTGACGGGGAATTGAGTTTTGAAAAAGTACCAGTCGACGGTTCTTCTAAAATGCCTGATGCACATATGGATGCCATCGAACCTTATGACTACTCCATGTTAAAACCTTTTTCCATGGCGTATCTACCGGGGTTTTTGGCGGATAAATACGACATGGATGCTGCATCTTGTCAGCCTCGAGCCGATGAACGCATGATCCAGTCGGCCTATGCAGAACTTGAATCCACAGTACGAGGATATACCAGAGTCGATATGACCAGTGCCGATGCGCAGATCACAAACGGAAGCACCCATTACGTATTGTTACCGGTTTGGCTGTTGTCAACTAAGTGGCAAGGAAAGGACTTTCTGTTTGCAATGAATGGTCAATCGGGAAAATTGATCGGTGACTTGCCAATGGACAAAGGAAAGTTTTGGGGGTTGTTTGTCGGTATTGCCCTACCATTGATGGCGATTCTCTACTACTTTTTGTGGGTGTGAGGAGGGTGAGATGAAACGATTAATGGCGTGTGTAGTGGCTGTATTAATACTCATAGGTGCAAGCCTTCAGAGTGACGGCGCAAATTTTGATTTGGTTGCTGTCGGTCCAGATGTCTTAACCGATGAACAATATGTCGAACTGAATGACCGCGCCAAAGACATTCGAGAAAAATATCAATGCGAAGTTTCCATTGCGGTGATGAAAGACATGGGTGAAGGGGATATCGTCGACTTTGCGCGATACCTTTATGACAATAACGATTATGGCTACGGTGAAGATAAAAGTGGGCTCATGTTGTTCATCAACCGAAAAGAGCGAGATTATGCGCTCATATCGAGAGGATACGGAGATGAAGCCTTCACGGAAAAGAGTCGCGATGTGCTCATCGATGATGTTCTATTACCGCATTTGGGTGTAGACGAGTACTACGAAGGGTTTTCTAAGTTTTTGACGATAGCGGAGGAACACCTGGCACTTGCAAGAGCAGGAACGCCCTTTGGCGCTACCTCACAAGCGCTGGGGATTAAAGAAGGGGATAACGGGTTAAAGCCGTCAGATTCTTCTGTTTGGGGTAAGCGCGCAGTAGTGATTGTGTTGCCTCTTATCATTGCAACCGTTGTCGTTAGTCTGTTAAGGGGTCAGTTGAAGTCAGCGGTACTGAAAAGTGAAGCGAGAGATTACATGGCATGCGAAGGCTTGAGCTTGACCTACGAAGAAGACCGATTTAGTCACTCCACCGAGACGCGAACGGAGATCAAGTCTGCTTCAAATGACAATAGTCCATCGTCACCACAAGGGAGAAGTGGGAAATTCTAGGCGAGAGACCTAAAAGGAGGAAGTGATGAAAAAACTAGTCGTTTCTATTTTGGTTTTAGCGTTGATTTTAGCTGGGTGTGGCGCAGCCGCCAAACCTGAGGGCAAGTTTGTCGGCAAATGGAAACTGGAGTCGATGAAAATGGGTGAAACGGAGTTTTCGGCAGCAGAGTTTGAAAAAATGATGGGAGCGGCAGGTCAAGATGCTAACATTACTATTGAGATTTTAGCCGACAAGACGGCAAAATTCAATATGCCACCTGAAAGCCAAGAAGGCACTTGGGCATTAAAAGACGATAACACCTTGGTGATAGATGGAGGAGAGACTGATCTGGGGATTAAGTACGCTGATGGAAAACTCGTCATCGAAGACGAAGAAATGAAAATGGTGTTAGTTAAAGAATAGTATCGGACAAAAGGATCGCCAAAAATGGCGATTCTTTTGCCATAGACGCGACGCGAATTTACTTTTTTTGATGATGATTCATCATTTTCCTAAACAGGACACAACAAAAAGGCCGATGGCTTGAAGAAATCTTCAAATCATCGGCTTGGTCGGGATGAGAGGATTCGAACCTCCGGCCCCTAGTACCCCATACTAGTGCGCTACCGGGCTGCGCTACATCCCGTCTCAAATCATTATAGCGTAAAGTTGAAGTAAAGTCGAGGGATTTTAGGTGATTATTTTTTAGAGGAAAATCGTAGTGCAAAATGAAAGGATTTATCCTTGAAAATCGTTATCCTACAAACTTTTCTAGGTTTATGCTATAATGGGCTTATCTTATGACGTCACAATAAAAAGAGGGATGATATGGAGAATAGGAAAAGAGAAGCCGAACGGTTGAGGAAATTGAGACAGAAACGATTGCGTCAACGGCGTATCACAGTCGCTATTGCCGCGGTGGCTCTTGTATTAGCTATTGTTTTCATTCAATCTGTTGCAAGCAAACTTGGTAAGACATCTGGAAAAAATGGCGGATCGACCAAACAACAAGTTTCTGAAACGCAGGAGAGTGGAGGAGAGCAGACGCCAGTGATTTCGCGGGAGGAATTGGAAAAAACGCGACAACAAACCTACGGGGATTTTTACGTACCGCTGCCGCCAGAAGGGGATACCAAAAAAGTGGTCGAGTCATCGAAGGGGCTTTACGTGTCTTCAAATGTCGCTGCCATGGATTTTTCTCAGGACAATATTGCTCAGTACGAAAAATACATCAGCGGCCTACGTGAAGGCGCGAGCGCATCTGTTAATGCTGGCGATGTGGAACACGTGAACAAGTTAGAGCGTGCGTTGGCGATTGCCAACGCGACAGAAATCAACGCCTTGGTCATCGATGTTAAAACCGATTGGGGTACGGTCATCTGGAAGAGCGATATTGCTGGAGTTAAGCAACTCGGGTCAGAAGAGCCCATTCGAGAGGATAACATCAAAGCCTTATTGGACTATATGACCGAAAAAGAAATCTATAAAATTGCGCGAGTCGTCGCGTTTAAAGATCCCTACCTTCCAGAGAAGAAGCCGGAGCATGCCATTCAATTGACCAGTGGTGGGGTTTATCGTGATGATTCTGGGACGGCTTGGGTCAATCCTTTTGATGAATACATCTGGAATTACGTCATTTCGATTTCTCAAGAAGCGGCTCTACGCGGCTTCGATGAAATCCACTACGATTATGTGCGTTTTCCCGATAATGCCGCATATTACAATGAAATCACTGACTTTCCGGGCAGAAACGACCGGACAAAAGCCATGGGAATATCCCAATTTTTAGAAAAAGCAAAGACTGAGTTAAAAGACTACAACGTTGATGTGGGAGCGGCAGTGTTTGGAACGACGACGACAACTTGGAACGATGTTCTCGAAGACATTGGCCAAACCTGGTCGATGATTTCACAACACGTCGATGCCATCAGCGCGATGATCTATCCGAGTCACTATTCGTCGGGATGGTACGGATTCGATATCCCCGATCAAAACCCTTACGGTGTATTGCTTAAAGCACAGCAAGATGCGCTGATCAAAAACGCGGCGATTGACGGAGGCGCTCAATTGCGACCTTGGATTCAAGCGTTCACCGCCACATGGGTGTACGGTTATTTGGATTACACACCAGAGGCCATCGCACAACAAATCTACGCCTCCAGAGATTTGGGGATTGAGGGCTACCTCGTATGGAATGCACAAAATAATTACGATCCGAGAACGTACTTGCTGTCGGAGAGCTACACGCCGACTCTTGTGGAAAAGGCAGGAGTGGATGTAGCGGGTAGGACGGCCGAAGAAGTCCTTAGATTGTTCCTGGAAGGAGAGCAGCAGCAACTCTATATCCGCACTTACGTGAGCTCAGCGAGGAAAACTCGCACAGGTACCTTTGATGAGTACGTGGTGCAAAAAGAAGAGACTGAGGAATTTCTCGAGAGCTATGAAATTCTTGAAGTGACTGGTGAAAATGATGTGTACGAAGCTAAAGTCAATGTGCGATACTTGTCAAAAGACGGCGTGGCCGAAATCACACCGGGCATTTTCAAAGTCTATAAAGAAGATCACATTTACAAAATCGAACGACCGGTGCTTAACTTTGCAACCCCAGTAGAGAGTACGTCGATCGAAAGCACCCCAGTTGCTGAGACAAATCCATAGACGATCCAAAGGTTCTCTGATTTTTAGAGGACCTTTGTTTTTGTCGAAGATGGGGGAAGAATGATATAATGATGACATCATAGTAAACATGAGGAGGATCGGATGAAGGAAAATCATCAGATGTTTGCACAAGGATTTCGCGATGCGATCCCAGTATCCCTTGGGTATCTAGCCATCTCCTTTACCTTTGGCATATTAACTCAGAGGATGAACATTGCCCCTTTGGTGGCAGTGGTGATCTCTGCTACCAACTTAACGTCTGCAGGGCAATTTGCGGGTCTTGGGATCATTGCCACAGGTGGCGCCCTCTTGGAAATGGCACTGACACAACTGGTGATCAACTCCAGGTACTTGCTCATGTCCACATCCCTATCCCAGCGGATACCACCCGAGACGTCTTTGCTCAAAAGGGCGGTAATGGCGATGGGCGTTACTGATGAGATATTTGGGCTGGCAATTGCCGTGCCCGGAAGGCTGAATCCCTACTACACCATTGGTTGCACTTGTTGCAGCTATCCCGGATGGGTGCTAGGGACCCTATTAGGTGTGATCTCAAGTCAGTTGTTGCCAGAAGCGGTGGTGAGCGCGCTTGGTGTGGCTCTTTATGGCATGCTCATTGCGGTGATTGTACCTCCTGCAAAGCAGGACCCCACCATTGCCCTTCTCGTGATCGTCACCATGGGAGTCAACGGTTTGTCGTCGATGTTCTCAATTTTTAATGGGATCACGCCAGGATTAAAAATCATTTTCTTCACAGTGATCATTACCAGTGTGGTTGCTGTGCTAAGACCTGTGGAGGTGGACCGATGACTAGGGAAACCATTGGCTTACTATTGATGATGGGTGGCGTGACTTATGTGATCAGAGCGCTACCTTTGACCTTGATACGCCAGGAGATCAAAAATCCATTTATCCGTTCCTTTTTACATTATGTGCCTTATGTCACTTTATCTCTCATCGTTTTTCCAGGGATCATCACCGATTCTCCATCGATACTGGCGGGTGTAGTCGCGTTTGTAGTCGCAGTGACGAGCGCTTATCGTGGGATGAGCATGTTTGTTGTTTCTATTTTGGCTTGTGTCGCCGTGTACGTGATTGAGCTAATGGTATAGATAGGCAATGGACATTGATGTTTTTAAAACTTAACATGAATAATACAAGAAATGCATCGAGCCGCTAGATGTGAAAGTGATGACTTTCCCAAATTCTAGCGGTTTTTACATTGGGAAATGAGGTTGTTCTTTTGTGAGAATCTGGTATAATAGGTCTGGAAGTTTAATAGTTGTATACCAGGGGTTTAAAGGTGGTGTTAATATGGAGATAGGCGATCGCATAAAGAATTTGCGACTCAAACTCGGCTTGACCCAAGAAGAGTTAGCGGATCGGTGCGACTTGACAAAAGGATTTATCTCACAGATTGAACGTGATTTAGCATCCCCTTCAGTGTCGAGCTTATTTGATATTTTAGAAGCTTTAGGGTCTTCTCCTGCTGAGTTCTTTACTCAACGGGAAATGGACAAGGTACATTTTAGCCAAGAGGATTATGCTCTTGTAGAGTACGAAGAGGTAGGCTCTTCGATGACTTGGGTGATTCCCAATGCGCAAAAAAACATGATGGAACCTGTAATTGTCGCAATAAAACCCGGCGGGAGGACGAGAACGTATACGCCGAGCGAGTCTGAGGATTTTGGATACGTGTTGAAAGGCGAGGTGACATTGGTCACCGACAGCCAAGTTCATCATCTTAAACGCGGTGATAGTTTTTATACAGGATGTAATGAAAATAGACATTTGGAAAATAATGGGGCGAAAAAAGCGGAAGTGATGTGGGTAATCGCACCGCCCAAATTTTAGGAGGTTTGAATGACAAAAAACGCCATAGAACTTATCGGTGTTTCCAAATCTTTTGGAGATACGACGGTCCTCGACGATTTGAGCATTACTATTAAAAACGGAGAATTTGTCACTTTGCTCGGGCCTAGTGGCTGCGGGAAAACCACAACGCTTCGCATCATCGCGGGTTTTGAACAAGGGGATAGTGGACAGGTAATTTTTGAAGGCGAGGATATTACCGACGTGCCTCCTTATCAAAGGCAAGTGAATACGGTGTTTCAAAAATACGCCTTATTTCCGCATTTAAACGTGGGTGAAAACATCGCTTTTGGATTGAAGATAAAAAAACTCCCACAGAATACCATCGACGAAAAGGTCGCGGAAATGTTGAGGTTGGTTAACCTTCAAGGCTTCGAAAAACGACGGATCGACGCTTTGTCCGGCGGACAACAACAGCGCATTGCCATCGCAAGAGCATTAGTGAACGAGCCCAAAATTCTATTGCTCGATGAACCTTTGGGTGCTTTGGATTTGAAACTGCGCCAAGAGATGCAGCTGGAATTGAAGGCTATGCAACAGCGAGTGGGGATCACGTTCATTTACGTCACCCACGACCAAGAAGAAGCGCTAACGATGAGCGATCGCATCGTCGTCATGAACGAGGGGATCATCCAACAGATTGGAACACCCATCGATATTTACAACGAACCGAAAAATGCATTTGTTGCTGATTTTATCGGGGAAAGCAACATCCTGCCGGGTGTGATGCATGCCGATTATGATGTGACTTTTTCTAACGTCCGATTCGAGTGTCTCGATGCGGGGTTTGAACCAGATGAGGCCGTTGATGTAGTCGTTCGTCCAGAGGATGTGGTGTTGGTGGATCCTGAGCAGGGTAGGCTGTCTGGGATTGTTCAATCCAGTATTTTCAAAGGGGTCCACTACGAGTTGATGATCGATGTCGATGGATTCCACTACATGGTTCACTCTACTGAGACAAGGCCGATTGGCACGCTTGTAGGTATGGATATCGGTCCAGATGAGATTCACATCATGAGAAAGGGTGATAGTCATGAAGTTTCGTAAAATGGCTTACCCTTACAATATTTGGATGGTGATTTTCATCGTTGTTCCATTGTTGATGGTGCTCTACTACGCATTTAGCGCGAATAGTCAGTCATTTTCACTGATGGATCTGACATTAGATAATTTCAAACGTTTTTTCTTCGATGAAAATTACCTTGGGATCTTGTTGAAATCCTTGAGGATGGCAGTGGTTGCGACGGCGTTATGTATGGTCATCGGTTATCCTGTCGCCTATTTTTTGTCGAGAATGTCGTTAAAGGCGCAAACTACTCTCTTGATGATGGTCGTCATTCCCATGTGGATGAATTTCTTGCTGAGAACTTACGCGTGGGTGGCGATTATCAGCAAGAACGGTTTGTTAAACAACTTGTTAGCTGTCTTTGGCATCGGACCGTTTAACATGATTTACACCGAAGGCGCGGTCTTGTTGGGGATGGTTTACAATTTCCTGCCATTCATGATTTTGCCGATCTATTCGGTATTGGTCAAAATCGACAAAGACGTGATCGAAGCGGCGGAAGACTTGGGGGCTAATAAGTTGGAAGTGTTTCAAAAGGTGGTGTTTCCCATGAGTTTACCCGGGGTGATCGCAGGGGTGTTTATGGTGGTCATACCTGCTATCTCCACTTTTGAAATTTCCTCACTTCTCGGTGGCAACAAGCACAATTTGATCGGAAACGTCATTGAACAGCAATTTACCGTCACTGGAAACTGGAGTTTTGGCTCGGCGATGAGTATGGTGCTCATGTTTCTGATTTTGTTGACTATTTTAATTCAACCGGAGGAAAGTTCGGAATCGGGAGGTGGATTGTTTTGACAAGGATTTTAAAACGCTTATACTTAATTATGTTTTTCTTCTTTCTCTATGCCCCCATCTTCGTGCTGACGATTTTTTCCTTTAATAACTCCAAAGGCATGGGTCGCTGGGAAGGGTTTAGTCTTAGGTGGTATGCGGAGTTGTTTAACGATCGCCAAGTCATGGCAGCGTTGTACAACACCTTATTGGTGGCAGTGATCGCTACCATCGTCGGTACAATCGTCGGCACTTTGGCAGCCATAGCGATCCACAACTACGGAAGCAAACGTCGAAAACTCATACTAGGACTCAATCAAATTCCAGTTCTAAATCCAGACATTGTGACGGCGATCGCATTGATGGTATTGTATCGCGTATTTCAGTTGCGCTTTGGTCTATTGACCATGACATTGTCCCATATTGTGTTTACAATTCCTTATGTGGTACTATCCGTATTGCCGAAACTGAAACAAATGAACAAACACTTGCCGGAGGCCGCTATGGACCTTGGAGCGACACCGACTTATACCTTGCTTAATGTCATTTTACCTGAGATTAAACCCGGGATTGTAACTGGGGCGCTATTGGCTTTTACCTTGTCCATCGACGATTTTGTCATTTCGTTTTTCACGACGGGTCATGGAGTTGCCAATATTTCGACGACGGTGTTTTCTATGGCGAGACGAGGGATAAATCCAGTAATTAATGCGCTATCGACGTTGATGTTCGTCGCGATGCTCGTATTGCTGTTTGTTATAAATCAAAGAACAAAGGATGAAAGCGAGGAAATGGAATGAAAAAAAGATGGTTGGTATTACTAGGTGTCATCGCCTTGTTGGCGCTGACTTCTTGTCAGAAAAAAGAAGTGGTCAACGTCTACAACTGGGGAGAGTACATCGATAAAGCCATACTTGACGATTTTGAAAAAGAAACGGGTATTAAAGTGGAGTACGACAACTTCGTGACCAACGAAGACCTCTACGTTAAAATGACCCAAGGGTCAAATAAGTACGACGTCATCGTCCCTTCGGACTACATGATCGAGCGGATGGTCAATGAAAAGCTGATTCAAAAAATGGACTTTTCTAAGATTCCAAACGCTCAAAACGTAGACGCTAAGTACCGTGACCCCGCCTATGATCCAGAAGGGGCATACTCCGTACCTTATTTTTGGGGAACGGTTGGCATCGTCTACAATAAAACCATGGTCAAAGGCGAGGTCAACAGCTGGGATATCCTATGGGATCCCGCTTATAATCAGCAAATCATCATGTTAGATTCCTCTAGGGATTCCATTGGGATCGCTCTAAAAAAACTGGGATACTCGATGAATTCAAGAAATGAAAAAGAATTACAAGAGGCTAAACAGCTTTTAATCGAGCAAAAACCATTGGTATACGCCTACCTCGTCGATGAAACAAAGGATAATATGATCAATGGCAATGCTGCTCTAGGCGTCATGTTCTCAGGGGATGCTTACGATGCGCTTCGTCAAAATCCAGACTTGGCGTATGCTATTCCAAAAGAAGGTTCAAACTTATGGTACGATGCTATGGTAGTGCCATCCAATGCGGAAAACGAGGCAAACGCCTATAAGTTTATCGACTACATGTGCCGACCTGAAGTCTCAGCGAAAAACGCAGAATTTGTTGGTTATTCCGTCCCTATTAGTTCTGCGGTAGCGTTGCTTCCAGATGAGATGAAAAACAGCGAAGTGGCCTACCCAGATATTGCCAAACTCCCTAATATGGAGATCTATAACGATCCGAAAGAAGTGGTCGAGCTCTACGACACCATCTGGACCGATATTAAATCCTACTAAAGTACAACCGGAATCTCGCGTTCCGGTTTTTTATTGTCAAAATAGGGTATTTTAATAACATTAGTGGCAATATGTAAAATAAAGAGATCATGAGGTGAAGGAAGATGACAACAGATTTTTTGATTATTGGAAACGGCATCGCTGGTTATTCAGCAGCAAAAACCTTAAGAGCTAAGGACAAAGAGGCAAAGATCACCATCGTAGCCAAAGAAGACTATGTGACGTACTATAGACTGAAACTGACCGAAGCTATCGCCAACGATGACGATGAAGAGGATATTGTCGTATCCAATGACGATTGGTACGATGACAACCATATTCGTTTGATCCTCGGTGTCGAGGTGACCGACTACGATTTTGAAAAGAAGCAAGTGGTATTCGATGACGAAAACGTCATAACTTACGACAAGCTTTTGCTTGCGATTGGTTCCTACTCCTTTGTCCCACCAGTGGAAAACCGTTACCTAAGAAACATCACAACCATCCGCACTATAGACGATGTGATTCATCTGCGCAAAGACATGGCGGATGAAACCGATGTGGCGGTTATCGGTGGCGGCGTATTAGGCTTGGAGGCGGCATGGTCCTTACAAAAAAAGGGCAAGAAGGTGACAGTGCTTCAGAACTCGGATTACATTCTTCCTCGACAACTGGATCGGGCATCATCGGAATTGATGATGAAAACGTTGGAAGAAAATGGCGTCCGTATCGCTCTCAATGCAAACACCAAAGGATTTAAAGGATTTAACAAGGTAGAAGGCATTATTCTCGAGGACGGCAGCGAAATTGAAGCGGGTTATGTGGTGTTCTCCGCAGGTGTACGCCCTAATATCGCATTGCTAAAAAACAAAGGTATCGCTCTCGATCGTGGCATCTGTGTCAATACCAAACTTGAGACGTCAGTGCCCGACGTGTACGCCGCAGGGGATTGTGCACAAGTGGGCAATACGGTGATGGGACTGTGGACGGCAAGCAATGAACAAGGGCGAATTGCTGCGATGAACATGCTTGGCGGCGATCACTCTTACGATATGCCCAAACAATTTACATCCTTAAAATTGGGGCCGATTTCCGTATTTTCGTCAGGTCGCGTCGACGATACGTCAGATGTGGTGACGGTGGAAAAAGAAAACGGCGCTTTTGAAAAGAACTTTTTCGTCGAAGGCGTGTTAGTAGGTGGCATTCTATACGGCGACACTAAGGATATGGGCCGCGTCAACAAAGCCATTGAACGAAAAGCGAGAAAGGAAGAGTTATTTCCTGAGGAGGGATAAGGTGAAAATTGAATTTTTAGGCGCCGCGCAAACCGTTTCGGGTTCAAATTATCTGGTGACCACTGAAACCGAGCAGTTTATCATCGATTGCGGCATGTTTCAAGGCAACGCCGAGATGGAATCAAAAAATGCCATCCCATTTCCTTACGATCCAGAAAAGTTGAATTTCGCGATACTTAGCCACTCACATATCGATCATAGTGGGAGGTTGCCAAAACTTGTCAAAGACGGGTTTAAAGGTCAAATCTACGCTACCGACGCCACTTGTGACTTGGCGGAGATCATGTTGAAAGACAGTGCAAAAATTCAAGAAAACGACATCGAGTGGGAAAACAAAAAACGTCAACGGGCGGGAAAACCTCTCTTAGAGCCGATATATACCATTAAAGACGCTGAGAATGCGCTGTTTCAATTTCGACCCTGCTTCTACGACAACATCGTCAAAATATCTGAATCGGTTTCCATACGATTTAGAGACGCAGGTCATATTTTGGGTTCGGCCATCGTCGAGATATGGATTAGGGAAGGGGGTAAGGAAACGAAACTCGTTTTCTCCGGAGATTTGGGAATGCCGGGTAAGCCCCTACTAAAGGATCCGACTTTTATCGATGAGTGCGATTATCTCATTATGGAATCCACTTATGGCAACACGGTCCATGAAAACTATGCGGATAGCATTGACGCTTTAGTTAAAATCATCGATGAAACGGCGATGCGCGGAGGCACCGTGGTTATTCCCGCTTTTGCCGTTGGGCGGACTCAAGAGCTGATTTACGAACTCAACAACTATTATGAATACGCACATGGTCTAGAAGAACACCAGCGGATTCCGATCTACGTGGATTCGCCGATGGGGATACTCGCCACAAAGGCGTTTATGAGAAATACAGAACACTTTAACGATAAAGCTAGAGAACAAATCCTAAATGGCGATAATATTTTTGAGTTTCCAAATTTAAAGTACACGAGTTCTGTAGAAGAATCGAAAATGTTGAACAAAGTTCGCTTTCCTAGGGTAATCATATCCTCCAGTGGTATGGCCACCGCAGGTAGGGTTCGCCACCACCTCAAGCACACGTTGTGGGACTCCAATTCCAGTGTGGTATTTGTCGGGTATCAAGCGGAGGGAACCCTTGGGCGTATCCTCGAAGATGGGGCAAAGGTCGTCAAGATTACTGGAGAAGAGATTGCAGTCAAAGCCTCTATCTATAAAATGGAAGGTTTTTCTGGCCATGCAGACGAACCCATGCTATTAGAATGGGTGTCCCATTTTAATAAGAAACCAAAAAAAGTATTTCTCGTGCACGGTGAAATCGACGAGAGCGAACCGCTGAAAAAAGTGTTAACTGCCAAGCTCGGGTTGGATGTCATGATTCCAAACCTCGGCGAATCTTACGATATAACGGCGACTCGCGAAGCTATAGATGTTCCCGTACGCACTCAGGAAGGCGCCGAGGCGTTGGAAAGGGAGCTCAAAGATATTATCACGCGTATCAATGCGCTTGATGCCCGTCAAAGGGATCTGGCAAAGGATGTGACCGACGACGAATACACAGCCCTAAAACACTTACTTTTAGATATGAAATCCGATGTGATGGCGTTAAATGTCATTTTGGGCAAATAATAAGCTTAGAGGAGGTCGAGGATGGGCGCTTCATCTAATGTAAAAATGCGACCGATGGAAACTTCTGTCACATCGTTTCTCGCGGGGATATCGGAGCAGAGGCGGGAGGAAGCACATTACCTTATTGGCGTGATGTCTCGCCTGTCTGGCGAAGATCCGGTATTGTGGGGGAGCTCTATTATCGGTTTTGGCATCTATCATTACCGTTATGAGTCGGGACGGGAAGGCGACATGCCGATTTTAGGGTTTAGTCCTCGAAAAACGGCTATCACCATTTATTTTGGTGAAGGTTTTGATCCGTATAAGCCTCTATTGGACCGATTGGGAAACCATCGGACTGGGGTGGGATGTTTGTATATCAATAAATTGAAGGATGTTAAAGAAGACGTTCTTTATGACCTCATAGCCCAATCCTATGACCATTGGATCAGCCCTCCGAGAAACTATGACTCTTTGGACTCTTACTTGAATCGAGTTCCAGTTTCATCTCAAGGGGCATTTACAGCGTTGAGACACCTTGTGGGAAGCCTCCTTGAGGATCACGACGAGGTCCTTGCTCAAAATAGGGTGGCGTATCAAAAGAACGGCGAAAAACCGACGGTCTACATTTCCGCTTGGGCCGACCATGTGAGTTTATACCCGGTAAAGGAAAAAGACGGGCAATTTAAACCCTATCTCAACGGTGGCAACGCCCTCTGGTTTTCCGTGGAAGCGCCCATCCCTAAAGAGGTGGTCGAAAAAGCGGTGGCTAGAAGAATCGAAACGAATAAGAGGTGATGCGATGGCGAGGAAATCCTACAATGAAAAGCTCTATTCTCCTGGGGATCTGCCCAAGGTAGTCGATTTATCGGACAAGCCAGAAGCTGTTAAGCGGCTTGGAGGCTCTCTGATGTTGGTGGCAGAACCGTCGGCTTATCATGCCATCATGGCTAATGTGCCTGAAGGGAAGGTGATCACCGTCGATCGAATCCGTATTTATCTTGCAAAAGCAGCGGGAGCAGATGTGACTTGTCCTTTAACCGCTGGGATATTTACTAATATTTGTGCTCATGCAAGCTTGGAAAGAGATGAGGATAAGATCGCCTACTGGCGCACTTTAAAAACCAATGGAGAGCTAAATCCAAAATACCCGGATGGGGTAGAAGGTCAAAAACACCTTTTGGAAAAGGAAGGGCACACCGTCATCCAAAAAGGGAAGCGGTATTTTGTTCAAGATTTCGAGAAAGTCCTTCATCCTTTAGATGAACAGGAAAGGAAATGCCTATGAAATTAGCAGAAGCGTTGCTGAATCGATCGGCTATGCAAAACGAGATCGCCCAACTTCAATCGCGAGTGGTGAAAAATGCGGTGGTCCAAGAAGGGGAAGAACCAGTTGAAGATGCAAACCGCCTTCTCGATCAATTAATTCAGTCGAAACAACAACTGACGACTTTAATTTTACGTATACAGCGTACCAATGCGCTGACTCCCCTCTTAGATCAATCGGATCAACCGATGGAAGACACGATCCAAGATGGATTGGTAAAACGCGATGGTCTATTGACACTAGCCGAGACGCTTCGACAGATTGGCGGCGAGGCGGTGCCGGAGGTTCGCTACAGTCGGACGGAGATCAAATGGATCCCTCGGTTGGAGGTGGCCGCGATACAACGAAAGAGTGACGAGTTATCGAAAAAGGCTAGAGAGTTGGATGTTCTCATTCAAAAGACGAATTGGTCGGTGGATTTGCTCGACTAAAGGTTAGGTGAACATGCGCGAGGCGAATGAAAAACAAGCGAAAGCTTAGTTGGCGCTGGGAAATAGCAAATAGGGTTCGATTCCCTTTATTACTGTTCTTCCAAGACAAGTGACCATTTTTATTGACGATTTAGATTTAATACCAATCATTGATCGCGTGCGTTGGGTGGGTTAGGGGAAATTTAAACTTTAGTTATTAGATAGTAGGTATCACACCGCAAACAATCCTCTCATTGGGCAATTGGCGTCCGTGAGGGGATTTTATTTGAAACTTTCACCTCATACCATCACAGGAGGACACTTAATGAGGTTGGCATGAAATTTGCTGTTTATTTTAGGGGATGGGTTTACGCACCAAAGATGTTAACATCATATCCATCCGACAAGAGTTGATGAAGGGAATCGGCAACCCACAGGATGTCAACCCAAAGTAATCTGAGTAGAGGTGAAAGATGAAAAAAATAGTGATTTTATCGGATTCTTTTAAAGGAACGCTGGATTCAAAAGACATTGGACGGATCGCAAAAGAAGAAACGCTCAAGCTCTATCCCGGCTGCGAAGTCATAGCACTTCCCATAGCTGATGGCGGAGAGGGCACAGTGGATTGTTTCTTAGCAGCTATGAACGGCGAAAAAATTCCCGTTGTAGTGAGTGGCCCCCTCGGGGATAGCGTGACTTCATTTTACGGCAAAATTGGGAAATTGGCCGTTGTAGAAATGGCGAGTGCCGCGGGCCTGCCTTTATTAGAAGGCAAGTTAGACCCCTATCGCTCTTCAACTTACGGTGTGGGAGAGACGATCCGCAGAGCCGTAGAAGAAGGTTGTAACGAAGTCGTCATCGGCCTTGGCGGCAGTGCCACCAACGATGGAGGTTGTGGCATGGGATGTGCGTTAGGAGTGGTGTTTCGAGACGAAAGGGGTCAAGCCTTTATTCCCACTGGCGAAACCCTTCATCGCATCTCGGACATCGATGTATCCGAGTCGACTCAATTCCTAGAAGGGGTTAAGATCACGGCGATGGCGGATATTACTAACCCACTTCACGGGAAAACGGGAGCAGCATACGTTTTTGCGCCTCAAAAAGGTGCGGATACAAAAGGTGTAAAGCTATTAGATGATCACTTAATCGCCCTTGATCTAGCGATTCAAAAAGCGCTAGACCGTCAAGTTAGCGACTTGCCTGGAGCTGGAGCTGCAGGTGGCATGGGTGCTGGTGTCGTCGCTTTTCTCGGCGGGCGTCTGAAATCGGGAATCGAAACGGTGCTCGAAAAAATTGAATTTGATCGTCTGATCAAAGGAGCTGACTTCATTGTTACCGGAGAAGGTAAATTGGATGGACAAAGCATGGATGGAAAGGCAATATCAGGGGTTGCCAAAGCCTCTCGTAGGCAAAATGTTCCCGTAATCGCCATCGTCGGAAGCGTAGAAGACGATGAGGCGATCTATGAGATCGGTGTAAATGCGATTTTTACCATTAATCGGAAGGCTATGGCATTTGAGAAGTCGAAATACGACAGCGCGAAAAACTATCGACATACCTTTGCAAATGTCCTACGGTTGATCAAAGCGACAGAAGAAAACACCCTTCGCAGGGTTGTTAGATAAAACATCATGGAGGATAAAATGAAAAAAATAATCGTATTGGACGGTTATACCCTAAATCCAGGAGACCTCTCTTGGGAGGGGTTGAGTGCCTTAGGAGAATTAACGGTTTACGATCGCACACCACATAACCTAGTTGCTGAACGCATAGCAGATGCCCATATTCTGTTGACGAATAAAACCGTCCTCGATCGTGATACCCTTAAAGCAGCATATAACCTTGAGTACATTGGGGTGTTAGCCACAGGATATAATGTAGTCGATATCAAAACGGCGAAAGAACTTGGTATCCCAGTGACCAATATTCCGACTTATGGCACTAGCGCGGTGGCCCAATACGTCTTTGCCTTGTTGATGGAAGCGTGTCACCATGTGGGTCACCATGGCAAAGCCGTCGCTGACGGCAGATGGAGCACCAACCCCGATTTTTGTTTTTGGGATTATTCCCTTATTGAACTAATGGGAAAAACCATGGGTATCATCGGATTTGGACGGATCGGCCAACGGGCGGCAGCCATTGCTAGAGCTTTTGGTATGAAAGTCATCGCCTATGACGAGCGTCCCAAGGAAGAAGGAAAACAATATGCGGACTACGTGGATCTTGACACTCTTTATGCCGAGTCCGACGTGATCAGTTTACACGTGCCCTTGTTCCCGTCTACAGAAGGCATGATCAACGCCGAGAGCATCAAGAAGATGAAATTGACCGTGATCATCATCAATACCTCACGAGGGCAACTCGTCAACGAAGCTGATCTTGCGAAAGCACTGGAGCAAGGAGGAGTCTATTTCTATGCGGCAGATGTGGTATCGGAAGAACCTCCTCGCGATACGAACCCTCTGCTGAAAGCGCCAAACTGTATTATCACACCTCATATCGCCTGGGCACCAGTGGAGTCAAGAGGGCGATTGATGGCTATAGCGGTTGATAACTTAGAAGGTTATCTTTCAGGAAGTGCTGTGAATGTGGTAAATCCATAAGATTCATATCGAGAAGAGACTAGACAATCGATCAAATCATAAGCCCATTGACGATAGATGATGCCATCTAAAGCTTGGGACTCGGCGCTGATCCAAAGGTATTTACTCGCTCCTTGTTAGGGCGAATGAAGCAGTACAACTAGCCTGGCAATGTTAGGGAATTACAAAATTTCGTTGAACGGGTCAGTTTATTAGCGCCGGCAATCGATCCGGATACGTTATTTGATAAACACCTCACCCTCCATAATCATGCACAGGAAGATCTGGTGCAACAAGACCAAGTTACGATACCTGACGAGTCGCTTATAGTGACCAAAGGAACGTTGGCGGAGATGGAGGACGAGATACTTTTTAAGCTTTTTGAAGAGTGTAATCGCAATAAAATCATTATAGCAGAACGGTTGGGTATCAGTCGGGTGACTGTTTGGAATAAATTAAAGCAGATCGAAGAGAAACAAGAGCGTTTAAGATGATGGGGAGAGAAGATGAGGCAGGCCATCACCGTTCTATAAAAACCTATAGTCCAACCTGTATTTATGGTAAACTCTTTATAAAGTGCGATTGGCATTGACATCGAAAGCGTTTTGGCAACTCGCCATGCAAAAGGAGATCTCATGTATCGTGATGAAATTTGTATTTTAGCCCCTTCAGAAGGGATGTACGACAACTCAAAAGCGGTAGTTCGTCAGTTGGGAAAGCCCATTCATGTGTTTCGAACTAATCTCGACATCGTCGATAAGCAGGTTGAGGAGCTCCAGAAAAGAGGGGCGAAAATTTTTATTAGTCGTCTGGGGACGAAGAAGATGATTGAGTTGCACAATGATGCCACCGTCGTTGGTGTCAACCATACCTTATCGGATTATTTAGAAGCCATCGACTTTGCTCGTGACAAGCCGAGAGAAACTCTTGCGTTTTACGTGTACAACGGAACGAAGGAAGAGGTCGATCACGTTGCGGACATTGAAACCATGTGTTCTCTGGCGCGTATTGCTTATAAAATCTATAAATTTGACAGTGTTGCCGAAGCGGGGCACGCTGTGGAGAAAAGCATTGTCGATGGTGTGAAGATCGGAGCCGGCGGGGCGGTAACGGAGAAAGCGGCGAAGGCAAAAGGATTGCTCTATTTTACGATCGAAAATTCCCATAAGGCGATTGAAGACGCCATCTATTTTGCTGAGGAACTACTTTTGGTCAAGAAACGTGAAGAGAAACTCCGTGAGGAAATGATGTTGCGGTTCGAAGGGTTTAAGACGGTCATCGAACTCACTAATGACGCCATCGTATCGATAAACAAACAAGGCGTGATCGACTTTGCCAATCCCATAGCCGAAAAAGTGTTTCAACAATCGGAGCAAGAATTGATTGGGAAAAACATTGAAGAGGTGGTGGCGACGACAAAGATGCTTGGGGTGTTGAAAAGCGGAAAGGCGATAACGGAAGAGCTTTTAACGATTAATGATACGACGGTGCTGACCAACTCTGTTCCGGTCATCAGCGGTGGGCATACCAACGGAGTTATTGCAAAATTTCAAGACGTGAAGATCATTCAAAAAAACGAGCAAAAGATTCGAAAAGCGCTATCGAAAAAGGGGCTTGTGGCAAAATACCGTTTTGACGATATACTGGGAAATTCGCAGGCGTTGATCGCTGCTGTTTCCATTGCTAAGGGCTATGCTGCGACACACTCAACGGTGCTCATTGAAGGGGAGTCAGGGACGGGTAAAGAGCTTTTTGCTCAAGGGATTCACGTCGCTGGCGAGCGGAAACACGAGCCTTTCGTCGCCATAAACTGCGCGGTGCTGGAAAAGAATCTATTGGAATCGGAGCTCTTTGGCTACGATGAAGGCGCATTCACCGGTGCTGTTAAAGGAGGAAAGATCGGTTTATTTGAAATGGCGCACAACGGAACCATTCTCCTTGATGAAATCGGAGAGATGCCTTTAGAACTACAATCAAAACTATTACGCGTCCTCCAAGAAAAGGAGATACGCCGCATTGGATCCACTGATGTGATTCCCATCGATGTTCGAGTCATTGCTTCGACCAATCGAGATTTACGCGATGAGGTGGCGAAAGGGACTTTTCGTCAAGATCTATACTACCGCCTAAACGTGCTCAACTTGAAAGTCCCACCACTTCGTGAGCGTGGCGAGGACTATGTGATCATTGCCAATGGTCTTTACGAAGGTCATGGGAATCGTTCCAAGTTTGAAGAGGTGTTGGATCGGATGAAAACGTATCAATGGCCGGGTAATGTTCGGGAATTGGTAAATTTTGTTGAGCGAGTTGAGGTGCTCTTAAACATTTTTGAAGAAGACGAGGCGGTGACGCAAATTGTCGATGCGATGTATCAACGAAGTGGTGATGCTGGTGAATCGATCGAGGTAGCAGTTACGCCTTCCTATGGAAAACAAGAGGAGAAGGAGCGGATTATCGCCGCGCTGATTGCGTCTAAAGGCGCGATGAATGAGGCGGCTAAGCGACTAAACATTTCACGTAGCACTTTGTGGCGCAAGCGAAAAGAATACGATTTGTGATGCAACACGAACTAGCGTGTTGCATTACGTTTCAAAATGTGCGACAAATGAAACAAAAAGAGACATATGAAACATCAAATGGGGCCAAATGTTTTATTTTCTCTGTGAGGGTAGCGGGAAGAGCGGGGAGGAGACTCAACGATTCGAGTGATAAGGCGGTAGGTGGCCAGTTGAAAAGCGCATAAGATAGCGATTTCCTTGAGAGGTTCAAGGAAATTTTTATTGTGGCCTTCAGTTTCTCCTTTTGGAATCAAAGTTGGCACGGGGATTGCTTTATATTCTAGTAACAACAAAACGAAGGGAGACACAAGACATGACTAAAGGATTATTGGATGGCGTAAAGGTATTGGATATGACAAGGGTTCTCGCAGGACCTTACTGTGGCATGATGTTAGCTGATATGGGGGCGGACGTGATTAAGATCGAGTTGCCTGGTAAAGGTGACGACTCGAGAAGTAACTTCCCAATTATCAATGGGGAAAGCGCATACTACATGAATTTGAACCGCAATAAAAAAGGGATGACCTTAAATCTCAAGTCTGACGAAGGCAAGGATATTTTCAAAAAATTGGTTGCCCAATCAGATATTGTATTGGAAAACTACAGACCAGGTGTTATGGAGCGATTAGGTCTAGGCTATGAAGATTTGAAAAAAATCAATCCGGCAATTGTCTACGGATGCGTTTCAGGGTTTGGACATTACGGTCCCTACAGTCAAAGAGCGGGCTACGACATTATCGGGCAAGCGATGAGCGGTCTGATGAGTACAACGGGATGGCCGGGCGGAGAGCCGACGAGAACGGGAACGGCCATTGCCGATGTTATGGCAGGTGTCAGCTGTGCGGCAGGCGTCCTTGCAGCTTATGTCAATCGTCTAAAGACAGGCAAAGGTGACAAAGTCGATGTCGCTTTGGTCGACTCTATGGTTTCTTCTTTAGAAATCATCAACATTATTTACTTATGTACTGGGAAAGTGCCTCAACGCATTGGAAACCGCTATGAAGCCATTTATCCATACGATTCCTTTACGGCGAAAGATGGCAGTGTCGTCATAGGAGCGGGGAATGACAAACTTTTTGGTCTACTCTGCGACGTTATGGGCAACCAAGAGTTGAAAGAAAATGAACGTTTTGTTTCGAATAATCAAAGGGTATTGAACAACGCGGAATTAAAACCTTACGTAGAAGCTTGGACGAAAGAACACGAGATCGATGAGATCGTGGAAACACTGTTAGACAAAGGCGTACCAGCCTCCCCAGTCAACACGATTGACCGCGTAGCGAAAGATCCGCACATTGCAGGAGCACGAGAAATGTTTGTGGAGATTGATCATCCAAAAGCGGGCAAACTCAAGATGACAGGAAATCATTTGAAATTCACTGACCATAAAATTGAACACTTCTCTCCTGCGCCGATTTTAGGCCAACACACGGAAGAATTGCTCAAAGAGCGTCTAGGATTATCAGATGAAGCGATAGCTGAATTAGCTGAGAAGAAAGCTTTTTAGGTTACACCTATCGAGCATAAAGGATGAGGGGGAAACATTATGAATGAAGCGTTGTTGTCAGGAATATCGCTAGCCGCGCTAATCGGGCTAATTGCTATCGGTTTTATCAAAAAACTCAACATCGGCATTCTGTCCTTCGGCGCCGCTCTTATTTTAGGAGCGGTGACGGGGATGACGCAGAAGGAAATCGTTGCAGGGTTTAACACATCACTGTTTGTCATACTGTTAGGGTCTATGTTGTTGTTCGGTGTGGCACAGTTAAACGGAACAATCAGTTTGCTGGCGAAAAAGCTCGTCGCGCTGGCTGGAGGACGAACATGGGCAGTGGTCATCGCTATGTACGCTCTCGGTGCAGTGGTTGCTGCTTTAGGACCTGGCACGATACCAGGCTTTGGTATTGCGGCGATGTTTGGGGTACCGTTGGCTATCGCTCTGAAAGCGGATCCTTTCCTACTGTGTACAGTAGGGCAAATGGGTGCTATCGCAGGTGGGATCGTACCTTGGGCGCCGACGGGGGTTATCGGGATCAACCTCGCGGCAAATGCAGGCTATGCAGAAATAGGGATGCCCCTATTTATCAACGTGACTTTGGGTACTATCGTCGCATCAATCGCGCTTTTTATCGTCTATAAAGGTTGGACTTTGGAAAATGGCAACGGGATCGTCGATAAAGCCGACATACCAAAATTTAACAGAAATCAGATCATCACTTTGATTTCACTACTACTTATGGTGACATCAATCATCGTATTTAAAACGGATATTGGATTGACTTCTTTCTTACTCGCTGGCCTCTTGTTTCTCATGGGTATTGAGGATATGGAAAACTGCGTCAAAAGTATTCCTTGGAACACGCTTCTACTCGTCGTTGGTGTCGGGATTCTGATGAATGTCGTCATCACAGCAGGGGGAATTGGACTGTTGGCAAAGGGATTAGCTTCAATTATGTCGCCGTTTACTGCTCCGGGTTTGATCTCTCTAGCATCTGGGATTATGAGTTGGTTTAGTTCCACTTCAGGAGTGGTCATGCCGACGATGATACCGACGATACCTGAGATATTGGCTAATCTAAATGGCTTTGTCGAACCGGCTCTTATGGTTTCAGCTGTGACGATGGGTTCTTCCGCAGCGGGGATCAGTCCAGCTTCGACAGGTGGAGCGCTGATTATGGCTTCCATCTCTAGTGAGTACAAAGAAATGGGCATCGAGTTTGACTTTAATAAACTATTCATCAAACTATTTTTGACATCGATGTTTTCAGTGTTTGTCGTTTCGATCTTTGCACTGTTTGGCTACGGTTTCACACCTTACTAAACCTGAACTTAAATTGAGGAGACTTTAATATGGGAATGACGTTAACGGAAAAAATACTGGCTCGAGCCAGTGGCAATCAATCGGTAAAAGCGGGAGAAATCGTCGTCGCCAAAGTAGATGTGGCGATGATGGACGATATCCTTGGGCCCCGCGTGGAAATCGCGGAGAAACTTAAGACGCTAAATCTAAAGGTCTGGGATCCGGACAAGGTCGTGTTGATCTCTGATCATTACACGCCACCGGCAAATGCGACTCAGGCGGAAATTGTTAAGTTCACAAGAGATTGGGCGACGGAGTACGGCGTTAATAACTACTACGAGTTTCACGGTCCATGTCACCAAGTCATGGTGGAAAATGGCCACGTGACACCTGGCGATGTGATCGTCGGGACGGATTCCCACACTTGCGCTTATGGTGCACTTGGCGCTTTCTCTACGGGGATCGGTTCAACCGAAATGCTCGGCGTATTGGCAAAGGGTGAGATTTGGTTGAAAGTACCAGAATCTATCAAAATCGAATACACTGGCGAGATCCAAAAAGGGGTTATGGCTAAGGATTTGATCTTAAAAGCCATCGGAATTGTTGGACACAATGGCGCGACTTACAAAGCGATGGAGTTTATGGGTCCGACCCTTGAAGGGCTCATTATGGATGAAAGACTGTGTATCACCAACATGGCTGTGGAAGCAGGAGCGAAAAACGGGATCATAAAACCGGATGAAAAAACACGAGAGTACCTAGCGGCTCAAGGCGTCACAAGAGGTCACTACTACGAGAGCGATCCCGACGCAAATTATCTCAGTGAAGTTAAAATTGATGTGAACTCGTTGATTCCACAGGTAGCATGTCCCCATGAAGTGGACAATGTGACTGATGTAACCAATGTCGTAGGCAAAAAGATCCATCAAGCGTACATCGGATCTTGTACAAATGGCCGTTACAATGATTTGAAAAGAGCGGCAGAATTGTTAAAAGGCAAGAAGATTGCAAAAGGTATACGACTACTCGTATCCCCTGCGTCACGAGATGTCTGGGAAAGATGTGCGGCTGACGGCATTCTGACCACCTTATCGGAAGCCGGTGCCACCGTTTTAGCATCGAGCTGTGGGGCGTGTTTAGGTATACACTCAGGTGCTATCGGTGAAGGGGAAGTGTGCATTTCGTCGACAAATCGCAACTTTATTGGCCGTATGGGCAGCAAAAAATCGGAAGTCTTTTTAGGGTCACCGTTGACGGTGGCGGCTAGTGCGATCACCGGTGTCATCACCGATCCGAGAGAGTTTTTGTAGGAGGGCAACATGGAAAAAATCACTGGAAGAGCGCTAAAATACGGCGACAACATTAATACGGACATCATCTCTCCACCAGCTTATATGGAGCTTGCGATGGAAGAGGCGGCAAAGTACGCTATGAGCCCGATCGATGTAGATTTTGCAACGACGTGTCAACCTGGTGACATCTTTGTCGCAGAAAACAACTTGGGATCGGGATCGAGCCGTGAGACTGCGCCGTTGACCTTAAAGATTCTCGGCATACGCACGATTATCGCTAAATCCTATGCGAGGATTTTCTATAGAAATTGTATTAACCTCGGTATATTGGCTATAGAGTGTTCCGAAACGGAGAACATTGACAAGTACGACCAGTTGGAGGTTGACTACGTGAATGGCGTGATAACCAACGTCACAAAAAACGAACAGTATCCATGTAATGTGGTTCCTGATCATATTATGAAACTGATCAATGTTGGCGGTTTGGTCGAATCGCTAAAATAACTCGAGATAACACAATATTAAGGAGAGAACTATGAATCAACAAATGGAAATGCTACGCTGTGCCATCGTTCGCGGGGGGACGAGTAAGGGAATATTCATCATGAGAAATGAGCTTCCCACTGATCCCGAGTTGAGAGATAAAGTGATATTAGCCATTTATGGTAGTCCAGATTTGCGCCAAATCGATGGATTGGGAGGAGCTGACACACTGACCAGTAAATTAGCCATTGTTGGACCGCCGACAAAAGAAGGGGCAGATGTGGATTATACCTTTGCTCAAGTCAGTATCACCGATGCCTTTGTTGACTACGGCGGAAATTGTGGCAATATTTCTTCGGCGGTTGGCGGTTTTGCCATCGACATGGGTCTCGTAGAGCCCGTGGAGCCGGTGACTACGGTAAATGTCCATCTGACGAACACAGGTAAAATCCTAAGAGCGGAAGTACCTGTGGTAGGCGGTAAAGCAGCGGTGAACGGTGACTTTGCTATCGACGGCGTTCCTGGAACTGGCGCGAAGATCACTTTGGATTGGTCTGACGTAGTAGGCGGTATTACCGGTAGTTTGTTGCCAACGGGTAACACTAAAGACACGATCAACGCTGGTGGGGTTGATTATACCGTATCCATTGTCGATGCAGGCAATGTGGTCATCTTTATCGAGGCGGAAAGTCTAGGGATTACGGGAGTGGAAACACCTGTACAAATCGACGAGAATGCAGATCTTATGGATCGCATTGAGGAAATTAGAGGAAAAGTCTGCGAAAAAATTGGATTAGTTAAAGACTGGAGAGAGGCGAAAAAAGTAACACCATACCAACCTTTCTTTGCTATGGTGAGCAAACCTTCTAACCACAGTTGTTTTAATGGGATAGACGTCAAAGCCGAAGAAGTGGACGTGGTGTCACGATTGACGTTTATGCTTAAAATGCATAAAGCTTACCCTGTTACCGGTACAGTGGGAACTGGTGCCGTCGCCAAAGTCAAGGGCAGCGTAGTATGGGATATGCTATCAGAGGAAGCTCAAAAGGCAAATACAGTACGCATCGGTCATCCATCTGGAATCATTCCTGTTGAATCCACAGCAGAGTACGCTGGTGATGAAACGACGATTACGAAGCTAGGCGTTTATCGCACGGCGCGTATGATCATGGACGGTTATGTCTATGTCAACAAAAGCGTGTGGGGAAAATAGGAGGTTAATATGGTGAATAAAGTGGATATTATCGAGGTGGGACCACGAGATGGTCTTCAAAACCTCTCTGAATATGTGCCTCTAGAAGAAAAGATCGCCTTCATCGACGCTTTAGTCGATGCTGGCGTCACCCACATCCAAGCGACGTCATTTGTCAGCCCAAAGGCGATTCCACAGATGAAAGATGGGATTGAAGTAGGCAAATACGCAGTAGAAGCCTACCCGGATTTGGATATCTTTGCCTTAGTTCCAAACCTGAGAGGGGCTCAAACTGCACAGGACATTGGCATGAAAAAGGTGACCGTCGTCGCTTCTTTAAGCGAAAGCCACAACAAGGCGAACATTAATAAGACGAAAGACGAATCCTTTGAATCGATTAAAGAAATCGTTGAAACTCTGCCCAACCTCAATCTTTGCTTAGACGTGGCTACGGCATTTGCGTGTCCTTTTGAAGGAGATATGGCCATTGAAGACTTGGTGGCATTTGTCAAACGCTATACTGATCTTGGTATTCGCGAATTCACCATTGCCGACACCATAGGCTACACTCACCAAAAAAAAGTAAGAGAAGCCATCCGTCGACTAAAAGCGGAATTTCCGGAAAATCGCTATCAAGTTCACATTCACGATACCCGAGGTATGGGTATGGTCAATACCTTGGCAGCAATTGAAGAAGGTGTCGATGGCGTACAATCCACGGTCGGAGGACTAGGAGGATGCCCATTTGCACCAGGAGCATCGGGAAATACTTCCACTGAAGATCTGGTCTTTATGTTGGAGAGTATGGGATACGATACGGGTGTTGATTTTGAAAAAATACTGGGGATTGCAAAGGGTTTAAAATCTAAACTCGATGGCAGTTTTAGCGGTCACCACCTCAATATTGAACAAACCAGCCAAATTTATTGCGGTTAATCCATCTATTAATCATCGCGCGAACTCTTGGTCCCCTTGGGGATCAAGGGTTCTTGTCGTTGAAAAATACAAATTAATAGTATAAAATAAGATAAACAACATTATTTCCGGGAGGATGTTATGACTGAACTGCATTTAAATCAACACTTATCTCAGGAGCTTCGCCTCTCCCAGGAAACCATTCAATCATTGAAAATGTTAACCCTAAACCAATGGGCGTTAATGGACTACTTAGAGGGCGTGAGTTTAGAGAACCCGTTAGTTGAGGTGGACTTTGAAGGGATTCGCCAAGAGTCCACGGCAGTAAAAGAAGAGGCGATGAGTTCGGCAAACGACTACGAGGTCTACACTCGCCAGTCGCTATACGAGAGCAGGGACGATGAAGGATACGATCCTATCACCGGGTCGGCGTATAAGCCAACACTCAACGATTATCTTCACCACCAACTGGGGGAGGTGACCCTTTCATTTGAATTGAATCAACTTTGTTCCTATCTCATCGATAGTCTTGATCGCCGCGGATTTATGGTAGAATCCATAGAAGATATCGCAGAATTTCTCCAAATACCTGTTGAAAAGGTGGCTGAGGGACAAAAGATCATTCAAGGGCTAGAACCGATCGGCGTCGGTGTTTACACCGTAGAAGAATCCTTGGCACTTCAGCTCGAGGGTGACGCGTTGGCCCAAGCCATCGTCATGGAATCCTTGGATCTTGTCGCGCGCAACCAACCCCAGCAACTAGCCAAAAAATACGACACTACCCTAACTCAGATGCTTGAAGTCATCGAAGCCATTAAACGGGCCACACCTTATCCAGGCGCCGCGTTTTCCGATAGACAAGTGGAGAAAATGATCGTCCCTGAAGGGGTTGTCGAACGAGGTGAAGAGGGTTTAAGTTTACGACTCTACGACCGTTATTTGTCCAATGTAGCCTTGGAGACAAAATACAACTCCAAACTCGATCAACTTTCACCAGTGGATCGTACCTACATCAAAGATCAGTTTAACAGTGGTCAACGATTACTATACGCCTTAAACCAACGTCAAAAGACTCTGTACGGCATATTGGGGATTATTATGGAGGTTCAATCGGCCTATTTTCTAGACGATAATAACCCGATTGCCCCACTGAGTATGTCCGATGTGGCAGAGCAGATGGAATGTCACGTATCGACTGTTAGCCGAGGGGTTCGAGATAAGTACCTAGAGACCCCTTGGGGGATAAAGCCCCTCACTTACTTTTTTTCCGGGGCGCCAACCCAAAGTGGCGATGCCTCCACTCAAGAAGTCAAAACTCGATTGGGCCAGCTTATCGATGGCGAAAATAAATTGAAACCCTACAGCGATCAAGCGCTCTGCAAATTGTTAGCAGGGGAAGGGTTGTCCATATCGAGACGGACGGTGGCGAAATACAGAGAAGAGCTTGGCTATTTGAGCTCGACGGGGAGGAAAGTTCATAGTTGAGGTGGGGTAGGAGCATTCTTAATAAGAATACGTGCAATGTGGCTATCTTGTGAATGCACTAGAGGATAAAGTAAGTCAATGGAGGAAAAAGATTATCATGGGGATGACTAAAAAACAATTGGAGTTTTCCATGCGACTTCTTGCTAGACAGCTGGAAATGATCACGTAAGAAACGAAAGATTCTAAAACGAAAAAAGAACTTGAAGAACTGATCGAGGATTTGAAAGTATTTTTAGGGGATTAATAAGGATCCCAAAAATATAAGGAGTTAACTCATAATATCGACGAGGTAGTGTCAAGAGTTTCATGTGAACTCCCTTTCTGTAATCTTGGTAACAGACGTGTTATGATATAGTATTCTGAATGATATCCGTTGTGAGTACAGTTGCTCTTCGCTTAGGCATACACTACCATTTCTCCGAGCTCATTTACAATAACTGGTTCTTTTTCTTCTTCAAGTACTTGTGGTGGGGTAGGAGAACCAGGCGCGATGGCGCTGCGTTCTAAGCCGTTGTATCTTTCAAACATCTGATACAGATGGAGGGGTGTATGGATGCTATATAGCTTCCGTTATCTTTCTCCTGTAAATATAGAAATCTCATCATCAAGGTATAAAAAGACCCACCAGTGGTGGGTTACAATCCGATTTTTTTAATCAAAGCTTCCTGTAGGGTTTGAGAAAAGTCGATATTGTTTTCTTGTCCCTACTCTCCAACCATTCGAGGGTGGAGACATTTTTACGGATAGTCATCTGACGGTATTGTCTTTGTACTTATATCATATCAACGTATATATAGGATGAAAAGCTACCTTCTAGATTGAAATATCCATTTTCATCATCTGATTGTTGTACACTTCGTAGTTTAGATGCTTTGGGATAGGTGGGATTATCAAATAGGTACAAGACGAGGGCGTCTTTCGCCATGAGGATTGCCTCTTCTTCTGAATCAACAAGGTTGGATAGGTTGTTGGCATGCGATTTCCTTTCTACTGAGTTTTTTTACTCTGATATCAATTGATGAAAATCGTCCTCGTTCATCATTTCCAAGTCGCAACCCACAAGTATATATTTTTCGCTTTCTTTATCTTTTACCTTCTTTTACACCAATTCCAGGGTAGAAGTTTCCAAAAAAACAGGGGCTAATAACCCCTGTTTTTTTGTATTAATAATTATACGGTTTACTTTTAGAGATAAATAAATTTTCTTGATAATAATTTGATAAGAAAACTATCTATGTTTGACACGACTTGATTCAATTCGACGATTAGACATACACGTTAATCGCAATTTGGTGCTGTATGACCGTGAATAAAGTGACTGTGGTGCAGGTGGAGGGACTTGAACCCTCACGCCCAGAGGACAACAGATTTTGAGTCTGTCTCGTCTGCCATTCCGACACACCTGCTCGACAACAAACTAATCTTAACATAAATTTTATCTGAATTCAACTCTTTTTTTGAAAAAAAGAAATTTTCTTTTTTTGATCGTCAAATGGGGAAGTTTACAGGTGAATTCTTTACCCGATTCGGGTTTTCGGCTATACTAGAATGAGACGAAACTAAAGAAAAGAGGGTGCTATGAAAAACAAAATGATGCTGATCGATGGGTCGAGTCTCATCTTTCGAGCTTTTTATGCGATACGTCATCTGACGACTGCTGACGGGATTCACACGAATGGGGTATATGGCTTTTTGTCCATGTACTATAACATTATTGAAAAATACAACCCTACCCATGTGCTTGTCGCCTTTGACCGTTCTACGCCGACTTTTCGCCATGCGGATTACGAGAAGTACAAAGGGACTCGACAAGAAACGCCGAGTGAGCTTTCTAGCCAATTTGGCATTCTAAAGGACGTTCTTGAATCTATGAAGGTGAAGACTTTGGATATGGACGGTTATGAAGCCGATGATATTTGTGGTACCCTTGCAGAGTTAGCGGTTAAAAACGGGATGGAAGCCATTTTGGTCACGGGTGACAAGGACTATTTACAACTGGTGGACGAGGATATCCAAGTTGTATTGACTCGAAAAGGGATTTCTGAGGTCGAAGAGTACGGTATTGAAGAAATTAAAGCGGCTTATGGGGTTTCTCCGAAACAACTGATTGATGTCAAGGGCTTGATGGGGGATGCCTCTGATAACATTCCCGGTGTTCCCGGTGTAGGTGAAAAGACGGCGTTAAAATTGATTCAGCAATTTGGCTCGATTCAAAACCTTTATGCCCATATCGATGAGGTGTCGGGTAAGGCGGTAAAGCAAAAACTCATCGACAATGAAGGGATGGCGCAATTGAGCCGAAAGTTGGGTGAGATTTTCACAGAGGTTCCCCTCGATGATCATTTGGAAAATTACCGTTTGACAGAGCCTGATGCCGAGGCGTTGGCCGAAAAGTTTGATCGCTTGGAATTTAGGACTTTTAGAGACAAGTTGGGTATGGACAAGTCCGCGACGATCGAGGATAAGGTGGTTCATCGAGTCGGAGTCACGGAGTATGAGAAGGTAGCTGGAGAGCTTTCAAAATCAACGGAACTTTCGTTATTCCCGATTTACGACGGGGACAATTACACCGATGCGAACTTGATTGCCATCGGCCTTCAAGGATCAGATCATAACCATGGGTTCCTTTTTGATCTCAAAGAGGACGCCGGTCAATTTGAAGAGGCGTTTAAGCGCCTTCTCGAAGGTGATGGGATAAGAAAGATCGCTTTTGATGTCAAAGAATCTATTTACCTTTTAAAGCAGTTCAATATCGACTTAGCTAAAAATTATGGCGATGTCATGTTGATGGAGTACTTGGTCGATCCAACCAAATCGGTGTACCATATCGATCAGTCTGCGAGAAATTACATCGACCAAGCAATTCTTTCCAAAGAGGATATTCTAGGTAAAGGAAAGAAAAAGAAAAGCTTCTTAGAGGTTGAAGAACAAAGTCTATTGAACTTTGTAGGAGGGGTGTTATCGGTGCTTCCGCGACTTCACGAATCCCTTTATGCCATCTTAGAAGAGCGAGAGATGCTGCCCCTCTATGTATCAGTAGAGCTTCCCTTGTCCTATTTACTTGCGGATATGGAGCGAGAAGGGGTGTTGGTGGATCTATCCGTACTCGACGAACTCAACAGGGAATTTGAAGACAATCTTAAAATTTACGAGGAAGCGATCTACGGATTTTCCGGCTATGAATTTAATATCAACTCACCGAAACAATTGGGCGAGGTGTTGTTTGAAACGTTAGAACTCCCAGTGATCAAGAAAACCAAAACGGGATACTCCACAGATGTGGAAGTCTTGGAAAAATTGCGAGGTCAGCATGATATCGTCGATTACATCCTTCATTATCGCAGCGTTTCGAAGTTAAAGAGCACTTACATCGATGGATTGAGGGCGGTCATACAGGACGACGGCAGAATTCGCACGACATTTCGACAAAATGTAGCCGCAACAGGTCGGATTTCGAGTACAGACCCTAACCTTCAAAATATCCCTGTTAAAACAGAAGAGGGTAGACGTATCCGAAAGGCGTTTGTCGCAAAGGAAGGGGCAATTTTACTCGATGGAGACTACTCTCAGATCGAGCTAAGGGTGTTGGCTCATTTATCCAATGACAAGAATATGATTGAGGCTTTTAACGAAGACTTGGATATCCATCGCAAAACTGCATCGGAGGTGTTTCACGTCCCCCTCGATGAGGTGACGAATTTCCAGAGATCAAGCGCGAAAGCGGTTAATTTTGGCATCGTCTATGGGATCAGCGATTACGGTTTGTCTAGGGATCTGGATATTTCCCGAAAAGAAGCAAAGAACTATATTGACAATTACCTCGCATCTTATCCGGGCATCCAGGGCTATATGGCTGATATTGTTGAAGATGCTAAGTCGATTGGCTATGTTGAGACGATTCTCCATCGTAGGCGTTATGTGCCAGAGTTGAATTCAAAGAACTTTAATATACGCGGTTTTGGAGAGCGAATCGCGTTGAACACGCCGATTCAAGGTTCAGCGGCCGATATTATCAAAATCGCGATGGTGCGTATTTACTTTGAGATGGCGCGACGGGGCCTCAAAAGCAAGTTGATCTTACAAGTCCACGATGAATTGATCATTGAAACCCCTGAGGATGAAGTTGAAGAAGTGCGGATCTTGATGAAACAGACCATGGAAGAGGCTTACAAGATGGAAGTGGCGCTAAAAGTTGATATTAACGTGGGAAAGAACTGGTACGATGCAAAATAAGCCCATCGTATACATCACCGGAGGCATTGCCTCCGGAAAGTCCACGCTGGTTGACATGATAAAAGAAATGGGATATCGTGTTATTGATGCTGATCGCATTGCACGCGACTTAATGGCCATTGGTGGCAAAAACCATCAATCGATTGTAGGGGCTTTTGGTATAGGCGTCCTCGATTCGACCGGTCGTATCAATCGCGGAGTCCTCGCCGATGTGGTGTTTTCAGACCCTGAAGGGTTGAAGCGCCTCAATGAAGCAACGCACCCTGCCATTTACGAAGCGATTGAAAATGAAATTGTGGAAGCGTTGGTAACCTGTGATCGCGTCTTTGTCGATATTCCCTTGTATTTTGAAGGGCGCAACGCTTACCCTCTGCCAAATGGGGCGGTGTGGGTGGTGTATTTATCTGAGGATTTGCAGATGGCACGATTGATGAAAAGAAATGATTACTCCACGGAAGAGGCCCGTAGGCGGATTATGGCTCAGATGCCATTGATCGACAAGGCTCATGAAGCGGATGTGGTCTTTAACAACAGCGGCGATGTAGAGGATCTTCGGAAATTATTGTTGAAGGAAATGGAGAATCTATAGAACGATGAAAAAACTAAGGAATTTTTTGATCGGTTTACTAGTTGTTTTTGCAGTGTTATTTATGGTGACTTTTGGGTTGGTCAGCTATGCTTCTTTGGCGAAGCAAGTGGACTATGTTCCATTCATTAACAAGTACGCTGATGAAAACGGTCTGGATCCCTTGCTGGTAGCATCGGTGATCAACGTGGAAAGTGGCTTCAATCCAAAGGCGAAGTCTCAAATGGACGCTAGAGGTTTGATGCAAATTCTACCCGATACGGGAAAGTGGATTGCTGAGCGCATGTCCATTGAGTACGAAGAGGAAAATTTATTTGATCCTGAATACAATATTCGATTGGGAACCCATTATCTGGACTATTTGATTGACCATTTTGGGGATTTGGATTTGGCGATTGCCGCTTATAACGGTGGTATCGGCAACGTTCAAAAATGGTTAGAAGATCGTTCTGTCTCCACAGATGGCGAGAACCTTCACAACATCCCCTTTGAAGAAACCAATGCCTATGTCAGAAAAGTGAAAGACGATTTGGCTCTGTATAAATTGTTTTACAAAAATGGGCTGCCTGGTGCAGAAATTAGCAAGTCGCCAATTCAGTTGTGTTTTCGCAACTACGGTATCACTCTAAAGGCGATCGCTCAGGGATTTTAATTTCCTTGAAAAAAATCTTGATCTTTTTCAGGATTACGGTATAATAGTAATATATTGATAGGCAGAAGTGGTGGAATTGGCAGACACGCTATCTTGAGGGGGTAGTGAGCTAACGCTTGTGAGGGTTCGAGTCCCTTCTTCTGCACCATTGATATTATTTTTTTACTCAAAACCAAAGAAAGAGGTGGAATCATGGGTGTAGAAAACCGAACCTTCAAGGGCGGAATCCATGTCGAGGAGTACAAAGAGTTAAGTAGTGAGAAACCGATTGTACAGATTATTCCTCCATCCGTCGTGAAGATTCCTCTGAGGCAGCATATTGGAATGCCTTGTGAACCTCTCGTAGCCGTTGGCGACCGCGTTAAGGTTGGCCAGAAGATTGGTGAGGCGAGGAGCAACATGTCAGCCAATGTTCATGCGAGCATCGCGGGAACCGTTATCGCCATCGAAGAGGTCACCACGACTCAAGGGTTGCGAACCCAGGCGGTGGTGGTGGAATCGGACGGTAGTGACGAGAAGGATTACGTGCCGACAAAAGATATCGATGCCCTAGACGGCAAGGCGATACTCGGTATGATCAAAGAAGCTGGAATCGTCGGCTTAGGTGGTGCTGCGTTTCCAACGCATATCAAATTAGATCCACCGCCGGGAAAGAAGATCGATACACTGATCGTCAACGCAGCGGAATGCGAGCCGTATATTACCTGCGATGACCAATTGATGCGTACCCGTGCTGTTGAAATTTTAAAAGGCGCGGAGTTTGCTATGAAGGCACTAGGTGTGGACAAGGCCTACATCGCCATTGAAAACAATAAGCCTCAAGCTCAAAATGCCATTCAAAGTGCCCTAAACGCACATCCTTACATAGAAATGGTAAAACTTGCCACCAAATACCCTCAAGGGGATGAAAAACGAATTATAGATGCGACACTGTCACGACAAGTTCCTTCCGGCGGTTTGCCAATGGATGTGGGCGTTGTCGTTATTAACGTATCTACGACCTTTGCGGTTTACGAGGCAGTAGCACTAGGTAAACCCCTTTATGAAAGAGCGGTTACTATGACTGGTCACGCTCTGAAAGAGACAAACAACTTTTTGGTTCCCTTCGGTACGCCGTTAAACTATTTGCTGGATCTCTGTGGCGGTTTTACAGGTGCACCGGGCAAGATATTGACTGGTGGTCCGATGATGGGCGAAGCCCAACAAGGGATTGAGGCTCCGGTACAAAAGGGCACGAGTTCGGTTATTGTCATGACAAAAGAAGAAGCGATCGCACCTGTAATGAGTGCTTGCATTCGATGTGGGAAATGCGTAGAAGTCTGTCCTGTAGGGCTGCAACCGCTTTACATTCAAGAACGAGCCCTTAAAGGATTTTACGAATTGGCAAACGAGTACAATATGATGGATTGTATTGAATGTGGTAGTTGCTCCTTTATTTGCCCCGCTAAACGGCCGCTCGTCGAGGCGATCAAACTGGGCAAGCGAGAGTTACGCAATCTGCAACAGAAAGTAAAGGCATAGGAGGTGCAAAGTGGAAGAGAAAAAAACGATCGTTGAGTTACAAGATCAGTTGGTAGTATCTGCAGCTCCTCACGTGCGCTCGACGGATTCTGTCCAACGCATCATGCTAGATGTGATTATCGCTATGGTGCCAGCTATTGTGGCCAGTGTGTATTTCTTTAAATTCAGAGCGCTTTTCGTCATTGCTACGGCTGTGGTGTTTGCAGTGCTGAGTGAATTTATCTGTCAGAGGGTGATGAAAAGAGACGTTACGATCTCGGATTTATCAGCCGTTGTCACCGGCATTTTATTGGCTTTTAACGTTCCAGTGGGGATTGCTTTATGGAAAGTAGCCTTTGGAAGTATTTTTGCGATCGTCATTGTTAAACAGTTGTTTGGGGGCATCGGTTCAAATTTTATGAACCCGGCTCTAGCTGCCCGCGCCGTTATGATGGCGTCTTGGCCTACGGATATGACCACTTTTGTGAAGCCATTTACCGATGCGACATCCCAAGCTACACCATTATCCGGCGGGCCAAATATCGAACTGATGAAGATGTTTATCGGTGAGATGCCTGGAGTTTTGGGAGAGGTTTCCAAAGTCGCTCTTCTCATAGGGGCACTTTATTTATTGATTCGCAAGGTCATCACATGGGAGATTCCTGTGGTATACATGGCATCGACAGCGGTATTTCTCGTTGTTTTAGGGATTCCAGTCGATAAAATACCCACACAACTCTTTGCGGGGGGCTTGATTTTAGGTGCTTTCTATATGGCGCCTGATTACGCTTCATCGCCGGTCAGCTTTAAGGCGCGCATAATCTACGCTATTGGCTGCGGCCTGTTGACAGCTGTTATCCGCGTCCACGGCGGCTACCCAGAAGGCGTGTCATACTCCATATTATTAATGAATGTAGCGACTCCGTTAATCGAAAAATTGGTTAAACCGAAAGTGTTTGGAGTAGGAGGTGCTCAACATGAATAAAGCGATAACGATGGCTCTTAAGCTTTTAGCGATTACTGGCGTGGCGGCACTGGTGTTGGCATTTACCAACTCAGCAACTGCTCCCATTATCGCAGAGCGAAAAGCCGCTCAATTAGCAGAATCGTTGATTGTGGCTTATCCTGATGCTGAGTCCTTTGAAAGCATGGAAGGCGCTGAATTGACTAAAGCTCTGGGCAGCAGTGAAAATGTCACCGGTGTCGCGAAGGCGATCAAGGGTGGCGAAACCATTGGATACGTCTTTAGCACCAGCGGTTCTGGATACGGCGGAAAGGTTCAATTTATTTTAGGGATTTCTAACGACCACGTCATTCAAGGCTATCACGTCATGAGTCACTCAGAAACGCCGGGGATAGGGACGAAGATCGTCGAAGACCCATTCAAAGCCTCAGTACCTGGTACGCATACCAACGCGCAAGTGACAGCGGCGGCAGACCCCAGTGGAGATAACGACATTTACATGATTTCTGGTAGCACCTACTCCACCAATGCAATCGTCGATGGCATCAATAACGCATCTGCTGTTATGAATGCCATGGGCCAGTAGGAGGTAGCCATGAAATTAGGAAAAGTATTTATAGATGGTATCATCAAAAACAATCCGGTTTTTGTACAACTCGTTGGGATGTGTTCCGTATTAGCGGTCTCGATCAGCGTAGTGAATGCTCTAGGGATGGGCGTATCTGTCATTTTCGTTTTGACGTGCTCCAACATCGTCATTTCCCTACTGCGCAACTTCATTCCCGATGAAGTGCGAATCCCTGCCTACGTTGTCGTCATCGCAACGTTTGTTACCTTGGTCCAAATGTTTTTGGAAGCCTACGTTCCCGTGCTTTATGATTCATTGGGATTGTTTATACCACTGATCGTCGTTAACTGTATCATTCTAGCGAGAGCGGAGTCTTTTGCCAACAAAAACAACGTCATCGCATCGACGGTGGACGGTATTGGTCAAGGGATAGGTTATACCCTTTCCATCGTTATTTTAGCGGCGATTCGGGAGCTGTTTGGTTCAGGTACCCTGCTAGGGGCTCGTATCATCCCGGAGGATTACACCATTGGGATTTTGACTCAACCCCCTTCAGCCTTTATCTTGCTAGGGATCATCATTGCGATCTTTACGATACTGACGTCAAATCAAAAGGAGGCGTAAGATGGATAAATTCTTTGCGATCATCATTGGTTCGATATTTGTCAACAATTACGTCCTCGTTCAATTCTTAGGGATCTGTCCTGCGATTGGGGTTTCGACAAAAACCGAAACCGCAACAGGGATGGGCTTAGCGGTGACATTCGTCATCACCTTATCTTCGGTAATCACTTGGGCGATCCAAAAATGGGTGTTGAATCCATTAGGCTTACAATACTTACAAACCATCGCGTTTATTTTAGTTATAGCTGCGCTGGTTCAATTCGTTGAGATGTTCTTGAAAAAAGCGAGCCCGGGTCTTTATAATGCGCTGGGCGTGTATTTACCATTGATTACAACCAACTGCGTGGTCCTTGGTGTAGCCATAGTAAACATCGAATCGAAATACAATCTGTTGGAAACCATCGCTAATGGTGTAGCCGCTTCTGTAGGCTTTTTAATTGCCATCGTCCTATTAGCTGCGATCCGCGAAAGATTGGAAATGGCAGATATTCCAGAGTCCTTTAAAGGGATTCCTGTTGCCCTATTGAGCTTGGGACTGATGTCGATTGCGTTCTTTGGCTTTACTGGCTTGGTATAGGAGGTATCAAATGAATCAAATCATTATTCCTGTTGCCGTCCTAAGTGGACTTGGTGTCCTCTTTGCGCTGATACTCGCCTACGCTGCCAACGCCTTTCACGTTGAAATGGATAAAACCGTCACCGAGGTCCGCGCGGCATTGCCAGGGGCAAACTGCGGCGGGTGTGGATTTCCAGGATGTGACGGATTGGCGGAGGCCATCGCCTTGAAAGGTGCTGCTGTCGATGCTTGTCCAGTCGGGGGAGCATCATGTGCTGAAGAAATTGCTCGCATCATGGGAAAAACCGCTGATATCGGCGAAAAAGAAGTAGCGTGCGTACTTTGTCAAGGGGACAAAATTCGCGCCAAGGATAAATACATCTATCAAGGCATTCAAGATTGTCGCGCAAACCAGGCTCTTCAAGGAGGAAACAAATCTTGTGCGTACGGTTGCTTGGGATGTGGGACTTGCCAAGTGGCATGTAAATTTGGGGCTATCGAAATGGTCAATGGATTGGCCATCGTCGACAAGGATAAATGTACTTCCTGTCGTATGTGCGTCAACACTTGTCCAAAACAAATCATTGAGATGATTCCGTACTCACAAGAATCCATGGTCAAATGCAAAAGCAGGGATCTTGGCAAAGTGGTACGCCAAAACTGCACAGTGGGATGTATCGCTTGCGGCATCTGTGCCAAACAATACCCCGAAGGGTTTATCGTCGAGCATAAACTCGCGCGTACGACCTTCGAAGGTGAGCCGGATCGAGAAAAACTCGATAACGCGATTGCCAAGTGTCCGACCAAATGTATCTACCCCGGTTTGGAACGAAAAGCCGAACAGGAAAAAGAAGCGGTTTAAGGACTCGAACTCAAAGCTATTTCAAAACGTTGCGTTTTGAAATAGCTTTTTTTTTGAGGTGTTCCCATATCGGGATGAGGTTGTCAGAGCAGGATATACATGATAAACTTACCTAATGGAGAGGTGGTTTGTGATGACAAAAGGAGATAAAATACTCATCGTGGTGTTGGTTGTGCTTTCAATAACTTCATTTTTTGGCTTTCGAACGCTTTTTGCGGGACAAGGAAAAATTGCAAGCATCCAAGTCGATGGAGAAGAAATCATGCGTCTTACTTTTGATAGTGGATTAGTGGGAAAAACCTATCCGATACGCACCTCGTTTGGGTACAATCTTTTGGAAGTCGGTGATGGGCGAATACGCGCCATCGACGCGGATTGTCCAGACAAATTAGATGTGAAGCAAGGGTGGATTTCTATGCCTGGAGAGATCATCGTTTGTTTGCCGAATCGACTCGTGGTCGAGGTGATCGGAGAGAATCCAGAGCAAACGGTCATCGACCACATTAATTATTGATATGAAATCTGTAAACAAATTGGTTTTTTTAGGGTTACTTGTGGCGCTTGCCCTTGCCCTATCATTAATAGAAGGTATGATCCCACTGCCTTATATCGCACCAGGGGCAAAGCTGGGATTGGCGAATACGGTCATCGTCATGACTTTGGTACTTTTTGGTTTTAGGGACGCGATCACCGTATCGATCGTAAAGTCGATACTGCTCATGCTCGTCACTGGCTCGGTTTCGAGTTTACTCTACAGTTTGGCGGGTGCGGTTTTGAGCAGTGTGGTGATGGGAATTGCCTTAAAGTATTTGAGCACCGTGTTTAGTTTGATCGGGGTGAGTATCCTTGGTGCGGTAGCTCACAACTTCGGTCAGGTATTCGTCGCAAGTTTGGTGTTATCGAACCTGAAGGTCTTTACGTATTTCCCTGTGCTCATACTCACTGGGCTTTTTACTGGCTACTTCGTCGGCGTGACATCGGGCTATGCCACTAGACACTTATCTCGGCTAAAAATCTACAATAAACAGAGGTGATTTCAGTGACTGAATCAAAGGAAGTTAACACTGTCCGCATGTTGGATATGTCTGAGAACGATCGTCCTCGAGAAAAGATGTTAAAATACGGAGCACAAGCCCTCTCTGATGTGGAACTGCTCGCTGTTATCGTCAATGTGGGAATTAAAGGAAAGAATGCGCTGATGATCGCTCAATCGATCTTGGATTTTCACCACAACCAAGTCCCTCTTCAAGAGGTCATCTGCCAGGAACTTTGTGATATCCCTGGCGTTGGGATCAGCGTTTCATCGAAAATCGTGGCGATGTTGGAGTTGAGCAAGCGGTTTAATCGACGGGAGAACTTTCAAAAGGTACAATTGACAAATCCCGCATCGATCGCGGCGGTGTTTATGGAAGAATTAAAAAACGAAACGAAGGAGCACTTTATCGTCTTGGTTTTAGACACAAAAAACCGGGTGATCTGTGAGGATTGGGTATCGACGGGAAGTTTAAATGCCTCAATCGTCCATCCGAGAGAAGTATTCAAGACGGCGATTAAACGCAGCGCAAATAGCATCGCATTGGTACATAATCACCCAAGCGGCGATCCGCAACCGAGTTTGGAAGATGTGGAAACGACAAAGCGCCTAGATCGTGCAGGAGAGCTGTTGGGGATACGCGTCATCGATCATATCGTCATAGGAAGAGATGTATATCTAAGTATGAAACAAGAGAACTATTTTTAGGAGAAGACCATGGCATTTTTTAAAATCGTAGCAAAAGACCTTGCCATCGACCTAGGGACGGCAAATACCTTGGTCTATGAAAAAGGGAAGGGCATTATCGTCAACGAACCTTCAGTGGTGGCGATGAATGCAGAATCAGGCGAAGTGATCGCCATTGGCGAAGAGGCAAAGGAAATGCTTGGACGCACCCCGACAGAAATTATCGCGATTAAACCCCTAGATGACGGGGTCATTGCCGATTTTGACATTACCCAGGCGATGTTACAATATTTTATCAAAAAAGCATCCCCTGACTTTACGCTGCTTCAACCCCGTGTCGTGATTTCAGTCCCTTCAGGGGTGACCGATGTGGAACGTCGAGCAGTCGAAGACGCCGCTCTTCACGCAGGGGCAAGGGATGCTTTTCTCGTGGAAGAATCTCTGGCTGCCGCTGTCGGATCTAACCTACCAGTAGAACGCGCTATGGGGAACATGGTGTTAAATATGGGGGCAGGCACCACAGAAGTTGCGGTGGTGTCATTAAATGGCATTGTCACTTCACGCTCGGTGGATGTGGGTGGGGATATGTTGGATCGAGCCATCGTTGAGCACATCAAAGACAAATACGCTCTAATGATTGGACTGACTACTGCAGAACAGATTAAAATCGAAATTGGCTCATTGCGCCTAGGCGATCAATCCAATCGATTAGAAATTAGCGGGCGCGACATGGTGTCGGGAATGCCTGTTAAAAGGCACATCACGACAAAAGACGTGACAGAGGCGATACTATCAATTGTGCAGCGAGTCGTAGACGCTATACGACAGACATTGGAAACCACGCCACCAGAGCTTGCTGCAGATATTGTGAATAATAGAATTCTTCTGACTGGTGGCAGTGCGCAGCTGGTCGGCCTTGACGAGTTGATCGAAAAAGAAATCGGCATTGGGGTAACTCTATCAGAACATCCTCAAGAATCCACGGCTTTGGGCGTGGGCAAACTTCTGGATCGATTGGACTCGCTTAGAAATTATAGGAAGTAAGGGTGAATACCATTGAATTTCTATCGCAAAAAAAGAAATAAGGTTATTCCTGTAGTGACCATGGGTGCTATGGTTCTCCTCATCTTCTTGACGAGCCGTTTTCCGAGTTTCTCAGGTGTTTTGCGCAATGGGTTTAACACGGCTATGCTGCCAGTCAATAAGTTGGCTTACACAGCTGGATCGGCGATCCAAGGGGTTACTGAAAGAACTTTTGGTTCAAGGTTGCTTCGGGAGCGAAACGATCAATTGACCATAGAGAATAATCTGCTTAAAGAAAAGGTCAATCAACTCGAAACCGTTGTAGCTAATGAAGAGTACCTCAAACAAGAATTTGCATTGCTTTCAAAAACTACTTATAAAATGGTTCAGGCATCTATTACGAGCAAAGAGCCTGGCAATCAATTTGTTCGATTTTCTCTAGACCGCGGAAGTGCATCGGGGATAAAAGTAGGTGACACGGTAACTGTCGGTGCACAATACGATGAAGGGACTGCGATTGAAGCGGTTGTTGGGCGAGTTACCGAAGTGGGGGATTATTGGGCGAGTGTGGTGAGTATTATTGATGAACGTTCGAATCTGTCCTTTGTGAATGCAACTACACATGAGTACGGCGTCGTCGATGGGAAAAATGGAAGCAATCTGACAGGTTATGCGTTTAACCCTAAGGCCGATATTAACGCAGGAGATAAAATCTTAACTTCCGGACTGGGCGAGCTCTATCCAAAAGGCCTCTATATTGGTGCGGCCACTTCGACGGAGATGACAGAAGACGAATTGACGAAGCGCATTATCATAAAAAGCCCTGTGGATTTTTCAAAACTCTCTAGGGTTTTAGTGTTAATTGGAGAGGAGACAAGTGGTGAGTAGACTAAAATTATTTATTTTTGTGCTAGTAAATACGATTCTGCAAACCACGGTTTTTTCTAGAATCCAATTCTTTGGTGTGCATACTAACTTATCTCTTGTCATCATCGTTTATCTTGCGTTGTTTTATGGACACAATACAGGCGGTTTTTATGGCTTGGCAGTGGGCTTAATCGAAGATCTCCTGTTTTTAAACGTGATTGGCGTTAGAGCTCTAATCTATTTTATTGTGGGCTACTATTTAGGTATCAACAATCGCAGGATGGGCCAAAGCACCTTAAAGTATGGAGTGGTTTCCGCTTTTTTTGTGACCTTATTGTTCGCGGCGTACTATGGAATAGCCCTTTGGCTTCTCGGTCAACAGGGAGGTTTGATCAGCATGGTAAAAGTTTCAGTGTTGATTGAAGGTCTTTTAAATGCCGCTTTTTTTGTGCTTGTGCACTTATTTTTAGATGGACGTTTTGGATTGAAATCCAGTTATTATTAAGGAGTAAAACGTGAATCGCAATCAAATTTCAAGATTTAAAATCATGACGGCGGTCCTCGTACTCATGATCTGTGCTTTAGGAATAAAACTGTTCGATATGACAATTGTGAAAGGGGACCACTACCGAACGCTGGCGGATAATAAACGCATCAAGGAAGTGGAAGTCAATGCGACACGTGGAAATATCTACGACCGCAATGGTGTGCTTTTGGCGGGTACGAAGGCGTCTTTTTCGGCACAAATTCAAAAGGACGAGATCAATCGACTCAAAGACGCGGAAAAAAATGGGTACCTTTTACAATTAGTACGCTTTTTGGAAACAGAGGGAGCATCTTATAGTGATGACTATTACATTGGGCTGAATGTCTTTCACTATCCTTCAGTTGAGGACTACTTTACTAAAGATAAAACCCCAGACAATGCAGTAATGGATGCGATTATCGACAATAAATTGGTCGAGCCTTTGTTGCGACTAACGTATGTAGATGCTTCAGATCCGGATCACTATCGCTTTAACATGTTTAGTCGTGCGTTGAGCGCATTGGAGCGAAAAGGGATTAGTTTGACGGTGAACGTCACGACAGAACCCGATCTCAGTGCATCTTTTGTGGATACGCCTGAGCTTCAAAGGCTGATGGGGGAACATAATTTTGGGTTAGCAGAGGACCCCGTCGCCGTAGTGGCGCGATTGATTGCTGAGGATAGAAGTACCATTCGCAGTATTATGAATCACCCTGTCGCACGAATGCTGATCTATGAGCAATTAACGTCGAAAAATCTTCAAGGATCAGTGGTTCTTGAAAAAATCATGGTGCTCTCGGATAAATATCACTTAGAGAACAAAGCAGCTCTTCATCGTAGTTTCCCCACGATTACTTTGGAAACCGATGCAAAACAAGATTTTGTACATATTGTCACCGAGAAGTCTCTACCTCTCTTATTGACTAAAGTCAGTTTAGGAAGTGATGGGCAGGTGGTGGTGCCAGCGGAAATTCTCATCGCGATGTTGGCTGATAAAGACGTGGAATCCCCGGTGAAATTTGAAGTATCGGAAGGCAAGGACACAGTAACTCTTTCTTATACCGATGGGTTAGAGAAGGAGCAGTCTCCGACGGATGCATTGATCCAATTGGCTAAAGAAAAAGCTGTGCTTCACGATTTCATTACAGATGATCGAGTGAAGATTACGGCGCAATCAGCTAATACGGAGCTCGCGATTAATCCCGGGATTTCTGTTGTGGATTGGATCTACACCGATGAAAAAGATCGTAAGGATTTAGTGGAACGCTTCAAATTGGACGCAAAAGCAACGGCGCAGTCGATTTTTGATAAGATGAAAACATATTATGGAATTGATGTTTCCAGCGATTATGAAACCGTAGGGGTATTGTCTCTACTCGGTGCGATTCAAGCTCAAGGTCACTTGGGCTACCAACCGATTAACGTATGCTATGGCTTATCGGAAGAAACAGTGGCGCGCATCGAAGAGAGTATACCGCGCGCCAGCGGGATCGGCGTAGCCAGTGTACCCATTCGCCACTATCCTAATGGAGCGTTCAATGCCCACACTCTCGGCTATATCGGTAAAATCTCCACAGAAGATGAAGTGAAGCGCTACATTGACGTCCTTGGCTATCAACGCAATGACCTCATAGGTAAGACCGGGGTAGAGGAGAGTTTTGAAACTACACTACACGGCACGAACGGCAAACGGGAGATCGAAGTGGACTCCAAGGGCAACACTACCCGAGTTATTAGCGAAACAGCGGCGATTCCAGGAAATAACGTGTATTTATCCACGGATTTCGCTCTTCAAAAAGCGATGGAAGATGCATTGTCCCAAGTCATTGAACAACTCCAAGTCGGCGGCACCTACACGTCTAAATGGGGCTCTTATGATATTGACTACTATCCCTTTGCGCGGATTGGCGCATCGGTGGCGATCGATGTCAACACCGGTGGCGTGATTGCCATGGCGAGCTATCCGGACTACGACCCCAATTTGTTTTCGACAGGGATTTCTGAAAGCGACTGGCAAAGTTTGATGCCTCAAGATGATGAAGATACCAAGGCGGCTAGGCCATTGATGAACGTTGCCCTTCAAACGGCAATCCAACCTGGGTCGACCTTTAAACTTGCTACCTCCCTCATTGCATTGGAAAAAGGAATGCCTGCAGAAGAGGCGATTCTCGACTCTGGCTATGTCAATGTTGGGGATACGATTTTTGGGTGCTGGCTGTGGAATATGAGCAAGCAAACCCACGGGTATACCAATGTCTATGAAGCGTTGATGCACTCTTGTAACTATTATTACTATGCACTCGCTTTAGGAGAGAATCAAACCACAGGTCAAAAGACATCGGTGAAGTTAACGGTAGAAGATATGATCGATGTGACTAAAAAATTAGGGTTAAACGAGCCTACCGGTATTGAAATCAATATTCCAAAAGAAACGACGGGCTTAATCCCCAATCCCGATGGGAAGCGGATAGCCACACAAAATAGGCTCCACTCATTTCTTGTCGAGTCGCTCGGCGCTTATGCCAAAGACTCTCGGGAAAAAACAGCGGAGGTCGTGGAAGAAGACGCTAAAACCATTAGCAAGTGGACCGATGAAGAGACTATTCCCGATCGGACCGAGGTGATCAATCGTCTAGATGAAATGGGTTACTACCCAGAACAGCCCTTGAACGGCGAGCGAGAAGGTATCGCGGATAAGGTTAAGTACAACTATCTTAATCAAGCCGAATGGGACACCTCAGATATGCTCAACGTGGTAATCGGCCAAGGGCAAAATGCTTACACGCCAATCGAAATGGCTCGATTCGCGGCGGTCTTTGCCAGCGATGGCTACAAAAACAAAACGACCATCGTCAAGGAAGTTCGGTCATACGATAATAGCAAGACCATCTTTGAAAATGAACCCGTGCGCGAACGCATCGAACTTAACAACTACGATAACCTTGGTCACGTCCGCCATGGCATGAAAATGGCAGCGAATTTTGGCAACCAAGTGGCATTAACGGGAAAACTCCCGACGCAAATCGGCGTAAAGACTGGTACTGCAACCATCGATGGGATCGATCCAAACACGGGCAGAGAGTACGATGAGTACGGATGGTATGTTGCCTTTGCGCCTTATGATAACCCACAAATCGCTGTGGCGACAGTCGTGTTTCAATCGGGATCGGGCTCGATGGCTGGGTTAGTCTCTAGAGATGTGATTGGAGAATTTTTGACCCAAAATGGTTTTGATGACCCTTCAGCGGAAATAGCCACAGATGAAGTTCCGGTGATCGTAGAAGAGGAGGGAGGCAGGCATGAGTAAGAGAATTTTGTATGTTTACGGTGAAGAGAGCTCGGGTGTGACTTTTGTGACGGCAAATCTTGCACATGCCCTCAAAAACCATACTAAAATCCTCGCCGTCGACTTGCATCTCGGCGCTAGGCAATTGCCTAGCGCCATGGGGATCTCGGACTTTGTCGTTTACGACTTGTACGATTACCAACTGGGCATATGTGACGAGCGCAAAGTAGTGATCGATGTCGCCGAAAACCTAGGTTTGATCGCCGCCCCGTACAAAGCATCCAAGGCGGAATTTTCACCAGAAGCCTTGATGGAAATCATCGAAAAAGTCGACTGTGATATCGTCTTGTTGGACGGTTCTCACCTTCCTAAGCCCGAGCGAGACAAGTTGGCGGGCCATTGGTCAGAGGTGCTTCTGGTCACCAAGCCAGGGGTGTACATCGAGGACCCGGTGCTACTTAAGAAGAAATACTGGGTGATTGAAAATAGACTCCCAGAACCATCGCCCCATGCCCCTGACTTGCCAAACCCAGGATTGTATCTCGGCTCCTTACTTGAAGAAGGCCGGATAGAACGGGCACAAAAAGAGGGACAACTCTTTTATCCACAAGATGCCATCGGCGAGAGGTTTAAGGAACTTGCGGAGATTCTGTACAAAAATGAATTGAAACCGGTGAAGAAAGGTTTCTTTGCGTGGCTAAAAGGCCTATTTCAGCGCAAGAAATCTTGATAGCTGATTTTAGAACGGAGTATAAATGATCGATATCAATAAATTAAACACTTTACTCAACAAAGTGGAAAAACCTGCACGATATATCGGCGACGAGCTAAACACCATCATTAAGCCTGTGAAAGACGATGAGGTGTCCTTCGCTTTTTGTTTCCCCGACGTATATGAAGTGGGTATGAGTCACATGGGCACTCAGATTCTCTATTTTTTGATGAACCAAATGGAGAATGTGCGTTGTGAGCGAAGTTTTGCACCTTGGCCCGACATGGAGCGTTTGATGAGAGAGACGCAGCTACCTCTCTACACCTTGGAAAATAAAATTGCCCTATCGGATTACGACTTGGTGGGGTTCACATTGCAGTACGAATTGTGTTATTCAAACCTATTGAATATGCTCGATCTCTCTGGTATCCCATTGCGTAGCGCAGAACGAACGGAAGGTATGCCGTTTGTTGTGGCGGGTGGGCCTTGTGCCTACAATCCGGAGCCATTGGCATCCATCGTCGATATTTTCATCCTCGGCGAGGGTGAAGAGGTGAACCTTCAGGTGGTCGAGCGGTTTAAAGACCTGAAACACAGTGGTCTATCTCGACGAGATATCCTTGTGGATTTAGCTAGCTTAGAAGGGGTGTACATCCCCTCTCTTTACGAGATCACCTACGACGATGACGGGAAAATTGCCACTCGGAAAACTCTCGACGAGAGAGCCCCTGAACGCATCAATAAGCGATACATCTCAAACTTCGAGGATGCTTTCCATCTCGAAACACAAATCGTCCCCTTTATAGAGGTCGTTCACGACCGTGCTGTTGCGGAGTTGTTTCGTGGATGTACGCAAGGTTGCCGATTCTGTCAGGCGGGGATGATCTATCGTCCCATTCGCGAACGATCCCCGGAAAGTATTATTGATTCCACTCGCCAAGTGTTGGCATCGACTGGTTACGAAGAGGTGAGCCTGTCATCGTTGAGTACCTGTGACTATCCTGAGCTGCGGCCGCTGGTTTCGGAGATGATGGAAGAGTTTGAGACATCAAAAGTGGGAATTTCATTGCCGTCATTGCGTCTGGATTCCGATAGTTTAGATGTGTTGAAAGAAGTCGAGAAGGTTCGTAAGACGGGATTGACTTTTGCTCCCGAGGCGGGATCTCAACGCATGCGCGATGTGATTAACAAAAATATCACCGAAGCAGATTTGGAACGCGCATTGCGTTTTGCCTTTCACGAAGGGTACTCCACGATTAAATTATATTTTATGATTGGCTTACCTACGGAAACCGATGAAGACCTTGAAGGGATTAAGCGCTTGGCTTACAAAGCAAAACAACTATTTTTCGATCAGCCCCCAGAGGTACGACGAGGTAATCTAAAAATCACCGCTTCCGCCTCTTGTTTTGTGCCAAAGCCCTTCACGCCATTTCAATGGGTCGGACAGACATCGGTCGATGAGTTGACTCGACGAGCGGTTTATATCAAAAGTCTGATTGGAGACCCTAAGGTACGCTTCACTTACCACGAACCAAATACCAGCTACATGGAGGCGGTTTTTGCACGGGGAGATCGAAGACTATCTGAAGTGTTGATCCGCGCTTTTGAAAAGGGTGCGAAATTTGATGGTTGGGAAGAGTACTTCAAAATAGATCTTTGGAGAGCGGCCTTGGAAGAATGTGGGCTCAATGGCGATTTCTATGCGACACGGACTCGAGAAACCGACGAAATCCTTCCTTGGGATTTTATCGATATCGGGGTAACCAAAGAGTTTTTGATCCGCGAGTACCATAAGTCGATCGCTGAGACGACGACTCGAGATTGTCGCCAACACTGTGTAAACTGCGGAATCAATGCGGATTATAAAGGGGAGTACTGTCCATGATTTACAAATTGGAATACGAAAAACTTGGGAATATGCGTTTGGTTGGTCACCTTGACTTGATGGATGTTTTTGGAAGAGCCTGTCGACGAGCGGGACTTGCCTTGGAACACACTCAAGGGTTCAATCCCATGCCAAAACTCTCTCTTGCCAATCCACTAAGCCTCGGTATCGCATCCCAAAGCGAATACCTCCAACTCGAAACCATCGAGCCTTTATCACCTGAAGATCTGGTCAACCGGTTAAATACAGAGTTGCCTATCGGACTAAAGGTGGTGAAAGCCTTTAAATCCACTGCAAAACCCACTATCGATACTTTGATCGATCGTAGTTTGTACGAGATTCTCATTCCGCCCCACGTTTCCAGCGACGAAGTCGACGGAGCGGTAAAGAGGATTTGGGCGTCGAATGAAGTGATGATGATGAAGAAAAAGAAAAAGGGCCGCCATAAAATTCAAGTCGAAGTTGATGTGCGTCCTTTGATTCTCGCCATCGACTACGATGTGACGGCGTCGGCGGTGCGTTGTACCCTTCAATCAAAACAAGGTAGTTATCTCAAGGTACTCGATATGGCGGGGATCCTCGTCAAAGAGATACTCAGCCTGTTGGATATCGATGAACTTCGGATTACACGACTTCAACAACTGGACTCTGACGGCTGTCCTCCGTTGCGCTAATGGAAAGTTGGGCATTTATTTCGGAAGGAAAGGGTAATCCCTCCGGTGTCGTCGAAGCAGGACAACTCACCGCATTTCAATGTGTATCAACAGGTGTTGGCGACATTCACAGAGGGCGTATCCTAAAGGATTTAGGGGGTATGGAGGCGTACCAAGTAGCGATCGAAGGTGAAGAGGCCTTCTTACCCCATCGAGCCTGCGTTGGATCTCCTGTGGTCGCAGATGAGATATTGGTACAAGTGACCCATGATGCAGCCAGCGGGAAACGGGCGCGAGTCGCTATGAATTTCGACATCCCTGGGTTATACGTGGCGTTGACTCCATTTGACAAAAGGGTGGTCGTGTCAAAGCGCATACAAAATCGCAGACACAGAAAACGTCTGGAAGCCCTAGGTTCTCGATACAGAAACGCCACGGGGATGACCTTTAGAACGCGATCCCAACACCTTGCTGACGAGGATCTGAGCGAAATCATCGAAAATGGCATGAAGACATTGGCTTATATTGAAGGGCAAAAGGGATTTTTGCCCACTCCCAAAAAGCTCTATCTCAATGAAACGCCTCTGTTAGAATTTGCCTGTCAACAAGGAGATCGGTCCGTCGTCGTCACTACGACAAAACGCAAAAGGCAACTGGAAGAGGTCTTAGGCACTACTACTGTTTTCAGACCGAGCTTTGACTACACAATGGATCCCGAGGTGGCTGATGGATTGCGAAGGGGGATGGCAAGAGAAATCCCTCTTGAAACCGGTAATCTTCTAATCGATGAACTGGAGACGTTAACGGTTATTGACGTTAACTCCAATCAAGGCGCCTATGTCGGCTCAAAGGATGCAATGGCTATGGAAATCAACCGAATGGCCATGGTAGAAGCGATTCGTCAATTGGCTTTACGACGTATCGGTGGCATCGTCCTTATCGATTTTATCCGCATGACTGAAAGCGGCCAAAATCGGCTCATCGAGGAGATGAAACGCGAAATTCTCAGCTACCGATTTAACCCGACGTTGTTAGGTTTTACGAAGGCGGGGCTTTTTGAGATGCAAATACGACGCAAGGGCAAGTCTTTGAAGGAATTGTCGCGTTTAGGCTTTTTTTCTTAGGGTTTTCATTGACAAGGGGAGAGATCTTTGGTATTATTAATAACTGTGTAAACCGCACAGCACGGGTTAAAGCATAGCACCTGGTGTTGGCGAGTCTAGGAGAAGGAGGTGCACGTATGTACGCAATTATCGAAACTGGTGGAAAGCAATACACCGTTGAAGAAGGTCAAACCATCCGCATTGAAAAACTTGATGTCGCTGTTGGCGAAACTATTTCTTTTGACAAGGTGTTATTGGTTTCTGGCGATGACATGAAAGTTGGTCAACCGATCCTTGAAGGCGCAAGCGTTAAAGGTATCGTTGAAGAACAAGGCAAAGCTAAGAAGATTATCGTCTTCAAGTACAAACCTAAAAAAGGCTACCGTAAAAAACACGGTCACAGACAACCTTATACCGCTGTAAAAATCGAATCCATCAATGGTTAATGTGGTGGTTTTGGGAAGCGCATCCCATCCTAAAGGGTTTCGGATCGACGGTCACGCCGATTTTGCACCTCACGGAGAAGACGTGGTATGTGCCGGAGTCTCGGTACTAGGGTATACAACGATCAATGCGTTAACCGATTTACTTCATTGTGAGGACTATTTGGACTATGATATACATGAGGGATCCATGGTATTAAAGGTGGATTTCCATCGTATTGGCGATGATACAAAACCGATGGTGGCTTTTCTCTTTCAAACATTTGATTTGGGAATCCGTTCAATGGTGGCGTCTTATCCTCAATATGTACACATCACTTACGAGGAGGTGTAGAAATGCTAAGAATCGATATTCAATTATTCGCCAGTAAAAAAGGGGTAGGTAGTTCCCGTAACGGTCGCGACAGTGAATCGAAACGACTGGGTGCAAAAAAAGGCGACGGACAATTTGTTTTAGCCGGTAATATTCTCGTTCGCCAACGAGGAACAAAACTTCACCCTGGAAACAACGTCGGCAAAGGTGGAGATGACACTTTGTTCTCTCTTATCGATGGCGTTGTAAAATTCGAGCGCAAAGGCAAAACCAAGAAACAAGTCAGCGTCTATGCTAGAGAAGAACTGGCTTAACACACGTGAACTTTAGAAACCTCATGGTGAAACGCTACCGTTTCACTGAGGTTTCTTTTTTTTCTTAATACCGTTCACTTTTTGACAAGTGGGGTATTATATAATGTATAGAATGTAAAGGCGGTGAAAGCCATGTTTATAGATAGTGCAAAAATAGAACTAAAAGCCGGAAAAGGTGGCGACGGCGCAGTCGCGTTTCGTCGTGAAAAATTTGAACCATCGGGTGGGCCTTTTGGCGGTGATGGAGGCGATGGTGGTAGCGTCATCATCGTTGCGGATACCGGTATCCGCACTTTGATGGATTTTCGATACAAAGCGAAATACAAAGCTGAAAACGGCGAAAATGGTAGATCGAAAAAGCAATACGGGAAAAGGGGTGATGACCTGGTGCTGAAGGTTCCCGTGGGCACTTTGATCAAGAATAGTAAAAACGGAAAAGTCATATACGATTTCACGGAACATGAAGAGCAGTTTGTCATAGCCAAAGGTGGGCGAGGTGGTAAAGGCAACGCGCATTTCGCTACGCCGGTTCGTCAAGCGCCGCGCTTTGCGCAACCTGGGCGAAAAGGCGATGAAATCACTGTGGTTTTAGAGATTAAACTACTAGCGGATGTGGGTCTTGTCGGACTTCCAAATGTGGGAAAATCCTCTTTACTCTCGATTATGAGCGATGCGAAGCCCAAAATCGCCAATTATCACTTTACGACATTGGAGCCCAATCTAGGCGTCGTGAAGGTGGGGCCAGAGGCTTCTTTTGTCATCGCTGATATTCCTGGACTTATTGAAGGGGCGAGCGAAGGGATAGGATTGGGCCACGAATTTTTGAAACACGTCGAGCGCACGCGCTTGTTGGTCCACGTATTGGATATGTCGGGTTCTGAAAGCAGAGATCCCATTGAAGATTTTATACAGATCAATGAAGAGCTCAAAGCTTACAATCCTAAACTCGCGGAAAAACCCCAGATTGTCATAGCTAACAAAATGGATTTGGAACCGATGGCTTCCGAAAACTTGGCTCTATTTAAGGCACGCTTTAGCGAAAATTACGAGGTGTATCCAATTTCTGCAGCGACGAAAAAGGGTATGGAGAATTTAAAATACGTTTTCTGGCAATATTTAGAAGACATGGGCGACACTTACGACACGTTTGACGAAGTTTACGATTATGACGAGTCATACTTGGAAGAAGTCGATCGCAGCATCAACATTTACAAGAGAGATAACACCTACATCGTGGAGGGGGTACCCATTGACGAGTTGGTTTATCGCATCAACCCCGAGGATTATGATTCTCTTGTTTACTTCCAAAAAACTCTGGAAGCGATGGATGTGATGTCGAGATTACGAGACATGGGCGTTCAAGAAGGGGATGTGGTGTTAGTTGGGGATTTAGAGTTTGATTATATTGATTAGGAGAAGTTATGACAGGTAAACAAAGACGTTATTTAAAAAGTCTGGCTCACAGTATGGAGCCGGCGATAAACATTGGAAAATACGGTGTGACAGATAATTTTATTCAGCAAATTCAAGATCTTCTTGAAAAAAGGGAATTGGTAAAAATTAAGATACTCAACAATAATATGGACGATCAAGACACCATAGTCGCTGAGATTTTGGAGCGAACGGGTTGTGAATTTGTTCAAGCCATTGGCTTTACGTTGGTCATCTACAAAGAAAGCAAGAAACCGACGATCATACTGCCGCAATGATGCGTAAAATCGGACTAATGGGCGGGACATTCAATCCCGTCCACATTGGTCACTTGATACTCGCAGAACAAGCGCGCACGGAATGGCGCCTTGATAGTGTTTGGTTTCTACCCAATGGGATCCCGCCTCATAAAGGATTGGCCAACAATACGTCAAAAGACAGTCGAGTGGCCATGTTATCATTAGCCATCGCATCGAATCCGGATTTTGAATTATGTACCATTGAATTGGATGATGTGAAAAAAAGCTATTCTTATGAAACGGTGCGGGAGCTCAAGGCAATGTATCCTGGAGACGATTTTTACTTTATCATGGGTGAAGACTCCCTGATCAGTATTGAACAGTGGATGGCATACGAGCTATTTCTTTCGGAAATCAAAGTTTTAGCGATGAAACGCCACGGCGGAGAAGCCTCCTTCCTCATGGAAAAGGTTACTGAACTAAATAGCCGAGGCTATGAAGTCCATGCACTTGATGCCCCAGCTTTTGAGATTTCTTCTTCAGAAATCCGTAAGCGAATCGTGTCCGGTAAATCCATTCGCTACATGGTTCCAGATCAAGTCTGGAGTTACATTCAAGAAACGGGACTTTACGGAGGAGAGTAGATGGATATTACATCGCATAAAGAACGCTTGAAGCTCGCCATTGGAGACAAACGCTATCAACACAGTCTAGGGGTTATGGATATGGCTGCACAGCTCGCAAAACGCTACGGCGCAGACGTGAAGAAAGCGAAACTGGCGGGTCTGCTTCACGATTGTGCCAAAGGGAATGAAAAAGAGCTTTTGGAGCGATATGGCGTTGAAGGTTTTACTGAGGAAGATTTTAAATCCTTTGGCATCCTTCATGCAACACTCGGAGCGATGGTAGCTCGTGATGTTTATGGTGTTGCCGATGAAGCGGTTCTCGAAGCGATAAGTCTACACACGACTGGGGCGCAGAGGATGTCGACGTTGGCTAAAATCATCTATATAGCCGATGCCATTGAACTGGGAAGGGTTCAACCTGGTGTGGAGTTGCTAAGAAAAGAGGCTCTTCGAGACTTGGATGAGGCGTTGATCGCCGTGATGGACGATGGCATTCGATTTGTGCTATCCAAAGGCGCACTGCTCCATTCTAAAACCTTAAATGCTAGAAATTATTATATTGAACGACGAGAGAAGAAAGGAAAGTAGATGAATAAATTAGAGCTGATTAAACAGGTGATCGATGATAAATTGGGTAAGGATATCACTGTAATTGAAGTGGACAAATCCACTTCGGTGGCGGATTATTTTGTTATCGCCACTGGCAACACAAAGAACCACACTCAAGCCATGGCCGATGCAGTCACAGATAAAATGGAAGAATTAGGTTTTGAAGTTCTTGGTCAAGAGGGTTTGCGTGAAGGTAACTGGATATTGGTGGATTTAGGGGATATTATCGTTCATATTTTCACCCAAGACAACCGCAATTATTACAATTTAGAGCGCCTTTGGGAGAAAAACGAACCTCAAGAAAGCTAGTTCTGTATTTGGAATCGGGAGGAAGCCATGAATCGTAAAAATCGAGATCGTTTGATTATTGCCGGTGCCATCGGCTTGATTTTACTGTTTTCATTTTGGAAGGACAAGCAAAAGCAAGCGGCATTTGAACCATCGGGTTTATCTCTGGTCGCTGAGCCCTTGGAAACAGCAACGGAAGAGGAGTCTATGATGGTTCATATCACCGGTGCTGTTCATCAACCGGGAATCGTTGAAATACAAAAGGGCGATCGTCTTCAAGACGTGATTAAGGCTTCTGGTGGCCTAACTTCTGATGCAGATGAAGGTGCGATCAATTTAGCGATGCGCGTTGAAGATGAGATGCGCATTGCCATTCCTTCAAAAAACCCCGAAACACTCCAAGAGAACGCTCATCCTGCTCCAGTGATTCAAGGTCCTTCCGATGGGCTCATGAACCTCAATAAAGCCACAAAAGACGAGCTGATGACCCTTCCGGGCATTGGAGAGAAACGAGCGACGGATATTATCACTTACCGCGAAAAGCAACCTTTCCAAAAACCTGAAGATTTGATGGAGGTCTCTGGCATTGGACAAAAAACGTTTGAGAGTTTGAAGCCTTTGATTTCTGCACCTTGAGACTAAAGATGTTACAAAAACGTTGCATCGTATTAATTTTTCGTAATATGTAGTATAATAGATACTAAGTCGAAACGTTTGGAGGTAGAGATGCCTTTGCAATTATTAGTTGTGAACGCAGATAGACTATATCTCGAAGAGTTGGTTTACAGCTTGGAAAGCGACAACTACGAGATGACGACTGCTACTACGATAAAACAAGCGTTGCAGGAATGTCGATCTAAAAGCTTCAGTCTCGCCATTATCGATATGGAATACGAAGATGGTACGGGATTGGACTTGAAAAAGGAAATGAATGAAATCGTAGACATCCCAACCATCGTGGTTACAGAATTAGACGAAGATATCCAAAAAGTACTGGCTTTGGAATATGGTGCAGACGACTATATGGTGAAACCTTTCAATATTCTCGAGCTAAAAGCGAGAATACGAGCTGTGCTCAGGCGGTATCAGGCTTGTGCTCCCGTTCCTGAGGAAGAAGGCGATAAAGAGTCGAGCATCGTATTGGACGATTTTGAGTTTAATATTATCGGCAGAAAGGTGCAATACAAAGGCACGGATATCGGATTGACCGGGAAAGAATTTGATTTGTTTTACGTTCTCATGTCAAACAAAGACAAGGTTTTCTCAAGGAAAGAGCTTGCCAATAAAGTGTGGGACGAAGAAGAAACCGCTCATATGCGAACGGTGGATGTTCACATTCGGCGACTTCGCGAAAAATTAGAGCCATACGAAGCGGATTCGCTCATCAAGACGAAATGGGGCATTGGTTATTATTATGGTGAGCTCGACGATGAGTGATCGGGTACCTGTATTTTGCACGCATTCAGCACCGTGGTTTGCCACAGTGTGATAAAAACAAACATGCCTGTCACCATTGTGGAGACAGGCATGTGTTTTAATCGGTAAAGGTAATGGTCAGAGTGAGTGTCGAGGGGTCTGGGGTGTTGATTCTGACAGACGGGATGCTGATGTAAGCCGTATTGGATACGGTGGGACCCAAATAAGGGCCATGGTAGAGGGAGTCGATGACGACGTAAGGATCTTCACCTCTTTTTTCGATGGCGATATCAATGCCAGCTGCGACAGCATTTGCGAGTGAGGCATTGAGCCGTTTTTCCATTTGAACCGTATCGATAAAGGGATCAGCGTTGACGAGGATGCATACTCCGGACTCATCGGTTAACGTAAAGGATTGGATTGATAACCGGTAGTAGAGCTCGACGAAGTAGTACACTAAGTATCGGGCGCATTGATAGCGCATCAACCGAAGTCGGTGGGTCATGTCGATAGACATGGACAATGCGCTTTTATCGAATTTGCCAGACACTGTATGGACAATCTCTCCCTTTGACTCGATGACTTTGAGCACCTTAAGACCGTTTATGGTGCCGATATCTCCTGGATAGCCAAAAGGGTCCTGGGGGATGAATATGGTGTGATCTGTGGTAATATGGGTGATATTGCCCTCGACTTTTCGACGGATGATATTGGCTTCGATCGTCGAAAGGTAGGGGTGATAGATGTAGTGTTGATCCAAAGCAATCTCTCCTTTCGACTATTTTATCATCAATGATGTCAAATTCATAGTATGAGGAGGCAAACAAATGAAAAGACCGCTGATACCCGTCATTGGCGCGTTGGTGTGTGGCATTTTGTGCGGATTTTACTTTCAATGGAGCACATTGCCTCTTCTAGTGAGCTGCGGACTGGTGACTTTAGGCATGCTTGTCGGTCCTCAAAAGCGGGTGTATCACTTTTTAATTCTTCTCGTCTTTTTGCTTGGAGTGGTACGCATGGATCATCGTATGGAATACGATCCTTTCAATGATCGATTGGGATTGAAGACAGGTTATAGTGGGGAGATCATCGACGTGACGCGGACGAGTTCAGGTGCTCTACGCTATACGGTGCGTAAGTTACCGGAGACTATTCTCATGGCAGTGACCACTTCTGAGGAAAGTGTCTTTGATATTGGAGAGGTCGTTGCGTTTCGAGGTGTACTCAATCGGCCGAAGGGAAACGGCAACCCTGGGTTATTTCAATACGATCGATACTTAAAAGCTCGCGGTATCCACTACACCCTCTTTGCTCAGCCTTGGGATATTGAGAAACTGCCTGTACAGGGATCGGCTTTCCTTCAACTAAAGTCATTGTTTCATCACAAGGTCACGGATTACTTTGATTCCGTACTCGCTGAACATCCCTCCAGGTTGATGAAATCTGTCGTGTTAGGGAAAAACCTACTCGACGAAACGCACTCGGAGGCTTTTCGAATGATGGGCCTGACCCATCTTCTCGCGGCCAGCGGCTTACATATCCAAATTATTCTCGCCATTGTAGTAGGTTTATTTTTGGCTTTGGGTTTTCATCGCACGACGGCTGAAGTTTTGGGTTTGGCGATTTCACTTTTATACAGTTCACTTATTGGATTTCCACCGTCTATCCTTCGATCCCTAGTGATGGTGGCGGTGGTTCTAGGGGCGAGAGTCTTAAAAAAACCATACGATGGTTTAACGGCATTGGGGGTATCGATGGGGTTACTCCTCGTAGTCAATCCCTTTATTCTCTACGACACGGGGTTTCAGCTCTCATTTGTCGCAACCTTTGCCATGGTAGTGATTTCACCTGGCGTGCTAGCTTACATTGGAGAAGATGTGCCATTGCGAGGTGATGTTGCGCTCCTTATCGCCATACAACTGGGTTTGTTGCCTTTACAACTCTATTATTTTAACGCTTTTCATCCGATTACATTTTTGGCCAATCTCGTTATGGTCCCGATTTTTACGATCGCCATGGGTTTTGGGATCGTGGGTTTGATCGGATCTATGGTTCTCAGTTTGTTTGGAGAGATAGTAGGAGTGGTGCTTCAACCAGTTCTAGGCGTGGGGCTGCGGTTGTTGAGTGGGTTATCGTCGTGGGATGTGGGCGTCATTAACACTGGATCCCCAAGCTTATTTGAGATGGGAAGTTATTACGGACTCCTCTTTGGCCTGCTATATTTGGACCGTGTGTTGACCTTAAAAGAAATACATCGGCGTTTTTTGTGCTATACAGCGATGTGTGGGTTGGTGGGTACCATGGTTTGGACGTGGATTTACGCCCCCATCACAATCAACGTGATCGACATCGGTCAAGGTGATAGTATCCTGATTCGAGACGGCAAACGAACCTTTCTCATCGATACGGGAGGATCTTATGACGGATCGACGGTAAGTGGGGAACATATACTGATTCCTTACCTCGAAAAGTCTGGCATTCGCAAACTGGACGGCGTATTTCTAACCCATCCCGATGGGGATCACATTGGAAATTATGGACTTTTACGTGACGCCATCGCCATCGATCGCACTTTTATTTCTTCAGCACAGGGGTATCCTGATGATTTGATCCATGCGGTGGTTCTAAAGGCGAGAGATGTGGATCGAAGGGAAAACTTGGTGATAGAGATCATTCATCCTGCAGTGGGACAAAATTTTGGAAGTAACGATGGGTCGTTGGTATTGGCGATAACAGCCCATAACACCCGACTATTGATGACTGGGGACCTCGAGCGCGCGGGAGAGAACGCCCTCTTGCATGTGATTCCTCACTTCGATATACTTAAAGTCGGCCATCACGGATCGAAAAGTTCATCGTCTCGCGCATTCATCGAGAAGGTCGCACCTCGTGTGGGATTGATCAGTGTAGGCGCGAACAATCGCTACGGACATCCCGATGGTGAAGTGTTGGAGACTTTAGCGCAAAATGGCGTTTCGATTTATCGCACAGACACCGATGGCAATGTGGAAGTAAGAGTTTGTCGTTTTGGATACGAGGTGATGCCCGCGTTGACAGAAAGGCTCACTGTAACCGATTGGGCGGCTGGTCTTGTTATGCAGAGGCATACTCAATGGTGGATATTGGGCTATATGATTTGCCAATGGATCATATTGGACGGGATAAACAGAAGGGGGGATCGGATTGAATTTTGAACAAGCCGTTATCGGCGTAACAGAAGGTATCATGGGAAATGTTGTCGTGGTTTACGGATCAGAAGTATATTTGATTGATCGGCTACTGGATATCATTCAAGAAGAAATGACCCCACAGTCACTTAAATCCTTTAATTATTCGTCCTTTGATGCAAAAGTGACTTCTTTTGATGAGATTTACGACAGCTGTGAAACTCTCCCCATGGGAGGTGGTCGTAGGGTAGTCGTCGTAGACCACGCTGATTTGTCACGAGAGGGAATATCAAAGGGAAAGGATCTCTATGATCCTCTGCAAGATTACATCCCCACTATTGGGGATCATGTGACTTTATACCTAGTGAGCCGGTCCGATAGATTTTTTAAAGGGAAATTTCAAAAGGCGGTGGCACCATTTATGACCGAGGTGTCGTTGCCGAAACTCGATGGGGGAAAATTGGAGCGATTTGTCATGAAAAAAGTGCGTAGAGAGCGACGCTCCATCGATCCTGGAGTGGTAAGGGGACTTATTCAACAAACCGGTTACTTGGAAAAAGAATCGGCAAAAACCCTTTATGACGTGGAAAATGAATTGGACAAACTCATCAACGAGACCAATGGTGCGATCACAATGGATGCGGTATCCGAGGTGATGCCTGAAAAGATTGATGCCAATATTTTTAGGTTTTTAGACGACATTTCAAAGCGTGATGCATCCGCGACCATGAAGCGACTCAAGGGTTTTGAGCGCGCTCATGTGGATATGCACATGGTATTTTATATGGTAGCCAGGCGAATAAGAGGACTGATACAAATAAAAGCCTTGGAAACCCAAAGGGTTCCCAAGGCTCAAGGTATGAAACAGACGGGAATCAGCGCCTTTGAATACCAAAAGCTTCAGGCGCAACACAGAGCTTTTAAACAAAGTGAGCTTTTTGATCTCTATAAGCGCATCTTTCATATCGAGTCGACGATGAAAACCCAGCGCATGGATATGGGCCTTCAGCTAGAAATGTTGGTATTGGACTTGAAAGCAAAAAAATAAAACTTCGCCTAGACGAAGTTTTATGCTTTTGCTACCTTATTATAGGCTTTAGTCATAGCGCTCATTCGACGTGCGATAGCATTTTTATGAATGATGTTGTTTGAGGCAGCCTTTTTCAATTTCTTGTCGATCAAACGAAGAAGGGTACCCGCTTCATCGAGGTTGTTTGCATCCAATGCACTGTGGAACTTTTTAGTGTAAGTTTTGATCTCGCTTTTCTTCGATTTGTTGCGAAGGGTAGCTTTTTTTGTGACATCGATTCGTTTAATTGCGGATTTAATATTTGCCATGTGTTTCACCTCCTTGTTTGTAACAGATTAACAGAAATATAATACCATGGATTCATCAAAAATGCAAACCCAAATTATGAAGATCCGATATGGGATTATTCGTGCGATTGTTGTGATTTGTGTTATAATTTATTCTAGTACAAGGAAAAGAGGATAGAGAATGACTGAAAAGAGGAATATTACCACATCTGTCATCGAGTGGATCCAGGCGATTGTCATCGCTTTGGCGCTGGCTTTGCTCATCAAGTTTTTTATTATGGATGCGACAGAAGTGAATGGAAATTCGATGAATGACACACTTCACCATCAAGATCGATTGTTGGTCAATAAGATCGTTATGCGTTTTGACTCTTTAAAACGCGGTGAGATCATCACTTTAAAAGCTCCAGACCTTGCTGGAAAAGACTATATTAAACGGGTGATCGGGCTGCCAGGCGAAAACGTCCGCATTCAATCGGGGTTGGTTTACATCAACGGGGTGCGTCTTGAAGAAGACTATATCAACACGAAAGACACCTCCGTATACGACGGGGATTTTGAGTGGCAAGTCGGAGAAGACGAAGTTTTTGTCATGGGTGATAACCGCTTACCTGGCGCGAGCAAGGACTCCCGGTTCTTTGGCCCGATCAAACAAGATACGGTCATCGGCGTCGCGATATTTCGCTTTTTCCCCTTTGGAAAATCTTTTGGCACCATTCATTAAGTTGAGATACCACATAATGCAAGTATAGAGTGATGAGGTAGAATATGAAAATAAATCAAAACAATATTAGAAATTTTTCGATTATTGCCCATATCGACCATGGAAAGTCTACATTGGCCGATCGCTTAATTGAATATACGGGTACTCTGACCAGCCGAGAAATGCAATCACAAGTCCTCGACGACATGGATCTTGAACGAGAGCGCGGAATCACGATTAAATTGAAAGCGGTCCGATTGCTTTATAAAGCCAACGACGGCGAAATCTACATGCTGAACCTTATCGACACACCGGGTCATGTGGACTTTACCTATGAGGTTTCACGCAGTTTGGCGGCTTGCGAAGGCGCCGTGTTGATTGTCGATGCGACACAAGGGATAGAAGCGCAAACACTGGGCAATGTGTACCTTGCCATGGAGCAAGATTTAGACATTTTACCGGTGATTAACAAAATCGACTTGCCCTCATCGCGAATCGACGAGGTAAAAAAAGAAATCGAGGATATTCTCGGCTTCGATACGGAGGGCATTCCGCTCATATCTGCCAAGGCTGGTACAAATATTCAGGATGTATTGGAAGATATCGTCCAAAATGTAGCTCCACCTTCAGGTGATGTCAATGAATCCCTCAAAGCCCTAATTTTTGACTCTTATTACGATAGTTATCGTGGGGTGGTCGCTTATGTGCGCATTTTCGATGGGAAAGTAGCGCCGGGTATGGAAATTCAGATGATGTCCACAGGCAAAACCTTTGAAGTCACGGAAGTGGGTTATACGGCTCACGGTCGCGTCGAGGCAGAGGCACTCAGAGCAGGAGATGTTGGTTACCTGGTGGCGAGTATTAAAAACGTTAAAGACGCGCGAGTGGGCGATACGATTACCGATGCAGAAAATCCCACCGCAGAAATGCTTCCAGGCTACAAAAAAGTCGTACCTATGGTTTACTCGGGGATTTATCCTGCCGAAGGAGAAAGTTATAATAACGTACGGGACGCTTTAGAGAAACTCCAAGTCAATGATGCGTCTTTGGTCTTTGAAGCGGAGACTTCTGTCGCTTTAGGATTTGGTTTCCGATGTGGATTTTTAGGATTGTTGCACATGGAGATTATCCAAGAACGACTGGACCGTGAATTCGATTTAGATATTATCGCAACCTCCCCTTCCGTTATCTATCGCGTCACCAAAACCGACGGCGAACAGCTTTCCATTCAAAATCCGAACGACTTGCCAAAAGCTACGGATATTCAGTCCATTGAAGAGCCGATGGTAGAGGCGAGTATCATGACCCCGACGGACTATATCGGAGCGATTATGGAGTTGTGTCAAAGCAAGCGCGGTGTCTTTATCGATATGACCTACTTAGAGGAGACTCGAGTCACCTTGCGCTATGAAATACCGCTCAACGAAGTCATTTACGATTTCTTTGACGCTTTGAAGTCCAAAACCAGGGGATATGCCTCTTTGAACTATGAGCTTAAAGGTTACCAAGAGTCGAGTCTGGTCAAACTGGACCTGTTGATCAACGGGGAAACTGTAGATGCTCTATCGATCATCGTTCATGAGGACAAAGCTTATGAGCGCGGCAGAAAAATCGCCGAGCGATTGAAAGATGAAATCCCACGCCATCAGTTTGCTGTTCCAATTCAAGCAGCGATTGGAAATAAAGTCATCGCTAGAGAGACGGTACGCGCATTGCGCAAAGACGTTCTCGCTAAATGTTACGGTGGCGATATTAGCCGCAAGAAGAAACTTCTTGAAAAACAAAAAGAAGGAAAAAAACGAATGCGTCAAATCGGTTCTGTAGAGGTGCCACAAGAAGCCTTCCTCGCCGTATTGAAGTACGATGAAGACTAAATTGACTCCATGTGTTCTCTCCCGCGATCAGAAAGGCGAGGAGGCCGTTGGACTTTATATTCATATTCCCTTTTGTAAAGAAAAATGCTTGTACTGCGATTTTCTCTGCTATGCTAGGCAAGAGAGACGCATCCCTGGTTATATGGAGTCCTTGCTCGCGGAGATCGACTTATACGTTTTAAAGGCGCCTATCACCTGTGATAGTATTTTTATCGGGGGTGGGACGCCTTCCCACATCGATCCTGTCTACATTGAGGCCATTATCAATAAGGTATCTCAAGTCTTCAATGTATCGAAAAATTGTGAGGTTACGATAGAGGCCAACCCCTCGACCTTGTCCGAAGAATCCTTGGGAGGGTATCGTTCATCTGGGGTCAATCGTCTGTCCTTGGGTGTACAGACCACAGAGAATACCTTGCTCGAAGCTTTGGGGAGAACCCATAGCTACGAGGAGGTGGAAGAAGATGTGGCATTGATTCGAAAGATGGGTTTTTCCAATCTTTCTTTAGATTTGATCTCAGGTCTACCCGGGCAGACGGTTGAGGATTTGGAAAGGGATATTGAACGCGTGTTATCACTCAAGCCAGATCACTTGTCTTGGTATTCGCTCATCGTTGAAGAGAACACTTATTTCCACCGGTTATTGAACGAGGGTAAACTCGATATTGGCGATGAGGACGAAGACAGGGATCTGTTTCATAAGGCGCGCGAGGCCTTGGAAGAGGCAGGGTATAGCCGATACGAAATATCAAATTTTGCCAAACCGGGCTACGAATCGAAACACAACCTTAAATATTGGGAGGTAACACCCTATATTGGGTTTGGACTAGGTAGCCATTCGAATTACGGTAGCAGACGATATTCAAACCACAGGCGCTTTGGGGCTTATCAGAAGGCGATAGCAGAGGGATTACTTCCAATAGAAGGCCACCAATGGATTTCTGATGAGGAAGAAGGGATGGAAGTGCTTCTCATGGGATTGCGTCTGACGAAAGGCATATCCTATCGAGAATTTGAAAAGCGATTTGGCAAGAGTTTGGATGAGGTTTACGGAAAAGTTATCACTAAGCACTTACGTAATGGCCTTCTAGTACGAAATGATGATCGGCTGTACTTTACGACAGAGGGGATGGATCTTTCGAATCTATTTTTTAGAGAGATTCTATGAGACCTACAAGGGGTGATGGGTTGCTTTCATTTGCGATGGCAGCGTATCGCTACAAGACACTTCAATTAACAAAACAGGCAAGATATTGCAAATATTATTAAGCACTTGGTGTTGACAAGTGCTATTTTTTATTGTATCATGATATTAGCACTCGAGAGAGTCGAGTGCTAATAAAAGGATGTGATGGAAATGAATGAAAGACAACTGAATATACTTTATGCGATCATCAATTCCTACACGTTTTCAGCAGAACCTGTCGGGTCTCGTACGATCTCTAAGAATTACGATCTGGGCATTAGTTCTGCGACGATACGAAATGAAATGAGCGATTTAGAAGAGTTGGGTTACCTTGAGAAGGCCCACACTTCGTCAGGACGCATTCCGTCGGACAAGGCTTATCGTCACTATGTGGATTCCCTGCTCGAAAACCCGGCAAAAGCCGCACTAGAAGAGGAATATCAGGACTTGGTTCGCCAGTTGCAAAGCGAATCGGATCAACTTGATGTGATGATTCGCAATTTGACGCGTATTTTATCGGCGGTAACACACTATACGGCGATTTCTCTGTCGACTACGACGACTTCAAGCACCATTCGCCATATGGAGCTGGTACCGATATACGATCAGACCGTGCTGCTTTTGATTGTCTACGAATCCGGTATTGTACGAAATAAGACCATTACCCTACGCGAGGCTCTGAGCAAAGAGGACGTCAAAACGATTAACAAAGTGTTTAATGAGGCATTGGATGGGGCGACAGTATCCACGATTTCTGAGGCTTTAGCAAAGAAAATGGTGGATCGACTTCGCCGGTATAAGACTTTGGTGGACGACTTGCTGCCTATTATCAATCAATCTATTGACGATGTGATGGAAGCCACTTTGGAAGTGGAAGGCGTGGCCAATATCTTTGATTTTCCCGAGTACAAAGACTTAGCGAAAGCGAGGGAATTTGTCGGACTAATCGAGGCTAAAACAGATCTCCTTCAAATGATGATGAAGCAATCGAACGGTCCAATCCAAGTGTCTATAGGAGAGGAAAATGCCATTATCGAGTTAATGGATTGTTCCATTGTCACGGGGACTTACGCGTTAGATGGCCAGATGCTAGGTAAAATCGGCATCATCGGTCCTACGCGTATGCCGTATGACAAGGTGATTAAACATATATATGGTATAACGGATTTTCTCAATGCGATTATCCAATCGAGATGAAAGGTGGCGTATTATGCGTGAAGAAGACAAAAAGGTAGATGTGGAAACCGTGGAGGCAGAAGCGGTCGACCCTGAGAACGAGGTGGGCGCTGAAATGGACAATGACGAAGTATTAGAACTACAAAACAAGTTGGCCAGGCTTCAAGCGGATTTCGTCAATTATAAAAACCGAGTAGAAAAAAGCAAGAGCGATTATATCGCACAATCAAATGCAGACCTCATCGAATCCCTATTGCCAGTACTCGACAATTTTGAGCGAGCTTTTGATTCTGTGGAAGAAGAGGATCGCGAGGATGAATTTGTTAAAGGCATGGCTTTAATTCGCGAAGGATTAATCGATGCTTTAAAAAAAGAGGGTCTTGAAGAAATCGACTCCGATGGAGCGCCTTTTGATCCTAATTTGCACCACGCCATTCTCATGGAAGAGAGTGAGACGGTGGCGCCTGAACACATTACAGAAACCTTTCAAAAAGGTTATGTTTTCAACGGCAAAGTGATTCGACCAAGTATGGTCAAAGTATGTAAATAAATTATTGGAGGAATACAATTATGGGAAAAATTATCGGAATTGACTTAGGTACGACAAACTCAGCAGTCGCTGTTATGGAAGGTGGAGAAGCCACCATTATCCCTAATATCGAAGGAAATCGAACGACTCCATCTGTGGTCGCATTTACGAGAGACGGTGAACGCCTCGTTGGAGAAACCGCTAAACGCCAAGCGATCACAAACCCGGATCGCACTATTGCATCGATCAAAAGAGAAATGGGCTCAGATCACCGAGTCAACATCGATGGCAGAGACTACTCACCAGAAGAAATATCTGCAATGATCTTACAAAAGCTGAAAGCAGACACGGAAAGCTACTTGGGAGAAACGGTTACTGAAGCGGTCATTACCGTACCTGCATACTTCACCGACGCTCAACGTCAAGCGACGAAAGACGCTGGAAAGATTGCTGGTCTCGAAGTTAAGCGTATCATCAATGAGCCTACCGCTGCCGCTTTGGCGTATGGTGTGGACAAAGATACGGAACAGCACAAAGTTATGGTTTTTGACTTAGGTGGTGGTACTTTCGACGTTTCTATACTAGAAGTAGGCGACGGGGTATTTGAAGTTTTGTCCACTCGCGGTAACAACCGCCTCGGTGGGGACGACTTTGACGAAGTGGTTATGGACTACATCGCAGCAGAATTTAAGAAAGAAAACGGTGTGGACTTAAGCACTGATACAACCGCTATGCAACGTTTGAAAGACGCAGCTGAAAAAGCGAAGAAAGAATTGTCCTCGACGATGACGACAAATATCAACCTGCCTTTCATCACTGCAGTAGGCGGCAACCCGGTTCACTTAAACTTGGACTTGAAACGTGCAAAATTTGACGAATTAACAGCTCATCTCGTCAACAAAACCCTTGATCCAGTACGTGAAGCGTTGAAAGATGCGTCATTGAAAAACACCGATATCGACAAAGTTCTTTTAGTTGGTGGCTCTACGCGTATACCGGCAGTTCAAGAAGCGGTTAAAAACTTAATCGGCAAAGATCCTCAAAAAGATATTAACCCAGACGAATGCGTAGCGGTTGGTGCAGCGATTCAAGGTGGGGTACTTTCTGGTGAAGTCAAAGACTTATTGCTTCTGGATGTTACACCGTTGTCTTTAGGTATCGAAACTCTAGGTGGAGTGACCACTCGGTTGATCGAACGCAACACGACGATCCCTACCAAGAAATCTCAAACTTTCACCACAGCAGCAGACGGACAAACTTCTGTAGACATTCACGTCCTTCAAGGCGAGCGCGAAATGGCGGCAGACAACGTGACATTGGGCAGATTCCAATTGACTGGCATCGCTTCTGCACGACGTGGTGTACCACAAATTGAGGTTTCCTTCGACATTGACGCTAACGGGATCGTAAACGTCACGGCAAAAGATTTAGGCACAGGTAAAGAACAAAAAATCACGATCACTGCATCGACTCATATGACCGATGAAGAAATCGATCGTAAGATCAAAGAGGCTGAAAGATTTGCTGACGAAGATAAGAAAAAGAAAGAAGCGATTGAAACAAAAAATAACGCTGAATCGATGATCTACCAAACGGAAAACTCCTTAAAAGAGTTGGGTGACAAGGTTTCAGCAGATGAAAAATCTTCGATCGAAGCTAAAGTGGCAGCATTAAAAGAGTTGTTAGATTCTGAAGATACAGACGCCATAAAAGCTAAGACAGAGGAATTAACCCAAGAGTTCTATAACATCTCCCAAAAGCTCTACGAAAACCAAGCTCCACAAGGTGAAGGTGGACAACAAGACGATGTTGTTGATGCGGACTACGAAGTTGTAGACGAAGAAGAAGATAAGTAAGACGCAAAATAAAATGAAGCTAAATCCAGTTGGATTTAGCTTTCTTTTTTAGTATAATTGGTGGGATAGACTTGGGCGTTGATTAATGCCGATTATCAAAGGTCTAGAATATGGAAGCAGGTGAAAGTAAATTGAGAAACCCTTATGAGATACTCGGTGTGGACACCGAGGTCTCAAAAGAATCATTAAAAAAAGCTTATCGTACCCTGGCAAAAAAATACCATCCGGATTTGAATCCTGGGGATGAGGACGCAAAAGAAAAACTTCAAGAAATTAATGAAGCTTACTCGATTTTATCGGATGATGACAAACGACGTCAATACGACCTTTACGGCGAGGCAGCTTTTAATGGACAAGGCGGCGGAGGTGGTTTTGGCGGCTTTGGCGATATTTTTAGCGATATTTTCAGCGATTTCTTTGGCGGTGGCGGATATAGCCAAGGGGCGAGACGTTCCGGCCCTAAACGCGGTGGAGATATCCAACAAGAGGTCCGCCTCACGTTTAAAGAGGCGGTTTTTGGCGTTGAAAAAGAGATTGTTGTACGCAGGCACAAACACTGTCATAAATGCGAAGGATCTGGCGTTATGCCAGGGTCAAAGGTAGAGGTTTGCCAACAGTGTCACGGAACGGGTCAGGTTCACTATCAGACCAACTCCGCTTTTGGTCAGTTTATTCGAACTGGTCCTTGTGATGCTTGCGAAGGCACAGGCGAGATTATCGAAGAAAAATGCGATGTGTGCCACGGTAGTGGTTTAGAAGTCGAAAATAAGCGACTTAAGATCACTATCCCCAAAGGGGTGGACAACGACTCGGTCATCTCGTTGAGAGGTGAGGGCCACGAAGGGGAAAAGGGCGGTATGTCAGGAGATTTGTACCTGATCGTGCGCGTTGAAGAACACGAAATTTTTAAGCGCCAGGGCAATGACGTTTTCTATGAATTGCCGATTTCGATCCTTCAGGCTACCTTAGGTGATGAGTTGGAGATTCCTACACTAGATGGAACGATGGACTTTAGCTTACCTGAAGGCACTCAGACGGGAACACAATTTAAGTTAAAACAAAAGGGTATCGCTGATGTTAAGGGAAGAGGCATTGGCGACTTGTACTTTAGAGTACGCGTGGTGACGCCGACAAAACTCAATAAAGAACAACGAGAGAAACTCAAAGAATTTGGGGACTTAACCGGTAAACACGTCAAAGAGACGAAGAAAAACTTCTTCGAAAAAGTAAAGGATATGTTTGACTGATGACGGATTATATTGAAGTAGAACTGAGAGTCCGACGGGATTTAGAAGATGAGGTCATCGATACCCTTTGTCACTACGGCGTCGATAGTTTTGAAGTAGTGGATTCGGAAGTGGTTAAAACCTATCTAGAAGAGAAACCGCGATGGGAACTGACGGATTTGGTCTACGAGCCTTCTGAGACCCTAACGATTAAGTGTTACTTTACGGAAGAAGGCATGAAGTGGCAACAGTTAACAGATCAGCTCGATCACCTGTATGGGGAAGGGGTAGAGATCAGTGCACCTGTAACCCTTGCGGATCGCGATTGGTCTAGTGAATGGAAAAAACACTTTAAGCCTTTCGAAGTGGCTACAGGTATTGTGGTCAAACCCAGTTGGACGCCTTACGCAAACGATGAGAGGGCAATGATTATCGAAATCGACCCAGGCATGGCATTTGGTACGGGAACCCATGAAACGACTGCGCTATGTATTCAAGAAATGATACACTTTCCAATGGAAGGTGCAAACGTCGCAGATGTGGGATGTGGCAGTGGTATTTTATCCATTGCCGCGGCTAAACTCGGTGCTAGGACCGTGCTCGCGACGGATATCGACGATAAAAGTGTGGAAACCACAATTGAAAACTGTGAGATGAACCAGGTAACTAACGTTGAAGTCGCGAAGAAAGACTTGCTTAAAGGGGTTGATTGCGAGTTTGACCTCATCGTCGCCAATTTAATCGCTGAAGTCATCGTGGACTTAGCACCTCAAGCGACGAGTCGCATCAAAATAGGTGGCTGTTTTATCGTCTCTGGCATTTTAGATGTAAAGGAAGCAATGGTTGTGGAAGCTTTGACCTCATCGGGATTTGAGGTGGTCAATATAGCCAGAAAGGGCGAATGGATTGCGATTCGGTCGGTGAAGGGGCGTGTTTAGATTTTTTGGAGAGCGGGAAGAAGATGTTGAGGGTAGGGTGGTTCTCGGTGAAGAGGATACTCGTCACATGAAAAATGCCCTAAGATTGCGACCTGGCGATCACGTCGAAGTGGTCGTCGAAGATCGTTTATACATCTGTGCTATCGATGTTTTTGAGGTCGATCAAACTGTGGCTACCATTGAGAAAGAAGAGCCTTTGTTGTTCTCGCCTGTTTACATGACATTGTACCAAGGCCTCCCCAAATCGGACAAAATGGACCTTATTGTTCAAAAAGCCGTTGAACTCGGTGTTTCCGACATTATCCCGGTGCAAATGCACAGAAGTGTCGTCAAGCTTAGTGGAGTCAAAGGCGACAAGAAACGGGAAAGATGGCAGGGGATTGCCAAATCTGCTGCGCAACAATCTAAGGCGCCTTTTATTCCGACGGTTCACCCGGTGATGTCCTTTGGTGACGTAGTAGACGCGATTGAAGGCGAAGTCGCGTTAGTAGCCTATGAAATGGAAAAAGAGCGGACGCTAAAGTCGACTTTACAAAAGTTAGAGACAAAAAATATCGCTGTTTTCATTGGTCCAGAAGGTGGTTTTGAACCATCGGAGATCGAGGCTTTAACCGACCGTGGGGCAATATCCGTTTCTCTAGGAGATCGGATTTTGAGAACGGAAACCGCAGGCTTGTACATGCTTGCTGCCCTATCTTACGAATGGGGCTAGAAAGGATAGTATGACTCAGAAGTTTAACATTTTAACCTTGGGTTGTAAAGTGAACCAATACGAGACTGAGGCAATGGAAGAGTTGTTCATCGATCGTGGTTATCACTTGGCAAACGAGGGCGAAATCGCAGATGTTTATGTAATCAACACCTGTACCGTAACGCACCTAGGCGATCGCAAGAGCAGGCAATTCATTTCTAGGGCAAAACGTTCCAATCCCGATGCGGTTGTTGCCGTGGTTGGGTGTTATAGCCAAGTCGATCCCGATGTGGTGGAAGCGATCGAAGGGGTGGATGTGATTATTGGCACGAAAAATCGCGGGATGATCGTGGACCTGTGTGAGCGGTCCAAACAGGAAAATAGACAGATCAATGAAGTCCTACCCTTTGATACCGATACGACGTTCGATGAACTCGAGATTTCCACCCAGACGAGCAGAACTCGTAGCGTAATCAAAATACAGGAAGGGTGCAACATGTTTTGTTCCTACTGTGTGATTCCCTATGCAAGAGGCCCTATCTGTTCGAGGGACTATCTGTCCATTGTAGAGGAAGCTCAGCGATTGGCAGAGGCAGGTTTTAAAGAAGTGATTTTGACGGGTATTCACGTGGCGAGCTACGGTAAAGAAGGGAAAGACGATAAACGCTTAATCGATGTGATCGAAGGGGTGGCGAAAGTCGATGGCATCGAACGCATACGACTGAGTTCGATGGAACAGGCGACGATTACCGAAGATTTTCTCCAAAGGGCAAAAGCTACGGGGAAACTTTGCGATCACTTCCATTTATCTCTTCAAAGTGGTAGCCGATCGGTGTTAAAACGAATGAATCGCCACTATTCACCAGAAACCTACCGTGCGAAAGTCGAGTTGATCCGCCAACATTTTCCCAATGTGGGATTGACAACGGATATGATTGTAGGCTTTCCCGGTGAGACTGAAGAAGAATTTAATGAGACAGTGACTTTTGTTAAAGAGATCGGATTTTCTAAAGGCCATATTTTCAAGTATTCAAAGCGGGCAAATACTCCCGCTGCCGAAATGCCAGATCAAGTGCCCGAACCGATTAAAAAAGAGCGTAGTGCATACTTACAAAGGATTTTTGATCTAATGGGAGAGGATTTTTCCCAAAGCCAAGTGGGTTTAGTAGGCAAAGTCTTGATCGAAGACGTACAGCATGGAGCCCTTGTAGGGTATACGACAAACTATCTGCGAGTTGGTGTGGATGGCGACGAAGAATGGCTAAATCGGATTATCGATGTTGAGATCGACTCTGCCACAGGAGGCGAGTTGACAGGACGCATAGTGAGGAGATAGGTATGGATTGTATTTTTTGTAAACTCGCACATAAAGAGATTCCGACAGAAGTGATTTATGAAGATGAGATGCTTTTTGCTTTTTATGACGCCAATCCCGTGGCGCCGGTCCACTTTCTCGTCATCCCAAAAAAACACATCGCCTCTTTGGATCATTTGACTGAAGGCGACGAAAAGATTTTGGGACATATGATGGCGACTGTAGCAAGCCTTGCAAAAAAGCTAGGATTAGACGCCTCCGGTTACCGTGTCGTAAACAACTGTGGAGCGGATGGAGGTCAAACCGTAGGGCATTTACACCTCCACGTCATCGGTGGCAGAAGTTTACAATGGCCTCCTGGTTAAAAACCTTGCAGTAACCTTAATTTTAAGGTATACTATTTAAGTACCGCGTTCGTTGCGGTTTAACGGACGTCTTTGAGTAAGAGGGGGGGGATGACAGATGACAGAGATCAAAGTGGGCGAGAATGAATCTTTGGACAATGCGTTGAAGCGTTTTAAACGTCAATGTGCGCGTTCAGGAGTTCTTTCGGAATACAGAAAAAGAGAGCACTACGAAAAGCCAAGCATCAAAAAGAAGAAAAAATCTGAGGCCGCTAGAAGGAAAAAGAAAAAATTCTAATGGTATTTAAAACCCGAGGAGTGCCCTCGGGTTTTTTTGTGCCTTAAATTGGCATGAAAAGCGAAGGCGTGGCATTTAGGGCCATGTCTTTATTCGGAGAAGACTGCCACTGGGTTGTGACTTGATTGAGAAAATGAATGGAACCCTTCGCTTTATTTTAGTCTGGGAGGGTATAAACTATCTAGGAGGTACTGTTATGAGAAGAAGAATTGTTCAATTTTTAACCTTAGTTCTTCTATTGGTGCACATTTTACCAGCTGGTGCCGTTCACGGACAAAGCGTTTACAAAATCCCTATCAAAGGGGATATCACCAATGTGACCGCATCTTTTGTCAAGGATAGCTTATCGACAAACCACTCCTACGATGCGGTTTTGTTTGAAATCGATACCTATGGCGGCAGAATAGATTCCGCAGTCGATATCAAAAACCTCATTCTTCAGATCAGCGTGCCCACTATCGCATACGTCAACGATAAAGCCGAGTCGGCTGGGGTTTTGGTGGCTCTCGCCAACGAAAAGGTGTACATGGCGAATTCTTCGACCATAGGATCCGCCCAACCTATTCCCAACAACGAAAAAGTCTTGTCTATGTGGCGAGGTATGCTCAGAGACGTTAGCCAGGTGCGCGCAAGAGATGAGCGCATCGTTATGGGTATGGCAGATCTGGCTTATGGCATGGAAGGGCGCTCTGGAGACCTAGAACTGATCAATTTGACCGCTAAGGAAGCGATGGAACTCGGGATTGCCGACGGTATCGCCAACGGGCAAGACGAAGTGTTGGCGGAGGCGGGCTTTGCTTCAGCATCTGTCACGGAAGCTGTACCCCATTCACGGATTCGCGTGGCGAACTTCTTAACTCAGCCTTGGGTAGGGACCTTGCTTTTGATCATAGCCATGGTAGGTTTTGTCATAGAGCTGTTTACACCAGGCTTTGGCGTCGGTGGAGCCGTTGCGATATTGGGTTTTGGACTCTATTTTGCAGGTGGTATTCTATCCGGTGACTCCCAATGGGTGTCTGTGGTTTTATTTCTTTTGGGATTGGTTATGCTAGGTGTTGAACTGATGGTACCTGGCTTTGGGTTGCCGGGGATTAGTGGCATATTATTGGTGATGGCAGGTATTGTACTGGCATCGGGTGATGTGATCGGCGGACTGTTTTCTCTTAGCGTTGCCTTTCTCATAGCAATGGGGGTGGCGGTCTTTATGGTGAAACGTGGATTTAAATCCGCATTGTTCCAAAAAATAGTATTGCAGACCAATCTCACTGAAAAAAGAGGGTTTTCAAGCTCTACGTCGAAAGAGGGACTGCTGGGGAAAACCGGTGTGGCATTGACGATTTTAAGGCCCACAGGTGTGGTAGATATCGATGACAACCGGGTGGATGTATTGACTCTTGGCGAGTTTATCGACAAGGGCGTTCAAGTCCAGGTGGTTAAAGTCGAAGGGTCAAAAGTTTTTGTCGAAGTATTGAAAATGGAGGAATGATATGGAATTTATGTCAACAGGAGTTTTTGTATTTGTCGTTGCAGCATTTTTGATTTTTATTTTTTTAATGTTATTTTTCACCTTTGTCCCAGTGGGATTATGGATCACCGCGTTTTTCTCAGGAGTGCGCGTGCCCATATCGACTTTAATCGGGATGCGTTTGAGGAGGGTAATCCCTTCGAGGATAATTAATCCTTTGATCAAGGCCACAAAGGCTGGGCTGGATATTGATGTTAACGAATTAGAAGCGCACCACTTGGCGGGCGGAAATATAAATGCAGTCGTCGATGCGTTGATCGCAGCTCAAAGGGCCAACATCGATTTGGAGTTTGAACAGGCAGCCGCTATTGATTTGGCGGGGAGAAATGTCTTTGAAGCGGTTCAGGTCAGCGTTAACCCGAAGGTTATTGAAACGCCAGTTATTGCTGCAGTTGCAATGAATGGGATCGAAGTGAGAGCAAAAGCAAAAGTGACAGTGCGCGCAAACATCGAGCGCTTGGTCGGTGGAGCAGGTGAAGAGACGATAATCGCACGTGTCGGCGAAGGGATTGTCACCACTGTTGGTAGTTCGAAAAACCACACGGCGGTTTTAGAGAATCCGGATTCGATTTCAAAAACCGTTCTCAATAAAGGGTTGGACTCTGGTACGGCTTTTGAGATCTTGTCTATTGATATAGCCGATGTCGACGTCGGTCGAAATGTTGGCGCGAAATTGCAAACCGAACAAGCGGAAGCGGATAAGCGCATCGCCCAAGCTAAAGCGGAAGAGAGACGGGCAATGGCAGTGGCCACGGAGCAAGAGATGGTCGCAGAAGTACGACGTATGAGAGCAAAAGTTGTCGAAGCTGAGTCGCAAGTGCCTCTTGCCCTCGCAGAAGCCCTTCGCACTGGGAAAATGGGCGTTATGGATTATTACAATATGAAGAATGTTATGGCAGATACCACTATGCGCGAATCTCTATCGAAAACGGGACAGTCTGACGATAAACCGAAAGATATTTAAGGGGGGAGCCAATGGATGATCTCATTATATTCGCGATTTTAGCGATTATTGGATTAGCCAATGCCCGTTCGAAAACAAAAGATAAAACGGTGAAACCAAAGCCCTCTAAAACCCGTGAGATTTTTGAGGAATTTCGACGTCAAGCTTATCAAAACGCCACGACCCCATACGAGAAAACGCCAACTGAACTCACGCCAAGGCCCGTCGAACAGGTGAGGGCAGATGCCCAAGAAGGGGAAGGCCATGAAGAAGACTGGCAAGGGTCTGTTGGCGGCGCTTGGAAGGAAGAGGCGGATGATTATCAGCTCGCCCACGCTTTCAAAGAGCCGGTAGGTGCTGATGGTGGAGAACTAGGCGGGTCATTGGATGGCCAATTGACGACGATCGAACAGGTGATGGCAGATAGAGAGGTGGAAACATCACATGAAGCACCGCTGATTCTGGAGGTGTTGGAAGAAGAGCGTGATCAAAGCCCTATCGAAGGACTACTCCAATCTCATGAGGATTTGCGAAGGGGGATGCTTCTTCATGAAATTCTATCGAAACCTAAGGCGCTTAAGTATTTAGAGTAGCATAAGAAAACGAGGTTGCCCATGTCGATTTAATTGGCGCGGGCAACCTTTCTATGTTATCGTTTAGGCCTTATGGTATAATTAAACCAAATCAATTTAAGGAGATTCTATGACAGACAACACCCGTCTATTTGAAATCGAAAACACCGAACACCTCAAGGTGCTCTTTGGTAAACTCGATGGACACGTGGACTATATTAAACAAGAGCTTGGCGTATCCTTGTATATGAGAAACAACGGGTTGGAGATTAAAGGGCAAGAGGTGCTGGTAGAAATGACCAATACCCTTCTCGAAAACCTCATGGGGATGATTAAACGCCAAAAAACTTTATCTCAACAAGAGGTGGAGTACGCGGTAACATTGGTAAAGCACGATCGAGCCGATGCGATACGGGATATTCTTGACGAGGTGATTTGCACCACATCTTATGGTAAGGTACTGAGACCTAAAACATTAGGGCAGAAGCGCTACATCGATGCGATACGCAAAAACGACGTGGTTTTTGGTATTGGCCCTGCGGGAACGGGGAAGACGTATTTAGCTATGGCCATGGCGGTGACGGCTTTTAAGAACAAGGAAGTCAACAGGATTATTTTGACGCGCCCTGCTGTCGAAGCTGGTGAAAGTCTGGGTTTTTTGCCGGGGGATCTACAAGAAAAAATCGATCCTTATTTAAGGCCACTCTACGATGCCCTTTTTGAAATACTTGGCTATGATACTTACTTAAAACTATTGGAAAAGGGATTGATTGAGGTGGCACCTCTCGCTTATATGCGTGGTCGCACGTTGGACAGCGCCTATGTGGTGCTTGATGAAGCACAAAATACGACCAATGAGCAGATGAAAATGTTCCTTACTCGATTGGGTTATGGTTCTAAGGCGATTATCACTGGGGATGTGACCCAGGTAGATCTGCCAAAAGGAAAATCTTCAGGGCTAGTAACCGTACGCTCGATTTTAAAAGGGGTCAAAGGATTGAGTTTTGTTGACTTTAACCGCAATGATGTGGTGCGTCATCCATTGGTTCAAAGGATTATCGACGCCTACGATCGTTTTGAGGAGAGAGGTTGATGGACATCTTTATTGACAACCGTTATGCTGGATTTTCTCTTTCGGAAGAAGAGGAAGCCTTGATTGAAAAGGCAGCGGGGATCTGTTTAGCTATAGAAGGAGAAGATATGGGTTGGGAAATTTCTCTTTCTTTTGTGACCGATGAGGAAATTCACTCACTTAACCGTGACTATCGCGGGGTTGACGATGCCACCGATGTGCTGTCCTTTCCTTTGGCGGAACAGGGATTTCCAGGTGAACGCCTCCTCGGTGACATTGTGATTTCAGTGGATCATTTGAGAGCTCAGGCTCTCGACTTTGGACATTCAACGACGAGAGAGTTGCTCTACCTCTGTGTGCATTCGATGTTTCATTTGCTCGGTTACGATCATATGGAACCTATTGACAAGCAAAGGATGCGGATGAAGGAAAAAGAAGCGATGAAAAGACTTGGAGTGTTTAAAAATGGACAAGAAGACGGCTAAGGACGATCAATCAAAGAAAAGAATATCAAGGCGCTATTTACACAGTGGGGGGAAATCAGAAAACCCATTTCGAACGAAAGGGTTTATCGACAGTTTTAATAATGCGGTTAACGGCATCTTTTTTACGATAACCAACGAACGCAATTTTCAAGTTCATATCGTCGCGGCGATGCTTATTTTAATTCTTAGCCTGTTTATGAACTTTTCCAAAATCGAAATGATGGTGTTGTCGTTGACGATTGGTTTGGTGTTGTTTGCCGAATTGATCAACACCGCTGTCGAACAGGCGGTCAATTTATCGTGCGACCATCAGTATCATCCGATCGCCAAGGTGGCAAAGGATGTAGCGGCAGGGGCGGTGTTGATTACGGCAATGAATGCTATCGTCGTAGGCTATTTTTTATTTTATGACCGCATTGTGGATTCTTCACAGTCCGTGTTTAATAAACTGTCAAATGCGCCATCCCATCCGACGATTATCGCCGTCGCGGTCGTATTGATTTCAACAGTATTGCTCAAAGGCTTTTTCAGTCAAGGTCATGGCACGCCTTTTCAAGGTGGTCGGATCAGCGGTCACTCTTCTTTGGCGTTTTGTTTAGCGACGATAGGATCCATTCTTTCAGGTCAGGGGCTAGTCATACTCATCATGTATGCTTTAGCGTTATTAGTGGCGGAATCACGCATTGAAGGGAAAATCCATTCGCTTTCTGAGACGATTGCAGGGGCTGTCGTAGGCATCTCTGTAGCGATTTTAGTCTTTAAAATCATCGTCTAGCCAAGTGGGAAGAAATAAAGGAGTCGATTATGTATAAATCAGGGTTCATCACGATTGTGGGACGTCCAAATGTGGGTAAGTCCACATTGCTCAATCAAATTATCGGGGAGAAAATTGCGATTATTTCCGACAAACCACAGACGACAAGAAATAAAATACAAATGGTCTATACTGAAGAAGCGATGCAAATCGTCTTTCTGGACACACCAGGTATTCAAATGCCAAAGAACAAGTTGGGTGAATATATGCTCAATCTTTCCAAGAGTACATTAGAAGAAGTGGATGTGATTACTTTTATCGTCGATGGCAGCGAAAAGATTGGAAAACTCGATCAGTACATTCTTGATCAACTTGATGGTGTAGAAACTCCTGTGGTGTTGGTCATCAATAAAATCGACACGATCACCCAAGAGGCTTTGCAAGAGCTTGTCGACAAATTTGAAAAAATGGATCGATTTGAAAAAGTCATCCCCATCTCGGCACTGAACAATCAAGGTGTCGAGGACTATATTCGCTATATCGAAACGATACTACCGGAAGGACCCCAGTACTTTCCTGAGGATATGATCACCGACCAACCGGAACGGGTAATTATTGCGGAGATTATTCGAGAGAAGGCATTGCTAAATCTCGAAGACGAGATTCCTCATGGGATCGTCGTCGATATTGAAAAAATTGCAAAACGCGAGGGTAAAGACTTACTAGATGTCTACGCCACGATCTTTGTCGAGAAGAAATCGCACAAGGGCATGGTTATTGGAAAAGGGGGATCAATGATATCAAAGATCGGCTCTCAAGCCCGCGCAGATATCGAAACATTGATGGGAACCAAGATCAACCTTCAGTTGTGGATCAAAATCGAGAAGGATTGGAGAGATCGAAAAGACCAGGTTAAACGATTTGGATATCACTAGAGATCGTGCTTTAACCGATGTATACGGCGTGGTCATCTCCGCGATGAAATACAAGGAATCAAGCAAAATCCTAAAACTCTTTACTCGAGATTTTGGTGTGATCACTGTTTACGCTCAGGGAGCGATGCGCCCAAAGAGCGGTAAACTGCTAGCGACTTCACTGTTTTGTCATGGACGATACGCACTGAGATCAGGAAGGGAATGGTACTACCTTGGGGAAGCAGAGGCGATCGAACCCCACTTTGGGGTGATGAAAGATCTTGTGCGATTGAGATATGCTGCATCTATGGTGGATTTAGTGCTCCAAGCTTTGCCTGAGTCCGAACCTCATCCAGAAGTATACGCTCTGTTGGAAAAAGATCTTATCCTGTTGGACGAGATCGATGCAGATCGGTTAGATGTGTTGTATTTGTCCTATCTCTTAAAGTTTTCGACGTTTATTGGCTATCGGCCTTCGTTGTTGGCATGCGCTCACTGTGGCAATCGTCGCTTTAACAGCCCGGTGTTTTCATCGACAGCAGGGGGGATTCTCTGTGAAAACTGTCATGGGGAATCGAAAGATGGCGTTTTGAACAAAGAAGCTTTCGACACGATGGTCGCTTTGTTGATGTCGCCGACGATCCAAATTATCGAGAGAGGACGACCAGCGACTGACATCAAGGAACTGACCGCAAGGATGCTGAACTTTATCGCATTCAATCTCGATTTGGACAATCTAAAGCCACCAGCGCTCAATTGACAAAGGCCCTACTTTTTGATAAATTTGTTGCACATAATGAAACGATTATTGGAGGAATGAAAGATGTACTTTCAAGATATGATGATGGCTCTTCTCAAGTATTGGGGAGATCATGGAGCGACAGTCCTCGAGCCCTACGACATTGAAAAGGGCGCAGGAACGATGAGTCCCCACACTTTTTTGCGTGCTTTGGGACCAGAACCTTGGAAAGCAGTTTATGTAGAACCCTCAAGAAGACCTGCTGATGGACGTTATGGGGAAAATCCTAATCGTCTATATCAACACCACCAGTTACAAGTGCTGTTAAAACCAGCGCCAGAGAACATTCAGGACCTTTATTTGCATTCCCTAGAAGTCTTAGGCATCGATCCGACGATTCACGACATACGTTTTGTCGAGGACAACTGGGAGTCTCCTACACTGGGCGCTTGGGGATTGGGCTGGGAAGTTTGGCTCGACGGGATGGAGATCACTCAATTTACTTACTTCCAACAAGTTGGAGGCATTAACTGCGATCCTGAATCGGGTGAGATTACTTACGGTCTGGAGCGGATTGCGATGTATCTCCAAGAAGTAGATAGCGTATTTGACATTCGTTGGAATGAAAATCTGACTTATGGAGACATTTTCCGTCAACCAGAATACGAACACTCGGTATACAGTTTTGAAGAAGCCAATATCGATGATTTAAAGGGATTATTTGATACTTACGAAGCGACGGCAAGTGATTTGATTGGGAAAGAGCTAGTTTTCCCCGCTTATGACTACATTTTGAAATGTTCCCATGCATTCAATGTACTCGATGCTCGTGGTGCGATTTCGGTCTCTGAGCGCAATCATTACATTGCGAGGGTGCGCAACCTTGCACGCGCAGTGGCTGAGCATTATGTGCATAAGAGAGAACAGCTCGGTTATCCGCTGCTTCACAGGGAGGACGACGATGAATAATTATTTATTAGAATTAGGGGTGGAAGAATTCCCTGCAGATTACGTGGCTGGCACTATGGGCCAGCTCAAAGAAGGTTTTACTCATCTTTTAGAAGGGGAGAACATTGCTTTTGAAAGTGTTCAAGTCTACTCGACGCCGAGACGATTTGCAGTAATGGTAAGAGGCATGGCGCGCAGTCAATCGGAGAGTACAGAGATGGTAAAGGGGCCTGCCAAACGCATAGCCTACGATGCAGAAGGGAATCCAAGTAAGGCATTACTCGGATTTGCAAGAGGCCAAGGTGTAGATGCGGCATCCTGCTTCATCCAGGATTACAACGGGGAAGACTACGTCTTTGTCGAGAAAAAGCTCCAGCAAGAATCTGTCGACGAGGTATTAATAACCAACGTCCCCAATATTATCCGGACGTTAACCTTTCCAAAATCCATGAAATGGGGAGGGAAATCTCTACGGTTTGCTCGTCCGCTAAGATGGGTGATATCTTTGTACAATGATGCAGTACTGCCCTTTGAGTTGGAAGGTATTCCCGTTTCAAACGTGACGAGAGGCCACAGGGTATTGGGAAGCGATCATATCGTCATCAATGGGATCGACGATTACGAAAACGCCTTGCGCGATAATTTCGTCATCGTTAGCAACGAAGAGCGAAGGAATCTCATCACCCGCAGCATCACCCGTCTTGCCAAAGAAAAAGGGGGTAATGTGCTTTCGGATCCTATCCTTTTAGAAGAAGTCGTCAATATCATCGAATACCCTACGCCTCTCATTGGAAACATCCACCCACGCTACATGGAATTGCCAAAAGAAGTGATTACGACGCCGATGAAGGATCATCAGCGATATTTTCCGGTTCAGAATGACAAAGGCACGCTGCTTCCATATTTCATTACTATTCGAAATGGGGATCAAAAGGGTTTAGACACTGTAAAAGCGGGTAATGAAAAAGTGTTGACCCCCCGGTTGGAAGATGCTAAGTTTTTCTTCGAACAGGATTTACAAAAACCCCTTTTGGAGTATATCGATCATTTAAAAACAGTGACGTTTCATGAAAAACTCGGCTCGGTATACAACAAGGCCTATCGTTTGATTCGCCTATCTCACCAACTGGGTGAACGCTTGGAAGTTGGCGACGAAACTTTGGCCAATGTTGAGCGGGCAGCGTTACTGTGCAAAGCAGATCTGACGACAAAGATGGTTATTGAATTTACTGAACTCCAAGGTAAAATGGGTCGTATCTACGCCCTTGAATCTGGAGAGAATGCGATAGTGGCAAATGCTATCGCAGAACATTATCTGCCGAGATTTGCAACGGACGATCTACCAAAGTCCACATCGGGCATGGTGCTTTCCATTGCAGACAAAGTAGATACCATCGCTGGACTTTTCGCAGTTGGAGTGACCGTGACCGGCTCCCAGGACCCTTACGCCCTACGCCGTGGGGCCCTCGGCGTGATCAACACCATCATCGAACACAAATTGCGGTTTGATTTGGCGGGCACTGTCAAAGATGCTCTTTACAACTATGTGGAAAAAGAAGGGATCGTCTTTGATTATGAAGAAGTGTCACAAAATATTCGCCAGTTCTTTGTCACGCGTTTAAGAAACAAAATGATCGATGATGGTTACAGTTACGACGTGATCGACAGTGTGATCGATGTGCGTTCGTTGTGTGTGTTTGACGTGTACCGTCGAGTTGATATTGTAACCCAGTGGTTGTCGATCGAGGACAATAAAGAAGCGCTCACCGCCTTCTCACGGTTAGAGAGCATGGCGAAAAAAGGTGATAAAGGCGAAATCGACTACAATATATTGATGGATGGGCCAGAGAAGGCACTGGTCGATCAAATGGAAAACTTGGACAGTGTTCAAAGCTCCCTTGATCGCTGGATGTACACCGAAACGTTGACGAAATTGCAAGCCTTTGTCCCCTACATTAACGATTATATGGATCAAGTGATGATACTTGTCGAAGACGAAGGGATTAAGCGAAATCGGCTACACATTCTCAACGGGATCTACGAAAAAATTGCGCAATTTTTTATTCCTGAACGCATCGTAAAGAACAATGGCTAGAGACTAGGAGGTCAAACTATGGAAAGACAAGTGGCTGTTTTATCGGACTCCACCGGAGAAACCGGTGAAGCCCTTGCTAAAGCGCTGTTAGCTCAATTTCCGTCAGTGACGTTTCGCACACAGCGGTTCTCCGACATTAGCAGTACCGAAGATATTGATAAAGCCATGGCCTGTTTGAGCAAAGAGGCAATTATCGTGACTTCTTTGGTGGTAAAAGAATGGATCGAGTACACTAAGCGAAAATGTGAAGAGATGGATATGCTTCATCTCGATTTGTTGGATAACTACATCGATAAAATCGCATCTCTGATCGATGAAGTCCCCAAGCGTGAACCTCGACTCAGTCGAGGTCTTGACGAATTGTATTTTGATCGCATCGAAGCGTTGGAATTTGCTATTAAGTATGACGACGGTAAAGATCCAAGAGGCATGTTATTGGCGGATATCGTGTTGATAGGCGTATCGCGAACGTCCAAAACACCACTTTCTATGTTTTTAGCGATGAAAAACTACAAAGTTGCCAACTTACCGTTGGTACCTGGATCGAGAATACCTCAAGAGTTGTATCGCGTTGATCCCACAAAGATCGTCGGGTTAATAATCGATCCCGATAAGTTGAATCGCATCCGGACGGAACGGCTGCGCGAATTGGGGATAGTCACTGAATCGACTTATGCTGACGACAAAAAAATCAATGAAGAACTCGAGTTTGCACTTGCGCTGATGAAAGAGCTAAAATGCGATGTCATAGACGTTTCGGAGCAAACCATTGAAGAAACGGCCATTCAAATCATGCAAAAGCATCCGCGTTCTAAACTGGGACAATCGTCATAACTCTGGGATCTCCGCGTATACCCCTTGAAAGAGGGGTATATTCTTTGTTAAAGGAGAGATATTCATGACGATACGCGAACAGAGAGAAGCATTAGAAGAGCATATTCTATCACCGGCCGCGCAGAAAAGCGGTAAGAGTAAAGGTCGTATTCACGATGAATTAAAAGATGGGATACGCACAGATTTTCAACGTGATAGGGATCGCATTATTCATTCGAAGGCCTTTCGCCGGTTGAAGCACAAGACTCAAGTGTATATCTCCCCTGAGGGAGATCACTATCGAACGCGGTTAACCCACACCTTGGAAGTCTCGCAGATCGCGAGGACGATTTGTTGCGCTTTGCGACTGAACGAAGATTTGGTCGAAGCGATCGCCCTAGGTCACGACCTGGGACACACGCCCTTTGGCCACATCGGAGAAGATGTGTTAAACGGGCTTAACCCCCAAGGGTTTCGCCATTATGAACAATCCATTCGAGTGGTGGATTTTTTGGAGTCAAAGACAACGCGTACAGGCCTCAATCTCACATGGGAAGTGCGCGATGGCATCGTTAATCACACAGGCGATCGAGAAGCCCACACCTTGGAAGGCAAGGTGATCAAGTACGCCGATCGCATCGCTTATATCAATCACGATATTGATGATTCCATTCGAGCAGGGGTTTTACAAGAGAAGGATTTGCCTGTCGAGTTGACTGAAGTGCTAGGAAACAGGCGATCGGTACGCATCAACACCATGGTTACGGATCTCATCACCGAGAGTCTTCGAACAGGGGAGATTACCATGTCAAAGGATGTGTACACTGCGACGATGGCATTGCGTAAATTTATGTTTGATCGGGTTTATTTCAATTCTCAAGTGAAAGAGGAAGAGTCTAAAGCCCATTATGTCATCAGCCATCTATTTCACTACTTTTTAGAATACCCTGAAGCATTGCCATCCTCTCACACAAGGCTCTACGAACGGTTGGGTGACGAGCAAAGGGTCACAGATGCTCAAATGGTGACAGACTATATTGCAGGCATGACAGACACCTATGTGAGTCGTCAATTTCAAACACTGTTTCTGCCCAAGTCCTGGAGTCGATAGGGGGTGACTAATCCATGATATCTCAAGACCAGATCGATCGTGTAAAATCACTTTCTGATATTATCTCCATCGTGGGAGAATACGTTCAATTGAAACGGTCTGGAAGCAATTATAAAGGGCTATGCCCGTTTCATAATGAAAAGACACCTTCGTTTATGGTATCTGAAGATAAACAAATCTTTAAGTGCTTCGGCTGTGGCGAAGGTGGTGATGTCATTTCTTTCGTCATGAAGCGCGAAGGACTCAACTATCCTGAGGCGATTCGCTTTTTAGCCGAAAAAGCAGGGATCCAAATCGACGAAGGTTATGTGGATCACAAACGGATTCAGGAGCGAAAACGCCAGCTTGTGATTAACAAAGAAGCGATGATGTATTACTATCAACACCTTTTGGTCACGCCGAAACCGCAAAACTATCTAAAAAACCGAGGATTGTCCGGTAAGATGATGAACCAATTCATGCTTGGTTACGCTGATGAGAGCTGGGAGAGCCTTCGCGGTCATTTGCTGCAAAAAGGATTTAAGGAAGAAGAACTTTTCAAAGTCGGATTACTATCATCATCGAGAAAATCAGATCGGCACTACGATCGCTTTCGAGACCGATTGATGTTTCCCATTATCAACACCAAGAAAGAAATTATTGGGTTTGGAGGAAGGATTATCGGCGATGGAGAACCTAAGTATCTCAATTCGCCAGAGAGCGCATTGTTCCAAAAAGGGGAGAACCTCTACGGGCTAAATCGCGTTCATTTTCACGGCAACCGGGAAGAAATCGTATTGGTCGAAGGTTACATGGATGTGATCGCGATGGCATTTCACGGAATGGATTTTGCAGTTGCCAGCCTGGGAACGGCTTTAACGGAAGCCCAAGGGCATTTAATGCGTCGTTACGGGAAAAAGGTCTATATCTGCTATGACTCAGATGCTGCTGGGATTAACGCGACGATTCGAGGTATCGAAGTGCTTAGAAAGGTAGATGTGGATCCTTATATCATTCGCCTACCTCATGGGCTTGACCCTGACGACTACATGAAATCTTATGGATTGGACGCTTTTAGGAAGTTGATGGATAACGCGTATCCGTCGATGGACTACCTTCTGACACATTATGCGGAAAAGTACAACACCAAAGATCCTGGTGATTTCTCTTTATATTTGGACGATGTCATCCCCCTTTTATCGAGGATTCCTCGTGATGTGGAGCGGGATCTTTACATTAAAAAAATCGCCATGGATCAATCCTTGGATGAATCTTCCCTAAAAGAGGATGTACAGCGTTTTGATCAGAATCAAAAAATGAAAATGGAAGTGCGGACTCAACGAGAAAATGCGATAACGCATCGAGAAATGGGTAACAATAAATTAGATATTGCAGAACTGGAACTCGAGTATCTGCTTTATTTGGTTGTTGATGCAGGATACTGGGATGCACTCAAACCCTATAAGTCCACAGTCCAACATCCTTTGGCACAAAAGATGATGGAGGTTTTTTTTGAATCTCAAGGGGAGACTACCGATGAGTTGCTATCCGAGCTCGGTGGATTGGCTGACGAACCCGGTGCTGACCAGGTGAACGCCGAGCTGAAAAAAAGATTAGGAACTCAAATCATCAATGCCTCGACGTTTGAGGAATTACTACAAAAACTTTCGCTGAGAGAAGTGACGGTTCGAAGAGAAACGTTACTTGAGGAGATCGGACTCGCGTACGGGTCTGACTTAGACGATAAAAACAATAAAGCCATTCTAAAAACCTTATTGGAGCAGTTAACTGAAGCTGATCGGGTTTATGAAGAGAGGTCGAATAGGTTAAGGGGGATTCATCATGACGGAAAGCACGAACTTGGAAAATTATGATGAAATGAAGCAAGGGATCTTAGACGAATTATTGCGTATAGGGAATGAAAACAACGGAGTGGTTCTCACGAATCAGTTGATGGCTCAAGAATCCATTTCAGAACTCGAGGTAGAGGATATTGAAGAACTGAAACGTAAGTTGTTGGAAGAAAACATCGAGGTCGTCGACGATGATGTGATCATTCGCGAATCAACAACTGACGGTGAGGATATTGTAGATGATGAAATTCTAGACGATCCCGTTGTTGTCGATGAAGAATCCGAAGAAGAGCTGGTTGAAAAAGTGAAGACCGAAGATGTTGAAGACGTTTCAAACATCAAAGGCATCGCCGTAGACGATCCAGTGAAAATGTATCTCAAAGAGATTGGGAAGATACCTCTATTAACCGCTGACGAGGAAGTGGATTTGGCAAAACGCATGGAGGCGGGTGAGGTTTATGCCAAAAAACGACTAGCTGAGACGAACCTTCGCCTGGTGGTCAGTATTGCCAAGCGCTATGTGGGCAGAGGGATGTCGTTTCTCGATTTGATTCAAGAAGGTAACTTAGGTTTGATGAAAGCGGTCGAAAAGTTTGATTACAGCCGTGGATTTAAATTCAGTACCTACGCGACGTGGTGGATACGCCAAGCGATAACGCGTGCGATTGCTGATCAAGCCCGTACGATTCGGATACCGGTACACATGGTGGAAACGATCAATAAATTGGTACGCGTACAGCGTCAGCTGATTCAAGAGTTGGGTAGAGACCCGAGCAACGAAGAAATCGCTGAAGAGATGGGCATTGAAGTGGAAAAGGTACGAGAAGTGAGAAAAATCGCTCAAGAACCCGTATCCCTTGAAACGCCAATCGGAGAAGAAGAAGATAGTCACCTAGGTGATTTTATCGAAGACGATTCAGCCATAGCTCCAGACGAAGCGGCGAACTACACCATGTTGCGAGAACAGTTGAATGAAATTCTCGGCGGGTTGAATGCAAGGGAACGTAAGGTCCTGGAACTCCGTTTTGGGTTGATCGATGGGACACCACGGACTCTTGAAGAAGTCGGTAAAGAATTTTCTGTGACACGCGAGCGCATTCGTCAAATCGAAGCGAAAGCCCTCAGAAAGTTGAAACACCCGACGAGAAGTCAAAAATTGCGAGATTTTCTTGAATAACACACGAAATGGCGGGAAATACGATGCTAGATAAACGTTTAAAGGCGATAAGCGATTGGATTTCTCCCCACTCCTTGGTGGCTGATATCGGCACGGACCATGGGTGGTTACCGATGTACTTGGTGGATAATAAACTGGCAAAAAAGGTAATCGCCACCGATGTGAGCGAAAACTCTTTAGACAAATTGGTCCGGAGACTGGACAATATCCGCTCTTCCGTTTTAGAAACTCGGGTGACCGATGGTCTTGACGGCTTTAAACCCTTTGAAGTGGATACGGTGGTCCTTTCTGGTATGGGGGGCACGCTCATGGTGGATATTCTATCCGCCCATCCAAAAGTAACCCAATCCCTTCATCGCTTGATTTTACAACCCAATGTTGCTGTGGAAGAGGTGCGCCGCTTTCTTCATTCCATCGGATTTGCCATTGTAGGTGAGCAGATGGTTGAGGAACGGCAAAAACTCTACACGGTGATTTTAGCAGAAAAGGGTTTAGAACAGTACGAGGATCCGTTGGAATACAAGTACAGCAAGTTGCTTATCGAGCAGAAACATCCCTTGCTCATCCCTTTTTTAAAAAAAGAAATTCAGAGATTAGAAGGTATTCTTCGCGAGTTCTCCCCTGAGATCAACCTGGAACGGTGGGGGGAGCTTGCCGAGGAGTTGAATGACATAGAAAGGGCATTAGCAAAATGCGTTTAAGTGAAATCATAGCTCTCATCGAAAAGAAAGCGCCATTGGATACCCAAGACGAATGGGACAATTCTGGATGGCAAGTTTTTTTGGGGGATGTGGACGAGGAGAACGTGGTCCTAACCTTAGATTTGACCACTGAAGCCATCGCCTTGGCCAACGCATTGGAAAGCAAACTAATCATTACCCATCACCCTCTGTTCTTTAGTGGCCTTAAAGCGTTGAAACGAGGTGAAGTTCAATCCGATAAGGTATTGGCGGCCATAGAAAATGGCATCTCCGTTTACGCCACGCACACCCCTTACGATTACGCCACAGGCGGTATCAATGACCACCTTGGACAATTGTTCGGACTTTCTGATGTGAAAGGCTTTTATCCGATGGAGGATCGATCAGAAAAACACCTCGGAATCATGGGCGACCCAGCTGACATGGAGCTATCTTCTTTTACCCATCGAATAAAAGAGGCTCTCGACCTAGATTCGGTGATCGTCTATGGGGACCCTACTAAGCCATTGGGCAAGGTGGCTGTCGTCGGTGGTTCAGGCTCAGATTTTTGGCCCTTGTGTCTAGAGAGGGGTGTTACCCATTTCGTTACTTCTGATGTGAAGTATCACACCGGTTTAGATGCGGCTGAAAGGGGTTTAGTCCTCTTGGACATTGGGCACAGAGAATCGGAAACTCAGGCGTTTTACGGCTTAGCTGACGACTTGACCAAGCGCACGGGTTTAACCATTCATACTTGCAGTAATGACGAAACTAGGCGACATTTTCTGTAATATGGTGTATAATAAACGATGAGTAAGTCAGATAATCGCGTCATTGACGAGGAAAGTCCGTGCACCGTAGAGCGAGGATGCTGGATAACGTCCAGTGGGGGCGACCCTAAGGCTAGTGCAACAGAGAGATACCGCCTGGTTTACCAGGTA
>CAZHRC010000001.1:95556-121669 GCA_964533865.1 uncultured Peptoniphilaceae bacterium
GAAAGGTGAGGTAAGAGCTTACCAGCGGCTGGGAGATCAGTCGGCTGGGTAAACCCCATCCGGTGCAAGATCAAAGAGGACCAAATGCGGCTGCTCGTCGCATCCAAAAGGTAGATCGCATGAACCTATCGGCAACGATAGGTCGAGATAGATGATTATCTAATACAGAACACGGCTTATAGACTTACTCATTCAATGAATAAAAACGACCAACTCCATGGAGGTCGTTTTTTTTATGATTTATAGTGGAATAACTTGTTTTTCAAAGAAGGACTGCCATGGGTCATAGAAAATAAATGACGGAGGTTAACAATCTAAATGTAACGTTTTTGAGATATATTTGTAATTCTTTTGTTACTTTCTATTGACAAAACAAGCCCTTTTGATTATTATAGTAGTTATTGAAGCAGAAAACTAATGAGGAGGCGTTACCCTTGCAGAAGAAAAGTTCGAAACTAGCGATCGGTGTGGTTACAGCGGTCACCGTAGGCTTAGCTGGACAAAGCGTTATGGCAGACCAAGGCTTTGCAAAAGATCTAGCATCTGAAGTCGTTGGCTTAGTCAAAGAAGTCAAGGTAGCCCAACAACCTGTAGAAGAGACAAAAGAACTCACAGAGATTCTTGCAGGTTCGGCGGCGGAAATCATTGAAGAAACATCGACTTCGTATGTACAAGCAACCACTGAAGTAGTAGCTACGGAAGTTAACACAGCGATCAATGTAGAGACTGTTTCTGAAGCGGTTCAAGAGGTGAACACACCTGTAAACGCTGAAGTTCCAACTACAACAACTAATGTTCAAAACAATACATCAGAAAATACGATCTCTGCTGAAGCGGTATCCGTGACAGTAGCAGAAATACCTGTGGTCGAAATACCAGCTCAACCCGTTCCAGTGGTCGTTGAAGAGGCACCTGTGACTCAAATCGCTGAAGTGACACCAGTAGTCGAAGAAGCGGTAGAAGTAGCACAAGCTCCGGCAGAAGAGGTAGTAGAAGTCGCGGCTCAAGAAGGCGTTGTAACACTATCAGCAAACGACACTAGCACTAACCTTGAAGGCTATGTATCGACTCGATTAAATGTGCGCAAGGCACCTAGTACATCCGCAGACATTCTTGGCACCCTAAACCTTGGCGATTTCGTTAAGGGAAAAGCATCCAATGGCTGGGCGGAATTTGAATACAAAGGCGCGCAAGCTTACGTATCGGCAGAATACCTTTCTCCCGAAGCACCCCTTGAGTATACTGATATCGCCGTAGCGACCAATGTTGTTGAAGAAGCTCCTGAAATAGAAGCTCCACCAGCGGAAGAAGTCAAAGCTCCGGTTGAAGAAGTTGCTGCAGAACCTGTCGCTGAGCCGGCGATCACACCAGAACCCGTCGCTGAACCCGAGCCAGTCGTCGAAGAACCCGTACGCGCGACGACATCCATGTGGGTAAACAAACCTGTCAATATTCGCGATGCAGCAAGTATGGATTCCAACGTCATCGGATCCCTTTCACTAGGTCAAAAAGTTGATGGTTCCGTCGTTGGTCAGTGGTTTGAATACGAACACAACGGTCAAAAAGCTTACTCGTCCATTAATTTTCTTTCTGATGCAGAAGTCGCAGTAACAGCGCCTACACCTGTGGAAGAAAAGAAGGAAGCAGCTAAAGAAGTCGTAGATATCATCGAAAAATCTGGTACGAGCACCATCGATCAAATCGTTGATAGCGCTTGGGATTTCATTGGTATGCCTTATATCTATGGCGTCGCCAACCCCAATGTGGGTTTTGACTGTTCGGGCTTAACCTCTTACCTCTACAAAACCTATGCAGGCGTTTCTTTGAATCGAAGCGCAGCGGCTCAATCATCCAATGGTTACCGCGTTTCTAGAGATTCATTAGTCGCTGGGGATTTGATTTTCTTCTACAATCCTGGAACGACGACTGTGGGGCACGTGGGAATATACGTTGGTGGTGGGCAATACATCCACGCTTCCACTCCAGAAACAGGCGTCATCGTCAGCAGCACCAGCGGATCCTATTATCAACGCAACTTTGCAGACGCACGTCGTATTTTAAACTAATTCATACCACCTAACCGATGGCACGCCATCGGTTTTTTTATGCTTATTTTTGAAACAAACCAAAATTGATTATTAATTGTGATTATCCAAGGATCTTTGGGTATAAGTGAGACTAGAGATAAAAAGATAGGGGAATCATAAATGAACAACGTGTTATTGATCAATCGAATCAAACCCAATAGTGAGGATACGACCAAGATAAATGTTACTTTTGTCGTCGAAGGGATGCACGATGACGAGATTTGTGACAAGATCATACAAACCATTGATCAATGTGGATTTATCTTGTTGGAAGATTTGATTATTAAATACAATGGCATAAACTTAAATCTTGCCATATCCAACATACCAAAAGTTATGCGTTTGCTGGCGATGGAAGGGTTTAATGTGTTTGGCGTTTATTCCCTTTATGACAATTAAACACTATCTCTAGTATGGATTTAACGTTGAAAAACTAAAAGACACCAAAAGAAAAGAAGATTATGCATGGCTAAGAAACAATTATTGGATCAACTCAATGAGCAAATGAATCGTGAATTTGAATCGGCTTATATTTATAAAGCGATGGCAGGTTATATTGCAGATCAAGATTATGATGGCATCACTCACTTTTTCGATAAACAAGTCGAAGAAGAGACACAACACGGCAATAAGATAAAGAACTTTTTGCAAGAAGTAGGCTATAAAGTGGCTTATAGAGCTTTTGAACAGCCAGAAAACGACTTTGCCTCGATTATCGATGTGTTCCAAAAAGCTTTAGAACACGAGCAATTCATTACAAAGAGTATTGACGACTTGGTCAACGCTGCGCGTGAAGCAGACGATAAAAGAGTTGAGTTCTTCCTACAATGGTTTGTAGAAGAGCAAGTTGAAGAAGAAGCGACTTTCGAAAAACACATTGTACGTTTGGGTCGTATTGGCGATAGTTCTGCAGGTATGTATATTTTCAACAACGAATTGGCGATGAGATAAACCGGTTTATAAATGGATTGGTGAGAGGGAGTTCCTATATTTGGCACTTCCTCTTTTCTCTTGATAAAAGTGCATACAATTGGTATAATAATACAATAGGTTCTATGTGCATGTCCAAGGGGAGAAATTAAACGATAACCGCAGCCGGCAACACATCGAAACCATCAAATTTAGTGAAACTATGGGAGGCTACAATGATATCGGCTAATGAATTACGAAAAGGCACAACCTTTGAATGGGAAGGGGACGTCTACCAAATAGTGGATTTTCAGCACGTGAAACCGGGAAAGGGTGCGGCGTTTGTTCGGGCTAAAATAAAATCTGTACTGAGCGGCGGGACGAGAGATTTGACCTTTAACCCAAACGATAAATTCCAAGAGGCACGTATCGATACGAAGGATATGCAATACTTGTATAGTGATGGCGAGCTGTACTACTTCATGGATCCTGAAAGCTATGAACAAATCCCATTAGAACTGGACATCGTCGAAGATGCGATGGTCTACTTAAAAGAAAATGACACCGCCACAGTAAAATTCCTTCAAGGGAAGCCCTTCCAAGTGGCAGCACCAAACTTCGTCGAACTCGAAGTCGTTGAAACCGAGCCAGGCGTTAGAGGAGACACAGCGACAGGCGCTACAAAACCAGCAAAGTTGGAAACGGGCGCTACGATCAACGTACCACTATTTATCAACAACGGGGACATCGTTAAGGTGGATACCCGAACCAATGACTATCTGTCAAGAGCATAGGAGGCAACAAATGGATCAATTATTTGATAAGATCGCATATATTAAAGGACTTTCCGATGGATTGGATATTTCCGAAGATACTAAAGAAGGTAAACTGCTCGTAAAGATTGTCGATATTTTAGATGAGATGGTTAGTGCAATTGACGACTTATACGTCGCTAATGAACAGATGGAAGAGTATATCGAGTTTATCGACGAGGACCTTTCTGATCTCGAAGAGGAAGTGTTTGGCATCGTGGACTACGAAGACGATGAGGAATTTGAAGCGTACGATCTTTACGAAGATTTTGACGAAGAATCTGAGGACGAAGATTTAGAAAATTAGAGGTGGCGTTATGACAGAACATTTGGGCAATGCCAGTTTTAAAAACGGCTCAGTAAAAATATCCAATGATATTATCACTTTAATCGCTGCTATGGCAGCTCTTGAGGTGGAGGATGTGGTAAGCTTGAACGGTACGACAGAAGCTGAGTTGGAAGAGAAAATAAAAAAACAATCCGTTAAAGGAATTGCGATCGAATTTAAAGAGGGTCAGATCAAAGTTGATCTTCACTTAATTTTAGCATTTCAAGCCAAAATTCCAGAAGTGGCGCGCAAAGTACAAGAAAATGTCGTCAAACAGATAGATGTGATGACTGGTCTGACCGTGACAGAGGTAAATGTCGTCGTTGAAGGACTGGATCGATAAAAAACAACGCTACCCTCAGTGTGCTGAGGGTAGTTTTGCATGGAGGAAAGTGTGAAAAGATCAGAAGCAAGAGAATGGGTAATGAAACTTATTTATTCAATGGATATCAACAATACTTTAGAAGCCCCGTCGATTGCATCTTACGTGGAAAAGATGGAGCTTGACGACACGGACGGGTTTATTTCCAATGCCCTCCACTCGATAGTCCTCCATCGAGAGGAGTTGGATAATCGGATTGATGAACACCTAAAAGGTTGGCAAATTGAGCGACTGGCAAGAGTAGACCATGCCATTTTACGGGTTGCTGTCAACGAGATGCTCTATAATCCACAAATTCCAGTTAGCGTATCTATAAATGAAGCCATAGAATTATCAAAAAAATACGGCCAAGATGAATCCTATCGCTATATCAACGGGGTGTTGGGCGCCATTTCTAAACAGGGCGATGGCCAATGAAAAAAGCCCTTTCGGTAAAAACCGTCGTTTCTTACATCGATCAGATTTTAATTACCGATCCCATTTTGAGATCCATCGCCATTGAAGGTGAAATATCGAACTACAAGATCTCCGGGAATCACCTTTTTTTCAATTTGAAAGAAGGTGACGTGTTGTTGCGTTGTGTTGCGTTTAACTATGCTCGCCTCGGTTTGCCAGAACTCGTAGAGGGTGATCAAGTGACCTGTCATGGCACGATATCCACTTATTCCCGAGGGAGTAACTATCAATTGATCGTCAAGTCCGCTGATAAAAAAGGGCAGGGTGATGCATTTCTCGCTTATATGAGGCTAAAAGCAAAGCTAGAAAAAGAAGGGCTTTTCGATGGTAAATATAAGGTGGGTTTTCCACACTATCCTAAAAAAATTGGATTGGTGACATCGCCGACGGGAGCTGCTGTTCGCGACATGATTAATGTCATACAACGTCGCTGGCCTTTATGTGAGGTGATCCTCTATCCTGCCATCGTTCAAGGAAACCGTGCACCGAGTTCCGTTATAGAGGGCCTTAGTCACTTTGAGCACAATCACAGGGTCGATCTTGTCATCGTTGGACGAGGCGGCGGTTCTTTTGAAGACCTTAACGCATTCAATGATGAAAACCTCGTGCGATACATTTTCGCGATGGAAACGCCGGTGATCTCTGCAGTGGGCCATGAAACGGATTTTACATTGACAGACTTTGTCAGCGATTTACGCTGCGCTACGCCAACGGAAGCCGCAGAAATCACCACGCCCAATCGTGAAGACGAAATCCATAGAATAATGCAATCGGCGAGACGGCTCATTGAGCAAATAGGGATTTACATTGACAATTCTAAGGATTATTTCGAGTATCTTTCCAAAGTGATGCGCTTTCAATCGCCTTCCCAGACCATAGAACGAGATCGACTGAAAATGAAGCAATGGTTCTCCTCTTTGATCGCTTCCAGCACATCGATGATGACAAAAGAATACTACGACTTGGAACAGTTAAAGCAAAGTCTGGAAGCCCATAACCCACTGGGAATATTGGAAAAAGGTTATGCGCTATTGCAAACCGAGGAAAGAAAACCGATTACTTCAATAGCTGCTTTGTCAAATCAATCCCAGATCTGTGTGCGCATGAAGGACGGAGAAGGTGTATTTCGGATAGAAAAGGAGACGAGATGAACGGCGAGAAACTGACTTATGAAGAGAAACAACTGCGAGTGAAAGAAATTTTAGTCGAAATCGAAAAAGAGTCTCTTTCACTCGAAAAAAGATTGAACTTATTTGAGGAAGCCAATACTCTAATCGTGGCGTTACAAGATGAACTAAAGGCTTTTGAAGCGAGGGTTAAGGTTGTTACGGCCAATGGCTTGGAGGATTTTATAAAAGAGGAAATTGATGAATAAAGCTTTTTTAAAGACGAAATCTACAATAGATCACGGTATCGCTCGACATTTTTCACAAGATCAGCTGTTGGATTCGGCGATCCGCTATGCAATGGACGAAGGTAAGCGGATACGGCCAATCCTATTATGTCAAACTTACCAAGGGATGGGATTAGAGCTTGATGACACCACATTAGCGTATGCCCTTGCACTGGAGATGATACATAATTATTCGTTAATTCATGATGATCTACCCGCTATGGATGACGATGACTTTCGTCGTGGTCGCGAGACCGTTCACAAGAAATATGGCGAAGCGACTGCGATCTTAGCTGGTGATCGCCTTTTGAACGAGGCATATGAAGTGCTGTTCTCTGCAATACCATCGACGCCATCCGGTCTCGACGCAGCTAAGACCATTGCGAAATATTCCGGTATTAATGGCATGATAGGCGGTCAAGTGATCGATGTGGATGGTTCTATCCCATCAGTTGAGAAACTGTTGCATATGTACGAGCTAAAAACTTGTGGTTTATTGATCGCGGGAGCGGAAGCAGGCGCACTGCTTGGAGGCGGATCGGACGCGATCGTTTCGGCAATGATCGATTACGGTCGAAACTTGGGTATCGCCTACCAAATTCGCGATGATCTTTTAGATAGAGAACAAGATGCTCTTATCGGTAAACAGACCTATGTTTCTTTTTGTGGCATAGAGGCATCGCAAAAGGCGGTTGAAGACTACAGTAAACTGGCGAGACAATCGGCAAAAGCCTTACCCGATCCTCTGTTTCATTTGTGGTTAGTTGACGAGTTGGTCGATCGAAAACAATGATGAAGCACAGAGCAGATGTGGCATTGGTAGAAGCAGGCTTTGCTAAATCGAGAGCAAAAGCACAGGCCATGATCGAAAGCGGGCTTGTCACCTACGGTGGGCAAGTGGTGACTAAACCAGCGATGAAAGTGGAGCTCACAGGTTTGGACGTCCTACCGGTTAAGCAATACGTAGGAAACGGCGCCACAAAGCTTTTACGGGCTATAGACTATTTTAATATCGATTGCGTTGGGAAAGTAGCTATGGATATTGGTGCTTCCACAGGAGGATTTACTCAAGTGCTCCTCGAACACGGCGTGGCTTCAGTATATGCAATCGATGTAGGCTCTGATCAGCTCCATCCTGATCTAATCGAGGATCCAAGAGTGCTGAATCTTGAAAAAACCAATTTTCGTACTCTTGAATCTATTCGACTGGATGAGAAAGCGGATTTAGTTACAATCGACGTATCGTTTATCAGCGCAAAACACATTCTCGACAATCTTCCAGCGTTTCTTGCAGAACATTTTGAGATTCTATTATTAGTGAAACCACAATTCGAGGTTGGAAAAACCCATGTGGGAAAAGGGATTATCACCGATCCGAAACACCACGTCAAAGTGTTAACGGAAATGCTTGAATTTATGAACAACAAGGGATTTACAGTTGAGGGTCTGACATTTTCTCCGGTGAAGGGTGGGAAAGGCAATATTGAATACCTGCTCTACGCTACAAACGCTAACAAGTCAGAGGGAAGGATCGATTGCGTCGCAGTGGTTCGCGAGGCATTTCAACAGCTGAATCCTAATGTGAGGAGATAGAAAATGAAAAAATACACACGCCAACGCCTCATTCTTGATTTGATTCAAGATATGGAGATAAAAACTCAAGAGGATTTATCCTCAATACTGAAAGAAAAAGGCGTTCACGCAACTCAAGCCACGATTTCCAGAGATATTAAAGAATTGCGCATATCTAAGGTACAAACTGTGGAAGGAGAGTACAAATATGCGCTGATTGATACCGTTCACGACTCGCTCAGCGAGCGATTGGACAAAATCTTTCGATCTGCCGTGTTGTCAATCAAAGATAATGGGGACCTCATTATCGTCAAAACGATCGCATATACTGCCACCGTTTGCGGTTTAACCATTACTAATGCAAAGATCGACGGCATCAGTGGCATTATTACAGGTCACGACACGATTTTTATCGCTGTTGAGAACAAGGAACGAATCGAGACGATTGTTGAGGAAATCAAAGCATTGACGAAGTAGAGGTGCATCATGCTTCACGAATTGTATATTCAAAATCTTGCTATAATAAAATCGCAACAGATAGTTTTTGGACCGGGTTTTAATGTGATCACCGGAGAATCGGGTTCTGGAAAATCTATTTTGATGCACAGTGTAGATTTGCTCTTGGGCGCACGAGCTTCGAAGTCAATAATTGGAAAACATGGCGATGAAGCGTTGGTCGAGGGTTTATTCACGGGTTTGGGCACGGATACATTGAAGCGCTTGTCAGAGATGGGCATCGTCACCGAGGACGATACCATAGTGGTCACTCGGCAGTTTTCCAAGAAAGGCCCATCGGTTTGTCGAATCAATCGTCAAATGCTGCCTTTGACCAGTCTGCGAGAGATAACGAGCGATCTCATTGACATACACGGACAAAATGACCAATATCAACTCATGGATAAAAAGAAGTACTTGAAAATTGTCGATAATTATTCTGACGCCACCTTATCTCAATTGAAGTGGGATTTAAGCACCCATTTGAAGTCGATTGCGGATTTGGAAGTTTCCTTGGCGAGTTTTGATTTAGACGATGGGCAGATCGATCGAGAGAAAGACATGTTGTCTTTTCAATTGGAAGAAATCCGACAAATCGATTTTACCACCTTAGATGAATCCACATTGGAAGCAGAGTATCACAGGCTGAACAATATCACTGAACTTCAACAGCTGGTGGGTAAGACGACTGCGCGACTGGACAATGAAGATTATCGATCAGAGTCCGCATTGTCCCTATTGCGTCAAGGGGTGATTGAATTAGAGGATGCGGCTCATATCGATCCACAGCTCGAAGAATTTGTGGAGAGAACAAAAGGCGCTCTTTTTGAAATTGAGGATATTCATCAGGAGCTTCGTCGATACGAAGAGCGTTTAGAGCCGGATGAAGAGAAGATTTACGCTTTGAATCGCACGCTGGAAACCTTGACAGCACTGCGGCGAAAATATGGACCATCTACAGAAGATGTCGTTGCTTATGCAGAGAAACAAGCGCTGCGACTAAAGGACCTCGAGTCCATTGAAAAGATACGGATCCAGATAGGCGATGACCTTAAGAAACATCAGAAAAGTGCGACGGCGATCTGTAACAAGATGACTGATATTCGAAAACGAGCCGCAAAAATTTTGGAAAGTCGAATCGTTGAAGAGTTGTTAGAATTGGATATGAAGGAGGTTCGTTTTCGCATCGATTTTAAGGAGGGCCCAATTGGACCCAACGGATCGGATGATTTGGATTTTATGATTTCAACAAATAAGGGCGAAGAACTAAAGAGCATGTCTCAAGTGGCTTCTGGTGGCGAGCTATCGCGAATAATGCTGGCTTTTAAGTCCGTTACTGCCGACTTGGACGAAACCCCTTCAATTTTGTTTGACGAGATAGATCAGGGCATTTCAGGCCATGCTGCGGAGATCGTAGCGAAGAAGCTCTATCGTATTTCTAAAAATCACCAGGTCATTGCTGTTTCCCATCTACCACAACTTGCAATCTACGCCGATATTCACTTCTATACTTCAAAACGCATCGAAGGCCAATCTACCTTATCTCAGATACGGATTTTGGACGATGCAGGTAAAATAGAGGAAGTGGCGAGATTGATCGGCGGATCGTCCAATCGAGAAACGACTTTGTTAACCGCTAAAACCATGCTTGAAACGGTGGCACCACATAAGAATATACGGAGGTAGCTATGAACGACGACCAAAAAAACCGCATTCGGATAGAAAAAACAATGAAAAGTGAACGGATTTACGACGGGAAAATTGTTAACCTAAGAGTTGACACCGTGGAAATGCCAGGGAAAATGTACTCTAAGCGTGAAATTGTCGAACATTTAAATGGGGTAGCGATTATTCCTATCGATGAGGATGGCAAGGTGTACATGGTCCGTCAATTCCGAAAAGCCGTAGAGCAAGTGGTATTGGAATTGCCCGCTGGATTGATGGAAGTCGGCGAGGAGCCAAGAGAAACGGCTCTAAGGGAGCTTCAAGAAGAAATCGGATATGGTAGCACAAATTTGGAGTATTTATTTGATGCTTATGCCTCACCGGGTTTTTCAACCGAAAAAGTGAGTTTTTTCTTGGCAAAAGACCTCTATCCATCGAAGTTAGAAGAAGACGAAGGAGAGTTTTTAGAGGTCGATTCCTTTACACTAGAAGAATTAAAAACCATGTTGGACAATTGCGAAGTCACCGATATGAAGACAGTGATCGGGATTTTGTATTTATTGGGTCATCAATCCTAGTTTGACAGAGGCTGGGTTAGAATTCGAGGTACGAATGTGTTAAACAGTCAGAGTATTTTAGATATAGTACTGCAAGGAGCAGCGATTTTGATCACCATCGTCATGCACGAGATAGCCCACGGTTATGTGGCATACGTAAATGGGGACGATACGGCCAAACGAGCTGGGCGATTAACGCTCAACCCAATCAAACACCTCAGCTTACCAGGTTTGATCTCCATGGCTATTTTTCGCTTTGGCTGGGCGAAACCGGTGCCTATCGATCCTTCAAAGTTCCGTCATCGCAAAAGCGGCATGATTCAAGTTTCAATCGCTGGCATTGTGATGAACTTTGTATTAGCGGTGATTAGCGCCTTTATACTGGCGAATGTGCGACCGAAATCAGCAATTGCAGCGGAGTTTTTTTCACTCTTGTTTATTTACAATGTATCCTTTGGTGTGTTCAATGCACTTCCCTTCCCGCCACTCGATGGGTCTAAAGTCATTGCAACTTTTTTACCTCGAAAGTGGGAGGCGAAGTTCTATGAATACGAACGGTATCTTTATATGATTCTCATCCTTTTGATCTTCACCAATGTGATCAGTCGTTTGATGGGGCCGCTGATTAAAGCCGTAGCCATTGCTATTTTAAGTTTATTTTAGTGAGGAGTACGGGATGAGTTTTGTCGTGGAGACCACTTATTTTAACGGACCGATGGAATTGTTGTTGGATTTGATCGACAAGTCCAAATTGGACATTATGGAAATTTCGCTGTTCGAATTGATCGATCAATACTTGGATGCCATCGAAACCATAGAGGCAGGACCTGACGAAATGTCAGACTTCATCGCTATGGCTTCAACATTGTTGCTGATCAAATCAAACACGTTAATGCCCCGAGATGAAGAAGAACCTTCAGAGGAACTCAACACTAGGGAGGACTTGATCCGAAAGCTTTTGGAATACAAGCAGTACAAGGAAATGTCCCTGGTTTTAAAAGAGTACGAAAAAGAAGGCGCCAAGTTCTATACGCGTTTGCCCGAAGATTTATCGGCTTTTGAACCGGAAGTTGAATTGTCAGATTTTGAAGGTGAGGTCGAGATCCTACGCTCTATTTATCGCACGCTAATGGATAAAGTAGTGGAGGATCCTTTTGTCGTTGACAAGGTGATCGACAGGGACGAGTACCCTCTGGAGACGTTCATCAATCGCATCATCACACGTTTAGAAGATGGAGAAATTCGATCGTTACGTGAGTTACTGAGTGAGAAACCCAATGGGAAAGAAGTCATCGTCGTGTTTTTAGCGTTATTGGAACTGATGAAGTCTGGGGAAATTTCCGTGATACAAAACTCGCCAGAAGATGAGATTTGTGTGAGAAGAAGGGATGCAAAAGAGGATGGAGCAGTATAAAAAAATTATTGAAGGACTTTTATTTATTTGGGGAGACCCGCTATCGGCTAAAGAAATTGGCTTAGTTCTCGATTTGACGCGAGCAGAGGTGAATAATTTTATTCAGGAAATGATCGAAGACTACGAATCTGCGGATCGCGGCATCGCCATACGTCAGATCGAGGAAGGTTATCAACTGGTGACGGTAAAAGAAATAGAGCCCTATATTTCTCGTCTGATGAAAGATTATAAAAAGCGCTCGTTGACCGATTCTTCACTGGAAACCCTATCCATAATTGCTTACAAACAACCGGTTACTCGGTTAGAGGTGGACAGCATACGCGGCGTCAAATCATCTAGTTCCGTGGATACCTTGGTCGCCAGGGGGCTTATTGAAGAAGTGGGGCGGTTGGATCAAATCGGAAAACCCATCGTTTACGGTACGACTGCCAAATTTCTTGAGTATTTCAATTTGACATCCCTTGAGGAGCTACCTTCCCTTGCCGAGCAGGATACGCAACTGGAACAGCAACTCCAATTGTCATTTGAAGATGCCATGGAGAATCGCAATGCGATTGAATAAATACATCGCTCATTCGGGATGGTGTTCGAGACGGGCGGCTGAGGAACTCATACGTAGTGGAAGGGTAACAATAAACGGACATCTTGTGATGGACTTAGCCACTCGTGTGACTGAGGGGCAAGTGGTGAGTGTGGATGGGGTGGCGATCGGACTAGAACAGGATCTGGTCTATTACTTGGTGAATAAACCCGTGGGCTATACGTCGACGGTAACGGATCCCCATGCTGAAAAAACGGTCCTCGACCTCGTAGATTCCCCCTATCGCGTGTATCCCGTTGGGCGATTGGACAAAGATTCTCACGGTTTAATCTTGTTGACAAATGATGGCGCCCTTGCCAATGCGTTGACTCATCCGAAATACGATGTACCTAAAACCTATGTGATCGCTACTGACAAGCCTTTGACAAAGGAGGAAGAGGAGCGTTTTCGATCAGGTGTGATACTCGATGGCAAAAAAACGGCGCCTGCCGCTTTATCATCTGCTGAAGGAGAGATTGGCGTATACGAAGTGATCTTACGCGAAGGGCGAAACCGACAAATTCGTCGTATGATACAATCTTTTGGACGCGAAGTGGTCGAGTTAACAAGAGTGGCGATGGGACCCATTCAATTGGGAGATCTCCCCTCAGGGAGTTGGCGAGAAATGACCGATGAAGAGTATATGAAGTTGGCAGCGGAGGTGGATATTGTTCAAAACAATCGTCAATAGCAAATCGATCGTGTCCGTCTTAATGGATGCTCACCTGCGTCCCGGGCTTACCTGTGTAGACATGACCGTGGGCAATGGATACGATAGTTTGGAGATTCTCAATCGCATAGGATCGTTAGGACACCTTTACGGTTTTGATATACAACCTTCAGCGATCGAAAGTGCCTCTCATCGATTGAAAGCAAAGGGACACGGAAACTTCACTTTCTATCTTCGTAATCACAGCGCGATTAGTGAGAAGATAGAGGGCGATGTTGACTTCGCCATCTACAACTTAGGCTACCTTCCAGGGTCGGGAAATAAAAGGATCACCACGACCAGTGAAGATACCCTGACCAGTTTAAAGGCTCTTCTCACCCAGCTCAATCCAGGAGCCATGGTGGTGATCACCTGTTATCCCGGTCATCCGGAAGGGGCAGTGGAGTACGAACAACTCAATGACTATCTGCGCACCTTATCTCAACGGGAGTATGCAGTGTGCCAGTACGATTTTATCAACCAACGCAATCACCCACCAGTGGTCATAGCGATAGAAAAGGATGGAATATGAAAATTGCAATTATCGGCGCAGGTCCAGCAGGCGTAATGGCTGCGATTGCAGCAAAGAAAAGCGGTGCTGAGATTACGCTATACGACAAAAACGAAAAGATTGGCAAGAAACTCTACATAACGGGAAAAGGCCGATGTAATGTCACAAACGCCAGCGATATATCGGAATTTTTTGATCGTATCATCAATAATCCTTCGTTTCTATACAGCAGTTTTTATGGTTTTACCAACGAAGATTTGATGGCGCTATTGAGGGAGGCAGGACTGCCATTAAAGGTTGAACGCGGCGATCGAGTTTTCCCACAAAGTGACAAATCAAGCGATGTGCTAAAGACCTTAATCAAACTGGTTAAAGGACCGGGTGTGGAAGTTACATTGTCGACGTCGATAAAAGCCGTCACAAAAACGGAAAGAGGTTTTCGCCTTGAGACCTCAAGAGGGGTTGCGGATTACGACCGATTAGTGATCGCAACAGGTGGTCTGAGCTATCCAGTGACGGGTTCCACAGGCGATGGATACGCCTTTGCCAGAGCTTTCGGTCACACTGTCACTGCCTTGTCCCCATCGCTGGTCGGAGTGATAGTCAAAGATTCGTGGGTTGGCGAATGGGAAGGGGTATCTTTAAAAAATGTAGAACTCGTTTTAAAACGGGAAAATAAAGTAGTAGGCGCTGAATTTGGCGAAATGGTATTTACGCGTGAGGGACTATCGGGGCCGATAGTACTGACTTTGAGCACCTTGATCCGAGGTGGAATAATAGATAAACACCTCACTTTTCTTCTAGACTTAAAGCCTGCGGTACCCTTTAAAGACCTAGACGAAAGGCTACTGCGAGAACTAGGCGCATCGCCAAACGCCGCGATCAAAACCATTTTTGAAAAGTGGACGGTAAAACGATTAATCCCGCGTCTGTTTACTCTAGCGGGGGTTGCTGGCAATACAGTAGCCAACCAACTCAGCAAGGAAGATCGCCAGCGGCTCATCCGGACGTTGAAAGGGATAAGTTTCGATTTCCAGGCATTGCGCCCGATCAATGAAGCGATAATCACAGCAGGTGGCGTTTCCGTCGATGAAGTGGATCCATCGACGATGGAGAGCAAGTTGGTAAAGGGACTCTATTTTGCAGGGGAAGTACTCGATCTCGATGCAGAAACGGGTGGATATAACTTGCAAATCGCCTTCTCCACAGGGTATGCTGCTGGAAGTGGCGCTGGAAATGCGTAATAGGCGGCCTCGCATAGGACTATAAATTTAAGGAAGTGAACTATGAACAAACTAACCATTGCCATCGATGGTCCGTCAGGTGCTGGAAAAAGCACTATGGCGAAAGGGTTGGCAAAAAACTTGGATATGGTGTACCTCGACACTGGCGCGATGTATCGCGCGGTGACTCTTGGAATCATGAATGCTGGTATTGACCCAGAAAAGGAAGATTGGGTTTGTGAAGAACTCAAAACTTTGGAAGTCGCCGTCGATCGAGACCGGATTTTTTTAAATGGTGAAGATGTCACCAGTGCAATACGAAAAAGCGTGATCACCAATGGCGTCTCCCTCATCGCCTCCTACGCCTGCGTCCGAGAACACCTGGTCAAAACCCAACGCCAATTGGCCAGCGAACAGTCTATCGTCTTGGATGGGCGCGATATTGGAACGGTCGTGTTGCCAAACGCAGATTATAAATTCTTTTTGACGGCAGACTTGAAAACGCGTGCAGAGAGGCGTTATGAGGAGTTAAAAATCGATGAGGCCATTTCTTTGGAGCAAGTGATGGTGGATTTAGAGATTCGAGATAAAAAGGATTCGGAACGGAAAATATCTCCATTGAAACAAGCTGAGGATGCCTATTTAATCGATTCAACCCACCTATCCATCGAAGAGACCATTCAGTCGATGATCGCCATCATGGAGGGGAACTAATATGTTTTATCGCGTGGTACGCGCCCTCTTATGGGTGATTTTTCGCATATTGTATCGAGTTGAGGTAGTGGGTCACGAAAAAGTGCCAGAATCAGGTCGATTGGTTCTGTGCTCCAATCACACCAGTATGATGGATCCGATTATGCTCGCCATCGCTACACAGCGCTCGATTCACTTTATGGCGAAGAAAGAACTATTTGCTAATGGGTTGTTGAATCGAATCTTTTTGGGTTTAGGCGCCTTTCCAGTGGATCGAGATCAAACGGATTTGAAGAGTATACGCGAAGCGGTAAAAGTCTTGAAAGATGAAGGTGTCTTGGGCTTGTTTCCCGAAGGGACTCGTGTAAAAACCGTGGATAGGGCTAATATGAAAGCCGGAGTCGGATTCTTGGCAAATAAAGGCAATTCGGACATCGTACCCGTTCATATCGATGCAACTTATAAGTTATTTTCAAAAGTGATCATCTCCTACAAGGATCGGGTCGTCGTTGGCAATTTTGATCACGTAGAAAAGGGGAAGTCCCATGAGCTGATCACGGAAGAGGTTTACAAACGGATCTATGAGGATGTTGGAGGTGGCGATGAATCTTTTAATAGCTGATCATTCTGGTTTTTGTGGAGGGGTTAAGCGAGTGGTAAAACTTGCGGACGCTCTAATCGCAGATGATGCCAATAGACTTTATTCTCTTGGCCCGTTAATCCACAATCCCCAATTAGTAGAAAAACTAGAAAAAGAGGGATTGGTCGTCTACGATGGCGATCCAGATACCCTGCCCGACTCGTCACGCATGCTTATTCGCTCCCACGGGATACCTATTGATGAGAAGGAAATGTTGGAAGGGCGCGGAGTGCACATGGTCGATGGCACGTGTCCTGTGTTGCATAAGATCTACGATCGCATCGTCGAACACTGTGCAAAAGGATACACTATCGTGGTCATAGGCGATCCTGAGCACCCAGAAATACGCGCTATGATTGGATTTTGCAAAGATGCTTTTATCGTATGTCATACGGAAGAAGAGGCTAGCCAAATCGAGAATTACGAAAAACTCTATATTATTTCGCAAACTACGAATAGAATCGAGAAATTTTTGCAATTATCTGATATAATAAAAGAATTGAACAAAGAAGTGATTGTCGAGAACACAATCTGTAATGCAACCAGGTTAAGGCAAGACGCGTGCACATCTTTGTCAAAGGTTGTCGATGCTATGGTGGTCATTGGTGGGAAAAATAGTTCAAACACCAATAAACTCGCTGAAATTGCGGCTATTCATTGTAAAAATGTCTTTAGAATTGAATCTGTAAAAGATTTACCTTTACAAAAGGTATCAACATTTTATACAATAGGTATAACTGCTGGTGCGTCGACACCAGATTGGATTATTGAGGAGGTCGTTGAGAGAATGGATCAATTTAGTAGCGAAGAGTATTTAGAACAAGTAGAGGATAGTATGATCAAAATCTATCCAAAGGATATCGTCAAAGGCACGGTCATCACAGTTAAAGACCAAGAGGTGTTTGTCGATATTAAGTACAGAACCGATGGAATCATCAAGTTAGACGAAGTTTCTAACGATGAAAACGCAAAACCACAAGACTTATTCGAAGTCGGTCAAGAAATTGACGTTTATGTTATAAAGCTTGATGATGGGGAAGGCAATGTGGTTCTTTCCACGCGACGCGTTGAAGGTTTGAAGAACTGGCAAAAACTAGTTGACGTCTTTAACAGCGAAGAAATTGTAGACGCACAAGTCACTGCAAGCAACAAGGGTGGTCTTGTCGCATCGGTTATGGGCATCAACGGGTTTATTCCAGCGTCCCAAATCACCACGTACTACGTTCGCGATTTGAAACAATACGTCGGTCAAACACTACAATGCAAAATCGTCAGCCTTGATGACAAAAAACGTCGTATCGTTTTGTCGAGCCGCGTCATTAAAGAAGCGGAACTCGATAAAGTATGGGAAACCATCGTACAAAACGAAGTGATGAAGGGAACTGTTGAACGCCTTACCGACTTTGGTGCATTTGTCAACCTAGGCGGCGTAGATGGTCTGATTCACATTTCCGACATTTCTTGGCACCGCATCAAACATCCATCGGATGTTTTAGAAGTCGGCCAAGAAGTGGATGTGTTAGTGCTACGCGCGAACAAAGAGAAAAACAGAATTTCACTAGGATTAAAACAATTGACAAAGAAACCATTTGAACTCTTCTTGGAAAACAACAAAGAAGGAGACGTGGTGACTGGTGAAGTTGTCAACCTATTGGATTTTGGTGCGTTTGTTCGCTTGAAAGAAGGCGTTGAAGGTTTAGTTCACGTGTCTCAGATCAGCTATGATCACGTTGAAAAGCCATCTGATGAGTTGAATGTCGGTCAAGAGCTTGAAGTGAAAATCCTAGAGATTAACACAGAAGAGCAACGCATCGCTCTTAGTGTAAAGGCACTTCAACCAGAACCTGCTAAACCACAAAAGCAAGAAAAAGAACCTCGTAAACCACGTCCAAGCAGACGTCGCGAATCCGAACCCGCTTACGAAAACCAAGACATTGGCGTGAGCATCGGTGATTTGTTCGACTTTGATTTTGGTGGCGAAGAGGAAGTCGTAGCTGAAGAAGTTCAAGTTGAAACGGAAGAAGTCGTAGAAGTTGAAGAAGCACACGAAGAAGTCGCTGACCAACCTCAAGAAGACGAGCAGCAATAAGCTAATGCCTTAGCCGATTCATCATAAAAAAACCTTGAAACGTTTCGTTTCAAGGTTTTTTTCATTAAACAGTTGTGCGTCCGGGATAAGTCTCTAGAGCTTTCTTTAGGATCGCCATGGCGCGACCGAGTTTTTCTTCGTTGATACAATAGGTGATGCGCACTTCATTGACGCCCATCGCCGGCGTCAGGTAGAAGGATTCAGCTGGTGTTAAGAGTATGGTTTCTCCGTCGATCCGGACGTTCTCCAACACCCATAACGTAAAAGTTTCGGCATCGTCCACTGGTAGGGACAAAATGTTGTAGAATGCGCCATTTGGCTTTATCGACAGCACGCCGGGCATATTGGCGATATGCTCAAAGACAAGGTTGCGACGACTTTCGTACTTAGAAACCACGCTTGTGAGGTAGGTGTGAGAAACTTCGTTGAGGGCACAAGCGCCGATTTGTTCCAATGTGGAGACACAGAGTCTCGCCTGTGCTAATTTCGAAATATTTGCCATAATATGGCGATTTTTTGACGCCACAGTACCTATGCGTGCACCACAGCAGCTGTAACGTTTAGAGATGCTGTCAATGAGAAGTAGGTGCTGTTCAAGTTCAGGATAATGTGCAAAGCTCTTGTACTGGAGTCCATCGTAGACAAACTCTTTGTACACTTCATCGGAGATCAAAAACAAGTTGTTTCGCAAGACGAGCTGACAGATGGCATTTTGTTCGTCTTCGGTGTAGACGCGTCCCGTCGGATTGCCTGGGTTTGTGATCATGATGGCTTTGGTGCGGTCGGTGACCCGTTTTTCCATAGTGTCTAGATCAGGTAATCGGAACCCGTCACGAGCATAGGTGGTCATAGGGACCAATTCGATGTTGAGCATACCGGCAAAATTGCTGTAGTTGCTATAGAAGGGTTCGGGTACGAGTACCTCGTCCCCTGGGTCACAGATGGTCGCTAAGGCGAAAATTAGGGCCTCGCTGGCGCCTTGGGTGACGATGATATCCTCAAAGGCATAGTCGATGTTCCAGCGTCGATAATAGTCGATAGTGGACTGTATGAAGGTTCTTGAGCCTTGTGAGTCTTCGTACTCCAAAACACTCATGTCCACATTGCGAATCGCATCGAAAAACTCTTCTGGTGTTTCGATGTCCGGTTGACCAATGTTCAGACGCAACACGGTTACGCCTTCATCTTGACAGCGCTTAGCGTAAGGGGCTAATTTTCGTATCGGGGAAGAAATCATAGTTTCTAATCGTTTTGCTAACATTCACATCACTCCTAATAAAATCTTTTCTCATAATATCACAGGAGCGGGTGATGTCAAGTTACTTTGGAAGCTCCACGATAAATTCCGTACCTTCGCCAACCTTGCTTAATACGGATATTTTTCCGCCCATGGCGTCGATAAAGGTTCTCGTAATGGACAAACCAAGGCCTGTGCCCTTGTCGGTTTCATTTCGCGACGGGTCGACCTGAAAAAAGCGATCAAAAATGTGGAGAAGATCCTTTTCGGCGATGCCGATCCCGTTATCGCGCACAGTGATGACCACGTTGGTTGGGAATTCGTTTAAAGTGATTTGTATCTTTCCGTTATCGCGTAGTGCTTTAACGGCGTTGGTGATGAGGTTGTACATGACTTGTGTGATCTTACCTCGGTCCATGGTCACGATGACGTCCTCTTGAAGAGTGGAGAGGAGCTCTACATTATTTTCAGCTAATCGGGGTTGAAGTTTGAGATTGATCTGGGCGAGTTCCTCGGTGAGATTAAAGGTTTCAGAGTCGATTTTGACCTGGGTTTGACCTTCGTTAAATGTGTTTTTCAATTGATTGACGAGGGTGTTTAGGCGTTGTATCTCTCCGATGAGAATGTCGGTGGTTTCCTGATCCATGGTGATGATCCCATCTCGAATCGCTTCAAGATGGAGTTGGAGATTGGTCAACGGGGTGCGAAGCTCATGGCTGATGTCTTGAGCATAGTGTTTTCGAATCGCCTCTTGCGCTTTTAGACTGCTTGAGAGAAATCGAATGTTATTGGAAAGATCTTGGATTTCGATGATATCTGATCCGCCTATAGGCGTATCGTACTTACCGGCGCGAATGTCCTTGGTAGCGTTTGTGATTTGAATAATGGGTTTTGATAAGTTATCGGATAGGTAGACGCTTATTGCCAGCCCGACAGCAATGCCCAATAGTCCGGTGAAAAAGGCGGACTGTATGATGTTGTCTCGAAAGTCGGTAGCTCGCTGATTAAAAGAGTATTCGTTGCTAATATATCCGATTCGCATAGAGATGGTACCATCGGATGTTTTGATCGGTTCGATCTCCTCGACGTATGACGCATTGTTTACCCGGGATTCCTTTAAGCCATTGTAAACGCCGAGAGACTTTTTGTTTTCGTCCAAAAGCTCAATGTAGATATTTGAACTCTCAGCGTAGATATCTAAATCGGAGCTGAGTAAGGCGTAACCGCGAGACACGATGATTTTGGTAATGTCGGTCTTGATTTGTTCAAACTCAAATTGGCGTTCAGCCTTTAAGAAGTCGAGAAAAGACTGGTTGAATGCCAAGTTGATCAACATGGAGATCACCAAAGCGGATACGGCGACGGTTGCTACGACTGCCCATGCGATTTTATTTCGCAGTTTCATGCACGCCACCTGCTTTGTAGCCCATGCCATATACCGTCCGGATGTATTTCGGTTGTTTCGGCTCGTCTTCCAATTTTTGGCGAATGTTTTTTATGTGGGTGTCGATAGCGCGATCGTAAGCATCGTAATCAATGCCAAAGGCGATTTCGATGATTTCTTCTCGGGTAAATATCTTATGGGGGTTTGAGAAGATGGTGCGAAGGATTTGAAATTCGTTTTTGGTCAATACTACTTCTTCGCCGCGTTTAAAAATCCGATTGTTAGCGAGGTCCATTTCTAGTATGCCGTCATCGGTAATCATAATATCTGCCCGGGGAAGGTTGTACTTTTCGATGCGTCGCAAGATGGTACGTACTCGTTCCATGAGTTCTCTAGGGCTAAAAGGCTTGGTGACGTAATCGTCGGCGCCTAGGCGAAGGCCTTGGATGCGGTCATCTTCTTCTACTTTTGCGGTTAACATGATGACTGGAACGTCAGATAGGGTGCGAATTTGTTTAATGACTTCCTCGCCGCTGAGTTTTGGCAACATAAGATCGAGAATCACCAAATCCACAGGGTTAGATTTGAACTCCAATAGAGCGACTTCGCCGTCATATGCTGTGATGACGCGATAGCCTTCCTTTTCCAGATAGGATTTTGTAATGTTGGATATGCCGATTTCATCTTCGACTAATAAGATAGTAATAGTTTCCATATGCTTCACCTCGTGATTATTTTAATCAATCATTTTGTAGTATTTATGTTTTGTCTTTAGTATTGCTAAGAAAGGAGTGTGGATCATGGTTTATGTTCACTTAGATCAACAGGTTTTGGATACGACCTTAAAGGTTAACTCAGTTTCCCATGACAATGGGGACGTGGATATACATGTGGGGCTGGAGGATAGACCGGTGACGTTGCACGGATTTTTAAACGAAGGTCATACTTTACAAGTGACCAAAGTCCACAAATTATTGTTGCGCATGAGTCAAACCAACTGGGTGTGCGGGGTATTTTTGTTGACGAATTTTGATATGAATGAACCGGCTGTGGTGTTTAACGTGGACCTTTCCAGCACCTTGTTGAAAATCGAAGATAGAGCGTCGGGTTTCCATTTTTACCTGATCAAGGTGTAAAAAAAGCCTCGATTTCGCGAGGCTTTTTTCTAACATTATGGGTCGACTGGCTCAGGTGCTGGCGTAGGCGTCGGTGTAGGTGTAGGTGTAGGTGTTGGTGTCGGCGGTGCTTCGATTTCGGTCTCGTCATCCTGTGTGGCGGTTACCGCTGGTGGGACGTAGTTGGAAGCGTTAGAGTAGCGAGTTGGGACACTGTATTCCCAATCGTCTGGAACGATACCACCATTTTCCGAAGGAATATAGGCAGGATCCCGTTCGATAAAGGATCTGTAGGCTCGATATTGCTTCAAGGTAGCTTCTTTTGCGAGTAGACCGTTACGCGTATCAATTGAGCGGAAAACGTGTAAATCGCAGTCTTGTTTGGGCAGTGTTTTTTCGCTAAATATCTCGTTGATCACCACATCTCGCGAGTCAGCTCGACACGCTCTTGTCGGAAGTTTTCCCGATTGGGTACACACTTCCGCATGGATAATGCCTTCAGGCTCTTCGAATTTAGCAGGTTGCGCATCTGCTAAAATAGAAGCGTTGATGCTGTGCCACAAGGATGTGGCTTGTTCGGAGGAGTTGCCTTCGAGTTTAATACGAGGGTTGTCGACGCCCATCCACACACCGACAGTGTAGTAGGGGGTGAATCCGACAAACCAAAAGTCTTGGTCGTCTTGAGTCGTACCGGTTTTACCAGCGACTTCTATGCCATCGAGAAGCGCTGCTCTTGCGTGGCCGACTTGCACGACAGAGTTGAGTGCGCTGTTCATTTGATAAGCGATATCGGGAGTGACGACTTCTTGAGTCTTATTTCCATTATCAAAAAGAGCAGTCCCGTCTTGACTGGTAATTTTTGAGAAGGTCAACGGCTCGATGTAGGTGCCGAGATTAGCGAGTGCTGCAAAAGCCCCGGTTACCTCGAGGTTGGTAAGCCCATGAGTCATAGCCCCAAGGCCCATCGCTGCGAGGTTTTCATCGTTGCTACCGTTGTCTTCCTTGGCTTCAACAAAGTTATCGTTGTCTTCGTTGTCTTGGATGATCCCAAATTTCTTTAAGTAATCTTTAGACTTTTCGATTCCGATGTCATCAAGGACTTTAACCGCATTGACGTTGATGGAAGCGACGACGCTTTGTCTCAAAGAGCGAATGCCTCGATACCCAAAATACCAGTTTTGAGGCCATAGTTCACCGCGATCGTCGTAGAATGGAACGTCGTCGATGCCGGTGGCGAGGTTATAACCGTTGTCCAACGCCGGGGTGTAGACAGCCAAAGGTTTCATTACGGATCCCGGCTGACGTGGGACTCCGGATGCACGGTTTAGAATCCCAAAACCTTGCTGGTCGCGACCGCCGATGAGGGCTTTGATTTGTCCGTTTTTATGGTCGATGACTACTGAGGAGGACTGGGGTTGTACCGCTCCCTTTTTATCAAAATTATAGTATTTATTTGCGATGAGAAGAGCGCCTTCGCTTTCGGTGTAAAAATCTGGACGCGACTCTAAAAACTTTTTGGTTAACGTGATCTTTCCTTCCTCGTCCACGGTGACTTCACCATCTTCGATGCCAATGGAACCAACAGCGTGGGTGACCAAATTTGCGTTTTGGTCTTGGGTATAGAAGTCGGCTACGTCAATGCTGTTACCAAGGACCCGTAATTTGGAGGTATCTAATATTAATCCGCCTTCGGTATTGGTATAGCTCCCTTCGCCTAATTTAAGTTCAAAGTCTTCGGTCATGATGTTATCTTTTTTGAAATAGAGGATATCTCCATTGCCATCGACAATGTTACGATGGTCGTCGAGTTTGATGCTCAGATTTGGTGGTAGGGAATAACTCGAGGTATCACCGTTAAGGACTTTTGAAAAATTGGAGTAAATTTCTTCGAGTTTGCGCTGCATCGCAATGTCAACTGTGGCGGTAATGGTCAAACCACCGCTGTAGAGCATTTCCTTAGCCGCTTCCTGGGAAAGGTTTTGAGTTTCCATCAGTTTTTCAACCACTTGAAGTTTTAGCAGATCGGTAAAGTAATTGGATAGATTGTCAATACGCTTTTGGCCAGGGGAGATCGCTTTTGTGATGTCTTCAGCTTTTGCGGTTTCATAACTGGCGTCGTCGAGTTTTTTGAGATCGTGCATTTTGCGCAAGACGTATTTTTGGCGAGCGTTGGGCTCCTCATTATAAACAGCGATGTAGGTTTGGCCGTTCATAAATACTTCACCTAACGGCAATTCTGTGGTTACATCCTCTGGTGTCAGGGTCCTGAACAAAGCAAAGTTAGTTGGACTCTGGACGATACCCGCCAGAGCTGCAGACTCTGCTATCGTCAAATCTTTTGCGTCTTTTGAAAAATAGGTTTGTGACGCGGCTTGAACGCCATAGGAATTTTGACCAAGGAAGACGCGATTTAAGTAAGCCTCAAGGATTTTTTCTTTTGGTAAGGTGGCGTCAAGCTTTAAGGCCAGATACATCTCTTTGATTTTTCGTTCCCAGGTTTGATCGTTGTTTAAGTACATATTGCGCGCCAACTGTTGAGTGATCGTCGAAGCACCGCGCACGATGTCACCAGCCGCGATGTTTTCTATAATCGATTTAGCGATGCCTCTAAAGTCGATGCCGATATGGTCATAAAACCTCTCGTCTTCAACGCTGACAAAAGCGTCGAGAAGATAGGAAGGCATCTGGTCTATGGATATGATTTCACGAAATTCTTCGGTCTCTATTTTCTCGATGAGATTCCCTTCGGCATCCACAATGATCGAGTTTTCGCTAAGCATAGAATTGATATTATTGGGATCGATCTCAGGCGCGCTGCCCATGATTTCTATGAAGGATTGGGACAATAATCCTCCGACTAGTGCAATGAAAATAAGCAAGATCGAAAATAGGACGATGAAAGGCTTAGCTAGAAAGCTTTTCTTTTTCTTCTGCATATGATGAACCTCCTCGTGTTGGTGATCAATGTTTCTAAAACGGTGTCTGCTCGAGTCGTGTTGCGTATTAAAGGCTGGCGGCCGTTCTGTAGAAAAGTCCCAGAGCGATTCTGGGTCATTGAAGTTAAACAATTTTGATGTTTCAATTATAACATAGACCGCCATTTTTCGGAACAAAGGGGAAAATTATCTCCATTAGCCCTAAAGACTGGTATAATAGACCCTAGGGTGATTATTATGACAAAAGACAAAGAAAAAGTACTACTTGTAACCGTACTACTCGATAAAGATAAGGAAAAGCAGGCTTACAAAATGCTCGAACTTCAAGAGTTAGTGCGTTCGGCAGGGGCTGAAATTTTTGGAGAAATCCTTCAAATCCGTCATCGGATCGATCCCACCACCTATATTGGCAAAGGGAAAGTTGAAGAAATTAAAGAGGCTGTCGAAAACAATGAACTCGATGGCGTGGTGTTTAACAATGAATTGACCGGCTCTCAAATGCGTAACTTGGAAGAGGCTATTGGTTGCAAAATCGTGGACCGAACAGGTTTGATACTCGACATTTTCGCCACTCGCGCCAAGTCCAATGAAGGGAAAGTGCAAGTTAAGTTGGCACAACTTCAATATCGTCTTCCAAGATTGGTTGGGATGCGAAAATACCTTTCTCGTGAAGGGGCAGGCATCGGCACTAGAGGACCTGGAGAGCAAAAATTAGAAACGGACCGACGTACGATATTGCGAGAAATCGATCAAGCGAAAAGACAGCTCGAAGAGTTAAGCGCCACCCGCGAAACGACAAGAAAACAGCGAACAAAATCCTCCTTGCCAGTGGTGGCCCTCGTCGGTTATACTAACGTAGGCAAATCTACAATCATGAACGGCATTTTGGAGCAATCGGGGACCACCGATAAGTATGTCTATGCTGA
>CAZHRC010000001.1:121679-351676 GCA_964533865.1 uncultured Peptoniphilaceae bacterium
GACGACCGGTTATTTGCAACGCTGGATCCCGCTCTGCGCGGTTTTCAACTTCCCGGAGGGTATAAGGCAATCCTATCGGATACAGTAGGCTTTGTATCCGACATACCCACGAGTTTAATCGATGCGTTTCGCAGTACGTTAGAAGAAGTCAAATATGCAGACCTTATCGTTCACGTCCTCGATGCCACCTCAACGGATATCCAAGAGCAGGCAGCTGTGACAAATAACGTGTTCACCGAACTCGACGTAGTGGATATTCCGATACTAACTGTGTTTAATAAAGTGGATTTGTGTACGGAACCCACTTTCCACACCCAGGCAACCGAGAACTCAATAGAGATCAGTGCATTGAAAAGCCAGGACATCAATCGACTCCTCGAGCGGATCGAAGAGCTACTCTATGGTGAAGACTTAGAGGTTGAAGTGCATCTGCCCTACGCTGCGCTCGACAAAATGACATGGATGATCGAAGCGTTGCATTTGAAGTTGTCTCACTATGATGACTCCGGCGCTGTATTGATTGGTCGAGTGGCAAGTTCTTGGCTACCGCAGATTAAACCCTATATCGTAGAGGGGAACTCATGAAAGATTTTAATACCGTACTCAAAGAAGGCGTATACCGTTACGACATCGAGCGGTCAAAATTTATCGCCACCATCGTGCCAGTAGATACTGAGGAACGCGCAAAGGCCATCATCGAAGCGACCAATAAAGCATACTGGGACGCGACCCATACTTGCACGGCCTACATTATCGGGGAAGACAAGATGACTCAAAGGTTTAACGACGATGGCGAACCCCAGGGCACGGCGGGAATACCCATGTTGGAAGTCTTGAAAAAAGCCGACTTAACCAACGTGTTAGCGATGGTGACTCGGTATTTTGGTGGTATAAAACTGGGCGCGAATGGGTTGGTACGCGCCTATTCACAAGGGGTATCCGAGGGGATCCACATGGCGGAAATCGTGGCTAATCAGGTCTATTATGACTGCATGGTCGATGTGGACTACGGCTACTATGGCGCCATGGAGTATTATTTAAAAGAAAAGGCCATTAATATTTTGGATATCACCTATGCAGACCATGTGGGGATTCGACTGTTAATACATCCTTCTCAATGGGAAATTTTTTTGGAAGATGTGGCAAACAAAACAAACGGCTCCTCTGAAGTTGTAAAAGTTGCGAACCAGAGAGCCCTTACCAAAGACGGAATACTGATTCGAGTGGTCAGTGAAGCTTAATCATCACTAAACAAGGAGAGAGTTATGGCAGGACACAATAAATGGAGTTCGATAAAAAATAAAAAAGGCAAAGAAGACGCTAAGCGTGGGAAAATATTTACGAAACTTGGACGCACGATTTCAGTTGCTGTTCGTGAAGGGGGAGCCGATCCCAACTACAATCCCGCTCTGAAAGCAGCCATCGAAAAAGCGAAAGCTGAAAACATGCCCAATGACAACATCGATCGGGCGATAAAAAAAGCATCTGGCGATGGAGACGATGTGATATACGAAGAGATCCTTTACGAGGGATATGGTCCAGAAGGCGTGGCGGTTATGGTCACTTGCCTCACGGACAACAGAAATCGAACAGCTGCCGATGTACGACACGCTTTTGACAAGTACGGTGGGAATCTAGGGCAAACAGGTTCTGTAGCCTACTTATTTAATCGCAAAGGACTGTTGTTGTTAGAAAAAGGGGATATCGATGAAGAAACGTTGATGATGGATGCTTTGGATGCTGGCGCAGAGGACTTTATCGCCGAGGTAGAGTACTTCGAAATCACCACGGCCATCGATCAATTTGCTGCGGTGCGCGATGGTCTATTGGAAAAAGGCTATCATTTTGACACTGCCGATTTGGTTTACCTACCGGTGACCGAAACCGTCATTGCCGATGAAGCAAACAACCGACAAATGCATAAGATGATCGATATCCTAGAAGACAATGACGACGTTCAATCGGTCTATCACAACTGGCTGATGCCTGAAGACAATGACAACTAAAAAAGGGTTCACTCCCATCGTTGCTCTATTGAGCGTATTGATTCCCCTTGTGATTTTGTTGAGCGCGATGGAGATCTGTACCTATGACAGGGGTTTTTTCAAGGCTTTTCAACGGAAAAATCACATCGATCTCGCTACAGGTAAGTCTTATGAGGAACTCAACGTCATTACGGACGACTTGCTGACTTATATCGCCACAGGGGATAGAACCTTGGTCGAACGTCACTTCAATCTAAAGGAAGTGACCCATATGGTGGATGTTTATAACTTGTATGATAAGGGCACTGGGATTCGCAATGTAGCGCTGGTGATTATCGGCCTTGGCATTGCGATTTATTTATGGAAGTTTGGCAATGTTTTTCAGTTGGCCAATCGATTAGCCAAAGGGTTTGTTTGGATTTGGGGTGTGATTGGCGTCTTTGGCCTGTTGATTCTGATGGATTTTACAAAATATTTTACTATGTTTCACGAAGTCTTTTTTGACAACGATCTTTGGATACTTGATCCACGGACGGATTTGATGATACAAATGCTTCCAGAGCATTTCTTCTCGACTATCGTCATAAGAATCGCAACGATGACAGGAGTTGTTTTTTTAGTTTGCCACATCCTGTGTTTTGTGTTGGGACGTTGCAACAGTAAAAGGAGTTTACAACAATGACAGCAACTATAGATAGAGTCGCGTTTACCGTGTTCGGTATTGAAATATACTGGTATTCGATATTAATTATTATAGGGATTGTGGTGGGCATGTACTTTGCACAAAAGAAAGCCACTGCCAAAGGCTACTCCCCTGATTTAATCGCAGACATTATGATGGTCGCGCTGCCTGCTGCAATAGTCGGTGCGCGTTTGTACTTCGTGGCGTTTGAATGGGAAAACTACCGCCACGATTTTATGGCTATCATTAATGTCAGGAGTGGGGGCCTTGCCATCCACGGAGGGTTATTGGGAGCAGTAGCAGCCACCTATATTTTCTCTAAGGTCAAAAAGATCCCCTTTATGGAAATTACCGATTTTTTCTTCCCCAGTGTGGCGTTGGGTCAAGCGATTGGTCGTTGGGGGAATTTTATCAATCAAGAGGCTCATGGTGGCCCGACGGATTTGCCATGGGGGATAATAGTAGAGGGTCAAAAAGTCCATCCCGCTTTTTTATACGAGTCCATTGGTGACTTTTTGATCTTTTTGTTTTTGAATCACTATTACCATCATTATAAACGTGAAGATGGTGAAGTCTTTGCGCTCTATCTTGTTTTGTACGGGATTCTTCGCTTTTTTGTCGAGAGTGTACGCACGGACAGTCTCATGGTTCTTGGTGTGCGCACAGCACAACTCGTGAGTATTGTTGGGATTCTTGTTGGGGTTGTCATGTACATCTATTTAAGAAATCGATCATCCCATCAGCAGGATAAAAAAATAAAAAAATAAAATATGTGATAGAAAAAAGTAAATTAGCTTTTTAAAGGTTGATCTATCGCCCTTTTTGCGCAAGAAACGCAAAAAGGGCGTTTTTTGCGCCTACTTTTATGGAGGATATGGGATTGTCAAACCAAAAAATATAGGGTAAAATGGTTCTAAGTGGAGCAAAGTGGTACAAAGTGGGAGAAAAGGAGTTGAACCGTTTATGTTCATTGGGGAATATCAACATACGGTCGATACGAAGGGCAGGGTGATCATGCCTGCCAAATTCCGTGAGGAATTAGGAGACTCTTTTTTTATCACGAAGGGAATGGAACGCTGTTTATTTGTTTATTCAATCGACGAGTGGGAAAAACTCGATGAGAAAATCAGCAATCTCAAGCTGACGATGAAAGAAGCGAGAGGATTTTCACGTTTGTTCTATTCTGGTGCTATGGACACTACGCTGGATCGACAAGGAAGGGTACTATTGCCCCCAAACTTGCGAGAGTATGCCAATATTGAAAAGGATGTCGTCATCATCGGTGTGTCTTCGCGCATTGAGATTTGGTCCAAGGACGCGTGGGATGCGTACAATGACGATGATTTTCTCGATTATGAAACGCTGACGGAAAAAATGGAAGATTTAGATCTATGAGGTGAACTATGAAATTTGATCACAAGTCAGTCCTTCTACAAGAATCTATCGAGGGGCTCGATATTAAGGCCAATGGGATTTATGTAGATTGTACAACGGGCGGCGGGGGGCATTCCCTCGAAATTGCCAAACGACTTGAGACTGGACGCCTCATCTGCATCGATCAAGATCAAGAAGCTCTTGATCACGCCTCCCAAGTATTAGAGGCACATGGGGAAAAAGTGATTTTTATCAAGTCGAATTTTTCTGAGATCGATGTTGTACTAGATCAATTAGGCATCGATAAAATTGACGGTGCTTTGATGGACATTGGCGTTTCGAGTTATCAGTTTGACAATGAGGAAAGAGGGTTTTCCTATCGCCAGGACGCGAGACTTGATATGCGCATGGACAGAAATGCAATGCTCGATGCCCACGAAGTCGTCAACCACTACTCAAAAGAGGAACTGGAGAATATTTTTTGGAAGTATGGCGAAGAGAAATGGGGCAGGCGGATCGCAGAATTTATCATCGAAGCTCGCCAACACCAGCCGATAGATACGACAAACGATCTGGTAGAGATCATTCGTCAGGCGATACCTAAAAAAGTGAGGGAACAAGGGGGACACCCGGCACGAAAAGTGTTTCAAGCCCTTCGTATAGAAGTAAACGGCGAATTAGATGCTCTGGAAAAGGCGATCGACATCATTGCGCATCGCTTAACACCGGGTGGTAGGTTAGCGATTATCACCTTTCATTCATTGGAAGATCGGATCGTAAAAAATGCATTTCGCGACTTGAATCAAGGTTGTATCTGCCCTCCAGATTTTCCGATTTGCATATGCAAAAATAGAAGCGTTGTCGATATTATCACACGAAAGCCAACGCTCCCAAAGGAAACAGAAATTGCTCATAACCATAGAGCCCGAAGCGCTAAGCTTCGGATTGCCAAAAGGATTGAATAAAGGGGAATCATTATGGGTATGGCTCAACGAAAAATGGAAGAAACTCACCTTCCCACAGGTAGACCAAAACTAAATATTCATGAACCGCATGTTTTAGTGAAACGCTCAAAGTCGAGGAATAAACGGATTCGTTCCATCGTCTTATTGGGTCTTTTAATGTCTACCTTGATAATTTTGGTCTTGATAAGGTATACTGTGATTACACAAATCAACAACGAAATAACTGCAAACAAAGGTACCATGACTCTTTTAAAAGCAGACCAGGATTACTTAACGATGCAACTTGAGCCTTACCAAACCCCTGATCGCGTGGAGAGACTTGCACGGCTGAACCTCGGAATGGACTATCCTAAAAGAGATCAATACATCGCCTTGGAAAATGGTCCTAAAATCATTGCCGCGACTGAGACAAAAGGATTGGGGAGCTATTTGCAGTCTTTGTTGTTAGGTATGATACGATGATTGCAGAGGGTGACAATGAAAAAGAAAGCGAATCGCACAAATCGAATTTTGTTTATTTACGGGATATGTTTATTTTTAGCCGGAGTCTTTATGATCCGGCTATTGCAGTTACAGGTATTTGGGGGAGAAAAATATAGAGAGTTAGCCTATGGTCAACAGCGAAAATCTGTTGAGTTGGCACCTAAGCGCGGTACTATTTACGATCGCAACGGTACCGCTCTTGCGACTTCTGTATCCACCAATACCTGTTATTTATTTCCTGAAGAGGTCAGCGAAGTTGAATCGACGAAACAAAAGTTAATGACGCTTTTAGATCTGGATCGGCTTGCGGTGGATGAGGCTTTTGACAAAAAAGGCGTGGTACGCCTAAAAAGTGACTTGAGTAACGGAGAGGCAGATAGTTTAAGGAATTCGAAACTTAATGGACTTTCAATTGCCACGGAAAATAGGAGGCACTATCCTCATCCCACCATCGCGAGTCACGTGATTGGGTTTACCAATACAGAAAATGTGGGTCAGTATGGAATAGAAGCGTCGATGAACGATGTACTCATGGGAAAAAGTGGTCTGACCCTCTTTAACACCGATCCTGGAGGACAGGTCATTCCTCTAGAAGAACCAACGGTGTATGAAGCGACTCAAGGTTCTGACATTGTATTGACAATCGATGAACGGATTCAAACACTGGTTCACCAACTGGGCGAAGCGACTTACGAAAAATATCGACCAAAGAATCTTTCGGTGATTGTTACGAATCCTAACACCGGAGAGGTATTGAGTATGGCGAACTTCCCAGGATACGATATCAGTCATCCCAGGGAACCGCGGTCGGAGATGGAACGGGCGGCATGGCGTAAGCTTTCCAACGAAGAATTGACCGACAAGTACTTTGAAGCTTGGCGCAATCCAGCAGTGAGTAACGTTTATGAGCCGGGTTCAGTGTATAAAGCATTGACCACGGCGGCTGCCATCGATGAAGGGACGGCAACAAAAGACTCCCACTACAACTGTGAAGGCACGATCACCGATATCCCAGGTGTCATCATACGTTGTTATCGATGGTACGACCCCCACGGAGAACAGACGTTGAAAGAGGCGTTAGGAAATTCATGCAACCCAGCTTTTGTACAAATTGCTCGGGACTTGGGACCGGAACGCATGTTCAAATACGTCAAAGCTTTTGGCTTTGGACAAGCGACAGGGATTGAGTTGCCGGCTGAAGAAAAGGGAATTACCGTCAATGCCGTTCGAGAAATAGGACCGGCAAATCTAGCGACGATGTCGTACGGTCACGGTATCGCAGTAACGCCAATACAAATGATCACAGCCGTCAACTCTGTAGTCAATGGTGGCAGGCTGATGAAACCCTATCTCGTCGCGCAAATCAAAGACGACAAGGGACAAGAACTCAACAAAACCTCACCACTGATCAAATCCCAAGTGCTTTCCCAGCAAACGTCTCAGAAAATGTTGGAGTTTCTAGAATACAACGTCGCAGAAGCCACTTCGAACGGTGCGAAGATCAAGGGGTATCGGGTAGGCGGGAAAAGCGGTACGAGTATTAAGTTCGTCGATGGTGCTTACACCGAAGAAAAAACTTATGCATCTTATTATGGCGTCTACCCTGCGGATAAGCCAGAGTACTCGATACTGGTTATTGCTGATGAACCAAATGGAGCTACAGGGGGCAATGAAGTGGCGGGAACGCTTGTAGAACAAATTTTTCAAGGTCTCATCAGCCAACGCAAAGACGCTCCTATCACAGGTGATGAGTCTGAAGAGGTTCGCGTGCCTAATATTTTGGGACTGGAATTGTCTCAGGCGGTTGAAACGCTTAAGTCACTGGACTTAAAATACAACATGGGTGATGTGCGCACATCTGCTAAATCTCGAGTGATTAAACAGTATCCTGAGCCAGGAAATGCATTAAATCGCTACGGCACAGTGGATTTGGCAACGGAGATCATCGAGATCGAGCTCGTTGAAATGCCCGATTTGAAGGGGATGACGAAAGAGGAGGTTGAAGTAGCAGTTGAGTCTTTGTCTGTCACCCTTGAAGTGAACGGCGAAGGTGTGGTATCATCACAATTGCCAGAGGCCGGTGAACAAATTGAAACGGGGTCTGTGGTCAAAGTGTTACTAGAAGATAAAAATACCGATCCTGCAGAGGAGGAAACGACTTAAATGAGCTTACAACAACAGTCTTTAGTCATGGTAGTGGCTATCGCCCTCACCGTGATAATTGGAAAATTGCTGCTTCCGGTGCTTAAAAAAGCCCATATCGGTCAGAATATTCGTGAAGAAGGCCCCAAGAGTCATTATTCAAAAAAAGGAACGCCGACCATGGGTGGAATTATGTTTGTGGTGGCTGCGCTCATTTGCCTTTTGGTCTTTGGTCGCATGAATTTTACCATGCTGATCATTCTTTTGGGGACTTTAGGATTTGGTTTAATTGGTTTTGTGGACGACTTTTTTTCATTGGTGATGAAACGATCATTGGGATTGACAGCAAAACAAAAGATGGTACTCCAATTTTTAGTTAGCCTGGTTATCTTGATACTTTGTTACAACAGAGATCCTCTTTCAGTGACGACGCAACGCCTCCCCATTTTGAATGTGGAGCTCAATTTAAGCTACTTCATGTTTCCAATACTCATCTTTATGATGGTGGGCTTTGTCAACGCAGTAAATCTCACCGACGGTTTAGATGGACTCGCTACAGGGGTATCTATCCCAGTTTTCATGACTTACTTCCTATTGCTTAATGGCACTAATGGGGATCTAGGAACGTTCAGTTTGATCTTTATCGGGTGCCTGTTGGGCTTTCTCGTCTACAACAGTAACCCGGCAAAAGCCTTTATGGGTGATACGGGATCAATGGCTATAGGAGGCGCTGTTGTGTCAGTGGCGTTATTAGGGGACATGATGTTCTTTCTGCCTATTCTCGGTGGGATTTACTTGGCTGAGGCCATGTCAGTCATCATTCAAGTCATTAGCTTTAAGATGAGAAATGGCAAACGCGTCTTTTTGATGAGTCCTATCCACCATCACTATGAACTCAAGGGCTATCCCGAGCAAAAAATTGTCGTAGCTTTTAGCGTCGTCAGTGTTGTATTAGCCTTGTGTGTTATGATTATATTTTGAGGGTAATTTATGAATGCTATTAATAAACGGGTTTTGATTTACGGCTTGGGGGTCACTGGAGTGGCCTCTGTAAAAGCCTTGTGTTCAATGGGCTTTTCGGTGTCTATTACCGATGGGAAAGCCAAAGCCAAATTGGAAAGTGTATTTGAAGAACTTGCTTCTTACGAGACGACTTGGGTAGATGAAACCGAAGTCGATTTTTCGACTCTGGACTTCCTTCTAAAAAGTCCGGGGATCCCACCTTCAAACCCATTGATCCAGAGAGCAGAGGCAGAAGGCATCGAAGTAATCTCCGATTTGGAACTGTGCTACCGATTGTGGCCGGATCGAAAATACATCGCTATTACGGGCACGAATGGAAAAACCACAGTGACCAGCCTTATTGGGCACATTCTTGAAACGAATAGAATCCCTCATGTCGTCAGTGGTAATATTGGCTTTGGCGTACTGTGGGATGCGTATCAGGCGGATGATAAATCGGTACTAGTTGTGGAGTGCAGCAGTTTTCAACTAGCTCATTCCCCGACGTTCAGGCCTGATGTGGCGTTGATGATTAATATTTCCCCAGATCACTTGGATTGGCATGGCTCTATGGAGGCGTATATTGAAGCGAAAGTGACAGTAGCCGCGAATCAGAAAAAGGGTGATGTGCTCATATTAAATGATGACGATCCTATACTAAGAGCCGTCGGTAAACGTAGCCAAGGAGACGTTTCTTGGATTAGTCAAATTGAACCCCATTTTCCTGGCGCGTATTGTGACGGATCCACCTTTTATGACGTTCATGACGGTACAATAACACCCTATATGGCGGTTTCTGACTCGCCACTACTCGGCGGACATAACCGATACAATTTGCTATTTGGCTTGGCTTTTGGCGTGATAATGGGTTTATCGAAAGAGCAAGTCATAAGCTCCCTATGTTCCTTTCGAGCGGTCGAACATCGTTTGGAATACGTGGCTACTATAGATGGAGTCAGTTACTACAATGATTCTAAGGGAACCAATGTTGATGCGACGGTGAAAGCTTTGGAGGCTATGGCGGGACCCACGGTGGTCATCGCGGGTGGGTATGACAAAAAAGTCCCCTTTGACGCCTTTTTTGAAGCGTATAAGACACAAGGAAAAGGGCTGGTACTTATGGGGGAAACTCGTGAGCAACTCTACGACCTTGCGATAGCCCACGGCATTGAATCCGTCTACAAGGTAGACGCTTTGGAGGAGGCCGTTAACGTGGCTAAGGGCTTAGCAACTGAAGGCGACACCGTATTGCTTTCGCCGGCATCAGCGAGTTGGGGGATGTTTATCAACTTTGAAGAGCGTGGGACGCTATTTAAGCGGTATGTCTATGAATTGAAGGAGCGGGAATGAAGTTTAAACGCTTGAATCAACCACAATTTCTATTAGTGCTTGGAGTTATGGTCTTTGGTGTCATTATGGTGCTGAGTTCAAGCTCGCCTTATGGTGCAAAGACTTTTAGCGACTCCCTTCACTTTTTTAAAAAGCATATCGTATTTTCCGTATTAACCATTGCCATGATGTTGGTGGTATCATTTATTGACTATCGCATCTACCGAAAATTTGCGGTACCCCTATTCATCATTTCTTTCATCGCTTGTGGATTGGTTTTTTCACCTCTAGGCAAAGTGATCAACAATGCGCGCAGATGGATTTTTATCACGGAATCCATGACCTTTATGCCTTCGGACTTGATGAAAATCGGGGCGGTGTTCTTCATGGCGAAATGGTTGGTAAAAAACAAAAAGAATAATCGACATTTCGTCAAAGGATTCCTTCCGACCCTTGCAATCATCGGCGCAGCAGTGAGTTTGATTTATCTACAACCCAATTTCTCGACGACGTTAGCGTTAGTGGGTACCTTGTTTCTCATGTACATCGTATCGGGGATGAATCTCACACACTTTATCCCGACAATAGTATTTGGAGCTGTTTTTATCTACCTCGCCTTTCAAGGCGAAGCCAATGCCTATCGTTTTGATAGGGTGTTGACTTTTATCAATCCATTGGCTACCTTTTTAACAACGGGCTGGCAGCTTTCTCAGGCGCTATTTGCAGTCAGTACAGGAGGGTTGTTTGGCCTTGGGCTCGGCCAAAGTCGTCAAAAATTCTTGTACATCTCTGAGGCGCACAATGACTTTATTTTCGCTATCATTTGTGAGGAACTTGGATTTTTAGGTGGGATGTTGGTCATTGTCGCTTTCTTGGTCTTTGTCGCCTTAGGCGTTCGCATTGCCATGAACGCGCCAGACTACTTTGGTTTCTTGACGGCGATCGGATTGACGACGGTAATAGGGCTTCAAGCTTTTATCCACGTCGCCGTGGTGTTGGGCCTAGCGCCAACGACAGGATTACCCCTTCCCTTTATCAGTTATGGGGGCACTTCAATTGTCATGATGGGCGCTATGGTTGGAATATTGATGAACATATCCGTTAAAGGCAAGGATGCCAAACGCATGGTAGTCGAGAAAGCTAAACCTGTGAAAATGGATAGGATCCAGATATATAGAGGAGAATTAATGTGAGAGTAATCGTCAGTGGAGGAGGGACCGGAGGCCATATTTATCCAGCGATCTCCCTTATCGAAGAAATGAAAAGCAGGGATCAGGAGATCAGCATCTTATATGTAGGTACCCCTGATGGTCTTGAGAGCAGGTTGATACCAGAAAGAGGGATTCCTTATCGCAGTATCCATGTAAAGGGTTTGCCGAGGAAAATAAGCCTTAAGCTGATATCAGCAAGCATCGAATTACTCAAAGGGTTGCGAATGTCTGGGAAGATCATCAAAGCGTATAAGCCTGATTTGGTTATTGGCACTGGCGGTTTTGTCAGTGGACCGATCCTCTACATGGCAACCCGAAAGAAAATCCCAACGCTTGTCCACGAGCAAAACAGCTATCCTGGCATTGCTAATCGCATTCTATCGCGATTTGTTGATAGGGTATGTATCACTTTCGAAGCATCGAGAAATTATTTCAACAAACCCGATCGGATTGTCTTAACAGGAAACCCCATCAGAGGTGATTTTAGAAGTGAAGGAACAAAAGAAGATTATGACGTGTTGGGTCTCGATCCCAATAAACCAGTCGTTTTTTCTTTTGGCGGGAGCAACGGATCACAAGATTTGAATGAAGCGATGGCAGGATGCGTCTCTAGACTGATTCAACAAGGGATCCAAGTGATTCACGCCACAGGGCCACTTCACTACGATGGTTTTGTACAAAGCTTAGAAGGACTAAGTGATGCGGGATTAAAAGTCTTTTCTTATGTTTCAGACATGGCGAGGTGCTATGCTGTAGCAGATCTCATTGTGACGAGCTCCGGAGCAATTAGTCTGGCTGAAATCTCTCAAGTGGGATTGCCGAGTATTTTGATTCCAAAGGCTTACACGACAGAGAACCATCAAGAGTACAACGCCAAAGTTTACGTTGACAATGGTGCTAGTGAAATGATTTTAGAAAAAGATTTAAATGCGAGCCTATTGTATGATACAATAGTAAATATCATTGGCGATGCTGGGCTTTTAAAGAAAATGGGATGCAAAAGCCGAGAATTGGGCTTTCCAAAAGCCCGTCAGATGATCATCGATGAAGCATTTTCACTGGTCAAGAGATAGTCGATCATGGTTCATCCATCACAATCCAATGATGACGATAGAAAGAAAGGATCGAGGATGAGGGCACCTGTCAAAAAGAAGAGACCCTTTTTAAGGGTAGTAGTAGCAATCTTGGTACTCGCCATCGGTACTACAGGGATTTTGGTATACATAGGATTGAACCATGCCTTTTTCAACCTATCGGAAATCACCATTCGAGGAAATGTTTTAGCATCCGACGAAGAGTTGCTTGCAGCCAGTGGAGCTTCAATTCAAGGCAATATTTTCACATTCGATACGGGCAGTCTGCGTGAAAAGTTTATGGCGCTCGATAATATTCGAGAGGTGACCATCACGAAAAAATACCCTCACACCTTGGACGTCTACGTTCGTGAAGCTTATGTGCTGGGTTCTTTTGTCAGCGATGGGGCTCTCTACTACCTTGACGAAAGTTTGACGGTGGTCGATCGCAAAACTGTGGCGCTAAAAGATGGGGCGATAGCGAAAGAGCTTGTTGGTCTTGTCGATGCTCCTGTGACCGTTGGTCAAAAGCTATCGGAAACGACCGATAAAGGAAAGCTTCTTTTAGAGCTCAAAGAGCATCCATTCTTCCAAGGAATCACCAAAATCGACTTTGGACTGGAAGAAAACATTCGTATCATATATAATAATATCATTATCGATTTTGGATCCATTGAAAAAACAGCATATAAGTTCAATGTGATCGAGAGAATCGAGGACGAAGTCGGAAAAAAAGCTGATGTTACCATAAAAGAGATAAAACTAAACGCAGGTGATCATCCTATTGTTGTCACAAATCGCGGTGTCGAGACGCCGATCGAGGCTTTGACAGAAACGATTGTGGAAGAATCCGCGACAGAGGAAACAGCTAGCATTTAGAGAATAAAGAGTTTAATACAGGGGGATGCAATGAGCATGTTTGATGTTGAAGTCAATAACGACGGAATGGCAAAAATCAAAGTTTTTGGAATTGGTGGAGGCGGCAATAACGCCCTAAACAGAATGCAAGAGAATGGGTTGAGAGGCGTAGAATTTGTTGCGGTAAATACCGATCGTCAAATCCTACAAGCCCTAACTGCGGACCTGAAACTTCAAATCGGCGAAAAATTGACGAGAGGTTTAGGTGCAGGTGCAAACCCTGATGTCGGAACAAAAGCGGCTGAAGAAAGCAAAAATGAGATCGTTGAAGCGCTCCAAGGTACAGATATGGTATTTATCACAGCTGGTATGGGCGGTGGTACAGGAACTGGTGCTGCGCCAGTTGTAGCAGAAGTAGCCAAAGAAATGGGCATCTTGACTGTCGGCGTGGTGACAAAGCCTTTCTCCTTTGAAGGAAGAAAACGTCAAAACCAAGCTGAACAAGGCATCGAAATACTGAAAGATAAAGTCGACACTTTAGTGACGATTCCAAATGATCGTCTTCTTCAAATTGCAGAAAAACGTACGACCATGGTCGAAGCCTTTGGTATGGCAGACCAAGTTCTCATGGACGGTATTCAAGGGATTTCTGACTTAATCGCCGTTCCTAACCTCATCAACCTTGACTTTGCAGACGTAAAATCCATTATGCTCGACCAAGGGATTGCTCATTTGGGCATTGGACGTGCGACAGGTGAAAACCGTGCAGTCAACGCAGCAAAGGCGGCGATAAAGAGCCCACTTTTGGAAACGTCAATCGACGGTGCAAAGGCTGTGTTAATCAACGTGACGGGGTCTGATTTAGGTCTGTTTGAAGTCAACGAAGCTGCTGACTTAATTCGCGAAGCTGTAGATAGTGATGCGAATATTATTTTTGGTGCTGGTTTAGATGACACACTGAAAGACGATATTAAGATTACTGTGATTGCAACGGGTTTTGATGCAACTAAGGCACAACGTTTTAATAGCGAAACGAAACAAGAGAAGAAATCAGATGATTCAGGTGAACTTGTGATTCCTACTTTCTTAAGACGTAAAGAATTTTAATAAGAGGCTGATATGAAATGTCCATTTTGCGCTTTTCAAGATACCAAGGTAGTCGATTCGCGGCCAACCGAAGATAATGAAGCCATTCGTCGACGAAGATCTTGCGTGAATTGCAAACGGCGTTTCACCACTTATGAACGCTATGAAGATATTGCGTTGGTCGTTGTCAAAAAAGATAACATCAGGGAACCGTTTAACCGAACCAAACTGTTAAACGGTCTGGTGCGCTCTTGTGAAAAGCGACCGGTTGCGATTAGTCAATTAGAAAAAGCAGTCGACGAGATCGAAGTGGCATTGAATCATTTAAATCAAAAAGAGGTGACTACCGCTTACATCGGGGATTTGGTCATGGATAAGCTTCGAGAGATCGATCATGTGTCTTATGTGCGGTTTGCGTCAGTTTATCGCGAGTTTAAAGATGTAGAAGCTTTTTTCGAAGAAATTGAGAATTTAAAAGAAGAAAAATGAGCACAATGCTATTCATTATTTGGATAGCATTTTTCATAGTTAGGGGCGGCGTTTATGGACTTATTGCAAATGACCATGGAAAAAAAACTCAAGAAAAATGCGCCGTTAGCGGACCGCATGCGTCCAACTTCCTTGAATCATTATGTGGGGCAGCTCCATTTGGTGGGCGACAATGCGTCGATTGCACGCATGATACGTTCAGATCGCCTACAATCCATGATTTTTTATGGGCCACCTGGGACGGGTAAAACGACTTTAGCAGAGATTATCGCGCAGTCGACGTCCATGTTTTTTGACAAATTATCCGCTGTGACAGCTGGAATCAAAGAGTTAAGGGAAGTGACAAAATCTGCCGAAGATCGCTTGGCGATGGAGGGACAGAGGTCATTATTGTTTATAGATGAGATTCATCGTTTTAACAAAGCTCAACAAGACGCGCTTTTGCCTTTTGTCGAGCGAGGAGTGATCACATTAGTAGGCGCGACCACAGAGAATCCTTATTTTGAAGTCAATAAAGCTTTGATATCACGGTGTTTGGTGGTGGAGCTAAAGAGCTTATCCGACGACGATATCGAGGTAATTCTCCGGCGAGCCCTATCCGATGATAAACGCGGTTTAGGCATCTACGACGTGCGTATCGACGATGACGCCATGGACTATCTTGTTCGGGCATCTGGTGGCGATGCGAGAAATGCTTTAAACGCATTGGAAATCGCCGTGCTATCGACAAAACCGGAGGTAGATGGTTCTTTAATAATTGATGTCGATGCGATGCTCAATTCGATTCAAAAAAAAGCGGCGCTTTACGATAAAGATGGAGATAGCCACTACGATGTGATTTCTGCGTTTATCAAATCCATGCGCGGAACCGACCCCGATGCAGCGACTCATTATTTAGCTCGGATGATTTACGCAGGCGAAGATCCTAAATTCATCGCGAGGCGAATGGTTATTTTTGCATCAGAAGATGTCGGAAATGCCGATCCTCAAGCGTTGACCGTAGCGCTAAACGCCTTTCGAGCAGTTGAAGTGATCGGTTTACCTGAAGCGCAGATCGTATTGTCACAAGCGGTAAACTACCTAGCCTGTGCACCAAAGAGCAATCGTTCCTATATGGCAATCGCGTCTGCTATGGAGGATGTCAAAAGGGAGCGTATTGGGGCGATTCCACCCCACCTACAAGATGCTCACTACCCTGGTGCAAAAAACCTCAATCGAGGGGTGGGATATCTCTATCCTCATAGCTATGCTGAGGGCTACGTGAAGCAACAGTATTTGCCGGACAACATCACACACAAAAGTTATTATAGACCGAAAGAAATCGGCGATGAAAAGCGATTATACGATCGTTTAGTGGCGATCGATTACTTTCGAGACAAATCAGCGGAGGAGTAATATGGTTACAATAAAAGACCTTTATAGTTGCCCGTCGGACTACATCGGCAAGGAAATTCAAGTATCTGGATGGGTGAGAAGTGCAAGAAGTTCTAAGACGGTAGGGTTTATCGCAATCAATGACGGAACCTACTTTAAAACACTACAAGTGGTAATCGGTGATGCTTTACCAAATTTTGAAGAGATTTCAAAAATTGGGTTGTCGTCCGCTCTACGTATCTCGGGGACTTTAGTAGAGTCCATTGGCGCAAAGCAACCCTTTGAATTGCAGGCAAAGGAAGTTTTCGTCGAAGGCGATAGCGAAAAAGATTATCCTTTGCAAAAAAAACGTCACACCCTTGAGTACTTAAGGACAATTCCCCATTTGCGTCCAAGAAGCAATACCTTTAATGCGGTGTTTCGCGTACGCTCTTTGTTGAGCTTTGCCCTCCATCAGTTTTTTAACGAAAATGGATTTGTTTACGTCCACACGCCGATTATTACAGCCAGCGATGCAGAAGGTGCAGGCGAAATGTTTTTAGCGTCTACCATCGATCCTCAAAACCCTCCTTTGGGGGATGACGGGAAAGTCGATTACCGAGAGGATTTTTTTGGTAGCAAAACCCATTTGACGGTCAGCGGGCAATTGGAAGTGGAAGCCTTCGCTATGGCATTTCGAAATGTGTACACCTTTGGTCCGACTTTTAGAGCCGAGAACTCTAACACGCCACGACATGCTGCTGAGTTTTGGATGGTTGAGCCTGAGATGGCGTTTGCCGAATTGAAAGATATTATGGATCTAGGGGAGAAGATGATGAAATACGTCATCGACTATTTGTTGGTCCACGCACCTGAAGAAATGGAATTTTTCAATAACTATATCGATAAAGGCCTCATTGACCGTTTAACAGCAGTTCGCGACAGTAAATTTGAACACATGACTTATACAAAGGCCATCGAACATTTGGAAAATGCCGATGTCGAGTTTAAATATCCCGTCAAATGGGGTTATGACCTCCAAACGGAACATGAGCGCTATATTTCTGAAGTTGTGGTAAAAGGGCCGGTCTATATTACGGATTACCCCAAAGAAATTAAGTCGTTCTACATGCGTGTAAATGAAGATGGTAAAACCGTGGCGGCAACCGATTTGTTGGTACCGGGAATTGGCGAGCTCATAGGCGGTAGTCAACGTGAAGAACGATTGGACGTATTGATTTCATTAATGGAAGAGAAGGGATTGAATCCCGAAGATTATGAGTGGTACATGGAACTCAGACGGTTTGGTGGGACAAAACACGCAGGATTTGGTTTAGGATTTGAACGATGCCTCATGTATGTGACGGGAATAACCAATATCCGCGACGTGCTGCCCTATCCTCGTACGGTCAACAGCTTACACGAGTAACAGTTGAAAGGGATAGGGCAATCTGCTATACTAAAACCATTCAAATGCGGTAGGATTAAATTGAGAGATGGTGTCATTGTTCCTCGCTGACAGAAATTGACGACGTGGCGATGCAGGATTGCCGCGTTGTATCACTTGGCAAATCCATATCGGTGCCACTGCTTGGACCGTAGTGGATAGGGATGATGAATCGGCCTGTAGACCCTTCGTCTCTTTGTGGGATGGGGGGTTTTTTGATGAAATGGAGTGAAAAACATGGATAATTACAATCCAAATGCCATAGAAAAGAAATGGCACGGGATTTGGGAGACTGAAAAGCCCTTTAAGACAGAAATAGACAATGATAAAGAAAAATTCTACGTCCTCGTTGAATTTCCCTACCCATCGGGTCAAGGGTTGCACGTTGGACATCCTAGACCTTATACGGCGATGGACATCGTCGCGAGAAAGCGTCGACTAGAAAAACAAAATGTCCTATTTCCTATCGGTTGGGACGCTTTTGGCCTGCCTACCGAAAACTACGCAATGAAGAACCACATTCATCCAGCGATTGTTACAAAGCAAAATATCCAACGCTTTAAAGATCAGTTGCAGTCGATAGGTTTTTCTTTTGACTGGGATCGTGAAATCAACACGACAGATCCTGAGTATTACAAATGGACCCAGTGGATCTTTCTGAAACTTTTCGAAAAAGGTCTGGCTTACAAACAAGAAATGCCGATTAACTGGTGTACTTCTTGTAAGGTGGGCCTTGCTAATGAAGAAGTCGTTAACGGTCACTGTGAACGATGTGGCTCAGATGTTGTCCGAAAAGAGAAAAATCAGTGGATGTTGCGCATTACAGAATATGCTGATCGCCTTATCGACGACCTGGACCAAGTGGATTACGTCGAAAAGATAAAAGCTCAACAGATCAACTGGATCGGAAGATCTTATGGGATGGAAGTGGATTTTGCAATTGCAGGTTACGAGGATGCGATACGCGTGTTTACAACTCGACCAGATACGCTTTACGGCGCGACCTACATGGTGGTTGCGGCAGAACACCCCATACTGGAGACCTATCGCGCATCTATAGAAAATCTCGATGAGATCCATGATTATCAACATGAAGTCCATAAAAAATCCGACTTTGAACGCAGTGAAATGAACAAGGATAAGACGGGAGTTGAGATTAAAGGACTACGGGCGATTAACCCTGCGACGGGTAAGGAAATACCGATCTGGATTTCAGACTACGTGCTCATGACTTATGGTACGGGAGCCATCATGGCTGTTCCGGCTCACGATGAAAGAGACTTCGCCTTTGCGACGAAGTTTGACTTGCCCATTGTCGAAGTGGTTGCGGGTGGTGACATTTCAAAAGAGGCTTTTACCGACACCCAAGCGGGTAAAATGATAAATTCGGAAATGCTCAATGGGATGGAAGTGACAGAAGCCATTGAGACGATTTCAAAAGTTCTCGAAGATAAAGGAGTCGGCACGCGCAAGACCAACTTTAAGCTTAGAGACTGGGTGTTTTCCAGACAGCGTTATTGGGGTGAGCCGATTCCGTTGATTCACTGTGACGATTGCGGGTGGGTGCCTGTGGATGAAAAAGATCTGCCGGTTTTGTTACCAGAAATCGAAGACTACGAAACCTCCGACACGGGAGAGTCACCGCTATCGAAAATCCGATCCTTCGTGGAAACCACATGTCCTAAGTGTGGCAAACCTGCACATCGAGAAACGGATACTATGCCCCAATGGGCAGGATCTTCTTGGTATTTCTTAAGGTATATGGATCCTCAAAACGACGAAGCCTTAGCCAGTGAAGAATCTTTAGGTTATTACAGTCCAGTAGATTGGTACAACGGAGGAATGGAACACACCACCCTTCACTTATTGTATTCTCGGTTTTGGCATAAATTCTTATACGATCTTGGTATCGTCGATACCGTCGAACCTTATACCAAACGTACCTCTCATGGCATGATTTTAGGTTCCGATGGTGGGAAAATGTCGAAATCTCGTGGCAATGTCGTCAATCCAGATGATATCGTCCGCGACTACGGGGCTGATACTTTAAGAACTTATGAGATGTTTATCGGTGATTTTGAAAAATCGGTACCTTGGTCAGAGAATGGCGTAAAAGGCTGTCGTAAATTTTTGGACCGCGTGTGGAAAGTCCAAGAGATGTTGGTCGCTGGTGAAGGGTATTCAAAAGCTTTGGAAGGGATCATTCACAAGACGATCAAAAAAGTGTCTGAGGATTACGAAACGTTGAAGTACAACACGGCTATCGCACAGTTGATGACATTGCTCAATGAATATAGAAGCGTGGGCGCCATTACTAAGGATGACCTAAATGTTCTCATCGTTTTGCTCAACCCGGTCGCTCCCCACATCACTGAAGAGATTTGGACGAGGATTGGCAATAAAGGCTACTTGAACCAAACCTCATGGCCAATATATGACGAGGCTAAACTCGTCGATGACGTGGTTGAAATCCCAGTGCAATTTAGCGGAAAGGTGCGTGGGACTTTAAGTGTTCCAGTGGATATTTCTCAAGAGGAAGTGATGAAACTCGTCAATGAGGATCCAGCTTTAAAGAGATACCTTGAAGGAAAGAAAATCATAAAAGAAATTTACGTGCCTGGAAAAATTCTCAACATCGTTGCAAAATAAATCCCAACGCTGTGCAATCCCCGCTGAAGGAGGAGAGCGCAGCGTTTCGCTTTTCTACAGTTGCCAGTTTACAAGGTTTGCCATACTCTGCAGAAAGATATCCGATGTGCTGACCCAATTCGTGGTTAACTTAAACATAACCACGCAGGGAATCTTTACAAAAATGGTAGGATATGCTACAATATATATAAATGTACTACTAAGATGAAAGGGAAAACACATGAAGCTATCAACTCGAGGTCGATATGGTCTAAGAGCACTTTGCTATATTGCAGAACATGCGACAGAACAGCCGGTACCACTTTCTACAATTTCCGAAGAACTAGAGTTATCTGAAAACTACTTGGAGCAATTGGTTCGGCTATTGCGCAAAGAGGGATTGGTGACAAGTGTTCGTGGTGCACAAGGCGGGTATCTTCTCCAGTCTGCGCCTGAAACTATCACAGTTGGAGAAGTATTGCGGGCATTGGAAGGATCTCTAAACCCATCGGAATGCGTGGTGAATGGATGTGGTTTTGACATGGACTGTAAAACGCATAAGGTGTTGATGCGTATTGATTCAAGCATCAACAAAGCCGTGGACACGATAACGATCAAAGATATGTTGGACGGCTCCATTCCGACAGAAGTTTAATACATCATATTTAATGGGACCTGCCTTCCGTTTTTTCGATGAAAATGGGTGGTGGGTCTCCATTTGTTCTTATTCTATGTTATAATTAAGTTTATGGGACAAGAACAGGAGGAGAATGCATGTGATTATGGAACACGTGAATTTAGATGTTTTGTTAAAAGTGAGTCTCTTTGCACTGGTCCTCATGTCGACTTACTTTTTGGTGCAAATCGCCAATACGAAAGTCCACCCCAATCAGCGTATCGCAATCAATTTAACCAAAATTAGAGATGCAGCATTGATTCTATTAGGCATCATACTTGTAGTGTGGCTGTTTTCGAAGTACGCGATACTTCCAGGGATTTTGATCACTTTCATTGTGTCGGTGATCATCGCTTATATTATTAACCCAGCGATGGTAAAACTGGAAGAGAAAATACATAATCGAACACTTGCCATTTTATTGGTTTACGTCCTTGTCGTATTGGTTTTTGTCTTGATTTTTGTCATGATCATTCCTGGGACGATGCGAGAATTTAGAAATTTTGTGGCACAACTTCCTCGCATGATGTCCAATTTTACAGGCTTTTTAGATGAGATTCAAAGGCAAAGCGTAGGGAAGGACACCTTTCTATCCAATTTGATACCAGAGTTAATCGGTAGTTTAAAGACCAACCTCTTAAACTTACAAAACCTCGTTTTTAGCTCGATGGGACAGGTGATGGCCAGTGTCTCCACCATTGTCTCTGGGATATTAAGATTGATCCTCGTTCCGATTATCAGCTTTTATCTTTTGAAGGATAAAGAAATCATTATCGACAAAATCGTCAGTGCGGTTAAGCCTGAAAAGCGCGAGTCGTTTTTGGATATTTCACGAGAAATCGACGCCTCAATGGCGAGTTTTATTCGCGGAAAGCTGATAATGGCCTTTTTTGTGGGAGTATTAACGGCTGTTGCACTCTTGCTCTTCAGAGTGGATTTTGCAATAGTCATTGGGATCATCACAGGTGTTGCGGATATTATTCCCTATATTGGACCTTTTTTGGGTTTTTTACCTGCGATTCTTATGGCGTTGTTTGACAATCCAATCAAAGCGCTGTGGGTCGGTATTGTTTTTGGTCTTATCCAATGGGCGGAAAACAATCTATTAGGTCCTCGTATTCTCGGCACGACGACAGGAATGCACCCGATTGTCGTATTATTGAGTCTTATTGTCGGCGGGGGAATGTTTGGTGTACCAGGCATGATTTTGTCCGTTCCGGTGGTAGCCATTATTAAAATATTAATCACTCGCTTATACCCGCTCTGGAAGGGCGCTTGGGATCAAAAGCGAAGTATAAATAAGTAGGAGTTGCGAATGAAAAAAATGGGTTTAAACGACTTACGTCAAGAGTATTTAGATTTTTTTGAGAAAAAGGATCACACGGTATTGAAGAGTTTTTCATTGATACCGGAAAAAGACAAAAGTCTTTTACTAATAGGCGCTGGCATGGCGCCGCTAAAAGAGTATTTTACAGGGGAGAAGAAGATGCCCAAAAATCGTGCGGCATCGAGTCAACGCTGTATCCGCACAGGGGATATTGACCGAGTGGGTCGTACCCAGCGGCATGGTACCTATTTTGAGATGTTGGGAAACTTCTCATTCGGCGATTATTTTAAGAAAGAAGCCATTGCATGGGCTTGGGAATTTCTGACAGAGGTGTTGGAGATCGACCCTGAACTCTTGTCGGTAACGGTTTATCACGAAGATGACGAAGCTTTTAACATTTGGCATGAAGACATTAACCTGCCTAAAGAGCGTATCTTCCGACTTGGTAAAGAAGACAACTTTTGGGAGTTAGAAGAAGGACCTTGTGGTCCATGTTCGGAGATTTTCGTCGATAGAGGGATGGATTATGCCTGTGGTGATCCCAACTGCGGCCCTGCATGTGACTGTGATCGATTTATGGAGGTTTGGAATCTCGTCTTTACCCAGTTTAACAAAACTAAGGAAGGCGACTATGTTCCATTGAAGCACCCAAATATCGATACGGGAATGGGCTTGGAACGGATTACGTTGATTATGGAAGGCGTCGATAATATTTTTGAAATTCAACTGATGCGTGGCATTATTGGTGTTATCGAGTCACTTTCAGGACGACAATACAAAGAAGATGAAAATGCTGATGTTTCCATGCGCATCATTTCAGATCACGTCAAAGCGATGACCTTTTTAGTCTACGACGGTGTCATTCCAAGCAACGAAGGGCGAGGATACGTGTTACGTAGACTGATCCGTAGAGCATACCGACATGGGAAGCTATTGGGCATTGAAGGAAATTTCCTCACCACTATCATCGAAGAAGTGATATCTGCTTACGCCCAAGGGTATCCAGAGCTAGGCGAATCAAAAGATCGTATTTTCAAAATTATACTGGCAGAAGAAAATAAATTTCAAGAAACAATCGATATGGGTCTTCACATCCTTGAAGAAATGATTCGCGATCTGGAAGCTAAAGACGAAAAAATACTATCTGGTAAAGACGCTTTTCGCCTGTACGACACCTATGGTTTTCCACTGGATCTCACCGATGACATTCTTAGCGAAACCGACCTATCTGTGGATACGGAAGGTTTTGAACGGGAAATGGAAGAGCAAAAAAACCGATCTAGACAAGCGCGCACCGTTGATGGGGGATTTGAAAGAACGCTTGATCTTCCTCTAGAAGACTATGACAGAACGACCTTTCTTGGGTATCAGACACTAACATCGATAGCTACGGTTATTGGTGCTTTTGCGGACAATGCTCAAGTAAACGAGTTAACCGAAGGGCAAAGGGGTATAATACTACTAAATCAATCTCCTTTTTACGGAGAAGGCGGTGGCCAAGTCGGCGATAGAGGGATAATGGAAGGCGAAGGGGTAAAAATTGAAGTCGTCAATACGACAAAAACCAAAGAGGAAGTGATTGTTCACCACGTGATCGTTCACGAAGGCGTAGTGGTTACGGGAGACGAATTGGAGGCTTCCGTGGATCGTATGCGTCGCAAGGATATTATGAAAAACCACTCTGCTACCCATTTGCTTCATAAGGCACTTCGCGAAGTTTTAGGTGAGCACATCCAACAGAAAGGTTCTTTTGTCGATGCTAATCGTCTACGGTTTGACATCACTCACTTTGAAGCGATCACTCACGAAGAGCTTTCCGAAGTCGAAAGAAAAGTCAATGAACAAATCGCTTTAGGCTTACCGGTAATCGTCGAGGAGATGGATCAAGCTGAATCACTGAATTCAGGGGCGATAGGATTATTTGAAGACAAGTACAAAGACGTGGTGAGAGTTGTCAGCATGGGTGATTATAGCAAAGAACTCTGTGGCGGTACCCATGTTAAGAACACATCGGATATCATGATGTTCAAAATCATGTCGGAAGCCAGTGTGGCGGCAGGGGTTCGACGTATTGAAGCCATTACTGGGAGAGGATGTTATCAGCACCTCTTGAATATCGAGGGGTTACTAACCGATACAGCAACTGAACTCAAAACAACAGTTCCTGAAATTTTTGAAAAGGTCCGCCAACTTCAAGACCGTAACAAAACGTTAAAACAAGAGATTGAAGCATTGCAAAATAGCATTCAATTAGGGAAAGTCGACGATATCGCAAATCACGCAGTAGACGTTATGGGAGTTCCAATCGTCGTTGAGCGCTTTGAAGGCGTCGATATGGATGGATTGCGTAGCCTTGGCGACAAGATGAAAGACAAGCTTGAATCCTGCGTGTTCGTCGCCGGTTCTGTCGTCGATGGAAAACTCTTGTTCTTGGTTATGGTGACTAAAGATTTGGTGAAACGCGGATTGCACGCAGGCAATTTGGTGCGTAAAGTCGCTCAGTACACCGGTGGAAACGGCGGAGGCCGTCCAGATAGCGCTTCTGCAGGCGGTAAAGACATGAGCAAACTGGGTGAAGCGTTAGCTAAAGTCACAACATGGATAGAAGAGGATTTGGCTTAGACTGTTGATAAGGCGTATGACACGACTTGCAACCAATCGCGGTCAAATCAAACAATATGAAAAATTTGGGAGGAAGTCCTATGTCGAACGATTTTAATGAAACGATGCTTTTTGAATCACCAAAAGAAGATAAAAAAGCCATTAGTGAAATCATCAGTAGCGTTTACGCTGCACTGGAAGAAAAGGGCTATAAACCGGCCAATCAAATCATAGGTTATATTTTATCAGGTGATCCGACTTACATTACTAGTCATAAAGACGCACGCAAGATTATTCGTCAAGTGGATCGAGATGAAATTTTAGAAGAATTACTGGATTTTTACATCGTAGAAAAAAAGATTGGCAAATAAGCCAAAGAGGTAATGAATTGCGTTATGCAGGATTGGACATAGGGGATAAAACCATAGGCGTAGCCCTATCGGATCCCCTATTCCTCACAGCTCAGGGACTTTGCACCATTCGGCGAAAGAAAGCAAAAGTTGATATCGAAGCGCTCCGCGAACTGATAGAAAAATACGACGTGACACTTCTCGTGATTGGCTTGCCTAAAAACATGAACAACACATTGGGACCTCAGAGCCAAAAGGTACTGAGTTTTGTTGATTTGCTAAAAAAAGAGATCGCTGTTGACGTGCATTTAGAAGATGAACGTTTGACGACCGTTCAAGCCGATCGACATTTAATAGCGAGCGACATGAGGAGAGAGAATCGCCGTAAAGTCGTTGACGAGGTCGCTGCGACCTTTATTTTACAGACGTATTTAGATAGAAGGTAGGGATAACTATGGATACCATTGATTTATATGACGAAAGCGGGAACCGTGAAGCTTTTCACATCTTGGATACCTTTGGTGTCGACGATTCGGACTATGTGGCTTTGATGCCGGTGAACGAGCTCAATAGTTTAACCTATATACTTCGAATGGAATACTCCTTCAATGGAGAGATCATGCTGTCAACGATAGATGACGACGAAGAATTTAACGAGGTTATAGCAACCTACGACGAAATCGTCAAGAATAGATTGCAATAGAGGGTGAATGGAAATGGATAAGGAAAAAGTTCAACGCGCACTAGCCGAAGGCGGGTACAAGTACACGAAACAACGCGAGGCGATATATGAAACTTTACTCCAATGTGCAGAATCACATCTCAGTCCAGAACAACTTTACTCTATTGTGAATGAAAATATGAAAGATATCGGAATTGCAACAGTCTACAGGACGCTTCAGATTTTTGAGGAACTGGGTCTGGTTTACAAGGTCGATTTTGGCGACAACTGTAACAGATACGAAATCACAGATGCATCTGAGGCCCATCAACATCATCACCTCATATGTACCAAGTGCAATCGCGTCCAGGAAGTTAAAATAGATTTACTGGAAGAGTTGGAAAACAAAATCGAAAGGACCTACGACTTTACTATTGTCGATCATAATTTGAAATTTTATGGACTGTGCTCCGATTGTAAATAATGACAAAGAGGAGATATACAGTGGCAAGAAAGCAAAACAAATTAAAAGTGATTCCATTGGGAGGGCTTGGTGAAATCGGTAAAAATATGACCGTCGTCGAATACAAAGACGATTTGATCATTGTCGATTGTGGCCTTACCTTTCCCGACGAGAACATGCTGGGCGTTGACGTTGTCATACCAGACATCACTTACTTGGAACAAAACAAACACAAGATCCGCGGAATCGTCTTGACCCATGGTCATGAAGACCATTATGGGGCGATTCCTTATGTCCTAAAAAAGATCGATACCGACGTCTACGCGACCCGGTTAACCTTAGGACTTTTGACAAACAAATTAAAAGAACACAATTTGACGACAAAAAACCTCAAAGTAGTACAAGCAGGGGATAAAGTTCAACTCGGCTGTTTCAATGTCGAATTTATCCAAGCGAGTCACAGTATTCCTGATAGTTGCTCTATTGGTATCAACACACCTATGGGTACTATTATTTTTACAGGAGACTTCAAGATCGATTATACTCCTATCGACGGAACTCTGATGGATTTACCGCGATTAGCTGAGTTGGGAAACCGTGGGGTGCTGGCGATGTTTGCCGATAGTACCAACGTAGAAAGACCGGGCTATACCATGAGTGAGCGCACAGTGGGGCAAACCTTTAAAAGTTTGTTCCAAGACGCACCAGCGCGCATCATCGTCGCTACTTTTGCATCAAATCTGCATAGAGTACAGCAAGTGATTACCGCTGCAGAACACTATGGACGAAAAGTGGCGGTTTCAGGACGTTCTATGGAGAACAACTTAACTGTCGCCAGAGAGTTAAACTATATCAAAGCGAAAGAAGACACGTTTATTGAACTCCACGAGCTAAATAACTATGACCCAGACAAGGTCGTGCTGTTGACGACGGGAAGCCAAGGCGAACCGATGGCGGCGTTATCGCGTATGGCCTATGGCGAGCACCGTAGAGTACAACTGGTTCCAGATGACACCGTCATCATTTCAGCTTCACCGATACCAGGCAATGAAAAGACGGTATCGAAGGTGATCAACAACCTTACTGAAATTGGCGTCGATGTGATTTACTCGTCATTGGCCGATGTACACGTATCAGGACACGCTTGCCAAGAAGAGTTAAAACTCATCCATACCTTGGTCAAACCGAAGTATTTTGTACCGGTTCACGGCGAGCAACGCCATCTAAAAATCCACGCCGAGCTGGCGATGAGTTTGGGTATGGCTGAAGAAAACGTCCTCGTCGGAAAGACTGGCGATGTCTTTGAGTTTACCAGACGCTCTGCAATGATCAACGGGTCGGTGTCGTCTGGAAATATTCTCGTCGATGGCCTCGGTGTTGGAGATGTGGGCAGTGTCGTTCTGAAAGACCGCAAACACCTATCCGAAGACGGGCTAATCATCGTCGCTGTTACTGTGGATAAAAACAACAAACGCGTGATTTCCGGACCGGAAATTATTTCTCGAGGTTTTGTTTACGTCAAAGAGTCCGGTGACCTGATGGATGGGGCACGAAAACTCGTTGAAAAAACATTGGCTGACTGCGAAACGAAACGGATTCGCGATTGGTCCACTATAAAACACAACATTCGCGACTCCCTAAGAAGTTTTGTCTATAGCAAAATGGGGCGCAATCCAATGATTCTTCCAGTGATCATGGAAGCATAAATCCAAAGGGCAGCTAGGAGTTTGTCGAGCTGCTCTTTTTTCTATCGAGGTTATTATGAACGAGATCAATCAACCCTATATTGAGGCTTATCTAGAGGGCTTATTAGGTGATAAATCCTATTATCCAGACATCGAAGCCTATGCTCGAGACCACCATGTCCCAATAGTCGGACGGCAAGTTGCCGAGCTTTTAAGAGTGCTTATTAAGATACATCAGCCCGGGACCATTGTTGAATTGGGGACAGCCATTGGGTATTCTGCATTGGTCATGGCGGACAGCCTATTAGGTGATTTTAAAATGATCACCATAGAACGAAATGAAGAGAGGGCTGCGCTTGCAAAAGCGAATATCGCAAAAAATGGATATGAATCAAAAATCGATGTTTTGGTGGGGGATGGACTGGACATCATTAAGTTCTGTCGTTTCCCCATCGATTTTTGCTTTATAGATGCAGCGAAAGGTCAGTACCGAGAATTTTTTGACCCTTTGTTTGAGCAACTCGTTCCCGGAGGCATTATCGTTTCTGATAATGTGCTATACAAGGGAATGATTGCATCAGATGAACTGTTTCAAAAGAGAAAAGTTACCATAATCCATCGTTTGAGAGAGTACCTCCATTACATTACACATACTAAAGGTATGACCACTGCTCTTTTACCCATAGGAGACGGGGTCGCCATCACTTATAAGGAGAAACCATGAAAGAAAAAGTTGAATTGCTCGCCCCAGCCGGGGATTTGAGTAAATTAAGGACGGCATTAAAGTTTGGCGCCGATGCGATCTACGTCGGCGGAGAGTCCTTTGGCTTGCGAAAAGCGTCAAAAAATTTTACTACTGAAGATCTAAAGATCGGTATTGAAGAAGCCCACGCTTGCGGGAAAAAAGTGTATGTTACCATGAATATCATCCCCCATAACGAGGATTTTGAAGGCGTGGAAGAGTATGTCGCCTTACTGGGAGATTTGAATGTTGATGCTCTCATTGTCGCGGATCCAGGGATGTATACCACCATCCGTTCGGTCAATCCGACAATTCCCATCCATATCTCCACCCAATCTAATATCACTAACGCAAAAACCGTCGACTTTTGGCATAAGCTTGGCGCAACGCGTACGGTTCTCGCAAGAGAATTGTCTCTTGAAGAAATCAAAGGGATTAGGACACATATTGACGACGAAATGGAACTTGAAATGTTTGTCCACGGAGCCATGTGTATCTCCTATTCTGGACGTTGTCTGTTAAGCAACTACATGGCAAGTCGGGACGCGAACAAAGGCGATTGTGCTCATGCCTGTCGATGGAAGTATAACCTCGTCGAAGAAAAGCGTCCTGGAGAGTATTTTCCCATAGAAGAAAGCGATGGCGGGAGTTTCATTCTCAATTCCAAGGACCTTTGTCTGTTAAGAGATATACCGAGGCTCATCGAAGCCGGTGTCAACAGCTTTAAAATCGAAGGTCGCGTAAAATCTCAATACTACGTGGCGACGGTGGTAAGGAGCTATCGTTTGGCGATAGATGCCTATTACGATGGGACGTTTACCGCAGAATTAGCCGATGGGTTGATCGATGAAATTCGTAAAGCAAGCCATCGTGATTTTACCACAGGTTTTTTGAATGATGCCCCTGGGACTCAAGATCATAACTACGCGTCCACATCCTATATTCGAGGTTATGATTTCATTGGTCAGGTCATGTCATATGATCCGATAACGTCAACCGCTGTCGTAGAACAACGTAACAAATTCGCCGTTGGAGAAGAGGTGGAGCTTTTTGGCGTATCGAAAGAGGTAATGACTTTCAACATCGAAGGGATAGTCGATAAAAACAATCGCCCAATGACCGAGGCGTCATTGGTGCAAGAATTTGTAACCATCCCCGTTCCAGGACCATGCGAAGTCGGGGATATGTTGAGAAGAGCTATTTAAAAGAGAAGTGATACGTCAAAGGAAAGGATGAATCAATGAGGATTACGACAATTGCCTGTGATTTTGGAAATGTGATCGTAGGATTTGACCCCACGGAGATTGTGATGAAGGTACTACCTGATCATCCCTATCCAGAGGCGCTTGGGAAGCAGATATTTTTTGGAGAGCAGTGGCGTCAATGGGATCTAGGTAATGTGGAGAAAGGGCAGCTTGTAGAGAACATTCTAAAGGCACACGATGGCATTGTGCGCGAAGATGTTTTTCGTGTCGTGAACGAATGGCGCCATCATCTCCCAGAGAATCAAGCGATACTCCCAGTCTTAAAGGAGCTCAAAAACCGAGGATATCGCATCATTGCCTGCTCCAACTTCGGAACTGATTTTTATAAGCAAGATTCATCCATGGAGGCTTTAGCTTACTTTGATGGATTTGGTGTCTCCTGTGATTATCATAAGGCAAAGCCTGATCGTGCCTTTTTCAAAACCTTTCTAGAAGACTTTTCACTTCATCCCCAAGAGTGTTTGTTCATCGACGATGTATGGGAGAACATCGCGACCGCTAAAAATATTGGGATGTCAACCTTTAGATACCATTGGCTTGAAACAGAGGTCTTATCATTGCAGGCTTATTTAAACCAAAGAGTTTATCATCTGATGTCATGAAGTCATTACCTGAACTCATTTGCATGAGAAAACTCCTTGGACGATCGAGTCCAAGGAGTTTAGAACCGTATTAGGCTTTAGAGACGATTTCTCGCATCAGTTGGTCGGTAGTATCCACTCGGATGGTTGTAAAATGATCGTAATAGACCATACCGGGTTTTGCACCTTTTTGTTTGCGGACATTCTTTCTTTCGGTATAATCCACATCCACATAGGGTTCGTGGCGATGCTTGCTATGGGTTGCTGCTAAAAACGCTGCTATAGCCATAGCTTGGTCGTCATCTGTAGCTTCTTGGCGCAGGATGACGTGGGATCCAGGGATATTTCGCGCATGGAAGAAGAGGTCGTTTTTGCCGGCAAATTTTAGCGTGAGGTAGTCGTTTTGCAGATTATTTTTACCGACGTAAATATGGCTGCCGGCATCGGTTGTGAAGTGAAGGGGCTTTGACGGCTTCTCCGTTTTTTTGCGATCCGGAGCTCTTTTCAAAACGCGTTGGTGGATTAATTCGTCGCGAACTTCCTTGTATTCGTTGACAGTTGTCAAATTGTCGAGACTATCCAAGGTCTGCTCCAAGTATTCGACTTCCTCGTCGAGTTTAGGAAGCGCGACCGCGAGGAGTTGATTCGCTTTTTTGAGCTTAGAGTACTTTTTATAGTAGTATTGGGCGTTTTCCCATGGGCTTTTCGTAGGATTTAACGGGATTTCTATGATTTCGAGGTTTTCGTCAAAAAAGTTTTCGACGGAAATGATCGTATCGCCCTTCTGAATACGATGGCCAGCCGCTGAGAGGAGATCGCCATAGACTCTGAAGATATCCCGATCGGCGCTTTCACGTTGTTCGTCCACTAATTTTGCACGTTTTGCCACCAACCTTTGGATTTTGGTGCCAAGAGTTTTCTGAAGGCTTCGTATCATCTGAGATAGGCGATCATCTTTATCGTTGACCGTATAAAATAAGTCAATGGCTTCGCTCATCGATGATGACTTTTTTATGCCATCACCGAATTGCCGTAGGTTGAGGCAGTGAAACTCTTTGTAAGTATTCCCCTCTTCAACTAGGGAATAGTCGTATTGGTGTGTGCGAATCGCTGAACGCAAAGTGATGAATGCTTCGTCGAGTGATTCGAGTTCTTCGGGTGCTAGAGAGTTCAGTGGGCGTTTTGCGTCAATACCAGCTCGATAGCAAATCTCTCTGCCAAGAATCGGGCTAAACCCTGTGAAAGTGGTGTAAAAAACTTTAAAGGTAGCTAGGGCGCCAGGCAGGGTGGCGATCACATCAATTATCGTGCGATCGTCAAAGGTCACATCGATTTTGGTATCTTCGACTTGTGGGTAGATTAATCCAGGATAAACTTGGCGAACGTTGCTCATGTCGAAGCTAATGCGGCGAATGGATTCCAGGATTTTTTGGCTAGATTTGTCGACGAGAACGATATTGGAGTATTTTCCCATGAGCTCGATGACGAGAGATTTGACGACAGGGACCCCGAGTTCATCAAAACAATTCATGTCAATGGACGCAATGCGATCGAGTCCGGTTTGTTCAATATTGACGATGGTCCCTCCTTGTAGGTGTTTTCTCAAAAACATATTAAAAGAGGGTGGAGTTAAAGGGTTAGTAAAAGCTCTATCGGTTAGGAGCATGCGCGGGGCATTACTCGAAGCAGAGAGATAGAGTTTATAGTTGGTTCGGTTATTGTAAATGGTAAATACCAGGTCATGGTTGGACGGTTGATTTATTTTGCTGATGCGACCGCCGACAAGAGCTGATTTTAACTCTCTCACCAAGCTGCGCACCACTAATCCATCTAATGTCATCGTAACCTCCTTGTAGTTGCTAACAACGATTATAACACAATAGATGTTAAAATATCGTAACATCTACTTGTTATTTTTTGACAATACTCGTACAATACATTTAAGGAGGTTGCCAATGATTTATTCGATGACAGGTTTTGGAAGGGGTTCTGGTGAAAACGAAGAACTTTCCGTAGAAATAGATATGAAATGCGTTAACAATCGGTACTTAGATGTGCAGATTCGCATGCCCCAATTTCTATTTTATTTAGAAAATGCGATGAAAGAGCGCATTCGAGACCGTATCGGCAGAGGTAGAGTCGATTTGTATGTTCAAGTGCGTCGCAAGCGAGGCAGCGTTAAGCCTATCGAAGTCGCTTTAGAGCAAGGCGTCGAAATGGCAAGGGCGTTGGAGTCGTTACGGCGAGAGGTAGGCATTGAACAAGCGATCACTCTGGGAGATTTATTGACCAATCCAGACCTCCTTCAGACGACTGATGTAAAACTCGACGAAGAATTGGCTCTACAATTGGTTACCGCCACGCTGGACAAGGTGCTTGATGATTGTTTGACCATGAAGCGCTTTGAAGGGGAAAAGTTATTACACGATATGGAAAGCCAATTGGTCGTTTTAGAACAGGGCCTTGATGAGGTCGATCTGCGTTTACCTGCATTCCGTGCGGATTATAAGGAAAAGTTATTAGCGCGTCTAGGAGACTTTAAAGAGGGGTTGGAGATCGATGATCATCGGCTTAGTGTAGAACTAGCCTTTTACTTTGACAAGTCCGACATTAATGAGGAGATCGTGCGCTTAACAAGTCATATTGATCAATTCCGGTCGGTTTTGGGATCAAAGCGAAGCAGTGGGAAAAAATTGGATTTTATCATCCAGGAGATGAATCGAGAAGTGAACACCATGAGTTCTAAATCCAATGATGTCGCATTGACAAACACCATGGTTGATATGAAATCCGCCATAGAAAAATTAAAAGAACAAGCCGCGAATGCGGAATAACAGAAGGGTGAGGGAATAGAGTGGAATTGTTGAATATCGGATTTGGCAACTACATCGCCACCAATCGAGTGGTAGCCATTGTATCACCAGAATCTGCACCAGTGAAGCGATTGATTCAACAGGCGAAAGAATCAGAGCTCTTGATCAATGGGACATTTGGTCGAAAAACTCGCTCAGTTATTGTGATGGACAGCTCACATGTCGTGTTGTCATCGCTACAATCTGAAACGATTCAATCGCGGTTAGACCAAACAAAAACGAGGAGGAACGATGAATAAAGGCTTTTTATTGGTGCTTTCTGGCCCGTCAGGGGTCGGGAAAGGCACCGTCTGTCAAGAACTATTACAGCGCAACGAGGATATTGTCTATTCGATTTCCGCGACAACTCGCAGACGTCGCCCAGCGGAGCGATCAGGAGAAAATTATTTTTTCATCGACCGAGATGAGTTTAAGGCGAGCATTGAAGAAGGTTTGTTTTTAGAATACGCGCAAGTACACGGCAATTATTACGGCACGCCAAGAACTTTTGTCGAGGACAGCATTCGAGAAGGGCATGTGGTCATTTTGGAAATTGATGTTCAAGGAGCGATGCAGGTTAAAGATAATTTTCCCGACGCTGTCTACGTCTTTTTATTGCCGCCCTCTATCGATGAATTGAGAGAGCGCATTGTTAAACGTGGCACTGAAGATGACAAAACCATTGAGTTGCGCATGCGAAATGCACGCGATGAACTTGATTTTCTGGAGCAATACGACTATGTGGTGGTTAATGACACTGTAGACAATGCCGCTTCAGCGGTTAACAAAATCATAGATGTGGAGAAGTTGAGAGTATCTCATAACTATATCGAAGAACTATTATAAAGGAGTAATTATGATTAATCCATCATTTAAAGAATTGGAACACGTGAGCAAAAGCCGTTACGAAATCGTCATGATGGCAGCGAAAAGAGCGCGTATGATCGTCGATCATTCACAACCGCTCATCGATGAAGTGACTGGGAATAAACCCGTCACCATCGCAATTGAAGAAATCATGGAAGGTAAAATCGACCACACCAAAGGCTAGAGGAGGATTCTATGTTAAAAGGAAAACGGGTTCTCATTGGCGTAACAGGTGGAATTGCCATTTACAAAGTTCTTGACCTGATCAGTCGACTTAAAAAAATGGAATGCGATGTCGAGGTGATTATGACAGAAGGGGCTTGTGCCTTTATTCAACCTCTGACTTTCCAAACTATGGGTCGCTGCAAAGTATACACAGACCAGTTTAAACCTGAAAACGTGGAAGAGGTGGATCACATTGCCCTCACTGAAAGGGCAGATGTGTTTCTCATCGCACCTGCTACGGCCAATACGATAGCAAAAGTACGCCATGGTATTGCAGATAATTTATTGACTTCAACGGTGGTGGCTTCGGTGGCGCCGGTGGTATTTGCTACGGCGATGAATTCTAATATGCTCGCCAACCCGATCACCCAGGATAATATTCAGGATCTTCAGAAGCTGGGCTACCGATTCATCGATGCAGAAACCGGATTTTTGGCCTGTAATTATGTGGGGAAAGGGCGCTTAGCTGAACCAGAACAGATCATAGAATATTTGGAGAATTTTTTTACTAAAAAAGACTTAAAAGGAAAGAAGATCCTTATCTCCGCAGGCCCTACCAGAGAGAGAATCGACCCGGTTCGCTATCTAACCAACGATTCCAGTGGGAAAATGGGGTATAGCATTGCTAAACAAGCGAGTTTGCGAGGTGCCGACGTCGTGCTGGTATCTGGTCCTACTGCCTTATCTCCTCCAATAGGTGTACAGATCATCTCGATCCAATCAACGGAAGAACTGCTCAGCGCTTTGTCGGAACGTTTTGATGATTGTGATGGGCTGATAATGGCAGCTGCACCCAGTGACTACAGAGTAGCACAGGTGAAGGCGCAGAAAATGAAAAAAACAAATGAACCCTTAGTTCTTGAACTCGTTGAGAATCCTGATATATTAATGACTTTGAGTCAACGCAAAACGGATCAAATTCTAATTGGTTTTTCAGCTGAAACAGAAAACCTACTGAAGAATGCTAGCGATAAACGTATTCGGAAAGGATTGGATTACATTGTCGCCAATGATGTGACCCTTCCAGGTGCTGGATTCAATGTGGATACGAACATCGCCACGATTATTGGTGAGAAAGGGGAATCATCCTACGAGCTCATGACAAAACGTGAACTTGCCGATATCATACTCGATCTTCTCATTGAAGAGGGGCCCACGTGTTTGTAGAACTCATCATCCTTTCTAAGACGCGGCAAACCGATAATTTGTACACCTATCGAGTTCCTGAATCGATGAAAAACCTAGTAGAACGCGGTATGCGCGTACTCATTCCCTTTGGGCGAGGAAACCGCGCGTCAATTGGTATCGTGTTGCGAATGATGGCAAGTCCGCCTGAAGGTATTGCGGTAAAAGACATAATCGACGTCCTCGACAGACGGCCCATTCTCTCGGAAGAGCTATTGCAAGTTGCAGGTTTTATGATCACCCATTACCTATCGGATTACAGCTCAGCCCTTCAAACGGTGTTACCACCAGGGGATATGACTTCCATTAGCGAGTTTTATCAGACCTCGGGTAATAGCCCAGAAAATCAGTACGATGCGTTATTTGAATTTTTAGTTGAATCTAAGAGCTACGAGGCCATCAATGAGGTTTTTGGTCATCAGTACACGAAATCTAAATTATGGGAATTAGTAGCATCTGGATATCTCACCTCGTCGTATGATGTGTTAGGTAAACACCGTGTAAAGTATGAACGATACATCACACTAGTCTCATCGGACCACGAGATACCCGAACGCGCAGTGAAACAAAGGGCTTTAGTCGACTACCTCGTCTTTGGTCAACCGACGTTAGCCTCTCAAGCTATGGCTGACACGGGCGTGTCTTCAGCCATTGTAAAAGCTTTGACTGATAAGGGAATTGTGTCAATTTCCCAGAAAAGAGTCTATCGCGATGTCCTACCAGAAAGACAATCTTACGTCAAAGTTCAGATGAACGACGAACAACAAAAAGCATTCGATGCCATTCAAAAGAACCCAAAGGGATTTTATCTCCTAAAAGGAGTGACGGGGAGTGGAAAAACCGAAGCTTATTTACAACTGGCAGAGAAAGTCCTCGAGCAAGGGAAAGATGCGATCGTCCTCGTTCCAGAGATCGCACTGACACCACAAACCATCAAACGTTTTGCTGGACGGTTTGGCCAAAAAGTTGCGGTGATGCACAGTCGCCTTTCGGTGAGTGAAAGATTTGATCAATGGAAACTAATGGAATCTGGTCAAGTACACTTGGTGGTCGGTGCGCGATCGGCAATTTTTGCACCCTTCAAAAATCTTGGCCTCATCATTATCGACGAGGCACACGAACTCAGCTACTTTAGTGAAAAACATCCGAAATACTCCGCTATTGAGATCGCAGAGCAAAGGGCCTCAATCACCGGATCGTCCTTGGTCCTGGGATCTGCAACGCCTTCAATTGATGAAATGTATGCCGCACAATCCGGTCGCTATGAGTTGTTGACCTTGAATAAACGCGCCACAAGCCAACCGCTACCGCGTATTGACATCGTCGATATGCGCGAGGAATTGAAATCGGAGAATTATTCGGTTTTTAGTCGATTGCTCATGGAGCGTTTAGCTCAAACGCTTGATCGCAGAGAGCAGGCGATTCTTTTTTTAAACAAGCGAGGTTATAATTCCTACGTTTTTTGTAGAAATTGTGGGTATATTCATCGATGTGACTCCTGTGACGTTTCGATGACCTACCACAAGCACCAAGAGTTTCTCGTTTGCCATTACTGCGGACGAACGGCAAGGAAACCAAAGAGATGTCCTCAATGCGCCAGTGACGCCATAAAAGAATTTGGAGCAGGGACACAAAAAGTAGAAGAAGAAGTTCGATTGCTATTTCCAGAAGCGAGAGTGCTACGCATGGATGCTGACACGACTAAGCAAAAGAAGGACTACGAAACCATATACGAAAAAATGGTCTCTGGAGAAGCGGATATTCTAGTAGGGACGCAAATGCTCGCCAAAGGATTGGATTTTGAGCATGTCACTCTCGTCGGTATAGTGGCAGCGGATATCAGCTTGAATATGCCGGATTTTCGGGCGAACGAGCGGACTTACCAGCTCATAACTCAGGTAGCGGGAAGGGCGGGAAGAGGGACGCAAGAAGGGTCAGTCGTACTACAGACCTACTTGCCAGAACACTTCGCCATCCAAACGGCGACACAAAACGATTATGCCGGCTTTTATGAAAAAGAGATGGTGATTCGTCAGAAGTTTCGCTATCCACCCTTTGTCGATTTAATTAACATTCGAATCGCCCATGGAAAAAGGCAAGTGGCTTTTGAGACGGGTAGGCAGATTGTGTACGAGTTGAGAGAGCGGTTGTTAGAGGTCGGCCTCGACGATTGTGAAATCATCGGGCCAGTGCCTGGCGTGATCGAGCGAATTAATAACGCGTTTCGCTTCAATGTTCTGTTAAAAACCCAGTTTCATCTCGGTTCGATAAGGCGATTAATCAATCAAGGTATCGATGTGAAGTCGTATTACAACAAAGGGATTAGTATTAGTATCACAGTCAATCCCGTGCAATTGAATTAGGAGGGCATATGGCATTAAGAACAATTCGAATAGAGGGCGATCCTTTATTGCGCAAAAAGTCGAGGGTTGTCGACATCATAGATGATAGGATACTCGCTTTACTCGATGATATGGTAGAAACGATGTACGACGCCAGTGGCGTCGGTTTAGCAGCACCTCAGGTCGGGGTGCTAAGACGAATCGCCGTCGTCGATACGGGTGATGAATTATTGAAACTCATCAATCCGATCATCGTCGACTCCGAAGGGGAACAGATCGATCCTGAGGCTTGTCTGTCAGTCCCTGATTTTAGCGGGACTGTTGCGAGACCGGAAAAACTCGTCCTGCACTATTTGGATGAGACTGGCGAGCATAGGGAACTAACAGCAGAAGGCTTTCAAGCTCGTGCGATTTGCCATGAACTGGACCATTTAGATGGCATATTATTTGTCGATAAATTTATCGACGAAGTGGAATACCATGTGAAAGGTGATGGTGTAGAAGAAGATGTCATCGCGGAAGAGTAATGCTATGATTAAAATACTTTTTATGGGAACCCCACAATTTGCAGTGCCCTCTCTCCAACGCTTAATTGATGATCCACGGTTTTGCGTAAGTGCTGTAGTGGCTCAGGAAGACAAAAAGGGACACCGCGGTAGGCTATCCATCCCTCCGGTCAAGATGTTAGCTCAAAGTCAAAATATCCCCGTTTTTCAGCCGCCGAAAGTAAACGATAGCAGTGCGGTAGAAGCACTTGCAGATCTCGATGTGGATTTTGTGGTGGTCATTGCCTACGGGCAAATCATCGGAAAGAAACTTCTCGAAACATTTCCTGATCGGATCATCAATATGCATGCTTCGCTACTTCCAGCATACCGAGGTGCAGCGCCTATTAACTGGGCGATACTCAACGGTGAGAAGGAGACAGGTGTGACGTCAATGCTCATTGAGAGGGGACTTGACACGGGTGATATGTTATTCAAGAAAAGTGTTGAAATTGGCGAAGATGATGCCTTGGCGTTGACAGCGAGGCTTTCTGAGCTCTCAGCAGAAGTGTTGATTGAGACATTGACGAACTTTGATGCTCTATATAGGAATCGCGAGGTTCAGGATGACGCTAAAGCATCGCATGCCGCGATGTTATCTAAGAACATGGGCCACCTTCGATTCAACGTCACCGGAACAGAACTCAAAAATCGTGTACGAGGGCTGGTTCCATGGCCTGGTTCATTCGTGATTTACAAAGATCAAGCCGTTAAGATTCATAAAATAGACATAATTTCAAAGTACAATGATACTGAAGAAGGAATTCTCTACCAAGTGGGATCCTCCGGACTTTATGTCAACACTAAAGATGCTACGGTGGTTATTGAAGAACTCCAGTTTCCAGGAAAGAAAAGAATGACCGCCACCGATTACTTGAAAGGAAACAAAATAGATTCCATCAAGTTGGAATGAAAGGAGTAGCGATGATTATTTACGGTTTGTTAATAGCTTCAATTCTATTAGCTTTTTATTCACAAATCAAAATCAACAGCACTTACAGTAAATACGAAAAAATTCATGGAAGCCGTGGGTTTACCGGAGCACAAGTCGCGCGTATTATTTTAGACCGATCAGGACTTAGCGATGTGCCTATTCATCTGGTGGAAGGCAAGCTGACCGATCACTATGACCCCATATCGCGTACAGTTCGATTGTCCGAAAAAATATATCAAGACAGCAGTATTGCCTCTGTGGCCATCGCAGCCCATGAGGTGGGTCACGCGATTCAGCATCAGGAGCAATTTGGGTCCTTTCAGCTTCGCTCACTGATCGCGCCAGTTGCGCAAATTAGCTCTCAATTCGTTTGGATCCTCATCATTGCAGGGTTGTTTTTTAGTATGCGGGGACTCGTCGATGCGGGAATACTCTTGTTTAGTGTCACCGTTCTGTTTCAAATTATCACCCTGCCAGTAGAGTTCAACGCGAGTAGCCGAGCTCTCGCCAATTTGGAAAGCGGTAACTTTGTGACTCAGGATGAATTGCCAGGGGCGAGAAAAATGTTAAATGCTGCTGCACTGACTTACGTTGCAGCGACTCTTGTCGCTATTTTGCAATTATTGCGATTAGTTGCTATGCGCGGCAGGGATTAAGGAGTGTTATGAACGTTCGAAAATTAGCTCTAGAACTGCTGTTGACCATCAATTACCGTCAGGGATTTTCAACGGAGTTGATTCGAGAAAATAGTTATAAATTAGATTCATCGCGAGATGAATCTTTTTTGCGTGAGTTGGTCTATGGCGTTATTGAAAATCAGATTTATCTAGACCACATGATTAAAAAAGCGTCTAAGGTGCCTTTAAAGAAAATACAGCCGGAAATTTTGGAAATTCTCAGGATGGGCGTATTTCAATTGCTCTTTTTAGGCACCCCAGGTCACGCCGCCATTAACGAATCTGTAAAACTGTCAAAAAAATACGCCTTTCGTGGGATTGATCGGTTTGTCAACGGAGTATTGCGTGCTGTCGATCGAAATCGCGATGAATTTTCCGTCGTCGAGGAGACGGAACCACTTTTGCGCTTGTCTACTACCTACTCACATCCTCGAGAATTGGTCGCATATTTTGTGGATTACTTGGGGATAGAAGGCACCGAAGCGTTGTTGAAAGAAAACAACCGCAAAGCTCCTATGACAGTGCGAGTCAACACACTAAAAACCACGAGAGAGAAGCTCATGGCGCGTCTCAAGGATGAAGGATTTGACGTATTGAAAAGCACCATAGCCGTCGATGGCATCATAGTCAATAATCCTGTCCGCTTAACGGCGTCTGGCGCTTTTATCGATGGAGAGTGTATCATTCAGGATGCGGGTAGTATTTTTGTTGGGGAGATTCTCGATCCTGAGCCAGGTACGGCGGTACTGGATTTATGTGCTGCCCCTGGAGGCAAAACCACCCATTTAGCTCAGCTTATGGAGGATTGCGGATCTCTTGTCGCCAACGATGTTATAGCAGGAAAACTTCGATTGATCGAAGAAAACTGTGCGCGTCTAGGTATCACTTCAGTGACAACCCATCAAGGGGACGGTCTCATCCTTCAAAATGAATGGGTGGGCGCATTTGACTGCGTACTACTCGATGCGCCGTGTACAGGATTGGGATTGATTCGCCGTAAACCAGAAATCCGCTATCGGATTGACCGTGAAGGCATTGAGGCACAAGCCAAAAAGCAAAAGCAGCTTTTGGAAATCGCCCTGTCTTATGTCAAACCTGGAGGATACTTGGTTTATAGCACCTGTTCCATAGGACCGGTGGAAAATAAGATGGTACGTGAATGGTTTTTAGATCATCATGACAACGTGGCGCCTGTGATGATTCAAGGGAAACCTTTCATTGAGCTTTTTCCACATGTGGATGGAACGGATGGTTTTTTCATGTGCAAGTTTTCTGTATCGGGTTCGGAGAAATCGTGACTCGATTAATACAAGGGGTTGTGCTATAATTAATGAATAATAGGTGGTTAAGATGAATAATTATATTTATGATGAATTGTCCCTCGCCGAGCTTGAAGCCTTCTTTAGCTCGATCGGCGAAAAGCCTTATCGGGCGAAACAATTGTTTCAGTATCTGCAGAAAGAAAAAGGGAGAGATCTTCAATATTTAACCACTTTTTCGAAGACGTTGAGGGAAACGCTTCTGTCGTTAGGGTCGTTGACGCCAATGGACATCAAAGCTCAGATGGTCTCAAAAGTAGATGGCACAGTGAAATACGTTTTGAAACTTAGCGATGGCGCCTTTATTGAAGCGGTGTACATGCCACATTCAGAGCGTCATACCATTTGCATTTCCTCTCAAGTAGGATGTCGGATGGGTTGTTCGTTTTGCGCATCGACAAAGGAAGCCTTTGGTCGAAATCTGACCGTGGGCGAGTTAGTGCGTCAAATTACCATTGTTGAAGAAGTTCAAGGTATCCACATCGATAACATTGTCATAATGGGCATCGGTGAACCTTTGGATAATTACGAGAACATCGTCAAGTTTATTCGATTGATTACCGACGAGAAGGGAGCAAATCGTTCTCAGAGAAGCATTACACTATCCACATGTGGATTGGTGGAGAAAATTTACGACTTGTCACGAGAACACCTGAAAATCAATCTTGCCATATCATTACACTACGCTTTTGATGGGCTTAGGAGTCAGTATATGCCCATTGGAAAACGCCATTCAATCGATGAATTGCTTGGGGCCTGTCATCACTATTTCGATACGACAGGGCGCAGAGTTAGCTTTGAATACGTCCTCATTGAGGGCGTAAACGATAGAGATGCTGATCTTCAGGAATTAATTCGTCTTTTTAAAGGCAAGAACATGCATATCAACTTAATCCCACTTAACAGCATTCGCGAATTTGACCACAAACCGACGAACCACAAGCGAATGATGGCATTTAAAGAGGGATTGAACCAGCGTGGCATAGTGACAACGGTACGACAGAAGAAAGGTAGCGATATTGACGGAGCGTGTGGTCAGCTCAGAAATTACTTTACCATAGAAACAAAGGAAGGGTGAATCAATGAACGTAGATTCGAAATCCGATGTAGGAAAGCTTAGACAATCTAACCAAGACGCTTATTTAAACCGTATTTACGAGGATATGGTTTTGATGGTAGTCGCCGATGGATTAGGTGGCCACAAAGGGGGAGAAGTAGCATCCCAAATGGCCGTATCAACGATTGCCGAATACATAGGTCAACATAAAACCCATCAATCATGTCATCCCGATTTGCTCGCTGATGCCATTCGCTTTGCTAATCGCGAGGTATATGATCGTTCAAATACCTCTGATGAATTGGATAACATGGGCACGACGATTGTTGCGGCTCTTGTCGTCGACAATAATTGCCACGTTGCCCACGTTGGTGACAGCAGAGTGTATCTACAATCGGAAAGTGGTTTTAGACAATTAACCGTTGACCATTCATTGGTCAACGATCTGTTGAGCCATGGTTCAATAACTGAAGAGGAAGCGCGCAATTTCAGTCAGAAAAACTCGATCACTCGCGCCGTTGGCATCGAGGACAATGTAAAAGTTGATTTGATCTCCTTTGAATTGGAATATGGCAATAAACTTCTTTTATGCACCGATGGACTCACCTCTAGAGTTGAGGATGAGGTTATAGAAGACGTTTTACAAATGGCTATCTCATTGGAGGAAATGACTGATATGCTCATCTATTTGAGCAACGCTTCCGGTGGATACGACAACATTACGGTTACGATCGGGGAATATACCGGAGGACACCAATGATAGGACAATTACTCGGAAATAGATATCAAGTCATCAGTCAGGTGGGCCTGGGAGGGATGGCGACGGTATACAAAGCTGAAGATATCTTACTTAAGCGGAGCGTCGCCGTTAAAATACTTAAACAACAATTTGTCGAAGATGATGAATTTCTTCGCAAATTTGAGATGGAAGCCCAATCGGCTGCAAGCTTATCTCATCCCAATATCGTCAATGTCTACGACGTTGGGACTGATGAGATTGATGGCAAAAAAGTCCATTACATTATTATGGAATTAATGGAAGGGGTAACCCTAAAAGATTTTATTGAAAATAATGGCCCTCTTACAGTGAATCAAGTGGTGGACTACAGCTATCAAATCGCTGAAGCCTTGGATTGCGCCCATAAAAAAGGGATCATTCACAGAGATATCAAGCCACAAAACATATTGATGAATCACAACGGCGTACTAAAAGTGACAGACTTTGGGATAGCCAGAATTTCGTCGTCAGCGACATTGACCTACACTTCGACGATACTTGGAACGGTCCATTACATTTCCCCAGAACAAGCTAAGGGGAAATTTATCGATGAAAAGTCGGACATCTATTCTTTGGGTGTGGTTATGTACGAGATGTGTACAGGCCGAGTGCCTTTTGACGCTGAGAACGCAGTAGGCATCGCAATTAAACACATTCAAGAAGAGGTTGTGCCACCAAAAGAGATCAATCCAGAAATTTCTGAAGGGTTAAATGCCATCGTTTTGCGCTGTCTTCAAAAAGAACCTATCGATCGATTCCAAAACGCCGCGAGTTTAGCGATGACGTTAAGAGACTATGAATCCTTGGATCAAACTGTGCTGATGAAAGCGGTGGTCCCCGATCAAATGACGAAAACGTCAAAAATAGAGGCCATCCCTAAAGAACCTGTTGAACACAAAGTAGAAATCGACAATACGAAAGCCGTTTATCGAACGCCTGATCCAGTCGTCGAGGAGCCAGAGAAGAAGAAAAAGAAAGGCTCATCCATCGTTTTACCCGTTTTATTGGGGTTGCTCTTAGCGATTGGTTTATTTTGGGGATATCGCACCTTTTTTGCAAAAAAACAAGTCGTCCTCATACCGGTACCAGACGTAAGAGGCCAATCGGAATCGGTTGCGATCAATACGCTACGAGATGCAGAGTTAAAATTCGAAGCGAAAGAACGGCAACCGAGCTCAGAGGTACCAGCGGGATTTGTCATATCCCAAACACCCGAACCTCCAGAACAAGTGGCAAAAGGGACAGTCGTCAAATTAGTGATCAGCAGTGGGGACGAAATGGTAGTCGTACCGAATTTCTCAGATAAAACCGCTAGCGAAATCGAATTAGAACTTCATAACCTTGGTTTAAAAGGGACAGTGACCTATGATCATAGCTCAACCGTCGAAAAAGATAAAATGATCAGCCAGTCTTTGGCTGCCGGTGTATCTGTGACAAAAGGTAGTGAGATCACCATAAAGATCAGTCGCGGTAAAGAAGTAAAAACCGTTGAGGTCCCGGACCTTGTAGGTAAACCCCAAGTCGACGCGCTCAGAGAATTGACGAATGCGGGATTGGCGATAGGTAAAAGCACCACGGAATTCAGCGACACCTATGCGTCGGATCAAGTCAGTTGGCAGTCTTACAAGGCAGGAGTGAGCGTTGAAGAAGGAACGGTTGTAGACATTATCGTCAGCAAAGGCGCAGAACCTCCAGAAGTTGCGACGCCGACGGAACCCGTGACGCCTAGTAACCCGACCCATGGGGCGAATAAAAAATATCAATTTACACTAAATCCACCGACGGACCGAGAGAGTTTTCACGTTACAATCATGAAAACCGATGGCAATCGCGTGGTGTCGGAAGCGTACAACAAGGTACATCAGACCAGCGAAGGTGTGGTGACAGTGGATCTTGTCGAACCTTCGGATTCAAAATTCCAAATCTTTTATGATGGTACATTGGTGGAATCTGTGCCACAAGAATAGGAGGGGCGTATTAAAGGAGTCATTGTAAAAGCAGCGCGCGGGATTTACTATGTCAACACGGAAGCAGGGATGATTCCTTGTAAAGCGAGGGGCCTATTCAGAGAGATGAAAGTCGTTCCCATCGTTGGTGACCACGTGGAAATTCGTCGATCGGCAGAGGATGGATCGGGGTATATCGAAGACGTATTGCCACGATCTTCCCAGCTGCATCGCCCCCCAGTGGCCAATGTTGATCAAGCTCTGGTGGTGGTGACGTTGAAAGAACCAAATATCAACTTAAATTTACTCGATCGTTACTTGGTCATGACAGAAGAGCAGGCATTGCCCACCGTGATTTGTTTTAATAAATCCGATATTCAAAACGAGGAAAAAGTCAGAAGTTTGGAAACGATCTATAAATCCATTGGCTATGAAGTCGTCGTTTCGAGCAGTGTGACGAGTGAGGGGATTTCGCGTCTGCTTGAGATTTTAGAATCGAAAATATCGGTTATCGTCGGCCCTTCTGGAGTTGGCAAATCGACGATGTTGAACGCGATGAATCCAAGCTTTTCCATCGATACAGGAACAGTGAGTGCAAAAACGAAGCGAGGGAGGCATACGACTCGTCATATTGAATTGTTTGAAGTGGTTAAAGATTCTTATGTTTTCGACACGCCAGGGTTTAGTTCCCTTGATTTGGACTTCATTGAAAATCCAGAGGATCTGCGCCGTTACTTTATCGAATTTAAAGCAGTACAGAATAAGTGCCGCTTTCCAGATTGCCAACATCTCAATGAACCGGAGTGTGCGGTGAAAGACTTCGTGCAATCCGGTGGCATTGCCACGTCGAGATATGATAATTACCGCCTCATCCGCCAAGAGTTGGAAAAGAATAGGAGGTACTGATGAAAAAAATATTAGCGCCGTCAATTTTGGCGGCGAATTTTGCAAATTTAGAAAAAGATATTGCTGCTTGCGAGAAGGGTGGAGTGTCGATGCTCCATCTTGATGTCATGGACGGCTCGTATGTGCCAAATATTTCTTTTGGGGCAGGGTTAATCCAATCGATACGTAAAGTGAGTCATTCGTTCTTTGATGCTCACCTCATGGTGAAAAATCCAGAGCGTCATATCGAAGACTTTGCAAAAGCTGGGGTGGATTCATTGACCATTCACGTGGAAGCTACGGCTCATCCCCATAGGGCAATCCAGATGATCAAAGAATTTGGATTAAAAGCAGCAATCTCCCTGAATCCCTCAACGTCTCTATCGACATTGGATTATTTGTTGGAAGAAGTGGATATGGTATTGGTTATGTCAGTCAATCCCGGCTTTGGAGGCCAGGCGTTTATTCCCTCAGCTTTGCGCAAAATTGCCGAGTTGAGGCAAGTCATTGACGAAGCGAAGCTTTCGGTATCGATTCAAGTTGACGGTGGGGTCAAGCGTGATAACGCTCGTGAATTACTCGAAGCGGGAAGCGATATTCTCGTCGTTGGGTCGGATGTATTTGGTGTAGAAGATATCACCAGTCGAGTGGAAATCTACCAAAATCTCCTCTCAACCTTCGAGGCAATGCGATGACCTATGGTCTCATCGTCGGCGGAGGTAGAAAACCCGATATCAAATGGCTTAGGGACGCTTTTAATCAAGCGTCCTATGTCATCGCTGCAGATCGGGGTTACGACCATTTTGCCTCAGCGGGTTTGGAACCCGATGAAATCGTCGGCGATCTCGATAGCGTTTCACAAGAAAGCCTTGTAAAAATTCATGACTCAGGAATCCCCGTTTTTCGCTATCCTCCAGAAAAGGATGTCACAGATTTAACCATCGCTATCGAACGCATGGTTGAAAAGGGTGTTGATACCCTCTGGATCGCTGGCAGCACAGGTAGTCGAGTGGATCATTCCTTGAGTGCGATTTTAGCGTTACATGGCTATCTTTCCAAAGGGCTTCAGGTAAAGTTAATCGATGATAAAAACGCTCTGGCATTAGTCAGCGGGACTATCAACATTGAAAAAGGGCTTTACACTTATCTCTCGGTGTTGCCAGCTGATGTCAGCGGAGCCACAGTATCCCTTGTCGGTTGCAAGTATCCTTTATCCCATAAAAAAATCGCCTTTGGATCGTCCTTGGGCGTTAGCAATGAGATTGTCGATGACCGCGCTCATGTCACTGTCCATGAAGGGCTAGTGTACTTGATCCAAAGCACGGATTGAGCAAATAAAAAAGACTCCCTAAGGAGTCTCCACTACATTGGGCGTTCTACTTTGCCAGAGCGTAAGCATCTGGTGCAAACATTAATCCTCTTAGTCGTTCCGTCAACGACGGCGCGAACCTTGCGTATATTAGGAGCCCAGCTTCGGTTCAATCTCTTATGGGAGAATGTAACCGTATTGCCGAAGGACTTTGTTTTTCCGCAGACTTCACACGTTTTTGCCATTTTGCCACCTCCTCATACAATAAAATCGTATGGTTAATTCGAACTAGAAAATCATAACATGAATATTATAGCACAGACTTTGCTTTTCTGGCAAGAAAATTTGTCGGTGAGAGATTGGGGTGTGATTTTAGCAAGTGAATAGAGAGGGGTCGCAGAGGCGATGAGATTTGAATTCTTTAAATGTGAATGGGTTTATCTGGCATAATCTGGCCAAATTAGATATAATAAATTCATTAATTACAACAATGCATAGGAGGCTTATAGATGTCAGCAACTAAGATAAATGAATGGGGTTCGATTACGATTAATGACCAAGTCCTCGCGACGATTGCCAGCAACGCAGCGATGGAATCTTACGGGATCGTAGGATTTGCCTTCAAAAACGCGACGGATGGTTTTTTTGAACTGTTAAAGCGAGAAAACATGGCAAAAGGCGTGCGCATCACGTCAAAAAGTGATGGATTAGTCATCGATTTGACGGTAGTCTTGGAATACGGCGTTCGTATTGCCGTGGTCTGTGAAAACATCATCGACACCGTTAAATTCACAGTAGAAAAGCAAACTGGATTGAACGTAGAAAGAATTAATGTGAACGTTCAAGGCGTACGCGTTTAGGAGGGTGCCAATGAAGAATAATCAAATCACAGGCGAAGACTTTCGAACGTGTCTGATCGCGGCGACCAATTATTTAGAAGCCAATAAAGAAATGGTTAACAATATGAATGTGTTTCCCGTTCCCGATGGGGATACAGGAACCAATATGAGTCTAACGATGAAATCTGCGGTTAAACAAGTGCAACAACACCCGGATTCATCGGTGTCAGCTCTCGCCAAGGCTTGTGCCACTGGTGCGCTCATGGGAGCCCGCGGAAACTCAGGGGTTATCCTATCTCAGTTGCTCAGAGGAGTGGCATCGGCGCTTGCAGATAAAGAGGTCATTGAAATCTCAGATGTGACAGCTATGCTCGACAGCGCAGCCAAAACAGCCTATAAAGCGGTAATGAAGCCGACGGAAGGTACAATCTTGACCGTAGCGCGTTGTATGGGAGAATTCGCAAAGGAAAACCAAGATAAGTACACCGATATCCTCGGGTTTATTAAAGCGGTATTATACGAAGGGGAGGCGGTGTTGATGAAGACACCAGAGATGCTTCCCGTTCTCAAAGAAGCTGGAGTGGTTGATGCTGGGGGGAGAGGACTCCTTGTGTTGATCGAAGGTGCAGTTCACCGTTTGGAAAACGGATCTGACCCCGTCGCTTCTCCGGTAGAAACCATCAATGTAACGGCTCAAATCGAAACGGCTCACGCTAGCAATTTAGAAGCATCCATTCAATTCGGTTACTGTACTGAGTTTTTGATCCATACCAAATTCGGCGATGGGGAGAAATTGCGAGATCAAATTGCGGAAATGGGCGACTCACAAGTCGTGGTTCAAGATGGAGAACTGATTAAAGTACACATCCACACCAATCACCCTGGAGAAATTCTCGAAAAAGCGATGACATTGGGCGATTTGTCGGGGATCAAGATCGATAATATGCGTTTACAAAATGAAACATTGAAACAAGCGCAAAAAACCCCTCCTGCCAAGAAAAAACCTTATGGGTTCATCAGCGTATCCTCAGGGGATGGCTTAAAACAAGTTTTTGAAGATCTCGGCGTAGATGTGATTATCGAAGGGGGCCAAACGATGAATCCTTCGACAGAAGACATTCTAAAGGCGATAGACGGGATTGCTGCCGATGCGATTTTTGTATTGCCAAATAACGGAAATATTATCTTGACCGCACAACAAGCACAAGCGATGAGCAAAAAAAGGGTCCACGTCATTCCGACAAAAACTATCCCTCAAGGCTTTACATCCATTCTCGCCTTTGATGAAAATGCTAAGGAGGAAGACAACGCAAAGCAGATGACCGATGCTATTGGCGATGTTCAAACGTGTCAAATCACTTTTGCTGTACGCGATACAAAGGTCAATGATTTGGACGTCAAAGAAAAGGACATCATCGGCTTAGCGAACGGTAAAATAGTCGCCAGTGGCAAAGACATAGAAGGGGTCACTGTAGATTTAGTGACGAAAACCGTAGAGGAAGATTCATCGCTGATCACGATTTTTTATGGCGAAGGCGTCAGCGAAGAATCCGCTCAATCCCTTCATCAACAGCTGGAACAGAAATATGAAGATTATGACATCGAATTGGTTTATGGTGGACAACCCATTTATTACTACTTGATTTCCATCGAATAATGGACTTATTAGCACTAAAAGGGGTGGGCGAGAAGAAAAAAAACTACTTGATGAAATTAGGTATTTCATCGGTCGAGGATTTGCTCTATCACTTCCCTAGGGATTATGAAGATCGAAGAAGTACAGTGTCTTTGGAATGGGAGCACATCGGTTCATCCCATCTGTATCTACTTGTGGTAAAAGGCAAACCAACGCGTAGTTTTGTGCGTAAGGGCCTTTCAATCGTTCGAGTGGAAGCGACAGATGGGATAGCCACTTGTCGCATGGTGTGGTTTAACATGCCCTACGTCATACATCGACTGATACCAGGGAAAAAGCTATTGGTGTACGGTAAACTTCAAGTTGAAAAGAACCAGTTCACTTTGTACAACCCGACATTAGAAGAAGCGTCGAACACATCAGCGAAGGAGATTGTTCCCCTTTATCCTCTCACGAAAGGGATCAGCAACAATGATTTGCGCAAATATATTGGACAAGCTTTAACGTTAAAAGGCGAGTCCGTCGAAGAAAACCTTGAAGATAGTATTCTCGAAAAATTTGGTTTGATCAGTCGGCAACACGCCCTCTACTCCCTTCATCGTCCTCAAACGATGGAAGAGCCCATAGCCGCAAAAAAACGACTCGCTTTTGAAGAGTTGCTGTTCATGGCAATGGTCAGTGCCGCTCACAAAAAAGGAACAGCTAAACGATCGGCACCTTCCATTAGAACTTCAGAAAAATTAGCTGACTTTGAGGGGGGCTTAAGTTTTACATTAACGGCAAGCCAACGCCAAGTGGTAAAAGACATCCTTAATGATTTAGTTCAAACGACTCAAATGAATCGTCTCGTACAAGGAGATGTAGGGAGCGGTAAAACCATTGTCGCTGTGTTGGCGATGGCAAATGCCGCTTTTTCAGGTTTTCAAGCTGCTTTCATGGCGCCGACAGAAATTCTCGCCCAACAGCACTATCATCATTACAAAGATTATTTTGCAGTTTTTGGGATCTCCTGTGGGTTGTTGATTGGGAGTTTGACCCTAAAGGAAAAACGAGAGATGCTGAGAAGAATCGCCGACGGCAGTGTTCAAATGGTGATTGGAACCCATGCAATCATTCAAGATGGCGTAGGTTTCTCAAACCTCGGCCTTGTTATCACCGACGAGCAGCATCGATTTGGCGTGAGGCAGCGTCAACTTCTTAGCGCAAAGGGAGAGAGTCCCCACACCTTACTGATGACTGCGACACCGATACCGCGCTCCTTAGCGTTGGTGCTTTACGGCGACTTAGCGATTTCGACGATTACCCAAGTACCGACCGGTCGCAAACCCATTGAAACCTATGTGGTAACGGACGATATGGAACAGCGATTTATTGGCTTTTTGGACCGTCAAATCGCGGAGGGTAGACAAGGCTACATCGTCTGTCCTCTCGTTGAAGACAGCGAGGTGATGGCGCTGAGTTCGGTGGAGTCCCTTTATAGACGGCTACAATCCACTCTTTTGTCCCACCGAAGGCTGGCAATACTCCATGGGAAAATGTCGAGCGATGATAAAACAGCTGTGATGGAGGCGTTTTATCAACGAAAAATCGATGTTCTCCTCGCGACCACAGTGATCGAAGTGGGGATGGACGTACCAAATGCAAGTGTGATGATCGTCTACGATTCTGATCGGTTCGGCTTAGCTCAGTTACATCAGTTACGTGGCCGGGTAGGTCGTGGAGTTTATCAATCCTACTGCATTCTAAGCACTCAACAAAAAAATGAAGGGGCAATAAAAAAACTTCAGGTGATGGAGCGTTCCAATGATGGTTTTGAAATTGCTGAAAAAGACTTATTGAATCGAGGGTCTGGTGATTTTTATGGCACTCGTCAGCATGGTCTACCCCAGTGGGTTTACTCTGATTTTACGGAGTATATGGCATGGATGGACGATCTTCACCTGCTGGCAGAAGAGCTTATTGATAAGATGGAATACGAGACATCGGCAAGATTAGCGATACTACAAAAAGAATTCAAAGGAAAATGTGAAGGATACCATTTTACCCTATTGAATTAATGTTTATTTATTGATGAAATTCTGATATGATGGGTAGAGGTAACGATGAGAGTAATATCAGGCAGTGCAAAGGGACGGCGATTGAAGGCACCAAAAGGCGATAAATCGCGACCGACTGAAGATCGAGTGAAAGAGTCCCTCTTTAATATCTTGACCCCTTTAAAACTTAATGGAGTGGTACTAGACCTGTTTTCTTGTAGTGGGTCAATCGGCATTGAGTTTTTAAGTCGTGGGGCAAAAAAAGTCTACTTTAACGATTGGGATAGGAGTAACGCCACGCTGATTCGAGAGAATCTGGCGATGACGGGCTTCGAAAAAGATGCTGTCGTCATGAACCATGACTACAAAAAGGCGATAAATCAACTATCACTAATAGAAAATCTGCAATTTGATTACGTCTATTTAGACCCGCCTTATCATACCAATTACGCGGACCGGGCTAGTGCGCTTCTACTCGCCCAGAACCTCCTATCTCAGGACGGCCTTCTCATGACAGAAAGGGATTCAAAGGCTCAACCTTTTGATATGGAAGGGTACAACATTGTAGATGTGCGAAATTATGGCAGTAAGTCCATCGTTTTTTATCATCTGGACAGTGGGAGCTAGGGTTAAAAATAATACAACCGGTAGCCCATCAAAATGATGATGTGGCAAATGAAGGAGTTTTATGAAAGTCATTTACCCAGGAAGTTTTGACCCTATAACTAACGGTCATCTCGATATTATAAAACGTAGCAGCGCCATCTTTGAAGAAGTGATCGTTGCGATTTTGATCAATCACGAAAAGAAGTACATGTTTTCGTTGGAAGAACGGATTGCGATGCTCGAATCGAACTTGGCTGACTGTCCTAACGTCAAAGTGACCAGTGCAAGTGGATTGCTTGTCGATTTTGCGAAGAAAGAAAAAGTTCACGTTGTGGTACGCGGACTTCGTGCTAACTCGGACTACGAACGAGAGGCTCAGATGGCTCTAGCCAATAAGGTATTATATCCTGATCTAGAGACGCTATTCGTTGGTTCCAATGATGGATACTCCTACTTATCATCGACTTTGGTAAAAGAAATCGCAGGCTATGGCGGAGATATCAGCGCATTTGTACCGGACAACGTTGTGCATAGATTAAAAAAGAAATTAAAAGGAGACTGATAATTATGGACATTATTCAATTGATCGAAGAAATTGAGGACCTGGTTGATGACGCTCAATCCGTACCTTTTTCTAAAAAAGTGATGATCGAGCCAGATGAGATTTATGAAATCCTCAAAGAAATGAGAACGAGCCTTCCAGAGGAAATTAAACAAGCCAATTGGATCAATGACGAAAAAGATCGAATTATTTCGGAAGCTCAATCGGAGGCGGACCAAGAAAAGGCAGAAGCTCGCAAAGAAATTGAACGGGCGAACGATGAAGCACATCAACGCTACGCTTCGTTGGTAAACGAACACGAAATCACCAAAGAAGCGACACGAATAGGCGAAGAAATCGTCGCTAAAGCAGAACAAAATGCCCGTACCCTTAAAATGCAGTCCATTACCTATGTGGACGAAATGCTTGGTCAAACTCAAGATAGTTTGAAACACCTTTTGACTATTTTGGAAGACAATCGCAACGAACTCAAGTAAAGATCAGCCACCTCAACGCGAGGTGGCTATGGTTATTTCTTGGCGGTTATTTAAGGTAAGGTTGATGAAAATAATCAGCATTATGTGCGATCGTCCCTGATAAGGCGTATAAGGCAGTGGCGCGCTCATCAAATGTCAGGTACGCCTTTTGATGCTTGTTTAATAGCGATTGATGAGCGTATTTTGAGAGGATAGAAAGCGTGGTACGATGTTTAATCTCCCTGAGGAGTTCGCTTCCTCGGTCGTTGTAGCAAAGCGGTCGAATGTGGTGTACAGGTGCTGAAGCGTAGTTGTATTCTTTGATGCCAAGGAGTGTATTAATTAAGAAACGACTGATACGATGTGGCTTGTAGCGTTTACTTACCGACGAAGCGACCAGTTGCTCAACGGATTGAGACGCAACAAGGGATTTTTTTAGTAAGTTTTCCAATCCAGGTTCGTATCCACGTATCGTCTTTACTGAGGACCTTTTTACGAGAAATTCATAGTTAATGATAGAAAGATAGTCTTCGATGGTGGGATAACGCCCAGATAATGCCTTGAGATCCTGTTTGGATTGAGTAGGTAGAGTGGAAAGGGTCCAAGGATCTGCTCCGTTGAACAGGGCATAGCGGATGGCGGTTGCGCTGTCAAATGTACCCTGGGGGAGGATATCGTGGTAAGACGACCCTTTGCGCTTGACTGTCAGGGGTTGAATTTCGGAGTTAAGACGGGCAAGGCTCTTTAAGTACTCGTAACCTAACAGGTTGTTGGAGTGAGAAAGCACTTGAGATAAATGAACTGGGAGTCTGCTTTTGAGAGCTTTTTTAACGCTTTGCCCATAGGATAATCCCAGCCCCATATTTTCTGCGATCTCGATATCGATTTCAGCATGGTGGCGAAGGTAGTGGTGGAGTAAGGCGTATAAATCGTTGAGATTCCCACTTTCGGTACCAAAAGAGAGATGGGTGACAACCTGTAAAGCATCGATTAACCCAACACTCCCTCGTGCAAATCCCTCTGCACTAGCCGTTGAGTGGACGACGGGAAGTTCGATGACTAAATCACAGCCGTTTTCAACGGCGGTGCGGGCGCGGCGAAATTTGTCCAATATTGCGGGTTCTCCTCTTTGCACATAGGAACCTGACATAATGGCGATAATGTAAGTCTCGGGCAATTGCCGGCGAGTTTGCTCGATATGATAGAGATGGCCGTTATGAAAGGGATTATATTCGGCAATTATTGCGCAAACGGTTTTATTCATAAACAAAATCTCCTTTTTTATGGTGTTTTTATTATAGAACATATTGATTTATTTGGCAATTTCAGATACTATGAATACAGGAAGTAAACTAAGGAGGCATATTTAATGAAAGTACTAGTAATCAACTGTGGTAGTTCATCGCTAAAGTACCAATTGTTCGACATGAATCAAAAGAGCGTTATGGTAAAAGGGCTCGTCGAACGCATCGGGATTGAAGGATCGGTTTGCAAACACGACAAACCAGGATCGGAAAAAGTGATCATCGAAAAACCAATGGAAGACCACACAAAAGCGTTGGAAATCGTCCTAGACGCCATCGCTGACCCGAAAATCGGAGCGATTGCTTCGATGGATGAAATTACTGCAGTTGGACATCGAGTTGTTCACGGTGGTGAAAAATTTGCGAATTCAGTACTTATCGACAATGAAGTGCTAAAAGCGATCGAAGAGTGTAACGACCTGGCTCCACTTCATAACCCAGCCAATATTATGGGTATAGAAGCCTGCCGTCGCATTCTTCCGAACACACCTATGGTGGCAGTTTTCGATACAGCTTTCCATCAAACGATACCCGCAGAGAACTTTATCTATCCGCTACCCTACAAATTCTATGAAGAGTACGGTATCCGTCGCTATGGCTTCCACGGAACCAGCCATAAGTACGTTGCAGAACGTGCAGCATCCCTTTTGGGCAAAGATATCAATGAATTAAATATCATTACTTGCCATCTAGGAAACGGCGCGAGTATTACAGCGATTAAAGGCGGCAAATCCTTTGATACTTCCATGGGCTTCACCCCGTTAGCAGGCTTAGCCATGGGTACGAGAACCGGAGACATCGACCCAGCGATCACCACTTATCTCATGCACAAAGAGAACTTGACTATTGAAGATATCGATCGCATCTACAACAAAGAATCGGGTATTTTGGGCGTTTCGGGCGTCAGTAGTGACTTTAGAGACGTAGAAGCAGCCGCACATGCAGGCAACGAAAGAGCGCAACTTGCCCTTGATGTATTCTACCATCGCGTGAAATTCTACATTGGCGCTTATTTTGCCTTGCTTGGCACGGTAGATGCCGTCGTCTTCACAGCGGGACTCGGTGAAAATTCACCAAAAACACGGGAAGCGGTATGTGACCATTTGGATACATTGCACATTGCCATCGATCCATCATTAAATGCCAATGCAAGAGGCAAGGAAATCGAAATTACGACAAAAGAATCCTCGACGAAAGTTTTTGTCATTCCGACCAATGAAGAGTTAATGATCGCTCGTGAAACACTAGCTCTCATTTAAAATCGAGCAATAATTGTTGACAGCTTCCTGGATTATTTGTATAATATCAGTTGTTCGTCAATTTTAGATTACGGTTATCCAAAGGGGAGGTGTAACAATGGCAGTACCTAAAAGAAAAACCTCAAAGCAAAGAAGAGACAAAAGAAGAGCTTCATCTTATAGATTAGGAAGAGTATCTATTGCAGAGTGTCCGAATTGTCATGAGCCAAAGCTACTTCATAGAGTGTGCAGAGCTTGTGGGCATTATAAAGACAAAGAAGTCCTTCCAGTCGAGTAGGAGATAGTGATTTTCACTATCTCTTTTTTTCTTGTTTTGTTGATGCTCGAAGGCTTTTGCAAGGTGGAAGTAGAGCGGTTGTTGTGATAGAATGTAAGTTACGAGGTGATAAATCATGAAGATAGTCGTAGATACACTTGGCAGCGATCTCGGGCCAGAGGAGCTGGTTCGTGGCACTATAAATGCGATGAAAAATATTCCCATAGACGTAGTTTTCGTTGGAAACAAAAAAAACGTTGAGCAGGCAGTGATCAATAACGGGGGGGATCCTGATCGCATAGAATATATCGATACATCGGTATCGATTGAAAATACAGAAGACCCTGTCATGGCGATTCGCCGGAAAAAAGAGGCATCCATTGTTCTTGGTCTCCACCATTTAAACAATGAAGGGGTTGATGGGTTCTACTCGACAGGAAGCACAGGGGCTTTGCTTGCTGGCGGAATGTTTATTACTAAGCGCATCGAGTATGTTGACCGAGCGGCTTTAGTGGTCATCTTGCCCACCCGTCGCGGAGGAACGATGATGTTAGACGCTGGAGCAAATATGGATACGACTCCTGATTTCTTATATCAATTTGCGATCATGGGCGAAGCGTATGCTAAAAAAGTACTCGGTGTCTCCAAACCTAAAATCGGCCTTCTCAACGTCGGTGTCGAGGAAGGTAAAGGCGATAAGCGAACAAAAGAAACTTATGATCTGCTCAAAGGGTCATCGATGAACTTTGGCGGCAATGTTGAAGCGCGAGAATTACTGAACTCAGACTTTGATGTCATCGTCACCGATGGATTTTCTGGTAACATTGCTCTCAAATCTTTTGAAGGTTCGGTAAAATTGCTTTTCACCGAATTAAAGGAAGGGTTGATGGGGAGTGCGCGAGGTAAGCTCGGAGGGCTACTCTTAAAGCCCATACTAAAAAATATCATCAAAAAATACGATTATCGTGAACACGGTTCTGCGCCCTTGTTGGGGATGAAGAAAGCCATTTTTAAAGCTCATGGCAGCTCGGATGCAAGAGCGTTTGAAAACGGGCTCTACATTATGGAGAAGTTTATCTCCAATGGTGTCATTCAAGAAATCGAAAAAAACTTATCGGAGGTACAACATGATTAAAGATCGCGTGATCGCCATTGTCAAAAAGCAATTGAAAATCGATAAAGTCGATGTAACAGCGAATTTGCAAGATGATTATCAAGTAGATTCCATCGGGGTGCTGGATTTTATTATGTCCATCGAAGACGAATTTGGTATCGAAGTCGAAGACGATGCCCTTGAAACGATGACAACAGTTCAAGATGTCATCGATTACGTTGAAAACAAAACAAGTAGGTTACTATGATCAATTTAGATGACAAGGAAAATGCGTTAGAAATATTGGAGAAGGAGATTGGATACCAATTTACCGATCGCCAATTGCTTCAGACCGCATTTACCCATAGTTCCTACGCTAACGAAAACAAGGAAATCGGTGGCAATTTTAACGAGCGATTGGAATTTCTTGGCGATGCAGTTGTCGATTTGGTAGTATCAGAGGTATTGTATTCTTTTTATCTGAATAAATCCGAAGGCTTTCTAACCAAGACTCGCTCCCAGATCGTCTGTGAGTCCTCATTTGCCCAAGCCGCACGCGTTTTGGGCTTAGAGCGTTTTCTACTTTTGGGCAGAGGAGAGGACTTGACTGGTGGGAGGTATCGGGATTCGATTTTAGCCGATTTATTTGAAGCGTTTTGCGGTGCTCTTTATCTCGATGGAGGATACAGCTTTCTCTTCGATTTTTTACAAAACCGATTTAAAGAAATCGTCTCTCATCAAATTGAAGATCAAGCCCTTTTTATCGACTATAAAACCATGTTGCAAGAGCATTTTCATAAAACGAACAAGTCCAAAATTCGCTATAAACTCGAACGAGAAATCGGACCAGATCACAACAAAAAGTTCTATATGCAAGCTGTGGATCTCAATAAGGTGATCGGTAGTGGATGCGGAAATAACAAAAAAGAAGCAGAACAAAGTGCAGCCAAAGATGCGTTGGAGCGCATCGGTGTCATCAATGTCTAAAAAGCGCTATATTATCCCCGTATTTATACCCCATCGCGGTTGTCCTTGTGAGTGTAGTTTTTGCAATCAATTGAAAATAACGGGATGTCAGGAGGGCGTTGACGAAGAAACTTTTGATCAAACCGTTGAAACCCACTTGAGCTTTCTTCCCATGAACTCCACGGAAAGAGAGCTTGCTTTTTATGGTGGGTCCTTTACTTGTTTACCCTTCAACGTTATGGTAGCCTATCTACAAAAAGCACAGGTACTAAAAAACACCGGGTTAATTCATCGGATTAGAGTATCAACTCGACCGGATGGGATCGATGTACGCATATTGGAGACGCTCTCTCGTTTCTCTGTCGATACGATCGAACTTGGCGTTCAATCCTCGTCGGATAGGGTGTTGTCATTAAATCGAAGAGGGCATAGTTTTTCCGATGTAAAACAAAGCTGTGCCTTGATTCGAGATTATGATTTCAAACTCGGTTTGCAAATGATGACCCACCTCTACGGGGCCTCAAGAAAAGACGATTGGAACACAGCGATGGCGATTAGTCAATTAAAACCGGATTTTGTCCGTGTGTATCCGACATTGGTATTGAAGGGAACTGCCCTTGAGACTTGGTGGCTGGAAGGACATTACCTTCCACCGAGTGTCGAAGAAAGTACCGAATCCCTTATCAATATCTTCTTGTTGTTTCAGCATCGAAAAATTCCCATTATACGGTTGGGATTACAAACCACCGATGAGATATCGGATTCTGGTGATGTCGTCGCTGGGCCCTATCACCCAAACATGAGGCAGCTTGTGGAAAGCGAGATTTTCAAAGGCGTTATTACAGAAGCGTTGACTAAATTTAGAGGCGAGAAAGATGTCACACTACACGTGTCATCGCCTTTGATATCATCGGTTGCAGGAGTTCATGGCGTCAATCGGCAATCCTATCATGACGTTTTAAAAGTGAGCAAAGTTGGAATACTCCCTATTGTTGGTAGCGGCAAAAAGGTCGTGATCACCTCCAACGCTTCCAAAATTGAGCTCACTTTGGAGGATATCATGGAAAAGGCGTATCAAATGATGAAAGAGGGTGAAGGAAATGAAATTAAAAAAAATTGAAATAGTTGGTTTCAAGTCCTTTGCTAAAAAGGTGCAGCTTGTATTTGATCATGAAGTGAGTTGTGTAGTGGGGCCAAACGGTAGCGGAAAATCGAATATCGCGGATGCCATCCGTTGGGTGCTCGGAGAGCAGTCGGCAAAGTCTCTTAGAGGATCTAAAATGGATGATGTCATCTTCTCGGGTACAGAAAACGTCAAGCCTATGAATTTTGCTGAAGTCAGCATTTCATTTGACAATTCGGATCATAAAATACCGCTCACATTTGACACCATAGTGGTTTCTCGTAGAATTTATCGCAGTGGCGAGTCGGAATACTTGATCAACAAAAGCGCTGTACGATTGAAAGACGTGCGTGAGCTTTTTATGGATACAGGAGTCGGCAAGGAAGGCTACTCGATTATAGGGCAAGGGAGAATCGACGAAATCTTGAGCTCAAAATCAGAAGATCGTCGAATGATATTTGAAGAAGCCTCGGGGATATCCAAGTTTAAATACAAAAAAGAAGAATCGGTAAAGCGCCTCAATCGAACGAGTGAGAACCTGAAAGAAATTAATCGAGAGCTCCACTTAAAAAAACAAGAACTCAATCAATTGGAGCTACAAGCAAAACGCGCTGAGCGCGGGACGATTCTTGAAGAAGAGCTCCATCATTTAGAATTGGCCTATATTAAGAAAAATTTCGAAGCGACACAAGGAAAACTCGACCAGTTACTCAATGAGAAAAACGAACTCAAAGGTGAGGAAACCTCTCTTTCATCGAGTAAACGGAGTTTATTAGAAAAAATATCGCCAATGGAGGCTAAACAAGCTTTGCTTGGGGAAAAAATCGAAACGCTAAAGAAAGATCAGGAAAAGGTCATTCGAGATACCCTACGCACCGAAAATGACATCGTTCTAACAAAAGAAAGACTGACCTATGGTGAAAAGGATAAGAAACGCCTCCAGGACGAGGAACGGGATCGCCAAAAGAAGGCTGTAGAATTATCGGCGCTCATTGATCAAAGTGCATCTGCCCATCGGGAAGGGCTTGTGAGGCTTGAAGAACTCAAAGGCAACCTCGAATCCTTGAAAAAACAGCAAATCGAGTCGGGCGAAAGGTGCCAATCACTCGAATCATCGCTTTCTAGATTTCAGATAACGTTGCAACAAGACGAGGAAACTTACCAGTCTTTAATCATTAAGCGGGATACGGAACGGGGAATACTGGCTTCAAAAGAGAAAGAATCCTCTACAAAACGAGAAGAAATTGAGATCATAGAAAATGACATTTTCAAACTCAAGGAGATTTTATCCACGACAGAGGAAACCATCAAAGGATTAGAAGCCGAATGGAAGGTCACACAGAAGCGTAAAGAAGAAGCGGAAAACAGTCTACGCACACTAAATGCAACGCTAACCGAACTCCAAAACCAAAAGAGAGACCGGGAGATCAGACGGCTAAACTTGAACAATCGCAAGACGATGATTGAATCGATGATCGAAAATGCAGAAGGGTATTTCCGATCGGTTCAAGATCTATTAAAGGCTCTGAAGAAACGACCTGACGTAGCGTCGCATATGGTGTCTACTTTAGCAGATGGCATCTTTGTGGACGATCCCTTTCAAGTGGCTGTCGATGTGGCATTAGGAGGAGCCTTACAAAACATTGTCACTCCAACAGAGCAAGATGCGCGGGTTCTAATGGATTTTCTGAGGAAAGAGCGCATTGGACGGGTGACGTTTTTACCGATTAACAAAATTAAAGGTTATGCCCCAGCACATCTCACGGATCCAAGAATTCTTTCAAACGCCAGCGATGCGGTTCATTGTGAAGGCAACTTGAGGGGGATCATCAACTACTTTTTATCAAAGACTTTAATCGTAGGATCTATCGATGATGCGATTTCCCTACAAAAAACCATTGCCAAAGGTTATCGCATGGTGACGTTGGATGGCGATGTGGTCAACGCATGGGGATCCATGGTTGGTGGCGTGATCCATAAGAAACAAGGCTTTAGTCTACTCAATCGAAAAAAGGAACTCGATCAAGTGACGGAAGAGTACGCGTACTTGACCCAATTGGCCAAAAGTGCAGAACGGGAATTGGAAAGCACGGAGTTGGGTTTGAAAGATACTCAAAACACTCTCAGGGATATTCTCAGACTGGAAGGGGAGCAAAGGGATGCGATAAGAGCGGCAAGGGATAAACACAGTGGCTATAATTATCAACTCGACAATAAGCTTGAAAACCTCAAGCGTATTGAACTCGAAGTATCCGCTCTGTCCAGCCAGATGAAAGACGAAGCGATTGATGTGACGATCGCTGAGTTAAAATCCACCGTGCTTCAAAAAAAATCTGAGATTGAAGAGAGAAAAAAGAATCTGACCAACGAGGAAGGCAAGTATCGTGAAATCAATGAAACGCATATACGCCTTCACAGCCAGTGGGAGGTACTGAGTCGAGATGTTCTCATCGAGCAAAACAAAGGTGTTGAGGCTTCCGAAACCCTTAGTCATCTGGAAATGGAAGGCAAAAGGGATAAAGCGACGATAATCTCCTTGGAGAAGGAATATGCCACGCAAAGTGAAAATCTTCTGAATTATGAACATGAAAAGCGGGTATTGGACCAAAAATCCTTAGATTTAAAAGCGGATTTAGTCGTTACAAAGGATCTCTTTGAAAAAGTCGATAAAGATTTACACGTTGATCGGCAACAACTAGAACGGATTGGCACACAACTCAATGACCTAGAAAAGCGTGGCTATGCAGTAGAGTTGAACTTTTCCAACGAACTCGATAAATTGGGATCGATAAAGACCACGTTATATGAAGCGTACGGCATTTCAGAAGATCGTATCGTAGAGGCTCTCAGTGAAGTGGAAAATAAAACGGTGACGGCACAAGCCATCAATAAATTGAAGCTTGAACTCCGCGAAATCGGTTATTTCGATAAGGCAGATGTTCCTCGATATAAAAATCTCGCCGAGGAATTTGAAAAATGGGATGCGCAAAGAATCGATCTCGAACGCGCTAAAGTGGAATTAGAAGGGTTAATCACCGAACTGGACAAAGAGATGATTCAACTTTTTCAAGTCAATTTCTATGAGATCAACGAGCGCTTCAACACCATATTTCGAATTCTATTTAATGGAGGCGAGGCGGAATTATTACTCGATGGTAGTGATGTTTTAAATGCAGGTATAGAAATCATCGCTCAACCACCGGGAAAAAACCTCCAAAATCTCGGACTGCTTTCAGGTGGCGAAAGGTCATTGACTGCGGTGGCGCTTCTCTTTGCCATCTTTGAAACGCGACCAGCCCCCTTTTGCATACTTGACGAAATCGATGCGGCGTTGGACGAGGCAAATATCAGTCGATACGTCAATTACTTGCGTTCCTTTAAAGGAAAAACGCAATTTATAATGATCACCCATCGCAAGACGACGATGGAGATGGCGGATGTACTCTACGGAGTGACTATGCAAGAAAATGGAATCAGCAAAGTGCTGACACTTCAGTTAGAACAGTTGGAAGGAGAGATCCATGTTTAAAAAGTTTTTCGATAAATTTAAAAAAGAAGCAGAACCCGAACATAGTGATGACATAATCATCGATGAAAGTGAACAATCAAACGAGGGGGTCGTAACCGTAGATGCTGGGCATGATGAGGGTGTGACCGAAGTGATCTCTGGCAAAGCTGAGCCTTTAAAAGAGGAATGGAATATCGAACCCAACACCCAAGAAGACGGCGATGTCAAGGTTCAAGAAGAAGTCATTGACGACATCAACGAAGACATCACGACAGAAGAGGTGGTTGAACCAAAGAAACCTAACTTGTTCCAACGGTTTGTAGCAGGGCTGGAAAAGACGAGAAGCACAATATCGAATCAATTGGATCAGGTGTTACGCGGTCGCACGACCATCGATGAGGATCTTTATGAGGAATTGGAAGACTCTCTTATCGCTTCTGACATGGGTGTCAACGCGACGATGGATGTGATGGATGAGCTGCGTGATTTAGTGGATCAGGGAAGGATAAAAGAACCTTCAGACATTAAAAATGCACTTAATAAAATCCTTAAAGACAAATTATTAGCTACTAACCTGGTCAGTGGCGTTGAGTTATCCAAAAGTGTTCAGACCATCCTATTAGTGGTAGGGGTAAACGGCGTTGGTAAAACGACCACAATTGGCAAGCTCGCACACAATTTTAAACGACAAGGCCACAAAGTGATGCTGGCTGCAGCAGATACTTTCCGAGCTGCTGCCATCGAGCAGTTGACGGAGTGGTCAACTCGTGCCAACGTCGATATCGTCGCCCATAAAGAAGGTTCAGATCCCGCCAGCGTGATATACGATGCGATCCAGTCGGCAAAATCAAAAGAAGTCGATGTGCTCATCTGCGATACGGCAGGTCGATTACACAATAAAAAGAATTTGATGAACGAGCTTGAAAAGATCAACCGAGTCATTGATCGAGAATTTCCTGATGCTAAAAAAGAAGTGTTGTTGGTAGTCGATGGAACGACTGGGCAAAACGCGGTTATGCAAGCGCGTGAGTTTAAGCAAGTGACTGAGATTACGGGATTGATTTTAACCAAACTCGATGGAACGGCAAAAGGCGGTGTCGTGTTCCCCCTTCAAATGGAGATACAAGTTCCGGTGCGCTATATTGGAATCGGCGAAGGGATTGATAATCTTGAGGTATTCGAAGCTGAAAGTTTTGTGGATGCCATTATAAGCTAAGAATAAGGTTTATCTATAGAAAGGCAAACCGATACTCGGCAGAAGATCAAATCAACGGAAATAGCCCTGATTTTTTAGCTGGGCGACCATTCGTTATGGCTATGCCATCCTTTAGACATCGAAATGTCTGTAAGGAGGCATAGTTTTTTTATGCGACCAGAGTTCCCTTTGTTGATTGAGAGAAAGACAATAAATGGGTATATGTTAAAGGTCGCCTGATCGAAGATCGAGAGAGGCAACAAATCTTAGTGAGGTGGGAAAATGATGAAAATGAAAATAATGAGTGCGGGGCCAACATCGGTGAGCGATCGAGTTTTAGAGGCGTCGAGAAAATCGTTGACCAATACCGACTTAGATCAAGATTACATATCTTTTCAACGAAATACTGAAAGAAAGATTTCAAAGTTGCTTCACACCGACGAGACGAGCTTCATTATGTTAGGAGAGGCAATGTTAGGGTTAGATGGCGCAATGGCATCGTTTATCGAACCAGGGGATCGGGTTCTCGTCATCAACAACGGACCATTTGGTGAAGGCTTTCTGGATATGGTATCTCGCTATGGCGGTGTTCCCGTGAATTATGTATGCGATCTCAGACGTGGCGTAAATGTGGAACAATTAGCGCAGTTTTTAATAGATGACCACGATTTCAAATTGGCAACTCTGATTCATTGTGAAACCCCATCGGGGATCACCAACGATGTCCACGCCATTGGTCCCTTGTTGAACGCCTACGGCATCTTATCCATAGTGGATACGGTGTCAGCCATGGCAGGAGAGCGATTTGAATTTGACACTTCTAAAGTGGATGTCGCCATAGGGGGGACTCAAAAATGCTTGTCCGCATTGACCGGTTTGACGACGATCACTTTGTCAAATAACGCGGTGGAGTACTTGAAAACGAGAAGAACACCTGTCATGGGATACTATGGAAATTTTCAAAACTATTTACGGACCACACAAGGCTTTGATTTTCCCTACACACAAAGCGATACACTGGTTTACGCGTTAGATGAAGCGTTGAATATCGCCTTGGGCCACAATTTCGTCGAAAGACACGAAAGGTTTGCCCAATTGACTCGCGATCGCGTGAAGGCGATGGGTTATGAAATATATGGCAAAGACAGTTTATCAAACACGGTGACGACCGTGCTCTTAAAAGAAGGTCAAACCACAGAAGGGGTGCTAGAAAAGATGAGAGCCCAGGGATTTGTCATATCAGGGGCTATAGGTGAAATTTCTGGCAAAGCCATTCGTCTGGGTCATATGGGAAACAATATAACGGATCGCGACGCTTATTTAGCTATGCTCGATGCATTGGAACTTGTATTGACAAATCCTTTAGTTCGTTAGGTGAGAAACTAAAATCTCAGAGGACTATTTTACAAATGTCTGACTAATCCGAGTGATACGGGTTCGTATTAATCATTTAATACATTAAACTATTTCCGAAACACTAAAACTTTGGTACAATGATATTAATGGAAACGCTTACAAGCGTCTTCGAACATAAAATATTATTTAGAAGCGAAGGAAGTGAAATGAAATTGGATAATTTGTACGGAGTAAATAGGGGTAAGCTCAAATCGAATCTCAGCGTGACAGAGTTGATCAACGAGGCGGTTAGACGAGGTGATGGGTCTCTGCTCTCAAATGGGTGTTTGCTTATGGACACTGGAGACTACACAGGTAGGTCGCCAAATGATCGGTTTATCGTGAAGGACGAAGTGACAGCACATACCATTGGGTGGGGAGGCGGGAATGTCGCCATTTCTGAAACCGATTACCAAAACTTAAAACGACGTGTTCTTGACTACATTTCCGATCGAGAAATGTACTTGGTAAAAGCCCGAGTTGGAGCAGAAATCGACAATTGCCTTCGAATCAATGTCTTAGCCGAAAATGCGGGGCAAGCTGCTTTTGCCAGCCAAATGTTTATCAAGGACCGCCAAAGAAATGGCGAGAGCGCAGATTTTACCGTCATCGCTGTTCCAAAGTTCAAAGCCAATGGGGAAGCGGATGGGGTGCGTTCGGATGCTTTTGTCATTATCAATCTTAAAGAACATCTGATTCTTGTTGGCGGTACCAGTTATTCTGGCGAAATCAAAAAATCCGTTTTCTCTGTGATGAATTATCTCTTGCCAGAAAAAGGTATCCTACCCATGCATTGCTCAGCGAATACGGACGATTCTGGAAATACGGTGCTGTTTTTTGGCCTATCGGGGACAGGAAAGACGACGTTATCGGCGGACGCTTCACGAAAATTGATTGGAGATGATGAGCACGGGTGGTCTGATGTTGGGGTGTTTAATTTTGAAGGTGGTTGCTATGCAAAAACCATCGACCTCGATCCCGACAAAGAAAGGGAAATATACGAAGCCTTGCGCTTTGGTTCGATCTTAGAAAATGTGGTATGCGACATGGACGGCAATCCAAACTATTGCGACGGCAGCCGTACCGAGAACACCAGAGGGGCATATCCCATTGATTACATTTCAAACAATGAATCCACAGGTCGAGGAGGCCTACCGAATACGGTGATATTCCTGACAGCAGATGCCTTTGGTGTCTTACCGCCTATTTCTCGTCTAAGTCGAGAAGGTGCCATGTATCACTTTATGAGTGGTTACACCTCTAAAGTTGCCGGCACTGAACGCGGTATTACCGAACCGCAAACCACTTTCTCAGCGCTGTTTGGCGAGCCTTTTATGCCTCGACCCATCGAAGAATACGCACAACTGCTGGGTGAAAAGCTCGATGATCACGATACGGAAGTTTATCTGATCAACACCGGCTGGTACGGTGGAAAATACGGCGTAGGGGAGCGAATGCCATTAAAGTTAACGCGACGCATGGTATCCGCAGCCATTGACGGTGAATTGCGAAAAGGTACATATCGTCACGATGAAATCTTTAATGTCGATGTCCCAACGCACATCGAAGGGATTCCAGAAGGGTTGTTGGATCCCAAAACCCAGTGGGCTGACGGAAAAGATTACGAGAATACGGCGAAAGAATTAGCGGCTAAATTCAGAGAAAACTTCGCGAGATTTAACGATGTGGATCCTGCGATAGTCAATGCAGGCCCAAAAGGATAGAGGACTTCATAGGAGTCTCTGCGATCACCATGCGCAGAGTTCTCCTTTTATTGTTGTTGGAAGATGGATTAAGTCCATAGAGAGTGGGATTTATCGACGGAGGTGTACATGAAAGTTGGGATCATACGATGTTCACAGACAGAAGACTACTGTCCAGGAACCTCGTGTTTTAAAATGGTTCGAGAAAAGAAAGGCGCATTTGATGGGGTGAGCGAGGAAGTCGAAGTCATTGGCTTTATCAACTGTGGCGGTTGTCCTGGAAAAAGGGCTGTATTAAGAGCACGGGAACTGGTCAAACGAGGAGCGGACACCATCGTTTTCGCCTCATGCATCAAAAAAGGGACGCCCCTTGACTACCCCTGCCCATTTAACGCTAAGATGAAAAAAATCATCGAAGAGGATTTGCCAAATACCATTGCTTATTTGGATTATACGCATTAACACAGATCGAGGAGATAAGATGGCTATCACATTTATTTGCTACCCAAAATGCAGTACCTGTAAAAAAGCACAACAATTCTTAGACGAGCATCACATGACCTATTCGTATCGTCACATCGTAGAAGATAATCCAAGTGAAGCAGAAATTTTGAGCTATATGGAAAATTATCATGGGGACCCTAAAAAGTTTTTCAATACCAGTGGATTGATCTATCGCAATGAAAACCTGAAAGAAAGAGTGCCTGGCATGTCCAAAGAAGAAATGGCAAAGCTCTTGGCAACCAATGGGATGTTGGTAAAACGCCCCTTGCTCCTTTTGGAAGACGAAGTGCTCATCGGTTTTAAAGAAGAGATCTGGAAAGAGCGTTTAAACATTTAGTTCTCATACCAAACCCTGTGATACATCGGAGATGAGAAGAAGGATACATCAAAAAATAAGGAGAACATTATGGTTGGTGTCGAAGTAGACATGGTGGTTGTAGATAGTGTCCACGCCATGGAAATCTATCAACGTATCTTTGAAGTGGAAGTCGTCGAAGTAACGAATTTTCCACAAGGGCAAAATGAAGCCGTATTCACAATTTATGGTGTTCGCTTTCATTTGCTCGACGAAAACCCAGAGTTCCAATTGATCGCTCCTAAAGAAGGTCAATCGCAACCCATGTGGCTCAATGTGATGGTCGAAGACATCGTCAAAACCTACGACTCGGCAATCGCAGCCGGGTGTGAAAGCATCCAATCCGTGGTCAAACTCGACGATTACGGCGTTTCTAACGCCATGTTTAAAGATCCTTTTGGCTATGTGTGGTTGCTTCACGAAATGCACCAGGTGGTGGACTTTGAGGATCGGGTAAAACTTTGGGAAGAAAAAATAGGCGATCAGTCGTCTATCGATAATGGCGAGAACGGATAACATGTAACCAATGGCATACATCGAAACAGGAGACGGGATCGCTGATGAACAGCTTTGAGATAATCACTTGATCCGAGTATTTGCCACTGTCAGATAATGGGGAAAGTCAACATAATATCGGATAGGAATCTAAATCTCTAGAATTATGTGTTGAGAATGAACGATCAAATAGGTTTGCGTAGGCGGTGTGTTATCATGCCGCCTTTTTTTATCACTAAATTGGTCAAAATAATTTTTTAATGTTACCTTCATAGGGCCATTGAGAGCTATGTTTTTTGTCAAATCATTTTACCGTAGACTTTTGCGTTATTATTCAAAATATCTTTTATTATTAATCACATATAACAGGATGGGTCAGATCATCATTAAAAAAAGATTAAAACATTAAACTTTGCAATAATTACTAACAATAGAATACTAGATACGTGAAGGAAACGTACTAATACTTGAGGTTGAATCATTCAAGTGTCCCTGTTGAGTACAGCGACCTGCCTATTCTCCTGGCCAAAGAAGCGCTGTATCAATGAGGATCAGAAAGAACCCTCAGACGCGTCATAAAAAATATCCCATATTCTACGTAACAACGATTGGTTTCTACCTCTTGACACTATTGTCAAAGGTCTGAATCAAAAGAAATGGGAAATATTTTAAAAAAAGGAGGGAAAAACTCTGATTATTTACCTGACACGGAAAAAGTCGTTTTTCATCATGCATAATAGGAGTGTAAGGCGAAGCGAAAACGCCTTGCGGTCGTATCCATCGAACATTGAAAACTAAATAAGGAGAAAGAAATGAAAAAAAAAACGATGAAAGTACTAGTTGTTTTGTTGGCAATCGCAATGGTACTGCCAATCGGAACCGCAAGTTTTGCAACAGATAATGTGGTCATGCCAGTCATGACCAAGGAAAATGCGGTGGTCATTGCAAATGAAAAATCAGATGCTGATATCGTCATGGCGGTAAACTTCGCTACAAACAAAAAGATTCCCTTAGTCTTAACATCAAAAGAGATTGACCAAGACGAATTGAAAATTGTAGAGGATATCAATCCTGAAAAGATCTATATCATCGGAGACGATGAAATGATCTCTGACGAAGGCGCATTGAAATTTAATGCAGAAACCGTAACGTTTGGTGGGAAGGATCGTTATGAAACCTCCCAAAAAGTCGCAGAAGCCCTTAAAGGTAGTAACAAAGTCGCTTTTGCAAGTGGCGCTAACCTCATCGACGCTGCCGTCACATCTGGCGTCTTGGGAAGAGATGGGATCACCATCGTATTAGCAAATGAAAAAGAAGCAACCGTGCCAGATGGCAAAGAAGTCGTTTATGTTCTAGGTGGTAAAGATGTTGTGAAGTCTAACGACGCTAAGCGCATTTATGGTGAAACGCGTTATGACACAGCATTGAAGTTCGCTGAAAACTATTTCGGTGACGTGAATGAAGCAATCGTTGTTGATGGTGATTCCATCAAAGAAGCTGCGATTGCAAGTAACTTCGCCGCCGAAAAGGATGTTCCCGTGCTATTAACAGGAAAAGAGCGTGTCTCTCCTGTCACTGAGAACTTTCTTCGCGAAAATCGTATCACCAATATCATCACTCAAAAGCTAAACGACGATATCGTAGCGTTGCTAAATGCTATTGCAACAACTAACATTGCAATTGAACAGGGAATTATTGAAGATCGTGTTGCTATTCGAAAGGCTGAAATCGAAAAAGCAGAGAGGGAAAAAGCTGAAAAAGCAAGAGCGGAAAAGGTAGCGAAAGAAAAAGCTGCCAAGGAAAAAGCTCGCGCGGAAGCAAGAGCAAAAGCTCAAGCGAAACCACAGCCCAAACCACAGCCCAAATCTCAACCTAAGCCACAACCTAAACCACAGCCGAAACCGCAACCTGTGACACCAATCAAACCTGTTGATCAGGGCGAGGTCGAAAAGCCTGTTGTAGAGCAACCTGTTGTGGAAGAGCCTGTCATTAACGAGCCAGTCATTGACGAACCAATCATCATTGAAGAGCCCGTTATTGAGAATCCAGTCATCGTAGAACCTGTTATCGATGAACCGATCATTGAAGAACCTGTTAAACCTGAAGAACCTTCAAAGCCTGAAGAACCTCAAAAACCTACAGAACCCGAGGAGCCAGTAGCGCCAGAGGAACCTGTTAAACCTGAGGAGCCAGTGAAACCTGAAGAACCTTCAAAGCCTGAAGAACCTCAAAAACCTACAGAACCCGAGGAGCCAGTAGCGCCAGAGGAACCAGAAGAACCTTCTGAACCAACTCTTGCAGAGCTTGTTCAAGAGACGAAATCTAAGATGAAGTGGCTTAAGGCTCAAGATATGACTTATGTTGATACCACCGACGTTGATCGTGGCTTTCTGGCATATATGGAAATTAACCACAGAGCCATCCCAGATAAAGACCCTGATTTGACGGATTTGGCTAATTTTGCGGTTAAGCGTTTTGCTGAATCAAAACTTGGTTTTCCCAAGGATGATAATTTCGAATATATGCTCTTTGCCAGAGATACCAACTTAGCAAACGAGTTTGAATATGCATTAGAAAGTGGTATGATCGCTGGGGCAGAAGCTAAAGTCTCTCTGGAGAATGCGACTGTTTATGGTAGTGGATATGCCAAAGGCGATAACGGAGCCGTCTATACCGTTATTGTCACTAAAAAAGAAGAATCTCAACCCAAGGTAGCTCCGCCACTTATTAAGGCAGATGACTATAAAGTTGGAGAATGGAAAGATGGCCCAAAGGGGAAATTTGTTCGTGTCGTTGGGGAGCCTGTAAATCAAGTTATTAAAGGATTTAATGACGCAGCAATAAACCTAGGTGGTAAAATCATCGCAAATATAGATCCCTCGATTACTCAAGCTGCGTTAGATAATGCCACAAAAAGCGCAATTACTGGGGATTTAAAGCACAGTGCAGAAAATTATTTTGAGTCTATTTCGGTTGACGGAGACATATCTCTTAAAAAGCTTTATGAAACTGGCCAAATTCTTTACACTCATAATGAACCGATGGGTTTGCGTGCAAATAGATATGGTGTTGCCATAGTTATGGTACAAAGTGCTCGTGGATACGAAAGAGGATATGTTTCTATTTTCGCAAAATCGTAATACCAAAGAAGTCTAGCTGAAATAGCTAGGCTTTTTTGGTATTCTTAATTTAGTATACATGAAAAGTAAAGCCTTATTCTTATTGGAAAGCTTCTTGGGGCTAAGTTTGCACACTAATTTAAACTGACTGTTTAACCTGTGCCGTAATCGGCTCCTTTCTTTCCATGAAAAAAGCGACTAAGATTTTTAGTCTTTGTCGCTGTTTGTATATACATTTTTCAAGTCAGTAAATTGATATATTCGTCATAATCATTCTCATTAATAATACTTTCACCAAAAGCCTTAATCTCCTTCTCGCGTATATGTGAATGACTAAGTGTTTTTGCTATAACAAGAAAATCAATTCTGGATAATTTTTTTGTATATGGTCGTTTAGAATTTAAATTTACTATTGATAATAAAAACTCCTTAGTTAAACGGCTGTTTAGTAATATTGAAGTAATAATAAATTGTATCACAAATATTGGATAAACCCAATTTCAATCCGTGTAATTTGTTTAGCGCTCTTAGACTTCTTGTTATTTCGCCATCAATTGCTTAATCCTTTGAGATTTAACTCCACAAAAATGCACGTGAATCACTTGTCGATAAATATTTCAGGTGAACGCCCAATCCGCGAATCTGTCACAAAGAAGCCCATGGATTCATTTGTGGGGAGTACGTCAATCCTCGGTAATTGTTATTCTTTGCTTCCATTTTTCTAACAGACCTCTTGACACTATTGTCAAGAGGTCTGCCTTATTAGAAATCACAGAAGGGGCTTTTCAAAGCTCCTTTTTTATTGCCTGAAATCCTCTCATCTCTCCGAAACAAAAAAACCTTCATATTCTCTACAGACGTCAATATTTGTAGTCGTAGAATCTATAAGGAGGGGAATGCTATAGATTATTAGTCATTGATCGTAATTTCGATCATATTTAAGAGTGAGAAGAAAATCTCGAAAAAACTAGGAGGGTATACTATGCAAAGACACACAATGTTAAAGCGATTGATTTCGCTAGTCATGGTTTTTGTCATGCTATTTGGACTTGTGCCTACGTTTGGCTCCGTATCAGATGCGGCGTTTAACGTGCAAAAGGTGAAAAAGACCGAATTTCTTGGCAATAACTTGATTCTGTTGACGGATCACCCCAATACGATACCAAAAGTTACCGTAGAAAATGCTGAGAGTGGAGTGTTCATGTCGGAAACAAATCCCAATTTGGAATTGTTTGATTTTCGCAGAGCTAAATCGGTTGGAATCTTTATGCTTGATGAAGATACAAATCACTTCAACTATAGATCGTCTAAACCAAATGATTCAAGGTATCAGCAAAGCAAACTTTTTGGGCAATACTACGTAGGACCGCTTCTTGCTCAAGAAGCCGAGGATCTTATGCACTCGCCCTATACTTCATTTCGTGATGGATTTGGATCAGTTAACTTCTTTATACCTAGAAATATACTTGAGGCTTACGAAAAAAATGAAGCCCCTAGTCCAGTTATCAAGGTTCGCTATTCAGATAATGCGGTTTACAGAGATCCCAAAACAGGAACAAAAAAAGACCTAGATGTCGAAGTTGCGTTTTCGGATTTTTTGTTCAATGTCGATCGAAATTTTTCTGAAAAAGATGTCAGTTTTGATGGATACGGAGGAATTGGAGGTTCTGTTTCTTACAACTTAGCAAGTGGGTGGGAATTTGTAGGCCCTATCCAAGCAACGAAAGTTCAGTTTACATTTTTTGAAAAAGATTCCAATACGCCAGTGACGTTAGAGGGAGACACTTTTATGACATTTGCTTCCCTTAACTGGAATGGCTCTCAAGCGCCAACTCCCGAGGATTATTATTCTGTCCCCAATGGCGTTTGGAAACCTGGGTATTCAACAAAAGCAAACAATACAAACTACAGGGACTCGACGGATGCGTCTCACGTAGAATTTGTGGGAATGCTTACGCCAAATAATGAAACAATTGACGTTCGGCTAACCGAAGATACCAACATTAAAGAATATTCATTTTTACAAAACGGACAACTTCCAACAGGTACAAACTTACCAAAAATCAATACTCGTGGATTAAGATATGTAGCAAAACAACCAAAGTTTGATGGTGTGACGGTATATGGCGGAGGAAGCGAAAAGGACTTCTTTGATACAGTGGGTAGTGCGAGTTACACAAAGAACGCTGTCGCCTTTAATTTCGGAGGTATTCAAAGTCCACAATTTTTAACAGGAACCCTGTTGCATCAAACTTGGCCAGAGCAAACCAATTACGATCAACACCGAGTTAACATCCACGGATGGGTATTCCCTTCAACTTCAAACGTCTTTCACTCCACCCCTGAAAAACCAACGAAAACTGTTTCGGATGTCGATGAGATTGATGTGGTCAGCAATGAGTTTGTTGATTTAGACGAAAAAGATTATGAAGTTTTAACTTATAAGGTCAACCAAAAAGTCTTCACGATGGGTGTTGATGATAACGAATATTACACGCGATTCGCCATCTCAGATGTGGTTTCAGTTGAGGTTGACTACATTAAAGATTCCGCTAAGTTTTTGAGAGATGGTAAAGATAATTCTATCGTTAGGACCATGTCTTTAAATATTTTTACTCATCCACACATGAGGGATTCCACGTATGTCGATAATTTCACTGGATCGCGAATATCCCTGTTTCGCATAAAAATCTTCAACGGTGACCCTTGATGTTAATAGGATGGTTTTTATTTTTTGCTTCTTAGCATAAGATTTAAAAAATGCCATTAGCTGGTGTCCAAGGCCTTTGCCTTGATATTGAGGCAGAAACGCAAGGTTTTTAAGTTGGACGGTGGTGTCATCTTTAGGCAGGTAAAAAATGGTTCCGATGAGGTTGTCTCCATCGTACATGCCAAAAAGCGTACAATGAGGATCCGCGGCGAGATCTTCGGCTGATATTTCTAATCCATGAGGTTTTCTAAAGACATCGTTTCTTAGTTTAACCGATGCGTTATAATCAGGGGATAGGTAAGAAAATTCTTTAATAGGATACATCGTTTTCTCCTTTTCTTGAGGTGATGTCTTTAGTATAACACCTTAGACATTGCCGTCAATACGATGGTTAGTTGGGTAGATGACCTTGCAAGATTAGGGGTTTTAGTATATTATTAATAAAAAGTAGATCGAGTTGTAATCTACATAAATGGAGGATGTTATGGTAAAAGTATTAGTTACTGATGGTATGGAAAAATCGGCCGTAGAGGCATTAAAGAGCAAAGGTTATGACGTTGAAGAACAGTTTTATCCTATAGAAGAACTTATGGAAAAAATTGCTGATGTAGACGTTATCGTCGTTCGCTCAGCAACTAAGGTCCGTAAAGAATTAATCGATCGCATGGTCAAAGAAAATAGTACTAAACTCATTATTCGCGGTGGTGTCGGAGTGGACAATATTGATGTTGACTACGCTCAACTCAATGGGATTCAGGTAAACAATACGCCCAATGCTTCGTCGGATTCTGTTGCAGAATACGTTTTGGGAAGTATGTTTGCGTTGACGCGCCACATTCACGACGCCAACGTCACCATGCGTCGCGGCGAGTGGAATAAGAAACAATACAAAGGCAATGAAATTAACGGTAGTGTTTTAGGCCTTATTGGATTTGGACGAATTGCGAAGTGCCTAGCGAAAAAGGCGGAAGCTTTGGGGATGAAGGTTATCTACACTGACGTTACCGGTGAGCAGCAAGGGTATCCACAGTACCAATTCAAACCGTTGAATGAGTTATTGGCAGAGGCTGACTTTGTTTCCCTACACGCTTCAGGTGCTAAAGAAGTGATTATGGGCAAAGAGCAATTTGCTCAAATGAAAAACACGGCTTACTTTATCAACTCTTCAAGAGGTGCGTTAGTCGACACTGATGCGATGTTGGATGCGCTAAACGCCGACGAGATCAAGGGATGCGCTTTGGACGTTTTTGAAAAAGAACCTCTTGTGGACGAGCGCATATCTGAATGTTTAAAGATTTGTCTTACACCCCATATTGGTGGTGCAACAGTTGAGGCTCAAACGAGAATCGGAAATGAAATCGTAGAAATTATCGAAGATTTCTACAATAAAACCAAATAATGGTTCAGATTAAATCCTTTAGAGCTTATCGACCATCTGAGGCGAATGCGCCTCAGGTGGCAGAGCTTCCTTATGATGTTATGGATTCCGATGAAGCGCGCGAACTGGTAAAAGAGAATCCGATAAGCTTTCTTCATGTGGATAAAGCGGAAGTGGATTTACCGTTGGATACTGATATCCATAGCGCGGCAGTCTGTCGAAAAGCTAAGGAGAACCTCTCTCGTTTTATTGATGAGGGGGTGCTGGTCCAAGACGCGAAAGAGTCGGTGTACATTTATACACAAACGCGTTTGGGAAAAACTCAAGTGGGCTTGGTAGCTACTTTTGCTGTTAATGATTACATGGATAATAAGATTAAGAAGCATGAATACACCGTTCAAGTCAAGGAAATCGACCGTATCGTCCATGTGAAAACCACTTCAGCGCATACTGGTCCAATTTTTCTGACCTATGAAGGACACCAACCTCTTCAATTGATCTTAGATGACTGGATGGGATCTCATGCATCAATTTTCGATTTTATTAGCGATGATGGTGTGGAACACCGCGGATACCAAGTTGACGATCAAAATGTGCTGGCCGCTATTAAAGGGTGCTTTAACGAAATCCCTGCCCTTTACATTGCGGATGGTCACCATCGAGCGGCTTCGGCTGTGGCGGTGTGCAAGGAGCTTAGATTTGAAAATCGAGGCGTTTCAAGAAGTGAAGAGTACGATTTCTTTTTAGGTGTTGCATTTCCAAAGGATCAACTGACTATCATCGATTACAATCGGGTGGTAAAAGACAAGAACGGTTGGTCAACCAATGAACTGCTTGACAAAATCGAAGAAAAGTTCAGCGTTAACAAAAAAGGGGCGCTGTACAAACCTCAATCCATCAATGAGTTTAGTTTATACATCGACGGGGTATGGTATCGTCTCACCGTTAAAAAACCATACGCCTCGAGGGAAAAACTTGAAGAAAACTTAGACGTTTCGCTGTTGCAAGACTATATTCTCGGACCGTTACTCGGTATCGATGATCCGAGGCGAAGTGACCGCATCGAATTTATTGGCGGGATACGTGGATTGGAAGAGATTGAAAAGAAGACAGATCAATACAAAGGTGTCGGATTTGCACTCTATCCGACTACGATTGAACAGCTAATCGCTATCGCAGATGACAACAAAGTGATGCCACCAAAATCGACTTGGTTCGAACCAAAGTTGAGAAGCGGGCTTTTTATTCATCGTTTTTAGTCATTTTTTGATGGGTTCCTTCAATGATCTCATCTGAACCAACTAAAGTGTACATTAAAAGGGAGTGATTCAATGAGATCTCTATTCGGTATTATCAATACCTATAAGGCTAATTCATCAGCTCTTGTACTTATGGTACTCGCAGTAATGATTGTTACCATATTAGTTTATGTCAAAGTGCGCAAAATTGCTTTTGCCAGTTATATTCCTGGCGCCGTTTTTCTTTTAATAGGATTATTCAATCTCATTCCAGGATTTACTAAATTGACGACGCCAGAAGGTCTCAGTGGTTTGATGAACTTTGTTGTATTTTTCGTGTCGGGTTTTGTCGGCATTATGATCTCGGTGATCTGTCATCAATTTCCGATAAAAGCAAAGGTCAGCAAAAGACGTCCCAAGCAACCGAAAGACGTTGAAGAAGTCAAATAGCATATACTCTCCCACAAAGTATTAATTTTGTGGGAGAGTATTTTTTTTGATCGTTGCAATTTCATCAACAAAAATTGATCTTTGTGTTTGATTGCCGTTCATTGACTTAAAGGATAGTAGGGACAAGTCGACTTTAGCTCGGGTCATCCCGACGTAAAATAGTCGCCTTTCTTCTTCCAGGTCGTCAGTAGACGATTTCGATGATCCATAGGCTGAAGGCAAAATCGTTTCGATGAGATCGATGATAAAAACTCGCTCGAATTCTAATCCTTTCGCACCGTGCAAAGTAGAAAGCGTAAGGTGAGATGCACTTCTCCTTGCTTCGTTTTGTCTTCTTTCAAGGAGTTTTAGTCGGTCAAGAAATGCTTGAAAGGTCTTACAATCTTTTGCAATGGCTTTTAAAGTGTCGATGTATTGGTCGAAGGAATGCTTACCAGACTGATCTCGCCTCGCTTTTTCACTCAGGTAATCGCAATAGCCGGAGTGATCGAAAACGGTGGCAAGGGCTTTGTGTGGTGATTGTACAGCTATTTTTGACAGATGGCGGCGAAGGGTTTTCAACCGTTTCTGAAAGTAGTCTGCATGTTTGTTGTTATCGATTAATTGATCGATAATTGAGGTGTGTATCCCTGTCGATCGCAATTTGGCGATTTGGGCTTTGTCGATGTAGGCATTAAACTTGTAATAAATCCGTTCGAAAGTTTCCAAATCCCAGAGATTATTTGAAAAGGCATGGATGTCGATCATGTCTTTTAAAATGGGGTCCTGGAAATAATCGCTTGATGGGCTGCGTTGAAAAAACGCGATGCCAGATTGCACCAATCGGTGGATGAGGTGGAGTGCGGAGAGGTTGTTGCGATACAAGATCGCGGTTTTGTAGTCTTCCGTTGAAGGTTGCCGTTTGAGTTCTTTTATCACGTCATTCAACTGTTCGGTGGGGGTTTTCGTTGTAATGATTTGAACGGGTGAATGGCTCTGGTTGACGGCGTTCAAACTTTTCTTGTAGCGTTTTACATTGCTTTTAATAAAAGCGTTGGCGATTTGGACGACTTCAAGGCTAGATCGATAGTTATCTTCCATGGTGATGACGGTTCCCATCGGATACATCTCTTGAAATGACAGCAAGAGAGAAGGGTCAGCTCCACGAAAGCGATAGATGGATTGGTCGTCATCAGCGACGATGAAGAGGTTGTTTTTGGGCTTGGAGATCAGTTGGACGATTTCAAATTGTATTGGCGATGTGTCTTGACCTTCATCCACTTGAATGTACTGAAATCGCCGCCTTAACCCTGATAGGGTGTGGGGATTTTCTCGCAATATTTCTAAACATATGGTCAACATATCCTCAAAATCCATTAGGTGATTATCTTTTTTGAGCCCTTCATAGGCGGTATATAGCGCATGATAATCCGCAATGCGTTCGCGACCGGATTGAAGGAGTGATTCAGGTAAAGACCCTGTATTCTTGTGGTAACTGTACCATGTAAAAAACATGTGTAGCGCTTCGGAACTAATGTGTTTACGGTAAAGCTGATGATATAATCTGCGAATCGCAGAGGATTTGTTGAACTGATGGTCGTTTTCGATTAAGCGGATCGTTTTATTTCGGCGTTTCATGTAAGTGGTGATGACACCATAACAGAAAGCGTGGATTGTTGATAGGGTCGTCTCATGCAGGCGGCTGTCGTTGGGAGACAATTCTAATAAACGTTGTTTCATATCTAAGGATTGGGCTTTGCTGTAGGTAATCGATAAGATTTTCTTTGGGGATATCCCATCTTTCTGAAGCTGTATGATGCGATTGATGATCACCGTAGTCTTACCTGAACCGGGGACAGCTAGGAGAAGAACCGGGCCATCTTTGTGGTGTATGGCTTGATGTTGGGGTCGGGAAAGTTTCATTGTAGATCCTCCTAACACTAATGTACGTATGGACAAGGCAAAAGTCAAATCATTTGAGGATAATGGTTAAATGTAGTAGAATTGTAGTAAGCAATTTCATTTTATTATACAAGGAGGTACGGGCTATGTTAATGGGTAATTTTATGACAAGTCGTCGTTCGATTCGGGATTTTAGAAAGAAGTCTTTAACAAAAGACTCGATTAGCGCTCTAAACCAAGTGATTGAAGAGATCAATGGGAAAGTAGCACCCTATGGAGCGGAGTTTAAAATCGTTCTTGACGGTAAAACCCTTTTTCAACAACTCGAGGGGATTGGTGGTTATGCCGGTTCGATGATCGATGCGCCAGCGTATATTGCGCTACACGTTCTCAAGGAAACGGACGAAAGTTATATTTACGGTTCCTATTTCATGGAAGAGTTGGTCACTCAGTTGGGGAACCTCAATCTCGGGTCTTGCTGGGTAACGTTAACTGGAGCGGAGGAGACCGTAAAGATGAACGCTATCGGTTACGCTTCTGGAAAAGTGGATCACTTATTGGCTATTGGCTATCCTCAGCGGCGTATACCAGTCGGTGAAGAAGCTTACAACTCCACACTCGGCATTAGCGATTTTGTCTATATGGAAGACCTTGGTAATCCAGCTACTATCGAAGAGCTTGAGCAGATGGGCCTTGACGACTTATTCTATTATGTCCGATTTTCGCCTTCTTCACATAACCGTCAACCTTGGCGATTTGTTATTAAATCCAATCAGATCAATTTATATATCGAAGATTACCAAGGTGTTGCAAATTTGATGGATGCTGGGATTATGATGTATTACTTCACGAAACTGAGCGAGAGCCTCAGATTGAATATTGAGTGGCAGGTCACTTGTGAGGACGCGGGTAGATATAAGTTTATCGCCAGTGCTGGAATTTAGCAAAAAACAATTAATGGTTATCACTCATTAGAAATGTGAACGGGGTCGATGCCAAACACTAGGTGTTTGGGAAGGCCCTTTTTTAAAGGAGAGTAATGTCAAAGTCTAGGAATTATTGTGTGATTGCAGATAATTTTTACGAATCTGGCGAGCTGGAACGAGCGATAGAATTTTACAATAAAGCGTTAAGTTTTGAAAAAAGAGAAGGAAAGATTCCCATATTGATGGAATTAGCATTAATTTCTGACGAACTCGATGACAGCATAGGAGCGATGGGGTATTTCGATGCTATTTTGGCGATAGATGCTAGCGAAAGCAGAGCGCATTACGGTCGAGGGATGATTTATGAAAAAGAAGGCAATGTGGTAAAAGCAGAGGCGGCATACTTAAAGGCCATTGAACTTGATCCAAATTATGATCGGGCATTTTTCTTTTTAGCCAATCTATACGATGTCAACGATAGACAAGATGAAGCCATTGTAAATTATCAGCGCACCATCGAATTGACTCCAGATGACTTTATGGCTCATAATAACTTGGGCTGTATCTTTGAAGATCGTAAGGCGTACGCTATCGCCCAGAAGCTATTTGAACAAAGTATTGCTCTTGAACCTGAGTATTTTAGAAGTCAGTTCAATCTCGGGGTTGTTTATAAGGCTTTAGGGAAACTTGACGAAGCATTGGCTCAATATCGTCTAGCTCAAGAACTTAATCCTCACTATGCCGACGTTTATCTCAACATGTCGGCATTACACATTGAGAGAGAGGATTTTCAGGCGTCGATTGGCGATTTAGATGAGGGTATTTCCTATATTCCAGATGCCGCCTACCTGTATTACAATCGAGCATGCTCTAAAATCAGATTGAATCGCATTGATGAAGGTTTTTTAGATTTGGAAGTATCTTTTAAGTTGGATCCTGATCTCATCGATTATGCACAAGAGGATCCAGACTTTAAATCTGTGCGCATGACGGAAGGGTTTATAGCACTAATGAAGGAGTAAGATATGATATACGTAAAATCAACACACGAAATTGAAAAAATGAAGCGGGCTGGGATCATCTTGGCTAATACACATCAAAAACTACGAGACGTTATTGTTCCTGGTATTACCATGTCCGAGATCGATCGTATCGCAGAGGCATTTATCCTATCTCAAGGCGCGACCCCCGAGCAAAAAGGCTACCAAGGTTATCCCTATGCTACTTGCACCTCTATTAACGATGAAATATGTCATGGTTTTCCAAGAGATCAGGAATTGGTCGATGGTGATCTGGTCACGGTTGATATGGTAGTTAATTTAGATGGTTATTTAGCGGATTCTGCTTGGAGTTACGCGGTGGGAAACCTCTCTGATGATGCAAGACGGCTGATGGAGGTGACGAAAGAAGCGTTATATCGCGGGATAGAAGTAGCTAGAGTTGGAAATCGGGTCGGAGACATCGGCTATGCGATTCAAACCTACGTCGAGTCGGAAGGTTTTTCAGTGGTACGCGATTATGTGGGTCACGGGATCGGGACGAACATGCACGAAGATCCTCAAGTGCCTCATTACGGTAAACCTGGGCGAGGTATCCGATTAGAGGAGGGGATGGTGCTCACCATCGAACCGATGGTCAACGCAGGACAGTGGCAATCGAAATTGGATGACAATGGGTGGACTGCGAGAACCGTTGACAAGTCACTATCCTGTCAATATGAACACACTTTGGCAATTACCGCCGATGGGCCAGTGATCCTGACTGAGCAAATTGACCAAACTGACGATGAGTAATTCTGGCAAGACATTGGTCGTGGTCTCCATAGATGCTCTAGGAGAGTCGGACTATCCGGTATTTAGCTGTAGCGATGGATTTCAGCTCTTAATGAATCGCGGAGCTTCGGTTAAGAAGATGAGGACGGTATACCCGTCTTTGACCTATCCCATTCATACCACGTTGATCACGGGGCGTCGTCCCGCTGATCATGGGATCATTCATAACTTAAAATACGAACCAAAGCGCCTACCGATGGATTGGTATTGGTATGAAAGCGACATTATTGGCGATACCCTCTTTAAAGCTTGTAAACGAGAAAATTTGACGACGGGTGCCGTCTTATGGCCAGTGTCCGCAAAGGGTCAAATCGATTTTAATATCGCTGAGATCATTCCCCATAGGAATTGGCATAATCAAGTGATCGTCTCTCTTCTTAATAGCTCACCGCTATACCTTTTAAAAATGAATGGGAAGTACGGTCATTTGCGAAAAGGGATCGAACAACCTCAACTTGATGACTTTGTAGAGCAAGTGACTATCGATACGATTAGACAAAGGATAACCGATCTTTTGGCGATACACTTATTGGAAGTCGACATGGTAAAACACCTTTGGGGAACAGACGCTTCAGAGACAAAAGAAGCCATCAGAAGAATCGGCGAAAGAGTGGAACGGATCGCAAATGCTATTGAAGAGACTTACGGGTGGGATAATGCAAACCTTGTCGTCCTTAGTGACCACTCTCAGATCGACTTAAATCACCCTATTTTCATCAACCGTTTTTTATTGGAGAAAGGTTATTTAACCGTCGACTCAGGTGTGGTTCAAGATTATTCTATTTTTGGTCATTCCTGTGAAGGAAGCTGCTATATTTACGCAAAAGATTCTATTAGTGATCGGGAGATTGAAGCGCTCCTCGATGAATTGGCGAAAAATCATGGTGGTATTGAAAAAGTTTACCACCACAACGAGATGGTGCAAGAAGGATGCGGTAGTCAGGCGCGATTTATGGTTGAAGGCAAAAGCGGAACATATTTCGTCGATGATGTGGCTCCAGAATCCTACCACCACGCTCAGAGAGCCAATCACGGTTATCATCCAGATAAGAAGGATTATGGGGCTTTATTTTTCGGAATGGGTAGTGATTTTAAGACGGGATATGTACGTGAAAGCGGCGATGTCTTGGATGTTTGTGCCACTTTGTCTAAATTGCTAAATGTTGAAGTCAATGGTGACAGTGGGGCTATCATGGTTGATTTATTGAAGTAAAACCACTCCGACGATTTTTATCGCTCATATCCTGACTCTAAGTCAGATAGGAGCAATCCGTATAGATTGGTCGTAGGCTGGTCTAATTATGGCAATACAGTGCGGACTGATCAGAAGGGTATTGTGGCGTTAACTTCTCATGTCGTAAAACTCAAGGTAGATAAGAAATTTATATGAAGTAGGAGGTTTTCAATGTTATTAAGTGATAATAACGCGGGGGTACATCCGGCGGTTATGGATGCGATAGTCAGCGCGAATATCAATCATGAACCGAGCTACGGTGGGGATCCCTATACGTCAAAGGCCATAGCTTCGATACAAAAACTTTTTGAAAACAAAGTTGAGGTTCTATTGGTTACCAATGGGACGGCGTGTAACGTGATCGCATTGGCGGGAATGTTACACTCCTATGAAGGTGTTATTTGCACGGACACCGCTCACATCAACCTAGAAGAATGTGGCGCTTTTGAAGCGATTACTGGCTCGAAGTTGTTGCAGCAGCCCAACCGTTTGGGGAAACTCACCCCTGAAATGATCGAGGAGGCGGTGACTATCCAAGGCGACGAACATTGGGTGCAACCTAAGGTGGTATCTATTTCGCAACTTAGCGAAACGGGAACATCCTATTCGGTTGAGGAGCTGACAGCGATAGGAAAATGCTGTAAGAAATACGGATTGTATTTTCATGTGGATGGAGCAAGGATCTCTAGTGCTTTAATAAAAGAAGGGGTTTCTCTCAAGGAAATGATTGAAGACACAGGGGTGGATGTGCTTTCTTTTGGTGGCACAAAAAACGGCCTCATGTTTGGTGAAGCCATCATCGTACTGAATCCTCATTTAGCACATCACTATAAATACCTGCGCAAACAATCTATGCAATTATTATCTAAAATGCGTTTTTTATCGGCTCAGTTCATCCCTTATATCGAAGAAGCGCTCTATTTATCAAATGCTCGAAAGGCTAATGAGGCGATGGCACACTTGGTGTTAGGATTAGAAAAGAAGGGTATTAAACCTATGAATCCAGAGCAAGGTTGTATCTTGTTTCTCGAGCGAGACCATTTTGATTATGAAAGGGTCGAACGGGAATTTCCCCTACACACCGAACGGTTATGGGGAAAAGAGGCTTGTCGCATCGTAACGGCATGGAATACGACGAAAGAAGAAATCGACCGGTTTCTAGCACTCGTTTAACACCAAGTGATATCACAAATTTAATAAGGAGAATACTATGACATTACCACAATTTAGAACGCCAAAAACCGGGGATACGGTGGCAACTTTACACACAACTAAGGGAGACATTAAGTTTTTGCTTTTTCCAGAAGCTGCTCCAAAAACCGTTGAGAACTTTACCACTCATGCAAAAAACGGGTACTATGACAATGTCATTTTTCATCGAGTCATCCCTAATTTCATGATTCAAACCGGGGATCCTGAGGGAACCGGTCGGGGTGGCGAGAGTATTTACGGCGGCAGTTTTGAAGACGAGTTCGATCCGCTCTACCGCAATTTTAATGGTGCACTTTGCATGGCAAATGCAGGCCCGAACACCAATGGTTCCCAATTTTTCATCGTACAATTAGACGAAATCAGTGATGATGTTTTGGGGCAAATGGAGCGAGCGGGAGAAGAAAATGGCTATTTCAGCGAGGTGATTGACGCATATCGCGAACACGGTGGAGCGTATTGGTTAGACTTTAAGCACTCGGTATTTGGTCAAGTGATCGAGGGGTTTGACAATGTGGTTACCATTGCTGAAGTGGAAAGAAATCGGATGGACAAACCTTTGGAAGACGTGTTAATCAACAACATCACCGTCGAAACGATCAATTAGAATCTAGACGAAATGAAAAAGAGCGCTGCTTCATCTGATGAAACAGCGCTCTTAAGTATTAGTAGCGTCTAAACCTCGACGAGTCAAACTCGAGTGAGTCTTTTTGAGTCGTCACGCACAGGATCAATCCGATTGCGATGAGGTTCACTAGTTGGAAAGTCCCGCCGTAACTGAAAAAGGGAAGCGGTATGCCTGTTATGGGCATTAATCCAATGGTCATACCGATATTCTCGAAAATGTGGAACAATAACATCGCTGCCACACCGACGCAAACGGTGGACCCGAAAACGGACCGATGATTTTTCGCGACGACTAAAATACGATATAGTAGGACGAAATACAGTAGGATGACCGCCAGACCACCGATGAATCCGAGTTCTTCGACGACGACGGCATAGATAAAGTCGGTTTGTTTTTCAGGAATGAAGTTGTACTGGGTTTGGGTGCCTTGAAGGTAACCTCTACCAGTGAGTTTACCACTACCGATGGCGATTTTTCCTTGGATCGCCTGGTAGTTGCTGTCGTCTACATCCCTTGCCGGATTGAAAAAGTTGAGGATCCGGTCCTTTTGGAATTGTGAGAGTTGGCTGTAGATGATGGGTAAAGATAACACGCCAGCAGTAAGTGCACCAGCGATGTATCGCCAACTGATACCCGCTGAAAAGAACATGAGAACGATGAAAAAGATAAACACCATAGCGGTTCCGGCGTCGGGTTGGAGTAGGATCAACCCCACAGGTAAAAAAGCATAGGCTAATAGTTTTAAAAGTGTTTGTGGACGGTTGATTTCCCTTTGGTGGCGATCGATCATATCTGCTAGGCAGACAATTAATCCGACTTTCACAAATTCTGATGGTTGAAAGGAAATAAATCCCAATCGAATCCATGATTGAGCACCCCACTGCTCTGTGCCCACACCGATGAATAAAGTAAGGACGAGAAGACCGATGCAGATCGTATAAATTGGAAGGGTCAGCTGCCTTAGAAAGTCCACATCCATCAAGGTGAACATAGCGATGAGGCAGATCCCGATTAGTGTAGCGACTAATTGGGAGATGGTTTGGCGGTTTTCCAAACTTTTTGTCGCACTATATAGTACGATTAATCCAAACGCACACAAGATGAAAACCGACAATACGAGCAGAATGTCGATTTTTCGAAAGTTTTTCTTTTTTAAGCTAAACATTGTAACACTCCTTTGTGAATTCATTATACCACATGGTTCACATAATGGGAGAGTGTAAAACATGAAGGGAGTTGCAGATGGATCGAGACCAAGTGATAAAGGGTTTTAAGGAAGCAGGATTTGATATGGTTGAAATAATCGATGCAAGTCCCCTTGATCCATTAAAAATTGTGTTGACCCAACGCAAAAAATCTTATGGATTTTTAGAGTTTGAGGAAGATAATATCGAACGCCGAGTCGATCCACAGCTTTCCTTAAAAGGCGTTCAGTCCATTATTGTCTTGGGGTTTGGGTTCAACCCCACCGTGAAAGGCAATCCTCCAGTTCGTTGCGGGAGTCTATCGCGTTCGGCTTGGGGGAGGGACTACCATCTTGAAATGGAAGATAGGATTCGAGTTGCGGTAGATGCGTTAGGGATTGAGGTTCTCGCTTTTGTCGATAAAGGCCCGTTGTCAGAACGGTATTTAGCGACTAAGGCAGGTTTTGGGTTTGTTGGCCGCAATCAAAACCTCATTCATGCGCAGTGGGGGAGTTATGTAAGGCTTGGATACTGCTTAACAACGCTTCCGCTCAAGTCGGTTAACGCTACGATGTCCTCTCGTTGCGGTAATTGCCGGCGTTGTATAGAATCCTGTCCTACGGGTGCCATTCAGTTTGAATCCTACGACCCCAATAGATGTTTGTCCTATCTCACCCAATCAAAAAAACCATGGCCACGTGCGTTGAGATCGCACTTAACCCATCAATTATTTGGTTGTGATATTTGCCAAGAGGTATGCCCATATAATAAAAAGGCTAAAATACGAGGTTCGATTTCTATGGCAGAGACCTGTGTCGATATGGACGAGTTTATGTTCCTTGGACAACGCGATTTTGTAAAGCACTACGGCACGAGGGCGTTTAGTTGGCGAGGGATAAACGTTTTAAAGCGAAATGGTTTGTTGCTCTATGCCAATAATCGCTGGGATAACGACGTGATTCATTCGTTTACTGACCACCCCAGCCCACTGGTGCAAAGTGAGGCTAGAGTGCTTATGCTTGAAATAGAGGAGGGCGATTGATCATGTTAGTAGGAACATTGGTTCTTGACATCCGATTGGATGAAAGCTATAGTATTAAGGACAAACGGCGAGTTCGAAAGAGCGTAGTAGAACGGATACGTCGACGTTGGAATGTATCCATCGCAGAAGTGGATTCGCAAGAAGTTTGGAATCTCCTAACTGTGGGGTTGGCGTTTGTTTCAAATGAGCGTAAACCGATCGAACGCGCCTTAGATCAAATCGTGACTTTTTTGGAGGAGGTTTATTTCTTAGAAGTCATGGTTCGAGAACGCGAGGTGTTTTAAGTGAAGAGACGTCGAACGAAGGCGGAAATCGAGTTAATTTTAGATCGTTTAGAAGAAACGTACCCCGATGCAAAAGCGGAGTTGAACTATACCACGCCTTATGAACTGTTAGTAGCCACGATCTTGTCGGCTCAATGCACCGATGTACGAGTTAACAAGACAACAGAAATTTTATTTCAACGATACAATACACCAGAAGCTATGGTTACTTTGACGCCGGATGATTTAGGCGTAGTGATTAAAGAATGTGGATTGTATAAAACAAAAGCAAAAAATATTATCGCTACCTCTCATCGATTACTTCAAGTATACGATTCCTCGGTGCCACAGACCATGGATGACTTACTGACGTTACCAGGGGTGGGGCGCAAAACGGCAAATGTGGTGTTATCAAATGCTTTTGGCGTACCAGGCATAGCAGTCGATACCCACGTGTTCCGAGTTTCCAATCGCATTGGGTTGGCCGATGCACCAGATGTGGAAACCACCGAAAAAATGTTGCAACGCATGATACCTAAGAACAGATGGTCTAAATCCCATCACACTATTATCTTTCACGGAAGGCGATGTTGCAAAGCGCGTAAACCGCTATGTGAATCGTGCCCGATTAGCGAATGGTGCTATTATTATCACGCAAGTAGATAAGGAGAACGAGTTGAAAATAACATCTAAGGGCAAATTGTTGGCACTGGGGGTTTGTAGCGCGCTGGTTCTATCAGGGTGTTCAAGCTTGTTTAATCCTAAGTCAGAGGCGGTGGCGCTAGCTCCGTTGACCATGGAAAAACTATCGGATAAGCAAATTTTACATTCTATGGCGATTTACGAAGGTGTCTCTATTGATGGCATTGAGGTTGGTAATAAGTCCATCCCTTCTGGAAAAGTGCTTTTAGAGAGTGAAAAAAACAAATTGATCAACCAGACGACGATTACGGTCAATGCGGGAGAAAACAGCTATACCTATCCGATGTCAGATTTTGGCGTCACTTACGACTATGATAAAGCTCTAACCGATGCGTATCACATCGGCCGAGATGGTGAAGACAAGGCAAGATTGGACCAGATTAAAGGATTGAAGAAAGAACCTGTCACCATAGATTTGCCATTGCTGTATAACGAAGAAAAAATACAGGCGAAGATAGCTGACGTTGCGAAAGCGAACAATGTGGCGGTCGTCGACGACACTTACGATTGGAAAGACGGTGAGATCGTTGCGGTAAAGGGAACATCTGGTTTTCTCGTCGACGAGGAAAAACTTAAGTCATCTATCGTTCAAGCGTTGAAAGATTTTCAGCCGATTCAAGTCGTGATGAATGAACAGCAACCGAAAGAACTCGATATTGAGGCGACTAAGGCGAATTTTGGAGTGATCGGTGAGGCGACTACCCGTTTTTCTGACGATGGCAGCGGTAGACGGTTTAATATCGAAAAGACCACAAGCATCATGAGTGGTAGAGTACTCGCGCCAGGGGAGAGTATTTCGATGTACGAACAAATCGGCGACACGACTATCGCCAACGGCTATAAACCATCAACCGTCATTTTAAATGGACGATTTGAGATGGGTGAAGGTGGGGGGGCCTGTCAAACGGCGACCACTTTATACCAGGCGGCACTCAAAGCCGATTTGACGGTTGTTGAGCGTCAAGCGCACTCAAGACCAGTGGGTTATACAAGCGCTGGGTTAGATGCTTCCTATACGGATGGTGGGTGGAAAGATTTGGTGTTGCGCAATGATTTCAGTTTCCCTGTCGTCATAACAGGCTATATTTCAGGGAGCAATGTATATTTTGAAATTATGGGTGACAAGTCGGTTAAAAACTATGATGTTGAGATATGGGCGGAAACCACGAGATATATTTCTATGCCCGTGCGTACTGTTGCGTCCTCGACCTTGGGGTCAGGGGAGAGAAGTGTTTCACAAGAAGGGTGGCCGGGTTATGTGGCTGTTTCCTATAAAAGCGTTAACGGTGAGGTTTCTGTCATAGCAGAAGACTATTATCAAGAAAGAACCCAAGTAGTATATGTGGGTGAATAAGAGGCTGATCGATCTTTAGTTACTAAAGATCGATCTTTTTTTATCCTAAGAAATTTAGACAAATCTCATGGTTATGAGAAGGCAAACGATTATCATGAAACCGAAGAATTCCACGATATGTAGAAGAAAAAGCTGTATTTAAACTATATATAGTGGTATAATGGACTTAGTTTTGAGGTAGGAGGTTGGCTTTGAGGATTAAAATGTTTGCTACGGACATGGATGGTACATTGTTGGTCGATCACACGATACCGATTGAAAATGCTAATGCCCTTCACGAGCTTGCTAAAAAGGACGTTGAGATCGTATTTGCAAGTGGGAGGGTACTCTCCTCGATGCAAACTTTGGCAAGTTCGATCGACTTGCCGTGTCATTTTGTTGCATCCAACGGCGCGTTGGTTGTCGACAAATCGGGGAAGGTGTTATCAGGAGAATCATTGAGCCTAGAGACTGTGACACAACTCGTAGCATTATGTGAGAAACATCACCTTTATTATCATTTTTACGATGCGGATACTTTGTACGCGCCAACATTGAATTTTGATCGATTGATTCATCTGAGGACAGTAGACGCACAAGGCAGAGATCATTGGCAAGTCAATCTCTCTGTGCAACGAAAGATGACCTCTTTTATTTCAGCTACTGCGCCTACGGTATACAAATTCCAAATTCAATGTGATGACTCGAGGGCGCACACACTCTTTGAAGCCTTTGAGCATTTCGATGCGCTAGCGATTACCCGATCGGGTACGAAACTCGTCGAGGTTATGGCTGCAGGTGTAAATAAGTGGCGCGGACTTGAACGTTTGGCTTCAAACTTGGGGATCGAAGCCAAAGATGTGAGTGCTATAGGCGATTACGATAATGATTTAGAAATGATCACACATTCCGGGGTTGGAATAGCAATGGGCAATGCCCCAAAACACATCCAACAACAAGCCAAGATCGTAACGACTGATAATAAATCCTTCGGGGTGGCCGAGGCCATCAGAACTCATTTTATCTAGGATGTGACATGTTTAATATTGTATTATTAGAACCAGAAAAACCGTCCAATACGGGAAATATCGGACGAAGTTGCTTACTGACAGGATCGACACTGCATTTAGTTCGCCCTTTTAAATTTGCTATGGATGACAAAACCCTTCGGCGCACTGGCTTGGACTATTGGGCGGATGTGGATCTTGTCATACATGATAGCTATACTGAATTTATCAATTCTGTGGAGCGTGGATCTCTTTATTTTGCGACGACTAAGGCACACAAGTACTATAACGAAGTGTCGTTTGTTCCCGGTGACTACATTGTTTTTGGGAAAGAGTCAAAAGGTATCGATGATGCTATACTCGCTGCTCATCGGGAAAACTGTATTAAAATACCAATGGTGGAAAGCTCAACAAGGTCTTTGAATCTTGCTAATTCATGTAACATCATTCTCTTCGAAGCATTAAGACAACAAGGCTTCAAAGGAATGGCATAATAATCAATTTAACGAAAAGGAGTCGTCATGTTAGAATTAACCACAGACAATTTTGAAGAGACACTTACCAATCATGATTCACCGATCTTGGTGGATTTTTGGGGACCTAGCTGTACGCGATGCAAATCGATACAACCTCATATTGAAACTTTAGCCCAAACCTATGATCAAATGGTTTTTTCATCGGTTGACATTTCAAAGCAAAGACGCCTTGCTCTATCGCAAAAAGTGCGCAGTCTTCCCGCGATTATTATCTATAAAAGCGGCGAAAAAGTTGCCTTTTTATCAGGTGAGGAAGTTTCTCCAGATGCGATAGAAACGGCAATCAACAACAGTTTACAATAAACCATAAACCGATTAAAAGTTTTGCTGTTAAGCGAGAAAGCTTAACACAAGATAACTTATCACTAAAATAACAAAATAAAAAGTGCCAGATGGATTTACTTTTGCTATAATAGGGTATATGATTAGAGTAGTGAAAATCACTATCTATCGTATTGAAAAGAGATGACAATCTCTTAACAAAATAATAGTTTTAATTCTTAGGAGGACACAAAAATGAAAGTAGCAATCAATGGTTTTGGTAGGATCGGACGCTTGGCGTTTCGTCGTATGCAAGAGATCGAAGGTCTTGAAGTTGTCGGTATCAATGATTTAGGCAACAATGACATGCTCGCTCACTTGCTTAAATACGATTCAACGCAAGGTCGTTTTAATGGCGAAGTTGCAGTAGAAGACAATGCTTTCGTCATCAATGGCAAAAAGATTCCAACTTTTGAAGAACCAGATCCAGCAAAACTTCCATGGGGAGAACTGGGAGTAGATGTTGTACTTGAATGTACTGGATTCTTTAACGATACTACTAAAGCTCAAGCTCATATCGATGCAGGCGCTAAAAAAGTATTGTTGTCCGCTCCAGGTAAAGGTGAAGGTTTAAAGACAATTGTTTACAATGTAAACCATGAAATTCTAACTGGTGATGAAACCATCGTTTCTGGTGCTTCCTGCACAACCAACTGCTTAGCACCTATGGTTGACACTTTAAATAAAGAATTTGGCGTTGTAGAAGGTATTATGACTACGATCCACGCATACACAGGTGACCAAAATACACTGGACGCTCCACACCGCAAAGGTGACAAACGCCGTGCTCGTGCAGCAGCAGTCAGTATTATTCCTAACTCAACTGGTGCAGCTAAAGCGATCGGTGAAGTTATTCCTGAGCTAAAAGGTAAACTTGACGGAAGTGCTCAACGTGTTCCTGTTGCTACAGGTTCTTTAACAGAGCTTATCACCGTTCTTGAAAAAGAAGTTACTGTAGACGAAATCAATGCAGCAATGAAAGCAGCTGCAAATGAATCCTACGGATACACCGAAGATGAAATCGTATCAGCTGATATTATCGGCATTGCTTACGGATCTTTATTCGATGCTACTCAAACGCGTATCGTATCGGTTGGAGACAAACAACTTGTGAAAACCGTAGCTTGGTACGACAATGAAATGTCCTATACCTGCCAATTAATTCGCACTTTGGTATACATGGGCAAACTTGCAAAATAGATTTTATCTATTGGAGCGGGGAGGCAAGTCGCTTCTCCGCTCAAATTTTTAGTGTAAGAAAGCGAGGAGATTTATGGCAAAACAAACTCTGGACACATTAGATGTAAAAGGTAAAAAAGTAATTATGCGATGTGATTTTAACGTACCGATGAAAGATGGCGTTATAAAGGACGACATTCGCATTCGATCGGCTTTAAAATCGATTCAATATGTTATCGATAACGGTGGAAAACTCATTCTCATGTCTCACTTGGGAAGACCCGATAAAAAGTATGATCCTGCCTTTACGATGAGACCGGTAGCACAGCGATTGTCCGAACTACTCGGCAAAGAAGTTAAATTAGCGGAAGATGAAGTCGTAGTAGGAGACAACGCAAAGAAATTAACGGAAGCCATGCACGATGGGGATGTGGTACTCCTTGAAAACGTCCGTTTCGTCAAAGGTGAAACTAAAAATGACCCTGATTTTGCGAAAGCGTTGGCTTCTCTAGCAGATATCTTTGTCAATGATGCATTTGGTACCGCGCATCGCGCCCATTCATCGACAGCGGGTGTTGCGGACTATCTTCCATCAGCCATTGGATTTTTGATCCAAAAAGAAGTCGATATTATGGGAAAGGCACTTCAAGACCCTGAACGTCCATTTATTTCTATTTTAGGTGGAGCCAAAGTTTCAGATAAAATTGGCGTTATTGAAAACTTACTCGACAAAGTGGACACCATCTTAATCGGTGGAGGCATGGCATACACTTTTCTCAAGGCTCAAGGAAAAGAAATTGGAAACTCTCTTTTAGAAGCTGACAAAGTGGATTTGGCTTTGGAGTTGATTGAAAAAGCAAAAGCCAAAGGGGTCAAGCTGTTACTTCCCATCGACTCAGTCGTAGCTACTGCCCTCGACGAAAATGCCGAGACGGAAATCGTCGACAACGACTCTATCCCTGCTGGCAAGGCCGCTTTCGATATCGGTCCAAAAACTTCGGAGCTTTTTGCTGAAGAGATTGCAAAAGCTAAAACCATCATCTGGAACGGTCCCATGGGTGTATTTGAAGTGACTCCTTTTAGCAAAGGCACTTACGCTGTCGCTAAAGCACTGTCAGAAGCAGACGCGATTACTATCATTGGTGGTGGTGATTCTGCACTTGCAGTTGAGACTGCAGGTTATGCCGATAAGATCACTCATGTATCGACTGGTGGTGGCGCTTCTTTGGAATTTTTGGAAGGCAAAGATTTGCCAGGTATAAGCTGTATTTCAGATACAAAATAAGGAGGACTAATGCGTAAACCTATCATAGCTGGAAACTGGAAAATGAACAAAACAGTGGCAGAAACCGAAGTGTTATTAAATGAAATCAAGGCGATTTCCCTTAATGCTGAAGTTGAAGCCGTTGTTTGCGTACCATCAATCGACCTTACTATCGCTATAAAAGCGTTGGAGGGTTTTGATATTGAAGTCGGTGCACAAAATATGTACTTTGAAGAATCTGGTGCTTTTACAGGAGAAATCTCACCGGGCATGTTGGTAGAAGCTGGCGTTAAGTACGTCATCCTTGGTCACTCTGAACGCCGTGAAATTTTTGGTGAAGATGATGCACTTATCAACAAAAAAGTACTAGCGGCACTATCACATGGCCTGCGACCAATCTTATGTTGTGGCGAGACTTTGGAAGAGAGAGAAGCCAAGAAAGCAGAGGACAAGGTAAAAGGCCAAATCATTGCGGGGTTAAAAGACGTTTCTAGTGAAGACTTGGCGTCTGTCGTTATTGCCTATGAGCCGATTTGGGCTATTGGAACAGGCGTTACGGCATCTTCTGATGATGCGGAATCTATGATTGCATTTATTCGCAAAACGATTACGGATCTTTATACTGAAGCATTAGCTGAGACAGTCCGCATTCAGTACGGTGGAAGTGTGAAACCTGATAATGTCGCAGAAATCATGGCAAAAGAAAACATTGATGGGGCTCTCGTTGGCGGAGCGAGCTTAAAGGCTGATAGTTTCGCTGCACTTGTCAATTATTAATGGGAGGCTCTATGAAAAAAGCAATGCTCATGATACTCGACGGTTGGGGTATCGGTAAAGATTATCCGGGCAATGCCATTGAATTAGCAGATACGCCAGTAATGGATTTATTGATTAAAGAGTATCCTCATACCAGTTTGGATGCCAGTGGATTAGCTGTTGGACTTCCAGAAGGGCAGATGGGAAACTCTGAAGTCGGTCACTTGAACATCGGCGCGGGTCGTGTCATATACCAAGATCTGACGATGATCAACAAAGAGATTGCCGAAGGGGGCTTCTTTGAAAATGAATGTTTGCTCAAAGCCATTCGGTCGGCAAAGAATTTAAACAAAGGGCTACACCTTTTTGGGCTTATTTCCGAAGGTGGGGTTCACTCGCATTTGAACCATGTGTATGCGATATTGCAAATGTGCAAAAATGAAGGCTTGGATCGTGTCTATATCCACGTATTCCTCGATGGCAGAGATGTGCCACCCACTATCGGCTCTCACGATGTGGCATCTTTAATCGAGAGTTGTGAGCGAATAGGCGTAGGTGAGATTGCGACAGTGGGCGGGCGTTACTACGGTATGGACCGCGATAAACGCTGGGATCGCGTAGAACTTGCTTATGATGCCATCCTCCTCGGTGAAGGAAAACGCGCTGAGGATCCAGTAGCGGCCATTAATGCGTCTTACGAACAGTCGGTTACCGATGAATTTATGATACCAACAGTGATCGAAAAGAATGGGAAGCCGGTAGCTACATTAGCTGATGGGGACAGTGTGATCTTTTTCAACTTCCGTCCAGATAGAGCGAGACAATTGACTCATGCGATTATGGATGAAGATTTTGAAGGATTTGAACGCAAAAAGGTCGTATCTTGCTACTATGTCACCATGACGGAATACGACAAAACCATACAGAACGTTGATATTGCCTATCCACCGGAATCCTACGAGAATACTTTAGGACAAGTTATCGCTGCCAACGGGTTGCGTCAACTGCGAATTGCAGAAACAGAAAAATACGCACACGTCACATTTTTCTTCAATGGAGGCGTCGAAGTACCCAATGATAATGAGGAGAGAATTCTCATTCCATCACCAAAGGTAGCAACCTATGACCTCCAGCCCGAAATGAGCGCGGAGGCGGTAAAGGATGCGGTCGTCGAAAAAATAAACGCTAACGAATTCGATTTGATCGTACTCAATTTCGCGAACTGTGACATGGTTGGACACACGGGAAATATCCCTGCAGAGATCAAAGCGGTCCAAACGGTGGATGCATGTGTCGGTGCCATTGTAGATACCTGTATCATCAATGATGTTAGTTTGCTTATTACTGCTGACCACGGCAATGGTGAGCAAATGATTGACGAAGTTAACGGCGGTCCATTCACCGCTCACACGACAAATAAAGTACCACTTATTTATGTGAGTGGTGATAACAGTGAGGCGTTGTTGGATGGCGGAAAATTATCGGATCTGGCCCCAACTCTTTTGGATCTTATGGGCGTTGCTCAACCGAAAGAGATGACTGGCCACACACTTATAAAACACTAGGAGGAATTTGAAATGAGCGCAATTATTGACATTTATGCAAGAGAAGTACTGGACTCTAGAGGAAACCCAACCGTTGAAGTTGAAGTCTATACTGAAGAAGGTGCTTTCGGTCGCGCTATTGTTCCATCGGGCGCTAGTACAGGTGCTTTTGAAGCGGTTGAACTTCGTGATGGCGATAAAGGCCGTTACCTTGGAAAAGGCGTTGAACAAGCCGTTCGCAATGTAAATGACACCATAGCAGATGAGTTGATTGGCGAAGACGTTTTTGATCAAGTGGGTATTGACCGCCTAATGATCGAACTTGACGGCACTCCTAATAAAGGTGAGCTTGGAGCAAATGCGATCCTTGGTGTTTCCTTAGCGGTTGCAAGAGCAGCAGCTGACGAAATGGGCATGCCTCTTTATGAGTACATTGGCGGCGTGAACGGTAAAGTATTGCCAGTGCCAATGATGAACATTTTAAATGGTGGTGAACACGCTGACAACAACGTTGACATCCAAGAGTTTATGGTTATGCCAGTAGGCGCAAGTTCCTTCAAAGAAGCTTTAAGGATCGGCGCGGAAATCTTCCACAGTTTGAAAGCAGTGTTGAAGGAAAAAGGTCTCGTTACCAGTGTAGGTGATGAAGGCGGCTTCGCTCCAAACCTTTCGAGCAATGAAGAAGCGTTAGCCACAATTGTCGATGCTATTAAAGCTGCTGGCTACAAACCTGGTGAAGAAGTACGTCTTGCCTTAGACGTTGCCGCTACTGAAATGCACACCGAAGACGGTAAATACAACCTTAAAGGTGAAGGCAAAGTACTGACCACTGATGAAATGATCGACTGGTACAGTGAACTTATTGACAAGTACCCCATTATTTCCATCGAAGACGGTCTTGATGAAGAAGACTGGGATGGTTGGAAAAAGATCACTGAACGACTAGGTGACAAAATTCAATTGGTTGGCGATGATTTATTCGTTACAAACACCGAACGTCTTGCTCGTGGAATCGAAATGGGTGTTGCTAACTCTATCCTCGTAAAAGTGAACCAAATTGGAACTTTAACAGAGACCTTGGATGCGATCGAATTGGCTAAAAAACATGGCTACACTGCTGTTATTTCCCATAGATCTGGCGAAACGGAAGACACGACTATTGCAGATCTTGCCGTTGCTACAAATGCTGGACAAATCAAAACAGGAGCGCCATCAAGAACTGACCGCGTCGCGAAATACAATCAATTAATGCGTATTGAAGACGGTCTAGGTGATAATGCACGATTTGATGGAATGGAAACATTTTACAACCTGTAAGTCGATAGTTTGTTGTTATTAACAGATTGGGGATGGCTGTCCTGCTTAATCGTTGGAGAGATCCCCAATCTTTACATTTTATGTGACATAGCGATCCTCTGAACGTTGTGAGATGATGGATTTTATGCTATATTATAATGTACGACCGAATTAATACAGAAAGGATGAGGATCATGCAAAATTTCATGACAGTTTTATTATTAATGGCTTCCGTAGCAATCATCATTGCAGTATTGCTCATGGAACCCAAATCCCAAGGAATGGGCACAATTTCCGGCTCGGATACCAATGTTTTCGGAAAAAGTGGTTTTAAAACAAAAGATGCACTCTACAATAAAGTTACTGTAGTAGCGTCAATTGTGTTTTTAGTGTCTGGAATTATTGTTGCAGCGCTGTAATCAACTAATTAGGAGGGTGTAAAAATGGGTGGAGAAATGTACGTTTACGGTGCAATAATCGTGGGTCTTTTGGCCCTGGTTTTTGCCTACACAAAGCTTGCTGCCATCTCTAAGATGGACGCAGGTAATGCGCGAATGAAGGAAATCGCAGGCCACATTTACGATGGAGCCATGGCGTTTCTAGCTAGAGAATATCGCTACCTCGTCATCTTTATCGTAGTTGTCGCGATTATTCTATTGGTGACCATCAATATTCAAACGGCGATTTGTTTTGTCTTTGGTGGTGTTTTATCGATGCTTGCAGGTTACATAGGTATGAACGCTGCAACAAAAGCGAACGTTAGAACAGCAGCTGCTGCTCAAAATGGCGGTATGGGGAAAGCGTTAGACGTAGCATTCTCAGGCGGAAGCGTTATGGGGATGTGCGTAGTCGGCCTTGGAATTGCGGGAATGACGATCTGCTATTTGATTTTCAAAGATGTGGGGATCGTTACTGGATTTAGTTTCGGTGCTTCTTCGATTGCGTTATTTGCTCGTGTAGGTGGAGGTATCTATACGAAAGCGGCTGACGTTGGCGCTGACTTAGTTGGTAAAGTTGAAGCTGGTATTCCGGAAGATGACCCAAGAAACCCCGCAGTTATTGCTGATAACGTTGGCGATAATGTCGGCGACGTTGCTGGTATGGGCGCAGACTTGTTTGAATCTTATGTCGGTTCCATTCTATCCGGTTTGACACTTGGTGCGTTGGCTTTTCAAGCAGCTGGTGTTGAATTTGTTTTTGCCGTAGCGGCGATCGGTGTCCTATCTTCAATTCTCGGTGTTTTCTTTGTTAGAGGTGACAAAGATCCACAAAAAGCTTTGAACATGGGTACATTAGCCAGTTCGGTCATTACAATGGCAGGGACATTATTCTTTAGTTACGTTTTATTCAAGGGAATTCGCCCATTTGTAGCTGTTCTTGTTGGTCTTTTAGTGGGTATCATTATCTCGAGATTTACAGAGTATTATACTTCTGGAGATTACAAACCGGTAAAAGACATTGCACACGAGTCACAAACCGGTCCATCTACCAATATTATCTCCGGATTAGCTGTTGGGATGATGAGTACAGTTGGTCCTATTATTGCCATCGGTCTTGGTATCATCATTGCCTTTGTGGCAATGGACGGTTTTGCAAACCCTGATCACGGTATTTTTGGTATTGCAGTTGCCGCTGTTGGTATGCTTTCTACTTGTGGAATGACCATAGCTGTCGATGCTTATGGTCCTATTGCAGACAATGCAGGCGGTATTGCTGAAATGAGCAATCTACCAGAAAATGTCAGAGAAATCACCGATAAACTCGATGCTGTCGGAAATACGACGGCAGCTGTGGGTAAGGGTTTTGCGATTGGTTCGGCAGCCTTGACAGCAATGTCTTTGTTTGTTTCCTACAATGCAGCAGTTGGATTAACGGCGATTGACATCTCTAAGCCAGAGGTGATTATGGGGATGTTCATCGGTGGTATGTTGCCATTCTTGTTTGCAGCGTTAACAATGAATGCTGTAGGTAAATCGGCGAATGAAATGATTATTGAAGTTCGTCGCCAATTTAAAGAAATACCTGGTATTTTAGAAGGAACTGGTACGCCAGACTACAAGACTTGTGTTGACATTTCAACTCAAGCTGCCCTTAAGGCCATGGTAGTACCCGGTATTATTGCTGTCGCAGCGCCAGTCATTATGGGCATACTGTTTGGAACCGAAGCACTAGGCGGACTATTGGCCGGCGCAACGGTTACAGGGGTATTGATGGCAATTTTCATGTCCAACTCTGGTGGTGCATGGGATAATGCTAAGAAATATATCGAAGAAGGACACTTTGGTGGCAAAGGCTCAGAAGCTCACGCTGCAGCGGTTATCGGCGACACAGTCGGTGACCCGTTCAAAGACACATCTGGTCCTTCCATGAATATCTTAATCAAATTAATGACTATTGTAGCCTTGGTATTTGCACCATTGCTATTGAAATTTGGCGGGTATTTGATGAAGCTTTAATAGCAAAATGATCTATGACCTCTGTCTTGTTATCTCTTGAAACATGAGATAAACTAGATGGAGGTCTTCTTCTTGCATCGGAGTGGTTAGCCCCGATTATTGGGTAAATAATAGACGTAACGCTTAGCGTCTTTACTTTAGCAAAGACAGAGTTGAAGGATAAAAAAATACTAAAGTGTGATTTTAACCGATCATGATTCAATGGCCTGAAGAGGCTTGGAGGGATACGATGACATTTAAAGAAGCATTAAAAGCTTATTTTTTAGAAGAAAAATACCTACCAAAGTCTAAAGAGGATATAGCCATTGATTTTAATATTGAGATCTCTGATTATCGTCTTTTCTTTAAAACTCTTCGCGAGCTAGAACGAGAAGGGATGATTGAATTAACCAAGAAAGATAAATACAAAGTGGTATACGGTATGAAGAAAGCTCTGGTGGGGAGATTACAAGGTCACGCTAATGGCTTTGCTTTTTTTATCAGTGATGATGACACAAAGAACGACGTATTTATAGGTTCAGACTATCTCAATGGCGCCATAGATGGCGATAGAGTAGAAATTGCTTTGATTGATCGCAAAACTAAAGAACCGCGTAAGGAAGGAAAGGTCGTTAAAATTATAGAGGGGACGACACGCGACATTGTTGGTACCTTCCATAAGCATAAAGATTTTGGTTTTGTCGTCCCTGATGATAAGCGCATATCTATGGATCTATACATCGACTCCGGTAAAACGCTAGGAGCGAAAAATCGTGACAAGGTAGTCGCTAAGCTTACGAAGCGTGCGAAAGCTGGTAAAAATCCTGAAGGTGTCGTTATAGAAGTCCTTGGTAATAAAGATAAGAAAGGCGTGGATATACTTAGTATTGCAAAAATGCACGGAATCCCTGATCGCTTTTCAGCCAAAACTTTGAAGGAAGAAGAAGCAGTTCCACGGATGGTTAAAAGTGAGGAGCTAGCGAATCGCCACGATTTTCGCGATATATTGACGGTGACTATCGATGGACCTAACGCTAAAGACTTCGACGATGCGATCTCTATTCAGAAACTTGGGGATAAACAATGGCGCTTATTCGTTCACATTGCCGATGTGGCTCATTATGTGACTAGAAATTCTTCCATCGATGATGACGCATATGAGCGTGGAAACTCAGTTTATCTTCTGGATCGAGTTATCCCGATGTTGCCTCAGGTGCTTTCCAATGGCATATGTAGCCTCAATCCAAATGAAGACCGACTAGCGATGACTATCGCTATGGATGTGGATGCAAATGGTAAGGTCATTCATTATGACATGTATGAGTCAGTGATCAACAGTGATTACCGGTTGATCTACGATGAAGTGTCGGATTATCTCGAAAATCACATTGATGGGTATAGCAATTATGAATTGACTAGTAGTCTGAGTGTGATGGCAGAGTTGTTCAAAGTATTGTCAGACAAACGTCATCGAAGAGGATCCATTGAATTCAATTTTCCTGAGACGATTATTTCCCTCAACGGGGAAGGTGTCCCCATTAACGTGAAAAAAGAAACCCGTCGAATCTCAAACCGTATCATCGAGGAATTTATGCTACTGACCAACGAAACAGTAGGGGCTCATTTCGGTTACTTACAAGTGCCATTCATTTATCGTGTTCATGAGGAACCTTCGACTGAGAAAATTGATGCTTTTAGAAAACTCATTCATAATCTTGGTTACAGCATCAAAGGCAAAGAGCTCCATTCCAAGGATTTTCAATTGCTGACTGAAGAAGTTGTTGGGAAAAAAGAGGAACCACTAATCAATATGTTGATGTTGCGGACGATGAAAAAAGCGCGATACACCAGTGAACCCAATATCCATTTCGGTTTGGCTTCGGATTTTTATAGTCATTTTACTTCGCCGATCCGTCGTTATCCAGACCTTGTGATCCATCGGGTGTTAAAGGATAGTTTGAAAGGGCGAAAAATCTATAAAAATGCAGCTAAACAAATCGAGCGGCTGGAAAAAATCGCGGAACATTGTTCGATGACTGAACGTCGAGCTGAAGATTGCGAAAGAGATGTTATCGATCTTAAGCTGTGCGAGTATATGGAGCCGTTTGTCGGTCAACAATTTAAAGGTATCATCAGTTCATTGACGAATTTTGGGATCTTTGTTCAGCTGGATAATACGATCGAAGGACTGGTACACTTCAAAAACATGGTTGATGATTATTATAGGTTTGATGAAGAGGCCTACCATGTCATCGGTGAACGCAATCATAAAATCTTAAAGATCGGTCAGGAGGTTGAGGTGTCACTTGAAAGGGTGGATGTTGACAGAAGAGAGATTGATTTTTCATTGGTATGATCTGGATGTTCCACAAAGAGAGTTGCGATAGCTCGAGGGTATCAAAACGTTTCAGCAGTACAGAATGGAAACGACAGGAGTGAACATGAACAAATCGGATATAAAAATAATTGCAAATAACAAAAAAGCAAGACATGAATATTTTATCGAGGAGTCTTTAGAAGCGGGGATTGCGTTGACTGGGACGGAGGTTAAATCGATTAGACTCGGGAAAGTCTCAATTAAGGAGAGTTACTGTACCATAGAAAATGGTGAGGTGTTCATACAAGGGATGCATATCAGCCCTTATGAGCACGGAAATATTTATAATACAGATCCTCTCCGAAAACGCAAGCTTCTCCTTCATAAACGGCAGATTCGACGTTTACACGACCAGATTAGGCTTAAGGGCTATACTATCGTACCCCTTGACGTACATCTCAATAAAGGGTTGGTCAAAGTGACGATCGCCTCTGCTCGAGGAAAAAAATTATACGATAAACGAGAAACACTAGCAAAGAAAGACGCGCAACGCTCAATGGATCGCGCCATAAGAGAGCGATATAAGTAGCAAATAAGATTTAGGTGCGGCTATTGTGGTGAAAGAGAAGAATGATCGGAAATATGTAATGGTGATAGGTGATGGGAAACCATCACTTGGACCTGTTAGAAAATCAAAGGGTAATATAAATCGTTTGCAAGGACTTTCGTAATCCTACGGATCCTGTGATGTGTCGCGGGTGATGACAGTCGCTCAAAACGTCGGTTTAGAGCGTTTGATGAGGTTTTGTGGTTGGATGGTGTGAGGATTCTTAATTCTTATGTGCATTGAGATCCATGTTGAATGTAGCGAGTCATTATTTTGAGGAAACATACAATCTGATCGGCTATAAATTTGAAAAAGAAAAAGGGAACGCGTATTTTTCAACGTTTCCCTTTGACTCGTTTTTATGGTGGAGATGGTGGGTGTCGAACCCACGTCCGAAAATGCTTCACAAGAGACCTCTCCGAGCGCAGTCCATTAATTAATTTCCCGAATCCGACGTCCAATGGACAAACGAACGGTTCGGTAGCTTCATGAAGTCCTTATTCGACTCAAAGCTTTGTCGATAAGTTTTCCCACAATAATTTTAAGATCGTAGTAAAGCGGTGGGACGCTTAGGCTAGGATCGTAGCTGCATTAAGCAGCTAATGCAAAATTGTTATTATCTTCTGCGTTTAATTTAGGTGCCACTTTTTTCGTTGTTTGGCGACAACGGCTCGCTTTCTCTTCATCGACATCCCCGTCGAAACCAAGCTCATCCCCTTGTGCTATTATTATACCATAAATACGCCTATTATGCCATTGGTAATGGTTTTTATAGCGATTTTATATTGGCTTAAGCAGGAAAATGTTTTTGTTGTGTAGTTACAATATTTATGGGTAAATATTACTTAAGGAAATTTGCTTTACTTTTATGTAGTAAACCGATATTATGTAGTTAAAGACAGAATTTCTTACTGCCGTGATGTAGAGATGATATTACAGGGGTATTGAGTCATTTAAAGCCTCTAGAAGCGCGGTTCTTGTGTAAAGATATGAATTCAAGTATGACTAGCATTAAAGATTTTAGGAGGGGATATGACTACACCGTTACCTTTTTATTATGAAGATAATTTAGCAAAAGAGGCTAGAGCATACCAAGAAGGGAAGTATGATCGATCATACCTTTTTTTGGGGGCTCATAAAGTCGAAGGAGACCTTGGTGAAGCTTATCGATTTACCGTTTGGGCACCTAATGCTAAATACGTTAACTTAGTCGGAGATTTTAATAATTGGAACGATTACGATCTTCCTCTTAAACCCATCGACGACACAGGGATTTGGTCGGTTTCAGTCTATGGGGTTTCTGTATTCGATGCTTACAAGTACCGAATCGTATCGCCCTACGACGAAATACGATACAAGGCTGACCCATACGCATTTCATGCGGAAGAACGACCTAAAACTGCTTCAAAAGTCTATGATATCGATGATTATCAATGGAAAGATCGACGATGGATGAATGCACGCAAAAAACGAGATGTGTACAATTCACCGATGAGCGTGTACGAAGTAAACTTATCATCTTGGAAAAAGCATGAAGATCACACCAATTATACCTATGTAGAAATGGCAGACGAGTTAGTAGATTATGTAAAAGAGATGGGCTATACTCATGTTGAATTGATGCCGATAACAGAATATCCTTATGATGGCTCCTGGGGTTATCAAGCGACGGGATACTTTGCACCAACATCGCGGTTTGGTACACCCAAAGACTTCATGTACTTAGTAGACGCTTTTCATCAAAAGAATATCGGCGTTATTTTGGATTGGGTTCCAGTTCATTTTTGCAAAGATGATTTTGGCTTAGCCCGTTTTGATGGAACTAACGTTTATGAGCCGCTAAACCAATACGATGCTGAAAACGTAGAATGGGGAACGTTGAATTTTGATTATTCAAAGCCAGAAGTTGTTAACTTTCTCATTTCGTCAGCGCTATATTGGCATGATATTTATCATATAGACGGTATCCGCGTTGATGCGGTTGCTTACATGCTTTATTTGGATTTTAACGGCAAAAATCGGTACAATAAACATGGTGGTAACGAAAACCTTGAGGCGATTGAATTTTTACAAAAACTCAATACAAAAATATACTCATACTATCCGGATACGACGATGATTGCAGAAGAATCAACGGCATGGCCATTGGTGACGGCACCAGTATCTGAAGGCGGGCTAGGGTTTAGTTTTAAATGGAATATGGGTTGGATGCATGATACACTGAATTATATGATGATGGATCCTCTTTTTAGAAGAGACCATCAAGACAAGTTGACATTTTCCATGACCTACGCCTTCTCTGAAAATTACATTCTGCCCTTTAGTCATGATGAAGTCGTGCATATGAAAGGATCTATGATCAATAAGTTTCCAGGACCATACGATGAAAAGTTTAAACAGTTACGCCTGCTTTATGCCTATATGTACGCACATCCTGGAAAGAAATTAATGTTCATGGGAGATGAATTCGCCGCCTTTGATGAATGGAACGAATGGACTAGCTTAAATTGGAGCCATCTGAATTTTGAGACGCATCAAGGGATTCAAAAATTTGTTCAGACGATAAATACGCTCTACAAAAAGGAAAAAGCGCTTTATGAGATCGACACAAGTTTTGATGGGTTTAAATGGATTGAACACGATAATCACGATGAAAGCATTGTCGCGTTTGAACGCATCGACAAAAAAGGGGAGAAGATCTTATGCATCTTTAATTTTACGCCACTCGAGCGTAACTCATACCCAATAGGTGTTGATAAACAAGGGACTTATTCCATTTTATTGAATACAAGTCATAAACGTTACGGCGGGTATATCCCTCGTAATAAACCTTATAAAACTGTGGCTCAACCGATACATGGTAGGGATTATTCTATATTAGTCGATATTCCCTCTTATGGTGGTTTGTATATTAAACGAAAATAGTTAGGGAGGTTTGGTAATGAGAAGTAGCAATAATGTAGTGGCAATGCTCTTGGCAGGTGGACAAGGTTCTAGGCTTAAGGCGTTGACTAAACATACGGCGAAACCCGCCGTGCCTTTTGGTGGTAAGTATCGAATTATTGACTTTGCGTTAAGTAATGCGACAAATTCTGACATTCGAGACATTGGCGTCCTCACGCAGTACAAACCCTTCTTGCTCAATGAGCACTTGGGTATTGGCTCAGCGTGGGATTATGACCGAAATTTCGGTGGATTAAAAGTACTTTCTCCGTACTATACGGAAGAAGGTGGCAGATGGTACAATGGTACAGCAAATGCCATCTATGAAAACATTGATTACCTCGATTCCATTGGTCCTGAGTATGTTTTGATCCTATCAGGTGACCACATCTACAAAATGAACTATAATGAATTGTTGCAACATCACAAGGAAAAAGGGGCCGAAGTCACTTTAGCCGTTATGGAAGTGCCATGGGATGAAGCGAGTCGCTTTGGTATCGTCAATATCGATGAGAATGACTTGATCGAAGAATTCGATGAAAAACCGGCAAACCCGAAAAGTAATACCGCTTCTATGGGCATATATATGTTCAATTGGCCAACTCTTAGAAAAGCACTGATTGACGATTATAAAGACCCTCAATCCGATTATGACTTTGGCATGAATATCTTACCAAAACTACTAGCGGGTGGCGCACCGATGTACGTTTGGCGTTTTGCAGGGTATTGGAAGGACGTAGGAACGGTAAAGAGCTTCTGGGAAGCGAATCTCGACCTGATCGATCCTGAGAATACGTTGAGAATATACGATGACGAGTGGAGGATATACACTACTTCGCGAAACCTTCCACCACATTATGTGGGATTGAAAGCTTCGATTAAGGATTGCTTGATCAATGAAGGATGCAAGATTCACGGAGAAGTTGATAACAGTGTTTTGTTTAGCAATGTCCAAGTCGAAGAAGGGGCCTCTGTTACCAACTGTGTTGTGTTGTCTGGTTCAATCATCAAAAAGGGCGCTAAGGTGTTCAATGCGGTTATAGCGGAAGACCAAATCATCGAAGAAGGTGAATTGATCGGATCAGCAGATGGTTCTGAGATCTACTTGGTTTCGGAAGACGGGATAAAAGCGGAATAGGAGGCGACTCATGCAAAAATGTATTGGAATTATAAATAGTGGATACACAGATGAATCCTTTGGCTCTCTGTGTAAGTTAAGACCGGATTACATGTTGCCATTTGGTGGTCGCTACCGCATTATCGACTTTGAATTGTCCAATGTGAGTAACAGCAACCTACCCAATGTCATCCTATACGCAGGCAAAAATATTCGGTCAACTTTGGACCATGTGGGAAGCGGTAAAAATTGGGAATTGAATCGTCGTCGTAATGGACTGATAATCAACCCGCCGCGATACGATGCGAGAACGTCACGACCAAGCGAAGTGGCAAGCTACTACGACAACATGCCATTTTACGAAAACACGAGGGCGACAAGCGCATATATTGTTAACCCGATGGTCATTTGCAAGCTAAACATTAAAGATGCCTATGATAAGTTTGTCAATGAGGATTTAGATGTTTTATTAGTCTATAAGAGCATGAACGACCCAGAAGGGCGTTACCTGAACTCGGATAAGCTCATTTTAAACAGCGATCATAAATTAGTTAACATTGGATTAAATCTAGGCACAGAAGATGAGTTCAATCTTTATTTAGGCAAGTTATTTATTAAGATGGATGTATTTAAACGCCTTATTAAAGAGTCTATGGAAAAAGGGAATGCTAATACAATCATTCAAGCGATTCTTAATGTAAAGAATCAATTGAAGATTGGGACTTACGAAGTTGAAAGTCATGTGGAGTATATTCGAGATATTCCTTCGTTCTATGAAGCGAACATGAACTTATTAAATATGGATATTTACAAGGAATTGTTCAATAAAGGCGCGATGATTTTGACTAAATCGAAGGATGAACCCTCGACGCGTTATGCCGAAGGTGCTCAAGTGCGCAATTCTCTTGTTGCAAATGGTTGTACCATCGAAGGTCAAGTAGAAAACTCCATTATTTTCCGTGGGGTGACCATTCATAAAAATGCTATCGTCCGCAATTCTATTGTATTCCAAGAAACCATTGTGGAAGAAGATGCTATTGTTGTCAATACCATTACGGATAAATACGGATTTGTACCTAAAGGGACATCACTCGTCGGTTCACCACTAAATCCATATGTCGTTGAAAAAGGAACTAAGAAAAGGAGTTACAAATGAACGTACTGTTTACTGTAGCTGAAGCTGCTCCCTTTATAAAGACTGGTGGGTTAGCGGATGTCGCAGGCTCCCTACCAAAGGCTTTATTGAAAAAAGGTGTCGATGTTCGAGTCGTCCTCCCCATGTATTCTAAAATAGATGAAAAATATCGCAATGCGATGGAAAAAGTCGGAGAGTTTTACGTTGATCTCGACTGGAAACATCAATATGCTGGGATCTATACTTTAGAATACGATAAAGTTACCTACTACTTTATCGATAATAAAGAGTATTTTGACCGGTCAGGGATTTATGGGTTTGGAGATGACGCTGAACGCTTTATCTTCTTCTCCAAAGCATGTGTTATGCTTCCCAAGATTTTGGATTTCAAGGTGGATATTTTCCACAGTCATGACTGGCACACTGCTCTTGTCAATGTATTCTTGAACGACTTTAGGCGTGGTGATGATTTTTATATTGATATGCGCAGCGTCTATACGATTCATAATTTGAAGTACCAGGGCGTGTTTAGTCCAAGTGTATTAAAGCTCGCGGGATTATCGCCTTATTACTTCAACGAAGATGATCTAAAATTCTACGACTCGGTGAACTTCATGAAAGGTGGCATTGTGCACTGTACGGCGTTTACTACAGTATCCAATACTTATGCCACAGAGATTCAGTATCCATTCTTCGGTGAAAACCTTGATGGTGTCGTTCGAGCGCACAACCACAAACTTTACGGTATTGTCAACGGGATCGACTATGACGTATGGAATCCCGAAACTGACACGTTTGTAAGTAAAAACTATACCCTCGCGACCATAAAGGATCGTATTGAGAATAAACGTGCCCTTCAAGAACTCTACGGATTACCTATCAAGGATGATGTTCCTATGATTGGAATGGTTACGCGTTTAACCGATATGAAAGGTCTGGATCTCGTGCGCTACATCCTTGATGAATTGCTTCAGGAGGATATCCAGCTGGTCGTCCTCGGCACTGGTGATTACACCTATGAGGAAATGTTTGGCTACTTCCAATGGCGTTATCCGGAAAAAGTGGCATCGCGCATCTATTACAATAACAAAGAATCTCATATGATCTATGGTGCCGCTGATCTGTATTTAATGCCATCGGTAGCAGAGCCATGCGGTATTTCTCAGCTTATCGCATTGCGTTATGGAAGTGTACCGATCGTGCGTGAAACCGGTGGGTTAAAAGATACGATTGCGCCGTTTGACGAAGATACTGGAAAAGGGGTTGGGTTTACTTTCTCTAATATCAATGCCCACGATCTTTTGTATACGACAAAAATGGCTATTGAATCTTATCATAAGCCAAAGACTTTCCAAAAAATCATTAAGAACGCCATGACTCAGCGAAATGATTGGGAAGCTTCATCTGAAGAGTATATTGAGGTTTACGAGAGTCTCTTAAAATAGGAGAACTATGATCGCTATCAGAAAAGATGAGTTATCTAAACGCGTTGTGGCAAATCTTTACGGACTCTATGCTAAAGATATTACCACAGCACATAAAAGAGAGGTTTACAACGCCTTAATACAATCGATATGTGAAATCATCGGAAAAAGTTGGAGTGAATACAACAATATAACTCATGAGGGAAAGACGGTCTACGTCTTTTCCTTTGAGTTAATGACAGGGAAGTTTTTGCCTCGTAACCTATTGCTCATGGGTGCGTATGATATATGTCATGAAGTCATGAAGTCATTGGGGTACGATCTGGAAGAAATCATAAAAGAAGAAAAGGATATGGGCTTAGGCTATAGCACCATAGGATCTGTAACTGCTGATATTCACGATTCTATGGCAACTCTTGGCATTAAAGGGTTTGGATACGGTTTACGCTATCGAAAAGGAATGTTTGGACAAGATCTAGGCGGCGAATTAGTCTTAGATGATCGTTTCTTATCGATGTCTTGTCAGACGTCATGGGAGCACAAGAAGTCATTTTATCATGACGTAAGGTTTAATGATTTTACTGTGCGTGCCGTTGCCTATGACATTCCAATTGTTGGTCAATACAATGACATCGTCAACACGGTGAGGCTTTGGAGTTCTGAAGCGGTTAACCCTGTAGAGTTTACAGAATTTTCTAAAGGGGATTTTGAGAAAGCGTATCGTGAGCAATTGAGAGCTAAGTCCATCGTGGAGTTTTTATACCCTGACGACAGTCTTGTTGAAGGAAAAAAATTAAGGATTATTCAAGAGTATTTCTTTGCATCGGCCACGATAAAAGATATTCTGCGAAGATTCTTTAAAAACACCCCAAAACGAGATTTAAGAGAGCTATCATCAGAAATAGCGATTCATATCAACGACATCCATCCGTCCTTTACAATTCTTGAACTCATCCGCATTGCTGTTGATGAACATAGCCTTTTACTCGATGAAGCATTGAAATTGACTCGGGAAATTTTTACATTTATGAATTTCTCTGTGATGGGTGAATCGATGGAGTCATGGGATCTCCATATTTTAGAAGATTTGATTGGTGGCATGGTTCCGCTTATTCGATTGATTGATGATCGTCTGCATGTTGATTTGAAAAAAACATCCTTAGATGACACCCTAATTGCCGACCTTAAGATCATTAAAGGCGGGCATGTTGATATGACGAACTTGGTCCTCTACACATGTAAAAATTATACAGGACTATCTCTGGCACATTCGGTGGTATTAAAAGATTTTGAACTACCTCATCAAGCATCTTTTTATAAAGCGAAATTCAAAACAACACAAATTGGTATTCTCCATCGCCATTGGTTGGAAGGAAGTAACCCGAGTTTATATGAGTACCTTTCAGATCTTATTGGAACAAGGGAAGCGTTAGTAGCTTCAGACTTTAGAAAACTATCGCGTTATTACGACAATCAAACCGTACTCGATGACTTATACCGCATCAAATCACGTGATAAGCAAAACCTATCCTCGATTATTTATGACAGGTATCGAATAAAAGTCAATCCTTATTCGATCTATGAGATGCAACTCGACAATATTCATGAAAATCGCCGTCAACTACTTAATGCACTTGATATTGCTTCAGTGTATTTTAATCTGAAAGATAATGCAAACCTAGATATATCGCCTCGGACCTACTTTATTGCGGGCAAAGCGGCTTTTGGTTATTATATGGCTCAAGAAATCGTATCTCTTATCAATGCACTTAGTAAGATGATCAATAATGATCGCCACATCAAGGATAAAATTAAGGTTGTATTTCTTGAAGATAACAATATAGGGACGACGAGTCTTCTAATTCCATCTGCCGACATTAGCCAGCAACTGGCAACTGCATCGAAGGAATCTGCTGGGACGACCATGCTGAAATTGATGGCAAATGGTGCAGTACCGGTAGCGACGCAAGATGGTCTGATGATGGATGCCGAACAGACGATGAATTCACGGCCTTTATTCACTTTTGGATTGTCGATAAAAGAAGTCTACGATGCTCACCGAACCAATAGTTACCAACCATCCGATTATTACAAATCCAATGACGAAATAAAAATGGTCATTGATCGTTTGATCAGTTTGCCTTGGGAAGTTTTTCCCTATGATTTTAATCGAATTTTTAACACCATTATTCGTTACAACGACAGTTTTCTCGTATTACGAGATCTTCCGGAATACATGAAAACACAAACTTTGGTGACAAAGGCTTATATGGATAAATACGCCTGGCAAAAACTATCCTTAGAAGCCATAGCTCTTACAGGAGACTACTCTATGGATGAAACGGTGAAGCACTTAGCAAAATATTTATGGGAGAATCAGTAAAATGCACAAATCAAAATCTCATAAGAAGATGGGTGCTTTATATTCAAAAGAACAAACCACATTTAGAGTTTGGGCTCCAAATAAAAAGACAATGGAACTTCTTGTTTTTAAAGAGTATAATCAAGTTCGAAGGCAATCCATTCCCATGACTTACGTAGCCGACGACTGTTATGAAGTAACGATAAAAGGCGATCTTAATGGCGTGTATTATACTTATCTGATCGATGGAAAGTATGAAGTCACGGATCCTTATAGTGTTGCAAGCTCAATCAATAGTAAAAAATCTTGTGTGATCGATTTATCGATGACCCACCCAGATGGTTGGGATACACATCGTAATCCGGAAACAAGTGCAAAGGAAGCGATCATCTACGAGGTGCATATTAAAGACTTTACTAGTCTCGAAAGTTCAAAGGTTTTAAATCGCGGCAAATATATAGGGTTTGTAGAGACTCCTTTGCGTGCTGACACCGAAATGACTACAGGGATAGAGCATCTCATCGAATTAGGTGTGACACATGTGCACCTTCTTCCAGTTTATGATTTCATTACTGTTAATGAAGAACCGGACCGTTTTTTTGACGACGACAATTACAACTGGGGTTATGATCCCGAGCTTTATAACGTGGTCGAAGGATCTTACTCAACGGACCCTTATAGCCCCTGGACGCGAATTCGAGAGTTAAAAACCATGATTATGGAGCTACACAACGCAGGTATTTCCGTCATCCTCGATGTGGTTTATAATCACACCTACAAAACCCTCGATTCAAATTTTAATATGTTAGCGCCGAATCAGTACCATAGAATGTGGGATGAAAAGTCATTTTCAAACGGCTCTGGTTGCGGAAATGAATTTGCAACAGAATCCCCTATGGGGCGGCACTTTTTAATTGAATCTCTTTGCTACTGGGCGAGAGAGTTTCGTATCGATGGGTTTAGGTTTGATCTTATGGCCTTAATTGATCTGGACTCTATGGTTATAGCAAGAGAAAAACTGATCGAAATCAATCCCAACATGATCATCTATGGTGAACCTTGGATGGCATTATCATCAACTCTTGCAATGGAACAACAAATACGCCCGGGCACTCAGCGAGGAAGAGGGTTTGCGTTATTTAACGACATATACAGAGACTCGTTGAAAGGTGATAACGACGGATATGTGAAAGGTTACATCCAGTCAGACTATCGATTTAAAAATGCAGTAGAAACAGGTATTGCAGGGTCAATTCATTATGACACAGCACATATCGGCACCAGTCAAGAACCAAGCGAATCCATTAATTATTTTAACTCCCATGACAATTTAATCATTCAGGATAAAATGGCGTTATTATTTGGTGAGTCAAAAGACATCCGTCGTTTAACAAAATTACTTTACGGTATATTATTTACAAGTCAGGGGATACCGCTGATTCACAGTGGAAATGAGTTTTTAAGATCTAAAAAAATGGTCCATAACAGCTACAATGCACCGCTTTCAGTCAATGGTCTTGACTGGACGTTAAAAGAGATAAACAGAGATATTTTTTACTACACGAGAGACTTAATCGCTCTTCGAAAAGAATATGATGTGTTTTGTCTTAAGGCAGAAGAAGTCAGGAATCGGTTAAATTTTATTAAAAACTTGCCAGACTCAATGATTGGTTACACTTTAAGTATGTTGAAGAATAAAGTGCTACTTATTATCCATAATGCAAAATGGGAGAATGTGACTTTCGACACTACTGATGTATGGGAAGAACGCGGGCAAAAACCCATCGTGGCATACCAAATATTTAGCTCATTGGGCAAAACGATGAAGCGCGTAGAGAGGATATTACAGCTTCGTAAGCTGTCGACATCAATATATATTTACGAGTTAGAAGATTATTACGAATCAGTTTAAGGAGGGGTTTGAGTATGTACATGGAACGCTACGAAGAATGGCTTAACAATCCGTATTTTGATGAAGAGACCAAGGAAGAGTTGCGCCAAATCAAAAATAACACCGCAGAAATAGAGGATCGGTTTTATCAAGATCTTGAATTTGGTACGGCGGGATTGAGAGGAAAGATAGGTGCGGGAACTAATCGTATGAATCAGTATACGGTTGCTCAAGCGACCCAAGGTCTAGCCGATACCATACGAGCCGCAGGCGAGGAGGCTGCAAAGAGAGGAGTGGCGATCAGTTATGATGTCCGCCATAAATCAAAGGAATTTGCAGAGATTACCGCTTCGGTCCTTGCAGCAAATGGGATAAAAGTATACTTGCACAAAGACATCCAACCAACGCCTGTCTTATCCTATAGTATTCGAAAACTAGGGACAATTTCAGGCGTCATGATTACAGCTAGTCATAACCCTCGAGAGTACAACGGGTACAAGGCTTACTGGGAGGAAGGGTCACAAATTCTAGAAGCAATTGCCGATCAAATTCTCACTAATATCAGTGAAATTAAAGATTTTTCCGAGATAAAAACCATGACTTTGGATGACGCATTAGCTAGTGGTATGGTCGAATACATCGGAGATGACCTCATCGAAGCCTATCTACAAGATGTGTTAGATCTTTCGATCCATGACGATATCGACAAAGATATCAATATCGTCTACTCACCATTAAATGGCACAGGAGAAAAACTTGTAACCGAAATTCTAAAACGTCGCGGATTTACAAATGTATCCATCGTTGAAGAGCAAAGACTCCCAGATAGCGATTTTACGACAGTTGGTTATCCAAACCCAGAAGATCCCAAGGCTTTTAAATACTCTGAGGCATTAGGTACAAAAGTTGGTGCAGACATACTAATCGCTACCGACCCTGATGCTGATCGACTAGCGATGGAAATCAAAGCAGATGACGGAACCTACGAATTTGTAAACGGAAATAGAATCGCAGCGCTCTATGTCAATTACGTTCTTTCTCAATTGGAAGCAACCCATGCGCTGCCATCCGATGGGGTTGTGGTGAAATCAATTGTAACAGGTGATTTGGGCAGTGCCATCTCTAAGAAATACGGTATAGAAATGGTGGAAACCCTAACAGGATTTAAGAACATTTGTGGCATTGCCAACGAGATCGATAAATCCCAAAAGGGGACATTTATTATCGGTTATGAAGAAAGTATTGGCTATAGTTACGGATCAAACGTTCGCGATAAAGACGCAGTGAGCTCGGCGATGATGATAGCAGAGATGGCTGGTTTCTATAAAAAACAAGGTCTTGGATTAAGAGATGTTCTCAATCGATTATACGCTGAGCACGGTTACTACACGGATAAACTTGTTTCCTTAACATTAGAAGGATCCGATGGTCAAGCGTTAATTAAACGCATCATGGAAGAGTTCCGTTTAAATCCAATAAAAGAAATCGGTACGATGGCATTGGAGACAATCGTCGACTACGCCAATGATGAAACGGGACTACAGAAATCAAATGTGTTAAAATATTTCTTTGACGATGGTTCCTGGTATGCTTTAAGACCTTCTGGCACAGAACCAAAAATAAAGCTGTATATTAATACAAGAGGTACTAGTGTAGAAGACGGTATTGAAAAGATCGCGGCGATTGAATCGATAGCATCTCAAAAAATTCATAACGTAGAATAGCTCTACTGAAATATAGGAGGAAGAATGGAACTTTTAGAGAAAAAAATTCAAGAATCGGGAAGGGTACTGCCTGGCAATATACTCAAGGTCGATAATTTTTTAAATCATATGATTGACGTCGAACTTTTTGATGAAATGGGTAAAGAATTTTATAATCACTTCAAATCTAAGAAAATCGACAAGATTATCACTATTGAAGTGTCAGGAATTGGTCTTTCCGTCGCGACAGCGCGCTACTTTAAAGTGCCTGTACTTTATGCCAAGAAGACGGAATCTAAGACGCTAAGCGATAATTGCTATGTGAGTCAAGTCTATTCCTATACTAAGGCAACAACTTACAATATCCGTGTGGATAAAAACATGTTAACACGAGGTGAGCATGTATTAATCATCGATGATTTTCTAGCAAACGGAAAGGCCCTAGAAGGCTTAATTGACATAGCAGACCAAGCGGGTGTCGTTATTGAAGGCATAGGCATTGCTATCGAAAAAGGGTTCCAACAAGGCGGGACGATGATTCGCGATAAGGGATACGAAATCCAATCCCTGGCCATCGTAGATTCTTTGGACAATAACAAGGTGACGTTTAGACAGCAATAACATCTAAGCTAGAAAAGTTTACACGATCGAAAAACCATCGAGTGAGATAGGATTAGAAAGTAGCCAAAAACTCAACGTTGAGATTTGGCTACTTTTACTTTTCATGTTCATTTTTAGCAATATATGGTAAGATTATTCAAAGGGGTGATGACTATGGACGCTATTTTTAACCTTTTAGAAGAATTTTTTGCTCTAAAGGTTCTAGGCGATCTGACACTTTATGAACTCACGGCGATGATTTTCAAATACATCTTTGTTTTTGTCGTCTATTATTTTATTTATAATATTATTAAAATGATCTACCTGGATATCAGAGATACTCAAAAAATGGGGTACGCTGCTAATACCTACTTAAAGTTGATCAACCGGAAAGAACAGCTCCCATTCAATGTCCAAGAGCATTACTATATTGGGAAATCTACGACGATAGGAAGAGATGATTCAAATACGATCTCTATCAAAGACCGATACATGTCAAAAAAACATGCCCAAATCATCGAGGATGAAGGTATATTCTTTCTAGAAGACTTATCGTCAGCAAATGGCACGTTCCTCAACGGTGAAGAAATAAAGGATGCTATCGAACTTAAAGACAAAGATATCATCGATATTGGACAGATTGAGTTTTTGTTTGTTGATAGTGGTGAGGGTAACGATGAAGAATAATCTACTTCGACTTAATAATCAGGCGAAAAAGCAAAGTTCAAAGCGAGGTGTATATTTTGAAAATATGCTTAGCCTGATTCTTATTTTTCAGCTGCTTGCGCTTATCTTGGTTATTTTTCACGATAGGGAAAGCTTAACGAGTCATCGATTGATATTTTCCTTATCTTTAGTAGCGGTAGTTTTTTTAGGAAATAGCATATTGCCAAAAGTTTCCAAAGGTGATCACTATCTACTAATGACCTCGAGTATGTTGTTTTCAATTGGAGTTATTGTTATCTACCGTTTGGATCCAGGCAATGGGATTAAACAAATTGTTTGGTTTACCGTTGGATTATTAGCGTATTATATGACACAGCTATTTTTGAAAAAAATTGATGGATGGGAGAAATGGACGGCCTTTTATTTGGGGTTGGGTGCGGGTTTATTTGCAATTACATTTTTGTTTGGGCGCACCATCAATGGCGCTAATAACTGGATTACAATAACTGCACCATTTACTTTCAGTTTTCAGCCTTCTGAAATTACTAAAATCGCACTTACGTTTTTTATCTCATCCTATTATTTCAAGTATGATAAATTTTCAAAAATGCCCTTTGGAAAATACTATATGTGCGCAGCAGTTTATGTTTTTATCGGGTTCTTAGCAATCCAGAAGGACCTAGGGACGGCGATTATCTTTTTTGGGTTGATGATGTGCTATTTATTCATTTTTGAAAACGACCGTAAAATGATTTTGATCAATTTAGGTCTTGCTATCGTCGGTGCTGTATTCATGCTCATGATATTTTCCCATATCCGTGTACGTATTATTACGTGGATTGATCCGTGGAGTCATATTGACGACTTAGGATACCAAATCACACAATCGTTATTTGCCGTGTCCAGTGGTGGCTTCTTCGGCTCTGGAATAGGGCTAGGCAGACCAGACCTCATACCACTTCCGGATTCGGACTTTATTTTTGCGAGTATTTGTGAAGAGATGGGGATATTCATGGGAATGGCTGTTGTGATGTTGTTCTTAATCTTGGTGTATAGGGGCTACAAAATTGCTCTGGAGCAAAAAAACTTGTTTTTTAAACTCGTAGCCTTTGGCATATCCACGTTATTTGCTGTGCAAGCTCTGATCATTGTTGCTGGAGTATTGAAACTCATCCCTCTGACGGGGGTGACAATCCCCTTTGTGAGTTATGGAGGGAGTTCCATTCTTTCTAGCTTTATTCTGTTAGGTGTTTTGCAGTATACCTCTGAAGAAATAAACCCAAAGGAGGAGTATGACAGTGAAAAATCTGAATAAAAGAATTGTCATCGTATTTTCTGGTCTTGGGTTGTTATTTATTTTATTGGTGCTCTACCTTACTTATTTTCAGCTCTTCCAAGCCGAGGATTTAGCATCGAACAAATACAATCAACGAAATCGCGTCGATGAACTTGTGATCAAACGAGGGAGCATTAGCGATGCGAATGGACTGGTCCTGGCAACGAGTAACCCTGTTGAAGGAGGATATAAAAGAGAGTATGTTTATGGACCTCTTTATAGCCATATCATAGGGTATAACTCCACAACCTATGGTAAAACCGGTCTAGAATCGTCATATAATGATATTTTGTTAAACGTTGAGAAAGCGCAACCTCTATCGAATCTGCGTGAAAAAGTTATTAAAAACGATATCGGAAAGGATTTAAAACTTACTCTCATTCAAGAGCTTCAACAATTGGCTGATCAGCAGTTAGAAGGTCATAAGGGATCGATTGTGCTGATTAACCCTCAAACTGGAGCTGTCTACGCTATGGTGTCTAGGCCAAATTTCGACCCTAATACGGTGGAGACTAATTGGGATTCGATTTCTACAAGCACAGAAAGTCCATTACTTAATCGATCAGCTCAAGGTCTTTATACGCCAGGTTCTGTCGTGAAAATCATAACCGCAACAGCATTAATTGAACATCAGGACAAGATTGATTTAAGTTATGAAGACACGGGTACGACGGTGATTGACGGCTATAAAATTAGCAACTTTGAGGATTCTATTTGGGGAGATATCAATTTGAGGACGGCACTCGTACACTCTGTAAACACTTACTTTGCCGATAAAGCGGTCGAACTAGGTGGAGAGACCATGAACACCACGTTCGAGAATTTTATGTTCAACAAGAAAATCCCCTTCGATATTGTAACGGCCACTTCCAAATCCCCATTCACGAGCAAGATGGGAAAAACTGATTTAGCTGCAGCTGCTTTTGGCCAAGGTGAAACACTTGTTACACCGCTCAATATGGCACTATCCGTTGCAGCTTTGGCGAATGGCGGAAAAATGATGCAGCCTTATATCGTCAAAGAGGTTATCGATGCAGAAGGGGTTCGCACACCGGTGAACCCGCCGAAGATACTTGCCCAAGTGACGACTGAAGATTTTGCTAATACCTTGAAAGAAGATATGGTAGCCGTCATCGAATACGGCTCTCGTGCGCAAATCGATGGTGTTACCGTCGGCGGTAAGACAGGTACTGCTGAAACGGCTTCGGGATTGGATCACGCCTGGTTTGTCGGATTTGCACCTGCCGAGAACCCTAAATTTGCTGTCGCAGTTATTTTAGAAGAAGATGGTACGTTAGGAGGCAAAACAGCGGCACCAATCGGTGGAGAAATATTGAAGAAAGCCTTAAATACAACTATCGAATAATGATGTGACCTAATTTAAAAGGAGCCCTTAAAAGGCTCCTTTTAAATCATAGAGTGGGATCATTAGAGGAATTTATCCTTGATATTAGACCAGTACCAGTCTTGCTTAAAGACGAGTCGCTGTACCGTCGATGCAGATACTGAAATCTCCAGGTGGTCGAGATGGTTGTAGCGGTTGACGATACCATCACAAACCACTAGAAGATGAGGATTCAGACGTCGGATGGGATAGATTCGCACAATGGATTTGCTGGGCATGACCAGTGAACTAATCAAAGAGCGGTATACCTTAGAATTGATCGGAGCAAGTGGTGTCATTTGGAATCCGTCTAGGGTTTGATATAGAATACTTCCTCCTGCAGATAGGTTATATGCGGTGGAGCCGGAAGGTGTTGAGAGAATTAGCCCGTCCCCAGCAAAGGTTTCAAGATGTGTTTTATCGAGATAGACATCAAAATGAACGGCATGTGTCCGCACAGAACGGATAAGAAATTCATTTAATGAATGAGTGGATAGTTTGCGACCGTCTTTCAGATGCGCTGTACAGGAAAGGGTCATAAGCCGATCAACAACATACTCGCTTTTTTTGTAGTAGTCGATAAATTTATCGATGCCATCGCTATTGATCTCTTGATAAAATCCAAGGTGCCCAGTGTTGATGCCTACGAAAGGAATCGGAGAAAAGTTCGTGTTATGTACGGCACGAAGGAAAGCCCCGTCGCCTCCAATGCAAATATTTAGTTCTGCGGTAGGATTGTACTCATATGAGAGGACAAAGTTGTGGCGTTTCAATTTCTTAGAAAGATCTTCACATAATGCCATAGAACGCTTATTGGCGTTTGGGAAAATATTTATTAATTTTGGGGTAGTTGCCATAAATACACCTCCATTACTTCTAGTATACTATAACACAAGGAGCTATGATAGTGAATAAAATGATAAGGGATGAAAATTATATCGATCTCATTAATGAGAGTGGTGAAATGAAATTAGCGTTATTTCTAAAAAATAATGGAATTAGCCGCAATCGTTTTATGGTTCTATATCGGCAGAATCTAATCACCATAAATAAAAAGATCGCACGCCGCAATGATTCCGTCGTCACGGGTGATGTGATCACCATCACCATAGACGATGAGTTTATCCCAGAAGAACCTATCGATCTTCCCATAGAAATTCTATATGAAGATGCGGACTACATCGTACTCAATAAACCAACAAATCTCACAATGAATACTAAAGGAGAGGTTTCACTAGCTAATATCGTATCAACGCTTTTCAAGAAGCGGTTACTTAATCGCAAAGTACGTTTTGTCAATCGGTTGGATCAAGATACATCAGGTGTTGTTATCGTTGCTAAAAACCCATATGCTCAATCCTATTTACAAGGCATATCCATGATAAAAAAATATTGGTGTATCGTAGAAGGATGTTTAGTAGATCATGAGGCAATTATTGATGTGGGATTGCTAAAGGACGATGTTTCTAAGCGTTATATTGCCCACAGTGATGGTAAGCCATCTTTGACCAAATATCGAGTGATCAAGCGAACCGAAAATACTACATTGGTTGAGGTAGAGTTATTGACCGGACGATCCCACCAAATAAGAGCCCATTTTGCTCATTTAGGTCATCCTGTTTTAGGGGATAAACTTTATGGCAGCATACAACCAGCGCCCAGGCAAATGCTACATGCGTATTTCTATCGTTTTTCATTGATGAGATCGAAAGAAGTCATTGAGGTTTCGGCACCTCTTCCAGAAGATATGAAACAAGCATTTGACTTTCTTGATTAAGACGATGAAATAATCACGCGAGATTGAGAATAGAGTTAATGTGTATCAGGGGAATGTCTAGAACTCACTATTTTTCTAAAACGTTTGCTTTCCACTGAAGAATCGGTTATAATAAAGGTGTTCCATGGTGGTTCAGTCGACCTGAATAAATTAAACCTACGCTAATTATAAGGGACTGCGGACGTTCTACTATCTGCTGACACGCCTCGTAGCCTAAGAGGACTTCAAAAGATAGAGACAGCAAACCCACCTTCACTTACAGAAGGTCTTTAATTAAGTAGGGTCGCTGCCACATGGAATAATAAAACTGACACCTAATGGTGTCAGTTTTATTATTCCAATTCATATTCTATTTACCATCAAGGCCCATCTTTATTCGTTCACCGTCAAAGGACCGGGCAGAGTAAACCTTTTCAATAGCAGACCGCTTTCGTGCGAATTATAAAAAATGTAGATGATTTATTACTGTGATTTAAGGTTTAAAAATTCAGAATGATAAGGTATTGGCTTGTTTATCTTCTATCGTTGAGGGTATCAATACTTTATCTAAATATATTACAAAGGAGATTTATACGATGAGTATTAAAGAATTCTTGGAAGAGAAGAAACGTGAACAAGAGCGGGCCATCAGAAGAAGGATCCGCAAAGAAAAATACGACGATGCTAAAAAGGTGGCCGTAGGTACTATTATCGGCTCTGTAATAGGTGCAGCTTCTGGTCTTCTGCTAGCACCAAAATCCGGGAAAGAAACGAGGGAAGATATAGGAAAAGTCGCTAAAGAAACTGGCGAAACTCTCTCTAAAACCGCTAGAGAAACGACAGAAAACATTAAACAAACCGTTCAAAGTTCAGTAGAGTCAGCCAAAGAAAAATCTAAAGAGCTTTCCAAAGACATCAGCGATAAATACAACACTTTCGTCGATCGCAACATGACTGAGATTAACCCAATACAAGACGGAGAGGATATAGTCGATACGTTTGTCGAAGAAACTAAAGAAGTAGCTGAAGAGGTAAAAGACGTCGCATCAAAAGCGGCTGATAAAGTAGCTACCCAGGCAAAAAAATCAGTTGATGCGGTAAAAGATGAAATAGAGGATAAGAAGACGAAATAATCGGAGGCAAGCTTTTGGAAATTACAATATCATTAGAAGCTATCGCTCAGTTTATCATCGTTCTCCTAGGAATTTTTGCATTAGCATTTCTGATTGTTGTTTTAATAAACTTGAACAGGCTTATAAAAACAGTGAATAAGCATCTTGACGATAACTCGAAAGAAATTGATTCGGTTATCAAAGATATGCCAGCGATATCTGCAAAAGCAAAAACCTTAGTTTCTAATGTTGATGATATCGTGGTTCGATCTGGCCCGGAAGTGCAACAAATCATCGGCAATGTAAAAATCTTGTCTGACAGTGCAGGTAAGATTTCAGAAGATGTCACTGAAACGGTATCTTTTATATCAGAAAGTGCTATTGATACGGCAGATAATATTCGATACGGTGTGCATAGCGCGACGGATTACCTATCTTTTGTGTACGATATCATTGAGATCGTAAAGAACCTACTACGTAAGTAATGTTCAGAGCTCATAACATTGTGAGATCTTTTCTTTCTCATCCTAGATTCCCTTATATTATGGACTATTCATCTGTTTGTGAATCTTATCGGACGTCAGACAACACTAGATAGAAAACCTAGTGTAAAGTTATCCATTAGTCCACTAAATAGAGAAAATTATTTGCAAGTTTTCGGTTTATGGTCCATAACAGATATAATAAGGTTTTCAGTATGCATAAAAAGGAGTGTAGAGTATGTCATCACCAACGATAAAGGATGTAGCAAAACTCGCAGGTGTATCGATTTCAACCGTATCACGTGTCATGAACGAATCAAAACCGGTTAGTCCTGAAGCGAGGCGAAAAGTATTAGACGCGATTAATAAACTTGATTTTAAACCAAATGAACTCGCTCGTTCACTAGTCATGAAAAAATCTAACATTATTGGTGTTGTTGTAAAAGACATCGGGATTCACTATATGGCTCAGATTATTCGTGGTCTTGAAGAAATCGGGCGCATGTATAAGTTTGATATCTTACTCACCAGTACTTATGGCAATCAAGAAAGTGAAAAGAAAGCGGTAGACTTTCTAGTCACAAAACAAGTAGAAGGCATTGTGCTTCTATCAGAAAATGTAGATCCAGAAGTCATTGTAAAGTTGAAAGATCACAAGTTGCCCTATATGCTTATTGATGAATATTACACAGGTTCAGATTTTCATACAGTTACCATCGATTATACAGCTGCGGCGGCTTCGATGTGTGAATTCTTGATCAACCTGGGTCATGAAAAAATCCTTTACATGTTACCGGAACCTTCATCGCCGATGAATTTAGCCAAGCTTAAAGGCTATAAAAAGGTCATGAAAGATCATGAGCTTGAGGATTGTATCGTCGAGGTTGAAGGCATCAGTTTTGACGATGGGTACAACATTGGTGACCAAATTAAACAACAGATTGAATCAAATCAGATTACAGCGGTTTTTGCTAGCAGTGATGATTTGGCCATTGGCTTTATTAACTATTGTTACGACAAAGACATTCGCGTCCCGTCGGATATTTCAGTGGCAGGATTTGGCGATAGTCAACTGTCTGCAAACTACCGTCCAAGGCTGACAACGGTTCAGCAACCGTTTTACGACATCGGTGCGATTGCGATGAGACGGTTGATAAAAGTGTTACAGGAAGATTATAAAATCAAAGAAACGACGTACTTGCCAGCACAAATTATGGAAAGAGAATCTAGTGCAAGGATAAAGTAACGTTTTTGGGATTGATTTTATTGTCAAATAGTGCTATGATAGTAGCATAAAACTTGCGAAATGTTTTCACGCACAAATTTAGGAGGGTAATATGGCAGAAAAAGTGGTAGTAGTCACGAATGAGACTGGATTGCATGCAAGACCAGCGGCTTCTCTTGTACAGTTTGTAAAGAACTTCCCAGGAGATGTGGAACTGGTAAAGGACGGCAAGGTCGCCAACGCCAAGAGCATATTTAATGTCATGTCATTAGGTATCTCTAAAGGAACTGAAATATTAGTCCGCGTAACTGGTGAAGATGAGGAAGCGAACTTAGCGAAGCTTGTGGAGTTCATAGAAAATCTATCTGAATAAATTAAGAGGGATACCTAGTGTATCCCTTTCTTATCTTGTGAGGTGATTCGTTAAAATGACTTTGAAGGGAATTATTGCTTCTACCGGTATCACTATGGGAGAAGCATATGTTTTTGAAAAAACAGAGCTAATTATTGATAATACAGTAATCGAAGAGCATGGTGTCGATGCGGAGAAAGAACGTATCGATAAAGCAGTAAATGAGATTATCTCATCATATGACAACAAAGAAGATATTTCGGAAGAACAACGCCAAGTCTACAACGCTCATAAAGAGCTGCTTTCTGATCCGTATCTTTTGGAAACGATTGGAATGAAAATTGGATCTGAATTCAAAAATGCTGAGTTGGCTTTAGATGAAACAATTAAAGATATGGTCGATATGATGGCTTCACTTGATGATCCTTATCTGAAAGAACGCGCATTGGACTATAAAGATATTGGAAGCCAACTCATGTATCGCCTTAAGGGCATACAGGCTGAGGATTTAGCCCATCTAGAAACTCCCTATATCATCATTTCAGAGGAGTTAACCCCATCGGACACCTCTAGCATGGCCAAGGACTTTGTGCTTGGATTTGCCACTGTTTTAGGTGGGAAGACTAGCCATACATCTATTATCGCACAAACCCTAGGTATCCCTGCTTTAGTTGGTATGCCCGATCTTCTTAATAATGTTAATAATGGTGATTTCCTCATATTGGATGCTCAAAACGGTAAAATCATTATTAATCCAGACAATACCATTATTGAAGATTACAAAGTAAAGATGGACAGCCAACGCAAAGAAAAAGAACGTTTAGAACTCATTAAGAACAAAGCTGCCAAAACGACTGATGGCAGGTTGGTTGAAGTCGCCACAAATATTGGAAACCTTGAAGATCTTAAATTAGGTATTGAAAGTGGATGTGACGGGGTTGGGTTATTTAGAACAGAATTTCTCTATATGGAAAACACACATTTCCCTACCGAGGAAGAACAATTCATTGTCTATAAAGAAGCCGCTCAAATGCTGGAGGGAAAACCCTTAATCATTCGTACTCTAGATATTGGCGGAGATAAATCACTACCCTATTATGAGTTTCCTGTAGAAGAGAATCCGTTTTTAGGTTGGAGAGCTCTACGCATTTGTTTTGATAAGCCGGAGATTTTCAATGCACAATTATCTGCGATTCTAAGAGCGTCATATTATGGCAAAGTACGCATCTTATTACCGATGATTATATCTGTCGACGAAATCGTGAAGGTTAAAGAAATTCTCGAAGAAGTAAAAATATCATTAAGAGAAAGACAACTCCCCTTTGATGAAAACATAGAGATTGGTATTATGATCGAAACACCTGCATCGGTTATTGTTGCAGAGGATCTCATCGAATATGTCGATTACTTTAGTGTTGGGACAAATGATTTAACCCAGTATGTGTTGGCGGTGGATCGAGGCAATGATAAAATTTCACATCTTTACAACACGTATAATCCAGCAGTCCTTCGATCGATAAAAATGGTCATAGACGCTTCGCATAAAGCTGGTAAATGGACTGGAATGTGCGGTGGATTTGCAGGCGACATCGATGCAACCTATTTACTTTTGGGAATGGGCTTAGACGAGTTTTCGGCTCCGGCCACGAAAATACCGGCGATTAAAGATATCGTTTTAAACGCTGATTATGAAGAAGCAAAAGCCTTTGCAGACGAAGTCTTATCACTTCAAACAACTGCTCAGATTCAAGAAAAAATTGCTAACAGATAGTTGCAGATGGCGTTCTAGCTGTGAAAACAGTTAGAACGCTATACGATTGACGCACAAAAACATTTGTTAATGTTGCTTAACTATTGGGTATCAATCCATACAAGGGATTGTAAGGAGGATGTTTGATGCAGTTGATCGGTACTAATGATGCTAAACAGTTATTAGAGCAGATTAGTTTCTATCATGGAAAATGTGATGTAGCACTTGTTCAAATCGCAATGAATAAGTATAAAGTTATCACTCCATCCGAACAGACAATTTTAACTTTTTACGAAATAAATGAATTTTCTGCGATCGATCTGGAAGCGCGTATATGGGATAGTTTATTTGAGTGCGGTTTGAGGAATCTAAAAATCTTAGATTATGGTTCGTTGGCGAATGTTAATTTATCATACAAAGTTGTTGAATTTAGGCGTGAAATCGCCTTGGAAACCTATTTGGATTCATCATCGGTCATTGAAAATTATGATATAGGCACAATTGTCGGAGAGATACTCTATCGTTTTCACGCCTTAGACCTTAAATCTGAAACCGGTAGCTGGAATAAGCGCTACAGCACAGACCTTAACGTCTTATTATTCAATTATGGTAACCTCCAACAAAAAGGAGCGAAAGATTACTTATTGTTGGATTACATTACTGCTAATCGTAAATTATTGAAAAACACCACGAAGCGTACGATACACGGCAGTATTACGTTGAAAAATATTAGAGTTGACGATGCTGGTCTGATCGATTTGAGAGGTTTGAGATCTGTTTTGGAAGGCGATCCTGTCTATGATATGCGGCGATTTAACCATATTGGGATTCGTTATCCGAGTTTCGTTAAAGGAATTATCGATGCTTACATGAATTCAACGCCTCCGCGCATATTTTTTAGATTACTTAGTTTTTATACTGCTGTTGAAATGTTACACAATATCGTTTTGCGAAGAACAGAAGGAGAAACAACGATGTATACCAAAGATGAGGAACTGATTTTTGATACTTATCAGGACTTTACTTTGGTGAAACCTTCTTGGTACCTTAATGCTTATCCTACGGTAAGAGAAACCTTTGAGAACTAACTCAGAGGTTTTTTACATGCAGACGGCTAGAAGGAGTATTAAATGAGTAGAAACCTATTGATTTTAGTTTTTCAGTAATGTGGATCGTTTCTGTGCTATAATTAAATGATGAACAGGGAAGGGGTGAATTATGTATAAACTAGGTGAACTTCAGGAGATGGAAATAAAGCGGATCGTTCCACAAGGTGCCTATGTGAACACTCGAGGTGCAAAGGATCGCGATGATATTTTATTGCCAAAAAAAGAATTAATGGCTGCAGATAGTGTTGGAACACAGCACTTGCTTTTTGTTTACAAAGATGGAGAAAATAGACCGGTTGCTACAAAACGTAGACCGTTTATCACCTTAGGGAAGCTGGCCATGCTTAAAGTCGTAGACACCTCTTCGATTGGGGCTTTTATGGATTGGGGGATGGAAAAAGATCTGTTCTTACCCTTCAAAGAACAAACTGAAAAGCTTCATGTAGACCGGTATTATCTTGTCGCTCTTTACATCGATAAATCGGACCGGTTATGCGCTACTATGAGAGTGGCCAACTACCTTAAGCAGAATAGTCCCTATAAAGAGAAGGATTGGGTAGAAGGTACGATCTATAATATCAATCCAAATTATGGTTTATTTGTCGCAGTGGATAACGTCTTTGAAGGCCTCGTCCGAAAGGAATCGATGAGGGGTGCTTATGCTGTTGGTGAAAAAATAAAGTTGCGTGTCGCTCGCGTACGAGAAGACGGAAGACTTGATTTAACACCAAGAGAAGCGGTGCCGCAGGAAATGGAAACGGACGCTCAGCTGATTCTAAATGCGTTGAAATTAAATAATGGTTATCTACCGGTAAACGATCGATCGTCACCGGAAGAAATATATAATCGGTTCAATATGAGTAAGGCGTCATTTAAACGCGGAGTAGGGCGATTACTGAAAAATCGGCTGATTCGCTTTAGCGACGGCGGAATTGAACTTACGAAAAGGAGAAAACATGGAAAATAAAGTAATAGCAAAAGTAGGGGACCGTGAAATCACACAAAGTGAAGTGATGAATTATATTCGAATGCTTGGTGAAAACGGTCGTCAATTTATGAACGAAGAGGGTCAAAATTACATCGCAGAGAACATGGTGCGTGAGGAACTTTTTTACCACGACGCTCTTGCGCAGGGAATGGATAAAGATTCTGACTATATAGAAGAGATGGATCGAATGGCCGTGACGGTTTTAAAACAATATGCCATCCACAAATTGATCTCTACCATGGCTCTTGAAGAAGAGGAATTAAAAGCTTATTATGAGTCTCATTTGGAACACTTCACAACACCTCTAACAATGCGTGCAAGCCACATTCTAGTGGAAGATGAAGCAGCAGCTAATGATATCATTGATGAAATTACCGAAGGTCTGAGTTTTGAGGAAGCAGCTGAAAAATATTCTAATTGCCCTTCCAAAGAAAAGGGTGGCGATCTTGGACAATTCTCCGAAGGACAGATGGTGCCTGAATTCGAAGAAGCTGGGAAGACATTACCGCTCAATACACTATCTAAACCCATAAAGACTCAATTTGGTTATCACATTATCAAAGTGACCGATCGTCAAGATCCATCCGTAAAGTCCTTTGATGAAGTAAGACCTACGGTTGAGAATCAATATCGCGCCCTAAAGCAACAAGAAGCTTTTGTTAACAAAGCGAAAGACCTTGAGACAGTTTATACGGTTGAGCGTTTTTACTAATCAAGACCTATTCGTTTATCCATTCTCAGGATGGAAATTGGAGGATTATGAGCTACGATACACTAGAACCGGAAAGAGTATTTCAGTACTTTAAAGAGTTAAGTAGCATACCCCGCTGTTCCGGTAATGAAGGACCGGTGGGAGATTACTTGCTTTCCGTAGGCAATCGTCTCGGTTTAAGATCGATAAAAGATGACTATGGCAATGTCATCATTTACAAGCCCGGCACACAAGGAAAAGAGGATCATCCAGCGGTCGTGTTACAGGGGCATATGGACATGGTTTGCGAAAAAACAGAAAATAGTCTTCACGATTTCGATAGAGATCCTCTTACCCTTAAAATAGAAGACGACTTCTTGACCGCTGAGGATACTACCTTGGGAGCGGATAACGGGATCGCTTTAGCGATGGCGTTAGCATTGTTTGAAGAAGATTCTTTAACTCACCCACCTTTGGAATTATTGATCACAACCAATGAGGAAGTAGGTATGGATGGGGCTATAGGATTATCTCCAACCGTATTGTCTGGAAGAAGATTGATTAATATCGATTCGGAAGAAGAAGGGACGTTAGTAGCTGGTTGTGCAGGTGGTATTCACGTATCCTTGACGCTAAACCATGAAAAGGTTGAAATTCCACTTGGTCCACTATATTCCATACAGGTTATGGGACTACAGGGTGGGCATTCAGGGATGGATATCGGTTTATTAAAAGGGAATGCTATACTGGTCCTGCATGATCTGCTTCGAAAAATAAAGTCATCTGTACCATATCAATTAGTGAGTATAAATGGTGGTACGAAAATGAACGCGATTCCAAGAACAGCAGAAGCGATGATCGTTATCGATCCTGAAGATGAATCCACATTTTTACAAGTCATCCAAAACACGCGAAAAGAAATTATCGACGCCAATTTAAAACGTGAGCCCGACATACGTATTAAAGTCAAAAGTTGTGCAAGAGACAAGGAGTTATACGGCTTTGACCTTGCATCTAACGACCAAATGATGAAATTAATCGCATTGCTCCCAAGTGGTGTCAACACTATGGTGCCTGGAACAGATATTGTTGAGAGTTCTATTAATTTTGCTAAAATTGAAACGGTCGACGGAAAAGTGATCATCTCCTTATCTTTAAGAAGCTCCAATGAAGACCGACGTCGTGAATTACTGGGTAAAATACAAGAGATCCGCGACTTAACCGGAGCCGAGAGCCAACAAGGAGGTCATTACCCTGCTTGGCAGTTTAAGGAACATTCTTCGCTTAGAGAAGTTATGGTCAAGCAGTACCAAAACTTCTATGAGAAACCGATGGGTGTCACAGTCATTCATGCGGGATTAGAGTGTGCGATATTTGCTGAGAAGTTCCCTGATATGGATATGGTATCTATAGGGCCCAATGTTTACTATGCGCACACACCACAGGAGAGGCTGTCGATTTCTTCGACAAAGCGAGTCTACGACTATCTAAAGGTAGTGCTTGAGAATCTATAGCTATCGTTTTTTTGAAAATAATCTGGGTATTAATAGAGTAACATCATAAATTGGAGGAAATCAATATGAGTAACCACAATCATCATGACCACGATCATGACCATAATGAAGAACTGGACACAATAATTTTGACCTTAGACGACGACAGTGAAGTAGAATGTGGAGTTTTAGGTATTTACGAGGTAGACGATGCGACTTACATTGCACTTTTAACTATGGAAGACGAACAAGTTTTGTTATACAAATATTTTCAAGACGAAGAAGACGAGGAAGCCTTCACACTTGAAATCATCGAAGATGATGAAGAATTCTCCGTTGCATCGGATGCTTTCTACGAACTTTTCGTTGAAGACGATGAGTCAGATGAGGAAGATGAAGATTAGAGAACATCTGTGTATTGAATGACTTTGGATACTAATAACAAGCTTCCTTATTATCCTTTTTCATCCTATCTCGTCGAGAAATACGGTGAAAAAGTCTACAAACTTCCAGTTAATTTGAATCTCACCTGCCCCAATCTAGACGGAAATATGGGCGTAGGAGGATGCATTTTTTGCAACAACCAAGGCGGAAGTTACGAGAATCTCTCAAGTTCATTAAGCATCAAAGAACAAGTCAAGTTGAACAAGCAAAAAATGCAGAATCGTTTTGGCGTTCAAAAATTTATTGTCTATTTCCAAAGCTATACCAACACTTACCAGTCTTTGAAATCACTTCAAGAGATGGTTTTGGAGATCCCTATGGAAAACGTGGTGCGAATAGATATTGCGACTAGGCCGGATTGCATCTCTGTCGATCAATTAGCTTGGCTTGCAGAATTTCAAACCACAACAGGTATTGATATCACTTTAGAATTGGGTTTGCAGACGGCGAATTACCATACTTTAAAACGTCTCAATCGAGGGCATGGTTTGAGTGAGTTTGTTGAATGTCAGCTCATGGCAAATCACTACAATTTAAGAACATGTGTCCACTTAATTTTAGCGCTACCATGGGATGATGAAGTAGATACGGTAGAGACAGCAAGGCTTATGAATGTCACAAAAGTTAAAGAAGTTAAGTTGCATAGTTTATACATCGCACGAAACACTGTATTGGGTGAGATGTACAAACGAGGAGAAGTGGCATTAAAAACGAAAGAGGAGTTTATTGTTCAGACGATTTCGTTTTTGCGTCATTTAGATAAAGCTATTGTCGTTCAAAGACTACTGGGAAGAGCGCCAGAATCGGATTCGCTTTTTTGCAACTGGTCTGAAAGCTGGTGGAAAATTAGGGATGAGATCGTTCTTAGGATGAATCAGGCTAATGATAAACAAGGGGATCTTCAAAGAAAGTTCGGCGAGATCCTCAATAATAGATAACAATTGAAAGGTGGTAATGAACTATGGTAAAATTTATTTTAGGACCTTCAGGAAGTGGAAAAACGAAATGGCTTATCGATCGGGCAAATCTCGATAAGAAGCAAGGCAATGGAAATATTGTGTTTATAGATACGGACGACTCACATATTTTCAGTTTGGACCATGCAGTACGCTTGATTAATGCCACTGACTTTGATATCACGGATTCTAAAAAGTTGTACGGTTTTTTAGCGGGGATCGTTTCTCGGGATTACGATATTGAAAAGATCTACATCGATGGTATTTACGAGGTCATTAATTTTAACACGGACACCTTTGTAACGCTGATAGATAGCTTGAAAAAACTATCCGAAAAATACAATGTGGTGTTTTACATGGGTATGGATAAACTTACGGAAGATCTTCCAGAAGATTTAAGGGAAGATGCGGAAGAGCTATCCGTATAATCGATACATCGCACAGAGATTCCCAACAGAAGTTGGGAATCTCTTATTAAGTGAGGTTGTAGATGCAATCAGATAGAAGTGCCCTGGCGACGTTCTTGGAGAAGAGACAAAAATTGATCGAAGAGTTATCGATTCAGAAAATAGACAAAACAATGTTTCTCAAGTTGAATTATGATTTAATTCGAACGTTACAAATGAAGCCTTATAGCGTAATTGACACCATTGAAAAAGGAATATACAATTACCAGTATTTCAACATTTTAGCGAAGTACTATCAAATTCAAGCTTCAATAGCATACAAAGAAAACAAAAAAAGAAAATACAAGGAACATATCAATTCTAGAAACAACTATTATGCGAAAAAAGACGACACTACGTTGGCGCTTTTAGATCTCCTTAATGAAGACCAACTTTTATGCCATTTTGTGGTAACGCCATCGAAAAGGTTAGAGAACAAATTGTTGGAAATTGTCGTCACCCACATGCAATATGTCGTACTACATACACTGAGCTCTCGGATCATTGATGTGCTTCAGAAACGAGGTATCGAAATAAAGGTTGCCCAACCTTCGGTTATCGATCATTATGTGAACAGCGGATACCAATAATCGACCGATGACTGGCGCCAGTCATCGGTCGATTATTTTAATGTGCTTATTGGGTAGGCGATTCGGAAGTGTAGATTAAATTTATCAGTTCATCAAGAGTTGTAAGTGGGTTTATAGCATAGGTGCCAGGAGTCGCGGATTCTAATAGATTGCGATCGGTTAATGCCTTAATGAACTCTTCACTATTGCTGATGAGCCCCGCATCTGTTAAGATACGTCCAATTCCATGAGCATCAACACCTTGAGGGATAATGACTGATATCTCAATCGCTGTTGTTTTATCTTCTACATTTTCTTTAGGTAGGACAGATATTGTATCGGATGCTGGTTGTCGGTTAGATCCTCGATCAATAGGCATCGCCATGAGAGTATTGACTCTAGTAAATACAATGAATCCGACCAAAACAAATATGATAATAATCATAAAAATATCAATTACGTCGTAAATAAAATCCCTTAAACCGTTTATCATGTGCGACCACCTCAAAACCTATTTTCTAATGCCATTGAATTCAGATGATGATAGACCCTGAATTAATGGTATAATGATAGTATACCACAGGGTAGGTGAAAAAATGAAAGAGATTATTATTGGCAAAAATGACGACGATCAACGTTTAGATCGATTTTTGAAAAAGTACCTTGGAAGAGCTCCAAAATCCGTGGTGCAAAAGTACATTAGAAAGCATAAGTTTCGTCTCAATGGCGTTCATCCTAAAGCGGATACCTTTATTTATGAAGGGGATGTGTTAGCGATCTATATAAGTGATACCGAGCTCGATCGTTTCACTAAAAAGACACAGCATAAAAAAAGAGTTACACAACATTTGAAAATTGTTTATGAAGATGATCAGCTGATTGTAATCGATAAACCAAAAGGCATATTGTCTCATGCTGTTGATTCTACCGATTATGGTAAAAATATCGTTGATATTATGGTGGATTATCTCATTGATAAAGGTGATTTTCAACCGCGCATAGAACACAATTTTAGGCCTGCATTAGCTAATAGACTAGACCGCAACACTTCTGGTTTGTTAATCGGTTGTAAAACATCTTTGGCACTTAAAGAAACCAACGAAGCACTGCGTGAAGATCGTGTTGAAAAGTACTATAATGCCCTTGTTCTTGGTAAAATAGAACAAGAACACAGGATAGACAAAAAATTATCAAAGAACGAGTCACGTAATATTGTCAGCATTGATGGCAATGAAGGAAAAGAGAGTATTACTGAAATATTCCCACTTCATTCGAGTTCAACGTTTACTGAGATTGCTATAAAATTGATTACAGGAAGAACCCATCAAATAAGAGTTCATTTAGCGTCAATTGGTCATCCAATCGCGGGTGATCGCAAATACGGCAATCAAAAAATCAATCGGCAACTTTATGATCAATATGGTCTAGAGAGTCAATTACTACATGCTAATCGGCTTGTTCTTCAAGGGTATGAGACGTTAACCTATCTCAATGGACTAGAAATCCGCTCGAAGGATTCGTCATATGAAGAGCTGATAAAACGAATCTTTATGAATGAAAGGGGATAATGATGGTTGTTATAGGAGTAGATATTGGAGGGACCAAAATTAAAGCGGGGATCGTCGACGAAATGGGCGAAATTAAAAAGATCGCCAGTCGACCAACCCTTGCTGAAGAAGGTAGAGAAGCGGTACTCGCCAGAATTTTTGAGACGATTGATGAACTCGATATCGATGGAATCGCTGGGATAGGTTTGGGAACACCAGGCTTTATTGATGCAGAAAGAGGCATCGTCACTTTTGCAGGTAATATCGAAGGGTGGACTGGACTCAATCTTAAAGACCGGGTAAGTTCCCGCTATGATCGATTACCGGTGTTTATCGATAATGATGCAAATATTGCGGCAATGTGTGAAGGGTGGCTAGGAGCTGGGAAGGGTTTAAAATCCTTTGCCATGATAACTTTGGGCACTGGTCTCGGTGGAGCATATTACGAAAAAAATCTTGGGTTTTTAAGTGGTGCGCATTTTCAGGGGGCGGAGTTCGGCCATATTGTCCTCTATCCACATGGCGATTACTGTACCTGTGGTCAACTTGGATGCGCAGAGGCCTACTGCTCCGGTACAGCACTAGTTCGGCATTATCACGAATTGACGGGAGAATCCTTGAGTGGTGAAGAAATCATGCGTAGCGTTAATGAGAACATAAATTGCAAAAAAGTTGTTGAGCGTTATCAAGAGGATATTGGCATTTACTTATCAACGTTACGAAATGTATTTGATCCCGAAGCTATTATTATTGGTGGAGGTGTCATTCAATCAAAAGCCTATTGGTGGGAAGGAATGATCCAAGCTTTTAATGATTATTGTAATCGCCCACAGGAAGTGGCGATCAAACCTGCAGAATACTTAAATGATGCAGGTGTTATTGGTGGGGCAAAACTCGCTTTTGATGGCGTTAGAAAGGGACATAGTAATGAGTGAAGTGATTTTATTAGTTGAAGATGAGGAGAGCATTCGAAAGTTCACAAAGATCAACTTAGAGCGTGAGGGTTTTCAGGTCTATGAAGCGGAATCTGGAGAATTAGGTGTGGAACTCGCCCTTGCCCATAAGCCAGATGTCGTCATTTTAGATGTCATGTTACCTGGGATAGACGGCTATGAAGTATGTAGTATTTTACGGTCTAAAATGCCTAATCTGGGGATAATTATGTTAACCGCGAAAACCCAAGAGGTCGATAAAATATTGGGACTTGAACAAGGCTCGGATGATTACATGGTAAAACCCTTCAATCCGAAAGAGCTAGTTTTGCGTATTAAGTCACTTCTACGACGAATAAGATCAAACGACGAAAAGAAAAATGAAAACCTGATTGAAGACAGTGTTTTCAGATTAGATCTACAAGCAAGGGCGCTGTTTAAAAATAATACTGAAATTGACTTGACCCCGACGGAGTTTGCTCTACTCAAAATATTTCTATCAAATCCGAATCGCGCCTTTTCAAGAAATGAACTTTTGGATTTAACTTGGGGCAATGAATTTGTTGGCGAAACAAAAATTGTAGATGTCAATATTAGACGAATCCGTTCTAAAATTGAAGACCAACCCGCTAAACCGGTTTTTCTTGAGACTGTATGGGGAGTAGGGTATCGCTGGAGGTCGGCTGATTAGTTGATGAAGTTTAATAATAGCATTAAAAATAAAATCATTGGTTATTTTATGATCGTCATCGTCGTTGTCGTTTTGTTTTTTGAAGCGTTTACAATTCTATCGGTACGCGATTATTATTACTCATCGATGGCCGGGGTGTTGTTTAATCAGGCTCGCTATAATGCTGAGCTCTATCGTTCTAACTTGTCAGACTACACACTGGAAGAAGTGATAAGCGAGAACAAAGACCAATTTTACCGTAACAATAAAGCTCAAGTTCAAATTTTAGACAACTCGGGTTTGGTATTGTTTGATTCTATCGGCAGTCAAGATGTAGGAGGCGTGCAAGCGACAATTGACGTATTGGAAGCCATCGCAGGTAAAGGGGGAAGCGCAACTGGCTATGTCCCTTATCACGACGGACAAGTTATGTCTGTGAGCTATCCCCTAAAAAATCAGTCTGATCAAGTGGGGATCATCCGCTTGACGACAAGCTTGACCAATGTCGATGGATTATTAAAAGATCGAATTGCTATTTTCCTCATATTTGGTGCATTGACGATCAGTATTGCACTATTAATTTGCATCATCATGGCAAACTCTATCATTCGACCAATTAAAGATCTAATCGAAGTGGCGACAAAATTAGCCGATGGTCAATTTAATGTTAAGGCCGATGTGAACAATCAAGATGAGATTGGGGAACTTAGTCGAACGATGAATTTCATGAGCGATAACATCATCAAGAAAGAAGAGATAAAGAATGACTTTATATCCTCAGTATCTCATGAGTTGCGCACACCGCTTACCTCGATTCGCGGTTGGGCGATTACCTTGCAAGATGAAGTAACAGGCGATAATTCCCTAGTTGGGGATGGACTAAAAATTATTGAAAAAGAAAGTGATAGATTGTCATCAATGGTTGAGGATTTGTTAGACTTCTCGCGTTTTACCTCGGGGAGATATACGATTAGCAAGGAAACTTTTAATCTTGTGGAGATTGCCACAAATATTAACAAACAGTTGAAACCAAAGGCGGATGAAAAGCAAATTGATTTGATTTTGAACTATGACAATGATCCAATAGAAGTCATAGCAGATTCCAATAGAATCAAACAAGTATTCATCAATATAATCGACAATGCACTCAAATTTACTGATAATGGCGGTGTTATCGTCACCAATTTAACGACGGATCCCAATGAAATTTTGATTGAAATCATTGATACTGGTATTGGTATCAGCGATGATGAAATTGAGTTGGTTACGACAAAATTCTACAAAGGAAGTTCCAGTCATTCACACACAGGCTTAGGATTATCGATATGTGAAGAAATTATACAAGGCCACGGTGGGCGTATGGAAATACTGAGCAAACTTGGAGAAGGTACGACGGTGAGGCTGTACTTGCCAAGGGGGTATGACTTATGAAAAGGAAGTATTTAGTTCTGATTCTAGTCGTAGCGAGTGTGTTGAGCGGATGTCAAAATTCAAAGGCTGAATTTGAAGTCATCGATATTATGGAAAACGTAGAAAAGCCAAAAAACAACAATACGCCACTTATCGGCACATGGGAATTGACACGGATTGACGATTCAATGGCGACGAACACTTCCGAAGCAAAATTCAATATCGGAGATCCTCTGTATATTTCAGAAAAAGTAGTGTCCTTTAGTAATCGTTATACGACGCGACCTAGCTTCAACGCGCGGTTGGTGAAAACAGAAGACTATGTGGCAATCAAAGGAAATGAGCCACTAAACCTCTTAGAAGAGACTAAAACAAATTATGAAGTTATCAACATTAAAGATGGACAAAAATTCCTTCAGGATATCGTCAAACTTTCAGGTGGGAAAATCGCATTTTGCTATGAATCAAGGCTTTTTGAGTTTAAGAAGGTATCGGATACGGTGCCAAAAGAAATCATTGAAGTGTTAATTGAAAAGGAAAAAGACCTATCATTGAACACCCAGTATCATCAGACAGCAGTAGCAGTCGATACAAGTATTATTATTGGGGTTAAAAGTGTGCTTTACGATGGCGATGGGAGCCCAAGCGAAATCTACGACTCCTATCTTTTACGGAAAAAAGTTGATTCCGCCCCGCTCATCTATCGCATGAAGAATCTTTTTGTCCCTAGAAGTAGTGGATTTTGGTTTGTGGGTGTCGATCAGATTGTAGACCAGGAGTTTAGAGGCGAGAAGTTATATGCCTATCCCACATCTGTTCACGGCGACAAAAGCCAGCAAAAGAACTATATCCAAGAGTCGAAGCATAGAGAAATTACATTTGTCAACGACGGTTACATTGGAGTCCAGGTCAATGGAATCCCTGCAGATGGAATATACCAATTTGAAATACACAACACAGAGAGTTTGAGCAACAATAAGCCGCTCACCATCCTAGAGATAGGAGGTGAAGACGGCTTAGCTCACTATAAAGAGACACTAAATAAAGAATGGCAAATATTGACGGATTCTGATAAAACTACGGAGCTACTTGCTCCTCCAAGTAATATTGGGATTGTTCGAAAAAATGGCCGATGGCAGTATGCCTCCACTTTGTTTCTCGAGGACAGAATACCTAAGTCACTACGGCAATTCTCACTAGACTTCGTCCCAGCCATTGAACTTTTTAAAGTAAATGATCTAGCGATTCCATGGTCTGATATACAGACGAAAGTCCCCAATGCTAAAGATGCGCATACGTCACCTAACGGGGATCTCGTCATCATACAAGATGGGGACGAATTGATGCTTTACACAGTTAATGGGGGTATCATAGGTAATGTACCCGTAGTATCCATACCTTTAAGCAAAACATCGTCTATCGTTATGGCAGAATGGGCGTTTAACGCCTATGCGGGCTTGTGGGAGGAGTCATTTACCACATTTAAGCTCTCACCCGTACAGTACTATTAGCAGAAAAACAGGGCCTTTTCTTAGAGAGAAAGCCCTGTTGTTTTTTGTTTTAACGTTTTTGTGTTTTAGCTTTTTTCTCGTCAAGTATGGTATCGATGATCGCTTTTCTTGAAAAGGGATCTAATGGATAACACTTATCAATGATTTTAATCTTTTCCTTGCGCGTCAATGTCTTAAACCAATATTCCAGACTGCATGCATCGATTTTATCTTCGCAATCAAAGGTGATTCTAAGTGCAACTGGGGTTCTCGATCGCGTATACTTAGACGCAGTCCCGTCGTTGTGTGCAGCAAGTCGCCTATCGAGATTATTCGTCCAACCGGTGTACAAAGTGCCATCGGCACATTCCAAAACGTAGACCTTATACATTGGGATCACAACAATGATTGTAAGCTCTTTTTGCAGTGGCGTAGGAAAAGCCTTTGCCAGCGAGAAACCTAAAAAGTTGATCTTTAGATTTTTGCGTACCACGCAATTTTTTTGATAAGTGATAAATGGCATTTTCTAACTCAATTTCATCGGTGGCTGCCTCCAATGGTGACGAGATCAGTGAAGAAGCGACACCTTTAGATATTAAAGCAAAGCGAATCTTTTGTTTACTGTCCTTGTATAGCCTCAAACGTTCATCGACGTAGATTCGAACAAATCTTTCATCGTCAAGGTGATGATTCTTGTGAAGGTAGCCTATTGTTTCATCGATGACCCCTTGTGGGTATTTCTCCTTTTTCAATCGTTCAATAACCTCATGTACAGTTCTCAAGCGATAAGAAAGGAAATGTATCGCAATTTGACGAGCTTGAGATTGATCATTTTCAGTTTTGAGTTGATCGTAGAGAACGGGACTAATCTCCATACCCACCGATAGTTCAAACTGGTCGTAGAGGTGATAAGGGACCTTGAAACAATCCGTTGTAAGATGTACTTCGATTTGGTGGGTGCTCGAAAGGTACTTAATTTCTATAATTTCCATTAAAACAACGCGAGTATTGACGGGATAAAACCCGCGAGCATGACAAGAACTAAAATCAATGCCATGATCCTAGCTGCTTTTTTAGAATTGCGCATAATTGCCTCCTATTTGTAGATAGTATGCATCTCTTTAACTAAATTTTAGCATACCTGATCAAATAATTCCAGATAGCAATCTAAACATTCTTATCACATCTGCTGTTTTTAGCCAGTTGACACAATTGTAGAGTAATGATACGCTTTTATTGATACCGATAGGAGGTAGTCATGCACAAAACGCTATCCGATAATGACACATTACTTTTTCAAAACATAGAGGCTTTATCATCGAGGCTTACCCGATTGATGAGCCTTCACGAAGACGCACTAGCAATTGTCGCACAACATGCTGACCAACAGGATCAACGCCACCTTTATCGACTACTCATCCAGCGATTTAAACTCGAAAACGAAGTATTAACCTGTTTTAGACGCATGGAGTTATTGACCGAAGGCTTGCTCTTTAATGATGACATTAACAGCGCTCATATTTCTAATGCAGTCGAACATGAACAACGCTCGAATCGAAAGTTTATTGACCGTATGGAAGCGATGTTAAAAAAAAATGGAACGACGGTGTCAGAACGATCGGAATATAAATTGTTACTCAAACGCATTAAGGGTTTCCAACCTCACTTATCTGATCATTCTTACGATGATGAAGTAGAATCGTTGATCCCAATTTTAGAAGAGTTTGCTACTCAACTTACTTACGAACTGGGAATGATCACTTCCTTACAAAGTAATTTTGAAGCGACACAAAAAAACAAAATAGATATTGGAGAGCTCACTCGCCAAATCGAACGAAATACGCTACAATTAAAGGGAACAATTGATCGGCTCTATACGCACTACCTCGTGATGATGCCCGATAGTTTGTGGATAAATTAAAGGAGAGTATATTATGGCAGAAATAACATTTGAAATTGTTGAAGAGCTAGGCGTCTTATCGGAAAGCGCTAGGGGATGGCGTAAAGAATTAAATTTAGTAAGTTGGAATGGCAGGGATCCAAAATACGACATTCGCGAGTGGTCTCCCGATCATAAGAGAATGAGTAAGGGTATTACCTTAACAACGGATGAAGCAAAAATGATACTTGAAATTCTCAAAGAAGAAGATTTTCAAGAATAGAAGGCTTACGACTGCTCATGTTTACATGAGCTTTTTTAGTCGAATAAATAAAAAGCTCAAAAGGAGTGGCGATGATCACTTTAATTACCGGAGGCGCTCGATCTGGGAAATCAAGTTTTGCGGAAAAGTTACTGAAATCAGAGAAAGATGTGGTCTACATTGCCACAGCTGAAGTATATGATCAAGAAATGAAAGATCGAGTCGCACATCACGTTGCAAGGCGCCCCGATCGATGGCGTACTTTCGAAGGGTTTCGCTATTTGGATCGAGCAATCGGTCTGGAAAAACATTACCTCATCGATTGCATAACAAATCTAGTGAGTAGAGAACAGTATGAACACACTAAAAACCAAGACAAGATATCGTCGGATGACATTGAACGCATTGAAAAATCTTGTATTGCTACAATGAGTACTTTCATAGATGAAGTCGTTTCCATTGAAGGTAACCTGATCATCGTCACCAATGAAATCGGCAATGGACTGGTACCGATGGATAGTATTTCTCGTGGTTATCGAGATATTCATGGACGTGTTAATCAATACTTGGCCCTGAGAGCGGATCAGGTGTATCTCGTTGTTTCCGGAATCGAGGTAAAGATAAAATGATAAAGGGCTTCATACTCGCTATTCAATTCTTAACGAGACTTCCTGCGCCTGTAGCTATCGATTTCAATTCTGAAAATATAAGAACATCATTGAAATTCTATCCACTAATAGGTGCATTAATCGGAGTTTTATCAGCGATTCCACTCATAGCCCTTCCTGATCTCATCGGTTGCTGGCTGAGTTTGATTGTCTATATTATAGTGACAGGAGGCCTTCACCTTGACGGGGTTGGTGATGTATTTGATGGTTTTTTATCAAATCGACCAAGCGAGATGACTTACGCGATTATGAAAGATTCGAGAGTTGGAACATTTGGCGTGGTTGGTTTATTTATTTTATTGTCAGGTAAGGTTGCGATGTACTATAAGCTCATATCTTTTCCACTAGGGGTGATCCTATCAGCTGTCTATAGTCGATGGCTCATTGTGTGGGTACTAAAGCTTTCAAGGAACGCTTTTGAGGGTGGACTTGGAAAAATATTTAAAGAAGGGGTACCAGGGGTATCATATAGTATATTGACAACAGTCCTGTTGTCGGCCATTGGATTATACAATATTCGATTATTATTGCCATTACTTTTTATCCTACCATTAGCCTTCGCAATCGTCAGATGGTCTTACGTCAAAATTGGAGGTATCTCTGGCGATGTCAATGGTCTCATCATAGAATATTGTGATCTATTATCTCTATTGGTCTTTTCGGTGGCGAGATGAAAAAAGTCATTCTAGTTAGACATGCCGTGAGCGAGGATAATATGGCAAAACGCTATCCTGGAGATTCGCCGATATACCTCAAAGGCGGTGACATCCTTGAAAAAACAAAGTGTAAACTTGCAAACGAGCCATACGAAGTGTACTACAGTTCACCCGATTTGCGATGCATTCAAACGGGAGCATATTTAACCCCTAAAAAGCCTCGCATAGAATATGCTATCGCGGAACGGAATTATGGTATATTTGCAGGCCATACCTATGAAGAAATTGAAGCATTGTATCCGGACTGTGTAAAATCTTGGTTTGAAGATTCATGGAATTATCTGATCCCCAATGGCGAAAGTCTTGCCCAGATGCACGAGAGAGTTATTGACTTTTATAAACGATTGATTCAAAATGATTCATCAGCTTTACTTATTACCTCAGAGGGGGTAATACGGTTACTTATCGCGCACGTATTAGGCGAAGACAAACATTATTATCGTTTTCATCCATCCAATAGTAGCGTGACGATGATCACTATAGAAGGAGATTACGCGAGCATTCAATGGTGATGCTGTAAACTCTTAGTGCTTTAGTCAAGGAGGAGGTTATGGACTTTATAAATAAGATCCAAAAGAACGCTCCCGATCAATCAATGGAACTCTACGACCACCTTGAGGTCGTGGAGAACATCTTGTTGGAGCTCAATCTAATCCTTTCTTTGACTCAGACTGAAAAAAGTGAACTTTTAGAGTTTACAGATCGTATTTCTGACTTGAGGGAAGGATTATTTATCAATTCTTATCAAGCTTCATTTATCGATGAATTTTTATCGTTTGCCACCGATCCTAAGCGGCCACATAGTCTTAACGAGGATTTCACTTTCGCCAGACCCATCGGTTATGATATCTATCGAGGGAAGCGTATAGAGGTTACGACTTTTAAAGGACTTTATATTTCCCTCTGCGAATATTTTCTTCGTAAAGATACCATTCTTTTTTACGGTTTTTGTGAATTATCCTCTATGAATGGTACGAAGCGAAATTATTTCGGGAGAACGCCAAAGGGAATGATCGCACCTTTTGCACTGGATCGCGATTTATATATCGAAACAGCATTTTCGGCTAATCGAATTCGCGATTTGCTACGTAATATTTTGCGTGAATACAATATTGAGTCTTCCGCTGTAAGACTGTACTTCCGTAAGACAGGAAGGAGAAAGAGGAATTATGTTTTATGAAAATACTGCCCTTGTTTTAGAAGGGGGAGGTGCAAGAGCTGCTTTTAGCGCTGGTGTAATCGACACAATGTTACAAGAAGGCATCTTGTTTGATTTATGTGTCGGCGTATCCGCTGGCGCCATTGTCGGTATGCATTACGTCTCTAATCAATCTTCACGGCTTCTTCAATTTCCAGAGGCGCTATTATTAGAATACGCAAAGGTGGGGAATCCTCAAGACCGTATAGATATGGTTGACATATATCATCGTGTAAGCGAGCATCTAGAACCCTTTGATTTTAACCGCTTTTTCACAACCCAAACGGATTTTTCTTGCAATATGGTACAGGCGATTAACGCAAACGTCACTTATGTAGAAAAGGAAGAAATGACATCACTCGAAAAACTCGTTTCTGCTGTTATGGCTTCATCCAGTCTACCAGAAATAGCTAAACCCGTTAAAATTTCGGGAAACCCATATTACGATGGTGGATTGGTTGAACCTCTCCCCGTAAAACGATGTCTCAATAAGGGTTTGAAGACGGTGGTCGTACTCACTCAAGATATCAGCTATAGAAAGACGAAGCCCTATCTCATTCCAGAAGACGTGGCTAAGGACTATCCCTACTTGGTATCAGAAATCAACAGTCGCAATTTACGTTATAATGCTACGCTGGATGAAATCAGCAAACTTGAAGATGCTAATAGTCTTTTTGTATTCAGACCAAGTGAACCAGTCGAAGTATCGGTTATTGAGCCTCGTCGTTCAAAACTTAAATCACTGTATCTCGACGGACGAAAACAGTCGTTGCAGCGTATCGACCTGTTGCGTCGCTTTTTGAAGTGCAATGATTAACATTGTTCACGTCGGAGATGTCCACCTTGGGAGAACCTTTAGGTTTGTCAATTATGATAAATTATTAATTGAAAAAAGACGAGAAGCGATTTGGATTTCATTTGAAAATGTGCTGCGCTACGCCGATGAAAATGCGGATTTTCTCATTTTCACCGGTGATTTATTTGATAGTGCAGATGTAGATCACCATCATCTCTCGAGAGTCGTCTCTCTATTTTCAAAATACAGTAATGTCCGCATTGTTATCATCCCTGGAAATCACGATGAATCAATGGTGGGCACCTTGTCATTTTATTTAGAAGAATGCACTCATGTTTTCCTTATGAGTGAGCTCAGCCTGCCACTTATAGAATTTCCTCATGAGCGGATTAGATTTCATTATATGAATCATGCCACATCACTCTCTAAGACAAAGGAGTGGATAGATGTGGGCTTGTTCCACGGCGACTGGAATGAGATCCATGAAGCTACGCGATTACAATACGATTATCTTGCGTTAGGACATATTCACCAGCCCACACAATTATCGTATAATGCATGGTATCCAGGCATCCTAGAACCGGGTGACTTTGGTGAACTTGGAGCTCACGGATGGGTGAATGTCACATTTTCTAATACTATGACAACTGAGTTTATATCGGCATCCATTGGGTATTTTCATACGTTAAAAGTCGATGTTACCAATGCCTTAAACATAGTCGATATTATCGATCGCGTTATTGCTAAAAGACATCTTATGCCTCAAACCTCATCATTGTACCTGCGAGTCGATCTCGTCGGTGAGCATCAATTAGATCAAACTATTGAAATTGATGGGATACGCGAACATCTCGCAGGTCTTGCAGATTATGTTGAAGTCCGTAATTTAAGTCAGAATCGCATGCCTGTCGATTATCTACAAATCACCAGTGATAATACGATAGTGGGCGAGTTTATACGTTCGATGAGGGAACTTGATAAAGATCCACTGGCAATGCTTGCCTTGGATTTCGGTTTGCGCGCGCTTTTGAAGGATCAGAACAATGAACAGAACCCATAGGATCAGTCACATTCATTTATCGGCGTTTGGAACCCATTCTAATCGCTCCATCACGTTTAAGAATGGGATCAATATCGTTTACGGACACAACGAATCGGGTAAGTCGACTATAGCACATTTTTTGGAAGGAATGCTCTATGATTTTGTTAAACCCGGAATGAAAGTTCAACGATACGATGCACTACTTGATCGCTTTCGACCGTGGACTGGGGACAGCTATAAAGGATCTCTTACCTACCAAATCGATGAGGTAAAGTATCGCATCGAACGCGATTTTAATCGTCATGAAGTCCAAATGATTAACGTCGAAACATTAGAGCCCATAAGATTTTCTTATCCTAAAACGCCAGGAGATTGGCTACTAAAGGTTAATAGAGGGGTATTTAGCAGTACGATAAACCAGCATCAGTCGAGTTCTTTCATGGATAGAACAGAAGTGGAGACTGTAAACGATCTTCTCGTGAATCTTGGTTCTTCAATGGACAGAGGCATTTCTGTACAACGAGTGATAAAGGACCTTTTACAGCAAAAAGAAGATATTGGTACCTATCGATCTCGTACCAAGCCCCTAGGGTTACTCAATGAGAGATTAAAATCCTTGAGTAAGGAGCGCCTGTCCCTAGAAGTTCGTCTTCAAGACAGCAAAAAAAATCGTGCTAAACTTAGAGAATTGGATGAGAATCTACTTATCAAAAGAGATGAGCTTAATACACTAAAAAAAGAACAGGAGAAATTGTATAACAAACTCGATGTTATGAGAGCTCAAGAGCTAGCGGATTTGAAGAATCAACTTGACGAAATTAGTCATCAGATCACGAATGAAATCGGAGAATCGCTTACTCCATCAACTTACTACCGAGTTCATCAACTCAAAGACGAGATCGATGATATTAATTCTCAGCAAACCCGGCTTCAAACGCAGCTAAGAGAGGTGGAAAGCGAGCGTTCTCGTGAACGCATTTTTATGACAGGACAAAAATTGATGTTTATTAGACCACTTGAGATCGTGATTATCGCTTTTCTACTATATTTTATCTTGCCTTTTTCTATAGACCTAAAAGTGATCACAGCGATTGGGTTAGCATTGCTGTACGGTACTGGTCGCTATGTCATACTGAGAAGAAAGAATGCAAACATCCGAAGAAATGATCTTGAAGAGAGACGATCGACACTTACCTATGAACTAAATGAACAAAAAAAGATTAAGTATGACAAAAGCTTACAAATAGACCATTTATTACAAAGTTTTAATATTCAAAGGGTCGAGCAATTAGATGGGTTGTATGCTCGACAAGAAGAGGAAAAGAAATTTTCATTGCAAGCAAGGGAAATTCGTTATAAAATTGCTGTTATCGAAGACAATGGTCGCGGGTATTTTCCAACACCAGAACTACGCAAAGAGTTGGATGACATAACGACAAACATCGATCAACTAAGTGTTATGATTCGAGATATTGAATTCGATAGAAATACATTGGTCCTTCAAGTGACACAAGAAGACGCGGCTAAGAATGCTCACACTGAAATCGTTGAAGAATTATACGCCATAGAATTACGAATCAAGCAGCTGATGATGAAATCTGACGCGCTGAGTTTCGCGATCTCTGGTATCGAAAAAGCAGTATCGGTTTTGCTAAAAAACAATAAGGCACAATTAAAACACCACGTTACAGAAGGGATGTCTACTATTACGAATGCGAAGTATACGCAATCGCTTCTCGATGATGAGCTAGGATTACATGTGTTCAAAGATGGCGGAATGCCAGTTCCCATTTCCATTTTGAGCAAAGGCACAATGGATCAATTTTTGCTTTGCTTAAGGCTCGCTTTGGTAAAAGTGTTGTACACGGATCAGGTTTTTATGGTGTTCGATGATCCATTTAGTGATTATGATGACACGCGATTGAAACGAACATTAAAGCTCATTGTAGAAGAAAGTTGTACTCGTCAGATCATTATTTTTACGAGTCAACAACGCGAAAGGCGTGCGCTAGACGAAATTGGAGAAAACTACCATTATGTGGTATTGTAAGGTGGTGATGTTATGATTTATGCTATATCCGATCTTCATCTGGATTATACAGGAAATAAGAGCATGGATGTTTTCGGCGAAAACTGGGTAGATTATGAAAATCGAATTTTCACCAATTGGCAAAATACCGTTCATTCAGAAGATATTGTATTAGTTCCTGGGGATATTTCTTGGCAAATGTCTCTTGATCACGCGCGTATCGATCTCGAAAAAATCGAGGAATTGCCAGGTACTAAACTTATCCTTCGAGGCAATCACGATTATTGGTGGTCCTCGTTGAAAAAAATAAAAGAGGCTGGATTCAAAACCATAGAAGTGGTGCAAAACAGCTCTTTTGCGTATGCTGATTGGTCAATCGCAGGAACTCGTGGGTGGATGGATCCGACTTCAACGGGTTTTTTGGATGAGGATCTTAAAGTTTGGCAGCGAGAGCTGCTGAGATTGCGAATGAGTTTAGATACTTGTGTTAAAGATAGACGCATAGTAATGCTCCACTACCCCCCTTTCAACAAACAAGGAGAACCTAATGAGTTCGCTGAGATTATGAGTGAGTACGGTGTAGAAATCTGTGTTTATGGTCATTTGCATGGGGAAGGTCTTTACAGTGTGGTAGAAGGGGTATACGATAGTATCCAATACCATTGTATTTCGTCTGATTATCTACAGTTTATACCAAAAAAAATAGGAGAGTAGCGTATGAAAATAATAGTAGCTAAAGATTATGAAGAAATGAGTAGGTTATGTGGAGAGCTAATCGCAGAATCCATAAAAGAGAATCCAAAGATCACCCTGGGCTTAGCTACGGGTTCAACGCCTATTGGCACCTATAAAACATTAATAGACGCACATCAATCAGGATTGGATTTATCACAGGTAACCACTTTCAACTTGGATGAATACAAGGGGTTGGAAAATGACAACGATCAAAGCTATCATTACTTTATGAAGACTGAATTGCTTGACCATGTCAATATCAATTCTGACAATACGTTTTTTCCAAACGATTTTGCCAATCCTGCAGATTATGACGATGTGATTGCTGAAAAGGGTGGCATTGATCTTCAATTACTGGGCATTGGCAATAATGGCCATCTCGCTTTTAACGAGCCCGGAGAAAAGTTAAATGTCAAAACGTCATTGGTCGATTTAGCGGATTCCACAATCTTGGCAAATGCGAGATTCTTCGATAAGATTGACGAAGTGCCTACTCAAGCCATCTCGATGGGGATGGGGACTATTTTTAATGCAAAACGCTTGGTCATCATAGCTGCGGGAAGCGCCAAAAGAGAAGCGATTCAAATGCTAAAAGATCAGTCCCTAATCACAACACTATGCCCTGTCACTATTGCTTTACTTCATCCCGATGTTACCCTCATCGTCGATAAGGAAGCTTATGGGGATTAACAACGAACGCGAGAAAGAAGTGAAAATCTTGGGGATTGATGTTGAGGACATGAAAAAACAAATCCTTGAGAACGGTGGTATTTTTATTGAAGAAGAGTATCAAAAGAATACTGTCGTCGATTCTTCGCAGTTCAATTTGATCCCAGAAAAAAGTTATTTGCGCATTCGAACGGCAGTGTCAGGACACAACAATATCGTACACACTTTAACGTACAAACGCAACATCCCCAATACTGAAGTCAGAGAAAATCAAGAGACCACTGTCTATATCGACAATCCCGATGCCATGATCACTTTGTTAAAAAAGATCGGATTTGACCAATTTACGACTGGGGAGAAAAAACGCATTCGTTATCAATTGGCAAATGGTATATTAGAAATTGATCAATGGGATGAACAGACGTATCCGTACCCATATATGGAGATAGAAGTAAAGTCAGAAGAGGATTTAAAGCATATATTGGAAGTGCTTAAAATCGACAGCAACCAAATTAGTCTCCTTTCTATTACTGAACTTCAAGAACAACTCAAAAAAAGGAGATGATGAATTTTGAGAGCATTATTACCTCATAAACAAAGAATTGTCGTGAAAGTCGGTTCATCGACGATTACTCACGCCTCTGGAACCATTAATCTTCCGAGATTTAACGATCTAGCATGGGAATTGGCAAATCTTAAAAACAATGGTAAAGATGTGGTTCTTGTTTCTTCTGGTGCGATCAGTTGCGGTGCTAGACGATTGAATATGTCTGAGCGTCCACGAGATAGCCAAGGAAAGCAAGCGACCTCCTCTGTCGGACAAGTCGTCCTTATGAATATGTATCAAAAGTGTTTTCAAGAGTATGGCTATAATGCAGGCCAATTATTGCTCACTCGTGAAATTGAGACCGATAAAGTAATGCAAAATCACGCTCACGATACCTTTGAAATGCTTTTTACAATGAATGTTATACCTGTTGTCAACGAGAACGACACCATATCAACAGAAGAAATCGAGTTTGGGGATAATGACAGCCTATCAGCGTATGTGGCAAGGCTTGTCGGGGCGGATTTACTGATCCTTTTATCGGATATTGACGGCCTATATACCGACGATCCTAACCTTAACCCGGAAGCAGAGTTTATAGATTTTGTTGAAGATGTCAACGCTTTAGATGCAACAATTGCAAAAGATTCCTCGTCAAATCAAGGCACTGGCGGGATGATCACAAAATTGAATGCTGCAAGACTAGCAACCAGCCAAGGAATTGACGTCGTGATTGCAAATGGGGACAACATACACGCCATTTCCGATATCATGAAAGGTGAGAATATCGGAACGCTGTTTAGGGGATCTCAAATCGCGTTTAAAGGAAACTAAGTCTGTAGTGGTCAATACACTCAGATAAGTATATATTTCAGAAAGGCTAGGATATGACGACACTATTAGAAATCGGCAAACGCGCCAAAATCGCTAGTTTTGCCATAGCTCAAGCAGACGTCAATACGAAGAATCATCTACTGAGGACGATCGGTAAAAACTTGCTCAAACACGAACAGCGTATCTTGGATGCGAATGTCATTGATATTGAAGAAGGTCGAAAAAACGGATTGAGTGAAGGCTTGATCGATCGCTTGCTTCTCACTTCTGAACGGATTAAGGGAATGGTCGATGGGATTGATGTCGTTATCAAGCTCGAAGATCCCATAGATTCTATGGATGGAATGAAGCGATTGCCAAATAACTTGCGCATTGGAAAAGTAAGGGTGCCGCTTGGCGTAGTAGGTATTATTTATGAATCTCGTCCAAATGTCACCATAGAAACGACAGCGTTGTGTTTAAAATCATCTAATGCCCTCATATTACGTGGCGGTAAAGAAGCTATTCGCTCGAATATTGCTTTAGTAGAAATCGTTCGCGAGTCATTGGTAGAGTGTGGCATCGATCCTCATTGTGTACAACTCATCGAAGATCAATCTTATGATGTCGCAAATGCATTTATGCGCCTAAATGAGTATCTGGATGTTTTGATTCCGCGAGGAAGTCAAAGATTAATCCAAAGTGTGGTACAAAATGCGACTGTGCCCATTATTGAAACCGGCGTTGGAAATTGCCACGTTTACATCGATGAGACCGCTAATATGGAAATAGCCCTCAACATCATTCGAAACGCAAAAACCCAGCGCATAGGTGTTTGTAACGCGATGGAAAGTTTACTGGTTCACGAATCTCGAGCTGAGGAACTGACGGTGAAATTGCGTGATTTTCTGTCGGATTATCACGTTATCGTAAAAGGTGACGATCTTTCAAGATCCTATGATCCTTTAATCGAGGAAGCTACAGAAGAGGATTGGGGAAAAGAGTATTTAGATTACTGTTACTCCCAAAAAGTTGTTTCTTCACTTCAAGAAGCAATTTCCCATATCAATGAATACGGCTCTGGACATTCAGAAGTGATCATAACTGAAAGCTATGAGAGCGCAATGAGCTTTACTCAACAAGTCGATGCGGCTTGTGTCTACGTTAACGCTTCGAGTCGATTCACTGATGGCTTTGAGTTTGGCATGGGAGCAGAGATGGGAATTTCAACACAAAAGCTACATGCTAGAGGACCGATCGGTCTAGTAGAGTTGACCACGACAAAATACGTTATTTTAGGACAAGGTCAAATCCGTCCTTAGAAAGAGTAAAGCTGCCTCAAAACTGAGGCAGCTTTAATTCTGTTATTTTGGATTTTCGTTATCTACCCAATCCATGGCTTCTTCCACGGAGGTCTCGGTTGGATAGGCTACACCTGTGTCAGGATCGACGGATTCAGTCTTTGAGTAGACGTCAGTAGCAGTTTCTTCAATTTTAGATTCTAAATGCTCTTTGAATGTGCCTTCAGCGGGTTCTCTTTTGTCTTTTCCATTATCAACCATGTTAGTGCCTCCTTAAGTTAATCTATGAACATCTTATACCCAATGTTCAACACTTTTAAAAGGTTAATGGTATAATTAAGAAGAATCGTTAAATTTTGAGAATTCTTGGGAGGGTGAACATGTATAAAATGATCGCGTTGGATATGGATGGAACAACATTGAATCCAGATCACATCATATCTGAACGCAACAAGAATGCCATTCTAGCGGCAAAAAAAAATGGTGCTATCGTCGTGTTGAGTTCTGGGAGGGAACCTAAGTCCATGATTGCATTTGCGAAAGCTCTTGAAATCGATGGTTTGATCTCCTGTATGAACGGTTCGATAGTTTATGATGTGAGGACAGGGGAAACATTGCTCAATAAGACGATGGATGGCTCAGATGTTTATGAAATCGTCGAACATATTAAATCAAACAATATTAGTCCTGTACTATTTTCTGGTAACGAAATTTACGTTGAGACAGATGAGGATTTCTTTACGAACCTGATGAATAAATTCACAACACATCCCGCAGAAGTTGTAGGAAATCTTGAAATGTTTTTACATGAAACAGGATTGTCCACTGAAATTCACAAGCTTGGAGCGATGCAAGAATTCGATATTTTAAAGGTCTTTCGCAAAGATATGAATGAACAAATGGGTGACCGACTAAATATTTTGTTTTCTTTGCCTTTTAATTTGGAGATTTTCCGTCGGGATGTCACCAAAGGATCAGCGCTAAAATTTATTGCAGATTATTACAAGGTCAAGCAGGAACAAATTATTGCTGTAGGGGATGGGGAGAATGATATTGGCATGTTATTATATGCAGGAAAGGGTATTGCCATGGGTAATGCGATGGAATCGGTATACGAATACGCTGATGAAGTAACGGGATCTAATAAAGATGATGGTGTCGCACAGGTGATTGAAAAATATCTTTTGTGACAACTGGAATCATAATTTAGGTTTCATTTCACAACGAACGATACAGGCGATTTTTATTATGGATGCTACGGGAAAGCAAAGGGGCTATGCTTTTTTTACCCCTTTTTCCTCTGCTAGATAATTGACACACCTAAAGGTTTATGGTATTCTTTAAAAAATGTATATGGCTTACAAATGGGAGGTTGTCAATGCTTATAACAAAGAATTTGGTTTCGTCAGATGATTTGTCCAAAGAAGAGATTTTAGAACTAATTGATTATGCACAATCTATCATAAAGAGTCCAGCGGATTTTTCACAATTATGTAATGGGAAAATTTTGGGGACTCTTTTTTTTGAACCATCCACAAGAACGCGCTTAAGTTTCGAGGCAGCGATGACTCGACTTGGTGGAGGTGTATTATCTGTTTCGGAAGCGAGTACAAGCTCAGCCTCTAAAGGGGAAAGCCTTGCAGATACGATTAAGACAGTATCTCAATATGTTGATATTATTGCGATGCGTCACGCCAAAGAAGGTTCTTCGACGCTTGCTTTAGAAACCAGTGATGTCCCTTTGATCAACGCAGGGGATGGCGGCCACCAACACCCAACCCAGACATTGACCGATCTACTGACGATAATGGAAGCTAAAGGTAGGTTGGATAACATGACGATTGGGATTTGTGGGGATTTAAAATTTGGTCGCACGGTACACTCTTTGATCAAATCAATGACTAAATTTTCAAACAACAAATATATACTTATCTCTCCAACAGAACTAAGAGTTCCGCAATACATTAAAACTGTGGTGCTTGACGGTAACGATGTGGATTACGTCGAAGTTGAAAAACTTGAAGATGTGATTGATCAACTCGATTGTCTTTATATGACTAGAGTACAAAAAGAACGATTCTTCAACGAAGCGGATTACGTACGATTAAAAGATAGCTACCGTCTTAACAATAAAAAGTTAAGGGTAGCAAAAGAGGATCTAGCAATACTCCATCCACTACCGAGAGTCAATGAAATATCTGTCGAAGTCGACAGCGATCCGCGTGCTTTATACTTTAAACAAGTCAAAAACGGTATGTATATACGAATGGCTCTTATATTGAAATTGCTGGAGGTAGCCAATGCTTAATATTAATAGTATCAGCCGAGGGATAGTGATTGATCATATCCAACCGGGATTAGGATATGAAATATTTAAAATTCTTAAACTCGATACCGCAAACTACACAGTGGCTTTAATAATGAATGCACAATCTGGAAAATTGGGTAAGAAAGATATGATAAAGATCGAAAACGTCGTGGACTTCGATTTAGCGTCTATAGGGATTATCGATCCTCAAGTGACGGTTAACATCATTGAAGATGAAGTGATTGTGCGCAAAATTCGCATAGAAATACCAGAGAAGGTAGAGGGGCTACTCACCTGTACTAACCCGCGTTGTATCACTACCAGCGAGCGAAATGTGACCAGTGTATTTTCTTTGGTCGATAAAGATAAAGTTCTATACAAATGCGATTATTGCGATCACCTCTACAACGTAGAAGAATAGAATGGGAGGAAAGACATGATTATTGATAAGCTGTATGAAAGGGTTGCAGAAAAAGGGTTTGTTTGCGTGGGACTTGATAGTGATATTTCTTATGTGCCAGAAGATATCTTGAAGAAGTACAGCTCAACCAGCGATCGTTTATTTGCTTACAATAAGCGTATTATCGATGCAACCTTTGATGTCACCGCCATCTATAAGCCCCAAATCGCATATTATGAAGCAGAAGGTTTGGAAGGGTTACTAGCCTATTCAAAAACTATGCGCTATATTAAAGAACTTGGTGGGTTGACGATTGGTGATGTGAAAAGAGGCGATATTGCTTCTACTGCTGAAAAATATGGCTTAGGCCATTTTTCGGGGGATTTTGAAGCCGATTTCATCACACTGAATCCTTATATGGGATTCGATAGCATCACGCCTTATTTGCCCTATTTAGAATCAGGAGAGAAGGGTGTATTCGTATTGCTACGTACTTCAAACCAAGGAGCAAAGGATATTGAGTACCTTGAGCACAATGGCGAACCATTGTATTACACCATAGGTGATCGCCTTCAAGAAATGGCTGAGGCTTTTCGCGGGGATTGTGGCTATTCTTCGTTGGGACTCGTCGTTGGTGGTACCCACTCGGAAGAAGCAAGAGAAATCAGGGAACGCTACAAGGATATGTTCTTTTTGATTCCAGGTTATGGCGCTCAAGGAGGAAAGGCGGAAGATATTCGCATTTACTTAAATGATTTCAATGGCGGTGTGGTTAATTCTTCACGGGGGATCATTCGACATTTTGCAAAATTTGAAGACGGTGAAGAGCGGTTTGATGATTATACAAGAGATGCCGTCCTTACGATGAGGAGTGACATTTATGGACAATAGCGCTTATATTTCAGGTGTCGTTCTTGAAAACCGAAAGGTTTCCGCTGAGATTTGTTTGATGGTAGTAGGGGGGAATTTTAAAGGACAACCTGGACAATTTTACATGATAAAGATGGATTCTTATGACCCCTTTCTACCGCGACCGATGAGTATTTTTGACATGGATGACGATACCATTTCCTTCCTTTACCACGTGACTGGTAAAGGAACTGAAAAAATGAAGAACCTGAGACCAGGTTCAAAAATTCAAATACTTGGACCTCTTGGCAAAGGATTTGAGCTTAAAGACGAAGGAAAGGTAGCTCTCGTCGGAGGCGGTATCGGTATTGCACCATTATTCTATTTAGCAAAACGCTTGAGATCAAAACCGGATATCTATTTCGGCTTTCGTGACAAATCTTATCTTATTGATCAATTTAAGCCCTACGTAAATGATATCGTCATCACGACAGATACTGGAGAAGAAGGATTCAAAGGTGTTGTCACTCAACACATCGATTCTTCTCAATATGATGTGATCTACTGTTGTGGGCCGACTCCAATGATGGAAGCTATGCAAAAGGTAAATGAAAGTCCAACCCTATATCTTTCCCTTGAGAGCCATATGAGCTGCGGTATCGGAGCTTGCTTAGGTTGTACTTGTCAAACAATTGAAGGCTTAAAGCGCGTCTGTCATGAAGGTCCTGTCTTTGATGGATCGGAGGTGGTGTTTGAATGATGGAAGTTAAACTATGTGATATCACATTTAAAAATCCCGTGATTGCAGCGAGTGGAACCTTTGGATTTGGCCGTGAATTCGTGGATTACTTTGATATTAACCGTTTAGGCGGTATATCGACAAAAGGGCTCACTTTAGAAGTGAGAGAAGGTAACCAAGGTCGAAGGATACATGAAACACCCGCTGGGGTTATGAACAGTATCGGTCTTCAGAACCCTTCAGTAGAAGGTTTTATCAATCTTGAGCTTCCGAGGATGGAGTCACTTGATACCATCGTGTTAGCTAACGTAGGTGGGTCGCAGATCGAAGACTATGTTGAATCGATTCGGTTGTTGGAATCTACATCTGTACCGATTATTGAATTGAATATTTCCTGTCCCAATGTTAAAGAAGGCGGCATGGCCTTTGGCATTAAATGCGATAGCGCAAAATCGATAGTTCGAGCAATCCGTCGCGAAACGCGTAAGACGCTTATCGTTAAACTATCACCCAATGCAGAAAATATTGTCGAGATGGCCCAAACGTGCGTTGAAGAAGGTGCTGATGGTCTATCTCTTGTCAACACTTTTAATGCATTGGCGATCGACATCTATCGCCGCAAGCCTGTCTTTAATAACATCACGGCAGGACTCTCTGGTCCGTGTATTAAGCCCATAGCTCTTCGTATGGTTAGAGAAGTTGCTAAGGCTGTTGACGTACCTATAATGGGCATGGGAGGCATTATGACCGGAGAAGATGCCATTGAATTTATTATGGCTGGTGCGTGGATGGTTCAAGTTGGCACAGGGAACCTTGTCGAACCCAACTGTTCCCTCCAAGTCATTGAAGGCATCGAGCAATTTATGGAACGAGAAGGTATAAAAAGCCTCGAAGAAATACGTGGAATTATCTAAAGGAGACGAGCATGAAACATAGAGATCTATTAGAAGAATCGAAAGCTTTGCTGGAAGGTCACTTTTTACTATCCTCCGGTAAACACAGTAATGGTTACGTCCAATGTGCTAAGTTGTTGATGTATCCCGATAAGGCGAATATCATGATCAAAACTATTGTGGATCAAGTCAAAGACCTAGAGATCGACTTAGTTGTAGGCCCTGCTATGGGCGGAATCATCGTTGCTTACGAATTGGCTCGCCAGTTAGGAGTACCCGCTATTTTTACAGAACGGGAACAAGATGTGATGACGCTGCGACGAGGCTTTGAAATTCCAGAAGGCGCTAAGGTTCTCATCTCGGAGGATGTGGTAACCACAGGTAAATCGTCTGGAGAAGCTATTAAAGTCGTCAAAGAACACGGCGGAGAAATCGTCGGTATTGCAGCTTTGATCGACAGAAGAACCCGAGAGTTGGATTACCCTTTATTTGCCGCGACTAAGGTTGATATTGCAACCTATGACCCTGAAGACTGCCCACTTTGCAATGAGGGCATCCCATTAGTAAAACCAGGAAGTCGTAAGAAGTTTAATTAGTGTACTATTTACACCTTTTGTCAATCATTGTCCCCTGTTGTTTCAACCTATTCTTTGATATAATAAGGTGATACAAAGAGAAGGGATGATCAACGTGATAGAAACTAAAAAGACGTATAGTATTATAACCTATGGATGTCAAGCAAATGAGCATGATTCAGAAAAAATTGCTTATTTGCTTGATTCCATGGGCTATATTTATGATAACAACAAAGAGGATGCTCACATCGTAGTCTACAATACTTGTATGGTGCGAGAAAATGCAGAATTAAAGCTATTGGGACAACTTGGCGCTATGAAAGCTATCAAGCGTAGCCATCCCGATCGAGTTCTCATCGTTTGCGGATGCATGATGCAGACTGGGCAAGCCAGAGAATTGGTGCAACAAAAATACCCACATGTGGATATTATCTTTGGGACGAGAAATATTTCGAGTTTGCCAGAATTAATGGCAAAACACGAACAGACAAAAGAACTGGTATGGGATATCGAAGAAGCCACCTACACAGATGTTTACATTCCTGCAACCCGCAGCAACTCCTATCAAGCTTATGTCGATATTATGCATGGCTGCAATAATTTTTGCTCCTATTGCATTGTACCTTATGCAAGAGGAAGGGAAACTAGTCGATCACATGTAGAAATATTAGAAGAAATAAACGATCTAGCAAATAAAGGGTATAAAGAAGTGACTCTCCTAGGACAAAATGTTAACTCTTATGGCAAGGACTTAGCATCTTCTATCGAATTTCCAGAATTATTAAGACGGGTTAATGATGTAGAGGGGATAGAGCGCATCCGATTTATGACTAGCCATCCTAAAGACATGTCTGATGAGTTAATTATAGCGATGACAGAATGTTCTAAGGTGTGTAATCACCTCCATCTACCTTTTCAAGCTGGAAGTGATCGCATATTGACGCTGATGAATCGGAAATATACGCGTACCCATTACCTTTCGCTAATACAGAAATTGAGGGCAGCAATACCTGATATTTGCCTGTCAACGGATGTCATCGTAGGATTCCCTGGAGAAACCGAAGAGGATTTTGAGGAAACGTTGAGTCTCGTTCGCGAAGTAGGTTTTGACTTGGGCTTCACTTTTCTCTATTCTAAACGAGAGGGGACAAAAGCGGCTTTGATGGAAGACGGTACCTCTGATGAAATAAAAAATGCAAGATTCCAGCGATTACTGGATGAAATGTATCCGATATACTTTGAAAAAAATGCAGCTTACATTGGACAGACGGTTGATGTTTTAGTTGAAGGGGTCAGCAAAAACAACGAAACTGTCATGACCGGGCGAACAGATACCTTTAAATTAGTTCATTTTCCAGGGGATAGATCCCTTATCGGTCAAATCGTTCAGGTCAAAATAAAAGGAAATACCTCATTTACACTAGAAGGGCATTTATGTTAGAACGTATCGATATTGAGTCTCTCACACCGATGATGAAACAATACGCCACCATAAAAAAACAATATAAAGATGCCATATTGTTTTTCCGTCTCGGCGATTTTTACGAGATGTTTTTTGACGATGCGATTACTGCTTCTAAGGAACTGGAAATCGCATTGACTAAAAGGGACTGTGGTCTTGAAGAAAAAGCGCCCATGTGCGGAGTGCCATATCATGCAGTAGAACCTTATATTACACGATTAGTGTCAAAAGGCTATAAAGTTGCTTTGTGCGATCAAGTGGAGGATCCGCAAAAAGCAGTGGGAATCGTGCAACGTGAAGTCACGCGTATCATTAGCCCAGGAACTCTAACAGATACGGAAGCGTTAAATTTATCTATGCCAAACAATCTCGTATGTATTATCCTCGATTCTTATGGATTTGCGTTAGCATCGATGGATGTGATGACCGGTCATACTGCTGTCTTTGAAATCCATGGCAGATGGGATGAGAATAGAGATGTTCTCATTGATGAAATGATAAGATTCCACCCTTCGGAGATCATAATTATCCGAAGTACCGATGCTCATAACCATATCAACTGGTTGAAAAAGCACTTTTCGATACCTTTTACGATGATCGATCTACCTGTCAAATCATCGGAAGAAAGAATACTTGCTATAAAAGACATGTTAGGAAAGGTCCAGGGAATAAAGGCACTATCAAAACGGGACCTTTCACTTATCGCGTTCCATGGCCTATTAACCTATGCCTTTCGCTTTCAATCGGATCAAGTAAAACACGTTCGAAACATTGATATTATTGAACCTTCACACTATATGTCAATAGATGCAAATACCATAAGAAATTTAGAGCTTTTCACCAATACTGCAAAAAATCAACACACGCTGATCCATATCCTTGACCAAACTAAAACTGCTATGGGTGCGCGAATGCTCAGAGAGTGGGTAAGCCATCCTCTGATCAGTGCAAAAGCCATTAGCAATCGACAGCAGCATGTGGATGCATTGATGAATAATGCGATATTCCTCGATGATTTGCGCCAGTCACTTGATCATATTTATGATATTGAGCGGTTAACAGGAAAAATCTCCTATGGGCGCGCAAATGGAAGAGATCTTATCGCACTGAAAAACTCCATTCAATTTTTTCCAACGATAATTGAAACACTCAAACAATTCAATAACCATGCACTAAATAGTATTATCGATAATCTTGATGATTTAAGCGATATTTACCACCTCGTCGATCGAGCGATTGTCGACGAACCACCTATCACGATCACAGAGGGAGAGTTGATCAAAGAGGGCTATCACGATACCCTTGATGCGCTGAGACATGCAAGTGTCGAAGGGAGCCATGAGCTCGTTGAATACGAAGATAATTTGAGAGAATCGACAGGAATTAAAAACTTAAAAATCATATTTAATAAGAAGACAGGTTACTTTATCGATGTGACAAAATCTAACTTCTCAAAAGTTCCGGATGAGTTTGAATTAAAACAAACACTGACAAACTCGAGTCGATTTACGACGCCAACGCTTAATAGTATCCAACGTAAAATTCAAACTTCAGGTCAAGAAACCATAGATATGGAATATGAACTTTTTCAAGAAGTTCGTAGCGTACTACTTGATCAAGCGGTTCGCATACAAAAACAAGCTTCCGAAATTGCTTATATTGACTGTGTTTCAAACTTTGCATACACCGCTATCGAAAGAGATTATTGTCGTCCTTCATATACTAATCGTACAACAATAGAAATTACTGAAGGTAGGCATCCCGTCGTCGAACTCAGTCTTGGTGATAGTCAATTTATAGCGAATGACTTTTCTATTGGCGAAAAAACAAATCGTTTACAGATTATAACCGGGCCTAACATGGGTGGAAAATCAACTTTCATGCGGCAAAATGCACTCATTGTGCTTATGGGTCAGATTGGATCCTACGTGCCTGCTAAGATCGCTTCCTTATGTATAGTGGACAAACTTTTTTCTCGATTAGGAGCTTCGGATAACTTAGCTCTTGGCGAAAGTACGTTTATGGTTGAAATGAAAGAAATGTCTGATATCTTACGCAATGCGACCGCCAATAGCTTTATAGTGCTCGATGAAGTAGGAAGGGGCACATCAACCAATGATGGGCTGAGTATTGCACAGGCGATTGTGGAGTATTTGAGCACAAAATGCAATGCCAAGACCCTTTTTGCCACTCATTATCATGAAATGACAAATATGGAAGACCATTATAAGAATACAAAAAATTATAAAGTGGCTATTGCTGAAGAGAATAACGACATTGTGTTTTTACGCAAAGTCATTCCAGGAAAAGCCGATAAAAGTTATGGTCTAGAAGTCGCAAAACTTGCGGGACTACCAACAGAAATTATCGATCGCGCCTATCGGATCCTTTTTGACTTGAACGTGAAAGAACAAGAAGATCGCGGATCCTCAGGAGATATGGTCGTTCAAAATGATTTTGCTGATTTCAGATTAAGGCTGTTTTTAAACCACCTACAACAGATTTCCATTGATTCGTTGAGCCCTCTCGAAGCGATGAATATACTCAACGATCTCATTCAACAAGCGAAGGAGTTGGATTATGAAGATTAAATTATTAGATACGATCACCATTCAACAAATCGCAGCTGGCGAAGTCGTCGAGCGCCCTTCATCCATTGTAAAAGAACTGGTCGAAAATGCATTGGATGCTACCGCTGATCGTATCGTCGTCGAAATCGAGCAAGGTGGGATAAAAAGAATAGACGTTGAGGATAATGGCGTTGGAATAGCTTCTGAAGATATTCCTATGGCATTTACTAGACATAGTACATCTAAGATATCAGAATTCGATGACTTATACCAACTAACTACAATGGGCTTTAGAGGTGAGGCTCTCGCCTCTATTGTCGCCGTCTCAAAGGTACAATTGTTAACCAGAGATGTAGAAGCCCCATTAGGTACTCAAGTCACTTATCACTATGGAAAACAGAGCGGTGAAGAAAAACCTATTAGCATGAATCCTGGCACGAAGTTTACGATTACAGATCTCTTTGGGGCAGTTCCAGTACGTAAAAAATTCTTAAAATCACCTTTGGCAGAGGCGAATCGGATAACTTCTTTAATGTATGGATTTGCTATAGGCAATCCTGGCATAGGACTCAAATACGTTAAAGACGGGAAAGTTATCTTTAATACCAAAACCAATAGCGATCTAAAAACCAATCTTTACCATTTATTTGGAAAAGATTATTACGACACAATACTCTCTCTCAATTATCAATCTGATGATGTATCAATGAAAGGTTTTCTTTCGGGTAATACCTATTATCGCGGAAATCGCGGTATGCAATACCTCTATGTCAACGGTAGGTATGTTGAAAACGATGAGATTGTGAAAATTATCGAAGACGCATACCGTGGTATTATTCCAAATGGGCGCTATCCCGCTTTCCAAATCTTTTTATCAATACGGCCTGATGCAGTTGATGTCAACATCCATCCTAATAAGTTGAAAATAGCCTTTACTGAGCCTGACCGCATCAACGATCTTCTACGGGCAGAGATCACCGATTTAGTGATTCGTGGTCAAAAAATACCTACCATAGAAAAAAAGGAAAAAGAAGAACCATTAACTCTACAGAGCTTACAAAAAACTAATGAGGAAGCTTATCAAAATATATTGGATCTCTACAGTCCAGTGGAGCGAAGTCCCGTTTCCATAGAGAAAAAAGATGTGAATAAACAAAGGGAGATGTCTATCGCACTTGAAGAATCAATGGCGGTATGTGATGAAATTATCGACTTTTCTTTTATTGACGATGGGTGTGGGGAAGATCTAAAAGAGGAGGAAACACAAAATCGATCAATTGCATTTGATATCGATCGGCTTACGTATCTGGGAAACCTCTTTGCAACCTATTTGGTTTATGAAAATTCATTTGATAAAAAACTCGTGATTATCGATCAACATGCTGCACACGAGAGAATCCTTTACGAAACATACTTAACACAATTTTACAATGACGAAGTAGCCATTCAACCGCTATTATCTCCGCAGATCTTCACCCTAAAAGAATATGAAATCCGCTATATCGCTGATCACCAAGAGACGCTCTACAAGGCAGGATATGAGATTGAGCCTTTCGGCGACAATACCGTAGCTGTTCGAGCCGTCCCATATGTTCTTGGCGTTCCGGTAGGTGGAGAGGGGTTATTGGAAATAATTGATAATGTATTAATTCAGTTAAGCACACCTAAGGATTTGACTGTTGATAAGATTATTATGGCAAGCTGTAAATCTGCCGTTAAAGCTGGTGATCGGCTCAGCCCTGCAGAAGCACAAGGTTTACTTAGCGATTTAAGCCGTACTTCACAGCCTTACACTTGCCCTCACGGTCGACCTATTCTCGTGGAGTGGACAAAACTCGAGCTCGAGAAGTTTTTTTTGAGGGTTAAATAATATGAAAGAAAAACTCATCATAATTGCAGGTCCAACAGGGGTTGGTAAATCACATATCGCCCTTAAAGTGGCTCAGCAAATTAACGCAGAAATTATTTCATGTGATTCCATGCAAATATATAAAGGGTTTGATATCGGAACGGCAAAGGTAACGGCGGAAGAGTTTAAAATAGTGCCGCACCACATGATTGATATTGTCAATCCAGACGAATCCTTTAGTGTGGAACAATTCATGACTAAAACACAAGAGATCATCCATCAACTTAACATCGAAGGCAAGCTACCGATTTTAGTAGGGGGGACAGGTCTCTATATCAACTCCATAATTTACAATCTCAATCTGAGTCGCATTCCACCTCAACCGGAACTTCGCAACAAATACGAAACTATCGTCAAGGAACATGGCAAAAACTATCTTCATCAATTACTCAAAAAAGTGGATCTACCTTCATATGATCGCTTTCACGAGAATGATGTCCAAAGAATTATTCGCGCTTTAGAAGTATATGATGTTACTGGCGTTCCTATTTCGAGTGGACGAGACTCTATACGCAAACCAAACAATCGTTACAATTATCGTTATTATGGGTTGACAATGACGCGAAGTGAACTCTACGCTCGCATTGAAGAACGAGTCGATCGAATGTTGGATCATGGGTTAGTCGCTGAAGTAGAAGGCTTATTAGCGTGCGGTATGACACCAGGTGCTCAAAGTATGCAGGCTATTGGTTATAAGGAAGTTATTCCCTATATCCATGGGGAATGCTCATATGACGAGATGGTTTATGCTCTAAAACAAAACTCCAGACGATATGGTAAAAGACAATGGACTTGGTTCAATCGGTCAGACGAAATTCAATGGTTTGATCGATCTGTCGATTCTGAAGAAACCATCGTTAATCGTATACTCAATGACATCATGATAAATTTTAAAGGAAATCTATGAATTTTAATAATCCCTATACTCAATGGTATCATATCGATCCATCTATCACGACATTTGTTGAAAATATGGTAATAACTTTGTCAGACGACGAAGTCTCACTTCAAAAAATACGTGAATTCAATCAAATAAAAGTGCTAAATGCTTTTAAAGAAAATCGTCTATCAGCAACTGATTTTTACTGGACGACGGGCTATGGTTACGGTGATATAGGCCGAGATAAAGTGGAAGACATCTATAAGACAATATTTCAGGCGGAATCTGCCCTTGTTCGCCCAGCTATTGCATCAGGTACTCATGCGCTTTCCTTGGTGCTATTTGCCTTACTAAATCCTGGAGATCACCTCCTTTCGATCGCAGGGACACCTTATGATACTTTGCTTAAAGTCATTGGAACCAAAGGAGAATCGCCTGGGTGTTTACTCGAAAAGGGGATTTCATACAACGAAGTTGACCTTGTAGAGAACGACTTTGATTTGGCGGGTATTCTCAGTGCAATCCAGCCAGAAACACGTATGATTTGGATTCAACGATCCACAGGCTACAGTCTACGCCACGCTCTCACCATCGAATCGATGGAAAAAATCATCGCAGAAATCAAAAAAAACTATCCAGATATCATCATAATGGTGGATAATTGCTATGGTGAATTTACAGATATTCGCGAGCCTATTGAAATTGGAGCAGATATTTGCGCTGGCTCACTCATCAAAAATCCTGGGGGCGGTATTGCTTTATCTGGGGGCTACATCGTCGGCAAAAATGAATGGATCGAACGGGTCGCTAACCAATTGACTGCACCCGGCCTAGGGAAAGCGACAGGGCTTTCTTTTGGGACTACTCGATCTACACTTCAGGGACTGTTTCTATCGCCTTCAGTTGTCTATCAAGCACTCCTCTCAGGGCTCTTATTTGCAAGAGTATTTGATCGACTGAAATTTGAAGTCATTCCTAGAATTGGAATCCCAAAAAGTGATATAGTAACTGCAATTATCCTTCGTTCTGAGGAAAGGGTCATTGAATTCTGTCAAGCCATACAAGAAGCGTCAGCCGTGGATGCGTTTGTTTCTCCAATACCTGCACCGATGCCAGGATATTCTAACGATATTATTATGGCATCGGGAAGTTTCATCGATGGGTCAAGTATTGAAATCAGTGCTGATGGACCGTTGAGAGACCCTTATGCAGTTTACTATCAAGGCGCATTGACGATAGACCAAGCTAAGCTTGCTGCTATGCTTGTTCTTCAGCGGTTTAAAGAAAAAAATCTCATTCACTTCATATGATAGAACAGCCGGAGCATTTTGCTCCGGCTTCGTTAATAATATACTTGCTACAATTAATAAAATTCTCTGAATAGACCAATAACCTTACCTAATATTTTAATGTCTGTGGTAATAATCGGTGACATGGTCGCGTTTTCTGGACGAAGCTCAATGTGGTCTGCCATTTTATAATAGCGCTTAACCGTCGCAGAATCGTCGAGAAGAGCGACGATGATATCTCCATTATCCGCAGATTGTTGTTGACGAACGACAACTTTGTCACCATCTAAGATACCCGCTTCTATCATCGATTCTCCACGCACCTTTAGAATAAACAGGGTCCCACGCTCTGCCATTTCAACTGGGATTGGATAGAAGTCTTCTATGGATTCTTGTGCTAAAATCGGCTCTCCAGCTGTTACTTTGCCTATAATAGGGATATCTACGGTTTTACGCTGCACGTAGTGTTCGCCAAAGCTATTTTCAAAGATGACTTCTAGTGCTCGATTTTTTTGTGGACTCCGCCGAATATAGCCGTTTTTCTCTAGAGTATTTAAATTATTATGAACTGTCGATGTGCTTTTTATGCCTACACCTTTACAAATTTCTCGTACAGCGGGTGGGTACCCGTTACTTGCCGTCTGAGAGATAATATATTTTAAAATTGAAATCTGTTTTTCGTTTAAATCTTCATACATAATATCGACCTCCTCAATTCTATAAATTCATTATATCATTAGATTCGATTAGAAACAAACAAAGGTTCTATTTCCTCTTGACATAGAACGTCCGTTCTTGTATACTGAAATTAATCAGAACGCATGTTCTAAAAGGAGGAGTTTATGAAACGTTATCGCATAGTCAACATGAAACGATTTAGATTGTTTATCCTATTTTTAGTCGCTTTATCCTTAGCCATCTCCATGTTTTTAGCCACAAATACTCGAACATTTGCAAAGGGATCCGATGCCCATAAATTGGTCGTCGTAAAGCGCGGAGATACGGTTTGGTCGATAGCCCTTGAGCACATTCAAGACCAACCGATCGATATCAATGAGTATATTTTCAGTATTGTCAAGCTTAACAACATCAAGAACACTTATTTGCAACCTGGAGATTCTTTAGTTATACCGACACTATGAGTTAATATCGATTAAACGGCAAACTTTGATATCAAAGTTTGCCGTTTTTAAAGTTGATCAAGGTTAATCTGAGATAGTGGGTTTTTTCGAACTGCCGTTCTTAAACTTTCATCGTCCACATGTGTATAAATCTGTGTGGTTGCGATGGATTCATGACCTAGTATTTGCTGCAACGCCCTAATATCTACGCCACCGTGTTTATACATAAGCGTGGCAGCGGTGTGCCTGAGTTTGTGAGTAGAGTACAAAGCTGTGTCAAAATTTGCTAGTTTCAAATAACGATCGATAAAATGCTGCACAGCCCTGTTGCTAATTCGGTTTTTCCGTGTACTCAAAAACAATGCGTCCTCACCATCAACATCTGGTCTAACTGATAGGTAGGAGTTGATGGCATGTAATACTGCCTCCGTTAAATAAATAGTCCGCTGTTTGTTTCCTTTACCGATTACGGTAGCCGTATCGCCTTTTATGGAAGTCAGGTTGATACTGGTCAGTTCTGAAAGACGAATCCCGCACGTTAGGAACAAAAGGACAATAGCAGAATCTCGTCGTTTTATATAATCATTTGACGCCTCGTTTTGGATCGTAGCCAATAATTCTTCTACTTCAGTTAAGGTTAAATAGACCGGGTGTCGAGCGCTTTGTTTGGGAGACTCGATTTTTTCAGCTGGATTGATTTCGATAAGGTTAGCGACTTGTAAAAGATACTTAAAGAATGTACGAATGCTAGAAATTTTCCGAGAGCGAGTACGTGTTGAATTCTTACGTTCGCGGTCAGCAAACGACAAATAAGCATAAATTTCTTGTAGGGTGATTGAGGCAAGGTCTGATGATTTAATATGTTGTATCGGTATCGCGGAAAGGTCATGATCAGCGAATTCGCGCTGGCGTCTTTGGAGAATGAACGCGAGAAATCGAGAGATATCGTAGCGGTATTCTTTAACCGTTCCAGGTGAAAGACCTCGTATCGATTCGAGATAATTAAAGAAGTCGTCATAGAACAGAGGGGTCTTTGAAGCCATAATAAACCTTTCTACTTTCCTTTTAATATGTCACAAAATAATAATTTTGCGACATATTCGATTGTTTTTAGAAGTAATCACACATTTGTGATTACTTCTAAAGTATAGCACATCTACTTCTTTTTGTCACATAAAAATATACGTGTCTTAAATGCTCAATCCATCGCATTTCGTCCTGTATTGCGATTATAGACGTATATTTACAAAAGGCAATCTCTAGGTCATCTTTATCTCAACACGTATCGACTCCTATGACATTTTATCAAGAAAGCTCTTAAATCGAGTCAGGCCTTCTACCAGATCTTCATCCGCTAAGGCATAGGAAAATCTAACGAAGCGATCATCTCCAAAGGCTATACCAGGTGTTAGGGCGATACGCTCGTGCTCTAACAATTCACTTGCCATTGATACTGAGTCAGTGATCGGAACTCCATTATAAGATTTTCCATAATAAGCGCTGACATCGACAAAAGTATAGAACGCGCCACCAGGATAAATATAAGTAACATCATCAATAGAATTTAGTATCTCGACGAAATTATCGCGTCTGCGTTTAAAGACATTGAACATGCGATCTAAATCCTCGGTTTTTTCGGTTAGCGCCGCTAAGCCTGCGTATTGAGTCATTGAAGATGCATTAGATGTCATGTGTCCTTGGATTGCATTCATCAGTTTGATAATGGGAAGATCAGCACACGCATAACCTAAGCGCCATCCCGTCATTGCATAGGCTTTTGAAAAACCATTGACAGTAATGGTACGTTTAGCAATCTCAGGATTTAGGGATTGCAAACTAACAAAATCCACATCATAAACTAATTTCTCATAAATTTCGTCACTAATGACATAGAGGTCGTTCTCAACAACCCAGTCAGCAAAAGTGACTAAATCTTCTTTCGAATACACAACTCCACTAGGGTTACTTGGAGAATTAAGCATGATACACTTTGTCTTATTCGTTATATATTTATCTAGTAATTCTGGAGTGACTTTATAGTCATTCTCTTCCGAAGTTGGTACAGGTATCGTTATTCCTCCTGCTATATGAACCATTTCAGGGTAGCTTACCCAATAAGGGATCGGAACGAGGACTTCGTCTCCTGGATTCAATATGGCCATTAGCGCCAATAGTAAGGGCTGTTTCGCACCTGTTGAAACAATAATATTCTCCGCCTTGCAATCAATCGCATTTTCGTTATTCAATTTAGCTGCAATAGCTTCTCTCAAGGCAGGGATACCTGGAACCGGTGTGTATTTCGTATGCCCAGCCTCAATTGCACGTACCGCAGCATCTTTAATGTACTGTGGTGTATCAAAATCAGGTTCACCTACACTGAAATTGATAATGTTGATCCCTTGCGCCTTCATTGCTTTTGCTTTTGCGCTGATCTCCAATGTAAGTGAAGGCGATAGGCTTTGAATCTGTTTCGACAAACATTTAGTCATATACTCTCTCCCTTTAGTTGATAACCTGATTATATCAAATTCTGAGAGTCATTGGAACTATTGTCATGGAACTGACAAATCAAACAAGGTTCTATTTGTAATGAGTATGATTTCTGTAATACCCTAATCCATGAACTGATTGATGTGGTCGAGAACCATCAACTCCCTCTCTAATGAACTATTTTTGGCGATATCGTCGTTCTGCTCGCGAAAAGGTTAAACGATATGCATTGATAGGTACACACCGTATATGACGTTAATTCAGGCTCTTTTTTCTCATGCTCGTATTGTTATTGATCGCCTTCACTTGGTTCAGTTGCTGACTCGAGCGATGGGTAAGACCCGAATTGAGGTAATGAAACGGTTTTCGACACAATCTATCGCATACAAGCGATGGAAGCGTTACCGGAAGTTGATCCAATTTTCGATGAGTAAGTTGGATGCTCGAGATTTCAAGCATTGAACACATTTTAAAGAATTGAAAATGGCTAGCAGAGGTCAGTGATGCGATGAAGGTCGCGATGACAACCTTGCTCGCCTACTTTGAAGATGTTGAAGATTCACTGATTTACGATGTTTCAAACGATTGTCTTGAAGGATTGAACAACTTCATTAAAGTGCTTAAACGCATCGCTTTTGGATATCGAAGCTTTTTCCACTTTAGAAACCGTGCTCATTTGTCGTAACCTAGTCTTTTCACAGACAAACAAACAGAAAAAGTCGGCTTAACAACTCGCCGCCTCTAACAACCTATTTCGATATTTCATTCTCAACCAACACGATTTGACAAGGAGCTCTTTAAACACATTAAAAATCACAAAAAATCTAACCAATAAACATAAAAAAAGGTTCTTCAGTTTCCCAAAGAACCTTAGTTTTCGAATATAAAGAATTAGAAAATTAAATAGTATTATTTTGCATATTCCATTGCGCGTGTTTCGCGTATTACATTAACTTTTATCTGACCTGGATACTCCAATTCTTCCTCAATACGCTTAGCGATGTCACGTGCTGTGACAATCATTTGATCTTCCGATATGCGATCTGGTTTGACCATTATGCGCACTTCTCGCCCAGCCTGTATCGCAAAAGATTTTTCGATCCCATCAAATGAATTCGCGATCTCTTCTAAGCTCTCTAATCGTTTAATATAGTTTTCCAAAGATTCTCGTCGCGCACCAGGTCGCGCTGCAGATATAGCATCGCTTGCTTGAACAAGCATCGCTTCCAAACTATTGATTTCAACATCGCCATGATGAGCTTCGATACAGTGAATAACTTCCTTGGTCTCCTTGTATCGTTTTGCTGCTGCAACTCCAAGGTCGACGTGTGGACCTTCGATCTCGTGATCTATCGCTTTCCCAATATCATGGAGAAGCCCACCTCTTTTAGCGATTTTTACATTGCAACCTAGTTCAGCAGCCATCATTCCAGCTAAAGTAGATACTTCGATGGCATGTTTTAAGACATTTTGACCATAGGATGTACGATAACGCAATTTACCAAGTAGCTTCACCAACTCAGGGTGCAACCCATGGACATTAGCGTCCTCAGTAGCTTTTTCCCCTTCTTCTTTGATGGTTTGATTCACTTCATCTCTGGCTTTTTCGATCATCTCTTCAATTCTAGACGGATGAATTCGACCGTCATTGATGAGTTTTTCTAAGGCAATTCGTGCAATTTCCCTGCGAATCGGATCAAAGCCTGATAGGACCACCGCTTCTGGCGTATCATCGATAATTAGATCGATTCCTGTTAAGGTTTCGAAAGCTCTAATGTTGCGACCCTCGCGACCTATAATCCGCCCTTTCATCTCATCATTGGGCAGCGAGACAACGGTGACCGTAGATTCTGCAACATGATCAGCCGCATAACGTTGAATGGACGTTGTTATGATTTCCCGTGCTTTTTTCTCAGACTCTTCTTTGGTTCTACTCTCAAATTCTCGTATAATCAAAGCTGATTCATGCATAGCTTCTTTGCGTACACCATCTAAAAGAACTTCCTTCGCATCCTCACTCGTCATACCTGCAACTCTTTCAAGTTCCTTAGTTTGCTCGTGGATGATTTCGTCGATACGAGATTCTTTCTCTTCAACTTTGCGCATGTTTTCGGAAAGTTGTTCACTCTTTCTGTCAAGATTCATCGATTTTTTGTCTAAGCTCTCTTCTTTTTGAGTGATCCGATTTTCCATTTTTTGAACTTCAGCACGTCGCTCGCGATTTTCTCGTTCTTGATCATTTCGAAGTCTATGGATCTCATCCTTAGCTTCAAGCAAAGCCTCTTTCTTCTTTGTTTCGGCTTCCTTATTCGCATCATTGACGAGTTTCTCTGCTAAAGTCTCCGCAGAACCAATCTTGCTCTCAGCAATATTTTTGCGCACCATGAAACCGATAAGCGCACCAACTAGGACTCCAATCAGTCCAATAATTACCTCTATCATAGTTCACCTCCCCATATTCAATTTTCAAATTGCAGTTTATATTCATAAGAATAGGTTTCCCTATTAATAAATAATATCTCTTTTAAGTGTTTATGTCAATAAAGGAAGTGTGCCATTATTCGTCTATCGAATCAGCATTATTTTCGTCGATAGTGTTCTCGCTTTGGTTTAATGCGAGTTTTTCGCGGATCTGCCGATCGACATTTTCTAAAATATCTTGATTCTCTATCAAATAATCTTTAACTTTTTCTCTTCCTTGACCGATGCGGTCACCGTTATAACTGTACCACGATCCTGATTTTTGGATGATATCAAGTTCTGCTGCCGTATCAAGGAGAACGCCCTCTTTTGAAATTCCTTTGCCATACATAATATCAAATTCAACTTGTTTGAAAGGTGGTGCCACCTTGTTTTTTACAACTTTTACTCGAGTCCTATTTCCAACGATATTGTCACCATCTTTAATGGCTTCCGCACGGCGTATATCTAATCGAACACTGGAGTAGAACTTTAGAGCACGACCACCAGTAGTTGTTTCTGGGCTGCCAAACATTACGCCAACTTTTTCGCGCAGCTGGTTAATAAATATGACGATAGTGTTAGATTTTGATATAATACCTGTCAATTTACGCAGAGCTTGTGACATGAGGCGCGCTTGAAGCCCAATGTGCGAATCACCCATTTCCCCCTCTATTTCTGCACGTGGTACCAATGCCGCCACTGAATCGACGACAATAATATCAACAGCGTTACTGCGTACGAGAGATTCTGTGATTTCCAAGGATTGCTCACCTGTATCGGGTTGTGCTACGATGAGATTTTCAATATCAACACCTAAGTTGCTGGCGTATGTGGCATCCAATGCGTGCTCTGCATCAATAAATGCTGCTGTACCACCGAGTTTTTGTGCTTCAGCTACTACGTGAAGGGCAACAGTAGTTTTGCCTGATGACTCTGGTCCGTAAATCTCGATAATACGGCCTCTCGGTAATCCTCCTATCCCCAACGCTATATCTAAGTTAATAGCACCTGTCGGTATCGCATCTATTGAAGTAGCAGGAGCATCGCCTAAGCGCATAACAGAACCTTTACCGAATTGTTTTTCAATTTTAGTAAAAGCTACTTCTAATGCCTTCTTCTTTTCTTCTGTATTCATTCGATTAGTCATATTTCTCCTCCAATTAACGATCCATAATATTTAATACGTTGATGTTCTTGCATATATAATCCACAAGTGATGCAATGGTGAATACCAAAGCAATGTTTAGCATTATCTTATCCATAGGTACTGACAATGGAACAATAACACGATTATTCATCAATAACAAAATAATCGCTGCGAATTGCGTGATTGTTTTTATTTTTCCTAGTGGACTCGCCGCTATCGTAACGCCACTCGACGCTGCAAGTGTTCGAAACCCAGTGATGATAAACTCTCTTGCTGTGATTGTGATGAGTATCCAAGCCGGTACCTTTCCAATACTGCACAATAGTATGAGCGCACTAATAGTTAACAGTTTATCTGCTAACGGATCTAAGAATTTTCCCAAAGTGGTAATCAAGTTTCTACTTCGTGCCAAATACCCGTCTAACGCATCCGTTAACGCAGCAATGATAAAAATGATCACCGGGATGTAATTAGTAGTTTCAAAAGCATAAAATGCGATGACAAATACGGGAATTAACATTAACCGTAACGCGGTGACTTTATTCGCTATATTCATGATTTTCCCCTTTTTGATTGAGATACTCTTTTCCGACTAACACTCTCCGAGGTTTACTCCCTTCAAAACCTCCTACTACACCATTTTCTTCCAACTGGTCGATCAGTCGACCCGCTCTCGCATATCCGATTTTGAGTTTTCTTTGAAGCAAACTAACAGATGCCTGACCTTCGGTCAACACCAATTCAAGAGCTTCATCGTAAAGGTCATCCTCTGGTTCCGAACTATAAATTGTACTTTCAGATGCTTTTTCAATATCTTCGATCATTTTATCATCGTATTGGGCTATATTCTTTTCCTTTAAGTAATCTACCACATGCTCAACTTCTGAGTCACTGATAAACGCACCTTGGACCCGTAATGGCTTTACCACATTTGATGGGTAAAATAACATGTCACCTTTACCTAAAAGCTTTTCTGCACCGGACATGTCAAGTATTGTACGTGAGTCAATTTGGGAAGAAACGGAAAAAGAAATCCTCGATGGTATATTGGCTTTGATTGTCCCTGTGATAACATCAACAGTTGGACGCTGCGTCGCAATTATCAAGTGTATGCCGCAAGCTCTTGACATTTGGGCTAAGCGGCAAATGTAATCTTCAACCTCTTGCGCTGATGCCATCATCAAATCCGAAAGTTCATCGATGATGATCACAATATATGGCAATGATTCCATTTCATCTCTATCCACAACTTGTTTTTCACGATAAGAAGTAATATCGCGAACAGAGTACTGCGAAAATAATTTATATCGTCTTTCCATTTCCTTTACGGCCCAATTTAACGCTGAACTCGCTTTTTTTGGATCGGTGACTACTGGGATGACTAAATGCGGGATCCCATTGTATATACTCAATTCGACGACTTTTGGATCGATTAGCAAAAGCTTGACGTCAGATGGATCCATCTTATAGAGTACGCTCATGATAATTGTATTGATACAAACCGATTTACCTGCTCCTGTAGCCCCGGCAATCAGTAAATGTGGCATGCGTTCGATTCCTGAGACAATAGGATCACCTGAGATGGTTTTTCCTAAGGCGATAGGAATCGTAAATGAATTTTGCGAAAATTCTGGAGAAGTTACAATATCTTTGAAGGATACGGTATCTTTCTGATCATTTGGAACCTCAATGCCGACATAGGATTTTCCTGGGATTGGCGCTTCAATACGGATTCCAGAGGTTGCAAGGGAGAGGGAGAGATTATCCGCCAAATTTGTAATGCGGCTCACTTTTACACCTTTGGCTAAATCTAATTCAAAACAGGTAACCGTTGGCCCTCTATTTATTTGTACCACATTGGATTCTATGCCAAAACTCTTTAAAGTGTCTTCTATTTCCAATGCTTTATCTTTTAATTCCGATGGTTTTTCGACGATTGGGTTGTCAATAGATCGCAACAATTCGATCGGTGGAAATACGTAATGGTTATTGTCTTTTTCCATCGATAAATCAAATGATTCTATTGTGAGCTGTTCGGGATCTTGCATCGAAATAGATGGATCATTATAATTGGAAATGACAATAGACTTCTCACCTTCATCTGTTGCTTCTGGTTTAGTTGATGGAACTGAACTTTTCTTCGGGGCAGAAGGTTTCTTGCTACTGGTTTTGTGTTTATTGCGTTTTAGGTATTGTACGAGTTTCATCGCCATTTCCCGAAGAAATCGCCCAACATCACTCAAGCTTAATTCAAATCCAATGAGCATCAAAATAAAGAGCATGAGCGCTACTATCAAATAAGTGCCTACGATGCCAAATAATCTTGTAAATACAAACCCAAGTGCAGCACCAATGATACCGGCACCTTTTTTGCTCGCTGCCATCGCAAATGAAATATCATAACGCCATTGAAATAACGCATCTTTAGATATGCCTACGTCGATTATAAGTAGACCGATTAATAGGGCAATGGAAAGTAGGATATAGTACTTTTTGAACTTACCATAAAAACGGTTAATCCAGTAAAGGACGATGCCTATCATTAGAAACAAGGGGAGCAAAAAAGCACCTATACCCACTAAACGGAAGTATACACTAGCTAGAAACGCACCTAAGATGCCTGTTTTATCGCTGAGTACGCTGATATAGGATATCGATACTAAGGCTAAAGATAACAGGCATACCGTACTCTTGGAAGGATATTCTCTTTTTGTATTTGCTGGTTTTCGTTTTTTCTTCTTTTGTATAGCCATACATCCTCCCTGTCATTACTACTCTCATTATAGCATATCCCGGGATTTCATTGTAAAAGAAAACATAAACGAAGGAGTGTAAATCCGATCGTTTATGTTTAATACGATATCTATTTAGTTTGCGACTCTTGAAGAAGCACTTTGTGCGAAAGATTGATTCGCCCTTGTTTGTCGATTTCGATAACTTTAACTTTTAATTTGTCGCCTTCTTTAACAACATCCTCAACTTTTTCTACACGCTCGTTTGCTAATTGGGAAATATGCACAAGGCCTTCCTTGCCCTTTACCAACTCGACAAAACAACCAAATTTCATGAGACGAGTCACTCGACCATCGTATATTTCCCCGACTTCGACTTCTTTAACGATCTCGTTAATCATATCTATCGCTTGTTGTCCACTAGCTGTATCAGAAGCGGTAACTGTGATCAAGCCATCATCTGCAGTATCGATTTTGACACCAGTTTCATCTATGATTTTATTGATGACTTTTCCACCTGGTCCGATGACTTCTCTTACCTTTTCAGGTTTAATTTGAACGGTCATGATGCGAGGGGCATATTTGGAGATGTCTTCCCTTGGTTCAGTTAACGTCTCAGCCATTTTTCCCAAAATATGCAGACGGCCGATTCGAGCTTTTTCCAAAGCCACTTCCAATACTTCTCTATCGATACCACCAATTTTTATGTCCATTTGAATAGCAGTGATGCCATCAGTAGTACCTGCTACTTTAAAGTCCATATCGCCAAGGTGGTCTTCTAAACCTTGAATATCAGAAAGTATGGCGATATTGCCACTGGTTTCATCTTTGATCAATCCCATTGCAATACCTGCAACTGATGATTTAATTGGAACACCAGCGTCGAGTAGCGCTAAAGTAGAGCCGCAAACCGATCCTTGTGAACTAGATCCATTTGAACTCAATACTTCTGAAACAACACGAATGGTGTACGGAAACTGCTCTTCAGTTGGTAACACTGGAATAAGCGCTCGTTCTGCAAGGGCGCCGTGACCAATTTCGCGTCTACCTGGTGAACGCATCGGACGAGTATCTCCTACACTGTATGGTGGAAAATTGTATTGATGCATATAGCGTTTTTTGATTTCTTCTTGGTTCAAACCATCTATGATTTGAACGTCACCAGGAGAGCCAAGTGTTACTACCGATAGAACTTGTGTTTGACCACGTGTAAACAATCCTGAGCCATGGGTGCGTGGCAACAAGCCAGCTTCTGTCCAAATTGGACGAATTTCATCGAGTTGACGACCATCTGGCCTTATTGCTTCATCAGTAATTAACCTGCGAACTTCTTGCTTCATCAAATCGTCGATAATAACTTGGATATCATCGTTTTGTTCTGGGTACTCTTCTTCAAAGTTTTCTAAAGCGTCATCGATGACCGCATTTAAGTTTTCTTGACGCTCGATTTTATCAGGCGTGCGTAGCGCTGTCGCAACTTTTTCTTTAGAGTAATTGATGATAGAGTTCTCAAAAGTTTCATCAAATTTAGGTGCATCGAAGGGAGTTTTCTCTTTGCCCACTTCAGCTGCAATAGTTTCAATAAACTCACAAATACCTTTGATCTCTTCGTGTGCTGTGAGTATCGATTCTAAGACTTGGTCTTCAGATAACTCATTACACCCTGCCTCTACCATCATGATCGCGTCTTTTGTGCCTGATACTGTTAAGGCAAGATCGGATACTTCACGTTGGGCGCGTGTTGGATTGATGATGATTTTTCCATTAACATATCCCACTGCTACTGATCCGGTTGGTCCATTAAATGGAATATTGGAAATCGACAATGCAATTGACGAACCAATCATTGCCAGTATATCTGTTGCGTGATCTTCTTCCATTGAAAGCACTGTTGCAATGACTTGAACATCGTTTCTATAACCTTCTGGGAACAAGGGGCGAATCGGACGGTCGATAAGTCTTGCTGTTAAAGTTGCATGCTCACTGGGTCTGCCTTCGCGTTTAATGAATCCCCCAGGGATTTTACCTGCAGAATACATTTTTTCCTCGTAGTCGCAACTAAGAGGGAAGAAGTCAATACCTGCACGCGGCTTTGAAGAAGCCGTTGCAGTGACTAAGACAATCGATTCTCCTGATTGCACTAAGCACGCACCACCAGCTTGCTCAGCCACTTTTCCGATCGTCACTACAAGTTCTTCACCACATAAATCGTAGGTATAGCGTTGTGACATAGTTACCTCCATTTCTTTCCCTAAAAAATTAGAGCGGAAATCCGCTCTGTTATCCTCTGATCTTCAATTTTTGAATCAATGCACGGTAACCTTCAATATCTTTGTTTTGTAGATATTTTAATAACCCTCTACGTTTACCGATCATTTTAAATAGACCGCGACGTGAGTGGTGATCTTTAGAATGTGTTTTCAAGTGCTCTGTCAAGTAGTTGATACGGTAAGTTAAGACCGCAATTTGCACTTCTGGAGAGCCTGTGTCTTGTTCGTTGATTTGATATTCTTTGATGAGTTCTTGCTTTGTTTCTTTTGTAATCATGTTGTCCTCCTAATAATTTAAATTCACCGCAGCCAAGTAAAAGTTGAGGGACTTGTGACCGAGCCGTGGTAACAACATTGAAATCATACCACAATCTATGATGTTTGTAAAGATTTAATTAGTGCTCGAGCCTGTATTTCATCGCGATTCATTTGTTCTATAAGCGCTTTAGGAGTATCAAAACGATAATCCGGCCGTAATTTCTCGATAAATAATAGGCTCACATGTTCGTTATAGATATCGCCAGTGAAGTCCATAATAAAAGTTTCGATTTTAATCTCTTTACTATTTGTAAAGGTGGGATTTGTTCCGATATTGGTCAGGCCGTACCAAACCTTATCGCCAAGTTCAACTTGTGTCAAATAAACTCCAAAACGAGGTGTCAGATAATTAAAATCTAGCTCTAAGTTTGCAGTTGGGAAATTTAAGAAGCGTCCTCTCCCGCTACCGTGTACGACTGTCCCTGATAGGGCATAATAGCGATTGAGTAAAGAGGTGACGCGGATAAATTCTCCCTGGGCGACCAAATGTCGGATCCATGTACTACTCACTAAATTGCCGTTGTCGCAAATTGGATTTGTCACATGAACATGAAAATCGTAAATCTCGCCAAGAGATGCTAGCGTACTCACAGAACCGGAAGCTTTCTTTCCAAAATGATAATCGGATCCTACTACAGCGTAACCAATGTTTAGTGCTTCTTTAAGAACGATTTTAGCAAAATGCTCAGCCGATAGCTCCTTGGTTCTTTCATTAAAATCCATGCAGTAAGCAACTTCAACACCTAGGTCACTAACAAGTCGTATTTTATCTTGAATGCTGGTGAGATATCCTTTTGAGTGAGAACGCAATATTTCATTGGTGTGGTTATCAAATAAGAGTACGGCAGAAACCATATTGTTGGCCTTGGCAAGTTGTATGACATCTGCGATTAACGATTGATGCCCAATATGGATACCATCAAAATTACCTAAACCAATAACCGTTTTGCGTAGTATTTTTTGAGAAGAATTCCATTGAATGATTTTCACACTTGTCACCTTGCTAACATTTTTTGCATGCGTAGCATGAGTATTCCTTCTTTGCATGCTACTATTCCTATACCCATAAATCTTAACCCGCAATAGACTTTATAGTTTTGTCCATTTTCGTAATCACCAGTAAGCGTGATAGCCTGACCATTGGTGAGCTTAAACTCTGCCGATTCCGGAAAATCTATGCGTTTTAATTGATAGAGGTAGCCATCCATAGGTAATACGAAGGAAGTATCACCGTTGCCATGAAGAGCTCTAATACTATCAAGACTCAGGCTTTGATTTATTGCAAATCGGCCGACAGAAGATCGAGTGAGTCGAGTCATCGTTGCATAGGTACCCAGCGCCATTCCAAAATCATCTACCAGTGCACGGATATAGGTTCCTTTAGAACAATGGCAATAGAAATGAACAACATCTCCTGTTCGCCTTATTATTTCGAAGGAATAGATCTCGATCGCGCGCGTTGGACGATCGATATTCTTACCTTTCCGTGCTTCTTCGTAGAGTTTTTTTCCTTTGATTTTAACGGCCGAGAACATTGGCGGTTTTTGATCGATGATACCATTAAACATCTTAGTAGTTTGCATGAGCGCTTCATCGGTCACTACCACATCTTTCATTCCGATAATGGTTCCCGTGCCATCCAAAGTGTCTGTACGGTAGCCAAATTGCATCTCTCCGTAGTATTCTTTGCCTTGTTCCATAATGTATTCACTAAGTCTAGTAGCGCTACCTAGGCAAATCGGCAATACTCCGGCAACTTCGGGGTCAAGCGTTCCTGTGTGTCCGATCTTTTTTATGCCGAGTACACCTCTTAGAACGGCCACTACATCATGAGAGGTAAATCCGCGATCTTTATATACATTAATAAAGCCGTTCATTATCCCTCCTGAATTAATAATTTCAATGCATGGGTCATGAGTTCAGCAGCTTCGTTCGGAGTTGCCGTCAAGGTCAATCCCGCTGCATGAACGTGACCGCCTCCGCCAAATTTTTTTGCAAAAGTTGATACATCGATCACTCGCTTGCTCCGCAAACTGACTTTCTGCTCTAGAGGGCCATACTCTTTGATCATCGCAGCTACCTCAACACCATCGATATCTCTCAGATCACTTATCATTTCTTCAGTGTCATCCATGTGTGCGCCATTATCGGCGACCATTTTCTCAGTGACCGAGGTGATTACAAGTTTACCATCCATAAAAAATTGAGAGCGATCAAGCACCTCTTTCCATAGGGTAATTTTTCGTATAGGTGTACTCTGATAAAGGTGATAATTGATCAATTGCCTATCTGCACCGAGTGTAATGAGTTCTGCCGCCGTCTCAAACGTTTCTTTTGTAGCGGATTGGTACATGAATCGTCCAGTATCTGTTGTGATGCCATTAAATAACAAGGTTGCTGACTCTTTAGAGGGTGCGGCATTAAGCGCTTTGATAAAACGATGAACCAGTTCACAGGTCGAAGAAGCATACTTATCGACCAAGCTGACCTCTGCAAAACCTGTATTGGTAACATGATGATCGATCGTGATCGAATGGGGCGTGTTTTCGAGAATCTTTGCACCAACTCCTAATCGATGGATATCGGAAGTGTCAAGCGCGATGAAGAGATCATAAGACTCACGCGCTTCAGAAGTAAAATGATCAAGCAACGGTAAAAAGGAAAGGTATTCGGGAATGTCGTCAAAGGACAAACAATCACAAACCTTCCCCATATTGGTCAATGTCTCGCCTAAAGCCAAGGTAGACCCGATGGCATCGCCATCGGGTTTTACATGGGCACACAAAGCGATCGTCTTTGCCGTATTGATTAATGCTATCGCATCAGAGATATTATTCATCTGATTTTGTTCTTCTCTCTTCATCTTGACGTTTCACCTCATCAATGAGCTTGCTCATGTAGATACCATGTTCAATAGATTCGTCTAATTTGAAGATAAGCTCAGGAATATGACGTAGTTCTAAACTTCGACCTAACTCTTTTTTAATATAGCCTTTTGCACTCGTCAATCCTTCTAGAGCTTTCATTTTTTCATCGTCATTTCCCAAAATAGTGACAAATATTTCTGCTTGGCTTAAATCTCTGGATACTCTTACATCACTGAGGCTGATCATCATCATAAGCCTGGGATCTTTTAGATCAGAATTCAATAAGTTAGAAATCACCTTTTTTATTTCATTGCCTATACGGCCAACGCGTTTGTCGTTCATTTCAACTCCTATTGTTTAACTTCTACCATTTCAAATCCTTCGAGAATATCGCCGTTCTTAACATCATTGTAATTCTCAATGCCAACTCCGCCTTCATACCCATGATTTAACTCCTTAACATCATCTTTAAAGCGTCGAAGCGAGGAAATCTTGCCTTCAAAAATGACAATGTCATCTCTTAATAAACGAATCTCGCAATTTCGCGTGAGTTTACCGCTGACCACATACACACCGGCAACCGTTCCAGCATGAGGTACTTTAAAGGTATCTCGGACTTCGGCACGTCCCAGGATGGCTTCTTTATACTTAGGTGCCAGCATACCTTTTATTGCAGCTTTAACATCATCTATGGCATCATAGATAACGCGATAAGTTCGCACATCCACATCATCAAGTTGTGCTTGTTCCAAGGCGCCTTGGTTTGGACGAACATTGAAACCAATGATAATCGCTTGTGATGCCGTTGCCAACATAATGTCAGATTCTGTAATCCCACCAACAGCACCATGGATGATGTTCACTTTCACTTCTTCGTTGCTCAATTTTTCTAGAGAATTCTTGACTGCGTCGATTGTGCCTTTAACATCAGTTTTTACGATAATGTTAAGATCTTTGATGGTTCCTTCGCTAATTTTTCTAAAGAGATCGTCGAGTTTTACTCCTTCGCTGGATTTCAGTTGATCATCGCGGCGTTGCATTTTGATCTTACCTGCAAAGCTACGCGCCGTCTTCTCATCCTCTACAGCGTAGATCATATCGCCAGCTTCAGGAACTTCTGATAGACCAAGAATAAGCACTGGTGTAGAAGGCAGTGCTTTCTTGACACTCTTTCCCTTATCGTCAAACATCGCTCGGATACGACCACTGGCAGATCCCGATATGACATAATCACTTGCTTTAAGTGTTCCTTTTTGTACAAGAACGGTCGCAACAGGACCTCTTCCTTTATCGAGTTGAGCTTCAATGATCATCCCGACAGCGCGCCTTTTTGGATTGGCTTTGAGCTCTTCAATTTCGGCCAACATCAGCACCATCTCTAAAAGATCATCTATTCCTAGGCCCTTGAGTGCGGAAACGCCAACCATAATGGTGTTGCCTCCCCATTCTTCAGGGATTAAACCATGATCGGCAAGCTCTTGTTTTACGCGATCCGGATTTGCAGCCTCTTTATCAATTTTATTGATCGCCACAATGATTGGAATATTTGCAGCCTTAGCATGATTAATCGCCTCAATTGTCTGAGGCATAACACCGTCGTCAGCAGCCACGACCAAAATAGCAATATCAGTGGATTGAGCGCCTCTCATACGCATAGAGGTGAAAGCTTCGTGTCCAGGTGTATCTAAAAAAACAATCTTTTGGTTGTTGACATAAGCAGTAGAAGCACCGATATGTTGCGTAATTCCGCCTGCTTCTGTGGTCGTGACAGATGTTTTACGGATAGCATCAAGTAAAGAAGTCTTTCCATGGTCAACGTGTCCCATAACCGCCACAACCGGTGGCCTTGGTTTCAAATCCTCTGGAGCATCTTCATAATCCAGCACGTTATCAAGGCTCTCTGGCTCCTCGGCGACCTCAGGAATCACCACTTTTCCAAATTCTTGTCCTATAAGCTCAGCGTAATCGTAGTCAACCGTTTGGTTTTGGTTAGCCATTATTCCAAGCTCGATAAGTTTTGAAATGATTTGATTGACAGATACACCCAGTTTTTCAGCAAGATCCTTGACGATAATAGTTTCGGGAATTTCAATTTCATTTGCTGCGCGTTCGGGTTTACGTATGTCTGTTTTACCCGTTTCATTGGATCTTCTTTTGCCTTTTTTTTGAGTCATATCATCGGTGGCCACAGTTGGTTCTTTTTTATCTTTAGTGGATTGCTTTCCAGAAGTAGCAAGGCCTTCTTTCGCTTTTGGTTTGCTTTTTTTTATGTTTTTTTCCTCTTGTTTTTGTATCTGCTCTTCTATTACAGCCGTTTCAGTACTCTTAGATTCTTCTTCTGCGAAATATTCTCGAATGATTTCAAGATTTTCACCTTCCAAGACGGACATATGGCTCTTTATGTCCAAATTAAAAGATTTAAGAAGTTCAACAAACTCTTTTGTTGGGATCTTGTACTCTTTAGCCAATTCATATACTCTTACTTTTGTCATAAGCTACCTCCTAGTGTGCACTGTTCTCTACATAGTCCATAATCTCCTTATATAGTGATTCGTCTATAGATGTACTGAGCGCTTTTTCTAATTTTCTATTCTTCGCCGCAAGTTCGATACATTTGCTATTATTGCAAACATAGGCACCTCTACCATTAACTTTTCCGGTGAGATCTAGAACGATGCCTTGTTCTTTGTTATTGACTATGCGCAACAACTCTTTCTTTGGTTTGTTTTCGTTGCACACGACACATTTCCTAATGGGAATCTTCTTCTGTTTCATCTGTGTTTTCATCCTCGCTTGTTTCATGTTCATCTTCAAGAGAAGACGGTTCTGCATCGACATCGCGATTCTTTTTCTTTAGAACATCGACCAAATAGGGATCTTCACCTTCGAGCTCGAGGGTGTGTTGTTGAGATACCCCTTTAATATCTATTTTCCAACCTGTCAGCTTAGCTGCAAGCCGAACATTTTGACCTTCTTTTCCAATAGCTAAAGACAATTGATCATCAGGAACAACCACTCGTGCCGCTTTTTCCTCTTCGTTAATGATGACAGAAACGACATCTGAAGGACTTAAGCTGTTGGCAATAAAAGTTTTTATATCTTTGTCCCAAACAATAATGTCGATTTTTTCGCCTTGCAATTCATCGACGATAGCGTTAACACGGACGCCTTTAAATCCGACACATGCACCAACTGAATCCACATCAGGATCCTTTGAAAAAACTGCAATTTTTGTTCTTGAACCGGCTTCACGTGAGATCGAAAAAATCTCTACCGTGCCGTCGTGAATTTCAGGGACTTCTAGCTCAAACAAACGAACAATTAAGCCTGGATCCGTTCTTGATAAAATAATCTGCGCGCCTTTCGAAGTGTTTTTGACTTCGGAAATATATAATTTTATTCGATCGTTAACTTCGTAGTGTTCTTCCTGAACCTGTTCATTAGGCGGAACAATTCCTTCGGTTTTTCCTAAATCGATATAGATACAATTGCGGTCGATACGGTGAATGTTACCAGTAATAATCTCTTTTTCGCGGTTAATAAAATCGCCGTAAATAACATCGCGCTCAGCGTCTTTGATCGCTTGAATGACGATGTTTCGTGCAGTTTGAGCAGCAATGCGACCAAAATTCATAGGCGTAACTTCTTCTGTAAGCTGGTCTCCTAGCTGGACCGCCTTACTTATCTCTAGCGCTTTATCAAAGACGATTTCCTGAATGGGGTCTTCGACTTCTTCTACGACTGTTTTAATGGCATAAACCGAGATCTTTCCGGTTTCCTTGTCTATTTTTACCGATACATTCGCATTATCATTGTAATTTTTAGCATAGCTCTTGATCAGCGCTTTTTCAATAGCATCAAATATAACATCACGCGATATGCCTTTCTCGCGTTCTATTTCATCTAAAGCAGCAATAAAGTCTGCATTCATCGCATTCCCCCTAAAATACTATCGCAATTTTAATCTTTGCGATGTCCTTTCTCAAAAAACTCTTAGTATTTCCATCTAAATTTAAAGAGATTTCTTCTTCATTATAGCTTTCTAATGTCCCAGTAACGATTTTTTGTCCATCATGAGCCCTGTAAAAATGACAATTTACTAAAATGCCAATATTGCGTTCCAAGTCTATGTCCGATTTTAACGCGCGATTTAGATCGGGGGATGATACCTCCAATAAATAGGCGTTTTTTATAGGATCTAGCCGATCGAGTTCGTCGCTTATGACGGCGCTAGCCTTCTCGCAGTCTTCTATTGTCGTTCCTTGTTCATTGTAGATGAAAAACCGAAGGATATTGTCGCCATGCTCGCGAATAAATTCGATGTCGACGATTTCATAGCCCAGCGTCTCAATTGACGGTGCGATTTCGCCCCATAACTGTTCAATTTGTTGTTTGTTCATGTCGCTCCCCCCTCTCCGTCTGAACGAAATAAGAGCGGGCACCCCCACTCTTATCTCCAATGTGTTATTGATCATATTATACCACCAAAAGGGCTGAATAACAAGCTAGAAGAAGCTTAGTTGATTTGTCTCCTGGAGGCCTTCCATGATTCCGAGATCTTTAATCGAGGCAACTGCAGTTTTTGTGGCACCTGTTCGTTTTGCAAAATCTTCGAATGAGATAAATGATCCATTCTCTTTCTCTGCTAAAATCGCCTCTGCAAGTGCATCTGAAACACCATCCATGACTGACAGAGGCGGAATAACTTCTCCTTGTTCAGATACCCCAAATCTACTCGCATTTGATTTGTCAATAGAGATCTCTCCGATGCCAAACCCTCTGGCATACATTTCTTCAGCTACCTCTAAGACCGAATAGACTTCTTTTTCCTTTGATGTCGCTCCTTTACCAAGCTTGTCAATACGTAACATTTCACTTTTAATCGAAACTTGTCCACCTCTTACAATTTCATATGGAAAATTTGCTATCTTCGTTGTGTAATAGGTCGCATAGAACTCTAAAGGATGATGTACTTTAAAGTACGCGATTCTATAACTCATCAACACATAAGCGACCGCATGTGCCTTGGGAAACATGTATTTGATTTTTTCACAGGAATCTATATACCATTCTGGCACTTCAAAAGATCTCATGTAGTCCTGAGTATCTAAATCCAATGATTTTCCCTTACGTACAGTTTCCATTATTTGAAACGCTATTTTCTTATCAAGTCCTTTTTGGATCAAATAGATCATAATATCGTCTCTAGTACAGATGGTATTTTTTAATTCTGCGATCCCTTCTTGGATTAAGTATTGAGCGTTCCCAAGCCATACGTCCGTGCCATGAGAGAGTCCACTGATACGAACCAGTTCTGCAAATGTCGTTGGTTTTGTATCGGAAAGCATCTGGCGAACAAACCCTGTACCAAATTCTGGTATTCCAAGAGTTCCAATAGCATCATTTGAATAGGCAGTTTTAATGTTTAGAGATTCTGTAGAAGAGAATAGATTCATGGTATCCTCATCATCGATTGGAATTTTAAGCGGATCTATCCCGGTCAAGTCCTGAAGCATACGAATAATTGAAGGGACATCGTGTCCAAGTAGATCTAATTTCAGTATGCGTCCGCTAAGTGATTTATAGCTAAAGTGTGTGGTGATCACACCCGACTTAGGATCATCGGCAGGATATTGAATCGGTGTAAATTCGTGAATGTCTTTATTGTGCGGTAAAATCATAACGCCACCTGGGTGTTGTCCAGTCGTACGCTTTACACCGACCAATTTATCTTGATAGTGTCGTATTTCTGCAGGATTCAATGTAAGGTCTCTCTCTTCCTGATACTTCTTAATGTAACCATATGCGGTGTTTTCTTTTATTGCACTAATGGTACCAGCACGAAACACATTACCTTTTCCAAAAATTTCTTCTGTGTATTGGTGAATTGTCGGTTGGTATTCACCGGCAAAATTCAGATCGATATCTGGTTCTTTATCTCCGTCAAATCCAAGAAATACTTCAAAGGGAATATCATGGCCATCTTTTAACATCATCGCTCCGCAACTGGGACATAATTTATCAGGTAGGTCGACACCTGATTGATATGCGGTATCGATGTTAAAATCGGAATGGTGACACTCTAAACACACATAGTGTGGTGGCAAGGGATTAACTTCAGTAATATCTGCCATCGTCGCCACGAAAGACGATCCAACAGATCCTCTAGATCCCACGAGGTAGCCATCTTCATTTGATTTTAGCACCAGTTTTTGAGAAATAATGTATAAAACCGCATAACCATTAGCGATAATCGAATTGAGCTCCCTCTCAAGGCGTTTTTCCACAATCTCCGGAAGGACGGAGCCGTAGATCGATGTCGCTTTTCGGTAAGTCGTCTCACGTAATTCATTGTCAGACCCTTCTATAATCGGAGGAAAGGTGCCGTTGGGAATGGGAGTGATTTCTTCCGCGCTATCCATGAGTTTTTGAGGATTCTCTAGAACAATTCGCTCTGCGTGTTCTTGCTCGAGATAATAAAAACCATCAAGCATCTCCTGAGTTGTACGCATATAGTACTGCGGAATCCTTTCAACATCGCGACGATTTCTGCTTGCAATGAGGATTTTTCGAAACCGATAATCATTGGGATCTAGATATCTGACGTTGCCAACAGCAATAACGTTCTTGTTGAATCGTTCACCCAATTCAATTAGTGAATGATTGATTTGAGCAAGGTGTTTTTCACTAGCAACCTCACCACGATCAATTAAATGCTGGGTTCCATCAATAGGTTCGACTTGTATGCAGTCATAGAACTGAGCAATTTCTTCGATGGTTTGTTGCGATAAATTATTTTTAACGGCACTAAAGAGTTCGCCTTCGCTATAACCCGACGCGAGGACTAATCCTTCGCGGTATTTCTCAAGAACGGCTTTTGTGATTCCAGGTTCTCTAAAAAAGAAATTCATATTAGCCTCAGAAACAATGTGATAAAGATTCTCTAAGCCGACATGATTCAATACGTATAGAACAATCGTTGAACTTTGGTTTCTAGATTTTGGCCATTCTGTTTTTAGTTGATTGAGCTGCCCTAAATCTCTCAGCTCACCGGGAACCATGGCCAACAACTTTAAAAAGACTTCACTGGTCGCGACTGCGTCGTCTGATGCCCTATGGTGATTGAGCAAGCGCACCCCTAAGTTTTTTGACAATGTATTTAATTTGTGATTGTTGAGTCGTGGCATGAGCGCCCTGCCCATATTGACCGTATCAATATAAGAAGGTTCAAATTCAACCCCTAGCCTCCTGCAGTTTTCAGAAATGAAACCAATATCAAAATTAGCATTATGTGCCACGTATACGCTATTTTTTGAAAAATCCAAAAAAGCTCCCATAACCTGATCGATAGTCGGAGCTTTATGTACCATTTGATTCGTAATCCCAGTGAGTTTGGTAATTTCTTCGCTAATGACCATCTCTGGATTAACAAGGGTTTGAAAGGTGTCTGCTATTTGTCCATCGATGATGCGAACAGCGCCTATCTCTGTGATTCTATCATTGTATTTAGAGAACCCTGTGGTCTCAATATCAAATACAGTGACATCACTTGACCTATCCTTTCCATCACAGGAGTACGCTATGGGTAAAAAATCAGTTAATAGGCGAAGCTCCAGACCATAAAGCACTTTTTTATTGTATTTCTTACCTAGCGCATAAGCTTCGGGATAGCATTGGACGCTACCAGCATCGGTAATAGCCACTCCCGTATGTCCCCACTCATCCAATCGCTTAAAAAGGTCTTTCAATTCAACAAAACCATCCAAGGTCGTCATTTTAGTGTGGAGAACTAACTCCGTACGCTTTACCTTAGCATTGTCTTCGCGATGATCCATCTGTGCACTCGCAATACTCTCGACGAATAACAACTGAGTTCGAGCAAATTGATCGTAACGAAGATTTCCTTGAACACGGTATTCCTGCCCATCGATTAGATTATCGTGCAAAAGTTGAGACTTTTCTTGCGGAACGAACAACTTGCATGAAACCGCATTAGGACTTGAAACGAGATCAAACGTTAAAAATTCAGTACCTGTTCGGGTTGTGCGAAATTCAATCTGTTTCATCGTACCTTCAACGACTTGCTGTGAAAAATCTTCAACGAGTTCAGTCATTTTGATGGCTTTGTTCTTGATGTTTTGTCCAAAAAATAACTTACTAGTCGCGTCTGATTTCTTTTTATCGGTTTTTACTTGGGATGGTGGGGCGTAGCGAACCATAACAGTCTCTTGTTCTTCCTTGAACGCAAGAAATTTGTCAGGATTAAAAGCATCATTCCATTCTAATAAGAGGTTAACATCTTTCTCCCATCTTTCTTTTATCCCTTGAGCAATTCGTTTATCTATCGCCAAGGCATTTAAACGGTCAAATTGTATTTGATTACCCACTCGCCATCTAAAGGTATGGTTGACTTCGTCGTAATCAAATTCTGACCCTTGCGGCCCTCTTACACCTTGTACTGTGCAAATATCTAAAGCTAATTCTAGAACGGATTGTAATGAAAACTCATCGACCGCCACATCGGTAATTTTAAGATTCAAAGTCATCGTCGGAAAATAAGATTCCCAAGCCGATTTGAAACGTTCAATATCTTTATCGCTAAAAGAAGTTGGGACTTCTAACTTCAATGAGCATTCTAAGGTAGATCGGTTGACTTCAACATCGGCTATATGAGTTTTAGAAAAATTCACGTCGCCTTCAAGGCCTAAATACTCCAATAATTTCAAAAAGACCTCCTAGAGTTTTTCAATCTCTTCCATTAAAGCATCCAATAACATTTCTTCTTTGACTTGACGTACCACTTTGCCTTGTTTAAAAATAACTCCTGTCCCTTTTCCTCCAGCTATCCCAATGTCCGCTAATTTCGCTTCTCCTGGCCCATTTACCGGGCAACCCATAATCGCTACTTTAATATTCTTATTGAGTTTATCCAATTTCTTTTCCGCGTGTTCAACCAGATGAATGAGATCTAATTGGGTTCTACCACAAGTAGGACAAGAGATAATATCGATGCCTTCTTGCTTTAAGCCTAAGGATTTAAGAATTTCTTTTCCAATCATGATTTCCTGAATGGGATCTCCAGTGATTGAGACTCTAATCGTATCGCCAATACCGTTACTTAAAAGAGCACCAATCCCCACACTCGATTTAATCGTCCCTTTTATAGAAGGTCCAGACTCGGTGACGCCGAGATGAAGAGGATAGTCGCAGAGGGCTGATAATTTAGTATAGCAAGCGATGTTAGTAGGCACATCCGAAGATTTGATGGAGAGTTTCAAATTGTAGAAACCCATACTTTCTAAGACTTCAACTTCTTCCATCATACTATAAACCATAGAGTCAATATTGACACCATGGTATTTCTCAATCATGGAACGGTGTACTGATCCAGAATTGACACCTATTCGTATAGGAATTCCCGAAGCACTGCAAGCATTGACAATCTCTTGTACTTTGTAGCGTTCACCAATGTTACCAGGATTAATTCGTAAACAATCACAGCCATATTTTACCGCAGCCAATGCCAGCTTATAGTCGAATTGAACATCAGCGACTAGTGGGATATGGGTTCTATTTCGGATATCAAAGATCGCTTCCGCGTCCTCTTCGGATGTTATTGCACTTCTAGTAATATCACACCCTTGTTCTTCCATAAGTTGAATTTGTCGTACAGTCGCTTCTACATCGGCGGTTTTTGTGTTAGTCATCGATTGAATGGTAATAGGCGATAATCCGCCAACTGGGACATCGCCTACCATAATTTTTTTTGTTATTTTTCTCATATAGAGCTCCTATCGAATCAAGTTGCGTATGTCGTTGAATGAAATCACAACGATGAGCAACATTAAAAGTCCAAATCCGATCATTGTAATGACCGATTCTTTTTGTTTAGAGATGGGCTTTCCTCTGATGATCTCAATGACCGTCAGTAAAATCTTACTCCCATCCAATGCTGGTATGGGCAGCAAGTTAACAAATCCTAAGTTAATGCTAATGTAAGCAAAAAAACTGAGTAAGGGCACAACGCCGTGACTCGATGCTTGACCGATGGCTGATACCACACCCACTGGACCAGATACGTCAGAAAAACCGACAGCACCACGCAACACATTCCCAATAAAATCAAAGAGTAAACCAATGATCATAAAGAACTGCCCAAAGCTCTGAATGATTGCCCCTGAAACAGATTTCTGCAAGAGAGACGTGACCCCTATACGGACATCACCATTTACGACGACAACAGGCACACGATAGGTGTATGATTGACCATTACGTTCTAAAGTTATCGTCAGAGGTTTATCTTCACTGCCTTTATCGATTGCACTCTGAATTTCTTTCCAAGTCTTAACCGTCACATCATCGATAGATACTACGCGATCCCCAGATTGAATACCAGCTGAGTATGCAGGCATCGCTGGGTCCACTTCAGCGATTGTCGCGGTCGGTACACCTTGCATCATATTGATTGCGATGAGAACGACAATGGCTAAAACGAAATTCATCAATGCACCTGCAGCCACTACAGCTATCCGCTTAAAAGGACTGGCATTATCAAATGACCGTGGATCTGAAGATTCGACATCTTCGCCTTCCATTGCCACATATCCTCCTATAGGTAGTAATCGAAGGGTGTACTTTGTTTCGCGATCTGAAGTTTGTAAAACCTTCGGCCCCATACCGATGGCAAATTCATTGACTTTTATACCCACTTTTTTAGCAATGATAAAATGGCCAAATTCATGTGCTATAATCAGCAACAAGAATACGACGATTGACGATATTGCAGTTTGCATGTAATACTCCTAAATCTAATATATAAAAAAATTGACGATTAAATAAATGTATGGGCTGACAAAAAGCACTGAATCAAATCGATCCAATACCCCTCCATGCCCTAAGATAATCGTGCCATAATCCTTGACGCCTGCTCTACGTTTGATGCCTGATGCACATAAATCTCCGATTTGGGCGAGTATAGAACCGATCAGAGTCATTAACAATACAGCAGGTAAATTTGATAATCCAACAGCTTTTGCAAATATAAACGACAACGTGCAAGACCCCAATAAACCTCCTATGGCGCCTTCGATAGTTTTTTTTGGACTAATCACTGGACTTAACGGGTGTCTTCCAATGAGCATTCCAAAAATATAGGCGAAAGTGTCGGTTCCCCAAGAACATATAAAAATGAACCAGACGTACACACTTTTTTCTAGGGCCAATATAAAACCCAATGAGAGGGTGATATAGGTCATAGTAAACAACGCGACTGAGAGATCTAACAAATGCCACTTTGGTCTAAATGTGACCGCAATCAACCCACATATGACAAAGATCGAGAAAACTAATGTTACACCGGTTATTTTTTCAAATCCCATCATCCAAAGAGAAAGAATACTCATCCCATAGACGATCCACTCTGGAACATGGTAACCCATCTTAGCCATAACAAGAATAAATTCGCGCAAAGCGATCAAGGTCAATAGGTTAATTGTAATATACAACCAGGGGTTACCTAAGAACGTTACACCTAGCATGACAACTAAAATTAAAGCACCACTGATAGCACGGGTAATTAAAGATTTCATCTCAATCCCCCATATCGACGACTTCTTTTTTGATACGCAAGGATTGCGCGATCTAGCTCCGCCGTATTGAAATCCGGCCATAATACTTCGGTAAAATAAAATTCGGCATAGGCTAGTTGATAGATAAGAAAGTTGCTGATGCGTAATTCCCCGCCCGGTCTAATCAGTAAATCAGGATCTGGCTGATCTTTGGTGTAGAGGTAGTCAGAAAACCGATTCTCGTCAATTTGCTCCATGATAATACGATTTTCGATAATATCAGCAGCAATCAATTGCGCAGCTCTAACAATCTCAGCCCTACCTCCATAGTTCAGAGCAATGTTTAAGTTGATCCCAGTGTTATGTGATGTTTTCAATAATGCATTATCTATAGCTTTCACAATCGGCCCTGGCATCTGATGGTAATCACCGATAATTCTCAACTTAATATTGCGCTCCACGATGCGATTGAGCTTATCTTTTAAATAGATTGAGAGCAATTCCATTAGGAATTTGACCTCATTTTCTGGGCGCTTCCAATTTTCTGTTGAAAAAGCATACAACGTTAAATATTCTACGCCGATTTCGTCGCAGTATTCAACAATATCCAATACATTATTGGTCCCTTCCCTGTGACCAGCAGAACGGGATTTGTTTTGCAATTTGGCCCAACGCCCATTCCCATCGAGGATAATGGCGATGTGTTTCGGGAGTCTCGATTTATCGATCACAGGTGTTAAGGCGTCCATAATAGTCTCCTTTTAAAAAGAAAGCTTGCGAATGCAAGCTTTCTAGAATTCCAATAACTCTTTTTCTTTGGATTCAGAAACGTTGTCGACTTCTTTTATATACTTATCAGTTAGTTTTTGAATCTCATCTTCGCCCTTCTTGAGCTCATCTTCTGAAATTTCGCTCGATTTTTCCATTTTTTTTATGGTATCCATCGCGTCTCTTCGTGAGTTTCTAACGGCTACCTTAGTCTCTTCACCAGATTTCTTCACTTGTTTTACTAAGTCTTTACGTCTCTCTTCAGTGAGAGCAGGAAATGGTAATCGAATAATTTTTCCATCGTTAGATGGAGTTATTCCAAGGTCCGATTTCATTAAAGATTTTTCAATTTCGCCAATCGTCGATGCATCCCAAGGCTGAATGGCTAAGAGTCGTGCCTCGGGTACAGAGATCGTCGCCATTTGATTGATGGGTGTCATCGTACCATAATACGAAACAAGAACTTTATCAAGCAATGCAGGGTTTGCTCTACCAGCTCTGATGTTTTGAAGGTTTTCTCTATAGACAGAAATCGTCTTTTTCATTTTCTCTTCAAGATCTAACAATAGCGATTTATACATGAAAGTCCCCCTTTACTGCAGTACCTATGTTTTCCCCATCAGCGATACGTGTTAAGTTGTGTGGATCATCGATACCAAACACGATGAGAGGAATATTGTTGTCCATACATAAAGATGTCGCTGTAGAATCCATAATACCTAAACCTTTGCTTAAAATATCAAGGTAGGTCAGCGAATCAAACTTAACGGCATCGGGATAAATATTTGGATCGGCGTCGTAAATACCATCTGCACCGGTTTTTCCAAGTAGTATGACATCCGCGTCTATTTCACACGCACGTAGCGCTGCTGTTGTGTCCGTTGAAAAATATGGTAATCCCGACCCCGCCGAGAATATGACAATACGGCCTTTCTCCAAATGACGTAGAGCGCGTCTACGGATATAGGGTTCGGCTACTTGTTGCATCGATATTGCAGTCATAACTCGAGTCTCAACACCTTGAGCTTCCAAGGAAGCCTGAACGCGTAATCCGTTGATCACTGTTCCCAGCATGCCCATGTTGTCTGAGGTAGAACGATCGATGGTAGTGGCACTCTTGCCCCTCCAAAAATTTCCCCCACCGACTACAATAGCAATCTCAAAACCTTTCTTGTGAATAGACACGATTTCTTTACAAATGGAATCGATTGTTACATCATCTAGACCAAAGCCTTTGTTGCCAGCTAATGCTTCTCCACTCAATTTGATAATTGCGCGTTTAAATTCCAAGATGCCTCCTTCCCAATCCATGAAGCTTGAGGAGAACACACGGTTCTCCTCAAGCTCATCTGGTATGGATTATTGCATTTGCTTTGCCACTTCTTCAGCAAAGTTTTCTTCACGTTTTTCTAAACCTTCTCCAACTTCAAATCTTGCAAAACGGCGAATACTAATGTTCTCACCAATTTTAGCGATAAGATTTTTTAATAGTGTTTCTACAGTCGTGTCTGGATCTTTAATAAATGGTTGCTCTAAAAGACAAATGTCACCGTAGAATTTATTTAAACGACCTTCGACTTTTTTCTCAGCGATCATTTTTGATTTAGCTTCATCCATCTTTTTGCCTTCATTTTCGTTCATAGCTTGATGAATGAGGATTTCTTTTTCTTTCTCAACTTCTTCTTCCGGAACATCTGCGCGTGAAACGTACTTAGGATTGGAAGCTGCAATTTGCATTGCAATATCTTTAACAAATACTTGGAATTCTTCGTTTTTAGCAACAAAGTCGGTTTCACTGTTAACTTCGACTAGTACACCAATGCGACCGCCGTGAATATAGGATTCAACCAGACCTTCTGCTGTAATACGGTTAGCTTTCTTTGCCGCACCGGCTAATCCCTTTTCTCTTAGCAAAATCGCTGCTTTTTCAAGATCGCCTTCTGCTTCAACTAACGCTTTTTTACAATCCATCATCCCCGCGCCAGAACGCGTTCTTAACTCTTTTACATCACTTGCACTAATAGCCATTGGACTTACCTCCTAATTTGTAAAAAAGGTAAGATCGTAAAGAATGTTTCTTTAACCACTTACCTTCTGAAATTTATTCTGCGCTTTCTTCTGCTACAATCTCTTCAGAAGCGACTTCAACGACTTCTTCCACAACAGCTTGAGGAGCTGGAGTTTCTTCTACGTCGTTTTGTTCACCTTGTTTAGCTTCCACGACAGCATTAGCCATTAAACCAGTAATTAATTTAACCGCTCTAATTGCGTCGTCATTACCAGGAATTACATAATCCACTTCATCAGGATCACAGTTTGTATCTACGATACCAATAACTGGAATACCTAATATTCTAGCTTCGTTAATCGCGATCTTTTCTTTTTTAGGATCGACAACGAACAAAAGGTCAGGTACGGTTTGCATATCTTTGATACCGCCTAAGAACTTTTCAAGTCTTTCTCGTTCATGAACGAGTTGACTGACTTCCTTCTTAGGTAATACGTCGAAAGTCCCATCTTCTTCCATCTTTTCTAATTCGTGTAGACGGTTGATGCGATTTCGAATGGTTTGATAGTTTGTCAACATGCCACCCAACCAACGTTGGCTAACGTAAAATTGACCGCAACGCTTTGCTTCATTTTCGATGGCGTCTTGCGCTTGTTTCTTCGTGCCAACGAATAATACGCGACCGCCATCAGCGACAACTTCACGTACAACGTTGTAGGCTTCGTCAATTTTCTTTACGGTTTTTTGAAGATCGATAATGTAAATTCCGTTTCTTTCCGTAAAAATGTAACGTGCCATTTTAGGGTTCCAACGTCTTGTTTGGTGTCCAAAGTGAACACCCGCCTCTAACAGGCTTTTCATACTTACTACTGCCATTTTAATTCCTCCATTTGTTAGTCCTCCACCTCCGTCTTCTCCTTAGACCACCTTTCGGCACAGGTCTGTAGATCTAGGGGTGTGTGTTTTCCTTTGTTATTATAGCATAGGGGCATTAAAGGTGCAAGCGTAGTTACGTGCTTTTCATCTCCCCATAGGGCTTTTCATAATTACATGCTTCATTATTGCATTTTATGACGTTTTCTCGTCTGTTTTTTCGATGTATCAAAAGATCATCGCATTTCGGACATTTTTCACCAGTTGGTTTATCCCATGAAGCATAGTTACATCCCGGATAGTTTTCGCACCCATAAAAAACTTTCCCTCGCTTCGAAATCCGTTCCACCAATCTACCGCCACATTTTTGACAATCTACGCCGATCGTTTTCAAAATGGGTTGGGTGAATTTACAGTCAGGAAAACCTGAACATCCAATAAATTTTCCGTTTCTGCCGGATTTGACAACCAAGTTTTTTCCACACTCTGGGCAGAGATCATCGAGGATTTCATCTTCGATTTTAAAGCTCTGTGTATCTTGCTGAGCTTTATTTAAGTCTTCTGAAAACTCAGTGTAGAAGCCTTTCAACACATCTTTCCAGTTCTTTTCACTATCAGCGATATCATCGAATTCCGATTCCATGCGAGCAGTAAAATCTTCATTGATGATGTTTTTGAAATAGAGTTGAAGGAGTTGATTAACCGTTAAGCCGATCTCTGTAGGATAGAATTGCTTTTTCTCAATCGTGACGTAGTTTCGATTCAATATACTTTGAATCGTCGCAGAGTAGGTGCTCGGTCTCCCAATGCCATTTTCTTCGAGTGCTTTGACTAGCGATGCCTCGGTGTAACGAGGTTTAGGTTTTGTGAAATGTTGTTCAGGTGTAATCTTATCAGTTTTGAGAATTTCACCAACTTCGAGTAAAGGTAATACCACTGCACTTTCTTTGGCCTTCCAAACTTTGTTAAATCCATCAAACAATATAATGCTGCCATTGACTCTGAAAAGGTGACCATTTGAATCCAGTTCAACAGTTGTACTCTCGTAAACCATATTCTTCATTTGTGAGGCGACGACGCGATTCCAAATCATCGCGTAAAGCTTATATTGATCTGGTGTTAAATAACCTTTGATCGACTCTGGCGTTTTATAGATGGAACTAGGGCGTATACCTTCATGGGCATCCTGAACTTGTTTTCCTTTTGAGGCATAGGGATTGCCTTTGTTTCTGTATTCTTTTCCATAAGTTTTATCAATAAAAGATAGAGCCTCGCCGATAATCTCGTTGGAGAGTCGAGTTGAATCTGTCCTCATATAAGAGATGAGACCAACGCTTCCCTCTGTGCCTAGATGCACACCTTCATAAAGTTGCTGTGCCACTGACATTGTTTTTCCTGTGGAAAATCCAATGCGATTTGAAGCGTCTTGTTGCAAAGTACTCGTCGTATAAGGTGCATAGGGTTTCCGTTCTTTTTTTACTCTGCGAATGTCTTTAACTTCAAAGTGATCCTTATTAAGAGCGTCAATGAGTGTATCGACTTCCGCTTGGGACTTTGGTACGACTTTCTTGTGTTTACCATTGACGTAAATCCCATAATAATCTGAGAAGAAGGCATCCGATCCTTTGTGGTGATCAACTTTCACACTCCAATATTCTTCTGGGATGAACGCTTCGATCTCCTCTTCTCTCAGACAGATGAGAAGTAACGCAACAGATTGGACTCGTCCTGCACTCAGTCCATTCTTCACTTTTTTCCATAATATAGGTGAAAGTTGGTAGCCTACAATGCGATCCATCACTCTTCTCGCCTGCTGTGCGTCGACGAGGTCCATGTTGATCGCACGAGGTTGACCGATTGAGTTTTTAATTTTCTCTTTAGTAATTTCACTAAATTCAACACGTATAGGATCTTCTATGTTTAATCCTAATAAATGTGCTAGATGCCACGAGATAGCTTCACCTTCTCTATCAGGGTCAGTTGCCAGAAAAATGCGATCAACATTTTTACTCAATTTTTTCAATTCATTGATTTTCGGCGCTTTACCTCTAACATTAATATACTGAGGTTCAAAGTTATTATCGATGTCAACGCCCATCTTGCTCTTCGGAAGATCTCTAAGATGACCTCCCGAGGCGACAACTTTATAATTTCTGCCTAAAAACTTTTCTATTGTTTTAGCTTTCGTCGGCGATTCGACGATGACCAAATGTTTAGTCAATACGTCTCCTTTCTGTTAAACCACTGAAAAACGCTGTGCACCGAGATGCACGATCACCCCTTTGAGTTCAAGGACCGTCAACAGCATAGAGACTTCTGAGATGTTCATTTTAGTCAAATAAGCAAGCTCATCAGCATTCCTAGGTTCAACACATATTTCACTATACAGCATTATTTCCTGATCGCTGAGTTTCTCGGCGATACTATCTATGTTTGTTTTCATTCGCAACATGCGAAATTGGGCGATTTCTTCAAGGATATCGTCCACGCTCATAACCACTTTTGCTCCATCTTTAATGAGACGATTCGTTCCTTTACTAAAGAGCGAGTTGATATTACCCGGAACGGCAAAAACATCTCTACCTTGATCGGCAGCGTACCCTGCTGTGATCAAGGTGCCCGACTTCTCTTTTGCTTCGATAACCAAAGTTCCGAGGCTTAAACCCGATATAATGCGATTGCGTTGGGGAAAGTGATACGGTTTTGGCTCCATCGCCCAAGTAAATTCTGTAATAACCGCACCATTATGTGGTATTGCCTCATAAAGTTGCCAATTAGATTTAGGGTAAACGGTATTCAAGCCATTGCCGAGGACTGCTAAGGTTCGTCCGTCATGTTTTAGCGTCGTTTCATGAGCATATCGGTCTATCCCCATAGCCAAGCCTGATACGATGGTAATTCCCATACGAGCCAGCTCCGCCACTAAATGCTTCGTTGCCCAGATGCCATAAGCCGTACATTTTCGAGCACCAACTATGGCGATAGCAACTTCGTCATCAACGTGAAGTTCTCCTCGATAGTAAATAACGGCTGGTCTGTCTTGGATTTCTCTCAAATTTGATGGATAATCTATATCCTCAATCGTCAGAAAAGAGATGTTGTTAGCTTCGAAAAAGGAGGTCACGCTTTCGAGGAGATCATCATCAATGGCATCATAAATCTTTTTAGCTTCGAATTCTGTTAAATTGTGTTCAGAACATAAATCAACATCAACTATTGTGTGTAATGGTTGTATTGATTCATAAAGTTTGAGAATGGTACCATTATTGATTCGATGATGGCTAAGTAACAATAAGATGTCTCTAGTATTCATCGTAACACCTCCATTGGCGTCATTTTATACCAGAAGATCAATAAGTGTCAATATGGGAATGCGTTGTCGATGTGTTCGATGGTCCTTGATTCTAAATAAATCTCTATCACATCATATCGCATTTGGCGATCGAGAAGATTCATCTCCTGCAAATAAATCTCCGAACTTCTCATAATCCGCTTCTGTTGACTTGCTGTAACAAATTCTCGCGGATATCCGTAAGTCTCATTTTTCCGAGCTTTTACCTCAACGAAAACGACGATATCGCCATCTTCAAAGATTAGATCGATTTCGCCAAATGGATTGCGATAATTTTTTTCGAGTAGCCGATAACCTAGCCCTTTTAAGTATTCACATGCCAGTGATTCCCCATATTGACCAATCGAATTAGTGATTAAGTTTTTCATAGTATTTCCTCAAAAATGTTTGACGATGTATCTCTGAAGCACCGAAATGATCTATGCCTTCATAGTGTCTTTTAGTCCCGTAGCCTTTATTGGATTTAAAATCATATCCTGGATATTGAGTATCTAGCTCTACCATTAGGCGGTCTCTATAGACTTTTGCCAATATAGAGGCACAACTGATTTCGTAGCAGAGGTCGTCACCATGAACGATACCACATTGAGGGATATCTAGGTCAACGGTTTCAGCATCGATGACAACCAGACTGGGTTTAATCCCATCGGCATTGGAAACCACAGATAAAATTGCCTTTTTCATCGCTAATCGAGTTGCTTGTCGAATGTTGATTTCATCGATTGTCAAATGATCAACGATACCATATCCAACCGATATGCTCTGACTCGTTAGAAGATCAAACAACGCCTCTCTTTTTTTTGGTGTCAGTTTCTTAGAATCTTGCACACCTAAAAGGAGGTCCCCTTTTTTCATCATACAGGCACAAGCAACGACTGGCCCCGCCAAAGAACCACGTCCGACTTCATCGACACCACATAGATAGGAATCTTTTGATGAACGAATGCGATCGAGTTCTTGTAATAGAGTGTAATCCATACTAATCACCTACTCGTTCCAACGTAATCCTGCCAAGTCGTCCCTTTCGAAAATCATCAAACACCTTGTTGGCTACCTTGAAATAATCAATATCGCCTCCACGAACGATTGCTCCGATGCGACTTCCGATAGCATCCATAATGTAAACAGCAGCCTTGTCTTCAATATCCAACAAATCATAACGGTTACTCAGAAGTGCGGGGTCAATCGCATTTAATTTATTAATAAAATGAAAACATAGGGTTTCAATATCCATGATTTCATCTTTAATCGCACCAGTAAACGCAAGATTCATCGCAATCGTTTCAGTTTCAAATTTTGGCCACAATACGCCCGGTGTATCGAGCAATAGTAGATCAGAATCCGTCTTTATCCATTGATTCGTCCGAGTCACACCCGGCCGATTTCCGACTTTCGTTCCTTTTCTTTTCGATATATTATTGATAAATGTCGATTTCCCTACGTTGGGAATTCCAACAACCATCATGCGTATCGTTTGGTCAGTAATCCCTTTGGATCGCCTTTTTTCGAAATTATCGGATAACACACTTTTTGCACCGGTGTAAATAGATGAGATGTCATTTTCATGAAGAGAATCGTAGCAGATCGCTTTTACATCTCCTTTCGAGAGGTAATTAAGCCATTTGATATTTTCGTTTCGATCGGAAAGGTCGTACTTATTTAAGATGATCAATCGAGGTTTATTTGTCGTTAACTCATCAATTTTGGGGTTTCTGCTGGCAACTGGAATACGTGCATCGATGATTTCGACGACGATGTCCACCATTCTCAAAGATTGATGTAATTGATCGATTGTTTTCTTCATGTGGCCAGGATACCAATTGATGTTCATTTCTACCTCCTTTTTCAATCACGGATGAGTACTCCTTAGTGATACGCATAAAGAGCCTTAAGTATGTAAGTACGATTGACTTACATAGGAAAGACTCTTTTTGTAAAATACAGTATTAGTACATTTTCTTTTCGCGAACTTTAGCAGCTTTACCTTGTCTACTACGAAGGTAGAACAACCGTGCACGACGCACTTTACCATGACGAGTAATGACGATTTTCTCTACGCGTGGGGAATGAATTGGAAAAGTTCTTTCAACTCCTACGCCATAGCTCACTCGGCGAACGGTGAAAGTAGCTCTTGAGTGTTCTCCTTGTTTTTTGATAACAGTGCCTTCAAAAACCTGCACTCTTTCTCTGTTTCCTTCTTTGATGCGGTAGTGAACTTGAATCGTATCACCTACATTAAAGGGAGTAAGCTCTTCCTTTAACTGTTCTTTTTCTATTTGTCTTATAAAATCCATTATTTTCCTCCTGTTAATACTCCCGATCTTCTACGGGCTGATCCAATAGATCGGGTCTTTTATTTTTAGTCACTTCTAAACTCTGAGTCTTGCGCCATTCATCGATTAAACGGTGGTTGCCAGAACATAGTACTTCTGGAACAGTATGCCCTTCAAAATCACGCGGCCTAGTGTATTGAGGGTATTGCAACAAACGATCATAGTGTGAATCTGTCGATGCGCTGGTCTCGTTGCCTAAAACACCAGGTATGTGCCGTGATATTGCGTCGATTAATACCATTGCAGGTAATTCTCCACCTGTTAGGACATAGTCCCCCATAGATAACTCCTCATCAATGAAATGCTCAACAACGCGATTGTCGACGCCTTCGTAATGGCCACATAATAAGATTAAATGGTCATAATGCGAAAGCTCAATCGTACGTTTTTGCGTCAAGACCGCGCCTTGAGGCGATAGGTAGATCCGATGAGCACGTGCGGTAGACACAGATCTCATAGCGTCTACAATAGGCTGCGGTGTCATCAACATTCCACAACCTCCACCGTAAACTTCATCGTCTACTCTTTGGTGCTTGTCTTTACTGAAATCTCTAATGTGTACCGTGTTGATGTCTATCAGCTGTCCTTTTTGCGCACGGCCAACTACACCATAGTCCTTTAAAGCCTCAAACATATGAGGAAAGAGGGTCAATACATCAAACCTCATTGATCATTCCCTCAATCAATCGGACAGTCATAATTTTTGCATCCCTGTCAATATTTAGGATAAACGCCTTGACTGCTGGAATGAGAATCTGGTTGTTTTGTTTATCTTCAACAACGTACACATCATTCGCTGAATAGGTCCAAACTTCTTTTAAAATACCGACTTCTGCACCTGATTCTTGGATCACGTGCATGCCTTCGAGTTGGAAGTGATAGTAAGTGTCCTCTTCCAGAACCACTAAAGAGGCTTCATTAATCCGTAGCGTTGAACCCTTATAAGGTAAGACTTGATTGATATCGGTTAGCCCTTCAAAACCCACATGAAAGAACTTTCCGCTTTTTTGCACAGAACACATCGTCAAGTGCATTCCGTCGTCTGTTTGCACAACTAAGCCATTGTAAAAATTTGTACCTGTTTGATCAGCGGGTATTACCTTAACAATACCTTTGATGCCAAGGGTATTTACTATAGTACCTATCGTGATATCGTTCATGCTATTGAATGATTTCAACCATTACTTTTTTATCTTCCTTAATCGCGCAGGCTTTGACAATCGTGCGGATTGAGTTTGCAATTTTGCCTTGTTTCCCGATAATCTTACCAAGGTCTTCTGATGCGGCTGATAGCTCGATCATTACCACATCATCTTCGGATTCTGTCATGTTTACGTGTACTGCATCAGGATTATCGACCAGTGCTTTGGCTATAGTCTCAACTAATTCTTTCATGAGGTCTCCTTTTCCTTGGGCTAAATTAAGCTACTGACTAAGATTCTGGGTTGAGGTTTTCTTCAGCGACTTCTTCTTCCACAACGTCAGCGGGAACTTCCGCTTCCACTGTGCTATACACTCCATTTTCTTTGAAAAGTCGAGCTACAGAATCTGTAGGCTTCGCGCCGTTGAGCATCCATTTGTTTGCTTTTTCAGCATCAATTTTAAATACCTTCGGTGTAGAAACTGGATTGTAGTACCCGATTTCTTCTATAAATTTACCATCTCTTGGTGATCTTGAATCTGCTACAACAATTCTGTAAAACGGATTCTTCTTTGCACCCATACGTTTCATTCTTATTTTAACTGCCATTGTGTCCTCCAATTATTTATTTGAAAAAAGGCATTCCGAACTTCCCTTTTCTCTTCATGTTTTTTTCCATTGCATTCATTTTCTTCATCATTTTTTTCGTATCTTTAAACTGTTTTAATAACTTGTTTAGCGATACAATATCCGATCCTGACCCACTGACAATACGCTTCTTGCGACTAGAATCAATAATGGAAGGATCTTCTCTTTCCAATTGTGTCATTGATTGGATCATTGCCTCGATCTTCTTAATATCTTTTTCGCCGATGTTAATATCTTTTAAAGCTTTAGAATCTACACCGGGAATCATGGCGAGAAGGTCCTCCATAGGGCCCATGTTGCGCATTTGTTCTAACTGGACTAGAAAGTCGTTAAAACTGTAATTTTGAGAGCGGATACGCTCTTCCAGTTCCTTCGCTTGCTTTTCATCGATGGTTGACTGTGCCTTCTCGATTAAAGACAAGACATCACCCATGCCTAAAATTCTGGATGCCATACGTTCAGGGTAAAAACTTTCTAATTGGTCAAGCTTTTCACCCATACCCACAAATTTAATGGGTTTCTCGGTCACAGCTCTAATGGAAAGAGCCGCACCGCCTCTAGCGTCACCATCGAGTTTGGTTAGAATAATACCTGTAATATCCAAAGCTTGGTTGAATTGTTCAGCGACATTCACCGCGTCTTGTCCTGTCATCGCGTCGACAACCAAGAGAATTTCTGTTGGTTCAGTGACTTCTTTGATGCGTTTAATCTCATCCATCATCTCCGCATCGACGTGAAGACGCCCTGCGGTATCGATCAAAACCGTATCAAAATTGTTCTTCATCGCGTGAGATACCCCAACTCTTGCGATATCCTCAGGCTTCATATTGGTGCCCATAGAAAACACTTCTGCTTCTACTTGCGCACCGACAACTTGCAATTGTTTGATCGCTGCAGGGCGATATACATCACAAGCAACCAACAAAGGTCTGCGACCTTGTTTCTTCAGCATTTTGGCCAGTTTAGCTACATGAGTGGTCTTTCCGGCACCTTGTAACCCGCACATGAGAATAACTGACGGCGATTTACTTGAAAATCTAAGCTTCTCTTCTTTTTCTCCCATCAGCATAGTGAGTTCGTCATTGACGATTTTTATCACCATCTGCCCAGGATTCAAACTTTCCATCACTTCTTCGCCAATGGCGCGTGCTTTAACTTTTTTTACAAAGTCTTTTACGACCTTGTAGTTTACATCGGCTTCTAAGAGTGCCAACCGTACTTCGCGAAGTGCTTGGTCAACGTCTTTCTCAGACAACTTACCCTTGCCTCTTAGCCGACTGAAGGTATTTTGCAGTTTTTCAGACAGATTCTCAAACAACATGAGATCACTTCCTTATTCTGTGTCATTGTGTTGGATTGATTCAATCAACCCTTTTATACGCTTATTAATGGCACGGTCATCTATTTGAGAATCTATGGAAGTCAACGAGTCTATGATTTGATCGCGAAGCTTGCGATCGATCGTCATTCTATTGATAAAATCGAGTTTTTCATCGAAAGCTTCTAGATTTTCATCTGCTCGTTTTAGCAAATCATGGACCGCCTGTTTTGAACATCCTAGAATCTCACCGATCTCTTGTAACGACAGGTCTTCGAGATAATAGGAAACACAAACTTGCTGTTGCTTCTCCGTCAAAAGCTTTCCATAGTAATCAAACAACAACCCCATGCGCAGCTTCTTTTCCATATAATCCTCTTCCAAACAATAATAGAGTCAAGGAATAACCTTGACTCTATTATTTTAGAGCCTTTTTCATGGTTTGTCAAGAGCTTTCGGTAAAAATATAGGGTTTTTCTTATCTACAAGTGATAATGTCATAGTTGATCCATAAGTTAATCTGTCGCCTCTCCTGTATAATATCAGCTCTCAAGATTAGGATATCGAATTGGCTTTCGAAATGTAAGTCTCAGAAGAAACGATTGAGTTAACTTTAGCTGTTTTGGTCAAACGCACGGTGTCTTCTGGTCGTACAATTCAATGGAATAACAATCGCTATTTCCCAGTGAATGAAGATCATGAAGAAGTGTAGCTGAAGCAGTCTCTAATGCCTTCAAAAAATCCCCACAAAGCACCTCAATATCTGATTCGTCAATAAAATCAATAATATCCTGATCCCTAGGTTTCTTCGCTAACGTCACCGTCCCAGCACGAATCAAATCCACCAAAATCGTAGGATTGTACTAGTCCAGCAAATTCAGCGCATAATTCACGCCATACCCAAACTCCATACCATTGCGTTTAATACACTTCGACTCATCCAACTTGTGAATAAACTTCAACCCAAAATGTAAATCGTACATAACCTCTTTAATCTCAACCTGCATAAAACCCTCCTTGTAAAAAAGAGACAAAAAAGGATGAGGATACCCCCATCCCCTCCTCCACTATACGCCAGCTACCTTAGTCTGGATAGGTTACAATAAGAAGTTGAAAACCAATCGAGAATCTTACCGCATTTCCGGCAGTAACTAAGTAGTACTCGAGTAGCACTCAAATTGGTATTTAAAGCAAAAAAACACCGCTAGAATGTGTAATTCTAGCGGTGTTCAATGGTGCGCCTTCAGGGGCTCGAACCCTGGACCCACTGATTAAGAGTCTAATAATAGGCTAGTTGCTCACTAAACTATCGCTAATTAAAGCCATTTAAAGCCATCTAAAAAGAACAATAAAGGTATACGTTGCTACCACGTTGCAACCGGGTTGCTACCGCCCTATACGCCCCCAGCTATTATTAAATAGCAAAAAAATAAAAAACATTGTCATAGTGTTTCTACTATGGTGCAATGTATTTAACATCAAAGAAAGGAGGTACTCACATGAACGATGAGAATAGAGTCGTTAGGGCAATAAAAAAAGTCGGCGAAGTGTTGGAAGCACTTACCGACTTAGCCTTAAAGGCTGGTACTCTAGCGGTAGTGATCAAGCTGTTACTAGATACCATTCAGTGAGAGTTGGGGCTTTGCCCGTTCTCTTATCATCAGTATATCACATCGTTCGTGAAAATCAACCATGACAATACTAAAAGAGCTCGCACGGCTGGTCTGGAAATTCGCTTGTCTGATCATCGTCGTTGTTGGATGCGTCTACATGTTATTAAAATAAGGAGGTAACACTATGACCGAAAAAAGAAAAGATTATAAAAACATCGAGGATCAAATGGCTGCTAATAAGAGATGGGCCGAAAAAAATAAAGAACACCGAAGTTATTTGAGCGGGCGAACCTCCGCAAGAAGCTTTATTAGAAATCGAGCCACACATGAGGATCTCATAGAACTTGAAGCCCTCATCACTGAGCGAAAAATAAAACTTGAGGAATAAACCGCTAGATATCGCCATTTGCTAAAATATGCCCGCTTTGAGCGCCAATCTTTAGACAACCATACCTTTGTATGCCTATATCCCCACTAAAAATAAGAGGTCAAGCGTATTTTCACGCCTGACCTCTTTCAAATTTACTTATTCACGCCCAAATACTCTTTTAGAGAACTCTGTAACACTTGTGAGAAATTCACATCGTGAGCTTCTGCAATATCGTTCAACCATCGAGGGATTGTTAGAGTTTTCTTTACAGCTTTATTCTTCAGTATATCTCGAACAGGTACCATCCACACATCAACCATTAAAATGGATTTACCTTCTCCTGCTTGTAATTCTCTGAAAAGTGAAGCTTTTGGAATATCTCTGTGGTACTCTTCTCTTTCGTACAAGCAAAGCTCCAAAACCTCCCTTGCGCTTCGCACAACATCCTCTTCATCATCTGCAAAAGTGAAAGTAGATTGTCAACACTTCTTTAGACAATTTTTTTAAGGTACGTCTTTCTAAACTCTACTGGTGTTAGATAACCTAATGACGAATGGATTCTATGGTTATTGTACCAATTAACGTAATCATTTAAGTGTAGTTCTAAGTCTTCCATTTTTTGAAACGATTTCTGATAAATGAATTCTGTTTTGAATACTTTGAACACGGCTTCCGCCACTGCATTATCATAGGAACAGCCTTTTTTACTCAAGGATCTTTTAATGTTAAATGCTTCAACAAAGCTATCGATCACGTTGTTTTAAATTCATTGCCCCGATCAGTATGGAAGATTTCAATGTTTTGAAGTGGATGGTTTATCTTGGAGAAGGCCTTAAATACAAGATTTGAATCCTTGTATTTTCCAGCGCAATGCCCAATGATTTCTCTGTTAAACAAGTCGATGATTAGACATACATAGTGCCATTTGCTACCAACTCGAACATAGGTTAAATCACTGACTACGACTTCTAAATGGTTTCTTTCTGAAAATTGCTGTTTTACTTCATTGTCGATGTGTTCTTCGTTCGTTTTTGCTCTATGAACCTTATATTTTAATTGAGTATAAACGGAGACTAAGCCGAGTTCTTTCATAATTCGCCCAATTCTTCTAGATACCATCATTTCTTTCTTTTCTAGCACATTTTTTATTCTGCGTGTTCCATACGTTTTCCTACTATCACTATGAAGATTTGGCGAATTTGATCTCTTAGGTTTTCTTCGTTTTCTTGTTCTTTGGCTTGATAGTAATAGCTACTTCTTGAGATTTTTAGGACGATGCACATTGCTGATACGGAGTATTTATCACGGTTTTCTCTGATGACTTTTACTTTCGTCCTATCATCAGCGCTGCTTGCTTTAAAATGTCATTTTCCATTTTAAGTTTCGTATTTTCTTTACGCAGATGAATCAGTTCCTTTTCAACTTCTGTACGATTATCTTTTTCTTTGAATGAACCGGTAGAATCGCTTTGTTTAATCCAACGATCAAAAGCTGAAGGGGTTAGATCATATTCTCTAAGGATATCGGCTCTGGGTTTTCCACTTTTTAGCAGGGACACCATCTGTGCTTTAAATTCATTTGTAAATTTTCTTCTTGTTCGTTTAGACATCTTGGACTCCTTTTTGTTTTATTGTAATGTCCCTTAATTTTTTTGTCTAGTTTATTGTAACCTATCCAGACTTCCCGTTTATTGGGCATAAAAAAAAGAGGCACCCAGAGTTGAACTGGGACCTCGCAAATGCGCGTTCTCCACCTTAAACTACTACCTTTTTTCCCTATTATCCCACGTTTTCAATACCCGGTCAACCATCTTTTGCTCTTTGCTCGTTAGCGTGCGCGTGCCTTTTTCATCGTGAAAATATCCGATGTGGGTGTGTGGTATGGTTGGTGTCCCGCCGAGCCTCCCAGCAGCTCTTGCCTCTTCCGATGTCTGGTTATGAGGCTTCAAATTTTTTAATGCGTTTGGATGTGCCACAATCATCAGCCTCCTTTCAGGCATAAAAAAAGCACCCTATCTTAGCAGGTGCTTAACATCAATCCTAAAAAAAGAGGCGCCCAGATTCGAACTGGAACCTCGCAAATGCGCGTTCTCCACCTTAAACTACTACCTCTTTTCCCTATTATCCCACGTTTTTCAATACCCGGTCAACCATCTTTTGCTCCTTATCGCTTAATGCGCGTGTGCCTTTTTCATCGTGGAAATACCCCATGTGCGTGTGTGGTATGGTTGGTGTCCCGTCGATCTTGTAAGCATTCCCGATACATCAATCTGCTTAAATCTCAAATTGTTTTTGTCGTAATAAGTGATATACTTCACCTCGTCCCTCTCACTTGTTGTTGCGTAAACTCTCCCTTTCGTCATCGTTTCCAGCGGCGCTTTAGTGGCTGAAGAGTCATTATATTTTATAAACTTAATGTTTCCACTTTCGTATACCGATCTAAATTCAGTACCATACTTCTTCCCGTCAACACTAATGCCGGAACTCGCCCCTCGTCCTCCCAAATCTTAATCTTCCTGTAACTGTTCAAGGATATCCTCCAACGGTCCTGACCGTACACGTTGGTCGATTTTGATCTCCGGTGTGGGTTGTTCACCTAGCATTTCGGTAATGTATTTTAAGGCGCTTAAATCCCCATTTAACGCCTGAGAGACCTGAGATAACAGCATTGCCTCTTTAACCGTGATATTTTTTCCCTTCAAATCCGCTAACAGCCGGATCTTGTCAATATCCGTCATCGGCCCTTTCTTGACCGACATGTCAAGCATCGCGTCTAAAACGTCTTGAAACTTCTTGCGGTTTCGACGCGTTACTCCACTCGCGATCCCGCCAAGCCTCCCAGCAGCTCTTGCCTCTTCCGATGTCTGGTTAAGAGGCTTCAAATTTTTTAATGAGTTTGGATGTGCCACAATCATCAGCCTCCTTTCAGGCATAAAAAAAGCACCCTATCTTAGCAGGTGCATAGTTCATCTTTAAAAATGATAGTCCACCTCGGATATATCATCCTCAATTTCTAATATGGTTTTTCCGTCAAATAATTTCGCTTCGAGAAAATCAGTCGCCCGATCAAAAAACGCAATATCCTTATCGTCCTCACCTTCATTGTAACTGAATAAGACCCAATACCCCGTAAATTCATATGACACGCCTCTCCAAACGAAATCAACGGCTTGAAAATAGATGTCGGTAACTGCCGTTCTCATATCCATTATCGCTTTCATCTCATTCATCTGACGCGCCCCCCCTATTTTCTCTATAGTCGTCCCGAAACGCTTAATTTCGTTAGGTGTTAGCCGCCTCACATTCGCCATCCTCATCCCTTTCCAGTGGTGGATATGAGTGTCTCCTTTACGAATTCGGTCAACGATTTGCTTATTTGAATCTCGCACATCATGCTTATGCTGCCAATTTATTTCTCGCAACAATCTGCGATCTTCTCCGTAAATACCGATACTCTTGTAATGGTCCCCAGACTTCAATATATAGATCGTTCCAGGTGTATTTGACATTTGGGGTAATGCGGCAGGCTATCGATCTATTCTCGAGATCACCTTTATGCCATCTGTCATCTCGACGGACTCATATTCCTATACAGCGAATCCGCCGTTTTGCAGATATGCCCCTCGTCCACCCATTACTTACCCCGTTTCATCCGCTCGGTAACAGCGTTCTCAAAGTAAATTACCTCAACATCTCCGTAATCATACTCTAGCTTTCCCCCATACACGATCAAGCGTATCGGTTCAAGCCGTTCGATCATCGCATCCATACCGTTTCGCCAAATCTCGAAAGCCGCTTCCTCGCGTTTCACCCCGATAGTCGACACTGATAGTGTGCCGTGCAAGGGCAACCCATCGAAGCAAAACTCAAACGTGTCCGCCTCTGCCCACGACACCGTAGGAATCACCACCAAACCCGCTCTCTGGCACATCTGACCAATTAAGCGCGATCGATAGATATTCCACACCTTCATCGCTATCGGCATATCCATATAGAGCGAAAAATCCGGCGATAGCACACAATCAAAAGGCATTAGCTTCTCAATATAAAATTCCGGTCGTTGCCAGATTCGCTCAAACTGGTAGTCGTCCAAGTAAAAATGAATCCCTGCCTCGTGATTAGGTGTATTCAGCATATAATTAAAGCCCATCAAGTCCGTTGGTACATGGTCGACTGCCTCAATAGTGGGCATCTGGTAAAACCCTTCGACATCCAACTCATCGACATACTGTAAATTGTATTGCTTGCCTGTATTCGCACGGGCATTTTCTTTTTCGACCTCCAGCTCCTCGTCGTCGTGGGGCTCTTCAAAATCAAACTCTAATCCAAAATCATCCATGCTAAAATCGAGATCCACCAACTCGCCAAGCTCAAGCTCCAATAGATCTTCGTCCCATACCGCTTTTTCTGCCACCTTGTTGTCCGCTAACCTAAAAGCTTTTATTTACTCATTTGAGAGGTCATTTGCTACCAGGCAAGGCACAGTGTCTAAACCCAATTTTAACGCCGCCTTGTGCCTGGTATGTCCAGCAACAATGACATTATTGGCATCCACCACTTATACGATTCACTTCGATAGTCGATAATGTGTTGGTAGTACGCTTGAAGCTCCATCCGGCTAATGACGATGTGCTCTACCGGGCTTCCCGTGCTCGTCGATACCACAACATCCTTCGAATAATCGATACCGCTAACCCCCGTATCGATATCCGCATTTAACTCCTTCAAACGCTCCTTTGCGTCGATGATCGCTAGCTTGTGTATCTTAAATTCGGCTAATTCTCGGCATAACCGCTTGTAATAGTGGGATTTAATCCTCATCGGTTCGGTATTTATGGCCATCCATTTTCTCCCCCCTCTGCTTGCACCCAATCCACCATCCCTCCTTTTGCAAAGGCAGCTACCTCCTAATAGAAAATCAAACGATAGTCGACCTTCATCCTCCAAAAACCAGCCTCACCAAATCAGGCAACAAGCCAAAACCAACCCGTAAAACATCCTTCACTTTTTCCATGTTCACATTGTCCGTCAAATATCTCACCCCGACACTTGAGATCCTAAGCTCATTAAGTGAGAAGAGCGCAATCACATTTCCACCCCAAGCTTTAGTAAATCCGACACGTTCAATAAGCCCCTCCTCATTTATCATGTAGCGAATATCCATGAAATAATCTTCCTGGATAGCACCATAAGAGATCGCTGCTTTAAAGACGTCCTCATCAAAAACAATCTTCCTTTTTCGACAAGCGTAAAGATAAGTTAAAATCTTAAACACAATCACATCATAATCATCTTTTGCCATAACATCCTCCTTTTCTGCATCAAAAAAGCACACCCAACCTCTGTTAGTGTGCTTTTAGTCTTTAATTTGATTCCTGCTCCGTAGGATTCTTCTTCTCTTGGCCTCAGCTAAAAATTCCTCGGAACGTTTTTTTGGTCAAGCGTTTGAAGATTCTTTTCTTGACTCCTCATCCGATCTAGAAAATTTCTCTCACTTTCAGACAATTTGTTCTGACTCATGATTTATCACCTCATAAATATAATCTTCATCATTTTTCATAATCAGATTTAATACTGTATCTGCTTGTAAAATGAACTCTCGTTGCTTAGGATAATTACTTAAGTGCTCAACATAAGCTCCACTGGCACCTCTTGGAACAATAATAGATACATTAGGAGAGCTGCCTAAAGCCCCTTTTTGCGTCGCCGAAGTACTTAAAAACTTCTTATTTACTCCATCCAGCCTCTCGGGATGGTAGTCCCTTCTGTAAACAATTATATCATGTCCTAAGTTATTTTCTCTATCCCCTCATATATTTGGTTGTATTTTGAAAATAACAACTCGGATTCTTTTTCATCCACCGGAATATACTCACCACCAACAACCTTGTTGATCTTTTCATACAATTTCATCCCATCAGGATCAATCCCATTGTCAGTATATTTCAAAATAGCCTTCTTCTCTTCCTCCGTCAAGGACTCAATCCACCGTTCCGAGTCTTTTCTCAGCACTTCCACAACCTTTTCCTGTGGGATCGGATCATATCCAAGTTCCTTGGCCTTTGCATATGCGATAGTTTAAGTCGATTGGCCTGCGCATGATCCTCGCTTGCCGCTACTTTCCTTGTTTCTATTTTACCCTCTTTCTCAGGGTCCACCCATTTTTTCGTATGCACATCCCGCCGCTTCCCATCCCCAGGATCGTACTCCACCGTGCACCGGCAGTATCTGTTCCTGCGGTATACGTCCTTTGGCACATCCGGGTAATCATACGTTCCAACGACCGCCTTGCACCAATCGCAACAATTCCCCTTCTCTTTTCGAATGATTTTAGGCCGTAATCTTGGCAAATGGCTCACTCCTACTCTGCTATAAAAAGGCTCGCGCCGTTTTCACAACCGTGCTTTCTATATTGGTAACTTTATTGGATAATCCATAATCTCCTCCAACTTGAAATTGATCCCCGTTTGGATCACCCTGCGGTACTTCGACATCGTTTCTTTCACATAATGATATACGAGCTTTGCATTGACTATGGATTCATCTACAGTCACCACACCGTATTTCGCCTCCACTTCACCACCATCTTCAAACCATTCTGTTTGCCCACGGCTTGCGGATAGTTGTATTCCAAAGCTTCGAGGAGGATATAACTTTCCCTTCCTTGCTCTTTCGATGGTGGCAATGTCAGATAGCTTCAATGTTTGAATACTTTCCGTCTTTAATGAGCCGATACTTTTGTTTAAAAGCCTGAGTTATCGTATCACCATGATTGACTATCCCTTCGATTCCACGCATCGCTAAATTGTGAAGCAGATAGGCGATAGCGTTGTCCGCATATTCCGTAGCCATCACAATCACATTAGCACCTTCACTTTTACATTGCCACCACTTAGCAATCAGCAACGAACCCGTGCCCGCCGCACCATCACAGATCGTTATCGGTCTATCTCCGATAGCACTTTCCGTCAACCTCGCCAACAACTCAGCAACTTCTTTAGGGGTATAATCTTGCATATTAGACTTTCTTTCGGCACTGTATTCTTCAAAGTATCTTCCGATAAATCCTCCGTACGTTCCCATTTTAGAGGATATGGCGGGTTCATTATGATACAATTGACTTTATTCACCAACTTGACCTCTTTTCTGCATCAAAAAAGCACCTCGTAGCATTAGAGCTACTTAGTGCTTTAGTATTTTAGTCCTATCGGGGTCTCTTTAAGTCTATCCTTATCTATCACTACTCTAGACATATGAAAAGCATGTAAACAGGAATTACACCAAATATCTCCATACCCCATGTCCGACAACTCATTTACAAGGGTATACCCGTAATCCGTATCATCGCTCCCACAATATGGACAAGTACCAACCTCTTTAAGACTGGCAATATTCTCTAAATTACTCATCCATTTTTGCATCTTTCACACCTCCAATCTTACTAAGAAAAACATCTTCAGCTAAATACGCTTCCGTTTCCATCTCAAACAAATGATCCTGAGTATACTTTTTCCCATACTTTCTAAGCTGTTTTACATGTTCTAACTCATAAATTAGCGTTCTCACCAAAGTCTCTTCATCTATAAACGCATTCGGGAACAAATCAATTCGTCCAATAGAATGATAATCCGTCGACCCAACAATATTCAGGCTTAGAAGCTTTTCAGACCGTTGAATCTTTAGTGTGATACCTCGCATATCAATATCATAGCGTTTAGCGATTTGAAGGACTTTGCGTTTTTGCATCGGAATTTTAAGATTTTTAAAGACACCCGTATTAGAATCTCTTCGATCACGCTTTTCTGTGTAATCCTTCATACCCATCTACCGATATTTTAAACTGATCCACATCCAAAAACGCCGCAGAGGAACACCTACACCAAGGATGCATCGGAAAATGGTTTCTTCCGATCACCATATCCTTCGTCATAAACACCTGCTCGTCCATCGGCTTACAGATCGGACAAGCCGAAGGCTCCGCAACATACTCATAACGATCAAAACCCATCCGCTCCCGAGACGCCTGCTGCACCGCCGCTTGCACCCTCGCCGTTTCCGTCACCGCAAGCCGTGCCGCCGCGCTAGATGCCCCCTTAAAATCCTTCTGAAAAATCCCCTTCAGCCGTCTCGCCCAGAGCCTCGGATGCTCCCCAGACAAAAGCGAACGCTCCAGACCATTCGCAAGCCGAGATTGTAACCAACCCTGATTTGCCCAAACCCGATCACTAAACGTTGCCGAACGAAAATCCGCCTTCACAAACACCGATGCCGCTGCCTGGATAGACCGTCGATCCCTGACGCTCATCCCCAAAATCCCTGCTTGTCGTTCGATCTCCTCGATAGCCTTCTTTTGCAGCCGGTCAGACAGCTTTTTCTCTTCCACATTCGCCAAATCCACCAGCGCAAGATTCAACTCCCGCTTGAGAAGTTCCAGCCTAGAGACTCGCATCTTCGCATTATACAATCTCAATCGCTCATTCGCACGATCACTAAAATCTCGATTCTTGACATACTCCGCTGCTTTCTGTTCAAATGCCCGAACATCAACCGCTTGAACCTTTTTCATCGCATCGGCATAGGATAGGCCTTCTTCCGTAGCATACCTGCCAATAAAAGCTTCGATTTCCTTTTGACACGCCTGCATTCGTTGGTTATATAGCCCCGTAAGTTCCTTAGCAAACGCCTGATCATCCTTAATCTGGTTCTTAATATGGTCCAGTTCACGCTTCCTACTATAAGCCTCACTCGGATTCGCCATCATCCGTTACCTTCTCAAAATCAAAGCGATCTCCGTCAGGCGGCGCGCTTTCACTCTCCACCAAACCCATCTCCACATCTGCATTTTCCACAAAAGACAGCCGTTCAAGAAGCGTACGCTGAGACAACTGACCACCCACACCATAAAAGTCCTTAATCTCCGACCATTCATCCTCCGGCAAATTCTCCGTGAAAATAATGCGTAGATTCTCCGGATCAAGCCCAGGTAGCGCAATTGATTCACGAAGATCCGAAACAATCCGATACCGCTCCCGAAGCGCCATCAAAAAATACTTCTCCTTCGTCCCGCGGACCTGCTCCAGACCAAACAACTTATACTTTAGTGCCACCCCCGAAGAATTCTGCGAAAAACTATCATCCGAAAGATCCGGCGTATGACTAAACTTGTGAATATCATCCTGCAAGCGCTTATTATAAGCCTCCTTGCCCACCACATCATACTGCTTGTACAAATAATCTGCAGACAGCGGACGATCCCTGCCGCTAACATCCTGACCACCTTCCAAAAGCAACAAATTCGCCTGCTTCATCGCCAAAATATCATCCGTAGAATACTTATCCGCATCCAAATCCCCAGAAATCACCAGCATCGCATCATTCAAATCCTGCATATAATTCACCGTATCACTCTGAGCCGCATCGTACAAATCAATCTGAGAAAGGACCATCTCATAATCGCCCAAACGGTAGCGATTATTGCGCCATTCCACCACAGGCAACCTCTGATAAGGATTAGGGACAACACTCTCCTGAATCAGCGTCACATGCCTAGCATCACAGGGTTTAAACGATACCATCACATCCGCCGTATACAACATCACCTGCAACAGCTTCTTACCCTTCGAAACAAATACTGGACAGCGAAACGCGGCAATCAGCAAAGCTTCCACAGTCGTATCATAAATTACAACGACTATCCGAAAATAATATAGCTACAAAAAAGCTTATAGCAAACTCCCACTACTTTACGACCATCCCATTAAAACCTCCAACATCAACCATCATCAAGCCATTATCAAACAAGGCCTCTCCAAGTCCTTAGTCAATAAAGCCAAAACCTCATCGGATCACTCTACAAATACGCCATACCTCGTAAAATCACTGATACTAATCTCGGCCAATACCTTATCATCAGCATGAAAATAACTGAGCCAACACCTAGAATCACCATCCAAGAACTCGACATCCTCTTAAAAAAAGATCGCATTCCTTACGTCGACGTCATCATGTGTATGACTTACCTCTCACTTAGACCCAAGAACTTTTTAGCATCAAAAGACACACGTCAATCTCCCGCAAAATTACATCATCGGTGAATCAAAACCCAAGCAGGCATAGACCGTATCGTGCCAATACACCCCGATATACGCCCTTACAACGAAAACTGGTATCCAAACCCCCACCCCTTACCTTTTTACCTCTAAAACTGGGCTACAGCTTCAAATCAGTAACTTTAGATAAAAAATATTCGATCCCATCATCATCGGCCTCAATCTAAACCCAAAACTCACCCCGCGCTATTGTCAAAAACAGGCACTTTCCTCTTTGCAGAGTCCTGCATGTCCGATACTGCAAGACTAAAAATCATGGGACATACAAGTATCAACCTTAATAACAACGTTTATACCGAACTCGAGCACAACTATCTCCTCAGCGAAATCTCAAAAATAAGAAGTTGAAAACCAATCGAGAATCTTACCGCATTTCCGGCAGTAACTAAGTAGCACCCGAGTAGCACTCAAATTGGTATTTAAAGCAAAAAAACACCGCTAGAACATGTAATTCTAGCGGTGTTAGATGGTGCGCCTTCAGGGACTCGAACCCTGGACCCACTGATTAAGAGTCAGTTGCTCTACCAACTGAGCCAAAGGCGCTCACGACAACATAACAATTATACTAATTTCGCGAGCCCTTGTCAAATTTTATTTTGCATCTTTGCTAAGAAGAAGAAATGATAATTGCTTTCCTATTCTTACACATCCTCTTACAGGATATATTTTATGAGCACGAATCGTACTTTATCAGCCAGCTCATAAATGGTGAACATCATGTAAGGTAGTGTATTACTCCTATCTCTCCTATCAATAGCTACAAGAATATAAACTCTACATGCAAATAAAAGGTTATTCTCCAGTTGACCCAAAACCTCCTTCACCGCGCTCCGTTTCCTCTAATGAGTCTACAATGCGGATCGGTGCTTGATAGTAAGGTTGGATGATCATTTGAGCAAGTCGATCACCTTTGTTGATGGTTTTAGTGTTATTACCTACATTGGTGAAAAAAAGGAGGATTTCGCCTCTATAATCACTGTCGATGATCCCTACGGTGTTGGTGAGCATTAATTGTTTTTTTACACCTGTACTAGACCGAGGATAAATTGCACCAAAATACCCTTGAGGGATGTGTACACGAACCCCTGTGGGGATTTTTACTACTTCTCCGGGTTTTATTTTGATAGGTTCTCCATTGTTAGCTGCGAGATCTAAGCCAGCTGATCCTGATGTTTCATATTTAGGAACGAATTGCTCAGTCTGAACACGAAGGTACGCATTATCGTGCTTCGAAATTTGATCTTGTATCACATCGAGAACTTCGATGATTTTGGTTCTATCCATTTAAAACCTCCTGATTAAAAGCGATAGAGCATGGTTATTTTAAGGGCCATTTCCAAATTTAATCGATCGTTAGCATTATTCAAATCAAGACGAGTGATATCTTTAATTCTCTCTAAACGATACAATATCGTATTGTAGTGTGTGTACATCTCCTCGGACGTTTTGGTCACATTGCCATTGTTGCGGAAATAGGCTTCTAACGTTTGAACCAGTTCTGTGGATTTTTTCTTGTCGTAATCTACAAGTGGTTTCAATGTTTCATTGTAAAATTCCCTAACATCTTCATTTAGAGAGTCATGTATGATAATTTTAAATATACCAAGATCGTCATAACGCACAATCGTGTCTTCAAACAATTTACTCCCCACTTCGATTGCTTTCACTGCTTCAAGACGACTCCGATACAATTGAGTTAAATCCGGATACACACGACCTACTCCCACTTGCATGTCCAATAGGTCAAGGGGACTTGCTTTTGATTCTAGTAAACGGATTAAAGTTGTTAAGAACTCCATAAGCCGCTCATCAAAACGATCCTCTGTTTCTTTTAGAATCAATTGAAGGTAGGATTTTTTTGTGGTTACCATTCCATCTATATGATGCTTTTTCATGTGACTTTCAATCCATTTTATATTGGAATAGATAAAATCGTAGACGCCCTCACTGCAATAAGCAATATTTTTACTATTCTCGCAATCACTAACTCTAAGTAGTACGAGGCAATAAGGGTCTTCCACGTTTAAGTTAAAAACACGAGCCCGGTCCAGTGCAGATTCGCGAGGAGGAATACTTAATAACTCATCAACAAATTCGGAGGAATGTTTAATTTCCACCTCACGAATGGAAGCTTCTTGCAAAAGCATTAAAGCGATATTCGTTGAGGCACTTTCCATTAACGATAGATCAAACCCCCCCAAAGAAGTGTCAACACCCCAAGTATAGAGATTGCCATAAATCTTTTCATTATTAGTTACTGGGACCACCATACGCGTTACACGTCTACCTTCTAATTCTATAATGTCCTCTCTAAAAGAAAAAGAAAAACCATGACTAGTACGGTTTCGGTGCACATCGTTTAAGAGTAATGCCTTCATTTTATCATTATTTTCATTGAATATAACAATGTTGTTATCATAATTAGCAAAATCAAAAACCACAGGATTGTTGATATGGGACTGGATAATGACGAGTACATCTTCAACGGAACCACCTTTCAGTAAACAGTGAAGTAGTTCTTCATGGAATTGTTCAAGATGCGCTAATAGATCGGCTTGTTTTGCAAACACCAATTGAAAAACAGCTGTATTTACCTCAACAATGGGTGTTTTTTTATGAATGTGAATAATAGGTAACCCTATATCATTTGCGACTTGTAGCACAGTATGGTTCAATTTGTGATTGGCGCTAGAATACTTTACGGCAAGTGCCGATATGCCTATCTCATCGGACCGTTTAAAGAAATCGATATATTGATCATCATCCCAACCACGAAAGTTCTCTTCTGTTGCCAATAGTATTTCTTTAGGCGTCACCCAGTCAAGGATCTCGTTATCCGCATAGATATTTGCTTTTGTAATCGTGTTTTTTATACCTTTTTCACCAGCAATGAGCGTTGAGCCACGCATAATATCGGATGCTAAAAGCTGCTCCACTGTGATGCCGTTCTCTCTAATCATAGGAAGGTCCTCTCTACTGAATTATTTAAATCTTTACATCGGAAAATACCTACGCTGATTTGTGATTTATTATCAATTCTATCTCCTCTGAGGATACCATAAAATCGATTTTTTGTACATATTTACAATTCAAGGGTTTCATCTAATAAAATTAATTCCATCTTTCCAACGGGTGATGAAGAATTCCCTGATAATTATGGCAGTATAACAGTTGAAGAAGATGGAGATGAAAAAGGAAAGATGCATATAAGCATCTTTCCTTAAATCTTTCCTAAATTCAGTTAAACTATACGATTTAAAGTTTTTCCCAAACTTTCTTAGCACGAACGGCAGAGCGAGCCATAATGTCTAATTCATCGACAAGTAAAATTTCTTTGTTTCTCATGACAAATTGTCCGTTAATCATATTGTCGTTTACCATTCTACCAGCCATACCAAACAGAATGTGACCACCGATGTTATTTGCTGTGAAAGGTGTGTGTGCGTTGTAATCAACAGTAATGATGTCAGCATAAGCACCTTTTTTCAACACACCCAGAGGCTTTTGGAAGAAGTTTGCAGCAATCTTCAAATTGTTGTCCAATTGTAGCTGCAGTGCTTGTCCAAATCCTACTGTCGGATCTGATAAGTGACTGCTTTGAAGAATTTTAGCAACTTGCATTGAGACGAACATATCATTGGTATAGGCATCGGTACCTAAACCTAAGCGAACCCCTTTTTCCAACATGCGGATTACTGGTGTTACGCCTACTGCATTACCCATGTTTGACATGGGGTTGTGTACCACGTTAGTATCCGTATCTTTTAGAATGTTCATTTCCATTTCGTTAACGTGAATACAGTGAACAGCAATGGTTTGATCCCCTAGGATGTCAAGGTCATTAAAACGTTCTACGACGCGTTTGCCATATTTCTTCAAAGAATCATATACATCGCCAATACCTTCAGCCACGTGTACGTGATAACCGCCATTTACGCCTTCCATCGCTTCTTTTACTTTATACATCGTATCCTGTGATACGGTAAAGGATGCATGAAGACCAAACATACCATGAATCATATCTTGATCATCGTTGTTATAAGCTTTGATAAAGTTAACATTCTCAGCGATTTCATTCTTCAAGATCTCTTGTCCATCTCGGTCAGACACTTCATAACACAAGGAGGTACGGACACCGATCTTCTTTGCTGCTTCAGCGATAGTAAATAGTGAATCCGTAGCGCAGTTCGGGCTGGAATGGTGGTCGAAAACAGTGGTAACACCATTTCTAATCGATTCCATGTAAGTGGTATAAGCATTTAATTCGCAATCTTCAAGTGTAAGTTCGCGGTCCAATGCCCACCATTGGTTTTCAAGGATTTCGTCGAAGTTTCTCGTTGGTAGAGAAACAGACATTCCTCTGCCGTATGCGCTGTAGATGTGAGTGTGAGCATTGATCATACCAGGCATAATAACACGGCCTTGTACATCAACAACTTCTTCGCCTGGATAGGCTTTCTTTAAATCTTCGAAATTCCCTACATCTTGGATAACATTGTCTACAACGTAAACGCCACCATTATCAATTAATGGGTTTTCTGGATCGTTGGTAATAACTCTACCGTTACCGATAATCATATTCATACCTCCCGGTCATTTAAAACTATGCTCTTGCTTGAGTCATGTAGTAAGCGTGTTCAGATTCTAATGCTTTCAAAATAGCCGCCATATCAGCTGATAAGGTCTTATCGCCATCTTTATAGTAGAATTCGTTGCCTTGTTCATTGCGAACCAAATAACTGCCTTCAGATTTCTTTAAGAAACCAACGTTCTCGGATAAGTCAAAGTCCTCTTGAGTCCAGAATACAGTGACTTTATCTTTGAATGGATTACCAGTCGCTTCTTTCTCAGCACCTGCTAAGAAGATTGGTTGTTGGCCATGTGGACAGAATACTGCGCAGTTACCACACTCATTACACATACCATCGATGTGAACGACTTGGCGACTATTTGCAAATCCTTCAACGCGAATCGCAACGTTAGCTCTGTTCGGGCAAACCTCTACGCACATTTCACAGATTTGGTCACATTTCAAGCAACGCTCACCTTCTTTAGGTTCTGCTTTAACAGCGTCAACGAGAACGCCTCTACGATCCAAAATGACCGTGTCGTCTTCTGCAACTGTTTCAGTTCTAAAGTCTTCTTTTAAGCCTTCTTTAGCGAGAATATCCATAGCAGCTGTCTTTGCATCTGCAATCGCTTGAACGATAGTAGAAGGTTTTACTTTACAGTCACCGATAATGTAGACATCTTCGATGCTGGTTTCTAAATTGCTGTTCAAACGAGCCATCCCACGTCCATTTAAGTTGAAGCCGTTTCTTTCAAAATCAGCGGTGTCAACTCGTGCACCTGTTGCTCCGATAACTGTGTCGAATTCCATGTCGACAAATTCGCCTGTGCCTACACATGATTTACGTCCACTTGCATCGTAATCGCCTAAAGTCATAACTTCACAATGAAGGGTTTTTCCATCGTAAGACACTGGCGCGACCAATTCATGGATAGTTATGCCTTCGTGGCGAACTTCGTTAACATCTTCTTGGCTAGCCGGCATATATGCTTCTGTTCTTCTGTAAACAACAGCAACGTGTTCTACGCCTTCAGTGCGTTTCGCAAGTCTTGCACAGTCCATCGCCACGTCACCTGCTCCGACGACTGCTACGCGTTTACCTACGTTGCGTTTACCTTCAACACGTGCATCCCATAGGAATTCTAGTGAATCTTGAACTAAGTCTTGACCCTCTTTAACTGGAGATACACCCTTCTTCCAAGCGCCTGTAGCGACGATAACGTAGGCGTATTCTTCTTTCAATGCTTTGACGTCGTAGTTTGGATCGCAATCAAATTTGAACTCTACACCTTGAGCAACTGCAATACGATAATCTCTATCGACAGCTTCATCTGAGATGCGGAATTCTGGAATGACGTGACGAACGATACCGTAGGGGTTGGAAAGTTTTTCGAATACGACAACATCAACGCCGTTTCTTCTCAAGAAAGTAGCAGCTGCAATACCAGCTGGACCCGCACCAATGACGGCAACTTTTTTATCTGTGCGAAGATCAGCGATCTTGATATTCTCAATAAGGCCTTCTTGCGCGTTGTCAGCAGCGATCAACTTCACTGAACGCATTTCCAATGGAAGATCGTAATCAAGACGAGTACATTTTTCACGACATTGTTGTGAACACAGAACGCCTGTAATAGTTGGAGCGGTGTTATCGATAGCGATAACTTCCATCGCCTTGTCGTACTCATGATCGGCAACGAGTTTTAAATACTCAGGAATCTGTTGATGAATTGGACATCCGCCTTCTTTACAAGGTGCCTTAAAGCAGTCATATAGTGGAAGCTCAGAATTTGTCTTTCTTGAACCGATTTTTTCGCGATAGCGTTTTTGGTTTCTTTCATCGGTAATCAAATCTTCAGCAAGTTTATTCAATTTCGCAACATCGATGCCATCAAAGTCTTTGAGATAAGCTTCGCTCACATCTGCGATTTGTTTAAATCTGCCATACCCACCTGGTTTCAACAGCGTCGTTGCCATTGTAACTGGGCCGATACCCGTTTCTAAAATATCACCAATATTAAATGCATCTGCTCCACCAGAATAAGCGATAGGTAATTTGCCATCGAATTCTCTAGAAAGCATAGCTGCAAGATTGACAGCTAATGGTAGAATGGTACGTCCAGCCATATACATTTCTTCGGATGGCAATTCACCTTGTTTTGTGTCAACCGGGAAAGTATTGGTCAATTTAAGACCAAAACTGACACCCACTTCTTTAGCTAAAGGCAATAATCGAGTAATCATCGCAACAGCTTCACTATATTGAAGGTCTTCTCTAAAGTGAGTATCTGGGAAAGAAATATAATCATAACCCATCTTATCTAATGTCGCACGTGCATAATCGTATCCAAGCATTGTTGGATTACATTTTACAAAGGTGTTCATATGCTTTTCAGTCATTAAATAAGTGGCAATTTTTTCAATTTCATCAGATGGACATCCGTGTAAAGTCGAAAGCGTGATGGAGTTTGTCACTTCTGGAGAGATCTTTTCAAGGTCTTCCTTAGTGAAGTGTTCAAACTGATCAAGATTTTCCTCTAAGTACTTATAACATTCTTTAAAGATCGGAGTTTCGGATGCATTTTTCATGTTTTCGATGTATGCATTGACTTTTTCGCCTTTAATACCCGCAAGGTCGTAACCGACACTTAGGTTGTAAGCAAAGTCATCCCCATCGGAAATCTCAAGTTCCTTCGCGAGAACTTTGATTGCGAAATACGCTTTCAAATACTCGTCATAAGCTTCTTGTACCGTCATTTCTGTTGACCATTCGCAGTTGTATACTTCGTCTATACCAAGAATACATGGCTTATTAACCGCTTCACGAATTTGTTCACCATCCATAATTTGTACGGTCTTTAACTCCATAAAACGAGCGCCCGCGACATAGGATGCTACTATATTTTGCAATAGTTGGGATTGAGGTCCTGCAGCTGGTCCTACTGGAGATGCGATAACATCACCAAAAGCATTCGTCATGCGCTTACCGCTTTTATTCTTATAGAATTTCTCTTTACGAACACCAAATACCATACCTTGTGTTTTGTACTCTTCCAGTGCCCACTCAATCACGTGCCCAAATTCAATTGGTCTCATAAAATCGCCCATCATTACCTCCTAAAACTTTTACTTAAAGTTGATCGTCTATTGAACGATCCAAGTCCCTGTTTCGCCCTTCAACCCTTCTAATAACTTATCTAGAGAAGTTATTAGGGTTCTGCGCCCTTCACCGGATTCAGTGAACTTAACTGCTGCTTCGATCTTCGGCAACATGGAACCTGCCGGGAATTGACCTTGAGAGATATACTCGTTTGCTTCAGCAATTGTTATCTCGTCGAGATCTTTCTGGTCTGGTTTATTGAAGTTGATTGCTACTTTTTCAACTCCTGTTAAGATTGCTAGCGCATCAGCTTCCACATCTGCTGCTAACATAACAGAAACCCAATCTTTGTCGATAACTGCGTCGATTGCCTTCGTCCAGCCATTTTCCTGAATAACGGGTATTCCACCGCCACCGCCGGCAATAACAATGTTATCGTTTGCAACGAGAGTCAACACAGACTCGCGTTCCAATATTTGTTGTGGTTTTGGCGATGCGACGACTTCACGATAACCTCTACCAGAATCTTCGATCATGATCTTACCTTTTTTCTCCATAGCTTCCGCTTCTTCCTTAGAGAAAAATGCGCCGATTGGTTTGGTCGGATTTTCAAAACCAGGATCGTTAATATCGACTACAACTCTTGAAACGATAGTAGCTACAGGCTTGTCAATACCGCGTTTAACAAGTTGGTTTTGAATTGCGTTTTGAAGGTGATAACCTATGTAACTTTGGCTCATAGCAACACATTCAGACAATGGCATCGTTTCTTCTTTCGCAACGCCCTTACCATAATCGATGGAGGTCTTTAACATCCCAACTTGAGGACCATTCCCATGACAAATGACAACTTCATAACCTTCTTCGACTAAATCAGCAATTGGGCCAGCTATAATGCCAACTGTTTCAACAAGCTCGTCAAAATCAACTCCGAGAGCGTTTCCGCCTAGTGAAACAAGAATTCTTTCTCCCATAAAATAACCTCCATTTGATAGCGGGGGGGTTCACCTAGAAGGTGAACCCATGCCATCAATAATTTTTAGTTCAAATTATTATTTATTTGCAGTGTAAACTGTTGGCAGTGCCGCATAAATTGCTGCACATTGAACAAGGTCACATTTCCAAGTGATTTCATTAGGAGCGTGAGCTTGGTCTTCTGCACCTGGGCCAAATCCGATAACAGGAATGCCGTGACGTCCCATGATCGCAACGCCGTTAGTGGAGAATGTCCATTTGTCAGTCAATGGGCGAGCATCTCTCTTTGCCATTTGACCTTCTGGTCCAACTCTCTTTTCACCGTAAAGGTTCGTGTGAACTTCTTCAAGAGCTTTAGTAACAGCGTGATCTTCTGGAATAACCCAAGTTGGGAAGTAGCAGTCTTGTTCGTAAACTAAGCCAGTCCAAGAAGGTCTATCGTATTTGTACATGGTGACTTTAGCGCCATGTTTTTTAACTGATGGAAGGTTTTCGATTTCTTGGATACAATACTCCCATGATTCGCCAGCTGTCATTCTTCTGTCAAGAGATACTGCACAGGAGTCTGCAACAGCACATCTGGATGGAGATGTATAGAAAATTTGGGAAGTTGTAACGGTTCCTCTTCCAAGGAAGTTAGCTTCTTTCCACTCTGGGTTGTATTTTTCGTCAAGCATTTTGACTAAGCCCTTAACTTCAACGCCTTCTGCAGGGTTTTCGTTAAGTGCTTCTACTTCTTGTAAGATGTCAGCCATCATGTAGATCGCGTTCTTTCCGCGTTCTGGAGCAGAACCGTGGCAGGATACACCTTGAACGTCGATGCGGATTTCCATACGACCGCGTTGGCCTCTGTAGATACCGCCATCAGTTGGCTCAGTGGATACTACGAATTCTGGACGGATGCCTTCTTGCTCGATCATATACAACCAGCAGTTACCATCACAGTCTTCTTCATGAACAGATCCTACAACAAGTGCTCTGTATTGGTCAGTCAAAAGGCCCAAATCTTTCATGATTTTAGCGCCGTATACGCCAGATACGATACCGCCTAATTGGTCAGAACCACCGCGTCCACCGATTTCGTCATCGCCTTCGTAACCATCATAGGGATCAAACTTCCAGTTGTCGATATTTCCGATACCAACGGTGTCGATGTGAGCATCAAATGCGATTTGAGTTTCGCCAGTACCCATTTCACCAAGGACGTTACCTTGTTTATCGATCCAAGCTTTATCAAATCCAACTTTTTCCATTTCTTCTTTGATACGGTTAGCTTTTGGACCTTCTTCACAGCTTTCGCCTTTTAGCTTGATAAGATCGCGAAGGAATTTCGCCATATCTTCTTCATAGCCAGCAGCTGCTTCTTTAATTTTTGCAAAATCTAAATTGTACTCTGCCATATTATAATATATCCTCCTTAATTATTCGTTAACTCTCTTGTTGTCAGCATCCCAAAGTTCTTGCAATTTAGCAGCAGGATCTTTGACTTTTTGTAAGAACATCATAGCTGCAATAATGTATGGTTTGTAGCTAGCTTCTTTGTATAGTGGCACTCTGTAACGGTCAAATACGCTTTCTTCTACTTCGCCTTCTTCACAGCTTAAGCCAGTGATGTCAGCTGGTAGGCAGTGCATGTAAAGTGCTTTGCCGTCTTTAGTCGTAGCCATAAGCTCTTCAGTACATTCCCAATCTTTATGGTTTGCATTTTGAGCCAATAGTTCTTGTTCAAGAGCATCGATACCAGCTTGGTCGCCTTCTCCGTAAAGAACAGTACGTTTTTCCATAGCTGCGAATGGTGCCCAGCTCTTTGGATATACGATGTCTGCATTTTCGAAAGCTTCAGCCATGCTGTTTGTTTTCTTGAAAGATCCGCCGTATTCTTTAGCGTTAGCTTCAGCAAGCTTTTCTACGTCTTCCATGATTTCGTATCCTTCTGGATGCGCTAATACAACTTCCATACCAAAACGAGTCATCAAGCCAACGATACCTTGTGGAACCGAAAGTGGTTTACCATAGGAAGGTGAATATGCCCAAGTCATAGCAATCTTCTTGCCTTTTAGGTTTTCAACTCCGCCGAACTCATGGATGATGTGAAGCATGTCAGACATGGATTGTGTTGGGTGGTCGATATCACATTGTAGGTTAACCAATGTTGGACGTTGTTCTAATACGCCTTCTTCATATCCTTCTCTTACATAGTCAGAGAAATCCTTCATGTAAGTGTGGCCTTTGCCGATGTACATGTCATCACGGATACCGATAACGTCTGCCATGAAGGAGATCATGTTAGCTGTTTCTTTAACGGTTTCGCCGTGAGCTTGTTGGGATTTACCTTCGTCTAAGTCTTGAACTTCTAAACCAAGAAGGTTACAAGCGGACGCATAGGAGAAACGAGTTCTCGTGGAATTATCTCTAAATAACGAAATACCTAAGCCTGAATCGAAAATTTTAGCGCTTTTGTTGTTTTCGCGAAGCTCTCTTAAAGCATCAGCAACTGCGAAAATCGCGTCTAGTTCATCACGTGTTTTATCCCAAGTAAGGAAAAAATCATTGTGATAAAGCTTCCCATAATCCAACCCTTCCAGTTTTGTTAACAAGTTTTTGAATTCCATGTGCACTTCCTCCTAAAATTTTTTATGCTTGTTGTTCGTTCGGATGAATTCCGTTCCAAACAACTCTTCTATAGTGATCAAAATCGGTGTCTCCTTCAGTATTGAACATCAGGACCACTGAATTTTCATCCAAACCTAATTGCTTCTTGATATCGTCGTCTTTTTTACCATAAAGAAGATCTGCGACAACGCCCATTGGAGCTGCTCCACTTTCGCCGGAGATAACTTGAGTATCGCCCTTTAATGGATTACCAAGCACGCGCATTCCCAATGCTGCTGTTTCTTCTGGAGCGGCAATAAAGAAATCAGCGTACGTGTTGAGGATGTCCCATGCGATAGTACAAGGTTCGCCACAAGCAAGACCTGCCATGATGGTATCCATGTCGCCTGTTACAAAGTGAATTTTGCCATCATTAGCTTTTGCCGTATCGTAGATACAAGAAGCTTTTTGTGGTTCTACAACTGCGATGGTGGGTTTGTCTTCACCTTCAAAGATTGAACTGAAGAAACCAGTTACAGCAGCAGCTAAGGAACCAACGCCTGCTTGAACTAAAATGTGTGTTGGTTTAGCACCTTTGGCTTCCATATCTTTGTAAGCTTCATACGCCATAGTGGAATATCCTTGGATAATCCATAGCGGAATATCTTCATACCCTTCCCACGCAGTATCTTGAACCATGATGTAACCGTGTTTTTCAGCCATTTCGTTGGCTAAGCGCACGCACTCATCGTAGTTCATATCTTTAATTTCAGCTTGCGCTCCGTGAGCGCGAATGCGATCAAGACGTTCTTGAGCACTTCCTTTTGGCATGTAAACAATGGATTTTTGACGAAGAACTTCTGCAGTCCACGCTACGCCACGACCATGGTTTCCATCAGTAGCAGTGATAAAAGTAATATCCCCTAGCGCTTCTTTAGTTTCATCAGAGATTAGTTCTTCATAAGTAACGTCATTAATGTCCTTGCCGAGCTTGTCAGCGATGTAATGACCAATTGCATAGCTTCCGCCTAGAACTTTGAACGCATTTAGGCCGAAACGGTAAGATTCATCTTTAACGAAGATGTCCTTTACACCAAAAAGCTCCGCGAGGTTTTTTAATTCCACTAAAGGTGTTTTAGTGTACTGTGCAAAACTCTCGTGGAATTTCTGAGCCTTCTCACCAATTGACACATTAATGTCAGTTAAGCCTTTATTGCTCTTGTTGGTGATTTCGTTTTTTACCATCAGTAATTTGTTAACCATTGCTCCTCCTTAAAAGTAAGTGTTCTTCATCCGTGAGGAAATTCGAGCCTTTTCGCACCCCTTGTGGCTGGTAGTGCAAATGTTTCCTCATTTGTTCTTATAATATCATAATCGCCTCAAAGTTTCTTTAGAGATTTCTACAAACTTAGAGGGCTATTGATATTTCAATAACCATAATAACTCACAAACAACAATTTAACATCCCTTAAATCAAGCCATTTAACCTGTTTATTTATTAATTAATCAAACGGGAATATAATTTCCTCTGTAAGATAACGATAAAAATTCTGATAGGGTCTTGTCACTGTTTTTCAGAGGTTCCTTGCGAGAACGGTTGTCAAATCCCATGTTTTCAATATCGATGTAATTCTATATAGATACCTTATGAAATATCGTGCTCTTCCTTTGGTATTTATTA
>CAZHRC010000002.1:0-88395 GCA_964533865.1 uncultured Peptoniphilaceae bacterium
CACCAAATCCTCCACCAATATGTGTACATATGATCCTTACCTGGTTATTATTTTTATCAAAGAGATGACATAGCTGCTTTTGGATTAAAAAAGGGCTTTGAGTAGGTGACCAAATTGTAAATCCACTTGAGTCATACTTTGCAATGGACACATGCGGTTCTATAGTCGAATGTTGAATGCATCCTGTATTGTATTCAGCTTCTAGAACAATATCTGCTTCTTCAAATCCTTTTTCAACATCTCCGTGAATTAATTTGAAGGTATCACAGATATTTGAAGATGGTATAGGCCGTGCCGCTGGAACCATTTCATAAACTTTCCAATCGTGTAATATAGGGGCTGTTTCCTTAACAGCTTCGTCCATATCCAATATTGGAGTCAAAATTTCATAGTCGACTTTTATCAATAAACAAGCTTCTCTTGCTATCTCTTCGGTTCTTGCTGCCACAGCTGCTATCGGCTCTCCTTCATATCTTACGTATTCACAAGCAAAAACAGGTTGATCGTTGATAAATTGTCCATAATATCCTGGATTATCCTTACCAGTTAAAACCACTTCTACACCCGGCACTTTTTCTGCTGCAGATATATCTATAGCTATAATCTTTGCATAAGGATGTGGAGAAGTTACCAAATAGGCGTACAGTTGGCCAATTTGATTACAGTCAGCACCGTATTTTGCCTCACCTGTCACCTTTTCTAAAACATCGTTTCTAATAACATCAGTACCAATAACATTATAGGCTCCCATCTTGACCTCCTCCGATTTGTTTTCATCATAAAAACAATCCGACAACCGCTCTCTATTTTAATCGATATTCGTTTATTTGGTCTGTGATTTCAATTTTGCTAAATTCATTCAATATCTACTCTATTCATGATCGTTTAATCTCGTAATAATCATCACTGCGGTTTCTTCAATCGATCTTTGAGCCACATTAATGACTTCGCACTCTAAACGATCAAATATCCCGTTAGCATAGTCAATTTCATCCTGAATAATATTTGGATTAGCGTATATTTCTGAATTCGGTATTCCCAAATCCTTTAGCCGATTGCTTCGGATTGCCATCAGCTGTTCTATATCATTTGTTAACCCAATGACCTTATTTCTTGGAACTGAAAAGAGCTCATCAGGAGGCTCTATACCCGGTATAATGGGTACATTTGCTGTTTTATAGCCGTGAAAGCCCAGATACATACTTAGTGGAGTTTTTGATGTTCTAGATATTCCCACCAACACGATATCGGCTTTTTCCAACGCAGTAGGATCTGTGCCATCATCGTGTTTAACAGCGAATTCTATTGATGAAATTCTATTAAAATAAGATTTGTCCAATACTCGATTTAAGCCCGCCTCATGAACACCTTCTTTACCCGACATTATCCTTGCTTTGGCTAAAGCGTCTCCAAACAGATCAACCATCACTAAGTTGAGCTCTTCACCACGTCTCGCAATGTAGTCTCGTGTTTCAGGTAAAACCAAGGTGTAGAATACCATGGCTTTTTCTTTCTTACTTCGCTGGAGGATTTCTTCGATTTCAGAATTCTTCGAAATAAAAGGAAAGCGTTTTATATGACCAAAGGACCCTGGGAATTGTTTCCAAATACCATTTGCTAATGTTGATCCTAATTCTCCCAACGAATCTGATATCACATGCATAGGAATTCGATGATCTTTTACGGCATCTTCTCTCTTAGTCTCCATGCACTTAACTCCTTTGCCTTGCTTTTTATTTATAATCTTTAATCGATTATATCAAGGAATAGGAAAAGTCAATCCTTATTTTAAGATCAATGCTAACGTTTTTTAGTATAATAAGCTGTTTTTATGGTTTTTTACAATCCCTTTGACTTGTACATCTGACTTCCTAAATACATATAATTTTCAAAAACTACTGATGCCAAAGAGAAAAACGCTATCGCTTCTCGCTTTATATCGTCTCCGCTCTATTGGCCACATTCATTTTTTCAGTAGTTATTACAGTAGAAGATTCAATTCTGATAGAAATTGCCAGGAAATAAAAAATCTCATCCTTCAATTTCATTTGTTAATAGCTCAAAATGGTTTTTCATCTCTTCCAACGCTGCTTGAGTATCTTCATGTTTCAAATGTACATAAATATCTTGGTGGCTATCAGCTAATTCCATGAGTGTTCGCTTGGATAGCCGAGCACCCATCTCTGTATTGGCTCGGAAATTTGCCTGACTCCATAATTTTTTTAGTAACTCGTTGTTAGAAAAACTCATGATCACTTCATGGTATTTAACATCCGATGCAATAAAAGCGTCATAGTCACCATTTTGTGCAGCTATCCGCATTGCATCCAGTAGTTTATGCAGTTTTTCAAGCCCGGTTTGATTAATATTGTGTGATGCCTCTTCTATCCCCAACAATTCCAAAGACTTTCTAACTTTGTACGAATCTGCGATGTCCTTCTTGGTAAGAGTCCTGACGTAAGATCCCTTGTAAGGAATATTTTCAACAAATCCTGTTACTTCTAATTCACGTATCGCCTCTCTTACTGGTGATTGCGACACCCCAAGTTCTTTTGCCCAACGAGTTTCAACTATGCGATCACCAGGTCTTAAATTGCCTGATAGAATTTCTTTAATAATTCTATCTTTAATCTCTTCTCTATACAATGCCGGTTTTAACAATGGCTTCTGTTCCATAATTCCTCCTCGTAACGTGTACTATTATTTAAAAACTTTAATAGTTTATCTATGACATAGATACACTTTTATTGAGTTTTTCATACCATGCCACAAGTTACTATAAATCAGCCCTCATCACCTGACTATACCACAAACTACTGACTATTCATAGTTTATTCGATTTCACTAATATTAGAAAGAGTGGCAGAACCCTTATTGGACTCTACCACTAGATGACTTGATTTATTCATTAACCCTTACTCCTGTCACAATCGACAAAAAACTTATATTGTAATCATGAATTGTCATTAATGTTCTAGCCCCAGAACTTCTTTCTGCCTACTTCCAATCTCAATTCTCATCTTAACCCTTGCCCTTTACTTTTATCCCCTTCTTTATGGTATTAATGTAAGTCTCCAGCACTTTAATTCGCGCATAGTACTTATCATTACCGTTAATGATATTCCAAGGGGCTTTTTTTGTGGAGGTGCGCACCAGCATTTCGTTCATAGCTTCTAAGTAGGGATCCCATTTCTCGCGGTTGCGCCAGTCTTCATCTGTGATTTTATGATTCTTGTTCGGGGTTTCGATGCGGTTTTCGAATCGGGCAAGCTGTTCTTCATTTGAGATATAGAGAAAGTACTTGATGATCAGGATGCCATTTCGGATCAAATCTTTTTCCATTTCGTTTATCTCTTGGTAAGCCCTCTCCCACTCTTTGGTTGAGGCAAAGTTCTCAACACGCTCCACCATTACCCTGCCATACCAAGATCGATCGAAGATGGCGGTTTTCCCTTTAGTAGGTAGTTTGGTGTAGAAGCGATGGAGATAGTGGTACTGGTTTTCCGTTTGATCTGGGGCACTCGTCGGGTGTACTCGGTAGCTTCTAGGGTCCATGTAACGCGTGAGCCTTTGGATTGCGCCCCCTTTTCCCGCGGCATCCATCCCTTCAAAAACGATGACTACAGGTATTTTTCGCGTGAACAACTCATAAGAGAGGTCTGCCGCTTCCCGTTGCAAGGCCTCTTTTTTTGCGTCATATTCTTCTCTGGTCAGGGTAGGGGTCTCCATTAACGTATCGAGAGGGCGTTCCTCGGAGACATAAGAGCGTACGGCTTTGGTGGCGTCTTTCGCTTCAAGGCGCTCAATCTCTGAAGCGACGGTTTTTATCGCGATCTCGAGGACTTCTTTGGATGCGGATTTTAGGTCTTGCGAGGACACCACATTCCATGGGCTATGCGGAAAGTTGGTCTTTTCCAACAATAAGTTAAAGTGTTCAAAATATCGATCGTAGTTTCTATTTTGCTCCCAATCCCGTTCATTGATGAGAAAGCATCGGTTTTTGTCGTCCACAAGTTCTAGCATCCGCTCCTTTTGCATCGCTTGGGAAAGGTGTAAGAAAAACTTGATGACGATCATCCCATCATCGACCAGTTGTTTTTCAAAATACGATAAGTCTTTAATGTGGTTTTTGATGACTTTTGGCTTCTCGTCGATCCCGTCCATGAGCTCAAAATACATACTGCGATCAAAAATGGTAACGTGTCCCCTTTTGGGGATTTTGTCCCAAAAACGCCACAAAAAAGTGTGGGCTTTTTCGTCGTCGGTGGGATTTTCAAAAGCTTCCACGTCGGTGTACTTATTGTCGAGCTCTCTGGCGAGGTCGTTCATGACAAATCCCCGTCCTGAAGACTCCCAACCGTCGACGATGATGAGTATGGGAATGTTTTTGTCCTTAGCTTCTCGAGTGAGCGCTGCTAGTTGTTCCCCAAGTTCTGAGCACTTAAAACCGTTCGTGCCGTTGGACCCGTTATTCTTAGTAAAATCGATTGTCCTTAACATAGTCTTCTCCTCGTTTTTGTTGAAATATTCATACCCATTTTTTCAACAAATGAACAAAACCACCGTTTCCGGTGGTTTGAGACTTTGTACAGCTATTGTGCCTCCAAACGGTCTAGTCCGATGATTTTCTCCCTTCCCATCGTCGAAACCACAACAGTGGGAACAACACGATGATCAATGACAATACGAATACCAGCCCACCATCATGACTAGGACGACCATAAATGATGACGCGCATCACATGCCCTCCCCAGGTTGCAGGGAAAAACACCCCGAGTGTCGAATTGACATTGCTAAATAATATGGCAAATAAGCTTTCGATAACCGCAATGAACACCGAGACTCCCATGCCAAATCCCATACTCACAAACTGATGGATGGCGTACAATGGAACATAACCTAAAAACAAACCGGCCAGTCCCGATAGCAATGTGAACATGGATAGCCGCTGTTGGTTTTATCCCTATCCCACTCATGGCTACTAGGAGAACAACCGAGTCCATCCCTAAAATGAGACAAGCGAGCAACTTACTTAAATAAGGGAGGATTCTTCCGTCTTTATCGCTTAACATCACCTGAAAGGATGAGGCGTTTTCGTCGATGCCAACGGCAATCCCGCAAATCACACCAATCACGAGAGGAAAGACGACGGCGACCAACTCTGTGAAAAACCTTACTTTGTCTACGCCTGCCACCGATGAGTAGGTCGCCGTGTACGCTGTCAACAGCAGCGCTCCCGGAGCGGGGATGAGTAGGTGTATTGGTATCAAAGGCGAATGGCGCATCTTCAAAAATTCTGAATCTTCGCCTTGGTGAATCTCTTCTTCATAACCGAGGATCCCATGGCTAATAATACCGATATGGTCTGCGATTTGTTGCACTTCCGATAGAATGTGACTGGAGAGAATGACCGTTATCCCTTCTCGGGGAAAGGAGCGGATGAGCTCACGCATCTCCTCGATGCCTAAGGGATCGAGACCATTTGTCGGCTCGTCTAGGATCAATAACTTAGGGTGATTTAGCAAGGCTATTGCGATGCCTAGGCGCTGTTTCATTCCCATCGAAAACTGACCTGCCCGCTTGTCACCGGTATGACTCAACCCTACAATCTCCAGTACTTCTTCGATCCGATTGCCTGGCAATCCAAATAGGAGAGCTCTCCTTCTAAGTTTTCACGAGCAGTTAGATTGTCGTATAGCGGAGGCGATTCGATGAGTGCGCCGATTTCTTCAAGATGATGACGCCGCCAAGGTTCTCCGCGAAATAAAATCTCTCCCGAAGTGGGCCGCAATAATCCGGTAAACATTTTTAGCGTCGTCGATTTCCCTGCCCCATTTGGCCCTAAAAGGCCATACACCGAACATTCCCGAACATGGAGCGAAAGCCCCTTCACCACTTCTTGTTTGTTAAACGTTTTAGAAAGCTCTCTTGTTTCAATCATGTAGTTTTCCATAAATCATGCTCCTTTCTCTGATACCTTCAGTATAAGGTGCATTTCTAAAGAAAAGATAAATTTATTATTCTGTTGTTGGAATCATAAGACTGACCTTTGCCCCCTTTAATCCTTCGGTGTCATTTTCCAGCCGTAGTACCCCACGGTGTAACGTTGCAATGTTATCAGTGATCGCAAGTCCGATACCGTAGTGGTTACGGGATGAACGACTGGTGCTGTCCATATAAAAATGATCTTTCCCCTTGGCCAATGCCTCTGTTGAAAAACCCTTTCCACTGTCGGTCACCCGAAACACCATCGCCTCATCGATTTGCCGTGCTTCAAAGCTGATCCGCCCCCCGATCGGCGTAAAGTCCACTGCATTTGATACGATGTTTAAAATCGCTCGCTCAAGTAACCCCGGGTCACAATAAATGGCATCAGGAATAGGCCTCGGTTCATAGGCAATATCAATTTCTTTTAAAGTAGCGATGGGTAATAGCTTCCCCATCACCTCCCGAATAAAATCGGAAGTTTTTACCCGAGACGGTTGGAACCCAATACCGGAAGTCGTCTGGGACAACTCGATCAATGATGAAACGGAATGATCCAGATACATGGCGTACTGTTGGAGATCGGCTACGTAAGTGGATTGTTCAGCATTGAGAGGCGTTTCCAAAAGCAAGTCTGCATTTCCAATGACCACCGTTAAAGGTGTTTTAAAATCGTGTGCCAGCGCCATAATTTGCTGCCTACGCTTTTCTTCCTCCACCCATTGTTTTTCAAGAGCGTTTTTAAGTGTCTCCCGCATCTGATCAAAGGAGATCAACACATCATTAAATTCTCGTATCCTAGAACTGCCGAGATCGAAATTGAGGTTTTGAGCACTGATCTCTTTGGCTACGCGGTGTAAAGGGAGGATTTGATCTTTCAATTTTTGTGAAAAGCTCAATGTGGCTACGGTACATGCGATGATCATATTAAAGCCGACTAATACAAAAGCCACCACATCTGGTCCTGGCAAAACCCGGTTCCAACCTGGATTGGCATAGGCAGATCTAATCGAATACTCTATTAAAATACTGTAATCCTCTTTTACGATGGCATCGTATCGCAATGAACTCGATGTATTGGTGTAATTTCCCTTAGCAAACTCTACCCCTCGTTTTGTGGCTATGGGATTCATATTCCCTTCAACAACCCTGTCGTTCTCATCGAGTAAAAGATAACTCATCCCCTTAGGGATGAGATCTGCCGTGAACTTGTCCGATCGACGGATTTGCTGTTTGGCTTTCTCCAAAATCGGTTCATTGTAGTTCGCTGGTGTCAAATACCCGCTCTGTACCCCACAGAACAGCAATAGAAAAGGGATGGAAACGGCAATCGCCAATAATACCACTAACATCAATAAAAACTGTAAAAATACCGATTTCAAACTTCGCATCTCTTTTAGATCCATTTGTATCCCATCCCCCACACGGTTTCTATCGGACGGCTACCTTTCTCCGCCAGTTTTGAGCGAATGTTCTTGATTTGCACTGTCACCGCCGTTGAGCTATCGCCTTCTGCATCATATCCAAACACCCTCCCGTAGATTTGCTCCTTCGTAAATACTTGCCCTTTGTATTTTGCTAGGTATTCACAGATCTCATACTCTCCTTTAGTCAGCGAAACCGGCTCCTCTTCCACGTACAGAGTCTTCGCCAACAGATCAAACCTCACCCTTCCCACGTGAATCGCATCGTGGACTTCGCGGTTTTCCCGCCTCAAATGGGCGTTAACTCGCGCACGAAGCTCCTGCATGCGAAAAGGTTTCGTGATATAGTCATCCCCACCTAGACCTAATCCCCGAACGATGTCTCCCTCTTGTTTCAAAGCCGTTAAAAATATAATGGGGCAACTCACCGATTCCCGTATGTCTCTACAAAAATTAAAACCATCTGTCCCTGGCATCATCACATCTAACAATATCAAATCCTAGTGATTGAGCTTTTCTTTGTCAATGTCATCTGCGCAACTATGCGAGATTACAGTGTGATCGTCTTTTTCGAGTCCTACGCGCAATAGTTGTAAAATTGCCGGTTCATCGTCGACGATTAAAATGCGTCCCATACCTATCCCTCCTCGATCATCTCTCCTATCACCTTAGGGGAATCATACCCGTTTCCGCAAAACCTCAAGCCTTTTGAATTATGTAGTTTTTCTCCTGCCTATGATGGCAAAGGGTATTATAACCGAAAATTCTAAAGAAGTTCTAAAGACAACCTCACTCAATGGAAAACTCGAAAAGCATTGACCCTTCCAAAGCCTCCTATGTCGTACAGTTTTAGCAACAATCAAAAACCACCGTTTCCGGTGGTTAAGAGGCGTTTAGCTTGCGATAGCGTTCGATGTTTTCATCGGAGAGAAATTCGTAAGCGTTATTGATTTTTTGAAACATCGTATTGGCATCTGGACTTTTATTGACATCGGGGTGATAGGTCTTTGCCATTTTTCGATATGCCAGTTTGATTTCGTATTTGTCCGCCGATGTACTTACCCCCAGCACTTGGCAGCTTTCACGATATTGTTTATTGAAATCGTCGGTGGGGTTGGTGTATTGTTGCTGATACTGTCCGCCACCCCCTTGCTGGTACCATCCGCCGTAGCCACCGTAGCCTTGGCCACGACTTTGTTCGTTCCATTGGCGAAAGCGCTCTTCCCACATCCGCTGTTGGGCTTTTTGGCGTTCTTCTTGGGCGCGCCTTTCTTTCTCCTCCTCCATGCGTCGGTATTTGTTGCCGTACTCTCCAAAGGAGCGATAGGAGGGTTTTTTACCGGTGATCAACTCGTCGCCTTTATCATAAAGGTACTCGGTGACCATGTAATTAAGGTAACGAAGAAAGGAGATAGAGATCTTTCCAACGATGGGAAAGACGACGAGAACGAGCGCGATGGTGAGCACTGCTGGGTTTGATAGGAACACGAGCAAAAACGGGTTCATTAATATGATAAAACAGCCAATGCCTACTACCGCTGTAAACAGCTGTCGCACGCCACTAACGAGATTGACCAGCACCGCTAATATGTTGATCAAAAGCTCCAGCACAAAGGAAATCCCCCCTGCTGTGCCGCGCAATACCATTCCTAAGGTTTTTTTCATCCTCGTACCCCTTCCGCAATTTTATAGATCTATTATCTCTTATTATTGTCTACAAATTATGTTTTTCTTTTATTGAGCCAATAATTGTTCGTCGATGGTGTTTTTTCCTGATTCATACAGTTTAAAATACGTGCCTTTGGCCGCCATTAGTTCATCGTGGTTTCCACTTTCAACGACTTTCCCCTCGATGAGCACCAAGATTCGCGTCGCGTTTTGGATCGTGGATAGGCGGTGAGCAATGGTGATGGTGGTTCGCCCTTTTGCCAGTGTCTCCAAAGATTCTTGGATGATTTTTTCACTAGCGTTATCGAGTGCGGACGTCGCTTCGTCAAGAATGAGAATCGGTGGATTTTTGAGAAACACTCGAGCAATGCTGATTCGCTGTTTTTGACCACCGGAAAGCTTGACCCCTCGTTCTCCTACGTAGGTTTTAAACCCTTGAGGAAGAGCGTCGATAAAGTCGTAGGCACCTGCGAGTTTTGCCGCTTCGACGATCGCTTCTTTAGAAGCCCCTGGTTTGCCGTAGGCAATATTTTCGAGAACGGTACCGCTAAATAAATACACGTCTTGTTGGACCATGCCGATGTTGTTGCGAAGACTCGACAACGTGATACAGCGCACATCGACACCTTCCACTTTAATCGCCCCTTCAGTCACATCGTAGAACCGGGGTATTAAGTTGCTCAGAGTGGTTTTTCCTCCGCCTGAAGGTCCTACGATGGCGATATTTTCCCCAGGGGCAATGGACAAGGTCAAATCGTCAAGGACTTTTTCATCATAGCCTGGATATTGGAAACTCACGTGTTCAAATTCGATATTTCCCTTGACTGACGTTAATACTTCAGCGTTAGGGTCGTCGTATATCTCGGTACGCGTGTCCATGATTTCTAAGAACCGTTCAATACCGGTCATCCCTTTACCAAACTGCTCAGAAAACTCGACGATACGGCGAACCGTAGTCAATAAGGTGGTCACATATAGGACGTAAGCCACCAAATCCCCTGGCTGAATGCGCCCCACCATCATGGAGTAGCCGCCAAAGACGATGATAATCGCATACATTAGCCCGTCGTAAATGCGGTTGACCATGTGAAAACTCGCCATGCTTTTGTAGAAATCTTTTTTTATATCCACAAAACGCTGGTTGTGCTCTTCAAATTTTTCCTTCTCAATGTCCTCGTTGGCAAAAGATTTGACGACTTTGACGCCGAGGAGGCTATCCTCAATACCAGCGTTGATTTCACCCATTTGTTGACGTTGCTCCATTTGGTGATGGCGCATACTCGCCCGTGATCGCTTAGAGGATAATAACATCAAGGGTATCATCGCAAAGAGAATCAAGGTCAAGGGCACATCCACATTCAATAAAATGAGAAAGGCGATGCCGATTTTAATGCCTGCGATGAAAAACTCCTCTGGGCAGTGGTGGGCAAACTCGGTAATGTCAAAGAGATCCGTCGTAATTCTCGACATGATCTGCCCAACTTTAGCGTTGTTATAAAAAGCATCTGATAAGCTTTGCAGATGGCTAAAGACGTCTTTTCGCATGTCTTTTTCTATCTTTGCACCCATAATGTGGCCGATGCTTTGCATGTAGTATTGTGCCACCACTTCGACGACGCGAAGGGCCAAATAGAATACGCCTAGCTTTCCGATCGTTGCAATGGTCAACGACGCAGGGTCGTTGGCGCCAATGTCGGTGAGATATCTCAAGATCAAAGGAAGAGCAAGCTCGCAGACAGTGGTTAGCGCTGCAAAGAACAGATCCATCCCAAGGACGGATTTATGAGGTCGAAAATATGGGACAAACCTTCGGATCAACGTCCGATTGGAATATTTTTTTGGTGTTTTCTTGTTCATAGGTCTCCTTTCAAATTTACTAACAGTCTCATTATAGTGATTCTTGGGAAATCTTTCAACTGCTGTCAGCTTTCTTTCTCTAAATGGCACGAAAAAACCACGACAGTGCCGTGGTTTTTTGTGTACGGTAACTCTATTTGACGAGTTTTGCTTTGTTGTAGTTGATTAAACTACCTGCCAGTAGGATTTCTCGCTCCTTCTCGTCAAGGGGATCAACGGTCAATACGACAGATTTTACGAAATCGCCGATGAGATAAGCTTCGAAAGAGGTCCAGCCCTCTTTGAGTCCGTGTTTCACGTTGGGAATAAAAAGATACTCCCCTAAGTTTACGGTGACGTCAGGGTTGAGTAGAAACGGCACCATCCCCCAGTTGATCAGATTGGATCGATACCTTTTCGTGGCGTACTCTCGGCTGATATTCGCCCCTGCTCCCAACACCCTTTGGCAAGAAGCCGCTTGTTCCCTTGCCGATCCGTCGCCAGGTTTGACTGCAAATATCGTCGATGCGACGTTGGCCCGTTTTAGAATGGCTGCATCGATGCCCAAGGTGTTGTAAAGCTTCTCGTAGGCATCGTTCAAGGAGGGATCAATCGTTCCTTCTCCTCTGGCTTTGTCGATTGCCGCCACTTTCTTTGCCTCTCCCACATAAGCCGGGTCTTTTCGACTCAAGGTAAATTCTGCCAAGCGCAGTGGGTTGGATCGATATGCCGAGGTTTCCCCAGATGGGATGAGTTCGTCGGTGGTAGTCACTGGATCGTTGATGACGCTAACGACTTTTAAGAAGAGGTCTTCTGAAAGAGCTGGCATTGTCGGCCAGTCTTTAATGTTAGGTCCGTATGAAAGTTCTATCTCGGGTTCTGCTCGACCGACCCCGTCGTACACCCTCTTGTCATAAATCGAAGCATCGTAGTGGTAAGGGTAGTGCTTTGCCTTTTCCACCTCGGGTGCTGGGGTCAGCACACCGCCGTTTGCCGCAGTCGCCGCGATGGATTTGGCATCCATAAGTGCGATCATCGTATATTGACCTTCGTTTGGCTTGGAACCATCTCGATTGGGGAAATTTCTGGTGGCGTGGCGGATGGATAACTCACCGTTTCCGGGAGTATCTCCCGCACCAAAACAAGGCCCACAAAATGCGGATTTCATCGTAACACCGGCTTCCATTAGCTTCTGAGCGCCGCCGTTTTTAATCAGCTCCATATAGATTGGTTGACTTCCCGCGTAAACGCTCATGGAGAAGGCGCCATTTCCAATGGAACCGCCTTCGAGGATATCTGCCGCATCCATGATGCTATCAAAATTACCTCCGGAACATCCCACCACCAAACCTTGATCCACGTGGATTTTACCGTCTCGTATTTTGGACAATAAGTCGATTTTAATGTCATTGGCTTCGAAGATCGCCTCTGATGCCCGCTCCACTTCTCGGAAAATATCTTCAGGATTGTCGAGAAGTTCTTCAATGGTGTAGACATTGCTCGGATGGTAGGGTAGAGCGATGGAAGGTTTAACCTTGGCTAAATCCAGTACGATGAACCGATCGTAATAAGCTATGCGCTCTGGCTGCAAAGATTGATAATCCCCTTTTCTACCGTGAATGGTCAAGTACTCCTCGATAACCTGATCGGTTTTCCAAATTGAGCTCCAGCAAGTGGTTTCCGTCGTCATCACGTCTACGGCATTTCTAAACTCTGCGCTGAGCCCATCGACACCGTCGCCAATAAACTCCAACACAGCGTTTTTAGCAAAGCCGTTGTCAAATACCGCTTTGATCAGTGAAAGCGCCACATCTTGTGGCCCGACTGCCGTCGATGGAGCATTTTTCAGAAATACCCCAACAACTGGTGGTGTCGCCATATCGTAGGATTGTCCGAGGAGTTGTTTCGCGAGTTCCCCGCCTCCTTCGCCTACGGCCATCGTCCCCAGAGCACCGTAACGCGTGTGGCTGTCGGAGCCGAGGATCATAGCGCCACCTTTTGCCATGCGCTCTCTATTATAGGAGTGAATGACCGCTAGATTTGGCGGAACGTAGATTCCACCGTATTTTTTTGCTGCAGATAAGGCGAATTTATGGTCGTCTTCGTTAATTGTGCCCCCTACCGCACAGAGAGAGTTGTGACAGTTGGTCAGCACATAGGGGATTGGAAATCGTTCCATACCGCTGGCTTTTGCCGTCATGACAATGCCCACATAGGTGATATCGTGAGAGGTGAGACTGTCAAAATGAATCTTTAGGCGGCTATCGTCCTTTGAAGTGTTGTGGGCATTGATAATCCCTGAAGCGATCGTCCCTTTTTTGGCAGATGTCGCATCGGTGGTGATGCCGTATTGTTTCTTTATATCGTCGGTGGCTTGCCCACTATCGGGAACCCAGTGTGTTCCGTCTATGAGATAGGCGCCATCCCAAAGTAAATCGATCATATCGTCCTCCTAAAATGTGTGTTACTTCTAGTATACCAAAGATCAGAGTAAATGTGTCAATTCCTCTGTCAATGATGACGTTTTTCACCGCAGTATGGGCAATAATCGTAATCTCTGTCCAGTTGGTGATCACAAGCGCCGCAAGCGATGGGTTTCTCTCCTTTGACCAACATTTGCAAATCCTCAGGTGCGATATTGAGCAACTCACCTTTTGCGATCCGATCGCCTACTTGGGGATCTAAAAGGTATAGCGTATTGCAACAAGTCGAATGGACCAAGTACTTGCTTCCCCACTTAATGGTCGGAATGAAAAAAAAGTTGAATTGGGAGTAACTTTGTTTGATCTGATAGCGACCTAATCCACCACAGACAGGACAAGTGAACCCTTTATTGTAGTCCAATACCGTCTCTGCGTTTTCAATGCCTAGAATAAAAAACATCAGCTCGTCCTCAAGCTATGCAACAACGCAATTTCAGCAGCATAACCATCTAGCTCGTTTGGGGTTTCCAAATAAAAAGGCAGATCTCGCAACGCCGGATGATTAATTATCCTAGTGATAGCCTCGATACCAATTTCTCCCTCGCCGATTTTTTCATGATGATCTTTATGAGCCCCACGAGGATTTTTACTGTCGTTGAGATGGACGGCTTTTATGCGATCTACGCCGATCATGCGATCAAACTCCTCCAACACCCCATCGAGATCGTCGGTTATGGGATAGCCTGCCTCGTGGAGGTGACAGGTGTCGATACACACCCCAAGATGTTCCGATAGTGTGACACCTTCAATAATACGCGCAATCTCTTCAAATCGAGAACCGACTTCTGAACCTTTCCCCGCCATGGTTTCCAATAGCACTGTGGTTTGTTGGTCCTTTTTTAGGACACGGTTGAGCATATCAACAATCATTTCAATTCCCACATCCATCCCTTGGCCAACGTGACTTCCTGGATGGAAGTTGTAATAGTGCCCTGGCAAGTGCTCTAGTCGCTCCAAATCTTCTGTCATCGCTCGATAACAAAAATCCACCACGGCTGGCTTTGCAGAACAGGGATTTAACGTATACGGTGCGTGAACCAGTAGTTTTCCAAATTGATGTTCATCGGCTAGCGCAATCAATTTTTGGATATCCGCCACATCCAACGTCCGCGCATTTCCGCCACGAGGGTTCCTCGAGAAAAACTGCATTGTGTTGGCTCCGATTTCCAGAGCCTCTTTTCCCATAGCAAGATATCCCTTGCCAATTGATAAATGACTACCTATAATAAACAATAGCATCTCCTTTCAATCAACCAATCACGAAGTGAGGTTTCTATGCAAAATACCGTGTTAATCACTGGATCGTCTAGAGGCATCGGACGCGCTATCGCGTTGAGATTAGCTGACGATCCATACCATTTTATTATTAACTATAATTCCAGAAAAGACAAGGCCGATGATGTGGTGCGACTTATCCGAGAAAAAGGGCGAGACGCCATAGCGATACGCGCCGACGTTTCTGACTACAACCAAGTTGAGGAAATGTACGCACAAATCCGAGAACGTTTTGGCGGTGTCGATGTTCTAGTCAACAATGCTGGCGTGTCGAGCTATGGGCTACTCCAAGACATCGATCCCGAAACTTGGACAAATACCTTTGGCGTCAACGTCCATTCCATCTACTACTGCACTAAACTCGCCCTTGAAACGATGATCCCCAATAAATCCGGGGTCATTCTCAACATCTCATCGATGTGGGGCGGTGTTGGCGCAGCAATGGAAACTTTGTACTCCACGACGAAAGGCGCTGTCAACACCTTTACCAAAGCCGTCGCAAAAGAAGTGGCTTACTCCGGCATTAGGGTCAACGCCATCGCTCCTGGCCCGATTCAAACCGATTTACTTGAACAGCTCTCAGCCGATGCACTGGATCACGTCATTGAAGACATCCCTATGCACCGGTTGGGCACGGCAGAAGAAATCGCAGAACTCGCCTCTTTTTTAATCTCCGACAAAGCCGACTACATCACCGGCGCTATCGTCGATTGCAATGGCGGTATGTTGATCCCATAGGAGATGGCAAGCCACAGTCTAGCACTAGGCATCGTCGCTAAAAGAATCCTCAAAAAAACCCGACTCAAAACACCTGTTTCGAGTCGGGTTTTTCTTTTCTCTAGTCTTTCATTTTTTCTAGGACCATCGCCGTTCGCGCTGGCACGTAGAGCGTCAACCCATCGTAATCTTCAAATTGTGGCAGTTCGCCGCTTTGGTAAGCGATCTCATGGGAAATACGACCGTACCCACCAAATCGAACCTCATCCGTATCCAACACCACTTTGAAATCACCTCTTTGGTGAATGGGCAATTGCAATCCATCGTAGGAGTTTGTCGGATGGAAATTAAAGACAAAAATCAACTCTTCTTTTCTGAAGGCGATCAATTTGCGATCTTGGTCAATCCACAGCAATATCGGCGCGCCTGCTTGTAGAATACGGTGTTTCTCAGAAAAATGGATCATTGCCTTATCAAAATTGTTCATGTCATCGTAGCGTAAATAGTCTGCGTTGATCAAAGACCATTGGCGTCGACAATACTCAAAACTCCAGTTGTTGCCTTCTCTCGGAAAGTCGATCCACTCGGGATGGCCAAACTCATTGCCCATAAAGTTGAGGTAGCCTTCACTGCCCATGGATAACGTCGCCCAGCGCATCATTTTATGAAGGGCGATGGCTCTGTCGATAACCATGCTTTGGCCATCTTTGTTCATATGCCAATACATTTCCTGGTCTGCCATACGAAAGATCAGCGTTTTGTCTCCAACCAGCGCTTGATCGTGGGACTCTGCGTAGCCGATGCGTTTTTCCATAGGTCGCGCCGTTGAAAGCTCATGCCACATTTCGTACATGTTCCAGTCTTCGTCGCGCTCTTTCAATACCCGAATCCAGAAGTCTGGCATACCCATGGACAGGCGATAATCAAATCCGATTCCACCGTCCTCCACTGGTAAACACATACCTGGCATACCGCTCATATCCTCTGCTACGGATATGGCATAGGGATTGATTTCTTTAATAAGCTCGTTGGCCAACTGGAGGTAACAAATCGCATCCACATCAGTGTTCATGCTAAAATACTTGCCGTAATCGTCAAAGGCAGTACCTAAACCGTGGTCATGATAGATCATCGAGGTGACTCCGTCGAATCGGAACCCGTCAAAATGATACTCTTCCATCCAGTATTTCACATTGGACAGTAGAAAATGTATGACTTCATGTTTGCTGTAATCAAAGATTTTAGAATCCCATGCCGGGTGATTACCTTTTTCGCCACCGTGGAAAAACTGATAGTCCGTCCCATCAAATTCGTTGATGCCTTCAGAAATGTTTTTCACCGCGTGGGAGTGGACGATGTCGATGAGAACGGCAATACCCAAGGAATGGGCCTTATCCACAAGACTTTTGAGCTCATCCGGTGTCCCAAACCAAGAGGAAGCAGCAAAAAAGCTTCCCACGTGGTAGCCAAAGGATCCGTAGTAAGGATGTTGCATAATAGCCATGATCTGAACCGTGTTGTACCCTTGCTCCGCGATATGAGGCAAGGTGATATCTCGAAACTCTTCATAAGTGCCAATATCCCGTTTTTCTTGGGCCATGCCCACGTGGGTTTCGTAAATGTAAGGGGCGTAATTTTTTGCAACGGTAAAGCCTTCGTCGTGCCATTGGTACTCTTTTTCTGGTGCCCAGATCCGTCCGACAAAATCGTTAGTTTCTTTGTTTTGCACAACGCGATGAATGTACAACGGCAGTTTGTCCCGTTCGGAACCAAAGGCTTTGACCCGTACTTTGACGTTGGATTCATGGGTCAAAGCATCGTTGCCTTCCAAACAAATTTCCCAGTTCCCATCATCTAAGCGCGTCAATGGATGACTTCTCGGGTTCCAATCGTTAAAATCCCCGACGAGGTAGAGGGCTTCTGCAGCCGGCGCCCACTCGCGATAAACCCAACCGCCAGGAAACCGATGAAATCCGTAGTATTTGTAACCGTTGGCAAAATCTTTCAAGGGCTCATCGCCCACAAGGGAGTGGCGTACTCTGTAGTAGCGATCCATGCGCATGCGCAGATCCCCTTCAAAAGGCAGTAGCCCACTATCCAAGTCAACTACTCTCAACGATTTATCGTGATGCTCATATCTACTTTGTGTTCCCATAATGCCCTCCTCTTTCCTATTCGACAGTTCTATTCTTACGAAAGACGCCTGAGCATCTTTTCATAAATCGCCAGCATATGTCCTTCAGCTACGACTGTACTCAAGTCATTTCGCGCAATCCATTTAACTCCAGCGTTTTCATCCCATTTTGGTTTCAATAACTGATCCTCATCGGCTTCCATCAAAAAACCAACGGAAAAATGCAAATGCGTCGATAGATAGACCCCGTTTTTGATGTGCCCTGGCACGGGTAGAATATCCAAAGTAGCGATTCCTGGATACAACAATTCAGAGACCACTACTCCTGTTTCCTCTTCCACTTCCTGCCGCGCCACCTCGAAAAGATCAGGATTGCCATCACAGTGACCCCCAGGCCACGACCAAGCCCCATACTGATTATGATAGACCAACAATACCTTTTTATGCGATGGGTTGAGAACCAAAGCAGAAGCAGTCACATGGCCAAACCCCTCTGACCTTTCGAGGGGATTCCAAGGGAGATTGGACAGGCTCATAAATTGCGTTTTATCCGCCTGTTCACGTTCCGTTGTCGGGTCAAACTGACCAATCAAATCCATCCATTCCATGTCGTTGCCTCCATTGGATTTCTATCATTATCTTACCACAGTTCCCCTCAAATGATAAGAGGAAACGCTTTTTTACCCCTTCGCTAGTGATCGATTTTACCGACGTCGAGTTTCTCCAACGTCGCCAAAATTTCTGTCATAGACTGACCGATTTGAGACCCTACCGCAGCGATGACCGCGCCTTCCACCAATGCTGCGCCAGTGATCATAACAGCCATGCGATGAGTTTCGTCAAGGGTCTCTAAAGCAATTTCTGCGTGTAGTCGAGCAGATCCTAGGTCGTATAGAATCAAAACCCCATCTGGCGAGTACACGCGATGAATCGCCTCCTCAATGCCCTCGGGATCTGTACCGAACCCACCTCGAAAACCTCCTGCCGTCGCTACAGGAACATCGCGAGCCATTTCATTTGTTAATTCTTTTACCCCTTCAGCCAGTTTTTGACTGTGACTGACGATGACAATACCAATCATGGCTGTTTCTCCTTAAAATAATCGACAATAGCTACCATCATGAGAGCGGATGAACAGGCACCTGGATCTTTGTGTCCAAGACTTCTCTCTCCTAAATACGCCGCTCTTCCTTTCCTGTTACTCACTCGACACCTTTACGGTTAGCCTCAATCCCGTTATCACCCTGTCGTCGCTCCAGGATTCAAGGCTACCACCGCTCCTATCGGCCAATCTAGCGATTCGATCACCTTCTGACCTCGAGCGACGCGGACATCGTCGTCACCTTGATTAACCAGTGCGATAAACCGATGGGCTTCAATGGCGTTGTCAGGGTTGTTGGGATACCCTTTATCCATCAAACAAGCGATCACCTCTTCTGTCACATTCTCGGATGGAATCCCGACACCTTTCAGCACCGGTACAGCGGCTTCCACCCGGTGGCAGACGCGATTCAATGGCTGATCGAGAGAACTCAAACCGGAGAGCACCACCACCCGATCAGTGGCTGGCAAATACACCGGCTCGTTTCCACGAGGATATTTCAACGGTAGACGTTTTGATCCGTCAGCTTCATAGAGAATCACATCAGCAACCGCTATTACTGCCTCGTAAAGGTTTTCTTCGGGAAAACCGAACTTCCCTTTTTCTTCTCTTTTTCCGATCTGAATCAAATGTCTTTTCTCAAACATTTTAATTCCGTCCTCGACAACTTCTGGATAGATGACATAATCCGGCTCGGGCATCATGCGCGTAGTGGTGAGAACCACCACCTTCTTTCCAATAGCCTTTAGCTCCTCTCCTAAGCGAAATAAAAAGGTGGTCTTTCCCCCTGCCCCCACAGCCGCGATCATGCGCTTTTCTTCAAAAAACTCCGGCTCAAACAGCGATAGGAGGCCTTTTTTCTCTTCCCAGCCCCCCGTCTCCCTCCTCAATTTCAACGCTAGTATCATCACTCCAACCCCTTAGCGACTTCAAACATCAGCAAAGCTTCCACCACTCCGCCTGCAATACTTCGAGCTTTGTCTGAAACGGTGAAACAGTTGTCGTACTCTGAAAGTCTTGGATCGATATCCGCGATTTTAAATCCTTTTGTGACGTAAAAACCGTCGCGAATCAATCCTCTGAGCAACCCGTCCATCGTCGCTACTACCGGATAGGAGCCCGCCTCCCCGTCGATGGTCGCGATCACATCTCCGGTTTTGACCACATCGGCTATGGCACGTACGTTATGTAACACCCCATCGGCTTGAGCATGGATTACTCTCTCCTTGGAAAAACCCATAATGACCCCTGGAGTTTTCGTATCGGGAATCGCAGCTCCAAATGTGATCACCTTGCCAAGATTGTGGCCGCGCATGGTTTCGATTACGCCATCCACATCTTCACCAGCGACAAACCCCGGCCCCAAAGCGACGGTAATCGGCGCCATACCTTTGTGAGTGCCCAAATTCTTTTTGGCGATAATCGCATCGACCACCGCCCAGGGCTTTAGCTGTTCGATCGCCAGTCCTTTCGGGTCGACGAGTACCGCAATATCCGGTGAAGTCGACACCTTTCGCGCTTCTTTCACATCAGTGCACAACACGGCACTCATCCCGTCTACGGTGACTTTCCCCTCGTATACCACCTCAGAAAACGCCACATACCGGCGAATCGCAGAAGGTTTTGGAATTTCCAAAACGATGATGGCATAGCCTGCATTTTTAAGGCGATGAATGGTTCCTGTCGCCAAGTCCCCTCCACCGCGCACGATGACCAATTGATCTCTTCTCGACATCTTTCTTTTCCTCCATTGACAAAATGTACTTTGTTCATCTATACCCTTTCTCGATCATAACAACGCGATTGCTTAACAATTCCAAATTTCATTGATCTTGCTATCTTTCTCTAAAACTGATATTTTAAGAGCGTAAACCCTACTAGACACCTAAAGGAGATGCCTATGTTACAACTTATCGGGACAAAAAAATGTAATGACACAAAAAAAGCCATTCGTTTCTTCAAAGAGCGCAAGATAAAATACCAATGGCTCGACCTCGATCAAAAAGAGCTCAGCCCCAGGGAATTTGACAACATCCTTCGCGCAGTCGGTGGGTTAGACCCTATGATCGACGAAAATTCCAAAGACGTGGATACTTTGGCACTTCTCCAATACCTGGTCGAAAAAGACCGCGCCGAAAAGCTCTTCGATAACCAACACCTCATCAAAACCCCCATCCTCCGCTACGATGGCAAAGTAACCGTCGGGTATTGTCCAGAGGTATGGAAAAAATGGACGCTTTAAATCAAAACAACCCGATCAATGGCCAATTGATCGGGTCGTTTTTTTTACTTCGTATTGACTATTTTTATAGGAATCGCCACGTAGAGGCCAAACGACAATCCAAAGCCCACAATCCAAGATAGATTTCGTATCCAAGCCATCCCTGGGATCATCGCCAAGAGCGAGGGTGCGAACAAGCCGATGATAGTAGTAAGATATGCCACAGCATTAACCCCGTTAGGGTACTGGTCTGATGACGGATCGTAAAGGGCCTTTAAGTTGATGGTGCGTCGACGTTTATAGTAATAGTGACCAATCATCACACCTGCAACCGGGCCAACCACCGAGCCGATCACTTCGAGAAAAGCGTAGATGCTCGTCGAGTTTTCCATTAGCTTCCAAGGCATAATCAACGCCGCTACCACTGCTGCAATCACAACGCCTGTTCGATAGTCCAGTTTGCGCTTTTCAAAAATCGTCGCAATCTGATAGCCTGCCGGGACGATATTGGCTGTCGCATTGGTGGATATGGTGGTCATTAACAACACGAGTATGGCAAAGGCAGCCGCCGGAAGATTGTCCCATTTATCGATGATTTCCAACACATTCCACGCTTGGGTATTATAGTGGATCGATGCGCCAACGAGGATACATACACTGGACACGGCGAATAAGGCGTAGGAAAAAATAAATCCAACAAACTGCCCCATTTTCTGTGCCTTATCCGTGATAGCGTAGCGCGTAAAGTCGGAGGCAGATACCCCTGGCGCCCCCCATACGGATAGCACCGAGGAAATAATCATAATGTATACCAACGCCGGCGAGCCGCTACCAGTCGCTGGTGCACTGTAGCTCAATATCGGCCCCAGTCCCCCTGCAACGTGGAGGCTCCATGCCACCATCCCACCAAAGACCAGATAGATCAACGGATTGAGCACCGTCAAAAACTTGGAAAGAATGGCCTTCCCTCCAAGGGCGACTGCCATATTGATCCCCCAAAACGCGATAAAAGCGATGAGACCTGGTATGGTCAATCCTAAAATCATAACTCCGCCCCCAACCTCTAAAAATCCAGGCCATAATTTTCCGATGAGGATCATCATGCCTTGAGAACCGGAATAAGTTTGAAGACCATACCACATGATCGCAGCGATACACCCTCGCAAAAAACCTGGTAATATGGCACCTTTTTTACCATAGGACTCCTTCAACAAAATGGAAAATGGAATCCCGTATTTGTAACCAGCTGCTCCATTTGCGATCATCAGCGCCGAAATGGCAAAAGCGCTTAAAAATAATGCCAACATCACGTTTACCGGCGATAAACCCAAAAATAAAAAGCCACCCACCGCCACGTAATTGGGCACATTATGCACCGTTCCCATCCACAGGGTAAAATAATTATGGGTGTTCCAAATGCGCCCGCTTTGCGGATTCGGCAATAAATCCTCCGCATAACCCTCACTTCTTAGCGCCTCGACCACAGAATCGTCGACGGCGATCTCATTGTATTTCATTTGTTATCTCCCATCTTCACTTCGTCCAATAAAATCTTGTTCACCAATCTGGTATTCCTTCGACAGGACGCCAACCGTCAAAACCTGTGATGTCACCTCTTAGAAGTAACGCTCGTAAAAATCATTGATCCATCCCACTTCTTTCTTCTCTTCTATTTCTCGTTCGCGTTGGCGCTCTCGAGCGCGCTCTTGGATCATTTCACTCTCCCGTTCAAGCTCTTTTGCTTTCCACCGGGCGTTCTCCTCTTCCCGTTGACGAATCTTCTCTTGGTATGCTCTTGAGGCTTCGTCAAAGTTCTCAACAGTGTCAGAGAAAATGAAGCCCAAGCCGTACAAAGAGACGAACAAGTGATCTTCACTTTCAAAAATACGGTCCGCTTCTTCTTTTCCCTCCGACTTTAAGTACTTTCGATAAAAAACATCTGGGTCACCACCGCCAAAGAACCTCATACGGTGCGTTTCGTAAAAACCGTCATCTATTCTGCCGTAGAGGCGTTCTAAAAAAGATTCATCTCGACTTCATTTTTCAGAACCAGTCGGTCTTCCTTGACATGTTGTTTAAGCGCATGGTATCTTCGCTCTGTTATAGTCTTACTCTGATATAACCAGGTAATAAGCTTTGTAGGATTCGGTGCTTTAATTTTGTAATCCTTTGTTAACAAGTTTTGCCTCCTTATTCTCCCCAATAAAAAATATGATGTCAAGGCGCACTCATTCTTTTCGCCTGACAGATATCATCAAGTTATCTGACACTATATCTTGTTCCACCAATATAAGAGTCGGAAAGAGTTGAAATCGTGTGATTTTCTCCAGTGACAGGACTCGATTGAGCACTATCGCGTCAAAACAAAGGCGGCATGGATAATGCCGCCTTCCTGTTGTCTGTATTTTAGTGTTCTACAATTGTGGGCATGGCCGATTATAGTAACGTCTTTGCACGGGCGACGATGTTTTCTGCGGTAAATCCAAAGTGTTCAAAGAGCTGCTCTGCCGGAGCTGATGCGCCAAAACGGTTGATGGCGATGGAGATGCCGTCTAGACCTACGTATTTGCCCCAACCAAAATCGGTGTAAGCTTCTACGGAAACCCGTTTGCGAATGGCGTTTGGCAAGACGCTTTCTTTGTACTCTGCCGATTGGGCGTCGAAGAGCTCAAAGCTCGGCATGGAGACAACGCGCACGTTAATCCCCTCTTCTGAGAGAGTCTTAGCCGCATCCATGGCGACGGAAACTTCCGATCCCGAAGCCATAAAGATCATTTCTGGCTCACCGCCGAAGTCTTTGAGGACGTATCCACCCTTGAAAGCTTCTTTTCCCGTCCCTTCGAGATTGGGTAGCGTTTGACGGGTCAAAGCCAAGGTGACTGGCTTATCTTCGCTTTGGACGGCATAGCTCCACGCTGCTGCCGTTTCTCTCGCATCGCAAGGCCTGAAGTTGACGATGCCAGGCATCGCGCGCAACATCGCCATATGCTCGATGGGCTCATGAGTCGGACCGTCTTCGCCAACGCCGATGCTGTCGTGTGTAAAGATGTAGATCACTGGCAATTCCATAAGCGCTGATAAGCGAAGTGCTGGTTTCAAATAATCTGAGAACACGAAGAAAGTCGCACAGTAGGCTTTGAGTCCGCCGTGGAGAGCGATCCCGTTTGACACTGCCGCCATAGCGTGTTCGCGAACGCCAAAGTGGATGTTGGACCCCTCTGGCGTGTTCGCCAAGAAGGAAGCTCTGCCTTTCATCGCTGATTTATTGGAGGAAGCAAGGTCCGCCGATCCGCCAAAGAGCTGTGGTAGCTTTTCGGCAATGCGGTTAAGTGCCACTTCTGAGGATGCGCGAGATGCGTAGGCTTTTTCAAAGGTGTAATAATCGTCGCTATTCAAATAGTCTACGGGGAGTACGCCTGTGAAGTAGTCGTCATACCGCACAGCATCTTCTGGATAGCGTTGGGCGTATTGGGCAAATAAAGCATTCCATCGGGCTTCGAGCTCTTCGCCAGTAGCAGCCCGCGCCTTGCCTTGAGCATACACTTCCTCTGATACGTGGAAGGCTTCTTCCACTTTCCAGCCTAGGTTTTGTTTCAGACAAGCTGTGCCTTCTGCGCCAAGAGGCGAGCCGTGGACGTCGCAGGTCCCTTCTTTAGGGGAGCCGTAGCCGATCAGCGTGCGGATTTCGATCATCGCAGGCTTTGGACTAGCTTTCGCCGCTTCGACTGCGTTAAGTACCGCTTCAATGTCTTCGCCGTCTTCAACATAGAACGTATCCCAGCCCAACGCTTCATAGCGACCGCGGACGTTTTCGTGGAAAGCTAGGTCGGTTGAACCTTCGATGGTGATATCGTTAGAATCGTATAGAACGATGAGCTTGTCGAGTTTTAGGGTACCCGCCAAAGAAGACGCTTCATTGGTAATCCCTTCCATCATACACCCATCACCTGCGATAACATAGGTATAGTGATCGACAATGGGGAAATCTGTTTTGTTAAACTGTGCTGCCAAGTGCTTTTCTGCCATTGCCATACCCACCGCCATAGCCAACCCTTGTCCTAGAGGACCTGTAGTGGCTTCGACGCCGACTGTCCAGCCGTATTCTGGATGGCCTGGGGTCAAACTGTCCATTTGACGGAAATTTTTCAACTCATCAATAGAAAGGCCGTAGTCGTAAAGGTGTAACAAAGTGTACAACAGTGCAGAACCGTGACCAGCCGACAACACAAAACGGTCTCTGTTGTGCCATTTTGGGTTGTGGGGATTGGTTTTCATCACTTTATCCCACAGCACATAAGCCATAGGCGCTGCACCCAATGGTAATCCTGGGTGACCTGAGTTTGCCTTGTCCACCGTTTCAGCAGACAACACGCGAATCGTGTCAATAAAATGTTTGTCTTCCGTTTTTGTCCTTTTAGTATCCATCATCATCTCTCCTCTTTTTTTATTTATCGTATTATGTCGTACGGGTTCTTCTAAATGATTGGGATTTACCTTTTCATACTATTTTATAATATCATAAGAATCAACGGTTATCAACGATGAAGATTTGCTAAATGACGGGGTTTTACGATCGTTTCGATCATATATTTCATCTTTTCTCAGGGCGTAAACCTTTGCATGTGATCTGATTTTCGCCATCCCTCGCTTCTTGTCAATGTTTGACGGCTTTTCTATCACTTTACCGTAAAAGATTTTTCTTAGTTACCTTATCAAAAGTAGGGTATAATAAATAGTATCTACGACAAAAGGAGGAATGCAATTTATGAAACGATTGAAATTGACGGCTTTACTGTTGGCATTTATTATGATTCTCGCCGCTTGTGGTGGCGGTGCCAAACAGCCAGCGCAAACGCCAACCCAAACAGATGAAACCTCGTCTATAGGTGCTCCAACGCCAGCAACTGGTGAAAGAGATGCGCTCATCGTCGCAGTGGCCGCTGATGCCACGGGACTCGACCCGATCGACGCGGGAAATATTTACGCGGAAAACATCATATTCCAACTCTACGACACACTTATGGTGTTGGACGACGGCAATCCCGTCCCAGGCGTGGCGGAGTCTGTCGAACAAACCGGCGATGTGGACTTTACGGTCACCCTACGCAAAGACGTGACCTTCCACAACGGGGATCCCTTAACCTCGGCAGATGTGCAGTTCACTTTGGAAAGAGCCGCCTCTTCTGCGGGTTATGGTTACATTTTTGGCAACATCGACGAAACGACCTACCAAGCGCCAGATGAGCGCACCCTCAAGTTTTCTTTAAGAGGTGTCGATGCCAGTTTTTTGGCAGCGCTAAGCCATCCTGCTGCTTCTATCGTCAGTAAAAAAGCCATCGAAGCCGGCGGCGACAACTACCCGATGAATCCAGTGGGCACCGGCCCCTTCAAAATGGAGAGTTGGACGAAGTTGGATAAGATTGTGTTGACGAGAAATGACGCCTATTGGGGCACCGCTCCTGCCTTCAAAACCATGGAACTGCGCGTGATTCCAGAAGGAACCAACCGCACCATCGAACTCGAAAGCGGCGGCGTGGACATCGCCCTCGAAATTCCTGCAGTGGACATCCCACGAGTGGACGAGGCCCAAAAACTTCAATTGGTCAGAAAAACATCGAACTCTGTCAACTTTATCGGGTTCAACGTGGCCCACGAACCTTTAAACAATGTGAAAGTTCGCGATGCCATCAGCTACGCCATCGATTCCAAAGCCATCGTCGCATCCGTTCTCGAGGGCACAGGTCAAGTGGCAACCGGACCGATCAACCCTAATATCAAATACTCCATCGCAAAAGATTTGCCATCCCATGAGTACAGCCCGGAAAAGGCAAAAACGATGCTTGAAGAAGCGGGTGTGAAAAATCTCGCGTTGAAGCTTTACGTCAGCGAAGACCAAACAGACCAAGATATCGCCACCATCGTTCAAGCACAACTCAAAGAAGTGGGCATCACTGTTGAAGTGACGCCATTTGAGTGGGGCGTATACTTGGATACCCTACGTGGCGACGCGCACGACATGTTCGTCCTGGGTTGGGTACCATCGATTCCTGACGCACACTACTACCTGTACTCTCCGTTCCATACCGCAAATATGGGGCAAGGCCCGAACTTTGGCTACTACACCAACACTGCCATCGATGCCCTTATCGATCAAGGCAAAGCCGAGGTCGACGATGCCAAACGCGGTGAGATCTACAAAAACGTTCAAGATGCCATCATCGCGGACATCCCTTGGATCTATACCTACAATGGGGAACACGTCGCAGGTGCACAAGACTACGTGCAAAACTTTGAGTTAAACTCCAACGCTTCGCACCCCTTGTACAAAGTCACCTTCAAGTAATTAAAACGACGTCATCACTGAAGGCTGTCTCCCAACTGGCGTTAGGAGGCAGCCCTCTTCTTTAAGAGGAGCATCCATGTTAAAGTACATTTTAAAACGCTTGGCGCTATTGATTCCCATTCTTATTGGCGTCACCTTCATCGTGTTCGCCTTACTCTACCTCTCACCCGGCGACCCTGCAAGGGCGATTCTCGGTCGATCTGCCCCTCAAGAAGCCGTAGATGCCCTTCGAGGTGAAATGGGCCTCAACGACCCCTTTATTGTCCAATACGGACGCTTTTTATACGACTTAGTCATCCACCGCAACCTCGGTACCTCCTATTTAACGAAGGCACCGGTTTTTAGCGCTTTGGCCCAAGTCATTCCTTACACCATCGAGTTGACGTTGTTGGGCATGTCCATCGCCATTGTCCTCGGGATGAGTTTAGGCGTGTTATCCGCTGTCAAAAAATACACCTGGATTGACCACTTAACCAACGTTTTTGGGTTAGCCGGATTGTCTATGCCCACATTTTGGTTGGGGCTCATGTTGATCCTGTTTTTCTCGGTACAACTCAACCTCCTGCCGTCTTCAGGGTTTGAGACACCGGCACAAAAAATACTGCCGGCTTTTGCCTTATCGGCACAGTCCATCGCCATTATATTACGGATGACCCGATCGAGTATGCTCGATGTCCTCAACCAAGACTACATTCGCACAGCACGCGCCAAAGGACTGCGCCAATCGCGAGTGGTGATCATCCATGCGCTAAAAAATGCCATGATGCCAGTAGCGACCTCTATTGGCCTTCAAATCGGTGGATTGTTTGGCGGAGCGGTCCTGACTGAAACCATTTTTTCCATACCAGGCGTGGGAAGGTTGATGGTGGATTCCATCAAAACTAGAGACTATCCCCTAGTACTGGGCGGCGTCTTGTTTATCGCTCTATCCTACAGTTTGATCAACTTATTGGTGGATATTCTCTACGGATTTATCGATCCCAAAACCCGCTCCCAGTATCGTTAGGAGGTAATCATGAACCCATCACAAAAACGAAACACTCGTGTTGACCTCCTCATCGATTTCTGGCGAAGGTTTCGACAAAACAAACTCGCTCTTCTGGGCTTGATCTTTCTCCTCGGATTGATCATCGTGGCAATTTTTGCCGATCACATCGCCCCATACGACTACATGACCCAAAATTTGCTCAATAAATTAAAAGAGCCTGGTGGGGCTCACCTTCTCGGCACCGATGAATTCGGTCGAGATATTTACAGCCGCATCATCTACGGCGCTCGGATTTCGATTCAAGTTGGATTTGTTTCCGTAGTGTTCGCCCTTGTCACTGGTGGCGCATTGGGTGCAATCGCCGGCTATTTTGGAGGCATGGTCGACAATGCGATCATGAGGGTTATGGATGTCGTGCTCTCCATTCCACAATTGATCCTCGCCATCGCCATCTCCACCGCCCTTGGAAATGGGATCAATAACCTGATGTTAGCCGTAGGCCTATCTGCAATCCCCGGCTACGCTCGGATTATGCGCTCTTCGGTACTCTCCGCTAAAGAACAAGAGTACGTGGAAGCCGCTCGGCTCTCCGGTGCCACCGACAGGCGAATCCTCCTTGTACACATCCTCCCCAACTGTATGGCACCGATGATCGTACAAGGTACCCTCGGCGTCGCCTCGGCAATACTGACCACATCAAGTCTGAGTTTCATCGGACTGGGCATCGAACCACCTGAACCAGAGTGGGGCTCCATGCTTTCCTCGGGCAGGCGATATATCCGAAACGATCCCCACCTCACCCTCTTCCCCGGATTAGCCATCGGCTTTACCATCTTTGCCCTCAACGTTCTCGGCGATGGATTAAGAGATGCTTTCGATCCCAAACAGAGAAAACAGTAAGCTCTTATAGCGTCAACCCGTCGAAATTCTAAAAGCCGCAGCAAATCATCGTGATGATCTGCTGCGGCTTTGTGTGATCTCTGCGGAAAAAGGGCATCATCGACCTGTAGTGCACCTCTCCATCAGGAGACGGGAACCACTTTCACATCAAAACTCGCCCTACTTCTCGTCTCTACCAATCAAAAAACAGCCGCCTCAAGAGTGAATTCTTGAAACGACTGTTGATCTTTTGTCTGCTAACTTCTAACCGGTACGACGTACAAAATAAAAATTAGACAGCTGGGATAGGCTATTAGATAACTTGGACGTTTGCTGCTCTCATTCTGCTGGAATCTTTTGGATCCGGTTCAGAATCGTAAGTTACTTTTTGGCCTTCTTCTAAAGTGCGGAAGCCATCGGATTGGATTGCTGAGAAGTGTACAAATACGTCTTCTCCTGTTTCGTCATTGGAGATAAATCCAAAGCCTTTGTCTGCGTTAAACCATTTTACTGTACCGTTATTCATAGTGGTACCTCCTAATTTTTATTTTGCACCTCGTCATAAAACAAAAAACCCCGTTATCTGTCGTCATTAGAACAATGACCACCGAATAACGAGTTCATAGTTTCTCTAACTTAGTACAATGTTATCATACCATGGATTGCCAAAAAAAACAAGTATAATAAAAATAATCTTTTTTGTTTTATAGGTAATTTGTTAAATATCCGGAATTTCACAGAGGTCCTCTCGCCGCTAACTCAAAAAGAAAGCCCGATGCGTACGACACCGAGCATTCACTATCAATAACGACGATCGCCCCAACATTGAAGGTGTTGTAAGGAGGAGGTGGGAGAGTTTCCTAATAGGGTGGAGCGATCACCACGAATACGCTGTTGTTATTGATGTCATTATACGTTTTAATTGTGTTGGAAATATGATAGGTTTCCCAAAAAATTCTCGTAAATCCTTTCTTTTTGATACTCTCCTGAAATAAAATCGATCGGGTTGATCGGCGCCTCTAGATGTGACTCATCTCGGGGTAACTCTTTCTCAAATTGAGCGAAAAAGCTTTCTAGGGTATACTCGCGGAGCCGATCGACACCGCGGCGCTTGCCCATATCTTCGAGAATTGCTGTTGGAAGACTTACTGCCTCCTTGGGACGATAGATCGTATGGAGTTCTTTTACAAGAGCTTCCCGCCCCACTTTTTCTCCGATCTCTAGCTCACTATCCCTGAGATGAAGTAGTAGCTTTTCTAAAAAACCATCGAGCTCTCGTTGTGTCGTTTTGAAAAAATAATCCTCCCCTAGATAATGTCCATAGCTTTTTCGCCCATCTAGATAGCCCATGGCGATAGCTTGCTTAATCATTTTAGGTTCAAATTCATAACCTAGTCCGATATCCCCTGAAGGCTTGATGATGTGTGTGGGGATATCTTGTGGCAAAGGATGAACGATACCAAAGCCCAATGTGCGCACCAAAACCAGCTCGTCGTAACCGCGATCAAGGAGCATACCAAAAGGCAGATTGTCAAAAAAACACCCGTCTAGAAAATAGGACCCGCCGAGTTTCTCTCGTTTAAACACCGGCAGATAAGAGGATGCCATCAGGTAATTGACAAGGTTTCCCGGTGCGATATCCTCGATAAACAACCTTTCCGGTTGCCGTTTGGTCAAATCAATGGTGACCAAACCATAATCCACCCCAGAACGCCTCAACTTTTCCTCGTCGACGTAGTCAGAGATGAAAGACAAAATGGTACCGATATTGACCCCACCTCTCTGGATCAAACCTTGTAGTTGATCTTTTGCTCGTTTCAAATCCAGCTGCTTAGGATCGGCAAGGAGCTCTGCGATTTCAGCATCCTGTGGATCTAGAATCCGATCAAAAGAAATCGTCTTCCACATTTCTTCTAAAAGCTCAAAATCCCCTTGGGCGATAAAGGCACCGTTTATCGCCCCTATAGAGGTGCCAACCACGCCTTGAAAGGTGACGCCCTCTTCTATTATGGCGCGATATGCACCTATATGATATGCCCCTTTAGAGCCACCGCCTTCTAAAACCAAACCGCGCATTCAACTCCCCCCCTTTCTTTATTATTTACCCAATGGTAAAATGGTTTTGTAGATTTTTTAAAATTTTTGAGGAGAGTCCAATGGCAAAACGCAAATCTTGGGAATACTATTTTATGGATTTGGCCCACACCGTCGCCACTCGAGGCACCTGTGATCGCGCCTCCGTCGGATGTGTGCTGGTCAATTCGGATAACCGCATTATCTCCACAGGGTACAACGGCTCCATCGCCGGCATGCCCCACTGTGATGAAGTCGGTCACCGCATGAGAGAAGGCCACTGTATCGCAACGATACACGCCGAAATGAACGCGTTGCTCTACTGCGCAAAAGAAGGTATCGCCGTAAAAGGCAGCACTTGTTACGTCACCCATTTCCCTTGTCTAAACTGCACCAAATCTTTGATACAAGCTGGAATTTCTCGCATTTACTATCGAGAAGGCTACCGTATCGACGAATACGCTCTAGAACTCTTGGCCGCAAACAACATCGACCACATTCAATTGACGGAAATTTGACAGCTTTGGGTTATTGACTTTTTCGGATAACTGGATTATTATTACAATAGAAGTATTTTTACCGACTAAAGAGCTAAAGAAGACCATGGTGTCCAAAGGAAGGCCTCAGAGAGTCTGCGCGTGGTGAGAGCAGATGCCAATTGCGGAACATCGTCCCTTCCCAGCTCATGGGCCCAACTACAGTAAGTCCATGCGGGAGTGCCCGTTAGCGCACAGGGGTGTACATGCACTCCGTTGAGAGGCGGATTTTCCGCAATTAGGGTGGTACCGCGAGTTCCTCGTCCCTGACTTAGGTCAGTGGACGATTTTTTATTCCTAGGAGGATGAAATGAAACATACCTTATCGGTCATCGTGGAAAACAATGCCGGGGTTCTCACTCGGGTTGCAGGTTTGTTTTCCAGACGAGGCTACAACATCGAAAGTTTAACCGTCGGCACAACCGACCTTCCAGGCATCTCTCGAATGACCATCGTCGTCGACGGCGATGAGCGCATCATCGAGCAGGTATCCAAACAGCTCTATAAGTTGATCGAGGTTCAAAAACTCATCGACCTCACCAAGGACGAGTACATCGACCGAGAATTGGTGTTGATCAAAGTGGCGTATAACAACGAAACCCGCACTGAAATTCTCCAAATCGTCGATATTTTCCGCGCCCATGTCGTCGACTTTTCGAAGGATACCTTCATCGTCGAAACGACAGGCGATTCCAGTAAAATCAATGCCATCGAGGAGGCGCTCAAACCTTTTGGCATACGAGAAACCATCCGCACGGGAAAAGTTGCCCTGTCCCGCGGGCAAAGGTAGGTGAAGCTATGAACGGAGCACAAGCAGTCATTAAAACCCTCGCAGATAAGGGTGTTAAACAAATCTACGGCTATCCAGGGGGATCTGTCCTTCCACTTTATGATGCGCTATTGGAAAGCGATCGTATTAAACACATCCTCGTGCGCAACGAACAGGCTTCTGCCCATGCGGCAAGCGGCCAATCTCGCACAGGAGATGTGGTCGGCGTATGCCTCTCCACTTCCGGTCCAGGCGCCACTAATCTGGTCACAGGTATTGCCACCGCGTATATGGACTCGATACCGATGATCATCATCACTGGGCAAGTCGCCACCAACCTCATCGGCACCGACGCCTTCCAAGAAGTGGACATCACCGGTATCACTCTTCCTATCGTCAAACACAGCTACTTGGTCAAAGAAGCCAATGAGCTACCACAAATCATCGAGGACGCCTTCCACATCGCCAACACGGGAAGAAAAGGCCCAGTCCTCATCGATATTCCAAAAGACATCCAATTGACTGAAATCGACTATATCGCCCCAAAACCAGCCCAGCTTAAAAGCTACAAACCCAATGTCACCGCCCATCACAAACAGGTGAAAAAGGTCGCAGAATCCATTGCCAAAGCGAAAAAACCGCTCTTTTTCATTGGCGGAGGCATGGTCTCCTCTGGTGCTGCTCAACAGTTCAACACCTTATTGGAGCGCATTAAAGTCCCCGTCGCTTCCACACTGATGGGCCTTGGGGCTGTCGCTTCTAAAAATCCGTACTTCATTGGGATGGTTGGCCTCCACGGCTCCCCGACGACAAACTACGCCATCCAGCACTGCGATCTCTTGATCAACCTCGGTGCTCGTTTTGACGATCGCTCTACCATCGTCGTCGAAACCTTCGCACCAAATGCGACCATCTGTCACGTGGACATCGATCCGGCAGAAATCGGCAAAAACATCCTCGTCGAGATTCCAGTGGTCGCCGATCTAAAAATCTTCATCGAAGAGCTGAGCAAAATCGCAAAAGACATGGAGTTCGCCTCTTGGCTCGAAGAAATCCGCGGGATGCAACGCCGCTACCCTATCACTTATAAACGCGATGGCAACTTGAAGCCCCAGTATATTATTCAACGGCTTTACGAACTCACCGAAGGCGACGCTTACGTGACCACCGACGTCGGGCAACATCAGATGTGGACGGCTCAGTACTATCGCTTCAACGAACCTGGTAAATTCATTACCTCTGGAGGTCTGGGCACCATGGGCTACGGCTTGCCAGCCGCTATCGGAATCAAAGCCAACCACCCCAATAAAACCGTGGTTTGCGTCACTGGTGACGGTAGTTTCCAAATGAATTTCCACGAAATCGCCACGGCGTTAGAACAGGGAATGGATATTAAAATCCTACTTTTAAATAATGACACCCTGTCACTGGTGCGCCAGCTCCAATATTTTTCCAGCGACAAGCGTTACTCCGGTGTCGATTTCACCGCCAACCCAGACTTTGTCCGATTGGTTAAAGCCTATCCTAACACTGAAGCCTACGCCATCTACTCGATGAACGACGTGGATCATGTGTTGGAAAAAGCGCTAAACAACGGCAAACTCACCCTCATCGACTGCCACGTCTCAAACCAAGAACTAGTTTACCCCGTGGCATCGCCAAAAGTCGGCTTAAACGCCATGCAATACCTCGACGATGAGACCATCTCCCTTAATTAACAAAAGACGCCACTGCCATCGGACGACGATGGCTGCGGCGTTTTTTCTTATACTTCAATCACATCCAATATTCCCGTTAGCTTGGCGAGTATCACACCGTAATTGCTCATGGGCACTCCTTGTTCTCTGGCCATCTCCACTCGCCTGAGCACATGTGTTCGGTTAAACATACAGGCGCCACAATGGATCACAAGATCGTAATCCATTAGGTTCTCGGGCATGTCATCCCCTCGCACAAAGTCGATGGCCATGTTTCCATAGCGTTTTCTCAGAAGTGCTGGTATTTTGACACGACCGATGTCCTCCTCAAGGGGAGCGTGGGTGCAAGCTTCCGCGATAAGAATTTTTGAGTCCCCATCGAGGTGATCAACAATCGCTGTACTCGACACAAAATAGTCCATGTCCCCTTTCAACGCTGCAAAGAGCACTGAAAAAGAGGTGAGTTTGCTACTTTCGGGTTTGAGCGCATAAACGGCACCAAAGACTTGAGAGTCAGTGACGATGAGTTTTGGTGGCTCCTTTAATCGACTTAACCCCTCAGCCAACTCATCGACAGTGACGCACATGACGATGGCGTGTGCATCCAACAGCTCCCGTATCGATTGCACTTGTGGCAGTATCAACCGCCCTTCTGGCGCTTGAATGTCTTGTGGCATGACAAGCAACACCAAATCACTTTTGGTTATGGTATCGCCAAAGATTTTCGGTTTTTGACGACGGCCGATGTGTTCGACAATCGTAGTGCGCAGGGTATCCACACCGTCCCCCTTTAGGGCGTCAATCGCAATCGGAGCGCGTTCAAACCCTGTATCTCCCGCGATCTTCCTTCCCTCAAAAACGTTGTGAACCAAAAGGTAGTCTACCTTCATCCTTTGAATCCGCTCCAACCACTCCTTTTCCAACGGGGTCATAGCGTTGGTGTAGACAAATAACACGAGATCGGATTTTTCCAACACTTTGATGGTGCGCTCAACCCGTTTCTCTCCAAGTTCCCCGACGTCGTCAAAACCCGGAGTGTCAATAAACACCACCGGTCCCAACCCATGGAGTTCCATGGCTTTGTAAACCGGATCGGTGGTGGTGCCTGCCACGTCGGAGACCAATGCGCTCTCTTGACCGGTCAAGCGATTGATCAACGAGGATTTTCCACTATTTCTCAAGCCTATCAGGCTGATATGGGGCCGTAAGCCCCTCGGTGTCCTATCCTGTTTCATCAGAATCTAAAATACCTTTCTCCCTCGGCTATGGCTTCCAGATTGGACTGAGCCAGCGCCTTGACTTTAGGGTTGGTGACATTTTCCATTTCCTTCGCGATAAGAGCTTCGCCTTTTTTCGCCGTTTCTTCAGTGGCGTAATCGAGCAAGTACTCTTTTAGCGTCATCAACGCGTTAGGTTGACAACAGTTGACGATTTGACCGGATTTGACCAAGGACATAAACCGATCCCCGGTGCGCCCTTCTTTGTAGCAGGCGGTACAAAAGCTTGGAATGTAGCCCAGGTCGAGCATCCAGTCCACCACTTCATTCAAAGTGCGCGTATCGCTTAAATCAAACTGAGCGGAGTTGTCCTCGATTTTTTCCTCTTCCACATAGCCACCGACACTGGTGCGGGAACCGCCGCTGATTTGAGATACTCCAAGTTCCAGTGCGCGTTTTCGCATTTCAGGGGTTTCTCTTGTGGAGATAATCATACCGGTATAAGGCACGGCGATTCGGATCAAGGCGATAATCTTTTCAAAGATCACATCGGGCACACCATTGGTGAAGTCTTCTAAGTTCACATCATCTGCCGGACGAATTCTCGGCACAGAAATGGTGTGTGGTCCAACGCCTTTTGCTGCTTCCAAATGTTCTGCGTGCATGAGTAGGCCGGTGAAGTCATAACGGTAGTGATTGAGCCCAAATAACACGCCCAGACCCACATCGTCTATGCCGCCGTCCATCGCTCTGTCCATGGCTTCGGTATGGTAAGCGTAGTTGCTTTTCGGTCCAGTCGGGTGAAGTTCCTCGTAGGAGGGTTTGTGGTAGGTCTCTTGGAACAAAATATAGGTGCCGATCTCCGCTTCCTTCAGTTTGCGGTAGTCTTCCACTGTTGTCGCCGCAATATTCACGTTGACTCGACGAATGTCACCGTTTTTGTGGTGGACGCTATAGATGGTTTTAATGCTTTCGAGAATGTACTCAATAGGATTGAGTGTAGGATGTTCGCCCGCTTCTAACGCCAAGCGCTTATGCCCCATGTCTTGGAGCGCCACCACCTCAGCGGCAATCTCCTCTTGAGTAAGTTTTTTGCGTTTAATATGCTTGTTTTTCCCGTGATAAGGACAGTAGGTGCATCCATTGATGCAGTAGTTGGATAGATAAAGGGGTGCAAACATGACGATGCGGTTGCCGTAAAATTTCTGTTTAATTTCTTTGGCTATCCCTAAAAGTTCAGCGTTGAGATCCTCTTGATCGCAATCTAAAAGCACCATGGCTTCTCTATGAGTCAATCCTTTATACGCCTTGGCCTTGTCGATAATGCCTCGAATCAACTCTCGATTACTTTTGTTTGTAGCGGCGTAGGCCAATGTCGCTTCGATTTCCTCGTTGTTAATAAATTCTTCTGCTTTTGGTGATAGTACGTTATATGTCATCGTTTTGCCCTTTCTGCCGGATCGCCTCTGCCTGTAACCAAGGTGTACCCAATGGCGTTCATTTTTTCTCGTAGTAAATGTAAACTCTCTGCTGCTTCTGCTCCTGTGGTGACCTTGTTATCGTATAGGGCATAGTCCCCGCGCACCTCGTATGGCGATAAATTAGGCATCACCACATTCGCCCCAGCCAATACCCCTCTCTCTCGCCCTTCGGGATCGACGGAACCTAACGCTGTGGATGCGGGAATGAGCGCTTTCGGGTTCATTAGCCGCAATAAGGCGATCATCACCAGGGATTTTTCCAGAGTCCCTGAAGGGCGATTGCCAAATGGCGTATCATGCTGTGGTAAAAACGGCCCTATACCGATCATCGCTGGCTCCAGTTCTGCGATCAAAAGCAAATCGTCGCAAAGGTCCTCGTCGGTTTGAAATGGCGATCCCACCATAAACCCGGTCCCAGCAGCGTAGCCAATTCGCTTTAAAGCCCGTATGCAGGCGACACGCTTGTCCAAGGTCATCACCTTGGGATGAAGTTTGGCGTAATGGTTTGGGTTAGCGGTCTCGTGTCGCAATAAGTACCGATCCGCGCCCAATCGATGTGCCTCTTCGTAAAACTCGTCGCTCTTTTCTCCAAGGGACAGGGTGATCGCACAATCGGGAAACCCTTCTCGAATGGCGGCGACCACCTTTGTGTACAGCTCATCATCTCCGTCGGTTTCGCCACCTTGGAGCACAAAAGAGTGAAAGCCCAGCTCATAGCCATGGGTGATGGCATTCATGATTTCATCAAAGGTCAACTGATACCGATGGACTTTGGCATTTCCTTTTCGGATCCCACAGTAAAAGCAATCGTTTTTACAATGGTTTGTCACTTCGACAAGGCCCCGTGCATACACCTCGTTGCCATAATAGCTACGGCTCACCTCCCGAGCTCTTTTAAACAAATAACTTCGCGCCTCACCGTCCGCTAAGCCGATCAACGCCAACAGCTGTTTCCGTTCCAAACGTTCGCCCTTTGCAAGAGCGTCAATGTATGTTATACAACTTCTAGAATGTTCTGTCATCCTACCTCCCATCAAAAAAACGTCCTCTACCTCAAATAGGCAGAAGACGTTTGACGGTCTTTTGCCTTCCCCTTTGGGCATCCCCTCAGAGTCAGATAGATCGGTACTTTAAAAGTCTCCCGTAGGATTCCTCTCAAGTTTACTCTTCGATTCCAGTGGTTTGGTGGTACTGAACTTTGACGTTGACCCCTTTCAACATGCCCAGCTTCCCGCTAAGGGTGCTGATCACATCAGAGGGTGCTTCAATGATGATTGTCATAATCGACAACCCTTGCGCTGGATAAGGTAGCCCCATGCGGCCGAGTATGTAATCGGCATGCTCATGGAGTAACGTGTTGATCGCCTTTGATTGGTTTAAATCCTCGACGATAATGCCTACAATTGCTACGCGTTTTTCCATTTCTTGCACCATCCTTTCCTGTTACTTAGAAATATATCACTAACTCTTGGGAAATACTAGGTAAATAGTTACAAATTATTCCACATTTCATCCTTTTATTTATTGTTTTTGAAAATTCCCATGACTCCCCGAGTAATCTGACGGCCGAGTTCTCTGCCCACAGATCCAAAAATGTTCTTCACAAAACGATCTCCTGCAGAATCAGTGCGTCGAGCAGGTGCCGATGCCGTTTTCTTGGCTACTGTTTCTGCTACTTTTTGCTCCGCTTGTTGTAGCGCATCGCGCTGAGCCATCTCTGCCTTCGATTGTTGCTGTTGGGTCAACTTTTCATAGGCGCTCTCCCGATCGATGGCCTCTTGGTATTTATCGTAGATGGAGCTGTCGTTGATGATGGATAACCGCATTTGAGGATCGATCACCCCTATTTTGGAATGGGGTGGGTAGATGGTCACTTGTTGGACAAAAGTCGGCTTGGACTCCTCATCTAGAGTGGATACCAAAGCCTCTCCAGTTTTTAGATTGGTGATGGCTTCTACCACATCGATGGAACCATCTTGTCGGAAAGTATCTGCAACCGCCCTTACCGCACGTTGTTCTTTAGGGGTGTAGGCTCGCAGCGAGTGCTGAATCCGATTGGCCAACTGCCCAGTCACCGATTCGGGGACATCAATCGGATTTTGAGTCACGTAAAAAACCCCGACCCCTTTAGAGCGAATCAATCGCGTGATCAATTCGATCTTTTCAATAAGAGCTTTGTTGGCATCGTTAAAGAGCAGGTGGGCTTCATCAAAGAAAAACACCAGCTTCGGCGCGTCGAGGTCGCCAACTTCCGGCAATCGCTCATAGAGTTCGGAGAGTAACCACAACAAAAAAGTAGAGTAAAGTTTTGGGGACAAAAAGAGTTTGTCCGAAGCCAAAACGCTGATCACCCCTTCACCGCTGCGTCCACGCCTCAAAAAGTCCATCACATCAAAATCCGGTTCGCCAAAGAACTTATCGCCGCCTTGTTCTTCAAGGACGAGCAACCCACGTTGGATCGCCCCCACCGATTGACTGTTCACTGTACCATAACGGCGCTCAAGGTCTTGACGGTTGTCTTTGACGTAATTGAGCATCGCCCGCAAATCTTTGGTATCGATGAGAAGCAACCCATCTTCATCGGCGACTTTAAAGACGATGTTCAAAATCCCCTCTTGGACGTCATTTAAGCCGAGCAAGCGCGAGAGGAGTATCGGCCCCATTTCCGAGATAGTAGTACGCACTGGCAGACCGTTTTGTCCGTATACATCGTAAAACTCCACCTCGTAGCCCCGAGGTTCAAAGTCCGTAAGCCCTAATGCCTCCAACCGCTTCTGCACATTATCGTTGATTTCCCCTGGTTCCGCAAGGCTTGCCAAGTCCCCTTTCACATCGGCTAAAAACACCGGCACGCCCGCTTGGGAAAGCTCTTCTGCTAATACTTTCAAAGTGATCGTCTTTCCCGTCCCAGTGGCGCCTGCGATCATCCCATGGCGATTGACCAGATTGAGTTGCAGAGTACTATGCTCTTTTCCTTTACCAAATACAATTTCTTTCATATCGTCACCTCATAGGTTTTTATAGAGTCATTGCCTTTATTATACCCTCTCCTTGAAGCGATGACAACGCTGCCAAAACATTGGAGAGACAAAAGGTTTTAGACACTTTGTAATAATAATGTAACTTTAAAACACGTGGAAAATATGATATAGTAATTACAGATTATAGGAGGCAAGACATGAACAAATTTAAATTCGCTGTTGGCGCCGTTCTAGTGCTCATTATTGGAGCGTTACTCGTCACCGTGTTAAAAACCTCTGCGCTCGTCAAAGAGCAAAAAGAGGCGTTAACGACTTTACAACAGGACAAAAACGACCTACAGCAAAAATTCGACACCATCAACACCGAAAAAAAAGCATTTGAAGAGCAAAAAATAGAGTTGAACAACAAAATCGAAGAGCTCAACAAGCAAATCGAAGAACTGAAAATCAGCCGGGCTAACCGCAAAAGTAAGAACCACAACATGGCTGCTGATGCCTACTCATACAAAACAGCCGACGTGAAAGCGGCGATCGATACTTCCACGCCGATCGCCGACAAAAAATTGGCCTTTCTCACCTTTGACGACGGCCCCAACACCACCATCACCACACAAATATTGGATCTCCTAAAAAGCGCGCAGGTCCCTGCGACTTTTTTTATCCCCGGTGCTTATGTTAACGATGAAACTGCTGAAGTTTTAAAGCGTGAGTACGCGGAAGGCCACGCTATTGCTGCCCACTCCTTCAGTCACGACTACGGCGTATTGTATCCGGGTAGATCGGCAAACGCCACTGCCATCACCCAATAAGCCCTAGCAGCTCAAGCTCGATTCCAAAAATATCTACCTGAAGGATTTAGCACTGCGGTTTGGCGCTATCCCGGTGGAAAGATGTCTTGGGCAAACACCGCCGCCTCCGACGAAGCGCTCCGAGAAGTCGGTATGGAATGGATCGACTGGAACGTGATGACTGGTGATGCGGAACCTAAACACCGCAGACCGGATACCGCCGATGGTCTTGTCGCCTATTTGGAAAACGACATCGCCAAAAAGGGCTCTCCTTCGACTATCGTCGTTCTCATGCACGATGCGACGACAAAGCAACTGACCGTAGACGCCTTGCCTCGTGTCATCGAATTTCTCAAAGCCCAAGGCTACGAATTTGGCATTTTAGGTTAAAACCTCTGGAGAATTCTCCAGAGGTTTTTTGGTTATTTAAGAATCAGTGCTACTGGACAGTGGTCACTGCCCATAATATCCGCGTAAATCTCAGCGTCTTCCAGCCGGTCTATTAGACTTTCGCTCACCATAAAATAATCGATCCTCCAACCCACATTGCGCTCTCGGGACTTGGCAAAATTGCTCCACCAAGAGTATTTCTCTGTGGCATCAGGGTAGAAGTGACGGAAAGTATCTACAAACCCCACCTCGTGGAGAGCGTCCATTTTACTGCGTTCTTCATCGGTAAACCCAGCGCTTCTGCGGTTGGTTTTGGGATTAGCCAAGTCGATTTCCTTGTGCGCCACGTTTAAGTCCCCACAAAAGATCACCGGTTTATTCTCTTCTAAGCGCTTAAGATAGTCTCTAAAGTAATCATCCCATTCCATCCGGTACTCCAATCGCTCAAGCTTGCGCTTTGAATTTGGCGTGTAGACGGTAACCACATAAAACTCTGGGTACTCCGCCGTAATCACTCGCCCTTCGTCGTCTGGACCTGGATAGTCCATGCCAAAGCTCACCGACAGCGGGGTTTCTTTCGTAAAAAGCGCCGTGCCTGAATACCCAGGGCGTTCGGCATAATTGTAGTATAATTCATAACCGGGAAGTTCCAGCTCCAACTGCCCTTCTTTGAGCTTGATCTCTTGAAGACAAAATACATCGGCATCGAGCTCGGCAAAGTGGTCTTCAAACCCTTTTTTCACCGCAGCGCGCAGCCCATTAACATTCCATGATACCAATTTCATTCTTTTATCACCTCCACATGTTTATACCCCATTAGATCGGGTTTATCCTCTTTACGATCCTGTTGGAATGTGATAAATTAATTGTTGTAAACAAGGAGGTTAATATGAGAATTGGAATACCTAAAGAAGTCATAAAAGACGAAAATCGGGTGTCAGTCACCCCTGCTACCGCATTGACGCTAACCCGTCTCGGTCATGAACTCTACATGGAAAGAAACGCCGGACAGGGCATCAACGCCCCTGACGCCGCATACGTGGCCGTCGGCGTGAAAATATTAGACACGGCAGCCGAAGTCTGGGCCATCGCGGAAGCCATTATGAAAGTCAAAGAACCCCAGCCCGAAGAGTATGGCTATTTAAGAGAGGGGCTCATCATATTTACTTACCTTCACCTCGCCGCAAACGAAGCCCTGGTCGATGAACTGGTTGCAAACAAAGTCGTCGCCATCGCCTACGAGACCGTCGAAGAAGATAATCACAACCTTCCCTTGCTCACCCCCATGAGTGAAGTGGCAGGGCGCATGGCGATTCAAGAAGGTTCTCTATTTTTAAATAAAAACAACGGTGGTAAAGGCCTACTTCTAGAAGGTGTACCCGGCGTCGCCCCAGGAAAAGTCGTGGTCGTCGGAGGGGGAAAAGTTGGGGACTCTGCGGTACGAAGCGCCATCGGACGAGGTGCACACGTTACCGTCTTAGACACCAACTTGGTCACCTTAAAACACCTGTCGGACGTTTACGGCAGCAATCTAACCACCATCTACTCCAACCCCTTTAACCTGGCATCGGAAATTGCCCAAGCGGACTTGGTCGTTGGCACCGTCCTCATTCCCGGCTCCAAAACCCCAGCGGTGATCACCGACGACATGGTCCAATCCATGGAACCGGGCTCGGTCATCGTCGATGTCGCCATCGACCAAGGGGGCTGCGTCGAGGGCATCCATCCCACCACCCACGACAATCCGGTCTACCTTCGCCACGGCGTCCTTCACTACGCTGTCACCAACATACCAGGTGCCGTCCCACGTACCTCTACCTACGCTCTCACCAACGCCACCAGCCGTTACATGGTGGACTTGGCGAACAAAGGTTGGAAGCAAGCAGCAAAGGACAATCTCGCCTTCCGAAAAGGCATCAATATCGCCGAAGGTCACATCGTATACCCCGGTGTAGCCAAGGCCTTTGGCCGAGAATACACCCCCATCGACGAACTTTTAGACTAGTCGACGACAAAACCGCTGATCTATCTCAGCGGTTTTTTGTTTTGTAGCAAAGTGCCCCTACCTTGTTTATCACCACATCGTCTCTCTGTTCGTTTCTGTTATCGTCAACACATCAAAAAAATCGGCAGATGATCTGCCGATTTTAAATATTATTATTTTGCAAAACCTTTAAGTGCGCCAAACACGCCGTCGGATACCACGCCTTTTCCGCCCATAACCATAATGCGTCGAATGGACTTGCTTTGTAAGTGGTTAGTGATACCAGCGGATAGGCCATTAGGATCGGTGAGTAAAATCGGGGCGTCGTATTTCGTCGCCACCGGTGCGCCGACAAGGGCGTCTGGGAATTTCAAACCATTTGCCACCATGAAGTTTTTAGAGTCTGCAAACAACTCTTTGGCAATGTTTGACGAGGTTTCGTAACGATCCGTTCCTGAGATCCGAGTCACTTTTACCCCTTTTTTGGTTAGCGCAGCGGTGTGTTTTGACGGTACGGCAACTTCGCCACCGATGACCATCACTTCTTTTTTCCCGCTCAACACCCCTTGGGTTTTGCTATCCAGGCCATCTGCTCCGACAAGGTAGATCCCGATTTGTTGTTTCCCAGCGTAGGGCGCTATGGAAAGCGCATCAGCAAAATTGAGACCATTGGCCAATATGGCTTTATCTGAGGTTTTTTTCGATTGTTCTTCGTTAAAAGCGTTAATGGCGATTGCCGTTTCAAAGCGATTTGCCCCTGCAATGCGAGTCACTTGTAAGCCCATGCCCGTTAACTGTTTCTCCACAGAGGCCGATACGGCTTTCGTACCGCCGAGGATGACCACTTTCCCGGCTTCGCTTTTTGCGATCTCGCCGGTTACCGCTGGAGACAATCGATTTGGAGCGGTGAGCAGTACAGGTGCGTCCAAGGTATTTGCCAATGGGGTTGCCACCAACGCATCGGCAAAGGCTTCACCGTTTGCGACGATGACCGTTCGAGTCAATCGATTCAGGAAATTGGCTGTTACAGCCGACGTTTGATAGCGGTCATTTCCGCTGAGACGAAATACCTTGTCTTGTGGCATGGTGTAAAGGTGAGCCATGCGACGGACGATGTCGTTGCCATAGTCTGCGCTAGGCGCCCATTTCCCACCGAGCAGCTCAACCGTCGGCGCTTTCCCATAGATACTAGGGAAGTGCCTTGGATCCGGGGTGTTTTTCATCGGGAAGTCTTTGTGTCCAGCGTACAATGCCAAATGGTGAACCATCGCCGTTATACCCTCTTCCCAGTTTGCAAAGCGCTTGTGGGCGTTGGGGTCTGTATTTCCCCCACCTGCCGTTATTTTTAACCCACAGGGATTGTTAAAGCTCGCATCTAACACCCCTGTAAATTTCATAAAATTTGTTTCCTTCGCCGATTGGGTGTACACCACAGCCGGGTCGATGCCGTATTTTACCGAGGTTTCGTAGAAAATCGGCGCCAATGTCACAAATAAATCCGTCGCTTCTTCAGCGATAGCCCATTCTTGCATTTGATATACATCTGTGGTCGGCGGTCCTATGATTTTAGTGGCGCCTGCCGCTTCAACCGGCGCGATTGGCAGTAAAAACAGTACCGCCAGAATCAACATCAATAATTTCTTTTTCAAGTAGACTCTCCTTTTTGGGTTCGTTTTCTCTTTTTTTGTAACCATATTGTAACATTATAACCTATCTCCCGGTTTTTTTCTACCCCATTGAGCAATCCCACTTTAATTATTTCCTTTTATACGTTATAATATTATTGACATGAATTTTACAAATACGATTGTCATGACAAGATCTACAGGTACTAGGAGGTATTATGAAGAAAAGACTATTTACATTATCACTAATAGGGTGGTTAATCCTCATCCTTTGCTCATCAACCTATGCTGCCACCGTCTCCACCGACGAGGGTATCGTCTTTGACACCAGCTCAGGCACCATCACAGACTATACAGGATCCCGCTACAGCATCACCATTCCCGAGACGATCGAAGGCGTGCCCGTCACCATCATCGGCGCCAACGCTTTTAACGGGCAAGGACAAAAAGTCCAACTTCTCGAGGTAACTCTGCCCAATTCCATCGAAGTCATCCGCGCCAATGCTTTCGCGAACAACAGGCTCACCGCCATCACTTTATCCGAGAGCATCCTGCGCATCGAGGAAGGTGCCTTTAAGTCCAATCAAATTGCCAAACTCGCCATCCCAGACAGTCTCGTCTCCTTGGGAAGTGAGAGTTTCATGTACAACGGCATCGTCGAGCTAACGTTGGGGAAAGGCCTTGATTTTATCACCGACTCCGCTTTTAAGGGAAATGCTTTAAAATCTGTTATCTTCTCGGAAAACATCGCAGTGATCGGTCCTCAAGCTTTTGCGGACAACCAATTGGAATCCGTTAAATTCAACCCCTCTATCGAATCTATCGGTAGATACGCCTTTGGAAACAACTACTTAACCAATGTGACGATTCCCGAATCCGTCATGGAAATCGACAATTCGGCTTTTAAGAACAACAAACTGGAAAATCAAACGACCTTTCAACTGGTGAACCTTGCAGTTTCTCCATCGCGAATCAATCGTTTTGAAGATGTGATCTCCTTGTCCAACGGCGGACATATGATCAATGGAGCGTCATTGGTCCTTTCCTACGTCAATGACCACGGTGAGACGATCTCCCCTTCAAAAACCGCAGTGGATCCCCAAACAAACGCCAACCGCACCCATAACAACCTTTCGATCTACTATCGCATCGGTGACAAAATCACCGTAACTCCACCAGCGATCGAAGGCTACAAGCCGTTGTCCAAAAGTGAAGTGACATTAACCGAAGCGATGACCTTGGTTCAACTCACCTATGATAAAGAAAAGGTAGAACCCCTAACCTACGAATTAAATCCTGATGCCGTCACCGCGGGAAGGTTATACGGCGATGATCGCTACAAAACCGCTGTTGAAATAAGCAAAAATGCCTTCCGTAACACCAAAACCGTCGTCCTCGTCAATGGGTCGCGCTATGCAGACGCGGTGACCGCATCGGTGTTGGCAGACCGACTCCACGCCCCCATACTTCTCACCTCGGATAACGGAATTCCTCAAGTAACCCTTGATGAAATCACCCGACTCGAAGCCAAAGAAGTGGTGGTCATCGGCGGATCCGCCGTCATTTCAGAAGCCTCCCTTAATGCCCTATCCTCACTAAAAATCGAAAGAGTTTACGGCCAAAACCGCTACGAAACCTCTGCGGAAATCTACAGAAAGATCGTAAAAGTCTCTGGACCCGTCACGCAATTGATCCTCACCACGGGCCAAAACTACCCTGATGCACTCTCTGTCAGTAGTATGGCGATAAAGGAACGGGCGCCCATATTATTGACTGAAAAGGACACTGTAGACCCGTCAGTGTTTGCCCTCATCGACATCCCACGCGAAAGACGTCCTTCGATGATGACCGTCATCGGCGGTACCAACGCCATATCAGAACAGGTCGTCGAGAAAATGCGCACCCGGATCTTTACCACCGTCATCGCCGGCGACAACCGCTATGACACATCCCTTGCCATCGCGAAGAAAGCCTACCCCGACGCCAGTACCGTCCTTCTAGCGACCGGTGAAGGCTTCGCCGACGCACTAGCAGCTGGGCCATCGACCGCCCTCTACAAAGCGCCAATACTTTTGACACCAAAAAGCAAAGTAGAACCTGCGGTCAACGCCTACATCAAAGACCAAAACCTGATCATCATCGGTGGAGAATCCGCCATCAACCAAAAAGTCGTCGACTTGTTGGCAAATTAACGGCTCATAGAAAAATCCGCCTCGTCGAGGCGGATTTTTTAGCCTTAAAAGATGATGTGACAGACGATTCCAATGGCGGCACTGATGCCAACGACTTTGATAATGTCCATCTTCCTAGCGTAGAGGACAAAGCCTACGGCAAAACACAACAGCGCCGTCGGACTGATCGTTGCAACAGAGGGAATATTTGTCGTAAACAGCGAAGAGCGCGCCATCGAAATAGCGGCTACGGCGATCAACCCCACTACCCCCGGTCGCAAACCTCCAAGCATTTTGCTTAAAAAGTCAATTTTGTAATCTTTAAAAATAAAGTAGGCCAACACCATCATCAAGATAAACTGTGGTGTGACCACGCCAGCAGTTGCAACGATGGAACCCGGCAAGCCGTGTATTTTTGTGCCAACAAAGGTTGCCGCATTGATGGCAATGGGTCCAGGTGTCATGTTGGAAATACTGACGACGTCAGTCATTTCCCGAATCGTCAACCAGCCCCGCTGTTCCACAACCAAGGATTGTATCAGTGGCAATGTCGCGTAACCACCGCCAAAAGCCAAGGCGCCAATTTGAAAGAATACCCAATATAATGACAGCACTATAGCCTCCCTCTCACCACGTTGAAATAGAACAATCCGCTAAGGGCAAGCAAGGCGATAATCAAGGCGGTGTTGAACTTCACAAAAAAGCTGAGCACAAACGCTGCCACCATCATCACCACACCAAATTCGCGATTTGCCTTCAACGCACTTTTTCCCATGTTGTACACCGTGATAAACAACACTGCGCTAATCGCTCCACCCATGCCAGTCAACGCTGCATTCACCCAAGGATTGCTTTGAAATTCACGATAAAACAATGATATCACCGAGATGATGACAATACAGGGCAACACACTGGCAGCCAAACTGACCACCGCTCCTTTTGGACCGCGCAGTTTGTAACCTGTTAGTAGAGAAGCGCTGATGGCCATTGCACCGGGTCCCGACTGAGCCAAAGCAACGAGACTCAACATTTCATCCTCATCGATAAGTTTTTTCTTCAAAATAAACTCGTCCCGGATAACCGGGACGATGGTGTAACCCCCGCCAAAAGTGACCGTGTTGATCTTTAAGAAAGTCCAAAACAGATCGCTCAGGCTTATCGTTGATGTTTCCACAGTCCTGTCACCCATCAGCTCACCCTCTCGTCTGAACCGGCTTTTGGTCCATTCCTTCCAGGGATATAGGGGTGGTAAGTGGGAACCACTTCCTCTAAGGCTTTGCGTATCGTTTCAATATCCTCTTGATGACTGACCTCATCGAGCTTTTTCAAGTGCTTATCCAAATCGATGAGCGCTTTTTCTTCTGGTATCTCCACGTGAATTTTCTTGTGAGCAGTCACAACGGAAGTTTCTTTGTTGAGCAAGAGCTCTTCGTAGAGTTTCTCCCCTGGTCGAAGGCCGGTCACTTTAATTTCCATATCCCCACCGGGAGTGTGTCCAGATAATCGGATGAGGCGTTCGGCGAGGTCGTATATTTTCACCTCATCACCCATGTCCAAAATGAAAATCTCTCCACCATTCGCCATAGATCCTGCCTGAAGCACCAATTGACTCGCTTCTGGTATGGTCATAAAGTAGCGGGTGATATCTTTATGGGTGACTGTCACCGGGCCGCCGTTTGCTATTTGGCGTTTAAAGAGAGGGATGACGCTTCCATTTGATCCCAACACATTGCCAAAACGCACCGCAACGAACTCGGTTTTGGAACGCTCGTCAAAGGTTTGAACGATCATCTCACACACCCGCTTCGTCGCTCCCATAACGTTGGTCGGATTGACCGCTTTGTCTGTGGAGATCAACACCATTTTTTCCACTTGGTGTACATCACAGGCACTTGCCACGTTGTACGTCCCAAACACATTGTTTTTTATCGCCGATTGGGCGCTATCTTCCATAAGGGGCACGTGTTTATGAGCAGCGGCGTGAAACACAATCTCAGGTTTGTACTGGCGAAAGACTTGATCGATGCGTTCCGCATCCCGCACGGATTCGATAAGGACTTTCAAATTCAATGTCGGGTATACCCGTTTCAATTCATTTTGAATATCGTAAGCGTTGTTCTCGTAAATGTCGAGTAAAAACAATTCCTCTGGGTCGAATTTCGCGATCTGGCGACACAACTCAGAGCCGATACTTCCACCTCCACCAGTAACCATCACCCGTTTGCCTACGATAAACTTTTTAACCTGCCCTTGGTCGAGCACTACTTCATCTCGTCCCAACAGGTCCTCAATTTGAACGTCTCGCAGGTTTTTTAAGTCCATTTTATTGTTGATAAACTGATAGTAACCTGGAACGATTTTCATCTTCGCCGTCGTCTTTTCACATATCATCAGGATCTCTTGTCTATCCTCTGGCGACACCGATGGAAGTGCTACGATGATTTCGCTAATTTTAAATCGGCGTGCCGCTTCTTCGATTTTCTCCTTACCGCCATAAACGGGAATCCCATTAATGTTCTTACCTTGTTTGCTCACATCGTCGTCAATGAATACGACAGGGGTCCTGAGGATCTCGGGATGGCGTTTCAATTCGTTGAATACCAATATTCCCGCTTCACCGGCGCCGATGATCATCACTTGCTTGCAGTCGGATTTCGGCTTGTAGGAGGTTTTAAACTGACGATAGGCCGAGGGTACCAATCGCATCGCCCCCATAATCACAATGTCTAAAATCAAAGCCATTGCGAAGCTACTTCTCGGCAAACCGGATTTGATCGCGTTGAGGTAGCCATAGCATAAAATATTACCGAAAACCACAGTGATGATAAATCGGTACACGTCTTGGAGGTTGGCATAACGCCACATGACTTTGTACAGGCGAAAGACGGAAAATGCCCCCACTTTGAGCAAAGTGAGAACCCAGGCATTTCTTAAGAAGGTTTGCATGTACACCTCGGGGACGTTCATGTCGAACCTCAGATTGAAAGCTAAAATGTAAGCCAAGTTAATGGCGATGACATCAAAAATCAATAAAAAAATAGAGCGTTTCGTTGGCATAATAGACCTCTTTTTTCATGTTGTAACAGCTTTTTAATCATTATATCAGTTTTTGTCCAGATATCATAGACGAACAACCTAAAGAAAGGGGTATACTTAATGAATAGGATAATTAGCAAGATAAAGGAGGACTTATGAAAACATACACCCTTAACAACGGACAAACCCTGCCAGCCATTGGGTTTGGCACCTATACACTCACCGATCCCGCTACAGCGCCAGAGCTTATCACAGGCGCCCTCGCATTGGGCTACAAACTCGTCGATACGGCGTATTTTTACAAAAACGAAGCCCTCGTCGGAAGGGGATTAGTTGAGAGCGGCGTCTCTCGCGATCGCTACCAGCTCGCCACCAAAGTTTGGCCCTCAGACTTTGGCGCTGAAGCCACTAAACGCTCCATCGAGCGCTCCCTAAAAGATCTTAAAACCGATTACTTGGATCTTCTCTACCTTCACTGGCCTGGTGATGATGCCCTTGCCTCATGGAAGGTCTTTGAAGACTATTGCGACCAAGGGGTTATCAAGACCCTTGGCGTATGCAACTTTCACGCCCAACATATGGATGAACTCCTCGCCTCGTGCAACACCCCACCTGCAGTTAATCAGATAGAGGCGCATCCGCGATTACCCCAAAAATCCCTCATCGCTGCAAACGCTGCACTCGGCATACAAGTGGTGAGTTTCTCCCCCCTGTATCGGGGAAAAGAAGGGATACTTGAAGATCCCACACTCTGTGCTATCGCCGACAAACACGGCAAAACCCCAGCCCAAGTGGTTCTTCGATGGCATCTTGAAAAAAATATCATCCCCATTCCGCGCTCTTCACACCTGCAACGCATCGGCGAAAACATCGACATCGACGATTTCGCACTAGACGATCGAGACATGGCTGCCATCGCCGCTTTTGAAACCGGCGATCGCGTCAGCGCATCTCCCGAAGACTGCGATTGGCTCACAAAAATACGATATGACAACCAATAGACGAAAAATAGGAGAACACTATGAACATTGGCAACAAAACAAATGGATTTACGCTATTACGCAAAGAAGTCGTGGACGAACTCAATGGCACCTTTCATCTTTTTACCCACGATGTCACCAAGGCAAAACTGATCTACATCGCATCCGATGACGAAGACAAAGTTTTTGGCGTCGGTTTTCGCACGCCACCGGAAGACTCCACTGGTGTCGCCCACATCATCGAGCACTCCGTACTCAACGGCTCCAAAAAATACCGTACCAAAGAACCCTTCATGGATTTGATCAAAGGCAGCCTTCAAACCTTTTTAAACGCCATGACCTATCCCGATAAAACCTTGTATCCCATCGCCTCGCGAAACGATGCCGACTTCCACAACCTGATGGATGTCTATCTCGATGCGGTATTCAATCCATCGATTTACGAAAAACGCGAAGTCTTCTTACAAGAGGGTTGGCATTATCACATTCTCGACGAGAAAGATCCCATCGCCTACAAAGGCGTAGTCTACAATGAAATGCGCGGCGCCACATCCTCTGCCGAAGACCAAGTGGAATACGCGATTCAAGAGACCCTTTACCCGGACTCGCCTTATGGCAAAAACAGCGGTGGCGACCCTTACGCCATCACCGATTTGACCTACGACGCTTTCATGGACTTTCACAAGCGCTACTACCACCCTTCCAACGCCTATCTCTACCTCTACGGCGACATGGACCTGGAAGAAGCGCTTCACCATATACAAGATGGCTACTTGGCGCACTACGACTACCTCGACATCGACTCCACACTACCATCTCAAAAACGCTACACCGAGACCCAACACATAAACTACGCCTATTCCGTCGCCACAGGCGACCCCACTGAAAACAAGGATTTTCTCGTCTACTCGGTCCTTCTCGACGAAAATCAGTCAATGAAAGACATGATCGCCAAAGAAGTCCTTTCTGAAATCCTGGTCGATTCTCAAGCCTCTCCGCTAAAAATCGCTTTGCTAAAAGCTGGCATTGGCGAAGATGTCTACTCCATCACCTATGGCATCAAAGAAGCGCCTTTTTCCATCGTGGCAAAAAACACTTCGTCTAAGCGCAAAGAAGAATTTGTCGACATCATCGAAACCGCATTGAAGGAGATGGTCGAAAACGGCGTCGATGCTCAACTCTTGGAAGCTCAGCTCAACAAAGTGGAGTACACCTTGCGAGAGACTGGAGGCCACGCTACAAAGGGCCTGGTCTATTTTATCAACAGCTTCGACACTTGGCTCTACGATAAAGATCCCCTTCTCGCTCTACGCTACAACGACGCCCTCGTCGATCTTCGCAAAGAGGCGAAAGACGGGTACTTTGAACGCTATATTGCGCACCACTTCCTCGATAACCCTCATAAAGTTATCCTGACCGCAACCCCGAGTGAGGGGCTAAACGCTGAAAGGGACAAAGAGGTCGAAGCATCCTTAAAAGCTTACAAAGAAAGGCTTTCTACCGAGGAGTTGGAATCCCTAATCTATTCCAACCACCAGTTGCTCGCCATGCAAAACCGCGAGGACACCCCGGAAGAGAAAGCCACCATTCCAAGACTTTCCCTCGACGACATCGAGCCAAAATTCAAACCTGCACCACGTGAAGTGCTCTCCCTAAACGAAGCCACTTTGCTTTACCACGACTTGTTCACCTCCAACATCAATTACTTGGAGCTGGCTTTTGATATCGAGCACCTCAGCGAGGAAGAAATGTCTTTAGCCTCTCTCCTATCCGAGCTCATCGGCAGCATGAACACCGAAAACTTCACCTATGAAGCCCTTTCCACCGAAACCTTTCTCCACACCGGAGGCATCTATCTCGGGCCAACGGCGATCAATGACGGCGTCGACCCGTCTAAGTTCCACCGCAAACTCATGGTGAGCGGAAAAGCCATCGGCGAGGAAAAATCGAAGAAAATGTTGGATCTAATGTTGGAACAATTCCAAAAAACCGACTTTACCGATAGAGAGCGGTTCCTTGAAGTGGTCAAACAGATGAAATCCCGCCTGGAGATGGGCATCTACGACAGCGGCCACGCCATAACCATGAACCGAGTCGCCAGCTACTTCTCCGCGAGTAGCAAGTGTAACGAGCTGATCAACGGATTAGACTTCTTCTTTTTCATCCAAGATCTTGAAAAGCACTTCGACGAAAAATATGACACCGTTCTGGCCCAGATCCAATCCCTTTACAAAAAAGTGTTCTCCCGTACAAAACTCGTGATCAACCTTACCGCAGAACGTGACGATTTTGAAGCGTTACTTCCCGCCATCACCTCGTTCACCGAAGCGTTCCCCGCGACCTCCTACGAACCTGTTGAACTGACCTTTGAACCGGAGAGAAAAAACGAAGGGATCAAATCCTCAGCCAATGTGCAGTATGTAGCAAAGGGCTACGACTTTAGAAAACTCGGCTACAACTACAGCGGAGCAATGACGGTCACCGGTCAAATCCTCTCGACCAACTACCTCCACTCTGAAATCCGCGCCAAAGGAGGCGCCTACGGAGCAGGCGTGCGTTTTGCAAGGGCGGGATCCCTTACCACCTTCTCCTACCGCGATCCCAACCTCCTTCAAACCATCGCCGTATACGACGGCATGGCGGAGTATCTCGAAAACCTCGCCATGGATCAAAGTGAGTTAGAAGCCTCCATCATCGGCACCATCGGCCGCCTGGATCCGCCGGTTACCAATCGATCCAAAGGCAGTCTAGACCTCAACATGTACCTTGCCAACCGCTCCTATGAACAAATCTCGGAGACCATCGATCAGGCGCGAGCCACCACCCTCGACGACCTTCGCCAATACGCCAGTCTCTTAAAAGAAAGTATGGACGAAAATTACCTCTGCGTCCTTGGAAATGCCGATACCATCGAAGAACACCGCGATGTGTTTAATACGATGGTTTCACTAAACGGTTAACAAAAAACCCACAACGCGCGATATGCGCATTGTGGGTTTTTTAATTTTAAAGATCGATCTTCTTTTCCAATAAATACGACGTCGCCATAAAAAGGATGATGGTCGTCACGATCAAAAACAACACTTGCACCACCATGATCCCCGTAGGAATCGGTACAATGGCACGGTTGGAAAACTCGTGAACAATTGCCCAGTTCATATTGGCACCGCTCAGGGCATTGTAGTTATTAGCAGGGGCAAGGTAAAAGCCAATCGGCGAAAAGCTTAGCACCAAAGGAAACAGGTCGTTAAGGTTCGAACTCAGGTTCGCAAGCACCGATCCTGCGATCAAGTAGAAAATAAACCACATGCCGCCCATTTTTCGATTGCCAAAGCTCACCCGAGATAGGGCGATACTAAAAAACAACAACAAGAGCATCTGCGCTTGACTGATCAAGCCAATCACTAACGACGGGATCAAATTGATGCCATCGTAGACCGTTATTAACGATAAAACACCTCTAATCTCTTCGTATGCGTTCAATCCAAAGAATAATCCGATATTTGCTACAAAGAGGACCACGCTTAAGAGTATCGACCAGATCAGCGCATTGAAGAGCTTTGCCCCCACGACTTGTTTGCCTGACAAGGGCAGGGTGAAGGTGAGATACCCACGGTCTTCGTACAACTCTTTTCGAAAGGAATTGACAATGTAGATCAAAAAGGCGATGCCTATCCCAACGAGCACCACAGCAGATGTGATCATCACTACAATCTTCCACGAAGTCGTCATCGTATTGAGACCGCCTAGCTCTGCTTTGATCATCTCGCTTATGGGAAGTTGCAGACCAAAGGACACTAATAGCGCAGCTAGAAGTAGGCCACCAATATATGTGCGACTATTTCGCAATTCGTGCTTTAATAATTTAATCATCGCTTCCTCCTATGCAAAAACAGCTTTGTAGAGATCGTCGATTTGCATACCCCGTTCCGTTCTCAAGGTGTCAGCGTCTCCATAAAGGGTGATTTGACCGTCAGAAAGAAAGAGAACATCGTCAAAGAGCTTTTCCATATCCCTGACGATATGTGTGGTGATCAACATCGTCGATTTCTCATCCACATTGTCGATAATCGCATCGAGAATTTGATCCCTTGCCACCGGGTCCACCCCTGCAATAGGCTCGTCTAAAATGTAGAGCTTGGCTTTCCGCGAGAGCACCAGCGACAGGTTGAGCTTTTCTTTCATTCCCTTTGACAGATTTTCAATTTTATCATTTTCATTCAACTTCATAAACGCCAACAACCGACGACATCTTTCGATATCGAAATCCCCGTAGAAATCCTTAAAGAGTTTCACCGCCCCTTTAATCTTCATATTTTTATATAGGAATTCCCGATCTGGGAGGTAACTGACGATGGATTTGGTGTAGACCCCAGGCGCTTCGCCATCGATGAGCACTTCACCTTTGCTCAAACGTGCGATGCCGGCGAGTATTTTGATGAGGGTGGTCTTTCCGGAACCATTTGGCCCTAAAATGCCGAGCACTCGACCTTCTGCCATGGTGAAGCTGATCCCGTCAAGGGCTTTCTTCTTTCCAAACGACTTCCTCAAGTCAGTAACATTAACTAGTGTGGACATTTTGTGCCCTCCTCTCTTCCAAGGTTTCGATCATCTGTATCAAGGTATAACCAAGATTTCCCATATCCTCAATAAATGTTGACACCAATTCTTCGGCCATCGACTTTCGCATCTCGACGACCAACTCCGGGTCTTCTGTCACAAAACTGCCCACGCCACGTTGGGTGTAGACGATGCCTTCGCGTTCCAACTCTTGATAAGACCGTTGAACCGTGTTGGGATTCACTTTGTAAGTTGATGCAATCTCCCGAACAGACGGCAGCTTTTCATTTGGCTGTAACTGCCCAGTTGAAATCTGTTCTTTGAGCAAAATCATCAGCTGAAGATAGATCGGTTGCGTGTTATTAAAATCCATCCTGTCCTCCTTTCCATTCCCTTTTTAAAAGATTGAGATGTGAATACAGTATTAATCCGTCTTAGTGTTATAATACACTCCTTTCACCTTTCTGTCAATAGAATTCTTACGACTTTTGTAAGAATTTCTGTCTTTTTTCTTACGAAGTCACATTGCGCCCGTTATGGGTATATATTATTAAAAGAGGTGATTGACATGATACTCATATTTGGCGTCGACAACGACTTCAACATCGGCTACAAAGGTGAAATGCTCCACACGTTAAAAGAAGATCTCAAACATTTTAAAAACGTGACGAAGGGCCATATTGTCGTCATGGGCCGAAAAACATTAGAGTCACTGCCCGGAGGCAGACCCTTAAAAAACCGAACCAATGTGGTCCTCACCACCGATACCACCTATCAACCTGATAACGCTGTCGTCCTCCACTCCCTAGAAGCGTTAAAAATGTATTTGGCCGAGGAAGTCGCTCGTACTGAGCAGCGCGTTTTTCTCATCGGTGGCGGTCACCTAGTCGCCCAACTCTACGATCAGTGTGACTACGCTTATATTACGAAAGCCGATATCTCATACGACGATGTGGATACGGCGATTCCCAATCTGGACAAAGACCCTAACTGGCGTCTTCTCGCCACTTCGGAACCGATGACCGAAGGTTCTCTAACCTATCGCTACTTGGAATACAAACGGATAACCTAGCCCTAAACCCCTCCCGCAATGGCGAGGGGTTTGCTATTTCATTGGATTTCGTGATAAAATAGAGGAAATTGATGATTTATTTTATTTTGATTCTGTTAAGTATGACAGCGAGTGCTACTCCGATGCGTGGCCACTCGACAATTCTTCATCACCGCATCGACAACAATAAAGGAGTCTCTCATGATAACTTTCCGGAATGTATCCAAAGTGTACCCCGGAGGGAAGACTGCCGTTCAAGATTTTAACGCCACCTTTGAACACGGTGAATTCATTGTCTTTATCGGTACCAGCGGAAGTGGAAAAACCACTGCCATGCGAATGATCAATCGAATGATCGAACCCACGACAGGCACAATATCAATCGATGGGAAAGACATTCACAAAACGGATGAAGTCCAACTGCGCAGACGGATCGGTTATGTCATCCAACAAATTGGGCTCATGCCCCACATGACCATTTACGACAACATCGTCATGGTACCGAAGCTTTTAAAATGGCCCGAGGCGAAAATGCGAGAAAGAGCCGTTCGCCTGTTGGCGCGCGTCGACCTGCCCGAATCCATACTCGAGCGCTACCCATCAGAGCTTTCTGGTGGCCAACAACAGCGTATCGGGGTGATTCGCGCCTTAGCTGCAGACCAAGATATTATCCTGATGGACGAGCCTTTTGGCGCCCTCGACCCCATCACTCGCGACACCTTGCAACAGCTGGTCAAGCGACTCCAACGGGAGCTGGGAAAAACCATCGTGTTTGTCACCCACGACATGCAAGAGGCTATCCAATTGGCTGATCGAATTTTGATCATGGATAAAGGGGAGATCGTTCAATTCGATACGCCGCAAACCATCCTGCTCCATCCCGCAACGTCCTTTGTCGAAGAACTCATCGGAGAGAAGCTGATGAACCAAGCCATCTTCGATTACCACACAGTAGAGACCATTATGAATCGATCGCCCATCTCCATTGGGATGGACATAACCTTGTTAGAAGCTACCACCACGATGGCAAATCATCGGGTGGATACGTTGTTTGTCCTCGATGACCATCGACTTTTTCGCGGACTCATCGACATTTTTGACATTATGGCAGTCAAAAATCGCCGTCTCTTCGTCGCCGATCACTACCGGCCAGCGTTCTACATCCACAAAGACACTCCGATCCGCGAAGCGATCTTTGCCATGGGGGATCGAAATGCAAAGAATCTTCCCGTCATCGATGACGACGGTTATTTTGTCGGCTTGGTCACTCGTGCCTCCATTGTGGAAGTGATCTCGGAGAACATTATGAACACGGAAGATGCCTCGTTCACCTTGCAAGCCACCGATTCCGCACTGTTGGAGGAGGTATCACATGATTCTCTTTTTCGTTGAAAACTCTACTCGTATCTTTGCGAAAATTCTAGAACACCTTTTCTTGTCCTCATCGGCAATGGCGTTGGGGGTTGCGGTGGCGGTGCCCCTGGGCATACTGCTCACGGAATACGACCGCCTGTCCAAGTACGTAATCGGATGCGCCTCCGCACTTCAAACCATTCCTTCTCTTGCCCTTCTCGCGATTATGGTACCCCTACTCGGCGTAGGAAAACTCCCTGCCATTATCGCCCTTTTCATCTATTCCCTATTACCTATTTTACGAAACACCTACATTGGCATCAAAGACGTCTCGCCAGCCACAGTCGATGCGGCGAAGGGCATGGGGATGACTGCCTTGCAAGTCATCACCAAGATCAAAATCCCATTAGCTGCTCCAGTGATCATGTCGGGTATCCGACTATCCGGTGTCTACGTCATATCTTGGACGGCCCTTGCCGCCTATATCGGCGCTGGCGGCCTGGGAGATTACATTCTAGCGGGCTTAAACACCTACAACATTCCCATGACCCTGTGGGGAACCCTTCCAGTCACTCTTTTAGCGATCATCACCGATCAGCTGCTTGGAAGAGGCGAACAATTGGTGACCCCGATAACCGCAAATCCCGCCCCAAAAAACGGAGGTGACCACCATGACTAATCGCCAAAAGACGACCATTGTACTACTCGTCGCCCTAATTTTCTTGTCCTCGTGCAGTTTGCCCGGTCTTAGTTCCGATGCGGAGAACGACATTATGATCGCTGGTGGCAACACCACCGAGCGCAAAATCCTCTCGGAGATCGTGAAGCAAATGGTCCAACATTACATGCCTAAAACCAAGGTGGGCATCATCAACAACCTCGGTTCCAGTTCCCTCATCGTACAAGCTTTGGCCAAAGGAGAAGCGAACGTGTCAGGCTGTATGTACACCGGCACCTCATTGACAGGGGAACTCCAGCTTCCTGCTATCACCGACCCAAAGGAAGCCTTTCGCCAAGTCGTCGCTGGTTATCGCGATCAACTGGATCAAACTTGGTTTCCTTCTTACGGTTTTGCCAACACCTACGCTTTTATGATCACTCGATCCCTTTCAGAGTCGGAAAACATCACCACGATCTCCGACCTCAAAACCCTCGCCCCGACCTTAAAAGCAGGAGTGGATAACTCGTGGATCAGCCGACAAGGCGACGGTTACGAGGACTTTAAAAGGGTCTACCAATACGACTTTCAATCCGTATCCCCAATGCAAATCGGGTTGGTTTACAACGCAGTGGCCAATCGTGAGATGGATGTGGTACTCGGCTACTCCACAGACGGGCGCATCGCCACCTACGATCTCGTCGTGTTAAAAGACGATCTTGCCCTCTTTCCCCCTTATGACGCCAGCCCAGTCGCCACAAACGCCATTTTGAAAAAACATCCCGAATTGGAGACGGTCTTGCTTAAACTCAAAGGAACCATCACAGACAGCACCATGCGAAAAATGAATCGCCGTTCCGATGAAGAGCTTGTGGAACCCATGGTCATCGCCAAAGAATTTCTTATCGACCACAACTATTTTGAAAGCGTGACCCCCAAAAGGAGTGATGACTCACATGCTGAGTAACATTTTAGAGTACTACACCGTCAACGGTCCCTACGTATTGGCACAGTTTGGACGACACTTTCTCATCACCTTTTACGGGGTGCTTTTCGCCTGCCTAGTCGGTATCCCCGTCGGTTTTTTCATCGCACGGGTAAAGAAACTATCTAACTGGGTCATTGGCTTCGCCAATATCATCCAAACCATCCCTTCCTTAGCCATGCTCTCCATCCTCATGATCGGCATGGGATTAGGAGCAAATACCGTGATCATGGCTGTTTTTCTCTACTCCCTGCTTCCCATAATCAAAAACACTTACACAGGCGTCATCACCGTCGACGGCAACTTAATCGATGTGGCAAAAGCGATGGGGATGACCCGTCGGCAAATTACCATCAACGTGACGCTTCCCCTAGCCCTCTCTGTCATTTTGGCAGGGGCTAGAACCGCTCTCGTCGTCGGCGTAGGCGTCAGCGCCATTGGTACCTTAATTGGCGCAGGAGGTCTTGGAGACATTATCACACGAGGGATCTCTGTCGCAAACGGCGCGCCCATCATCTGGGCAGGCGCCCTCCCCACCGCCTTAATGGCAATCGCTAGCGATATGGGATTGGCTGCGATTGAAAAGCGAGTCAACCCCCTGAGCCGCATTCGACATTCCGATACCGATGGAATCTAAGAGAAAACCACCAGATCGCCATTTGGCGCTGGTGGTTTTTTGCTTGATGGAAACGTGATGTCTCGATGAATTCCCGATGTGGCGCAACACGCCTCTCCCTTTTAGCCTTGATCCAAGATCCTCTTATTGCAACAACCTCGCCACCAACACCCCGCTCGCCGAGGCTTGTGACAAGGAGTGTGTGACTCCGGAACCGTCGCCTACAGCGTACAAGCCTTCGACGGCAGTTTCTAAATTGCCGTCCACCGGTACGTTAGAGTTGTAGAATTTAACTTCTACTCCGTACAGTAGCGTATCTTCATTTGCCATACCCGGTGCGATTTTATCGAGAGCGTAAATCATCTCGATAATATCGTCGAGTTGACGTTTTGGAATCACCAAACTCAAATCCCCTGGCGTCGCCTTTAACGTCGGGCGAGTAAAGCATTTGCGCATGCGTCGTTCGCTGGATCGTCGTCCTTTTACCAAGTCGCCAAAGCGTTGTAGGAGGACCCCACCGCCGAGCATATTTGACAGTCTTGCGATGGACTCGCCGTATTCGTTACTATCTCTAAAAGGCTCGGTAAACTGATTGCTAACCAGTAATGCAAAGTTGGTGTTTTCTGTTTGGAGCGCTGGATCCGCGTAGGCGTGACCGTTAACGGTGATAATGCCGTTGGTGTTTTCCGTTACCACCTCCCCATAAGGGTTCATGCAGAATGTCCTGACTAAATCGTTGTATTTGTCGGTTTGATAGACGATTTTGCTTTCGTAGACATCATCGGTGATGTGTTTGAAAATCTCTGCTGGAATCTCGACTCGAACGCCGATATCCACTCGATTACTCCGAGTTTCGATACCCAACGTATCGCAGACTTCGGATATCCACTTCGATCCCGATCGACCCGATGCCAACACTAAGTGTTCACATTCCAAGTCTCCGTGTTTATCCGTTTCGATTTTAAATCCGCCACCCTCTTTTTGATCAACAGTGGTCACAGCGGTGTTGAACATATAGGTCACATAGTCCTTGGTATAATCATACATTTTTTCAAGGATCTTCATGTTCCGATCTGTGCCAAAATGGCGCACTTTTGCATCCAACAAGTGGAGGTTGTTGCGAAGTGCGATGGTTTTTAAATCGCTAGTTGCCGTGGAATAAAGTTTGGACTCCCCTTCATCGAAACCGCATAGGACAGAGTCCACGTACTCCATCAATTCAATGGCTTCCTTTTTGCCCACGTAATTGTGCAAATCGCCGCCAAAATTGTTGGTGATGTTGTACTTCCCGTCGGAAAGCGTTCCGGCACCGCCGTAGCCGTACATGATGTTACAAGGTTTGCATCCGATACAGTGATCGACTTTCCCCGTTTTTATGGGACAGATTCTTTTTTCGATGGGACGTCCCATATCGATAATCAAAACTTTTTTTGAAGTTTGCAATTTGGTAAACTCATAAGCGGCAAACACCCCACTGGCACCCGCCCCTACGATTATCACGTCATAATATGTCATAGTATCATCCTTTACAATGGTCGACCCGCTTCTTCAGCGTGGTATGAGCTTCGGACAAACGGCCCGGACTGGACGGATTCAAAGCCAAGATCTTTCGCGATCTGTTCATAGGCTTCAAAAACCTCCGGCGTGATGTAGTCCACCACTTCGATGTTTGTCGCATTCGGTTGAAGGTACTGTCCTATGGTAACCCGATCACAGGAGACCTTTCGCAGGTCTTTCAAGGTTTCCACCACCTGTTCCCAAGTTTCACCAAGCCCCACCATGAGGCCGGACTTCGTCGTAAATCCCCATTCCTTTGCCCTTCTCAACACTTCGATCGAGGTGGCATAATCGCTCTGGGGGCAAATGGTCGAAAACAGCGCGTTTACCGTTTCAATGTTGTGGTTAATCACATCGGGCGCTGCTTCAAACACGGTTTCCAACGCGATGACATCTCCTCTAAAATCGGGGATCAATACCTCTACGGCGATATCTGTGGACACCGCCTTGATTTCAGTAATCACTTGGGCAAACTGGCTAGCTCCGCCATCGGGTAAATCATCTCGATCCACCGAGGTGATCACCGCATAGCGTAGCCCCAATCGCCTCACCGCTTCCGCCACACGTTTGGGTTCATCGGGATCCGGCGGCTGTGGTCTCCCTGTGGTCACACTGCAAAAGGCGCAGTTTCTCGTGCACACATCCCCTAAAATCATAAACGTCGCCGTGCGCTTTTCAAAACACTCCATGCGATTTGGACACTTCGCCTCATCGCACACCGTGTTTAACTTCAAATCATCGATCAAACGATCCACCGAGCGATGGATGGCTGATCCTTGCATTTTCACTTTCAACCACTCGGGTTTTTTCATTCTGACCATCCCTCACCTCCCTTGAGTAAATCTTCGACAAGCATCCCATTTGACATCCCGGAAATAAAATCGGCCACATCGACAGGGTTGATGGCATCTGCGATCGCTTCTCTCTCCCAAGAAACACCAGTCAATCTCGTCTCCAGATTCTTTGTATCCCCTCGCCCAAAAAAGTCCCCGCTAATTTCCACCTTTTTTGCTCGATGGTTCTCCAGAGTCAATCCGTATCGCAACAGACCAAAATCGTGGCGCACCGACCAAGTCCGAACCGTGTCCCCTTTTTTTCGATAGGTCCACTCATCGGTCTGAAACACATTTTTGGCGTAGTACCACGCTTTTTCGTCGAGTTTCTCATCGATGAGAGTAGGCATTTCAATGGCGTAATACGCCATCAGCGCGCCTTCCAACCGTTGAAAGAAAGTCCTGACATCCATCTTCAAATCATCGGATAGTCTGCCCACCCTTTGGCTGTGAGAGGCGATTTTGCGATTGCGGTACTTCTCCGGTTGAGGCTTTAAAACCCTTTCCATCGCTCCTAGTTCCAAATCAAAGAGCAAGCTCCCGTGATGGAGAATTCTGTTGCCACTGCGATATTGAGCGTTGCCTGACACTTTTTTTCCCGCGACTAAAATATCATTTCTTCCGGAAAATTCCGCATCCAGTCCCAACTCCTGTAACAACTTCACAACAGGGTGAGCAAACAACTCAAAGTCAGATGAGCCCTCGTCCGCGATGGTGGTGATTACAGTGTATTGCATGTTGAGTGTGTCACAGTAAATGGTACCCCCTCCGGATAACCGGCGCACCACAGGAATCCCCGCTTCTTTTGCCACCTCCAAGTCCACCTCGTAGTCGGCGACTTGATTGCGCCCTATTAGCACCGAGGGCATATTTTGCCACAGCGAGAGATAAGAACCCCTTTCGCGCGCAAAAAGGGCATACTCCAATCCGTGGTTGTAAAAAGGATCCGTCGAAGGATTTTTGATGTACTCCATCACCGCGCCTTCTCCCGGACAGTGACCATTTCTTGGACGTAGTACTCAAAAATCGAAGGAAATTCACTATTGTGTTCAGGAAATTCCGGATGGAATTGGAGGCCTAGGAAAGGGGTGCCCTCGATGTTTTCCACCGCTTCGACGATGCCGTCTGCCGCGACTGCGGTCACCCTCAGATTTTCGCCCATATCCTTTAAGGACTGGTGATGGAACGAGTTAACCACCAAACTGTCACCGTAGATCGCATTCAAAATCGAATCCTTCTCGATGTGAATCGAATGGTAGCTCACTTGAAATTCCTTGCGTTCCCTTGAGACGTGGACTAAACTGTCAGTCAATTGAGAGTCGATGTCTTGATAAAGTGTCCCGCCCATTGCCACATTGGCAAGCTGCATCCCTCGGCAAATGCCCAATACGGGAATACCCATCTCCATCGCCTTTCTGAAAATAACCGTCTCGGCTTGATCCCGTTCAAAATTGATGTTTTGCAAATGTTCTGTAGGTTCTTCCCCATAGGAAAAAGGTACCACATCCTCGCCGCCAATGAGCACCATGCCGTCGAGAATTTTTAAATACATCTCGATCATTTCCACATCGTTGACCACCGGTAAAAACATAGGCATACCACCGGCCTTTTCGATTTGAATCGCAAAGTTCATATTGATCTCGTGATAGATGCGATCGTCGTATTTTTCCGTCCAACTGGAGATGCCGATCACTTTTGTCATCTTAGCACACCTCCAATAAGATTTTAAAGATTTTGCAAAATTCATCTTTGAAATAGAGCCTTTCAGGGTGAAACTGCACCCCGTGGAAGTTCCAATCTCCCAAGTACTCCACCGCTTCGGGTAAGCCGTCAGCCGATCTTGCAGTCACTCGAAAACTTGGCGCCAAATCTCGAATCCCTTGGTGGTGATGGGAGTTGACGATGACTTTCTTCTCACTGAAACACTTCCCCAAAATCGAGTCCCCTTCCACATCCACAAAGTGATAGGCGCTGTCCTTCCAGTCCTTCGTGTGGTGCTCCAAAGCATCGGGCAGCTGCACGCTCAAATCCTGGTGCAGTGTCCCACCAAAGTGGACATTGGCCAACTGCATCCCTCGACAAATGCCCAAAGTCGGCAGTTTTTTTTCATAGGCCGCTTGAAGCAAGGCAATTTCCATCGCATCGCGTTCAAACTGATACTCCATAGCTTCAGGAATCGGGTTTTCGTTGTACAAAAAAGGCGCGATATCCGACCCGCCAGATAAAATCAACCCGTCCAAACGCTCCACAAATCGTGAAGCCATGGACACGTCTCTAGGAATCGGCAAACACACCGGAGAGGCTCCAGCGTGAAGTACCGCATTGATATAGTTTTCATCTACCCTGAGGGTATTCGATATGACGCTCTCGACCATCGTCGAAGAAATACCGATGACTTTTTTCATAATAAACCTCATTTACTTGAAACACTACAGGTCCGTGAAGCGCCTGAGCGGTGAAGCGGACTGGGTATCTGCTTATTTTGAAATGCTATCCGCTCCAAAATAAGGTCTCAACGCCTCTGGAATCTCAATCGATCCATCACCTCTTTGGTAGTTTTCCAAAATCGCTGCGAAAGTTCTACCTACGGCCAATCCCGATCCGTTAAGAGTGTGAGCTTGTTGAATCTTGCCTTCAGCGTCACGGTAGCGAATGTTCATGCGACGCGCTTGGAAATCGATGAAATTGGAACACGAAGAGATTTCAACATAACGGCCGTAGCTTGGCATCCATACCTCAATATCGTAAGTCATCGAAGAAGAAAAGCCCAAATCTCCAGAACAGAGCATCACCACACGGTAGGGAATCTTCAAAAGCTTCAACACTTCTTCCGCGTCGTTAGTCAATCGTTCCAGTTGCTCAAAACTGTCTTCTTTCGACGTGAACTTGACCAGCTCCACCTTGTCAAACTGGTGGTTGCGGATGAGCCCTCTCGTATCCCTGCCTGCAGAGCCCGCTTCTTGTCTAAAGCAAGGGGTGTAAGCCGTGTAGTTGATCGGTAAATCGTCGAGGTTTAGAATCTCATCCCGAAGTAAATTGGTCACAGGAACTTCAGCCGTTGGCACCAAAAACATATCCTTCACGGGCAAGTGGAACATATCCTCTTCAAATTTAGGTAACTGACCCGTGCCGTACATGGAATCCCTGTTCACCATATAAGGCGGAGCGATCTCCACGTAATCTTGATCCACGGTATGAAGATCGAGCATAAAATTAATCAACGCACGCTCGAGTTTAGCGCCGCGACCTTTAAAAAGGGAGAAACGCGCCCCTGTAATCTTCGCTGCACGGTCAAAATCTAAAATATCTAACTCCGTTCCCAAATCCCAATGGGCTTTGGGTTCGAAATCAAAAACGCGCGGTTCGCCGTATTTTCGCATCTCTAAATTTTCAGTGTCGTCGGTGCCCTCTGGGACCTTAGGGTTAGGCGTGTTTGGAATGGCGAGCAGCAGGTTTTTGATCGCCTCGTCTTCTTCTTTCACCATGGCATCGAGTGCTTTTACCTCTTGAGCCAACCCCTTCATTTCTTCTAATAGCGCCGATGCGTCTTCACCGCTTTTCTTTAACGCTGGAATTTCTTTGGACACCTTGTTTTGACGCGCCTTTTTTTGCTCTACCTCCACCAACATTTCACGTCTTTTAGCATCTCTATCGATGACCTCTTGAATCGGGAAATCCCCGTGGCGTTTTGCCAACGCTTCAAGCACTTCATCCTTATCTGCCCTTATTCTTCTAATATCTAACATGTCATCCTCCCAAAAAAATAAAGCCCGTCCCTCACATCAAGGGACGGACTTGTTAGTCCGCGTTGCCACCCTCGTTAGCGCACAGGCGCTCCCTTCATTGGCTAAGCTCAGGAACGGATTCAAACGCCTCTGCCATGCGCTTCCACCAACCGCGCACTCTCTATAGACTTCATCGCCTTACTGCTTTCCCTCATCGCTTTATTTACTTTGTTGAACATCACTAGTATAGCACAGATTTACCTGAGACTCAAGGATTTACAGGCGCTTTAAGGTTGTTTAATTGATCCACAATTCCCTGTACACTGCCATAATTAGCCTGTAGATGAGCCCCTTCTCCGTCAAGGGTCACAAAAGCCGGTACGGATGTTATGCCGTTTGCATCGCGAAAGCCTTTGAGCTCATTGTCCGTCACATCTTCAAGATAGTAAATCACCGTCTTTGTTTGTGCACCGGCCTTAGCTAACATCGGAGCATAGGTCACACAGTGGGGGCAAGATTCTCGACCGATATAAAGGAACGATGTCTTGCCCGAAGCCATCAGACCTGGAACATCTTCAATGGAAATCTTGGTCATCTGGTTAATCGCCTTTTGATAGTCCGTCGTTTGATACTTCCCCAAAAACATTCCAGCCCCAATACCCAATAACATCACAACAATGACCCACTTTTTAATCCTCATGCCACCTCAGCCTCCATTATAAAAATTCGTGATACTTCTCGTTGTAATACTTCTTCACTACCGTGGTCAGCACCATGTACCCGGTCAAAATCACGGCCAAGTACCCAAAGTATTCGAGTGGCAGCGCGGTCAACCCCAAAGAGACCCCAAAGCTGGTAAATGGGATCACCGTCAGCACCCCGATCCCTGTCAAGGTGAAGGCGGTCACCACTGCAGATGCTCGACTTTGGACAAATGGAATCTTTGCCGTGCGCAACATGTGGATGACTAGCGTTTGGCTCCACATGGACTCGATAAACCATCCACTTTGAAAGATCGCGATAAACTGTTCTCTCATCACAGGATCGGTCAACTGGGCGTAAGACTGACCGCCAAAAAAGCCTGGACAAATGACAAAGTACATGACCAAGTAGGTCGCAATATCGAAAATCGAACTCACCGGTCCAAACCAAATCATAAAGGTACTCACTGAAGAAGCGCTCCACTTCTTAGGTGCCGCTACCATTTCCGGGTCCACGTTGTCCCATGGAATCGCCGTACAGGAAAGGTCATAAATCAAGTTGAGCAAAATCAAATGAATCGACTCCATCGGCAAAAACGGTAAAAACGCACTGGCGGCTAACACGGCAAACATATTTCCAAAATTCGACGATGCGGTCATCTTAATATATTTTATCATATTGCCATAAGTTTTTCTGCCTTCGAGAATCCCTTTTTCCAGCACCATCAAATCTTTTTCGAGAAGGATAACATCGGCGGATTCCTTGGCGATGTCCACTGCCGTATCCACTGAAATCCCAACGTCAGATGCCTTCATCGCAGCAGCGTCGTTGATGCCATCGCCCATGTATCCCACTGAGTGGCCATTTTCTCGAAGCACCCTGACCACCCGTGCTTTTTCTACAGGAGAGAGCTTCGCAAACACCGTGGTTTTTTCGGCGACCTTCGCCAACTCATCGTCGTCCATCACAGCCACGTCTTCGCCGAGGACCACATGACGCACGTCCAAACCCACCTGTTTACAAATCGCCACAGCGACTCGATCATTGTCTCCCGTGAGGATCTTCACATCCACCCCGTATTGATGTAGGGCGCTAATGGCTTCTGCCGTCATTTCCTTTGGCGGGTCCAAGAAAGCCAAGTAACCGATGAGAACCATGTCGGCTTCGTCTTCGACGGAAAATTCGCCAACAGGAGAGGGGTTGGTCTTTTGTGCCACGCCGATAACGCGCATCCCCCCATCGTTCAGTTCGCCGACCTTGTCGAGGATCACCTCGCGGATATCGTCGGTCAATGGGAGCACTTTTCCACCGTACTCTGCAAAAGTTGAGATCTTCAACATTTCCTCGATTGCACCTTTGGTGATCATTTGGGTTTTGCCCGTATCGTCTGCTACCACCACGCTCATGCGACGGCGTTCAAAATCGAAGGGAATCTCATCCACTTTGCGGTAGCGTTCTTTAATACCCCAGCGACTTTCATTGAGCTCCCGTTGACGATCGGTTTCGTCGATAATGGCGATATCCATCATGTTTTTCAAACCCGTTTGGAAATAGCTATTTAAGTAGCCGTGTCGCAGAACCCGCTCGTCCTCCACGCCGTGGATGTCCAAGTGGTGTTGGAGTACCACCTTGTCCAAAGTGAGCGTCCCTGTTTTATCCGTACATAAAATATCGATGGATCCCAAGTTTTGAATCGCATTGAGGTCTTTGATGATCACCTTTTCTTTGGACATGGCAACGGCGCCTTTGGCCAAACAAGTGGTGACGATCATCGGCAACATTTCTGGCGTTAGTCCTACAGCGATGGAAATCGCAAAAAGTAGCGCGTGGAGCCAGTCGCTTTTCGTAAAACCGTTGATAAAAAAGACGATCGGCACCATAACCAGCATAAAACGAATTAAAATCCAAGAGACGGCATTAACCCCTTTTTCAAAATCCGTCGGCGGAGCTTCGATGGACAGCGCCTCCGCCATTTCCCCGAGCATCGTATCGTTACCTGTCGCCACCACAATCCCCGTGGCGCTCCCACTGAGGACGGCACTTCCCATAAAGGCAAGGTTGGTCGCTTCTAGCAAGGGTTTGTCGTCACTTTCCACTCCGGTGTGTTTTTCCACCGGCTCGCTCTCTCCAGTCAATTGAGATTGGCTGATAAATAAATCCTTCGATCCAATAATCCTCAAATCCGCAGGGATCATATCCCCGGCTGACAAGGTAATAATATCGCCAACGACCACCTCGTCGATGGGTAGTTCCTTCATCCCCATCCCCATGCGAGTAACCGCCGTCGTCGTCTCGATCATCTCCGAGAGCTTCGCCGCAGCATCCCCGCTTCGCGTCTCTTGCACCAAACGCAAAACGCCAGAAATCAACACCATCACGGTGATAATAATCACCGTCGTCGGGTCTTTTTCTCCAACTGGAGCCAAAATCACATCGGTAACAGCTGAGACCCCTGCCAATACAAAAAGGACGATGGAGAAAGGATTGACAAAAGCCTCCACAATTTTCTCAAACCAGGTCTCTTGCCTTTCCATGGCTACTTCATTTGAACCGTAAATCTCGCGATTCTTATCCACCGTTGACTCCGTTAGTCCTTCTCTCGAGGATTCTAACGTCTCAAACACACGCTCCACAGGATGAGTCACCGCAAATACCAAGCGCTCATCGACCTGGCGACGTTCTTTTTCTTTCTTTTCATTTTTTGCCTTCAAAAATACATCAAATAATCTCTTCATTGGTCTAACCTCCGTAAAATAATAGTACAACTCGAACCTCGGAAATTAGACATAAAACTACAGAATCGTAGGTGGTTACCTATACCGAAGACGGACATCCATCCGCTCATCTCCACAATTCACACGCCTTATGTCAGGGGGCCTTCCGTCGTCCATCCTCAGTCACCTCGCTTTCATTTGTTGTTTGTCATCCATTAGGGGCAGATATTTTGGACATAAAAATACCACTTACCTCATCGTAAGTGGCAAGAGAAAATGGGCATGGCAAACAAAGCGTCAGTGGAGCATTCGCTTTTCTAAATCAACCATCCTATTGACAACCTCTCGCCAGTTCCAACACCGACCTTCCATAGTCTCCTCCAAAACAAAAAAACTGCACACTCGAAAAGTGTGCAGGAAAAATCCTTACAACATACGTTGCCACCGTTCGAGCTTTAGCTTTGCGGGGCGATGAAACTGCATTATGCGACACCTTGTTTTCGATGACGCCTGTTCAAACCATCTCATGATGTCTCCATCACTCCGCGGCAGCAGTCCGTATCCCCGTAGTAGCCTTACCTACCGGATCTATCACTATTATACCCTCTTTGGAAGCCTTTGTCAAACATTTCATAACAAAGGCGCCTGTCATTCTTGTCCACAGGTGATCATGTCAAAGGCTTGAATGGCAAACCAAGAATAAAGGTCAAGCCCCTCCCTCCGAGTCAGTAAAGAACGCGCCGACCCACCTTCCTCAAGGATGGAGATTAAGGGCAACGCCAAGGTCAAGAGCGTGAATTGCAAGGTCAAAAAAACGTGAAACTCCCTTACCTTAGCGCTTTTACTGCCTTTCCTTTTTCCTTCCAAACAGCAACTTTCCACCAAAATACACAAACCCTAACCAAAACACGACTGTCGCACCATACAAGACGTATTGGCGCATAGTCACGGTTTTGGATACGAGATTATCCGATTGAATCTCATCAAGGGCCGCTGCCATTACCCCGGCTGTCGGCAACTCCTTTTCGCCAGGATCGAATACGAAAAACTCTGCCCGCTTTGCATTGATTAGCAATCGATAGGTGTTGACCATGTACGGTGTGCACGTCAACAACGTCAAGGTGTCTTGACCTTCGATGACCGCTAGCTTGTCCCCTTCCGATGGTCCGATGACCTCAGTACCATAAACGTCGTAGGCTAGAATGTCGGTCGAAGTCACGACGTAAATGCGATCGCCTTCGACAATTTCCTCCGCGTTTCGAAACATGGCCTGCCTCGCATAGCCTCTGTGCCCTGCAATAACCGATCGGGTATTATTGCCGCCGACGGGCATACTGGTGCCGTCCACTTGAGCGACGCCAAGGGACAGGTGATGCTCGGATGCGCCGATGTAGATGGGAAGTTTTTCATCGATTCGTGGAACGATCAAATACCCAAACACCACATTTTCGCCCACTGGTCCAGCAGTGGCATACTCCCGTACTGTAAAAGGATCCACCACCGATTCACCGGTGGGGTTGACGTTGGCGTTATAGGTCATCGCTTGCGCTTTTTCTGTCTCGCGATCTTCAGCGCTTCGCTGGGCCATTTCTTTGACGTAAGCGGCCATAGCATCGGCATTTTTCAACGCATGATAACTCATACTGGTCAAGGGCACCAAGAAAAATCCAATACCCACAAGGATCAACACAAGGCCAAATAAGCGTTTTGTCGATTGTTTCATGCTTCCCTCCTCCCATGCTGTTTTCGCAATCCCACATAGGATCCCACTGCCACCACTAACAACACCGCCGCTCCGTAAAATAAATACCGGTAGGTATTACCGATGGCATTGACCGAAAGTTTGTCCTCTTCAATGGCAGCAGTGTAGTCGATTCGCTCGCCACGCACCAACAGTCGATGGGAGTTGACCATGTACGGGGTACAGGTGAGTAGTGTTAAGTAGTCCTTCCCCTCCACGACTAACACCGGGTTAAAATCCGTGGGTTCCACCGTCATCACATCGACGACTTTATATGCCATCACAGTAGCGATGTTGTGCATATAAAACCTGTCCCCGATCTCCAACTTGTCTAAATCGGTAAACAACCGCGCCGTTGGCAGACCTCTGTGGGCGGTTAACACCGAGTGAGTACTCTCTCCGCCTGTGGGTAAACTGGTTCCCTCCAAGTGACCCACCCCTTTTTGAAGGACGGCCTCTGAAGTTCCCGCGTAAACCGGCAAGTCTTGATTGATCTTTGGGATGTGGATATGTCCGACTTTTTCATTAATCTCCAACATTCTAGCGTACTCCGCCACCCCTTCCTTCTCCAATCGTGTAAAAGGGTCGCCAATGCGGCTTGGGTCCAGTGTTTTGTTGTAGCCCATAGCGAGCGCCATACGCCTTTCGATCTCGGCCTTTTCCATCTCATTTACCGCCTTGTCAAAAGCCTGAATTTCTTGATTGGCTTCGGTTCGATAATACCACTGAGAGATCAAAGGGTATGCCGCGATACCCAGTCCTAAGACGAAAATCAAAATGGACAGCACCAGGCGCTTGCTTTTACTCCTCTTTTTCGGTGTTGTCATAGACACTCGCCTCCTTTTCGGGTGGCGTGATTTCGGTTTTTAGAGATCGCTTGAGCTGTGCGTTTTTGCGTAACTGCCGTACCACTGCAATAATAGCAATCAGCAATAACGCCAAAGTAATGAAAAAGGCGTATTTGTAGTAAAAAGCTGCCTTGTGGTCTTCTATCGCCTTTTCTTCGATTTGCGCTACATAATCTACTTGATGCCCACGAACCAAAAGCCTGTGTGAGTTGATCATGTAAGGTGTGCAGGTGAGTAGGGTCACGTAGTCGTGTCCCGGTACCACGAGTAGATCGTCGAAGTTAGAAGGATCGATAACTTTAATTTGATCGACTTGATAAGCCAACACCCCTGAGATGTTGTGAACGTAAAATTTATCGCCGACGACGAGCTGATCCAAATCGGTGAATAACCGGGCCGTCGGTAATCCTCTGTGGGCAGTCAACACCGAATGGGTACTATTGCCGCCGACGGGTAAGCTTGTGCCTTCCAAATGACCGATGCCTTTTTGAAGCACCTCTTCCGAAGTGCCAGCGTACATCGGCAAATCTAAATTGAGCTTGGGAATCATCACGTGGCCCATGCGTTCGTTGAGTTCGAGCATTCGTGCATACTCCGCCCTGCCGGCAGCGTGCTCCTCCGCATAAGGGTCATTCACCGAGGTCGAGATCAAGGATTCGTTAAACGCATGAGCCAACGCCATGCGTCGATCGATCTCTTCTTGGTCCAATTTATTTCTTTCAGATTCGAAATCCTGTACGGCAGTGGTCGCTTCAAAACGGTAGTAAAACTGGGAAATCAGCGGATAGGCTAGTACCCCCAACCCCAATAAAAACACCACCAAAAAAGGCCAACGCCTTCTCTTTTTCGCTCTTTTTTTATGATTATCCATAACACTCCTGTCTTTCCTTCAATCGCTTTCAATACTATCCATCCTATTAGAAATTGAAAACGTTGTAAATGTAAGAAGGCGCACAATCCACTCCCCTCTTCCCATGACCTTTCGCTCATTAAGAAAACGCATCTAAAAATCAATGGAGATTTCTAAATGCGTTTCTCTATCACGGATTTGCCTTTTCCTTTGTCTGTACGCTGTCCTTGTAAAAATACGTCCCCAACCCAATGAACAACCCACCTGTAACCATGGCTATAAACACGGTGATATCTCCAGTTTCAGGCACTTGAATGCCAGGCTTTACTGGCGGTTTGGGGGGAGATGGTGGTTTTGGGGGTGTTGGGGGTGTTGGGGGTGTTGAGGGCACTTCTGGGGTTTCTTCATCTGGTGGAGATGGCAGTGGACCTTCTTTATTGATGATTTTAATGATGGCGGTGTCGTCGTAGGATGTGGCATCCACCGTAAAGGCAAGCGGCTCTATCAAACCCAAGTACCCTTGTGGCGCCACGGTTTCGATAAGGTAATAGACCCCATAAGGGAGTCCTGTCACCTCGAATCGCCCATCAGCACCTGATCGAACCAATAATTCCTTTCCATCAACCATCACCGCTTTATATACATATGCCCCTTTTGAATCCGTTACTTCTTCCCCGCGATCGTCGACTACTCGCACGACTACTTTAAAACTCGCCCCTTCTAAAGGCTTCTCTTTCGATGCGGACACTTTCACAAACCGCTCACCACCTGTCGGTGGCTTTTCGGGTTCGTCGGGTTTTTCTGGTATACTTCCCTTTGGATAGACGGTGATCGCAGAAGTTTGAGTTCCATCGATTTGAATATAGGGGAGCTTGACCAAAAACGGAACGATATGCCAGTCGCTTTCCCACTCCGTCCCTTTCTGATTCACCGCTCTCACATAGTAGTACCCGTCAGGCAAGTCGCGAAATACTGTCGTTCCCGTGATATCAGTAAGAGGTGAATTGGTCGGGGGCAGATTTGGATACTTTGCATCCATCATTGCCACGGTCAAATCTTTCAACTCGGTCAACATCTCATTGACCGGTCGCATGCCATCCCTATCGGGAAGCTGCCAAATGCGAAAAGTGATTCCTTTATGGGGCACACCTCCATCCGAGGGCCGTTGATCCAGATGATGAAGCGCCTTGTTATCCATAGAGATTATCGTCAGTGTGTTGAATCCATTAGCGAAGCTCGCCAGTGGTAATGCCATCAAACCGACCAATAGTAATGCGATGATGATCATTTTTTTGTGCGATTTCATCCCGATCTCCTTTCGTCGGTTCAGAAGTTTAAAAACGCTCATCAAAGGCTGAAGGTGGGTTCAGCCTTTGGTGAGCGCCTCTAAAAGAGGCGCCATCTATACTATGTGTTGTTAGTAAAGGGACTTAGTCTTCTTGCGGACGCTTTCTCAATCCGATCACAGCCGTACCCATGAGAGCAAGACCTGCGACGATAAAGATCACCGTACCAATGCCACCGGTTTGTGGAATGGTAACTTTCATATTCTTGACTTGTTGTCCATCCAATATCATTGGTTTTTCCGTGTCGTAAGGTAGCTGGCCTGGAATACTTGCACTATAACTGGTCTCGTTGACGATGAACTGGATTTCCCCTGTCAACAGCGCGTATCCTGCTGGTGCTTTTGTTTCCTTCAAGTAGTACGTACCCTTGTCTAGACCAGTAACTTCAAATCTTCCTTCAAATCCAGAAACAAATTTAAAGGCGTCCGCTTCGTCAGTCACCCATACCCATTGGGTATTAAGGGCGAAGTAAGCATTATCACGAGCAGTTTTTAAGATCGCAATATTGGCATCCATAGCGGCAAGCTCCGTATCCGTTGCTGGTGGATCAGCTGCAGCTGCGGCGTTACGAGCGGCAATCGCATTGAGATAAGCTTCCTGAGCGGCGTTGTATGCCGTTAAATCTTGAGTTTTATCTTTAAGTCCTAAATAAGCATCCTTAGCTTCGTTTAAGACGACAAACTCAGCCCCTGCCAACCTTTCGAGGTTTGTACCCCCATCGTTGGTTTTTACAAATTTTTTGCCGTAAGTCGTTACTGTGGGTTCCTCTGGGTTGACTGGAGGTGGATTATCACTTTTCTTATTGTTAATGGTGATCGTCCCTGCTTCTTGGCCTAAACCATAAGTCACAACGTATCCAGTTGTCACCTCAACGACTTTATATTGTTTATCGTTATCGAGATTCGTCCAGGTATAGGTCCACTGGTTACCCGCATTTAGAATCTGTTTCGCAACGATATCCACTTCGTTGCCATCGCCATCTACGCCTTTAGTCACCGGCAGGCCTGTGTTCGCGTCAATGAGTTCGACTTCGATAGATTGTGGTAGATCGGTTCCAGCCTCGAAAGACTTGCTCACTGTGATTTTCCCGTTGTCCGGTTTCGTTGGTATAGGTGTATTTCCGTGCTCGTCTTTGTTGCCATAGTGGAAGAACACATCATTGGCTTCAGGAATTTCTACTACTGCTGCATCGTTAAGAATCGCTCTGTATTTGATCGTGATCGTTTGTGGTGTCGCTTGGTCGTTGATTTTTCCTAAGCCTGTAGCTGTCAAAGCTACGGTGAAGCTACGCCCATCCGCTCCCGGAGTGATCGTATAATCACCGGCTGCTAATCCAGCACCTTCGACTGTGATGGAACCTGCAACCAAATCCAATCCCGCCGTCATTTGGTCAGTCCATGTTGCTGTCGCGTATTTCGCTTGAGCGGGGATGGTCGTCGAAATAACATAGGGAAGCTCTGTACCGACCATGGCGGTTTTCTTCATTTGAAGAATCGCATCCGTTTCTTCATGGGTCTTTTTAACGATTGGTTTATCCTCGATGTTCTTAGGATAAAGGTGGACTGTCGCCATTGGACCGGTCTCATTTTCAAGTGGCAATGTGATAATTTGAGGTACGGCTTTCATGTCGGTGAGTTGCGAACCGTCAGCCGATACGTAAGTACTCGCCGCATGGTTTTCGACGATGAGGTAAGTACCATTAGGTATTTTAACCCCAGTCGTCGCGCCCTTGAGGCTAGTGTACGTATACGCTGGTGTTGCTCCTGTGTTTGGCGTCATGCCAGTGTAGTCGCCTTCTTTATAAAAATCGAAGACAATACCACTGATTTCTGTTGCCGTTTCCGCAAAAAATGCTTTCATTTCATCCTCAGTCATGGGTTTTGACGGATCGTAACGCTTATTCACATCGTGGGCATCAAAATCAACCTTTTCCATTAGGATCTTGTGGACAATAACATCGGTTTCTGTCACCGCCATCGCCACCGGCGCAGCGATGGCAAAAATCATCATAATGGCAAGAGCTAAGCTTACCACGCGTTTTAAACTGTTTTTCATCTGTTTCCTCCTAAGTCTATTTTGTGTGTTGTTCTAGGGTGTGCCGATCACTCAGCACTTAGTGAACCATGTCGGCTTCACACCCCCTTTTCTCTCTCGTTTCCTTATATCATAATATCCAATAGCCATTAGAATAACGCCTATTAGAATGTAAGGCAAAGTTCCCATACCGCCTGTTGCAGGGTATTCTCCAACGGGATAGTTGGTGAACACATAGTTGCCAAGTGTGTCTGGCGAAGGATTGATATGCTTATTATCGGGATCGATCGTCACTTCTCCATTACTATGGAATCGAATCTTATAGTACACAGGATCCGCAACATATCCCTCTACCGCATGGGTCTCCTTCAGATAATAATCCGTTTCGGTTTCTAGCCCTTCAAATTTAAACGTGCCCTCTAGGTTTATTTCAATAGCTTCGTATACCACCTTCAGCGTTCCATCCTCATTAAAAATCTTCACTGGGGTGGTTTTGTCCGCTTCAAAGAGTGTCAGCTTGGTGCCTGGTAGTATATTCCCATTCTCATCCACTTTTTTGATGGTAATGTCATGTGTCCCCTTTTTATTGACAATCACCACAGGTTGAGTCGAAACATCTTGTTCGCCCAAACGCACGGTCACCTTACCGTCGTCAGCTACCATAACTTTGTACGTTCTCGGTTCACCGATGTAACCCTCTGGTGCTTTTGTCTCGGTTAAAGTGTAGGTACCAGGATCGAGTTGTTCAAACTTCGCTAAACCATCGACCCCAACCGTCACGACTTTCTCGTAGACCAGAGGCGGTTCGCCTTTTAAGGTAAATTGGGCTCCGATATCGGTGCCATTACCAGCGATAGGGTTGCCCGCTTCATCGACTTTCTTGACAACTACCTCACCTTTTGCGTAGTTTGCAATAATTAAGAAGGGATCGTGGGGAAGAACCAACCCGTTATCCGGATCATTGAGCCGTATCGTCACCACCCCTTGTTCATTGATGGCGATGTGATACACATTGTGATTCAGATGATAGCCATTCGGCACATGCGTTTCCTTTAAGGTGTAGTTGCCTGGTGAGAGGTTTTCAAATTTGATTTCACCTGTCGTCCCCACAGTGTGCTCGGAAACCGAAGTACCCTGAGTCAATGTAAAGACCGCACCTTGTAGTATGTTACCTACACCATCGACCTTCTTCAGTGTGAACCCCGTTTTGATCGGACGGTTTAGGATAATATAGGTCCCGTTCGATTCTTTCCCGAGCTCGGTCGATCCATATTGATCACTGTACACCTTCACGACAACATCGTTGTTGGCATTTTTCGTCACCGCTACTCTATAATAAGTTGTCGATAACGCATATCCTGGCGGTGCCTTTGTCTCTTTAAGGAAATAAGTGCCCAAAGGCAAGTCAGTAAATGCCAACCATCCTTGATCGTTGACGACCTCCGGTCCGCGAATGACCTGACTCAGATCCGGTCCCATCGGGACACCCATAGCGCCGTAAAGGGTAAATTCAGCACCGGATAAGGGTCGATCACTCTCATCTGTTTTTCTGAGGTTAAAGCTGCCTTTCAGCAACGTATTGACGATGGTCGTATCCAAGACGCCTTGAGTTCCTGGATCAGCAGGCGGGTTTGTGACCAAATATCCTGGCAGAATCCCTGGGTGATACCCCGTATTATCGGTATAGCCGATTTCGCTGACACTGTAGCGATACCGATTACCAACGGCATCGTATTTTGGTAGTCCTTCAAAGGTGTAAATCCAGTTGTCGTTAGCATCTTTGACAACGTCTTGCGTCACCCGAGGAGCCATCGATTTTCCATTTTGAAGCAGCTCAACCCGTATCGAGATCGGTCGATTCTCCACCGTATCTCCGACCCACGTTTTGGTGCCAATGACTTTGATTTCAGCTGAACACGGTGTCAGCGATCCGCTGGTTGCGTCTGCCGACTTAGAACCAGGCTCATCGCCAAACAAAGTCACACCAAAGGTCTTGTTATCATTGTAGGCCGGTAGGCTGTTCATGGTGTAATTCATCCATTTAGTTCCGCTATATGCCGTAAATACAATCTTTGGCTCACTAGAAGGTCCATTGGGGTATACCAACGACATGGCCTCGAGTCGATTTTCTGCTGCCGGTTCGGGAAATTGAACGTTTCCAACATACTTTGGACTTCCATACATTCCATCGCCCGTCTTTGGCGCAATGTAGAGGCCAGTTCCCCTTAACGTAAAATTCGGAAAGACAAAGACACTGTCATAGGTCGACATCAATAGATCGCCGTTTGGGAGTTCGACAATATCGCCTGCAAATCCTCTTTGGCTGGGAAGGGTAATCGTGCGCACAGCGCTTGGCAAAGCCGTTCCGTTTTTCATAGCAGAGATAACGGCTTCCGTATTAAATATTTTGAGATCTCTATTGTATTCGCCTGCCGCATACATCCATTTCCCATCGGCAGATATCTCTAATGAATTCGCATAATGCTCCCATTCACCAGAAAAGGATACGAGCTTTCCTACGCTGGATGACACAAAAGTTTGATCTTTTGGTTTTCCAATATCGTGCATCGTCAGCTTTCCCTCGCGGTCCATGCCAAACAAGTACTGTTTGCCGTCCGCTGTGGGGAGTGGCGTTAACGCAATTCCATAGCCATAAGTTCCTCCAAGATTGATGGTTGTCCCCGTTTGATGTCCATTCTGATCGTATTCCGTTGCCGTTGAAGAGTTTGACTGCCACCAGGTTCCAGTCGTACAGTTGCCGATTAAACTCCCTTCATAGTTGGTCACTTTCCAAGTGTACCCGTCAACATCGAGTTTCTCATGGACCCCATAAAAATCAGGTATGGCCGTTTCTACAACCGTGTACTTGATCATGCCGTGATGGTCATTGTACTTGCGTTGACCTGAAAATACCGCTGTTCCAGTACCACCTGCGATCGTTCTCGTCGCTCCAGTGCTGACACCATCTGCATAAAGGGTGAAGGTAACGCCTGACACGTTGGCCGGCTTTGGATCTCCCCACGCTTTTGTGACTTGAACATCCCTCTTTACGGACGTGACATCCTTAAGTGGATTTTCAAAGTCCACGGATTCTTCACGGAGTAAATAAAAGGACTGGGTCACCGGATCAATCTGATGCTGAGCATCTGATGTCACCTGTCTTATCGTATAATCGAAGTCTCGAGTCAAACCTTTCACTAGAATGAACCCGGCGATATCTGTGGTATAGATGCGTTCTGTACCATCCGGGTACACCAGAACCACCTGTGCACCTGGAATCTTGACCCGAACATCGCCTTTCTCGTAGACGTTGATATAGAGATCATTCACTGGTGCACGATCCAATTTGAATAGGGTTTCTCTATAAAAAGGCGTTGTCAAGTCGGTAAACCCGATATCCAATTGCGCTTCCGGCCAGTACGTAGCATTACCGTAAACCATTGGCGCATCAACCACCTCTAAACGGTACCGCCTTGTCACATCAAGTCCTGAGAAATACAACACACCGTTCCCATCTGTTGTTGCATAGTGAACGTTGCCGAGGTTGTCTGTCGCTCGAATGGTCACATCGGCTATCGGTGGCCCCGTGAAGAGATCGCCTTCTCGAACCGTCGTTTTTATGATGGCGGGCATCAATGTCGTTCCGGTTTTGAGACTTGTAAACGTCGTCTCTAAAAGCTGATTTGTAAGGGTCTGAGTTAAAGCTGTCGGCTCCGGTAGATAACCACCTGGCGCTTTGGTTTGTACCATGGTGTATTCACCATTCGGTAGATTTGTCAATATCGCGACGCCTTCGCTATTTGTGGTCACGACGTAGGTGGCGCCGTTGGGGCCTGTGACTCTAAATTCTGACCCAGCGAGTTTCAAGGTCGGATTCTCTTTGTCCACTGAAGTGATTTTTATCGAACTGGTGTTAACCGTCCCCTTAGAGTTAAAAATCGGTTGATGGTATTCTGTCCCATCTTGAACATAGATTTTTGGAGCGATCGGAATATATCCCGTAGGCGCAGCCAGTTGCTCGATCGTGTAGGTCTTTCTATCTTCAAGTCCTGTAAAGGTCACTTTCCCATCGGCACCTGTCGTTTGTGCGGGGCCGATGATGTTGAAGTTCTCGTCCTTTATCACGAAAATTCCGCCGGCTAGCGGTGTTGCGGAGAAACTTTCGTACAGGGTGATATTGAGTTTTGCGTCCTGTCCGTTAGTAAATGGCACTGTCGTAAGCGCCGAATTGACGGTCGCTGTCTGGGGTTGAGCGAGTTTGTATCCATCAGGTGTTGCCGTTTGTTCGACAGTGTAGGTTTCGCCGTAAATCAGCGCTGGACCGGTGAACAAAGCCACGCCCTCTGCTGTGGTAGTGATTGGCCCAGAGACGATATCTCCGTTAAGATGCTTTAAAACAAAATTACCTCCTGCAATCGGAGCTCCTCCTGGTGCTTGCAGTGTCACACGCATGGTCAACGGCACATTAGTAACCTCTAGGAAATGGGTTTGAAACCGCATATCTACGGTGACCGGAGGGTATGGCATGTAGCCCGGTGGCGCGGTGACTTCTTCGATGGTATAGGTTTGTCCGATGCTTAGTCCCGATAGCACCGCATTGCCATCGGCATCAGTGGTAATCGGTCCTGAAATCTCCAGCGTTCCTTGTTTTGCAACAAACACCGCTCCTGGCAGGTTTGTCTGTGTGTCATGTGCTTTCAAATTCACTGACAGGGTGACATCGCTATTGTAAAACTGCATATTCCGCGTTCCATTTTCAATCACACCTGTAAGATCCAGTTCTTGTGAGGATGCTACACTGTAGGGAACTGGCGTCGAAAGTTGGCGCACTTCGTATTTTTGACCATTCGGGACACCGATAAAGGTCACATTTCCAACACTATCTGTCGTTCTTTCGGCCGTTATCGCAATCGGATTCGCTCCAGTCGTCCAAATCTGAAACTTAGCCCCTGGAATGTTAATTGTCGTATTGCTTTTCTTCAAATTAACGGTGACGTTTGTCGTCGTATCGATGGTATTGGTAAAAGTAGCTGGCGTCGTTCCCGGTTGTAAATTCACAATCGTCACCGGTGAGGTTGCTGTAGCTGTGTATCCTTGCGGCACACTGGTTTGTGTCACGCTATAGCTATTGCCGGCTGCCAGTTGTCCTGTTGTTACTACACCACCGGTTTCTGTCGTGAAAGTGCCGACCGTTTGTTGGGTTGTGGTATTGAATACGGTGTAGCTCACACCGACAATCCCCGCACCGTTTTGATCCTTGGAGGCGATTTGAATACGATATGGGGTTTGAGTGTTCTCAACAGTAAAAGTCTTGTTGTTCCCGTCGATCGTCACTTGTCGCGGCGCTGCCCCCGTGTACCCCGCTGGGACTACCGTTTCTGTTAAGGTATAGGTACCTGGTGTCACCCCTGTGAAGGTGGCTACACCCGCAGCATTACTCATCGTTGACTGATAATTTCCCGTAGTCGCGCCAATTCCAACAAGGGAAAATCTTGCACCTGCAAGAGGCGTATGATTAACCCCTGTTTTGTTAATGGTGACATCGGTGTTCGGACTGTAGGTTGGGTTCGCCACCGACATGTTTATAGGCAGCAGACTTGGTAATGACCCACTTCCAGATGTGGTGTTATTGGGACCTACATGTGTCGTACCAGCGAGTACAAATGGTTTTATTGGGAAAACAAACTCCGGTTCTGCCAATTGAGATGCTTGTACAGCCGTGCGAAACTTCACCGTTAGCCAGTAGGTGTCCGTCGCTCTAATCGTAGTATTCTGTGATCTAAAGTAGTAAGGATCGGATGTTGAAGCACTTTCACCAGCCGTACCGTTTTTTGTCACGATCAGATTTGTTAACGAACTGTAATGCTGACCATTGACTGCAAACTGTACCCTTGCACTAGCAGCAGTACCCGTCGTCGTCTTATTGACCGTAATACTCCAATCAACGTAAGACCCATCGGCTGCAGCGGAAGCTGACCAAGTGTAATTGCCATAAGTAGTCGTTCCATTGATGAGATTTCCGCCACCATTGTTTGGATTCGATGACGTCAATGCTCTCTCACCCATTAACCCTCCGGTCAGTAGGGATCGCATCAGAGGTGCCGATGTGATCTGCTCTGACGTCGGCACCACGTTTTCAGTTGTCAATAGACTTGACTCTTCGATCAATGGCACAGTCGCCACCACCTCTTGTGGCGCATCTATCGGTTGTGATGATTCTACTTGTTCTAGAACGGGAACAGGAGCTTTCGCCTCAACCGGCGCTTCGGTTTCCTCAGCTCGTTGAGCCTCCGGTGTAGGCATAGCTGTGGCTTCTTCCGGTGTTGTGATTTCAGACGCCACTTCCAGCTTCTCTTGCTCTGCTTTTAACGCTTCCGCTTTTTTTAATGTTAAGGTCTCGAAGTAGGTTGCAATCGGTGCTGTCAGCCTCAACATGAGATCATCTGGAGTGAGTTGTTCAGTAGTGGTTTTCCCTTCCGATTGCGCCTCGCTCATCAACTCTTCTGTCGCCACTTCAGGTAGGGGATCGGCTAAAGGTTGAACTTTTTCATATAAGGCTTTGTTCCATTTGTCCCCTGTGGCTTCGATAGCGATCAAACCATAATTTACACTGGTGTCCACCATTTTGAAGGGGAAGGTCACTTTTTCAATGGACGTTGTGGGTTTAAAAACGACCTCATAGACTTGTGTGGTTTCGTTGTAGTAGACGCCTTCCACACCTTTGGTAAGTCTCCACATTGTCGTGTCGAGGGCGATGATTTTTTCTTCACGGGTTTGCCCCGGGTTTTCCAAGTCTGGGACTATCCGCCGTTCAGGTGTCGCATCTTGGTGTGGAATGGGCTCGAGTTCAAAACCTTGTGTCGCGTAGATCGTGACGATATTTTCTTTGCGTGGTGCTTTTGCCGAGTTGTATACCATGGTGAATGAAGGGTTATTTTCTGTGGTCTTTTCGATACGCCACTCTAGGGATTGCGTATCTGCAGTGATCGTGTCAAAGTCAGCAAAAAGTGTACTGCTGATACCTTCCGTCACTGATGCTGCATAGTTGACCACTACGGGCAACACGTAGGATGTCAGTGTGAGCAACACGGCACAAAGCAATGCCAGTATTCTGTTATAGTGATTTTTCATGCCGCTCCTCCTATCATTCGCACCATCCCGTAGATGGTTCAACGTGTATCAGCGTTGATCTTCAATACTCCGAGGGTTTATCACGTATTTTTACTTATACCTGACTCCTCCGGTTCTCTTATCTAGAGTTTATCACCCCCGAACTTTCCTTCAACTATTCTTAAGATTTTTGTCATACTTTTTTGAAACACCTTCATAATCGCTCATTTCATTGGTTTGTCATTCCTAGTTAGTTGAAAGATTGTAGATTACTTGTAGATTACCTTTCGATTTTGTAGATTAATTTCGGCGCGTTCTTATTTTTTATTGTTAATTTCTATTAATGATTCCATTGTTTCAAATTCACCTGTCTTAAAATAACACTTCATGATTTTTCTTGTTAATATTATTATATTTTTCTTCTATTATGCGCATATATTATTTTCTTCGCCTTGGATGCCGCTTATTATCTTCACTATACTCTGCATCAAAATTAATCTCATTGATTATTATTATACATTCATTTAATATGCGATCAATAATTTTCCACCCGACCTTTTTAGTGATGCAATTCTTTCTATCAAACCTGATGTCAACTGGGGTAGCGTGTCATTACTAATCAAGGATTTGTAGATTACAAGTAGATTAACTTTTGGGTTTTCAGTATTTTTTCTATTTCTTACGTTTTTTCTTATTCTTCCCGCCTCTTTCTTCGGTTATTCTTCATTTTTATTATCGATTTCCGTAATATATCGGTTAAAACAAGGGAGTTCTGGGTATTGAAAATGTAGATTAACGGTTTGTTCATTATCTTTTTTATCTTTTTTCAACATTTCTCTTAATATAATGTTTATACCTAACTCTGATGGATATATATGTTGTAAGGTTCAGAAGGTTTTACATAAGAGGAAGGTTTGTCTTTCTGATAAAGCTTTAGTTTTTGGTTTGATTCAGCCGTTGTTGAATCCTGGCGACATAATGTAATTGTCCTAACGCTTTCGGATACACCTTGAATTTAGATGAAATCATAGATATACTTATTCTATCTCGTTGACTCATCTATGGTAATTTGCTAACTTGTTCGTATGAGTTCGACAATGAGATTTGTGCGTTGCAGTCAGCTTACTCTAGCCGCACTTCCGGTGATCTGATTTCTAGCTAGCCCATTACACGTCGAGTAAGGAAGTACGGTATGCGCATCACCATTCGAAAAATAAGAGGTGTGAAGTACGTTTATCTTCACGAAAGCTATCGGGATCCAAAAACGGGAAAGCCTAAACATAAAACCATCCGCTCCTATGGCCGATTGGACGTTCAATTGGAAGCCGATCCTGATTTTCTCGAAAATCTTCGCGCTGAAGTCGAGGCGATGAAAGCTTCCCAAGATGGTCTACTCACACAGGCCACCCTCAACCAAGCCCATGGGGACGGTTCAGAAAAGAGTTCAGGAGATCTCAACAGCTCTTGTGTCATCTACAACTACGGCAAAATCATCTACGATAAGATATTGGGGCAATTATTGCCCACCAATCGATTAACCATGTTGACGGCTGCCGAACGCAAAAAACTGTCCTTCAACGCCCTTGCAGAATTCGGCAATTTCGGTACTTCCATCGTCTCAGACGAGTCGATAGTCAGCGGCCATTCAAAAGAACCCTATTTTAAAGGGCAGCATTCTATAAAAGAGGAAGAAATCGTAAAACTCCTCACTCTTATAGGACGCCGCCGTAGAGAGCTATGTGACATTGTTAATGAATCTTTAGCATCGATTAACCCCAATCGAAACGGACGCTACGTGTTTGATCTCTATCCTAGAAGCGCTTTGGTGGACCCTTCCACCGATGACTTGATCCGCCAAGATTATACTTTAGGTTTAGTCACTGATGAGCATTTTCTCCCTATTGCCTATCGAGAATTTTCACCATCTCATCCCCCTTCAAAAGACTTCACTGCCGCTTTTACCGATAAGTACACCTTTTCTCAGTTGACGACGATTACAGATCGCGGGTTGAGAAACCCTGAGAAACTTGAGACATTCAGTAACTTGAGCCATGAAACGATATTTATCGCGCGAATAGCAGGTAGTTCAGAAGGGTTATTAGATGATTATTTCCTAAAAAATAATTTTGAACTCGTTAACGACTCCTATTCAGATACGCTCCTGTACCGATACAAGCCTCTAAAAGCGAATTGGTCCGATGGTTTAGCCTTTGGTGATCCCATCCTGTACTTTAGCCCAAAACTGAGAACCATCGATCAATTTATCCGCGAACAGTCGATACAAAGTCGCCAAACAAATTGCGTTTACTTACAAGGCGGAGCCGGCAGAAAAGCGCCTATCGAACCCATGCTTCTCAACTGTGGAGAACTCGCCACCCAACGCTACAGCGTCCATCGCACTTATTTTGATGGATTCCGGTTGGTTTTTTCCACAAACCCCACAATCAGTCCAAAGACTTTAGCCAAGGTTAACTCAAACCATTGGCAAGCCCTAGCTTTTATCAATCTGATTCAAAGCGGGTTGATGGGATTCAGAAGCATCTCTTGGACGAGAGAGCATATGAATGGTGCTTTCCTTACCTTCTTGACCAATATCGCCATCCAGCTGGTGATTGAATACAAAACACAAGCCGCTGGGCTTACCCTAGGACGCGAAGAGATTATTCGATTGATCTACAACGCGAGTGTAACCGTCTATCGACAAAACGATACACTCTATTTTCTAAAGACGAAAACCCATCCGATGTTTGATCAGTTGGGCAAGTTATTTGGTCTTGCACCCTTAAACACCTTTGAAACAGCAGACTCGATTTCTAAAAAACTTGGGGTGTCCATTAAAGACTTACAGTTATTCAACCCAAACAACCACTGATTGGCGTTGAATCAAACGGAGGTGAACTATGCGTGTCACCGTACGCAAAGTGAAAGGCGTTAAATACGTCTATATTCATGAAAGCTATCGCGATCCCGAAACGGGAAAACCACGGCACAAAACGATCCGATCCTACGGCCGCTTAGATGTACAATTGGAAAAAGATCCTGATTTTTTAGATAATCTTTATGAAGAAGTTAAAAACCTCAATGAAAAACAAAACCAACTCGAAAACAACGATCTAAAAATCCGTCTCGATTCCGATGTCACCACTTCTATGGAAGGCTTGCAAGACGCTTGTGAGATCTATAATTATGGCGAGCTAATCTACGAAAAAATGTTTAATCAGATTCTCGACCCCAATAAAATAAAAGGACTCACTGAAGATGAACGTAGCATGATAAACTACGCGAACCTGATTGATTTGATTCGAGCAGGCGATCCGATTATCGAGGATTTTTCGAAACACAGTCCCGCATCTCGAGAGTCCCACATATTTGACTACACCGCCATTTCCAATGAGGATTTGATCCAACTGCTCAATATCCTTGGTAAACACAAGGCGACGATTAGTCAAGCCATGAAACACGAGATCGACCAAATCGTACCCCACCGCAACGCAAGCTGCATTGCCGATCTGTACTCGGCGATGAGCAACCCATTCCACAATCAGGATTGCATTTTGCACCAAAAATTTGTGCTGGGGCTCGTGACCGATGAGCACATGATCCCCATTACCTTCGGCTTGTATTATGGCAAGCAAATGACAACCAGTTCTTTAATCCTTGCCGCCGGGGAATATATGAAACTCTCTAGAAGCGCTCCATTTATGATCTCAACAGATCGAGGATTTCGAGATCAGTATGTGTTTCCCCTACTTAGAAGAGATGGCCATCACCCGCTCATCGCTGCGCGCATCGCCCATTGTAGCGATGAACTTTTAAACGGCGGCCTCTTTGAAAGCGGATTTATCGAGGATCGCGATCCCACCTCAAAAAAACTCCGACACAAATACAAAGAGTTCTCCCTTTCATACGATAATAATTCGGTATTTGAAGGATTTGGCTCTCCCATTTTATATTATTCACCAAAGCTCAAAATTCACGATCAAATGGGAAGAGATCATCGCTTCTCCGAGGAAGAAGACCTTAACTTCATTTTTCTCGACAAATGCGAAGGCAGTCACTCCCGTATTACGCACAGGGCAATCACACTTGAAGAGATCAGCGATCTCAACTCACCGATTCAACTCGGCTTGTTCGACGGCTACCGCATCGTGTTTTGCGAAAAATCTAGTCGCACTCCATGCCAAACTGCAAAACTCTACTACAATTATTGGAATGCTCAAGCGTTTCTCAGGCTTCTTCAAGAGAAATTATCCCTAATTGATGGTATCGACTGGACCCAAAATCTGATTATTGGCGCTTGTATGGTGTTTATGATCGGTGTCGCATTACAAACAACCATCGAATACAAAGTTCGCAAGGCGGGTTTCTCCATCGACAGAGAATCCTTAACCAATCTGTATAGCAACGCCAACGTCACGGTACTGCGTCAAGATGGTGTATTGCATTTTATTAAGACAAAAACCTCTCATGAGTTCGATACTATCGCAAAATCCTTTGGCTTAGAGCCGCTCTCCACACTAGAAACCGCCGAATCGTTCAAGCGAAAGCTCGGATTGATCGGTGGCGATGCCGACAAAGGCAATGTGATGTAGGCAGAGAGGGATTTTGTCAAATCTTGTTGACTAAAAATAACATATTCATAGACCCGAAATAGGATTTTCTATGGCTGGCTAATACCGAATTTAATAATTCCTATCAAAAAAACACTTCAAGCAGATACGACTCACTGCCTGAAGTGTTTTTATATGGGATACATGGTTCCCGATTCTATTGGCAACGCACTCTGTGCGTCAGATGCAGCCCTTTCTGTATTGAAAACTCGGCTGCAGCTGATCGTCTGTGGTGATATTTCTTAGTCCTCATCATCATCATCGTCATCGTCATCGTAGTCATCATCGTCATCGTCATCGTAGTCATCGTCGTCATCGT
>CAZHRC010000002.1:88495-169230 GCA_964533865.1 uncultured Peptoniphilaceae bacterium
GTCATCGTCGTCATCGTAATCATCGTAATCATCGTCATCGTAGTCATCATTGCCATAATCATCGTCGTCACCATCATCGTCATTCATGATGGCCGGTACTTTATTGTTTTCCTCATTTTTTGGCACGGCTACTTCATGAGTCTCTAAGTTTGATTGTTCTGTTCTTTGCCCTGAAAGGTTTTGATCATCATCGTCATCATCAAGATCATCTTCCATATCCTTCAGATCTCGAATCGATCGATCTTTCAATTGATTAACCGTCTTTAGTGGATCTTTCTCGATGATGTTGTGTATTAAAGATAATTTACCTATCGAAACGCCGAGACTCTCGGCTTCCTTGCTCACCTTGTCGTCTTTACCTAGCACCACCCCTGTCACTTTCGTCTTAAACTGGCGTTCTGTTGTCAATCGATCGATGATGTCTTGAAGCTTGGTCAAGGTCTTGTCATCAAGGCCCTCTGTATTCCCTGAGATGAGAATGTTATTATCATTTGTCTTGTGAAGATAACCTTGTAGTATGAGACGGTCGACCAGCTCTTCCACCGTTTGATCCATAGATTTACCTTTTGCATCGTAGCCTTCCAGTAGCTTCTTTCCATCTTCATTGAGTGCTGTGATCTTTTTGACCTTGTTCATACGGTTTGTCTCTACTTGCACACTTGGATTGATGTCAAGTATGAAGCTCGATACGGTTTGATTCATAAATGCGAATCCCGCCAGTGCCATCAGAAGTATCATCGCACTTCCTAATACCATTCTTTTTTTTGTGTTGTTCGTTGTCATGTTAATCCTCCTTATTTTCAGGGGCTTTATTCTCCCCCGTTCATAGAGTTAACGCATGAGGTGACGGAATTATTGCATCACAAGAAAATTTTTTAAAAAAAAAAGAGCCGCATGGTATGCAGCTCGCGTTCTTGACATCTTTAATCATCATTTTCTTCGTCATCTTCATCATCTTCATCATCCCCATCGTCGTTATTCTCCTCATCATCGTCATAATCATTATCGTCATCATACCCCGAGGGTTCGGTTTGTTGAGGCTCAGTGTAGGGGACTTGAGTCCTGGGCTCTTGGGGTGTTAGTGGGTCGACGCCAGGTGACTCAGCGGCGGGCACTAGTATCGGACGAGGCTCCTCCTCTGATTCCGTCTCTAGTTTCGGTTCAGCTATCGGATTAGGCTTGTATGAATCAGTCACTCCTTCGACGTTCACCAGATCCGAGATCTCGATCCCATCCTCGTAGGCTGCTTGTATAAGTTCGGTGATTGAAAGCTTTGCAAGGTTCTCTGTCTTTTTCGACGAACCGGCGAGGATCATCTTCTTGATCATCTCTAATTTTCCAGGGGAGATCTTCAGCGCTTTCGCCGCCTCTTCAACTGACTCGGTAGGTGAAACAAAGTGACTGAGTAAGAGCCGTTGGTTGCCTTCACCTTGCAAACTTCTCAAGGTCTCTAAGGACTTGGCCATTCTTTCTCGATCGATGTTGCCATCGCCTCCCTTGACGGACAACAGTATCGCCCTTTGATCCGTTGGCGTTCGTTCGTAGATCAATTTCAGCGCCTCTTCATTCTTCAACCCAATCAAAGCTAGTCCTTCGATGAGATCCGATCCCTTTTCATTGTATGTGGCGACTTTTCTTACCTTGTCCATGCGATTCAACGACAACGATACACTGGGATTTATATCGAGATAAATTGTTGTGATTTCCATTTGCGACCAGATCCACGAAGACCCAATGACGATCAGGAACATGGCAGCGGCAAGGATGCTGCGCAAGATATGATTTCCACGGTATTTTCGAGGAATATTTTGTTCTGTCATCTCGTCGTGAACCGCCATTTTGACGACCGGCGTACTTTGTAACGTCTCTAGAAGATCGATGGGAGCTTCGTCTACGGCACGCTTCAATCGATTTTCTATTTCCTTGTGTTTCATTCGAACTCCCCTCCTTCCGTGAGTACTTTTTTTAGTTTAGCAAGGGAACGCCGATATTTGGAAAGCACCGTTGAAAGAGGTATCTCAAGCGCTTCAGCGATCTCTCGATGCTTAAACCCATTTACGGCAAAAAGGAGCACGATCTGTCGCTCTTCTTCGGTGAGGGCCTCCATCGCCGTTTGAAGCACCATGCGATCTGTCACATCAGTCACGTAAGAAAAAAGAAGATCGTCTTCCAAATCGTCTTCCTTTTCCGTAAACCGTTTGGTCTGTCTAAAATGTGTCATGGTTAGATTTCTAGCAATTGTAAACATCCACGCCAAAGGCTTACCCATTGGCTTGTAAAGATGAGCCGATGCACGGACCTTCAGATAAGTCTCCTGCATAATATCCAAGCTATCGTGATGATTTTTAGTTAGAGACAACACAAACGAATACAAAGCCCTCTCTGTTTGCCGATACAAATCGGCAAATGCCTCTTTGTCTCCTTTTCCAATGCGATGGATCAGAAACTCGTCAGGCGGAGTGCTTGAAGGTCTTGATTTGGGTGCTTCTGATAAACCCAACATATAGGTCAGCATGATAATAACTCCTTCTACTCCTTCTACTCGTTTAACGTTGAAACCGACGCCATTATTGCATAGCAACATAATTTTTAACTTCTACCTTAACAGATTCCTTTTATGACTTCCAAACGTTAAGGAGGACTAAAAACGTCAACGGCTTTTCATTGCGTTTACACCTCTCCCCAACTCCACCCAGTCCCTTCTCTTTCCACTGTCAATACATGGTCGATGGCCATTTGAGGAATGCCGATGGATTCTATTACAATTTCTGCGGTGAGCCAGCCCGCTTTCGCTAGCCCTTCTTTCATCAATTGAAGGGTGACGATTTTATTGGGATCGACGACAGTGCCTTCGATTTCCCCTGTCGTAGCATTTAGGCCAGAAGGAACGTCGACGGAGAGGGTGTAGATACGATTGCGGTTGATAATGTCGATGACGTATTCTGCCATGCCCTGAACTGTCCGATCTAGCCCCGTGCCAAAGATACAATCGACTATGGTATTGGCTTTTTCAATGTTTTTCGATAAGTATTCAATGTCCTCGATGGACACGAGATGGTAGATGGGGACGTTCATTTTCGTGAGAGCAATGTAGTTGGTGACAAAATCTGGCGTACCTCCTCCTGATTCTCCGATGACGTATACGTCTACTCGCTTTCCAATCGCGACCAAACCTCGCGCAATGGCAAGTCCATCGCCACCATTATTGCCTTTTCCACATATGACGGCAAAGGATTTCCGATAGACCGTGTCCAAGTGTTTGATCACTTTCAAGGCAGCGTTTTCCATGAGGACGATGCCAGGTATTTTCAATTCATTGATGGTATAGTTGTCAATTTTTGCCATTTGATCCGCTGTGACTCGTAACATGGTCTCCTCCTGTAAAGTATGATAGTGTTTGGGTATGTGCTGATGGCGAAAACACCAACGTTATAAGTATGGTGTTTAAGGGGTTTAGCATATATTTAAGAGATTGCATTACCCTCTTTCGCCATCCTTGTATTCAAATGGTGCTCGATATTTGGAACGGGCTGTACGGTCAGGTTACAACGGTCCATTTATCCCAAGATTTTGTTTTGCCTATGTGGTGTTGACCTTTCGCGCAGCCGATAGGCAATTCCTTATAGTCCTAATTTCCGTATCCTCAAATCGTCTCCGTAGATGTTGAATAACCTAAATTCGCCGATGATCCTCGAAAAGATCCGCTGATCGTAGCGTTCCGGTAGATCGGTGATGGCTAGATTGGTGGAGATGATGATGGGTTTTTGACGGATGATACGCTCATTGAGCAGTTCAAATAAACCCGATACGCTTACCGATGTGGTGAACTCGGTGCCGAGATCATCGAGGATGAGAAGATCGACGTTGAATAGGCGATGGTAAGTTTCTTGATGTTTTATTTTCTCCACGGCGGGCAGAAAACTGTAATCCCCGAGGAAGTCTAGGAGTTTTGGCGCGGTTTGATAAAGGACGCCGTAGCCTTTGTCTAACACGGCTTTAGCGATGGCATTGCACAAGAACGTCTTACCCGTTCCCACTGATCCGTAAAACATCAGGTTATCCGAATAGCGTCCTTTGAAGGTTTTCGCATAATGTTTGGCTTGTTGTGCGACGATCGCCATATTTTCTCTCGGAGAGTTATCTTCATTGGCCAATCGGTTCCCACGGAAAAGACCAAGATCGAAGGCAGAGAAGTTTTCCCTTTCCAGCAGCCCTTCGATGGAGCTCATTTCGTAGGCCTTCGATGTGAGTAGCTGTTCTTTGCAGTGACAGTTTCTGCCGTTTACCACCCCTGTATCTTGGCAATGAGGGCAGGTGTACTGAGTATCGGTGTAGTTTTCTGGCAGACCTTGTCGCGACAAGAGCGCTGACCTTCGCATTTTGAGCCGCGTGGTCTCTTCTTCTATGGCGCCGATGTCTTGGCGATCCACAATCGCTCGCGCAAGCGCCACACCTAGCTGTTTCAATTTACGGTCGATCTCCCGTATTTCCGGTATGGTTTTATAGACGCGTTCTAAGCGTTGTTTTTGTTGGATTTGACTGTCATCTCGCCTTTTTGCGAGCTCTCTCGATACTTCACGTCGATAGTCCACGATTATTCCCCTTGCTGACTTTTAATATCCTTTTGAAGCTTGCGCTTTAAAAGGGCTTCTAAGTCTTCTTTTGTCATGCGGTCGTCTTTGGGTAGCTTGACTCCGGAGCTTTTGTATTGTCGTTTCCGAGTGGCTTTTTTCTTTTCTTTCGACTGTTCCAAATCCGTCAATGAGCGGATATTGTCCAGATGCCAATTTCTCGCAATACCCAAAACGTAGTTCAAGTTGCGCTTGCCCATTTCCTCCGCAGACACGCGAAAGGCTTCCACCATCAGATCAGGTTCCATGGCGTACTCTTCTCGTGCCTCCTGGATGCGGATGACTTCATTGGGTGTCAATGGCAGGCCAAGAATTTCTTCAATGCGTTCAAACATGTGATGAATCCTCTGCGCCGTTTCGCTTTGTTGTTGAAAAGCTTCAAGGGAGTGGTCCGTCGCTTCTTGAAGGGAGTCGAGATAGCGTTGGCGCAGGCTTTTGATGGCGTAAACCGGTTCGTCATCTTCGACGTGACGCTCAATAACCCCTTCTCGTATCCAGTATTCTATGGCCCCTGTCACTTCCTCCACCGATAAGCCCAATTCTCTAGCGAGACGTTCTTCATCCATGGATAGATCGCTTTTTTCATAGGCGTGTTTGTAGCCGTAAAGGTAGACTTTAAGCGCAGCGCCGTCCGCCAATGTGAGATACGTGTTAAAGAACAGATTTTCAACGGGGGTCGTGCCAAGGTCCAGCTTTAGGCCCAGTAGTTTTAGCTTCAAAGTCTCACCTCCTATCGTCACCTTTTTCCGATTTTACCGGGCCGAGGGACGTTTCAATTTCATTTTGTGTATGAGTGTATACCAATCGCCCTTAAACTGGATAAAGGATTTGGCGACGCCAAGAGCGTCGATCTCCTTTTGTGTGAGGTTTTGATTTTCAAAGTGCTCGAGACATTCTCCGCCATAGACAAAACCTAACTTTTCGTAGAGCCTTCGCGCTCTGGTATTGAAGTCGTTGACTTCGAGATCCATCGCCATCATACCCAACACCTCAAAGTAGTAGTCGAGAAAAAGGCGCATCGCCTCGGTGCCATAACCCTTTTCCAAGTGGTTTGGGTCGAGTACGAGCCCCAATTTTGAGGTGCGTAGGATGGGGTTGATTTGTTTGATGCCGATATACCCGATGAAACGCTCGCTTTTGTCCACGATGGCATAGTATTTATTAAATAGACCGATGCGCTTCGACGTGTACCACAGCCTCAACTCTATGGGCGATAGATCGGTGTAGTTGTAGCCGAAAAGCAGTGGATCCGTATGGACGCCCCAGGTAGCAAGCGCGTCGGCATCCCGCTTTTGTAGCGGGCGAATATCTAACCTATCGCCATTCAAGTATGTTTTAGCTGTGCTAGTTGTCTCTTCCATAGACAATATCCCCAAATTTTGTGATTTCTTTATTGAAGTAGAGCTCCACCGTTCCAGTGGGCCCGTTTCGGTGTTTTGCGATAATGACATCTGCCGTGTTGGGACGATCGCTATCTTCGTGGTAGTAGTCGTCACGATAGAGCATCATGACCACGTCCGCATCTTGCTCGATTGCCCCAGACTCCCTCAAGTCCGACAGAATCGGCCGATGATCCGCCCGTTGCTCTGGTGCACGAGAAAGCTGAGCCAACGCGAGGACTGGTGCGTCAATCTCCTTGGCAAGGGCTTTCAACCCTCGGGAGATCGTCGATATTTCCTGTTGTCGGTTTTCAAATTGGGTATCCGCCGTCATCAACTGGAGATAATCGATAACCACCAGTTCCAATCCGTCTTCCGCTTTCATTCGACGGCACTTGGCTCGAAGCTCGGTTAGGGAAATGGATGCGGTATCGTCGACGAAAAGTTCGATTTGACTCAAAAAAGCGATACTATCCCCAATGTCTTTCCAATCGTCAATATCCCCAGAAATAATTTTTTGGAGATTGACCAAAGATACGGAACTCAACAGACGTTGACTGAGCTGTAATTTGCTCATTTCCAGTGAAAAGATTGCGACTTTGTGTTTCTTGATCGCTGCGTTTAGGGCGATGTTGACCCCTAATGCGGTTTTTCCCATTGAAGGCCTTGCCGCCAATAGGACGAGGTCCGATTTTTGCAACCCAGATAGGTGGGTATCGAGATCTTTGAACCCTGTGGTGACTCCGGTAAGCTGACCATCGAGCATGCTCATTTGCTCAAGTTGGCTCAATGTCTGCTGAAGGATCTCTGCAAGTTTTGACAAGCCGTCTTTGTGGTTGGCTTGGGTAATGTCAAAAATTCGCCTTTCCGCTTCTTCGATAATGGCGGAGACTTCTTCTTTTTGCTCGTAGGCCTTATTTCCTATGAGGTCTGCTGCAAAAATAAGTCGACGCAGAATGGATTTTTCCAAAACGATGTCGGCATAAGCGCCGGCGTTTGATGTGTAAATCGGCCCTTGGGTCAGTTCCATAAGATAAGGGAGTCCGCCAATACTGGCCAAACTCCCTCGCTTTCCCATTTCATCAGCCAACGTCAGGTAGTCGATGGGTTCGCTTTTAGCGGACATGTCCAAGATGGCAGCGTAAACATCGCCGTTTCGGTTGCTGTAAAAGTCGGAAACCACAAGCTTGTCAGATACGGTGTTGAGGACTTCGTTGTTGATGAGAACTGCTCCCAACACCCCCCTCTCGGCTTGATCGTCGTGGGGAGGAACTCTACCTGTGTTCTCTTCCATGGTTTAAGCTCTTTCGATTTTGACTTTCAGCTCTGCCACCACTTCTGGGTAAACACGCACTGGTACAGTAAAAGATGCCAACGATTTGATATTTTCTTTTAGCTCGATCTTCTTTTTGTCCACGTCGATCCCCTCTTGTTTCTTAAGGGCGTCTGCAATATCCATCGAGGTGATGGAACCAAAGAGGCGGTCTCCGTCCCCCGTTTTAGCGCGGATGACCAGATTCACCTTTTCGATGGCTTCCTTCAACGTCATGGCCTCAGCGCGTTTCTCCGCTTCCAAAGCTTTCATTTCCGCTTGCTCTTCTTCCCATTTTGCAATATTTGGCTTTGTCGCTTCTATGGCTAACTTGCCGGGGATCAGAAAGTTCCTCGCGTAGCCTGTTTTAGCGTTGACCAAATCCCCTTTCTTTCCTAATGCTTTGACATCTTCAAGTAGTATGACTTTCATTGCCTTCTTCCTCCTTAAAATACTCGCTGATGGATTTAATCAACATCTTCTCAGCGTTTGCCATGGACATTTCCAATTGTGTAGCAGCTGCGGTTTGGTGACCACCGCCTCCAATGCGCTCCAAAATCAATTGGACGGAAACGTCCCCTAGGGATCTACCGCTAATGTGCACCTTGCCATTGACCTTCGTCAAGACAAAGGATGCGCTTACCCCTTTAATATTCAATAAATCGTCTGCCGCCTGTGATGCAATAAGAGCGGAGCCTTCAAGTTCTCGATTAAAATGACCAATGGCCACGTTGTTTTCCACGACACGCGAAGTGGCGATAACTTCGGATTTGTAACGCACCACTTCTAAATCGTCTTTAAATAGTCGTTTGACACCGATACTATCCGCCCCTTGACGTTTGAGAATGGACGCCGCCTCAAACGTACGCACACCAGTTTGGTAGTAAAAGTTTTTCGTATCTACGGTAATCCCCGCTAGTAGTGCTTCCGCCACCACTTTGTCCAACACCAGTTTTTCGTCGATATACTGGAGGATTTCCGTAACCAACTCCGATGCAGAAGAGGCGTAGGGCTCCAAGTAAGTGAGCACGGGGTTGTTGATATAATCCACCCCGCGACGATGATGGTCGATGAGGACGATTTTATCCGTAATATCGAGTAGATTGGGCGCTTCTGTGGAATTGCGGCGGTGGTTGTCCACGACCACCACTAAGGACGAGTACGTTGCTTTTTCCTCAGCCTCCTGTGGGGTGAGAATATGGTCTGCCAAATCCGGCAACTCGTCGATCGCTCGATCGTAAATGTTTCGTATCGTCGGTGGCACGTTGTTTAGCACGATGTAACCGCGTTTATCCCGTTTGTTGACGATGGCCAACACCCCTAGACAAGCGCCAAAGGAGTCCATGTCAGGATTGCGATGTCCCATGATAAACACTTGATCCGCCTTGTCGATGAGTTGTCGTAGGGCATGAGCAATGACCCGAGATTTCACTTTATTTCGCTTCTCTTGGGCTTTGTTTTTCCCTCCGTAGAAATCGAGATTTTCCCCGTCCTTGACGACAGCCTGGTCACCACCGCGACCCAGTGCCACATCCACCGCCACATTTGCTGCGTCAAACACATCAGAAGGATTGAGTCCACTAATACCTACACCAATACTCAATGTGGGCGCTATGGCGTTGCCTTCGTTAACCTCTCGGACTTGGTCCAACAATCGGAACCGATCTTCGACCATAGCGCGGAGATCCGAGCGATGTAAAATGAACAAAAACCGATCCGTATCGTATTTTCTCGTGTAACCATTGTAATCTTTAATATAATTGAGCACCGCTTGATCGATTTCTGCGAAAACCAACGGCTTTTTGTTGTCCGGCGCTGAACCTCGTACGTCATCGTAGTTATCGATGATGGCGATGCCGATGACCAATCCTTCGTTTTCGTATGCTCTTCGGATCTGTTCGTCTTCGGTGTTATCGATACCGTAGATAAAGTGCAGATCCGGGTCACTCGGGTTTGTCGAGTGGACTTTGTTGCTATAAAAAGCGTAGGATTTATCGTCCAAATGCACTTCCACCGGTTTGCGACCGTCAGAAGCTACAAGGGCTTTTGCTTTAGCCTCACCCATAACCATTTCCAAAGGGTGACCCATAATCTCACCTGTGGTCAACTTTCTAAAATGGGTGTTGTACCAACGGATATGCCCTGCATCACTTAGCAAACAGATGGCAAAAGGCATAGAAAAGATCGCCGTTTTAGTGACTTCATCAAAGGATTCGTCAAGACTTTCGATTTTGGCGACCATATCCTCGTTGGCTTGTTTGATCAATCGATGAAGATAATAAACGCAAAAACCTAAAGCAATAAAAGAAATAACGCCCCATACCCGGTTATTAACAAAAAAAGCCACCGACAGAAAGGCTCCTACGACCAAAAAACCGATAAAGTCCATCAAGGATAAATATGAATTGTCTTTCATCATCGAAACCCTCCTTTACTCCGCAAATTGACAAACAAGTCGATCGCTCCAAGTATGGCGTAGAGGTTTAGCCCTTGGAGGACGATGATGACAAATACAGGGATGATCACCCGGACAATGGGCCCTACACGACGCTCTGCAAAAGCATCCGCCACCGCCAACCCATCGACGGTAAAGAGCATGAACCCCAGGGTGACCATATTGAGGTTGAGCTCTCGCCAAAAGGCAAACCCAAAGGCCTGAAACGCCCATATGGTCAAGGCGATAAGCACCACGCCCCATTTTAGAGAAGGGGGATAGGCAAAGGTGTTAAATTTGCCAAGAGTCGGAATGTCGATCCCCGATTTTCTCAGCCATCTCCCAGCCACCACCCTGTTGATAAACGTAAAAGCCGCCCCCCACAAAAGGGTGTACGCCGGCAGAGATACGATGAGGGCATTTAAGGTGGCGTCGATGAGCTGTGGAACGCTGAGTGTCGTATCTCGTGTGAGTGGTTCCAAAGAAGCCATACCCTCGGTCATCGCACTGCGAAACACGGTTTCGAATACGCCGATGAGATCCACTTTGGCGATAAAATGGTAATAGGCGACAATACCAACGCCTACTGTCAGCAACCATGCGCTGCCGATACATACCACTGCAAATGTCGAACGGTGCCATACGATCCCCACACCTACGATCAAAGCGATGGGCAGTCCTACAGCGACGACGGAAAGCGCAGTCCCTAAGTCAGTAAACAAGTAAACCAGGGTAAACGACACCATCTGGGCCAACAAAGTGTGCAATGGTCCCCTGCGGACAAAAGCGATCACCAAGGGCACCGGATAGATGATGAGCAATAACGGGAAAAGATATACGGCGGCAAGTAATAATCCCGCCTGAATGAATCCGATGAGAATGGATTCGGTGATGGTTGCTGGTGAAATGAGTTCCTTCACGATCCACCTCCTTTAAATTTTGACTCGGATGTCATCTAAAAAAACATCCTATCTACGCCTTTATATTATACCCGATCGCGCCTGACAATGCACCCTTTCCACAGAAAAACAGCTGGCTCAAAACGCATCGCGCCTTGAGCCAGCTGTATGATCTACGGTGATTAATCTGCAGAATAAGGTAATAGTGCAACGTGACGCGCTCTTTTGATCGCGCTAGTCACTTCGCGTTGGTGCTTTGCACAGGAACCAGTCATTCTACGTGGTAAAATTTTACCACGTTCGCTGATAAATTTTTTCAGTCCGTTAATGTCTTTATAATCGATCTTTTTGTTTTTATCTGCACAGAAAGCGCAGACTTTTTTTCTTGGACGATATTTTCTTTGCATCGTTTCCTCCTTAATACTTAGAAAGGAATCCTATCATCGTCGACGGGATTAAAATCCGCTCCAAAGAAATCATCTTCACTGTTCGTTCTTTGACTTTGCGCTGGGCCAGAACCTTGGTAACCTTGATTGCCATAGCCCTGAGTTTGGTTGGTGTAACCTTGACTTTGGGCTGGCGCTTGACCTTGTCTTGGAGAGTCGCCCCACTCTAGGAATTGAACATTGCTTGCCACCACATCTGTGGTATAGCGTCTATTGCCTTCCTTATCGGTGTAGCTTCCTGTTTGTATACGACCATTAACAGCGACTAATCTGCCTTTTGCGAGGTAATTGGCACAGTTTTCAGCCTGTTTACCCCAAACGACAATGCGGATGAAATCAGCCGTCGGCTGATTTTGGGCTTCCATTTCCTGTTTTTTTTCACGCGATAATTGACGATCCACCGCCAAGGTAAAATTCGTCATCGCATTGCCTGAACCGGAAGTATAACGCATTTCCGGATCCCTTACGAGTCTTCCAATGAGTACTACCGTATTCATGTTAGCCCTCCTAGCGAATTAGTCCTCTAGTTTAATGACCATGTAACGAATGACTTGTTCTGCAATCTTTGCACGTCTTTCGAATTCTTGGACAACTGATGGTTCGCTTTCAAATTTGAACAGGTAATAATACCCTTCTTTGATGTAGTTGATTTCATAGGCCAATCTGCGATTGCCCCACTCTTCAACTTCTTGGACGGTGCCAGCTGCGTTGATCGCATCTTTCAAACGTTCCAAGACAGTAGCGCGAACCTCTTCTTCTAAGTTAGGTTTCATTACTAGCATTGCTTCGTATTTATTCATTTTTTCACCCCCTATGGACTATTGACCCTGTTTGTACAGGATAGGATTGTGCGCACTTTGCGGAGTGCATAAGTGCAACATTTGGATTATATCATCTGGGTGGGTGATTTGCAAATTTTATTTTCTCAAAGGGGGTCCGCAAAGTGCGCGTGAAGTGTGCTACGCACGTGAAGTTCGCCCGATGGGCGAGTGAAGTGTCTGCGCTGCGCTCGACGTGAAGTGTGCCTGCGGCACGTGAAGGTCAAGGGCGTGAAGGGCAAGGGCGTGAAGGTCAAGAGATCGACTCCCTTTGGGTCGTCGTCAAGGGCAAGGGATCGACTCCTTTTGGTTCGTCGTTAAGGGCAAGTGCGTGAAGGTCGAGGGACCGACTCCCTTTGGGTCGTCGTCAAGGGCAAGGGCATGCGGGACAAGAGACCGACTCCCTTTGAGCGTCGTTTTGGGCAAAGGTGTAATAATCTAGATTATTTGTCACTCGAAGGGTGACAGCCCTTAGGCTCTATCTCCGAGGGAGCTGGCTGCGAAGCAGACTGAGGGAGGGTTTTGACCTTGACCTTCTCTCCTTCGCACTTCACCTGTGTTTACGTCTCTTCTCTTTCACCTCCTCTACCTTCTTTAACCGTTTTGAGAGCACTTACGAGTGTGACTCGGATCTGTGTACACAATTTGTTTAGTCTTCTATATTCCGATTCTTCTATGTAGTCTGTACGCGATAATAACTCCAACCAATACCCTGTTTCGTTGGCTTCTTTTAACGCGATTTGAAGTTTGTTCGCAAAGTCAGATTTACTATAAGCGTACTGCGCTTCTCTGATGTTTGCGCCTATGGATGTTCCGCTTCGCCCAATTTGGTTCGAGATAATCCATTCATTTTTCTCTTTCAGTTGTTTGATCAAATGAATCATTTCCACTGCAAAATCGATGGAAAGCCGACTCAATTTACTTTCTTTCTCGCGACTTGACATCCAATTCACCACCTATCACAATCTCTATTACAAGCCTTGTTTAATCCATTAGACGTTTTGCATTCGACTTTTACACCCAGAGTCTCTCTATTTCGCCCCGCGCTCATATCCATTTCTTCTTTCTAAAATAAAATAATAACGCCAAAAGCACCACCACGCATATCAACCAAAACAGCGGATAACCCCATTCATGAGCGAGTTCGGGCATGTGTTGGAAGTTCATGCCGTAGACACTTGAGAGAAAGGTTAGGGGTATCGCTATGGTTGACATGATGGTGAGGGTTTTCATGATGTCGTTGGTGCGGTTGCTTTGGGTGGACAGGTACATATCCAGTATACTGGAAGTCACTTCTCTGTAGCTGTCTAAGATGTCTAGGGTTTGAGCGACATGATCGTAGACGTCGCGTAAGTAAAATAGGGTATCGTCATCGATGAGATAACGACCGGATTTTGACATATCTGATAAAACTGCTCTATTTTGGTAGATGATGCGTCGCATTTGGATGATATCTTTTTTTATGGTATAGATGTTTTCCAACGTTTCTCTGTCCGGTTCTAAAAGCACTTCGTCTTCGAGGTCGTCCAGGTCGTCGCCGATGCCATCCATCACTTTATAGCAGTTGTCGACGACCCCATCGATAATGGCGATCATCAGATCGTCCACTTCTTTACCTCGTATGCGTATCCCCTGTTCGAGTCGCGTGAGGAGGCGATCGAAGCCTATGCCGTCATCGGGGCGTATGGTGAGCAATAAGTTTTTTTTCATAATAAACGAGATGGGGCTGATGCTCATTTCTTGTTTGCCATCGATGTAAATGTTTTTGACGACGACAAACATAAAGTTTTGATATTCCACGTATTTTGAAATCTCTTTGGGATCTAAGGCATCTTCGATGGCGAGATGGTGAATACCAAAACGATCGCCGATTTTGTACACAAGCTCTTGATCGTCATAGCCCACGATATCGATCCAGTGGACACCTTTTTCTTCGAAGGTCATCGCGTTCAAGTCGGTGAGCTCACTGCGATGAAACTTATCCGCATCGTACCAGGTGTAGTATAGGGCAGTTTTTAGTGTTTTATCCATTGGCGCTCCTCATTTTTTGAAAAACTAGGGTTGTTGTGAATGAATCAGAATGTTTTGAGGTATATATAAAGATAGGGGCTAATCACTCTGTTTTGTCGTTCTTATTATATCATTAGTGAAGGAAGTGATTCAATGACAGAAAAAAGAACCACCAGCAAGTTTATGCCTGAGGTGAAGTCGGTATTGCGCCATCGAATCGTCGAAGTTCCTGAAGCCATCTATCGCGCTTCCGGGATTGTTATACTCGGAAAACGTATAAAGTCTATTTTTTTCACCACCGATGTGGCAGTCATAAAGAATTGTAATGCCGATTCGATCATTGCGGTCTACCCTTTTACACCACAATTATCGATTACACAAGCGATTATTTCCGTGGCGCCGGTGCCAGTTTTTGCAGGTGTTGGTGGCGGTTTGACCACTGGCTTGCGCTCGATTAACATCGCTATGCAAGCGGAGTTGATGGGTGCTTACGGCGTGGTTGTCAACGCGCCGATCTCCAATGACATGATCCGTCAACTCAACGAAGCTATCGACATACCTGTCATCGCCACGGTGGTCACGCCTAATGACGATTATAAGGGAAAGGTTGAAGCAGGCGCTTCAATCCTTAACATTTCTGGTGGAAAGGGCACAGCTGGTTTGGTTCGCCAAATCCGCAGAGACCTAGGCCCAGAATACCCGATTATCGCCACCGGCGGCCACTCAAACGCCCATATTATGGAAACGATCGAAGCCGGCGCAAATGCGATTACTTACACACCACCATCGAGCGGCGACATTTTCTCTGGCGTTATGGACAAATACCGCGACGAACGAAAAAGCTAAGATCCTTGATGAACGAAAGCACCCTTGTCCGGGTGCTTTTTAACGCTTGCGCTCGACCATTGACAAGCATCTCTTCAGCCTCTCGTACTGCGTTTTTGAACAAAGATAAATCCCTCGCTCCGTTTAACTCTCATCGAGCGCCTTCTAATATCGGTTTCTCCAGTTGGTCGTGGTCCTATCTGGTTTACTCACTAGAAAAGCGCCCTGTCGCGGGCGCTTTTCTCTATGGGTTATCCTCTTTTTTCTTTTCTGCGTTTACCTCGTCTTTTTCTATTGGTTCCTCTACTTTATCCTCGATCGTTCCTTTCTTCGCTTTACGCCCTTTGAACAGTTTGCCTTTCAATAGGCCAAAGGGAGATCTTCTGCCTGTCTTTTTCCAGATCACCGAACCGACGAGCAAAAGGACAATGAGGCTTATCAATATCGGCAAGGCGAATACGAGAGTGATAATCCCGTTTTTAACCCCTTCGACAAAGTTGTACCAAGTGCTGACAAAGGCATTTGACAAGCGCTCGCCAAAACTGGTTTCTACAGTTTCTTGATTGGAGAGACGGGAGGTCTCTTTGATGACCAGTGACAAAGTGGAATAGGCTATGCGGTCATCTAAGGTTTTCAAGTCACTTTTTAGTCGCTCTTTTTCCTCAATAGTGTTCGACAAAGCATTTTCCAAGGCGATAATGTCTTCCATAGTCGCCGCTTGATCGAGAAGAGCGAGCAAACGCGTTTCTTTCGTGGTCAACACGGCAATTCGCGATTCCGAATCGGTGTAGTGTTTGGTCACATCTTCAACGGAAGTAGCATTTTCGGTCACCAGCCCCCATTCCCCCTTGATGCCGGATTTGAAGGTTTGCATGTTTTCTTGGGGGATGCGGATATCGTAGGTGGTGTATCGATAAGCTTTTGAGTTGTAGTACTCTGTGGACGAATGAGCGTTTTGGACGTATCCAGCATTGGTGATGATCAAACCGTCAATGCCTTTAACCGTTTCGTCGTAATTGAGGGTTTCCATAACCATTCTTGAGGTGGTGATCAACTTGTCGGACTGGACCTGGCTTTTGAACACGTTCCCCGTAGCCCCATCACCTGGAACGGCCACTTCCCCTGGTTCGCGACCGTCGTATACCGCCTCTTCTGTTTTATCAGACGGTGCCGGCTCCGACACCGCTGGACTCATGTATTTCCCGTCTTCTGGCCCACGGGATGCACAGGCGCCAACCAATAGGGCTAACGCCAACAGCCACAGAGTAAATCGCTTCTTTGTCATAATGGACCTCCCATCTCAGCTGCTACAAGGCCTTATCGTTTACCGCCTCGAGGTAGTCGGTGATCGGTTCTAAAGCATAGGCTAAAGTTCCGCTCTTAAAGGGATTTTTTAGCCCTCCTGCTTTTAGGAGTCCCGTAAAGGGCAGCGTGCCTCCCAGTCGGGTAAAGTCGATGTAGTTTTCGATCGCTTCTCGCCCATTTTCCTGAGCCATGCGATAGTATTGGAAGGCCACCGCTTGAGCTAGGGTGTAGTCGATGTAGTAGAAGGGCGATCGAAAAACGTGGTTTTGTCTATACCAGTAGGTGCCCCTTTCCAAGAATGAGTTGTCGTCATAGTTTCGGTGAGGGAGGTATTTGCGCTCGATCTGGCGGAAAACCCGTTTGCGCTCCTTTGGTGTGGCGCGAGGGTTCTCGTAGACGTAGTGTTGAAACTCGTCGATGGATGCGCCGTAGGGCAAGAAGGTCAAACTATCGGATAGATGATTGAATTTAAACTTCTCCGTATCCTCCCCAAAAAACTTATCCATCCACGGCCAAGTCAAAAACTCCATGGACATGGAGTGGATTTCACACGCTTCGTAAGTAGGGAAGCGATACTCCGGCACCTCTTGTCTCCTCGACAAGTACATTTGAAAAGCATGACCAGCTTCGTGGGTCAATACGGTGACATCCCCTTGGGTACCGTTGAAGTTTGAGAAAATAAACGGTGATTGGTAGTTTGCCATAAACGTACAGTAACCACCGGATTGTTTCCCGGTTTTCGCTTCCAAGTCCATCAGTTTTCTCTCCAACATAAAGTCGAAAAACTCACCGGTTTCTTTAGAAAGTGAATGGTACATTCCACTCGCCGCGTCGACAATATCTTGCGGGCTGCCTTTTGGCATGGCGTTACCTGTGGCGAAGGTCAGATTTTCATCGTAATAATGAAAGTCCGACAAGCCCAACCGGTTTTGTTGGCGCAAATACAGCGCCGTAGCCATCGGTACCACTTCGTTGTAGATCTGATCTCTATACGCTTTCACTTCCCTCGGCCCATAGTCCGTACGCTGCATGCGTTTGTACCCCAAAGGGATAAAGTTTTCGTAGCCCAACGTCTTGGCCATCTTATCTCTCACTTTGACGAGTTTGTCGAATAAATCGTCAAATTCCTCTTCGTGTTCTTCAAAATACCCATAATAAAGGGCACTGGTCTCTTTGCGCACCCCTCGATCTCCAGACTCCATAAAAGGCGCCAATTGGCTCAAGGTGTACACTTCTCCCTCGTATGGAATTTGCGCCTTGGCGATAAGGGCCATGTATTCCGTGGAAAGTTTATTTTCTTCGATGAGATCTTCGATAATCTCATCAGAAAAAGCCTCGATCTGAGCCTGTGCCAATTGAAACAAATGGGTGCCCAGCTCCCTTTCGAGCTCACTTCGCGTACCTGCTCCCACCAAGGCTTTGTAGAACCCTTGGAGCAAGCTGACGTACACCGGTCCCGCCTCGTCAAAGTAGTCGTTCTCCTCTTTGTAGAACGGATCGTTGACGTCTATGGAGTGGCGAATGCTCGATAAAGTCATCATCGTTTCCACAAAGTCTCTAACCTCGTTGATTTCCGATAGGATCGCCAACTGAGCAGCAACCTCCGTAGAGGCTTCAAAATCGTGAACTAAGGCGTTTATTTTGCTGGCCACATCAGCCATATCGGGTCTTTCATAAGTGTATGTTGTAAAATCTTTCATCGTATCCCTTCCTTTCATACCATAGATACCCAAATCCACCTAAAAAAAAAGCCTTCGTTCAAGGATTGAACGAAGGCTTGAGCCTGATTATTTTGTTCCGCCGGATTTTCCTGCTTCTTTTAAGACAAAGCTTTTCGCCACCGATGGCGAGCGCAGTTTGCCAATTTTAGGCAGATTAGACCCGATAAGAGGCGTACAGTATTCGATGAACGCTGCGGTGACAAAGTTACCGGCTTTGTTCATGTAGCTTCTAGGCATGTGTTTGGTCTTAGCCGCCACTGCGGACAAATCGACGAGTTCGTACTCGACTGCGTAGTTTCCAACGCGTTTGATCGCAACTGAGCCCGATCTTTCGTGAAGAGCGTACTTCGCCGCCATCTCTCCTACTTCTCTCGCTTCGTGAGCATCCACATCGGAGACACAGCCGGCAAAGGAGCGTTGAAGGTAGCCATAGGTATCAGCGCGCACACGGCTGATGTTGAGTCTTTCTTTGATCGTATTGACCAACAAATCGCCTAGTGCACCATTTCCTGAAAGTTGAACGTTGCCGTGGTCGTCTTTTTCTGTGCCGGTCAATTGAGTAACGATCGCGACCCCTTCCGTGTCTTGGATCCCCTCGCTGACCGCGACGATACAACGCCCGTATTTTTCATAGACTTCTTTGACGTCTTCAAGGAAAGTATCGATGTTAAACGGAATTTCTGGGATGTAGATCAAATGTGGACCGTCTTCGTCGTAGACTTGTGCCAGTGATGAAGCCGCCGTTAAAAAGCCAGCGTGGCGACCCATGATGACCGCGATGTAAACCCCGTGAAGGGCACGGTTGTCTTGGCTGACCCCCATCATCGCTTGTACCACAAAACGTGCAGCGCTCCCAAATCCTGGCGTATGATCGTTTTCCATCAAGTCGTTGTCGACGGTTTTTGGAATATGCACAGCGACCAATTTATAATCTTCGGAATCGGCAAATTCTTTGACGATGCGTACCGTATCAGAGGAGTCGTTACCACCGCAATAGAAGAAGTAGCGTACGTCGTGGTGACGAATCACTTCAAACATTCTTTCGCAATAGTCTCTGTTCGGTTTGACACGGGTGGATTTCAAAGCCGATGCCGGAGTTTGTGCAACAAGGTTGAGGTTGTCGTCGGTTTCGTAAGTCAAGTCGATAAAATCCTCGTTCACAATGCCTTCAACGCCGTTGAGCGCACCGTAGACATGTGTGATATTGGGGTTTTTCTTCGCTTCCATAATCGCTCCAACCAACGACTGATTGATGACCGCAGTGGGCCCTCCGCCTTGGGCGATTAGCATTTTGCCTATTAAACTCATCTTAAATCATCCTTTCTATCGGGAATGTCCCTTAGTAGTGTTTTTCATGGCTAAAGCAATTATATCAAATATTAGCCCATGCAACAATAAAGGACAAGATTTTACCTAACTTTTACCTTTGTCGTAAATTTCGCCTAGTGCTCGAGGTGCTCTGTTGTTCTTTGAGAAGAAGATCAGCAGCACCAACGTCAGCACGTAGGGGAGCGTCATGATCACGTCGGTAAAAGTCGCACTCATTCCCAGAACTTTAGCCAACTCGTAACCCAAAGACCTGGCAAAGCCGAAAAGTAGCGCTGCGCCAAAAGTAGGCAATAGCTTCCAATTCCCGAAAATCAGCGCCGCGATAGAAAGGTAACCAAAGCCCATGTAAAGACTTGCAGAAAAATTCGCCGATATGGAGTAGGCAAAGCTCATACCGCCGATGCCCGAAAGCGCACCAGACATGAGAACGGCTGCAAAGCGCACTTTTGCGACGTCTACCCCTGCGGCATCCACCGCTTGCGGGTTATCCCCACAGGCTTTTAACCGCATGCCAAATCGCGTTTTCTCAAAGAGTAGATAGACGACCACAAATACGGCGAGAATGATGATCTCAAATGGGTATATGTTGGCAAAAATCGATCCTATTACTGGAATCTCCGACAGGACCGGAATGGACCAACGATTGGCCACGCCCAATTGAAACTTGTCCGATGGGGCATTAAAAATAATTGTGTTGAGTTGTCGAGTCAAAAAAGCGGTCAAACTCACAGATAAAATATTAATGACCACCCCAGATATCACCTGATCTGCTTTAAAAAAGATACAAAGCGCCGCATGAATCGTCGCAAAAGCCATGCCACCAATGGCAGCGAAGACAAGAGCCAAGTACATGCTCGATCCCATCAAATCAGGGAAGTATTTTGCGATGAGCACCACCATAAATCCCCCGGTGAATGCGCCAAATCCCAACAGCCCTTCAAGTGCGAGGTTGGTGATACCGCTTCGCTCGCTGTAAATGCCGCCCACGGCGATGATAAACAGTGGAAGAGCAAAGGCTAAACCGTCTGATATTAAGGTTTGAATCATTGTTCTCCCTCCTCTGAATCCATTTTCTTGTTGCGTTCCAGTTCTGCGGTGTACCTACCAATTTTGTACTTAATATAAGCGCCTGTTGCACTAAAGAGTAAAATCAACCCGGTCAATACCCCTGAGATCTCCTTGACCACGCCCATTTTTGAACTCATAAAGTTTGCCCCTTTTTCCAACGTGGTGATCAACACCGAAGAAAAAACGACGCCAATGGGATGGGTATTGCCCAGTAGGGAAGTAGCGATGGCGTCAAAACCAAGACTTGCCAACATGCGAGGTTGGATACTTTGATAGTAGCCTAAATAGTAGCAAACCCCTGCCAACCCTGAGAGCGCACCAGAAATCATCATGGTCATCACCATGGTTTTTCCCACATTGATGCCAGCGTAAGCTGAAGCGTTCCGATTTGCACCAACGGCTTTGATCTCGTAGCCCAAAACGGTTTTCGACAACAAGAAGTAAATTCCGTATGCCGTCACCACCGCAAGGAAGATACCCAATGGGATATCCGCCTTTACCCCCATGAACTGAGTGTTTTTAAACGTGAGCGATGCGGCTTTGGAAATATAGTCCGACTGTCGAGATAAAGGGTTTAAAAAGTTCAGATTGATCACAAAGCTGATGAGGTACTGAAAAATGTAATTTAACATAATGGAAGAAACCACTTCACTAATATTAAATTTGTACTTTAAGAAACCAATAAGGCCACCGCAAAGAGCGCCGACGATAACGCCGATGACAATCACCGTCGGCTTGGCGACGACTGCGGGCAACCCGCTGTAGCCAACGACCACTGTGGCAACAAAGCCAGAAAGCAACATCTGTCCTGCGACGCCGATGTTAAACAAACCCGCTTTTAGGGCCACCGTAACCGCTAATGCCCCAAAGATCATCGGCGCCATCGCATCGAGTAAGCTCATCAAATCGGTGAGTTGACCAGTTCCTCCAGCGTAGTTGCCCTTTGGCGCCAAACCCGCCCCTTGAAGTAAGCCATAGTAGGTGCCCAAAGGATTTTTTCCCAAGGCGAGCAACAATAAGGAGCCCGCCACGATGGACATGGCGACGGCAAAGAGGGGTATGGTAATCTGTTGGCGTTTTTCATCGCCGATGAGAGAAACCAAAAAGTTTGGCGATTCGGCTTTTCGATTGGTCTTGTTCGTCATTGTGTCACCCCCATCATATAAGCACCAATTTGCGTCGTGTTAAGGTCCTTAGCCGATTCGGTGGCTAGAAGCCTACCACTGTAAATGACGCCGATGGTGTCAGCTAGAGCTTTGACCTCTTCGAGTTCCAAAGAGACGAGAAGCACAGCTTTGCCCTTATCTCGCTCTTCGAGGATTTGACTCCAGGTGTTTTCGATGGCGCCTACGTCCAATCCACGTGTAGGTTGCACAAATATGACCAATGGATTGTCCTCTTCGATCTCACGAGCGATAATCGCCTTTTGTTGGTTACCCCCGCTGAGGGAGCGAACGATACTTCTGGCACCGCGATTTGAACGGATATCGTATTCCCCGATGAGTCGATTGGCAAAAGCGTCAAAAGCCGGTTGGTTGAGTATGCCATTTTTCGAGAAGGGTTCTTGATAATAGGATTTAAACGCCAGGTTGTCCCCTAGGTCAAAATCCAATATCAGGCCAAAAGCCTGTCTATCTTCAGGAATATAGGAGATGCCCAGTTCGTTTCGCTGACGAATGGTTTTGTTGGTTAGCTCTTCCCCGTTGAGAGCGATGCTCCCCTCTGAAATGGGATGGAGTCCGCATACCGCATCGGCGATTTCCACTTGACCATTTCCAGAAACCCCAGCTATGGCAAAGACTTCACCTCCTCTAATGGTAAAGCTCACATCGTCGACCACTTTGACCCCGTCCCGATCGTGAAGAGTGAGGTTTTTCACCTCTAAAACAGGCTCACTCAATTGGGGCGCCGCCTTATAAGTTTCCAAAATGACGTCTCTTCCCACCATGAGCCGTGCCATTTCACGAGTCGATGTGGTTGCTACGTCGAGAATGTCGACAAATTTACCTCGGTTTAAAATCACGCAGCGATCCGCGACTTCTTTGATTTCTTCGAGTTTGTGGGTGATGAGTATAATGGTTTTTCCAGAATCCCGGAGCGTACGGATAATATCTAAGAGGTAATCGATCTCCTGAGGAGTGAGGATGGCAGTAGGTTCGTCAAAGATGAGGATATCGGCTTCTCGATAGAGCATTTTCAAAATCTCCACCCGCTGTCTCGTCGCCACATTCACCTCTTCGATGACTTTTTTAGGATCCACTTCCAGTCGATAGCGCTCTGAAAGGCTGCGGATGGTTTTTTCTGATTCGTCCAAGTTGACGAATGGTAGAAAACCCAAGGTTTTTTTAACCGGTTCCACCCCTAGGACGATGTTTTCTGCAATGGTAAAATTCTCCACCAGTTTAAAATGTTGGTGCACCATGCCAATGTTGCGTTTCGATGCTTCCTTCGGCGAATAGTCGTCGATTTTTTCTCCTCGAACGATGATTTCACCGCCGTCGGGTTCGTACAACCCGAAAAGCATGCTCATCAACACGGATTTTCCAGCACCGTTTTCACCAAGGATGGCCAAGATTTCCCCTTCTTTCACATCGAAGGTGATATCGTCATTGGCGACGATCCCGGGAAACCGCTTGGTGACATGGTTAAATTGAATAATGGTGTTAGCCATGATTTCTCCTTATTAAAATAAGAGCGTGGTTACCCTTCGCGACCAGTGGTCACGTGGTTAGAGTTTGATCGATTGAACATTCAATCGATCAAACTCGGTATAGTAGTTATTCACTATTTTTCTTTAAAACGTCTTCCTTTTTACAATCCCGGGAAAGCTTCTGGGGTGTGGCCGTTAAAGTTAGCCGCCGGAACGATGGTCCCGCCTTTCATCGTAGCCTTAACTTCGCCCAATGTTTTGATGGTTTCTGGCTTCATCTGTTGACGTCCTTCAGCTTCAATGTAACCTGTGGAGTCAGAGTCAACGCCTAGAAGTTCGTTTCCACCCTTGAAGGTTCCGCCAGCGATCGCCTTCAACTGTTTTTCCACGTTCATGGACATGTTTTTAATGACCGAGGTGAGGATCACATTGCCCCCATCGAATGCGCCGTTTTCCCACTCATCGACGTCACAACCGATAACTTTAATGTCTTTTCCCTCTTTCGCTGCAGTAAATACCCCAGCGCCAGATCCGCCTGCTGCGACGAACAGAACGTCTACACCTTGAGAGATCAGCGCGTTGCCGACGACTTTGCCATTTGCTGGATCGTTAAACGTGCCGATGTAGTTTCCTCCAACGTTCGTTTTGTTTACGTCTTCGCCTGCGTAGGATGCAATTTCTATAGCTTCCGCTTTCGCGCCTAAGTGTTTGACTGCGTAGTTGACCCCAGATTCAAACCCGTATTGGTAGTTGACGTTAGATGGGAAGGCGATACCGTTGACGACGGCGACTTTACCCGTTTTTGTTTCAAGTGCCGCTGCCACTCCTGCAAAAAATCCGCTTTCCTCTTCCTTAAAGGTCATGGCATACACATTTTCAAAGACTTCTGTCCCATCGATCGGAGCCGGGTTAGTATCCACTAGAATGAATTTCTTCTCTGGATTTTGTTGTGCCAACTCGGAAATCCCTGCAAATTGGAAACCCGGTGTGACGATGACGTCGTAGTCCGCATACACATCTGCCACCGCTTGAACCGACGCTTGTGGTTCGCTGTTTTGCTCTTGTACCGAATTCACTGTCGCGCTTGGATTTGCTTTGATAAACGCTTGGATCCCGTTGTAGTTGTCTTCATTGAAGTTTCCGTCGTCTACCCCCGATGGACTGGTGACGATGAGGATTTTTTCGGAAGCGGCACCGGCCGTTTCACCTGTGGACTCCGATGAGGTTGGTTCACCCCCTGTTTTCGTTTCGCCAGCTGGCGCTGGTTTTGCCCCTCCACCGCACGCGGCTAGCACCATTGCCAACACGATGAGCAGACTGATCATTCTCCAAGATTTTTTCATGATAAACCCCCTTTTATTTTTGCTAAAAACGCTCTGACCAAGTTCGCAAAATCGTCAGCACGTTTTTTACCGACATCGATAACTTCTTGTTCATCCAATGGCTCATCGTTGAGCCCAGCCGCTGCATTGGATATTAACGATATGCCAGCGACCCGTATGCCTTGATGCCTTGCAGCCATCGCTTCGATGGCAGTGGACATGCCCACCGCATCCCCGCCGAGTAAGCGCACCATGTTGACTTCCGCAGGGGTTTCAAAGTTCGGTCCCGTCAATTGACAGTATACCCCGTTGACCAAAGAAACCCCCAATTCGTCAGCTGCGCAATACAACTGGGTGATAAATTCTGGATCGTAGACTTCCGTCATGTCTGGAAAACGATCGCCTAGGGCCTTCTCGTTTGGACCAATCAACGGCGATGGGACGAAACAGGAAATGTGATCGTCGATGACCATCAAATCCCCCACTTTAAAAGCGGCGTTTACCCCACCTGCAGCATTGGTCAGCAGCAATGCTTTAATGCCAAGGCCTCCCATCACGCGGATAGGCGCTACCACTTCTTGAGGGGTGTAGCCTTCGTACAGGTGAAAACGACCTTGCATGACGACCACGGGAAGGTTTTCAAGGTAGCCAAATAGAAAACGCCCTGCGTGGCCCGGTGCTGTCGATACAGGGAAGCCCGGAAGCTCTCCATAATCTATAGCGTGTGTCACATCGACAGACCGATCAAAATCCCCAAGTCCAGATCCGAGGACCAAACCGACTTTCGGCGTAAAATCGCCAATACGTACGCGTATTGCGTCAATGATTGTCTGGTAATCCACCGTTACCTCCTTTGTTTATCATAAGTTTATTATATCATTGTTCTAAAAGAAGGTGAAGGACTTGCCGGGAATGCCGACTTTTTCAAGAAAGCATTCCTTTCAAATCCAGGGATCTCACCGCAAAAACACCAACCAAAGGATGGCGTAGAGAATAATCAAAAATACCACAACCACTGGGATAATGGTGATCAATCCTGCAATAATCAATGCGGGGAGGTCATTTTTTTCGAGAGGGGTTTCTTTGAGCTTGCGCTCGAACCCCTCGATTTCTTCTTTCGTATACGTCTTTTTTTCTGGTCGTTTCGGAAAAAGTCCAGGTACCATTAGCGCACCTCTTCCCCCTCTTCAAGGTCCATCAAGTGACAGGCGACAAAGTGATTGTTACCCACATCTTTAAAGACCGGCTCAAATTTTCGGCAACGATCCATTGCGTGTTTGCAACGGGTGTGGAAACGGCATCCCTCTGGCGGATTGACCGCGCTTGGAATGTCTCCTTCAAGGATGTAGAGCTCCTTGTCCGCCACGTCTGTCCGTGGAATCGCCTCCATTAACGCCTGAGTGTATGGGTGAAGGGGATTGGCAAAGATCTCATCCGATGTGGCAAGCTCCACAATATGACCCAAGTACATCACGCCTATGCGATCGCTAATGTATTTGACCACACTCAAGTCGTGAGTGATAAACAAGTAGGTCAAGTTGTTAGCATCTTTTAGATCTTGTAGCAAGTTAATCACTTGGGATTGGATCGAAACGTCGAGAGCCGATACGGCTTCGTCACAGACGATGAACTTTGGTTTCAACGCCAGGGCCCTTGCTATACCTATCCGTTGGCGCTGTCCGCCAGAGAATTGGTGAGGATAGCGGTGAATAAAGTATGGCGCCAAACCACACTGAGCCATCACCGACTGAATATAGGCGTTGTACTCTTCACTTCTGTCGTTTTTAAAGATCCCGTGGGCGGTGACTCCTTCGCCGATGATCTGCCCCACCGTCATCCGCGTATCGAGGGATGAGTAAGGGTCTTGGAAGATGATTTGCAAATCTTTTCGCAAACGGCGCATTTCCTCTTCGCTCAACCGAGACAAGTCGATACCGTCATCGCGTTGGGCTTCCAACTCAGCGAATCCATTTTTCGTCGAGAGACCGCTTCTTAACGATTCCACTTCCTTTTCGATTTGCTCCACATCTTTTTCCTCACTGGCGATGCGTTCTTTGAGGCTAGCGATGGCGCTTTCAATTTTTGCGACTTGATCCTTCTTATCTTTTACCGAGGGATCGGTCAATTCTGTACGGGCAAGTTCCACCTCGCGACGCAACTTCGCCACATCCACTTGCTCCTCGTGGTATTTGAGCAGCAACTCGGTGACTTTCCCCAAGTCTTCGTGAACCAGCAACCCTCCTGCAATGCGAACCATATTGCGGTAGTTGTTCTCGATCTCTTTGTTTTTGTTGTAGAGCGCCTCGTCCAAAGACACCCATTCTTCACCAGTGGCAGCTTCTTTTTTTCGGGCCAGTTCTTCTACTTCACCGACTAGTGCCATGTATTGAGGATAGTCTTTCGAAATATTTCGAATGACCTCTTTCACATAGACCGGAGCCAGCTCGTAAAGGGTGCTACCATAGTACAAGGTGCTACCATCGGTTTGAGAATAGAGTTGGATCAGGGTTCTTCCAAAGGTGGATTTCCCACACCCCGACTCCCCAACTAGACCGAGGGTTTCCCCTTCGTAGATATCTAAGGTAATGCTCTCGTTGGCATGGACAAAAGCCTCTTCTTTAGAAAATAGGGTCTTCTTTTTCACTTGGAAGTATTTTTGGAGGTTTCGCACCTGAAAGAGCACTTTTTTGTTATTTCCCATGACTTCTCACCCCCTTTTCCGGATAGAAGCACCTGACGTGTTGATTCGGTTCGACTTGAACGAGCTCTGGCATTTCATTGGCACAGCGGTCGGTGGCGTACTTACACCGAGGCGCAAATCGACAACCCGCCGGCAAGTCAAAGGGATGGGGCACCGATCCTGGAATGGCATCTAAGCGCTCATTGCGATCACTGGTGATCGATGGTATGGATTGGAGCAAGCCTTCAGTATAAGGGTGAGAATAGGTGCCCTGAGCGCGGAAGATATACTCCACAGGGGCTTGTTCCACCACTTGTCCACAGTACATCACCGCCACGTCGTCTGCCATTTGGTTGATGACGCCCAGATCGTGGGTGATGAAGAAAATCGCCGTTTGATACTCTGCCTTTAACTCATTCATCAACTTTAAAATCTGCGCTTGAATGGTCACATCCAGCGCCGTAGTCGGTTCGTCAGCGATAAGCATTTTCGGTTGACAGGCAAGTGCCATAGCGATCATCACCCTTTGGTTCATCCCGCCAGACAATTGGAAGGGATATTGCTTCACCACCACGTCTGGGTTTGGAATCTTAACCAATGCCAAAGTGTCCTTTGCTTTTTCATTGGCTTCTTTCTTACTTAGCTTTTGGTGGAGCATGAGGATTTCTGCCAGCTGTTTTTCAACGGTGAACACCGGGTTTAGGGAGGTCATCGGCTCTTGGAAGATCATGGAGATCTCGTTGCCTCGAATGTGGCGCATTTGTTTTTGAGAAAATTCCGATATCTTTTCCCCATCAAACCAAATCTCGCCACTTTCTATTTGTTGATTGGGTTCAAAAAGTTGGAGGATGGACATGGCGGTTTGGCTCTTTCCAGAACCGGATTCCCCGACCACTCCAAGGGTGCGCCCTTGTTCCAAGGTTAGGCTCACTCCGTCCACAGCCTTGATCAACCCGCGTTTGGTCGTAAAGTAGGTGTGTAAGTTCTTGATTTCTAATAATGGCATAGCGCCCTCCTATCGTTCACTGGATTTCGGATCGACGGCATCTCGAAGGGCATCCCCGATCAAGTTAACGGTTAGAGCCGCCAAGAATACGGAAATCGCCGGGAAAATCCAGCGCCACCAATACTGTTCAATAACAGTGGTGGTTTGTGCGCCTGAGAGCATGTTCCCCCATGACGGGTAGGGTGGTTTTACCCCAAAACCCAAGAAGGAAAGCCCAGCTTCGGTCAAAAGGTTACTGGCATAGCCGATGGTCAATTCGACGATGATCAAACTGATGACGCTGGGGAGCATGTGTTTTAACATAATGCCCCTTTCATCGATGCCCAGAGCTCTAGCCGCTAAAATATAGTCCTTTTCCCGCTCAGAGAGGATTTGCCCCCGAACGAGTCTTGCAATCCCAGTCCAGCCCAAAACGCCGAGTATGATCATAATCATGGTCAACCGCTGAGTCTGGGTTGCCGATACGGGCAGCATAGCAGAGATCGTGATGACTAAGGGGTAAAACGGAAACGCTGCGACGATTTCTGCAAATCGCATGAGGAGATTGTCCACTCTGCCACCAAAGTAGCCCGCCACCAACCCCACAGTGACTCCGATGACAATTTGGATAGAAACTGCAACTGCGGCGACGATCAAGGTGACTCGCCCTCCGTGAAGGAGCCTTGTAAAGAGGTCGCGACCCACTTCGTCGGTACCGATGCGAAAACCGTTGTTGCCCCAGGTGGTCACTTTCCCGTCATTTAATACCGCGTAATTTTGGTAGTAGTCCGAGTAAACGCGGCTGACATTTTCGAGGTTTGGCGCGTTGGATTCGCCGTAGTTATTGGTGCCCCACGCCTTGACTTTACCTTGATCATTGATGGCAACAAAGTGATTTCTGCCACCGACGATGGAGGTGATCTTTCCTTCGATTTCAGGGACGACCAACGTGTTGTTAATGGTGGATCCCCAAGTGTGTATGGCGCCCTTATCGTCGAGGACTGCCGCCGTGCGCGAAGTCATCGCCATATCAGCGACTACCACTTTGCCAGCTTTCAACTCTTCTGGTACATTCATCTCCAATTCCGATCCGCGTACGCCGAGCACTTTGATTTCATTTGCAGTGGTGACTACGACCATGTTCGTCGTTTGAATCTCAAAATCTCGCACCTTGCCGTCCAATTCTTTTGGGATGCGGTTAAGGTTGTTGGCGAGTGTCGATCCCCACACCACAATGTTGCCTTTGTCCGTAAGAGCTGCTGTGTATTGGTCGCCTGCGCCGAGTTTCACGATGCGGTCGTTTTTAATTTTCATTTTCGCATCTTGGGTGATTTCCGTTTGATTAAAGGCGTTATTTCCCCAACCGTAAAAATCCCCATCTTCAGTTAATACGACCACATGACGATCTCCCGCCACCGCTTGGTCGATTTTTACCCCATCGAGCTTGGTTTTGATCTCCTCTGGGATAACTGTGGCGCCATCGTAGTCTTTGCCCCACAAGTAGAGATTGCCCGCATTGGATACGCCGACAGAGAAGGTGATGCCCGAAGAGATGGACTTAACGCCCTCGTCAATCAATGGTTTTGGGGTGTTCATATAACCGTATCCCGGTCCGATGTTTTTAAGTACCCCTTCTTCATAGTAGGGATCAAAGTCCGTCATCGCAGAACCTGCAAAAACGATGGTGAACACGGCAATAAACCCTATTAATCCAATGACCCCCAGTCGGTTGCCCAAGAATTTTTTCAAAATGGTTCTTGACGGAGACATAATGGCTTCTTCGGTCAAAATATCTGCTGTCGTACGCTCTTGGGGGTTTTTCCCAAATCGAAAGAGGTTTGCAAAAAGTCGCCCAATCGATGACAAAATCCCTTTTTTGTTGTGATTGTCCATGTGACCCTCCTATTGTAACCGGACGCGCGGGTCCACTAGCGCATAACCGATGTCCATAATCAAATTGGCAGATAGCGCCAGTATGGCATAAAACATGTTCATCGTGAGCACCAAGTTGTAATCTTGAGCCAACACCGACCGGATCAGCATTTGACCGATGCCGTTGTAGGCAAAAATTTGCTCGGTAATCGCCGCACCGCCAAACATAGCGGTGATACTCCACGCCACTACGGTGACCACTGGAATCAGCGCATTTCGGAAGGCGTGGGAGTAGATAACCACTTTTTCGGATAACCCCTTCGCTCTTGCCGTGCGGATATAGTCTTGGCTGAGGGCTTCAAGCATGGCATTTCGCACATAACGGGACGTCGAAGCCAACGATCCGATGGTGAGCGTGATGGTGGGAAGCACCAAGTACCTGGCAAATTCTAAAATATAGTCCATCGAAAAAGCAGGTTGCATCAGCGGCATCCCGTTTGCTGGGAACCATCCCAGTTTTAATGCAAACCCAAAGATGAGCAGTAGCGCGGTAAAGAAGGTAGGTAGGGATATTCCGATGATTGATACCACCTGCCAACTCCTATCGTAGAGGCTCCCACGTTTCACCGCCGATCGAATTCCCACGATTACCGATAAGATAAATCCGATGAGGGTGGAGCCAAAATTGAGAATGACCGTATTTTTTAGAGGCTCTGCTATGACGACTTTTACCGGTTTCTTAAATTGAGTTGATTCGCCGAAATCTCCAGTCAGTGTGCGTTTGAGCCAGTTAGCGTATTGGACAGGGATGGGCTTGTCTCTACCCATGCGCTCTGCGGTTTGTTTGTACACCTTTTGATAGGTTTCTGGATCTTGGGTGATGCGCGGGTCTTGTGGCATCATCATGCGCACCGGATCCGCCGGCATAGCCTCCAACATCCCAAACAACAAAACGGAAATAATGAAGATGACGGGGACGAGATAAATCAAACGTCGTATAATATACTTAATCATTGGCGTAGCGAATAATTCGCCTCTCCTTTCGTTTTTTTGCAACGTTGCTCTAACCATTCAACATTGAATGACCAAATACCACAGAGCCTGCGCTATTTGGACATTCAACGTTAGTATCATAGTGAAAAGGGTGGGGCGCGCCCCACCCTGATCTATTTCCGATTGATTCGGATGTTTTTTATTTTACGAGTTTGATGTCGGCAATATCATCTGCCCAATCCCAGTTCGGGAAGGTTTCGAGACCTTCAACTCGTTTGTTGAAAATGTCGAAGTACTCGTTGGAGTAGAGCGGAATGTTTGGCATATAGTCATTAAATAAGACTTGAATATCAACCCACTTATTAGCAAAAGTTTCCTTATCTTCCGGCGCAATTTTACGCATTTCCAAAGAAAGTGCGTCGATTTCTGGAACGTTCAATCGGTTTTTATTGTCGTTACCAATTTGTTCCGAGTGGAATTGAAGATAGGGATCCCATACAGGAGTGAAATTCGTCGCCAAGTTGAAAGCCGTAAACTTAGGATCGTTCACATCTGGGTTGTAGTAGTACTCCATCAAAGTTGCGAAGTCGCCAAACTGCATGTTGTATTGGAGACCGACTTGTTTGCCGTTATTTGGCAATTGCGAAGCGATGGTATCGGATACGGTGTTGTCCGTGGTCGCATAATGGTTGACCATCAATTGGTTACCTTTGTCATCGTAGCGCCAGTAGCTAAAAGCTTCAGCATTAGCGTCATACTCTTGTTTAGCCTTTGCCACATCCCAAGGGGTGGTGCCATCTTTTTCGTACTTGTAAGGTGTTTGATCTAATAGTTTGTTCGCTTGGTCGATATTTAAGGTGTAGTGGTTGATTTTGCTTTCCAAATCTTCGCCTTTTTCTTGGTACATCCATTGGCTCAAACCATAGATACCGTTTCCGACGACGCCGTATCCGCCAAGGACGTTTTGTACAAAGAGGTTACGATCCATAAGGTATGCTACCGCTTGGCGCACTTCTTTGTACTGAGTCGCACCAAGGTCGGTTAAGAAGGCGATTTGGCCGTAGCCGTTTCTCGAGTAGGAAACCGTACCCGTTTGGTCGGAAGATTTCGCTTTTTCGATTTTCTCCCCTTCGATGACCCCAGGCGCGATGTCAACGGAACCGTTAATCGCCAGGTCCACATCTAAAGTTTGGTTGACTTTTTGAACGACAACATTGGGTATCGTCGGTTTTTTACCGCGGAAGTCACCCAGGTATTTATCGTTTAAAGTGACCGTTGCCGCGTTGTTTTGGAAGCTCACAAATTTATACGCGCCACTGGTGACATCAGGTGCAAAGCGGTAGGTTTGTGCGATGTCGTAAGCAGAGGATTGAAGCAACAACTTGGAAGCGTCGACTTCTGCCCCTTCAGCCGCCATGTCCGATTTCCTCTTTTCTTCGCCGGCGATGGATTCGTCAATTTTAGCGAATTCACCAGCGTACATTTCTTTGATCGCTGCTTCTTCGTCTTTTTTAGCTTCGATCGCTTCAGCCATTTCAGCTTCGAGCGCTTTCTTGCTTTCGTTGAGTTTTTCGATCGCTTTGTCGATTTGTGCAGTCAACGTCGCTTTATCCGCATCGGATACGGTGTAACCTTCTACGGGAACGAGGCTAGAGCCATCTGCTCCTATCGTGAGATTTGGCGCGTAGCGATGCATCGGCGATGGTGAAACAGATACCAAGTCGAGTTCGTAAAAGTACGGAATGCGATCCGCTGGAATCGTCGCTTCGAAAGTGTGATCGTCAATATATTTGATTCCCGGGAAGACATTTGCCTCCCCTTCGTGATATGCTTTATAGCCTAAAAGGCCCTCTCCATAAGCAACCCCTGCGCCGACTGCCATCCACTCAGGCGATGCTGCAAACAAAATGGAAAAAACGTAGTCTTTTGCAGTGATCGGTTGGCCATCTGACCAAACCAATGCAGGGTTCAATGAGAAGTTATAGGTTTTGGATCCGTCTTCGTTCAAAGTAATAACGGGATCTCTGGCGTTGATCGTTTCGTCTTTGACGTATTCACCGTACTCGTCAGTGGTGTAGGTCGCATAACCCGTACCGTAGGTTCCCATCAACTTTCTAACCCAAACGTCATAGCTGCTGTTGGTGAATCCATTGACAAAATCCCCATTTAAGTCAGTGGACGCGACGACCAAAGTGTCAGCAGACGCTTCGACCAACTCTTCTCCCTCAGATGTTGTTTCTCCTGCTGTCGTTGTTTCTGCAAGGCCTTCAGCCGGTGTGGCTGCTGGCGTTTTGGTCCCACCGCCACCACAGGCAACTAAAAGCAGTGCCAGTGCAAGCAACAGAGCCATCAATTTACTTGATTTCTTCATACTATTCCTCCTTATTTTTTACAGATTTTTCTGTATACGCTAGATTATAACTTTACTGAAAGATTATGTCAATCTTAGGTATTCTTGCAGCTCAACTGCTATATCAAGCCATTTATTAGGGTTATTGCCTGATTTCAATTAAAAAGAATAGCGTTTTCCTTTGATTATCAAACCTATTCCGTGGCTTTTTATCACCTTGCTTAGCCTCTTTACCGCAGTAAATCGTCCCTTAACTCAAATTTTCACGCTATTGATAACCTATTTTCTGCACTATTTTTCACTAAATCATTCCTAGTGGATTGATCAGATTTCATTGGAAAAGCTTTGCCCGACTGACGTGACTGACCCGCTTGTCAGTCATTTGTCATGAAAGAAGTTCTTTCAATCGACCTGTCACTTTGTACGGTACAGCCTTTAGCGCCTCAAGGTCCTTTGCTCCTAACATGAGCATAATCATACGGGTTTTGCTGATGAGTTGATCCAAGTAGGCCTCCGCAGAGTCATATCCACCGCGGATGAGATAGTTGAGCAATTCACCACTAATCGCCACCATGTCCGCGCCGATGACGAGGCTCTTGACCACATCCAAACTGGTTTTTACCCCACCCGAAGCGATGAGAAACATATCGGGCTGCGCCCTTCTACAATCGATTATGGATTTTGCTGTGGGTATTCCCCACGTATAAAGGTCGGTGTAGTCTTTTTCAAAGTTTCTCAAGTCTTCGATTTCGATAAAGTTTGTCCCGCCACTTCCAGAGATGTCCATATGGGTGATTCCGGCTTCGGCGACTTGATTAGCCACTTGTGCTGATACGCCAAACCCAACTTCTTTCAGGATTAATGGCTTCTCGTAGCTGCGAGCGAGGTGTGCAATGTTGTCTATCACCCCTCTAAAATCCCTATCTCCCTCTTCCATGACCAGTTCTTGAACCGTGTTCATGTGCAGTTGCATGGCATCGCAATCGAGCATATCCGATGCCCGCTGCAAACAGTCAGCGTTTACTGCGGCGTCGATATTGCCCACGACCACATGTCCTTTGGGGAGGATGTCGCGAACGATTGAAAAGGATCCGAAGACCTCTTCGTCATCTAAAGCGATACGCTGGGATCCCACCGCCATAGGCAATTGAAACTCTTTTGCCAAAGAGGCCAGATCTTCGTTGATCGCCGCAGACAATTCAGTGCCACCTGTCATCGCATTGATCATCAATGGAAAGTCGATATTTTTTCCGAGAAAGGTCAACTTCGTATCGATCTCGTCCAGTGCGAGATTGGGCAAGCTGTCGTGTTCAATGTAGACATCTGAAAGGAGAGTATTTCCTTTGTATTCGGTTTTTAAATAGTTTTCGATATGCTCATTTTTTCTCTGTTTACGCATGTCCACGCTCCTTTAATGGTATGATAAAGGACGATTGATTGAGGATCTCCCATTGATTCTTCATTGCCTGAGTCTGCATCTACTCGCCATCGTCTCCCCCATCAGGAAACATCTCCGCGTCTTCACGCTGTGCTTCTTCTGGGGACAAGATGTATTTTGGCAGAAGTTTTTCAATTAGTTTAATGGTTTCATCGCTATCTGGAAAGTAGTAGGATATCCCATCTTCATAACCGTCAGTGCCCGGTATGCGATAGCCGGTCACTGTGTCGCCGCTAAACCTTTGGGCTGCGGGTACCATTTCCAATAACATGCCCACTGGAATATTGGTATCGACACGCTTTATGTAAGTCTCAATAAAAGCTGGGATCTTTGTTAGATTTTTAGGTGAAAGCATTTGTTTGACGAGTTCTTTCATAAAGTATTGTTGTGCTTTGACTCGCCCCAAGTCCCCGTCGACATAGGTTCGTCGGTTGCGCACAAAAGCCAAGGCTTGCTTGCCGTTTACTTTTTGTTTGCCAGGGTAAAGATTGACGCCATCCGTCCCCTCGGACAGTTCAAAGGGCACATCCAGTTCGATGCCTCCCATGGCGTCGACGATCTCGATGACCGCTTTAAAATCGGCGCGTATGAAATAATCCAGGTCAATGTCTAAGAATTGACGGATGGTTTTCATGGTCAGCGTAATGCCGCCGTAAGCGTGGGCGTGGTTGATTTTTGTCAGTTCTCCATTGACGTAGCACCTGGTGTCCCTCGGAATGGATATCATTTCAACTGCACCTGATTTCGTGTCGACTTTCACGAGGATTAAGGTATCCGATCGGACCGCATCCCCTGTTTCGGCTTTCATTTCGTCTACGCCCACCAACAGAAACAAGAGCTCATGATCAACGAGTCTTTCGACGACGTTATTTTTCCCGAGCTCTGCTTCGTTTAATTCATCTGAAACGCTTTTTGCGCTCAACGCATCTAAATAATTGTTGGCATATAGGAAAACGAAGGAAAAAACCAGAACAGACACTAGAAAAATGACAAAAAACTTAAGTTTTCCCATAAGTGACCTCCTGAATGACAATATGTCTTGTAATTTGTTAGATCGAGTATATCATATTGTCACTTTTTCAGGTAGCTTTTTTTCCCTTCCCTTGCCCATAAATTACCCTTTTTTGCTCAGGTTTTCCTTTGCTGTCGCCATCATCAACTTGATCCGATTGACCTGATTCACTTCAGATGCCCCTGGGTCGTAGTCGATGGCGACGAGGTTAGCCTCTTCGTGCATTTCGCGAATAATTTTCATCACCCCTTTGCCGGTGATGTGGTTTGGCAGACAGCCAAAGGGTTGGATACAGACGATGTTTGGCGCGCCGCTTTTGATCAACTCGATCATTTCACCAGTGAGCAACCATCCTTCACCGTATTGATTGCCCAAAGACACCACTTCTTCCGCCATTTCTTCGATTTCTTCAATATAGAGGGGCGCGTGGAAGCGCTGACTCTTTTGAAGGGCTGTGCGGATAGGTTTGCGATAAAATTCGATATAGCGCACGACCATATCGCTTGCCACCGCCGCCCATTGGCTTTTCGATAGGAGGGTAGCTTTGTGGCGAGTGTTTCTCGCACAGTACATCAAAAAGTCCGTCAAATCAGGGACTACCACTTCCGCCCCTTCACTCTCAAGGATTTCTTGAAGGTGGTTGTTGGCTTCTGGCAGGTACTTGACGAGGATTTCGCCGACGATACCGGCTTTCGGTTTGTCGACCAGTTCTACATCGACAGCTTCAAAGTCATCGACGATTTGTTGGATGATAGTGTTGTACTGGCGCATTTTAGGTTTCTTGATCCAATCCCGCAGTGTATCGATCCAACGGCGCTTCAGCGCATCTACCGCACCTGGCACCACTTCATAGGGCCGGGTGGCGTTGGATACGCGCATAAGCAAATCCCCGAGGAGTATGGACAGGATCGCTTTTTTTAACATGGGGTAGGTGAATTTAAACCCGGGCGAGGTTTCAATCCCTTGGGCGGACAACGCCAACACGGGAACTTGTGGGAAGCCTGCTTCTTCCAATGCTTTTCGGATATAGCCCACATAGTTTGACGCGCGACAAGCTCCGCCGGTTTGTGACATCATCAATGTGGTGTTGTCTGGGTCGTAACGCCCAGAGTTCAGTGCTTCAAGCATCTGACCGACGACGGTAATCGACGGGTAACAAGAGTCGTTGTTGACGTACTTCAACCCTTCATCGATGACTTCTTGGTCGACTTTGGTCAAAAACTCAAAGTTGTAACCTTCAGCGTTGAGGGCAGATTGGAGGATGTCGAAGTGATCCGGTGCCATTTGCGGCACGAGGATGGTGTGTTCTTTGCGCATCTCCTTGGTGAAAATTGCCTTTTTATAAGGTTCCAACTGTTCTGGTGCCACGTGGATCTTGCCCGACAGCGCTTGAACCAAGGATCGGATCCGTATTTTAACCGCGCCGAGATTGGAGACCTCGTCGATTTTGAGCACGGTGTAGATTTTGCCGAGTTTGTTGAGAATGTCGTTGACTTGATCTGTGGTCACCGCATCGATACCGCAACCAAAGGAATTGAGCTGAATCATTTCCAAATCGGGGTGGACACCCACATACTCCGCCGCTCGGTAGAGTCTGGAGTGATAGACCCATTGGTCCAAAACCCTAAGCTCTTTGGAGACGTCCTCAATGTTTCCAGCCACCGCGTCCTCGGACAGCACAGCTAGGCCCATCGATGAAATAAGCTCTGGGATGCCGTGGTTGATTTCCGGGTCGATGTGGTAAGGTCTCCCTGCCAGCACAATCCCTTTGACCCCTTCTTCTTCGATGTAGCGAATCGCCCTCGCCCCTTCGAGGTAGAGGTCGACTTTGTACTGTTCTTGTTCCTCCCAAGCTGCATCCACCGCATTGCGAATGGCGTTGTGGTCGAGGAGGATCGTCGTCCCATCGATTTCTAAGGTCCCCATGTCATCTTGAAGGCGCTTCACCAGACCGTTTTTGTCTTGAAGAGACAAAAACGGATTTAAAAACAACACGTTGTTTTCTCGCAGACTGTCCATGTTCATGCGAATCACTTCGGGATAGCCGGTGACTACTGGGCAGTTAATGTTGTTATGCGCTTTTTCATATTCTTGATTTTCGTAGAATATGGAAGGGTAGAAGATAAACTTGACCCCATTTTCGACCAGTTCCTCTACGTGTCCGTGAGCGATTTTTGCCGGATAACAGGCGGTTTCACTGGAGATGGAGTCGATGCCCTTTTCGTACATCGCCCTTGTAGACACACTGGAAAGCTCAACGCGAAAACCGAGTTTGGTGAAGAAAGTGTGCCAGAAGGGGTAATTTTCGTAAATGTTCAGCACCCGTGGGATGCCCACGACGCCATAGGGGGCTTTGTCGATGGGGAGAGAATCGTAGCCGAAGACCCGGTCGTGTTTCCATGTATAGAGATTGGGCAGGTCGTTGTGTTCGCTTTTAATACCCGCTCCTCTTTCGCATCGGTTTCCAGTGATGTATTTTTTGCCATCGGGAAACACGTTGATGGTGAGGGCGCAGTTGTTGGTACACAATCCGCACTTGGCGCTTCTTTGCTCATAGGTAAAAGACTCGAGGGCTTTGGCGTCAGCCAAGGTGGAAACTCCTGTGGAGCGCTCTTTCGCGATGAGCGCCATACCCATAGCGCCCATCAATCCTGCAATCGAAGGGCGAGTCGCTTTTCTGCCAGAGATTTTTTCGAATGCGCGAAGAATGGCATCGCCGTAGAAGGTGCCCCCTTGGACTACAATGTGTTCGCCAAGTTTTTTAGGATCTCTGACTTTAATGACTTTTTGAAGGGCGTTTTTAATGACGGAGTAGCACAGCCCGGCAGCGATGTCTCCCACCTCTGCCCCTTCTTTTTGGGCTTGTTTCACTTTTGAGTTCATAAAGACCGTACAACGACTTCCCAAGTCCACTGGGTTTTCAGCCATTAGTGCTTCTTTTTGGAAATCGGCTACGGTCATGCCCACAGATTTTGCGAAAGTCTCCAAAAAGGACCCGCAACCGGAAGAACAGGCTTCGTTGAGCTGTATGGAGTCGATGATGCCGTCTTTGATGTGCATCGCCTTCATATCTTGACCACCAATATCAATGATAAAGTCCACGTCTTCGTCAAAGTACTTAGCAGCGGTATAGTGAGCGATGGTCTCCACTTCCCCAGTGTCAATGTGAAGCGCCGCTTTAATAAAGTCTTCACCGTAGCCGGTGATCCCTGAAGAGAGGATTTTAGCATTGGGGTGAAGCTCGCCGTAGAGGTCTTTTAACACATCGGTGACCAATTCCAGCGGACGGCCTTTGTTGTTAGCGTAGTTTGTAAACAGGATTTTATTGTCTTCAGACAAAAGCACTACTTTTGAAGTTGTCGAGCCGGCGTCAATCCCTAAGTAGCAGTTGCCTTCATAGGTGGCGATGTCTTCGTAGAGAGTTTTTCCGGTTTTGTGACTCTTTAAAAAAGTCTCGTACTCCTCTTCGTTTTCAAACAAGCGCTCCATCGTGTTTTTCTCGTCGATTTCAAACTCGGTAGTGTGATCGAGTTTGTCTACCAACTCGGCAAATGTGGTTTCTATCCCTTCGACAGCCGAGTCGATGGCTGCTCCCTTTGCCACGTAGAGTTGGGCGTCTTCAGGGGTGTAGAAGGTGTTGATCTCAGCGCCGAGGGTTTCGACAAACCGCTTGCCCAAGTTGGGCAAAAAGTGGAGAGGCCCGCCGAGAAGGGCGATGTGTCCGCGAATCGGTCTGCCACAGGCGAGGTTTGAGATGGTTTGGTTGACCACCGATTGGAATACGGACATGGCGATGTCCTCTTTCGACGCGCCTTGGTTGAGAAGGGCTTGAACATCGGTTTTAGCAAATACGCCACACCGGGAAGCGATGGGATAGATTTTGGTGTAACCGTCTGCCAGGTCGTTGAGGCCCTTGGCGTCAGTGTCGAGCAAGGACGCCATCTGGTCGATAAAAGCACCGGTCCCCCCTGCGCAGATGCTATTCATCCGCTGTTCCACAGAACCAGACAAGTAGGTGATTTTGGAATCTTCTCCTCCAAGTTCAATTGCCACATCGGTTTCCGGTAAAAATTGTCGGATACTCACCGTTCCGCAAACCACCTCTTGAATAAAGGGAATCCCAAGGTTTTTTTCGACAAACATCCCTCCGGATCCCGTGACGGCGACCCTGATGGTTTCATTTTTGAACTGAGCGGCTGCCCCCTTGATCACCTCGGCTACCGTTTCTTTGACGTCAGATTTATGTCTTTTGTAAATGTTGTATACCGTATTGAAGGATTGGTCCAATACAATTAGCTTAACAGTGGTGGATCCCACGTCTAAGCCCATGAATAATGTCATAGATGTCCTCTTTTCCATAGTTCTTTCGATTGTGATTGATTTAAAGGCTTTTCACCAATTGCGAAATCTGCTTAAACACAGGTCCACCCGATTTTTTTAGAAGATCGTAGAGCACGGTTTCCAGATTGGTGACTGTAGCACCCATTTGCACCAACTGGCGAAGGGCGTTGGTCTTGTTAGCCAAGCTCCGAGAGCTGACCCCATCCTCGAGGACGAACACTTGATAGCCTAATGCGATGAGATCCCGAGCCGTTTGAAATACGCAGATGTGAGTTTCTGCACCGACGATGAGAATCTTGCGACGCCCCTCTTTCTCGATGGTTTGGAGCACTTCCGGTGTCATCGAGCTAAAGGTGGTTTTTTCAAAAAAAGTAGCTGTGCTAAGGTGTGCCATAGCGCTTTCCACCGTCTGTCCTAACCCTTTAGGGTATTGTTCGGTGACGATCACCGGTACTTCCATATGTCCCACGGCCTCCAACAGTATATTGGTTCTGAGGATGAGGGCTTCTTTGTCTGCTAATACAGGCACCAATCGCTCCTGCAAATCAACGTAGAGTAACAACGTATCTCGAACGTCTAAGGTGTAATTATCCATAATCTCTTCCTTTCTTTCCTTTGAACTGATCTTCTCTATAAGTTAGAGCCTAAAACGATGCAGCCCTTTTAAATCCGCTTTAAAAGACGCTCTATCCTTTTAGGTCCTTTTCATTAGGGTACTTTAGTATTATAACATATGAGCGCAAGAAAAATACGATGTCATACCATTTTAATAGGATTTATTTTCTTGACTCGATTTTCCCACCAAACTCCCGAAATCTCTTGGTGTTATTATTTGCATTCACCCCTAGTTTACTATAAAATGATAAGAGCTGATAATATTATTTATTCTTGAGGAGACACTATGAACACCCTAACTGTACAAATCAACGATTTTCTTTATTATGTCGGTGTAAACGACAGAGACACCCATCTTTTTGAAAACATGTGGCCACTGGACCACGGCGTATCCTATAACTCTTATATTATCAAAGGCGAAAAAACCGCCTTGATGGATACGGTCAAAATCATGAAAGTCGACAACTTCATGGGCAAAGTTCGCGAAGTCATCGGCGATAGAGACTTAGATTATCTCATTATACACCATATGGAGCCCGATCACTCGGGATCGATCCAAACCATCATCGATAATTACCCCAATGTGACTTTGGTGGGCAATAAAAAAACCACTGAGTTTTTACGCGAATTTTACGGTATTACTGAGAATATTTTAGAAGTCAAAGAAGGCGATACCCTCGACCTTGGCGACCATAGCCTCACCTTCTATATGACACCGATGGTCCACTGGCCAGAATCCATGGTGAGTTTTGAAAAAGAAAGTGGCATCCTCTTCTCCCAAGACGCATTTGGGGGATTTGGCGCGCTCAACGGCACCATTTTCGACGACGAAATCGACTGGGATTTCTTTGCCAACGAAACCCGACGTTACTACACCAACATCGTTGGGAAATTCTCTAAAAACGTACAATCTGCACTTAAAAAGTTGAGCCCATTGGATATTAAAATGGTATGCCCCGTTCACGGCCCTATCTGGCGCACCCACCCTGAAAAGATCATTCGTCAATACGACGAGCTCTCCCGCTACCAAACCGAAGAAGGTGTAGTCATCGTCTACGGCTCCATGTATGGCAATACTGAAGCCATGGCAGAAGTCATCGCCCGAGAATTGGCGGTACAGGGCATTAAGAAGATCCAAATCATCGATGTTTCCAAAACCCACGAGTCCTATGTTTTAAACGAAGTTTGGAAGTATCGCGGCCTAATCCTCGGCTCTTGTACCTACAACAACTCCCTATTCCCTATCATGGCAAAACTGGTCCACGTCTTGGACATTAATAAAATCGAAAACCATACCCTGGGTATTTTCGGTTCCTACAGCTGGTCTGGTGGCGCAGTGAAGGCGTTAAAGGAATTTGCAGAAAAAGGAAAATACGATGTATTGGAGACAGTAGTCGAAGCGAGATGTAGCGCAAACGAAGAAAACCACGAAGACTTGAAGAAGATGGCTCGAGAAATGGCGGATAAATTAATGGACATACGCCTTGAAGAAACCAAAAAACTGCTGCATAGCTAATAGAGACGGAAAGGTCAGGGGACTCCTATGATACGATTGATCGCCATAGATATGGACGGCACTTTGGTGCGAAACGATAAAAGCCTATCGCCAGCGGTAGTGGAAGCCATCGAAGAAACGACGCAAAGAGGTCACGAAGTGGTCATCGCCACAGGTAGAGCCTTGACCGGCACCTTGGAGGAGTCTGCCCTTTTGGGGCTTACCTCCCCTAGCCAAGTGGCTATCACCCAAAACGGCGCATATATCCAACGCGTCACTGACCGAAGGATCCTCCATTCCTTGACCTTAAAGGGAACTGAAGTACAGCGATTGGCCACCTTAGATCTCCCTGAAGGCATCCAAGGCACTTTTCTCGACCATGAACGATTTTTCTTTCTCAACAACACCCCCAATAAATACGTGGAACGAGATTCAAAACTCATACGTATGAAGGCAGTCGCCGTGGATCACACCGCTATCGAAGCGGATGCACACTACTCAAAATTTGACCTCATCGGCGAACCGAGTGCTCTGGACGCTTACGAAAAGCAAATGCCCCCATGGGTGTATGAAAAGCACCAAGTATTGAGGAGCTTACCACATGTCTTGGAAGTGTTGTCCAAACAATCGGGCAAGGGCAGAGCGTTAGCTCGCCTCGCGGATATGAAACAGATTCAACCCCACGAAATCATGGCAATCGGCGATGCCGAAAACGACATAACTATGTTGGAATACGCTGGCCACTCAGTCGCGATGGGCAATGCCCCAGACGACATCAAAGCCATCTGCAACTACGAAACACGATCCAACGAGGAAGACGGGGTCGCCCATGCACTAAAAAGTTGGGTTTGGAATTAAAGAGATCCCTATAAAGGAGCCTTCGCGATGGAGGTTCCTTTTTTCAAGGAGAGGCGTCATAGCCTAGGGCACTTATCGCGCAGTAAAGCGCCCTCCGCAGATGAAGGACGCTCTTTGGGTGAGTAAAGTGTCTACACGTCGCTCGATGCGAATCAGCACGTGAATCTCAAGAACATTAAGATCAACGATAAGGTCGAAACTCTCCCTCAGTCTGCCGTGCAGACAGCTCATTCGAAGATGAGCCAAGAGCAAGGTCAAGGGCGTCAAGGCAAAGTCTTATCGGCCACTCTTCGGGTGGCCGATAAAACTTTGTTCTTCGCGAAACTCAAATTCTTACAACCTCTTAATAATTCCTTACGAAACTTGTTAGAAAAACTTGATATTTACTTCATCATTCAAGGTTATAATAAGATATATCACGGAGTTGTCCATCATTAAGAAAGGATGTTGTCTATGAAAAGACCCCGCCTCACCGAGCTCTTTCCATTTTTGATCCCACTGCGTCAAAAACAGCGAAAACTCTTTTATTATACTGGGATGGATTTTGACGGAAATACCTATGCCCAGACTTTTTCAAATGAGCACCTCCCTTATGAGGTATTTAAAGATTCTGCTTCAATGATTGACGAGGAGAGTAAATACAGCCAAGAATATCAGTACAATAAGGTTCACAATTTAGAACTTGCCATCGATACCGTGCGGGGGATTATCATTGAACCCCATACCACTTTTTCCTTGAGTCGCTGCCTACGCCACGCTGATAAACACCAACCCTTTAAAGACGCTTTCACCATTGTCGATGGCGAGCTAAAAACCACCCACGGCGGTGGGCTGTGTTTGCTTTGTGGGTTGCTGTTTTGGTTGTGCCTCCACGCTCCCTTGACGATCGTTGAGCGCCATCCCCACTCTTCGAACACCTGTCCATCGCCAGATGAGGTACCTGCCGAAACCGATGCTACCATCTACGAAGGATGGCTGGATTTAAAGGTGAGAAACGATACGGACACCACTTACCAAATCGATCTGTACATGGCGGACAACCTCCTTTGGGGACGATTGCTAGCCGACGTGGAACCTCGTGAGGACTATCTCATTTTCAATCGCAAGGTGGAATATTATCGCGAAAATGGCGTCGTTTATGAAGAAGCGTCTGTGGATCGCGTCATCATCGATCGAGCGACAAAAGAACGCCAATACGCCCATCTCTATACCAACCTCACCATTAAAGACTACGAATTGCCTGCTGATACCATCATCGTCGATCGATGATGATGATTATTTCCTAGTAGTTCACTTTCTAAATAAGTTTCCTTATTGACTGTTTCAAGGTATAATAATTGAAACACCGATCATATCAATCATCGATCATTAAGGAGGCAAAGATGAGAGTAGCAACGGATATCGGCGGTACTTTTACCGACCTGGTCGCCATCGACGGCGACGGCAATGTCATCACTGAAAAGAGCCACACTACCCCACCCCATTTTGAGCGTGGGGTAATTGACGTGCTCAAAAAAAGCGGGTGCTCCCCTGAGGCAATCGACGTGTTCATCCACGGGACCACCACCATTATCAACGCCCTCACCGAACGGAAGGGGGCAAAGGCGGCGCTGATTACAACGAGAGGATTTCGAGACGTTTTGGAAATCGCCAGGTGTAACCGACCCGATCTGTTTAACCTGGTCTTTGCAAAACCCCGCCCCTTCATTCCCAGGTATTTGCGCCATGAGGTAACCGAGCGTATCAACTACAAAGGAGAGATTCTAGAACCTTTGCACTTAGAAGAAATCGCCAACCTCGTCGGTTATTTCCAATCGGAAGGGGTGGAATCCATCGCCGTATGCCTTCTCCACGCCTACGCCAACCCGGAACACGAAAAACAGGTGGCTGAGGAAGTCAAGCGCTTATGGCCCGAGGTCTACGTGACCACTTCGACAGACATCACCTCTGAGTGGCGAGAGTATGAAAGGACTTCCACAGTCGCCCTCAACGCCTATGTCATGCCCACAGCTAACGCCTACCTCAATCAACTGCGCGACCAGCTATTGGACTACGGCCTTGACGCTAAAAACTACGTCATGCAATCCAACGGCGGTACCACCACTTTTGAACATGCAAAAGAAACTCCGATCAACTTGGTGGAGTCTGGACCAGTTGCTGGCGTCTACGGCGCTGCCATACTAGGTGAAGCCCTTGGCGAACAGAACATTATCGCCTTTGATATTGGAGGTACCACCGCAAAATGCTCCCTCATCGATAAAGGGGAGGTGAAGATCACCACCAATTATCGCATTGAGCAAACCACCTCAAGTGCCGGTTATCCCATTATGACCCCAGTTGTGGATATTGTGGAAATCGGAAACGGTGGAGGTTCCATCGCTTGGATCGACGAAGCGGGCTCTTTGAAAGTGGGGCCCCAATCCGCCGGATCCACCCCTGGGCCTGTTGCCTATGGCCTCGGCGGCACATCTCCCACCACCACCGACGCTTCTTTGGTTACTGGAAGACTCTCCGGAAAACACTTTGACTACGAAGTCAACCTAGAGCACGTGAAATCCGTCCTTTCAGAAACCATCGCCAAACCCTTGGGCAAATCCGTGGACGATGCTGCCCTTGATATTATCCGAGTGGCAAACGCCAATATGATCAACGCCCTAAAACTCATTTCCGTCAGGCGCGGCTACGATCCTAGAGAATTTGCCCTCGTCGCCTTTGGCGGTGGAGGCCCTATGCACTCTGCTTTTCTCGGCCGAGAACTCAATGTAAAAAAAATCATCGTGCCAAAGGCGGCTTCCGTATTTGCCGCTTGGGGCATGTTGATGACGGATTTGAGACAGGACTATATCCGCACCTCCATCGCAACGTTAGCACCAGGTGCCGGCGAGGCCCTCAGTGCACCTTGGGCAACCCTTGTTGCATCGGCAGAAAAACAATTTGAAGAAGAAGATGTCCCAAAAGAAAACATGACCTGCACCTTCTACGCGGATATCCGCTACCAAGGCCAGGAACACACCGTAAAAGTCGGCGTACCCGCTCCACCATGGTCCGACGAAGATTTGATCACCATCGCCGACCGATTCCACGCGGCTCACGAGAGCCTGTATACCTTTAAACTCGACGGCGCTGGAATTCAAATCGTCAACTACCACCTTTCCGCCACAGGAGGGTTGACCTTGCCTTCATTGGATACCATTCCTCCACAAGTCGGCGAGATCGCCCCAAGCGAAACCCGTCAAGTGTTATACGAAAATGAAGGCTGGCTGATTACGCCAATCTACAACAGGGGCTCCCTTGGTTCAGGTGCAAAAATCCAAGGCCCTACCATCGTCGAGGAACCTACCGCCTCAACAGTGGTCTACCCCGGCCAAGTGGTCACCGTGGACGCTCACGGCAACTTAATCATCGAGGAGGGAAATCATGAATAATCACGCGGTGGATTCCGTTACCTTAGATATTGTAAAAGATTCGCTCATCGCCATCGGCAACGAAGTCTTCTACGCCTTTGCTCAAACGTCGATGAGTCCCATCATCTATGAAACCCTAGACTACGCCAGCGGTATCGCAGATGGCGAAGGGGCGCTCCTCACCCAAGGCAACGGCGCCTGTGGCTTTATCGGGCTCATCGCGCCGATGATCGAAGAGATCATCCAAAAATTTGGAAAAGAACAGATGAAGCCTGGCGACGTGTACTTGATCAACGATCCTTACATGGGCGGAGGCACCCACCTCTCCGACATCGGCATGGTCATGCCCGTGTTTTACGAAGAAGAAATCGTCGCATTTATCGGCAACAAAGCCCATTGGTCTGACGTAGGCGGCATGGCAGCTGGATCCTTCACCACAGATTCCACAGAAGTCTTCCAAGAAGGGCTACGATTTTCCGGAGTGAAATTGGTGTCCGAAGGGGAGTTTAACGAAGCGCTAAGAGATATGATCGCCTCCAACGTCCGCTATCCTGAAGCGGCAAACGGAGACATGTGGGGTCAAATCGCCTCGTTGCGCACAGGTTATAAACGCATCGTGGAAACCTGTGACAAATACGGCGTACACACAGTGAAACAATCGATGGCTCGCCTTCTTGACCAAGGGGAAACTCACGCGGTCAACCGCTTGAAAGCTCTTCCCGTAGGCACTTGGGAAGGTGAGAACTACATGGATGACGATGGCTACGGCAATCCGGTACTCATCAAAGTCGCAGTGACCATCACAGAAGACGAATTCATTTGCGATTTTAGAGGATCGAGTCCCCAAGTGGCAAACCCGATCAACACAGGCTATTCCTCCTTGTGCGCAGGGGCTAAAATCGTCTACATGTCCATCATCAACCCGAGTTTGGATGTCAACGATGGCGTGTTCCGCAAACTGACCATCCTCGCCGATCAAGGGTCCGTGTTGTATTGCGATGCTCCAGCTCCCACCTCTTGCTATTTTGAGTCCATGCTCTACGCGGCGGACACCATGTGGAAGGCGCTAGCACCTGTTTTCCCCGACCATTTAGGCGCAGGCCACATGCTCTCCGTCTGCTCGGTCGTACTCACAGGGCTTCATCAAGACACCAACGAGCCCTTCATCATCGTCGAGCCCACAGGTGGCGGATGGGGTGCGAGCGCTGGCAAAGACGGAGAAGTCGGCCAGTTTTGCGTGGGAGACGGAGAAACCTACAACGTTCCCGTGGAAATGGCAGAAGCGCGATACGGGATTCAAATCGGTGAATATAGCCTGCACACTGACGGCGCTGGCGCTGGAGAATACCGGGGAGGTAGCGGCGCTGTGCGCACCTACTACGCCATGAACGACGGCGAACAATTCACCGCATCTTTCGGTCGATTTAAATACCCTGCCTGGGGTGCCGCTGGTGGCAGCGACGGATCGTACAACTACTTCCAATTCATCGATAAAGAGGGTAACCTCTCCGAACCCATGGGCTCTATCGCCCGAAAAGTCCTGAACAAAGGGGAAGGCGTACGCCTCGTCACCTGTACCGGCGGAGGCTACGGCGATGCCATGGATCGCGATCTAGAAGCCGTGGTCAGCGATGTGAAAAACGGCTACATCACCATTGATCAAGCCGAAGGGGACTATGGCGTCCTCATCGATCCCAACACCTTAGAAATCGGCAAGGTGATCCGATGATCGTCAAAACCATCGACACCCTACCCACGCTCACTAGAAGTGATGGCGTGGTCATGACCGATATCTTCGATCTCAAGCTCACCCCATCCCAAACTTTCACCATGGGCACAGCTTTCTTTCCACCCCACACCACAGTACCCGAAGCCGCCCACACCGGTGATGAAATCTCCCTCGTCCTCGAAGGTGAAATCTTCTGCGACGCCAGCGGAGAAACCCATCGCCTAACAAGCGGCAACGCCAGCTGGATACCACGCGGAGAAAACCATGTCTCCTATACAAAGGAAAACAGCGCTGTCGTAGTTTGGATGTTGGTCGAATAGTGTAACGTAGAAAATAAAAAGGAAACCACCTCGCGATGATACGTCGTGAGGTGGTTTTTTCGAGTGTGGAACTGCAGCGTACCTCTAAGGAACGGCTCGAAGGCAGCGTTCTTTTTGAAGGTCAGAGGCAGTAGTGTGGCGAAGGGCACCTCGTAAAAAATATGGTGGAGAATATGGGGCTCGAACCCACGACCTCTTGAATGCCATTCAAGCGCTCTCCCAGACTGAGCTAATTCCCCTCGAGTGTTTCGTGACTCGAATACATCTAGTATAGCCATAATCCGAATTTTTTGCAAGGGGTTTATGGGGTTTGGTGACTTTCAGCGAACAAAAGATCAGCTGAAGCGCTTAAATCTTCAGCTGATCTTGGACTTTATGCTATGCACACAGCATCGACCCTATCCTGTTTTAAAAACTTATCGTGATTACTACTGATAAACGGGTGCGAAACGAGTGTGACTGATTTCCAATCCCTTCCGCCTCTTTCTTCGCAAAATCCTTTAGGCGAAACCTTTCTATGGATTTGTGCTATCAACGGGGCCTTTTTTGCGACTTGCCTTTTTACCATCTCTATAAAAATACGTCCCCATCACGATGAATAATGTGCCAGTAATCATAGCGACGAAGGCGGTGATGTCACCGGTTTCTGGGACTTGGATGCCTGGTTTTACTGGTTTACCTGGTTTTGGTGGCGTTGGTGGTTTTACAGGCGGTTTTACCGGGACTGGTTCGGATTTGGTTTCGGGTTCCGAGGGGGTTTCCGGTGTGTCAGGGCCTTTTTGGTTGCGAATTTTGATGATCGCCGTGTCTTCGTAAGAGTTTTTATCTATGGTAAAAGCAAGAGGTTCTTTTAAACCGAGGTAGCCCTTTGGGACGATGGTTTCGATGAGGTAGTAGACACCGTAGGGTAACCCGGTGACTTCAAATCTACCGTCTGGTCCGGACTTTAAGATGATGGTCTTACCATTTTTCTCTACCGACTTGTAAATATAAGCGCCGGTGTTATCTTTTTTCTCGATCCCCTCTTCGTCTACCACCCGTTGAACGACTTTAAATACCGCTCCTTCTAGGGCTTTTTCATCGAAGGCACTCACTTTTACGAATTTTTCTCCACCTGTCGGCGTATCTGGAGGCACTGGCGGTTCTGGCTCAGTGGTTGCCTTGGGATAGACGGTAACTGAATTGGTCTGTGTACCGTCGGGTTGAGTATAGGGTAGTTCCACTAAAAAAGGTGCTTGCTTCCAATCGCTGTCGAGGACACCTTGTTTTTGGGTGACTCCTCTCACGTAATAATAGCCCGCCGGTAAGTTTTTCATCACCACTATCCCCGTATCGTCAGTAGGCGGTGTATTTTTAGGAGGCAAATCAGGGTAGTCGCGATCGAGATCTGCCACTGAACGAGTTGCCAGTTGTTTTAACAGGGTTGTCGCCTTTTCTCTGGTCAATTCCCCGTCAATTTTCCACAGGCGATAAACAACTCCTTTAATCGGTTTCCCTTCGGGTTTTTCGTGAAGAGTGTGGGCCTGCTTGTTGGCGATAGCGATGATTTTCAGTTCATTCCCCCCTTGGGCAAGGAGTTTTGTTGGAAAAGTCATCACCCCAATTAGCACTAAAAAGATGATGAATGTATGGTGTGGACGTCGCATAGGATTCTCCTCTCGTCTCTTTTATGGTGTAAAAGCGCTCCCAAAGGACTAAACCTCTATCGTTTTAGCCCTTTGGGAGCGCCTCTATTCAGAGGCGCAGTTGGTGTTATCGTCTAGTCTTCTTGTGGACGTTTTCTTAATCCAATCACAGCAGTACCCATCAGGGCAATACCTGCTACGATAAAGATCGCCGTACCGATGCCACCGGTTTGTGGAATGGTGACTTTTTTGTTCGGTACTTTTTGTGCCGTTGTCGGAGTCTCGCCTTCAATGAATGCGAAATCGCCTTGTGTATAGGAATTTTTCCCGACAGCAAATGGAATCGGTGTCGTGATCGCTGAATAGCCTTCTGGTGCTTTGGTCTCTTGCAAGAAGTAATCGCCTGCTTCTAAACCGTAGACTTCGAATTGTCCCTGTGCATTGGATCTAAAGACTACAGCTTCTTCTTTTACTGTCGTCCAAGTCCATTGCATGTTTTTCGCTTCAAAGGCAATATCTCTTGCTACTTTGGCAGCCGCAAGCGCTGCTGGATCCTGTGGTTGTTTCGCAACTTCTGCCAGATACGCTGCCTGTGCCGTCAAGTATGCTGCTAAATCATTGGCGGTTTGTGGATCTGTTTTCTTTTTGAGATAATTTGGCGCGTCTGCATTTTTATATACGACAAACTCCGCTCCTTCTAATCTCGCATCCGCATCGCCTGTTTTTACAAATTTCTTTCCATAGGTAAATACTTTGGGTTCTTCTGGATTATTTGGTGTTGGGTTATCGTCTTTCCAGTTTTTGACGGTGATGATGTTTGGTTCGTCACTGAGCTGGAGGTATTCTGCAGAATAACCATTGTATGTTTCTAGTACTTTGTATTCTGTATCGTCATCAAGATCAGTCCAGGTATGCGTCCATGCCGGAGTTTCTGTGCCGTTTAAGACGACTGGCGCACCAACCGTTTCACCGGTTTGCGCATTGATTAAGGTCATCTCCGCAGTGACACCAGCAGGTGGTGTGAGGTCAGCGCCATTGGCATCAACCCAAGTTTTATTGACGGTGATTTGTTTATCCCTAGGCTTTGTTGTCACTGGTGTATTACCATGATCTGGGTTGTTACCGTAGAAAAACATCACATCATTGCTTTCTGGAATGTCAACGACAGCCTTTTCATTGAGAACTGCATTGTAGGTAATGGTTACTGTAGTTTTTGTTGCCTGCTCGTTAATTCGTGCGAGTCCTGCTGGATCTGTGAGTTTTAAACTAAAACTGGTATCCGTCGCATCAACTTCATAATCTGTCACTTTAGTTAAAATGGTATCTCCAATTTTTACGACGATGGAATCCGGATCAAGGGTCAATCCTTCAGTCATTCTATCGTTCCAGTGAGCGGTTTTGTAACGGGTCCCAGCTGGGAATGTCGTCACGACTTCGTATGGAATAGCATCGCCAATATTGTAATCCCGTTCTTTGTCGGCTTTGTTGTCGTCGCCAAAAGTCTTATCTGTCACAGGTGTTTCGTTGACGTTTTTGGGATAGATGTTGACTTCGCTCAAGAAGCCTGCACCCGCTTCAATATTACCTACTTTGATGCCATTTGGCAAGGGAACGGATATACCAAAAGGAACGGTGCCTCCAGCATTTTTTAAGGTCTCTGGTTTTTTTGACTCGACAAACCAGTAGTAGCCATCTTCTAATTCGACTGTCGCTCCCACCCCACCTGCTGTGGTGATCACACCAGTCGGTGCTGCAACTGTTAGGGTAGCGTTAACGGCTGCAACGGTAGCATTATTGTCTTTGTCCAATATCAGCGCATCGAGTTGCTCTGCGGTTACTTTGTAGTAGGAAAACTCTACACCGTTAGCTTCGGTGACTTGTGTGCCGATTTGAGCGAGTTGTTCTGGTGACAACACGCCACCGTTATGATCAAAGGGAATCCCTTCGACATAGGTTTCCGCCATCAATTTGTGTACGATTACCGTGGTCTTGTCTGGTTTTACGGTGACGACTTTGCCATCTAAATTGCCTACGGGAGCTACATTTGCAGGCGGATCAACAATTTCTCCAGCCATCGTCACTGGTGCGGCTATCGCAAAGATCATCATCAGTGCCAATGCCAAGCTTATCGCTCGTTTAACGTTTGTTTTCATCATTTCCTCCTAGATATGTTGTATGAGTTGGCAGCGAAATCCATGATTTGCTGCGGAGAGGTGGGTTTTGTACGATCTCGCTAAAAAATCGTATAAAACCTTTTGTCATCTCGGCAATTACCTTTGCCACATCCATCGTCACCTATGGGGGTACGATATATCGAGTGATCTGCTCTTTTTTCATCGGCTTATCCTTCCACTTCCATTTTCTTTCGATTAACGATCCACCATGCTAACATCATCAAGCTAGCGCCTATTGCGACATAAGGTAGCGATCCGACGCCGCCTGTTTGTGGATAGACCGCCTTCATATTGGAAAACACCACTTTTTGGATAGGTTCTTGTTGGGTCAAAGTGAGTTCGACGACTTTCACTTCTAGCATATACCCTGGCAAAGCCTGAACCTCGCGAATCGTATACTTCCCAAACGGTAAGTGTTCAAAGGTGATAAAACCAGCGTGATCGGTGACTCTGCGCTCTTTGAATCCAAATGGCCCAGTGAGCTCATATGTGACCCCAGGCAAGTTTCTCCCATCGCCTTTTTCGTACTTGGATAGGATGATCTTTCCTGTGTGGGCTTCGTTAGAGATGTTGATATCGATCAACGCCACTCCTGCCTCCAGCGTAATCTTGGCGTGAGTCAAGTCAACGGGGATCAAATTGGGATTGATCACAATTTTCCCTGCAAATGGTCCTTCGACTTTGAGTTCCTTTAAAAAGTACTCGTTTTTATGGCTCATTCGCTTCAAGACCGCATCTTCAAACACGATGTTTCCATTTTCATCAGACGTGACGGTGATCTCCGTATCATCTTCCCGTTTCATCGGCACCGCCCTCGGGAACAGCCCTTCGTTTACCTTCTCGTAAACGGTGAAGGTCACCCCTTGAAGTGGCGCTGCTACGTCGTAGGTCCCTGCGGTGTTTTTCACCACTTTGAGTTTGTCGGCTGCTGCCAAGGCTTCCGCTTCGGTGTGTTCCGTCGGGTCCTTCGCCTTCGCCGCATCGGTATATTCCTTCATCTTTTGATTCGCTGCCACTTCATCGAGGTTTTTAAACAGCGCCAAGTATTTGAGTCCGCGGATAAAGTACGGATAGTTTGTAAATACGCCATCCTCTGTAAAATCCAATACACCAAACTCTTTGTTCCCGTATTTGGGCACATTGTAGACATACTCCAGCTCCGTCGGAGCGTATCCCGGTGGGCTTTGACTTTCCACCACTTTGTAGATCCCTTCTTTGAGTTTGGCGTACTCGGCGTAGCCGTCTTCTCCCGAGTAGCGAATCGCGTCGTTTTCGGTGAGGGGATCGCCATCGTCGTAGAGCTGATAGACACCATTGGCGTCCTGTTTGTAAAGTGTAAACTGCGCCCCTTGCAGAGCCATGCCCCACTTCCCTTGTTCATTCATTTTTCGCACCCGTATGATCGACTCGCCCTCTTTCATTTTATTGGGGTAGTAGAGGTTGGCTGTAGCGAAGACTGCGCCGTTTTCCGTTTGAATCTTCCCTTCCGGTGAGAGCTTAAAGATCAACTCTTTGGGTTTGCCTTCGGCATCTAAGATCATCGGGTATCCCTCTGGAGCGAGGGTTTCAACAATTTTGTAGAGAGTGCCAAGGTCCAGGTCAGGGATCTTCACCAACCCGCCGATGCTCATTGGATCATTCGGGTCCTTGACCGATGTAGTGTAAGTCCCCTTCTTCACCCACTCCTCGCCACGCTTTTCAAAAAGGTCAAAGGTAGCTGGCGCTTGGTCGACGATCACCCCATCCAACCTTTGGAGTTTTTCCAGTGGGATGTTTTCTTTACCGTCGACAACAGCGAGTTTGAATAGATTAAGTTGGTGTTTATCGTTTTTAATCGTCCTATTTTCTGGTAACTGGGTGGTGTCCCCCTTGTTATTCGATACGACGATTTCCCTATCCGGGATGGGCATATAGGTCATCGGTGCTTGAGTTTCGGACAAAATATATCGCCCGTGGGGCAGTCGATCAAAACTGACGCGCCCTGCGGCGTCAGAGGTCGCATGGTGCGGCTCCTTCAGCTTTTGGTAGGTCACTTCGTCCACATAGTTGACATCGTTCGGCTGTAGCCCTGCGTTTAGCGCCTCTCTCGGCGTGTTAAACACCATGGTAAAGCTCGCGCCTGGTAGAGGGTTGTCGTTGGCGTCAACTTTGGTGAAGGTGTATTCGCCGTAGAGCGGCTCGATATCCACCTTCATTTTGTCTAGAAATACGGTGCGAGCAGCATTGGTATCTTCTGGTGTGTACAGATAATAGACACCATTAGCATCGGTCTTTCGTACATTGTTATTCTTAACAGCGTTCGCCCAAAAGTGAATATAATTGTCAGCTCGGTGTAGTATGTGCCACACCTCACCTGCACTAATCGGCGTGATTTCAAAGCCTTGGGGCGCTTCTTCTTCCACTAGCCGAAATGCATCGTATTTAGGGAAGTCGACCAGCTCAAACTCCACCGATGAGGGTTGAGACTTGAGCATGTCACGGGCAGATATATAATCCTCTTTTCCTGCCACCGGGTGAGCCTTGTAGTAGGCGGTCAAATCCGCTAGGATTTTCACCGGGTTTCTCGAGACGGCGCGGAGCTTGGTTTCTGCCTCGTCTCCTGTCATACCCAAATCGACGGTGTAATAAGTTTTCAACGTCTCCCGCGCAGGTCCGGCAAATGGGGTGATCGCGCTCGCCAGTTTTACAAATTTCCCTTCTGTCCTGCCAAACAAGGCGATTTTCGCTCCTGGTAGCGGGGTTGTCGGCGTGTTGTAGTTGCCTAGGCTATTTTTCCCACGATATTCCCACTTCGACGCTTCGACTTTGTAGCGTGGCGGTGGTATTTCGTTAAAGACTTTGTTCGGTTCGATCATGCGCAACGTGCCCGTGCCTTGCCCTTCGGGATCGTAGGTCAACCCAAAAGAGTTGAAGGCTTTTTGACCGGGTTGCGGTGTCCCCCATACGCGCATGGGGACGATCACTTCGATACGCTGGTTGGGAGTAAAAGTCTTTCCAGGTTTTTGGGTGATTTTAATCGCCGTGTACCCACCATAGTCCCATGGGGTAAGCCCTTCTGGAATCGGCTGCCAATTTTGGCCTTCTAAAAACACCTGTCGTGGACTCGGCGATTCTTCAAGACCGCCAGCAGCTTGGGGTTCTGCGCTGTGTTGAGTATACTGCTGCACTGCCCGCCCTACGACGCCATAGACATCAAAATCGGCACTTTCCACGCCGTTGACGTAGACCTTTGGGACTCCCGCCATTATATTTTCAAACTGTGTTCCCCTTCTAGCGTTGGTAATGGTCAAATCTTCATCGCCGATAAAAGGAAAGACGTCGATCATATTAATGTTTTTCTTCACGTCGTTTTCGGTGGCGTTGATTAGGTTGAGTTTGTACAAAAACTTGGGATTATTATCACCTGGTTCGTTCGTTTCAGTGAATACCCCTGTGGTGCTGTAGCCTGTGCCTTGGTAATGATCTTGGCTTTCTGGATCGACCAAGCCGATCTCTTTGAAGGAGTGGATCATGCGCACCCCTGAGATCGCGAGTCCATCTTCAGCATAGCCGTGGTTGCCGTCCCCGAGGAGCTTTGTCGGGTCCGGTTTAGGGTTGTAACCAGAGATGTTTTCATTTGCCATGTCAAACCACATGTCGTTTTTAACAGAACCATCGACCCAGGATTCGACTTTGGCGTGTAAAGAGCCCAACCGATATCCTGTCAATCTAAACTGTTCATATTCTGCCGGTTTCATCACTGGTATCGTAAAGTGGACGACTGTCGCCCCTCGGTTGCCTTTGATTTGTCCATTTTCATCGTAGACGGGCACAATCACATTTTGAAGCACACGGAAATCACCGCCTCCACTTTTTGCAACGCCTTGATCCCAGGTGAACCCACCATTTTGACTTAGATCGAGGGTCACCCCTTCGGGTAATACGTCGACCACGCGAACATCTGTAAGGATCTCTTTAAATGCATCATCATAGACATCATTGTCTAAAATGGGCTTCAACGCCAGATCGTAGTCAACATTGACGCCTTTCACCGTATTGGCAATCACATCATTGGCCTGATACCCTGGAACCTTGTGGGGCTTCACCCCTTTTAACATGAGTTTTCGGTGTTTAATCCCGACACTGTCTTTGTCGTAAATCGTCGATCGCGACGTTACCACGCCGTCAACCATAAAGGACACCGTGAGGGTGGATTCGTTAATAAAGGCGTTTTTCGTCACGTCCTCATAATCGTAATGAGACTTATCCTGTTCACGCAACTTGCTGATCATGTAGATACGATTTAACGCTCCTGGTTTCATCACAAGGTCGCTCGCTGCAATAAACTCAAAAGACTCGATATTGGGAGCATGTTGCCAGTAGAACGTATGACGATACCGATTAGTCCCCACTACAGGAGTTCCACTTAGCGTATACGTATTTGAAGTACCATCCTTGTAATAAACTTTGACCTGGGCTTTATTGTTGTGAATCTTGTCGTACTCTACGCCGTAGTAGTACATTCTAGGGTCCAGTCCGTAATCTCTATAGACCAGATTCCCAAGGTCCATTTCCGTAATATTGTATGTCTCCAACAACCAGACAAATTCTTGCTCTCGATCTTCTTGCATATCGTAAAAGAATTGACTACCTGGGATTTCTCTACCTGCAGCATCTTTTTCCCATCGAACCTTTGACCCGACGATGTTTTTATCATAGATCCCCCAATCTCCACCTTTCCCCCAAAAATTGACTCGTATATCGTCTGCCGCAGTGAGGTCGGGTTCGCCTTCCCCTCGGTTGTTAGGAGCTAAGGTTATAGATGCATTGTTGACCGTATCCACGTTGAATAAGGCATTGGGATAGGTAAGGATCAGTGGATTGCCCACCACTCGGGTTTGGACGTAGGTCTCGCCGATAACGGCGGGATCGGTGTAAGTCAGTGTGATCCCATCGGGTGCCAATACCCAGCCCGGGTTTTTTTCCGGATCGAAGTGTGCCCGCTCCTCGGTCCATCGAAGATTGTTTTCCGCATCGTATTGGGGCAGCCCTTGAGGATCGAGAAGGGCTTTGCGATAGAGGGGGAGGGTGTCGGTGAGCACATAGCCGTCCACCTTTCGCCGCAATTCGCTTAATGTGAAGGTGTAGGTCACGTCTTCTTCTTTTCCAGTCGCCACGTAGTCGCCTTGTCCTCTTCTTCCGCCGGGCTGTCTGCCGTTATACGGGTGCCCGTTTGCAAACTTGGTCAATACTGGCGTGTTGTAATAGCCGGTCAAGGGCACTATAGGTTGTTCTTTCGCGATAACCGTACCAGTTTTATCAACAGCGAGAGCCTTAATGTTGATGGTGTAATTCTGAGGCGTGACCATCTCCTTAAAACGCCAGATGATGTTGAGGTCTAATTGTTCACCACCTTTTATCGGATCTCTTAAAATAATCTCAAGTCTACCGTCCTTTGCCTTAAAAGATTGGACGACACCCCCCGTGGGCACGTAGATCTGATCTTCAGCCACATAGGTGGGATCATAGTAAAGAACGACTTTTGCCCCCTCAACGACCGTACCTGTTCCAGTTACATCGAGGTAGAGTTTTGTGCTCATCTGTTGACCAATAAGATAAGAAACAATAGGTACCTTGTTAATGAGCTCGTTGTTGTGTCGCATGGTCACTTTTTCATTTGCCGATATTTCTTCCTCAGTGAGTTTTTCATAGACCAACTTCACCGTGTAGTTGAGGACGCCGGGTTGTAAAGTGATGGGGACAGGAGCTGGGGTTTTATACCCGTAAAAAAACTGGTTTGCCGGAATGTTCACATCACCAACACCTCTCGGGTAGGTATCCGTCGCCTGTGGTGACAATGAAACTTCCACGCCGTCTTCCACTGTCACGTACTCGTAAGTTATGGTTAGAGGGTTGACGACGTAATTTTGACGATAAATAGTGAAGTTATCAATTTTAAGTGTCTTGTCCGTATCGACAAGGTTATGGGGGTTGACAAAGTTACCTAGGGCATCTTGAATGTAGATCACTGTCGGTTCTTTATCTTTTCCTTCAATACTCATCTGGTCGTGAAATCCTGTAAAGGCATCCGACACGTAGAGTGCATTAGTGACGAAGCGCGGGGTTGACCACGAAGACTCTCCTCCATTAAAAGCGGTAAATGTCGATGGCATCTTCAAGGAGTCAGCCAATAGTCTCACGCCTTGAATATTTAAAGTTTTTAGCCCTGATTTGTTGAGATCCAAATCAGGCATCTCATACGTTGTTTTAAGTAACTCCAAAGTGTCTAATTTTGGCGCATCGATCGTAAAGTTTCGAATCGTTGTATTATTTCCTGACATCTTTAGCTCGGTTGCGTTTGGCAGATGATAATCATAGGATGTAATGTTATTCCCACCAAAGATGTTATTGTTCCATTCATTAAAAACACCTACTTTGTCTTCGTTGGAATGATATGTTATCTGCTTAATATTGTTATCCCTGAATTGCGCACCATTATAATTATCAATTCCAATGTAATGCCATCTAAAAGACTGTGGCAGGATTGGAAGTTCTAACACCGTCTCTTCATCTTCAACTGGTGCATTGTATGGTCGATTACCCGCGAATGCATAAGCCCCCACGACTTGAAGATCTGCACCCTTTAGTTTTATCATCGTATGGTAATTTTCGTCCTTCAGCCAAAAAGCTCGATGTCCAATGACTCTTAGCCCCTGCCGATTGGTTAGATCGATTTCACGTACCTTGGTCAATGCAAAGGCATCGTGACCTATGCTTTGGATGTTCTCTGGAAAGATCACCTGCTCTAAGTTGCTACAGTCCTCAAAGGTTCCTTTTAGCGATATCGGAGCTGTCGTGAAAACGCCATCCCAGCCCTTTTCTCTTTTGACGATCACTGAGTCTCCACCAATGGTCTCAAGGTGGGTCATCTTACTCAAATCCACTTGAACGATATGGCGGTTGCCGGCAAAAGACTCGCTTTTGATCCCAACGATTGGAGTGCCATTCGTATCCACATTAGGAAAAACCACATTGTGATTAACTTGTACTTTTTCCTGACCGCGAGGCGAAAATCCGATAATATAGCGCCCCGTTGGCGGATTCATTTCGACAATATCCGTTGGATCAATTGGATTCGGTGATTGAGGCGTCACATCGGCGTAAATAAAATCCTCTACCGTCCAATTCCCCTCTAAGCTATCCTCTGTCGGATTGATCAGGTAATTTCCTCGAGAAGGGATGTGCCCTGCCACCTCTGCCGTGGTATTGATGACGAGTTTCCCATTGAAACGATCGGATTCCGGTCTTGGAATACGGCCGATAAATGCAGTGGCATCGATAGCGCTAAGGGCGATGCAATCGGTCAAATCAATGGGAATCTTAGTGTATGTGGTGTTCTCTTGACCTCTGTCCGTACTTGCAAAGGCTTGTCTTCCAATAGTTTTCAGATTCGCACATCCTGCTAAAAGAATGATCCCATCCTCTTCTGGGGATTGATTCTCATAGTATGGCTGAGAGGACTCAAAAGCACTCTCACCTATCGTTTCCAACGCGTTGAGCCCTGACAAGTCAAATCGGACCCGACTTTTCTGATTGCTCTTAAAAGCACCTTCGCTTATTGTTTTGAGCTTGGGAAGATTGGCAATCTGAATCGCTGGATGACCTGTGTAAGCGAAAGCGTTCTTCCCAATATACTCCAACTCGACGAGTGGCGATAAATCTAATAGCGTTGGGTAAGGTTCCGGTTCATACCACTCGGTGCGATTATCCGAAGGCGCTGTGAAGGCAGATTCGCCGATTGACGTTAGACTTGTCGCCCCTTGAAAATTGATATCCACAGCAACCTCAGGATAATAAAAAGCATAGTCACCAATGGTTTTTAGCGCTGCACTATTTTCAAATGAAATTGAAGCTCGAGCAGCTTCGTGCTGCATCGTAAGCTCACGCCTCCTCGGCGAGATCATCACAACACTACCATCCCCGATAGATGTAAGCGCGGGCATATGGGAGAGATCCACAGACTTGTAACCGTAATAACCAGCCAATGCACTATCGCCAATGGATCTAAGCTTGTTGAACCCACTAAGGTTCAAGTGACCTTTCTCTAAATCCCATAAGCCCATCGGAAACTCCGAATAACGCCAAAATCCCCCAGGTGCAAAAGCGTCTTTCGAGAAGGTTTCTAACTGGTCTTTAAAGGCGCCAAAGGACGTTCTGCCACTGAGCATCGAAAAAGGAAAAGGTCTCGTTTTGATAAAGCCTTCTATGAGGTTTTCTGCTTTATCCGCCATCGCTTGCTGATCAGACGCCGCCAAATAAGCGGCAAGAGTCTCTTCAGAAAGTTCCGTATCGCCATTGATGTAGAATCTCAGATCGTTCATCGCTGCGACCACTTCTGGTGAAAGAGGGCGTGTGTTGAAACCATCTGGTTGAGCTTTGGCAAGAAGTCGTACCGTTTTGATATCACTTCCATACCCAGCGATATCGGTGATCAGAGAATAAGACCCGTCCGCCTCTTTTTCGTAAGGATTTAAGGTTGGAAGTGAAATGTCGGCGATCGGCATGCCAAATGGCCCTTGCACCTGTACTTGCTTGTACTTTTCCAACCCTTTCTGAGATAGACCGATAAGAGATGACCCTTTCTGCCCTGGGGCTTTGTAGTACATAAAGTCATCGTACGCCCAGCCGTTTTCAAACTCCCGCGATTTGATGTCATCGGCGACGATCACTGTTGCGGTTTTTGATGTGGCATTGCCGTAGGGATCGGTGGCGGTGATGAGGATGGTGGTGGACCCGGATTGGGCTTTGTCGATGGTGTCGGGTTGGATCACGATCTTGGTGGGGTCGATAGGGTTGCCTTCAAAGTCCGTCGCTGTGATGGCTTTTAGGATCTCCGTTTTAGTGATAGTCTCCCCTGCCGCGCCCGGTTCAAAGATCAATTGGGTGGGATCGACAGTCAAAGTGGGTTCTACTTTGTTGGTGTTATAGAATACCGTAATAGAAATGGTGTTGTTAGCGTCTTTCGGAAAACGGGTTACCATTCCGTTGTAGGTGACGACATACTCGCTAGTGGCAAGGTCTTCTTCAACAGTGAAGGTGAGCACTGGGGCGACTGGCGCGTAGTTGTCCACGGGAGGCGCCTGTAAGGTGTTCTCACCTAAAAGGACGACTTCGTCGGGGTCGGTGATGACGATTTTATCCCCTAGGGTGATTTTCCGGATGAGTTTTCCTGTTTTTTCATCGGTGGCGTGTACTACCACAGTGATCGGGTTGACCACGTGACCAAAACCCAGTGTGGATTTCTCGGTGGTAACCAGAGGATTTGTCGTCTCGATCGCCACAAATTGTCTGTTTTCAGAAAACACGTCTTTCCCAAAGGGGTTGACTTCATCGGAGATGGCGACTGCTGTCAGGATGTTGTTTCGAAAAGCTTCATCGCCGATGCCGGTGACGCCGTTGAGTGCGATTTGGGTGAGATCGTTATTCGCAAAAGCGCCCTTTCCCAAGTTGAGGGCGACGTCCGGGTCGGCTCGGTTTGGCATGGTCAAGGTGTCGATTTTGTTGTCTTTAAAAGCGTAGTCGCCAACGGTGTGAAGGTGGGTCGCTTTTGAAAGGTCCATAGCGTTATCGAGGGCATTGTAGGAAAAAGCGTAAGCACCAATGGTCTCAATGGCTTCTAAATCTAAAGTTGTGATCGCATTGCCCTGAAACGCGTGATCGCCAATCGCGGTGACTTTTTTTAGGCTGGTGACGGTGGCGATTCTCACCGAGGTAGCCGGGTAGTCGTTTTCGATTTTTTTGGCAAAGGCGTAAGCGCCAATGGTTAAAGGCTGATCGGGTAAGATCACCGCTTCGACGAGGACATCGCGAAATGCGCCATCGCCGATACCCATAACCGTCACGCCGCCGATTGCATCGGGAAGGACAAGCGTCTTTGCCGCCTCCACATTCAACTTCCCCTACCCGTCGAGGACCCCTACCTATATTGCCGATTACTATACTTTGATCTGTCGCAAACAATGCAGCAGAGAATGTATACCAGACGATCGTTTTATCTTGGGTTTGGTGTCCGACACCAACTTCGTTCCCATGGGATATAATAAGTATCGCGGTAAACAAACGATGGCGTCGGAATTGGCACACACCGTCGGGGATTATGTGGATCGCGTAAACGCGGATCCTTTGCTAATTTGTAGTGATCGAGGGTTTCAAGATCCCGATGTTTTGGTGCGACTGCAATCTTTGAATCAATATTTGCTCATTGGATCACGTATTTCGAATAGCACGGAAGGGTTGAAAGAGAAACATTTGTTGGACAGCAAGTTTATCGATGTCTTTGAACACGACTCTGATACGCTACGATATCGCTACAAAACTATCGCCATGACCTATGATGACGCTTTTCCGCTCAAGGATTTTCCAGACCCTATTCTCTACTATTCCCCTAGGCTTGAGGTACATGACCGATTGGTTCGGGATCCTTACTTAAAAGACGGCCTCGATCTCAATTTCTTGTTTTTGCGAGGTGGTGCTGGACGAAATGCGCCGATTGAACCGATGATTACAAGTATGGCGGATGCTGGCTGGACGATGTCACCTAAAGAGTTCTTCGGTTTTCGCGTGCTCTTTTGCCAAAAACCGGATCTCACTCCGGAGCAAATCAGCGATCTGTTCACCACTTATTGGACTTGCCAAAACTACCTTACTCGTCTGCAATCCAAAATGGTTTCGTTGGTTGACTTGTCCTGGTCTCCCAAGTTGATGGACGGCGCCTGTTTGTTGTATGTCCTAGGGATCGCTTTGCGAACGATTATTGAACATCGGATTCGCGAAGCCAATATTGTCGTCAACCGAGATCGTTTATCACAACTGATGTGCGATGCCAATCTCACCATTGTCGAGAAAGATGAGCAAGTTTTCTACCTAAAAACAAAAACAACCCCCCTCTACGACCAGATCGCCTGCCTGTTTGGCATGGTGCCACTTAAAACCGTTGAGACACCGGATTCGATCTGTGAAAAATTAGGAATCTTGATCTGATTTTTGACTTGACCATAAAAAAAAGACGACACGCTCAACGGCGCTTGTCGTCTTTTTTTAGAGGGAATTTCCTCGTTCTATGCTGATTTCGTTGAACACTTGGAGCAAGTCATCTACTTGCGCCCTCTCCTTTTCCTCTCCTGAGATATCAATAATCACTTTTCCTTCGTGCATCATCACCAATCGGTTGCCGTATTCTAAGGCGTAACGGAGGTTGTGGGTGACCATGAGTGAGGTGAGTTTTTTTTCTTTCACCAACTCTCCGGTCAGCGCCATGATGGTGTGTGCTGTTTTTGGGTCAAGGGCGGCGGTGTGCTCGTCGAGGATCAGAAAATCGATCGGCGTCATGGTGGTCATGACCATGGACACCGCTTGGCGTTGCCCGCCTGAAAGAGCGGATACGGGGATGTGGAGTTTGTCCTCCAATCCGAGTCCCAGTCTTTTGAGCATGGTTTTGTAGTCGTCGATGCGCCCTTTGTCTATGCCTTTGGTCAAGTTGAAGGGCTTGTTTTTGTTGTCTGCGATGGACAGGTTTTGAAGTAGGGTCATGGAGGGTGCGGTACCTGAGCCAGGATCTTGAAAAACTCTGCCTATGGTGTCGTATCTGGCATACTCTTTTTTCTTGGTGATGTCTGTGCCTTCAAGTAGAATCGCACCGCCGTCGATGGGTATGCTGCCACAGATGATATTGAGCAAGGAGGTTTTTCCCGATCCATTGGAGCCAATCACTGAGACAAAGTCCCCCTTCTCCACAGCGAAGTCAAAGTTATCGAAGAGCTGGGTTTCGTTGATGGTCCCACGATTATAGTATTTAGTGATACCTTTGAGCTCAAGCATGGGCCTTCCCCTTTCCTTCTTTGCTCACAACCAACACGGCAAAAAACAACACGGCGGTGATGAGTTTTAAGCTGTTTGCCGAAAACCCGATTTCTATGGCAAGTGCCACACAGGCCTTGTAAACGATGGAGCCCAGAAGAACCATCGTGGTCATTTTCAAGGCTTTGATCCTGCCAAATACGCGCACTCCGATGATCACACTAGCTAGACCAAGCACCATGGAACCTACGCCCATGGAGATTTCGAAGAAGCGCTGTTGGTGGGCAAGGGTGGCGCCGCCGAGGGCAACGAGGCCGTTGGCGATGGCGAGGCCAAGGATTTTCACATCCCCTGGATTTTTACCAAGGACGGTGACCAATGTCGGATTGTCGCCGGTGGCGCGCAATAAAAAACCAGACTTGGTCTCTAAGTAGCGGTCCAGCGCCACTTTGCACACCAATGCGATGAGGATGACGACGATAGCCGTTTTCCACGGAGTGAACCCCGGGGAAAATAAGGGATCGATCGCCGCGTTGTTAAAGATGGTCGCTTGATTGAAAATAGGCAAGTTGGCTCGCCCAGTGATGGTCAAGTTGATGGTGTGAAGACCGGTCATGACGATGATGCCCGATAACAGATCTCGCACCCCAAATTTCACGTGGATGATTCCAGTGACCACTCCTGCCAACACCCCTACGCCAAAGGCGATCAGAAGTGTCAGGTAGGGATTCACTTTTGCTGTGACCAAACTCGCCGCCACGGCAGCTCCCAATGGGAAGCTGCCATCGACAGTGAGGTCGGGAAAGTCCAGTAAGATGTAGGTGATGGAGATGCCTATGGCCATAATGCCGTAGATCAAACCCTGTTCAACGATTCCTGTGATGATACTCATGTTGTCTCCTACCCGCGGGCACGCCCTTGGGATTTATTCTGTAATGGTGTCAAATGCTTCTTTTGCTGTGGACAGATAGTCCGGTGCGATGGTGATACCCAGCTTTTCAGCAACGGCGTTGTTGACGTAAAGATAGGGATCGGTAATGGTTTCAAAAGCCATTTCAGAAGCTTTTGACTCGCCTTTTAAGATTTTCGCCGCCATCTCCCCGGTTTTTTCACCTAGAACCAGGTAGTCGATGCCTTGAGCTGCTAAACATCCGATTTTAACTTGTTCGATTTCACTGCCAAAAACCGGTTTTTTTGCCGCGTTGGCTTTGTCTAGAATGGTCGGCAATGAGCTGACTACCGTGTTGTCAGTGAGGTTTGAAAGGGCGTCGACTTTTGCAAGGAGGTTATCCGTCGCGAGCGGAATATCCGCCGCAGTTGAGACCCCTACGGTCTCTAAGGTAAATCCATAGTCTGCCACCAGGCTTTGGTAGGTTTTGATGGTGGATTCTGAGTTGGCTTCGCTGGTGGTGTATAGTATTCCTATGGTTTTTGCTTCGGGAAGAATTTTTCGGATCATTTCGAGCTGCGCTTTAACCGGTAGGGCATCAGATGTGCCGGTGATGTTTCCAGTTGGAAGCTTATCCTCTTTTGCCAAACCTGCGATGACTGGGTCGCTGATCGCCGTATAAACCACCGGTATTTCGGTGGAAATGGCTGCATTATATGAGCTCATAGCGCTAGGAGTGGCAATCGCAGCGATCATATCCACTTTTGCCCCTGCAAAACTTTGGGCAATTTGATTGGCGAGGGCCGTATCGGCATCTGCGTTTTGGTAATCGATGTTCAGGTTTTTACCTTCTTCAAAGCCAGCTTTTTTCAACCCTTCGATAAATCCTATGCGGCAGTTGTCCAGTGAACCGTGGCGGGCAAATTGGTTGATGCCAATGGTGAAGGTTTCTCCTTCTACGGTTGCTACGCTTTCTGATGGTGTATTTTCTTCGTTTTGGTCTGGTGTCGCAACTTGTTCGGTTTTGGTTTCTTTGGCTTTCACTTCTTCTGAGGTTTTGTTGGCGTTGCAACCCGCTAGTAGGACAATGGCTAATAAGATAAGTGCTAGTTTTTTCATGGTCGTCTCCTTCTTCGTTTTGAATGGTGTGTGCTCTCGTTGCCGATGGGATAGGCTTCGGCGATGGACAATGGTAAAAACCAATAAAAAAAGACTTCTATCCCTCACTGGGACAAAAGTCATAACTTCTGCGGTACCACCCGTTTTGGCGCAAAGCGCCCACTCATTCGGATACTAACATATCCGTCTCACTGATAACGGGCGAGTTCCCCGTCAGGTAATACTCTGCGAAACGCATTTCACCCTGCCCTCAAAGTCCATTCAATCCGCTTTACTTGTACCGCATCCCACCAACCGCGGCTCTCTTTACCGTACCAACAGATCTACTCTTCTTTTCATCGGTTATTAACATAAGTATAGGGGTTTGGTTTTCGAATGTCAAGGTGTTTTTTTTCGATTGGAAATAAATTTCTTTTTAGGGGTTTTTGAAAGTTGATCTTGTCGCTTTTTAGATGATTCGATAAAATACAATGATCACCACCTGATGTTTTTTTGGTAAAGTTTTACAGCAAATCGTTTGCTTTTCTCAAGTTATTCTCAGTTGGAATTTGACAAGGTTTTAATTATGCGGTAGAATTTTATTGTAAGATATTTGACAAACTACAAGGAGGACGACTATGGCACGTTTTACATTACCTAGAGATGTCTATCACGGAAAGGGCTCTTTAGATGTTCTAAAGACTTTGGAAGGAAAGAAAGCCATGCTGTGCATCGGCGGAGGTTCCTTGAAACGCAGTGGCTTTGTCGATAAGGCAATCCAGTACTTAGAAACCGCCGGTATGGAAGTCGAACTGATCGAAGGGATTGAAGCGGATCCTTCGGTGACCACGGTTATGAACGGCGCTGAAAAAATGATTGCATTCCAACCCGATTGGATCGTAGCAATGGGCGGCGGATCGCCTATCGACGCGGCTAAAGCCATGTGGATTAAATACGAATACCCAGAAATCACGTTTGAAGAGATGTGCGTGGTGTTTGGCATACCTAAACTACGCAAAAAAGCTCACTTCTGTGCTATTCCTTCCACTTCTGGGACGGCAACCGAGGTCACCGCTTTTTCCATCATCACCGACTACGAAAAAGGCATTAAATATCCGATTGCAGACTTTGAAATTACCCCTGATGTGGCAATCATCGATTCGGAATTAGTTGAAACCCTACCCAAAAAACTCATCGCCCATACAGGAATGGACGCGTTGACTCACGCGGTCGAAGCTTATGTCTCCACAGCAAACAGCGACTATACGGACCCTCTCGCCCTTCACGCCATTAAGATGGTCAAAGACCACTTAGTCGACTCCTACAATGGTGACTTGGACGCGAGAGCAGCTATGCACAACGCCCAATGTTTAGCAGGTATGGCATTCTCCAACGCATTGTTGGGCATCGTCCACTCTATGGCTCATAAAACCGGTGCGATTTTTGCCGATCACGGTGCACACATCATCCACGGCGCCGCCAACGCGATTTACTTGCCAAAAGTCATCGCCTACAACGCCGCTGATGAAACCGCTGCAACGCGCTACGCACAAATCGTTGATCACATTGGACTCGGTGGCAATACCGTCGAAGAAAAAGTCAAGTTGTTAATGGCTTTCGTCGCTGATCTCAACGATCAACTCAATATCCCACAATGTATCAAACACTATGGTGCAGACAGCTATCCTACGGAGCAAGGCTTCGTCCCTGAAGAAGTGTTCTTGGAAAGGTTGCCTGAAATCGCTAAAAACGCCATCCTCGACGCATGTACAGGCTCCAACCCTAGACAACCGAACCAAGAAGAGATGGAAAAGATTTTGAAGTGTTGTTATTACGGCACGGAAGTGGATTTTTAGGAGTTGGATGATTTAAGATCACAAGATAGGTGAAAAGATACAAACCGCTCACAGGAGGTTTCCGGTGAGCGGTATTTTTGTCGGTGAATGGGAAAAGTGTGGCAATAGTGTGGCAAAGGTCGCCACGTGAAGTGTGCCTGCGGCACGTGAAGGTCAAGTGCGTGAAGGTCAAGACCCTCCCTCCGAGTCGGCGAATGGCGCGCCGACCCACCTCCCTCGGGGATGGAGGCTAAGGTCAAGAGCAAGGACGTTAAGGACAAGGTAAACGGCTAAGGAGCAGGTCTACGACTTAGCGACTATTTAAATCCCAACAACCGCATGGCATTTAAAATGACGACGAGGATGCTTCCTTCGTGTACAAACATGCCAGAGGCGAGGTTGATAAAGCCAAAGAGAACCCCTGATAGTAGAAAGGCTACGACGATTAAGGCGATGGCAATGTTTTGGCGGACGTTGCGGTAGGTGGCTTTTGCTAAGGTGTAGGCGTGGGCGTACTGGGTGAGACTGTCTGCCATCAATACGATATCCGCGGTTTCCATGGATACGTCTGTTCCTTTTCCCATGGCGATGCCGATGTCCGCTGTGGCGATGGCGGGGGCGTCGTTGATACCGTCTCCTGCCATAGCGACTACCGCGCCCTTTTCTTTTAGGGCTTTTACGTGGGTAACTTTATCTTGTGGCATGAGCTCGGCGTAGTAGGTATCGATGTCGAGCTGATCAGCTACGGCTTTTGCGGTATGAGCGTTATCTCCGGTGAGCATGATGATTTCCACAATGCCCTTTGCGCGCATTTTAGCCAAGGTGCTCTTAGCATCACTTCGTATGGCATCTGCTATGGAAGCGACGCCTGAGAAAACGCCATCTATGGCGACGAATACGGCGGTATTGCCGAGTTTTTCGCGCTCGAGTGCAAAAGTCTCTCCCTCGTCTGGTAGGTCGATACCTCTAGCTTTCATGAGTTTTCGATTCCCCGCCACCACTTCTACCCCGTCGACTATGGCAGTCAACCCTTGACCTTTGATGGCATTGCCTTCAGTGATTTCCAACGCTTTGTAGTCGGCGTCGTTTTCATCAGCGTATCGCAGTATGGCGCGTCCCAGGTGATGCTCTGACAAGGTTTCACTTTTTGCCAACAGGGCTAACAATCTGGTGCGATCCATTTCGCCAAAAATCGTAAGGTCTGTGACTTCTGGTTTTCCCACGGTCAAGGTGCCGGTTTTGTCAAAAATCAAGGTGTCCACTTTCGCCATTTGTTCCATCACTTCTCCGCCTTTGATGAGGACGCCGTTTTTAGCGCCGTTACCGATGCCTGCGACATTTGATACCGGCGCTCCGATGACGAGAGCTCCTGGGCATGCTACGACGAGAAAAGTAATGGACAAGTGAAGATCTCTGGTGATGAGGTAGACCAATAGAGAAAGGACGACCACTCCCGGGGTGTAGTAGTGGGCAAAGCGATCGAGGAAGCGTTCGGTTTTTGACTTGCTATCTTGAGCTTCTTCGACGAGTTCGATGATTTTTGAAAAGGTGGTATCGTCTCCGACTTTTTCGGCGATCATCTCGATATAACCTCCATCGAGGATGGTACCTGAAAACACGGTATCGTCGATAGTTTTGGTAACGGGTTCTGACTCTCCTGTGACTGCAGATTGATCGATACTGCCTTCACCTTGGATCACTATCCCATCGACAGGAACTTTTCCGCCTGGTAACACCACCAATCGATCGCCGACTTCGACTTCATCGATGGGGATTGTGACCCGTTCTCCCCCTTCTAATCGGATGGCTTCTTGAGGCGCGACTTCGGTGAGTTTTTTTATGGAGGATCGGGTTTTTTCCAAGGTTTTCTTTTCGAGGTAGGCTCCAAATAAGAACAGGAAGGTCACGATTGAAGATTCGTTATACTCCCTTAAATACAACGCACCGATGACCGCAATGGAAACCAGCAGCTCGATGCTAAACAGTTTTTGTCTCAAAGCTTCATAGGCTTTGACAAAAATCGGAGCGCCGGCGATCACCGTGGCGGTAATTAACGCCATATCTCCCCAACGGAGCACTCCAACAGCTCTAAGCAAAAATCCTGCGACGATGAGGATTCCGGATAATAGGGTCCAGGTATTGTCGCGTTTCATTATCCATAATTTCATGGTTGACTCCTTTCGACAATTCACCCCTCTGTGGATGACACATCTTCAGAGGGGCGGTTGCAGTAGTATTATTTAGGAAATTTTCACGCTTTCCACATTGAATCCCAGCTTCTCGACTGTGGATTGTAACGTTTCAGCGTCGATTTGAGTCTCGTCAAAATCAAATTTCGCCTTACTCGAGTTGAAAAGCACTTTCACATTGGATACACCTGCTAGGTTTGAAAGGGCGGTTTCGATTTTCTTCACACAGGTTGGACAGGTCAGGGTTTCGATTTGCATAACAGATTTTTTCATTATAGTCTCCTTATTCTTCATAAAGTAATAGTGCGTCGAGATCGACGATTTGAATGCGACGTTGTGGCAAGGAGCGAATCAACCCCTCGTTTTCAAGGATGGTCAGTTTGCGACTGAGGGTTTCCGGGGTAGTACTCAAATAAGAAGCGATGTCTTTTTTCATCATATGGAGATGGACTACCGGTTGAGCCCCCTCTCGTTTATCGACGAGATCAACTAGGAATGTGATTAATCGCTGCATCACGCTTTCAGCAGATACTTTTAGCACTTGACTCTCCGCTCTTTGTAACCGTCCGCTCACGCCTTCAAGCAATTTGATAGCGATGGCGGGGTGGGCGTGGAGCAAGGCTGTCATATCCTCGCGATGTATGGTGCAGATTTTAGAATCTTGCAAGGTTTCGGCAAACGCCTCGTGGCGATAATCCGCGCTAAAAATGGCAAACTCTCCTGTAAAATCCCCAGGGGATAACAATCGAATCCACTGTTCCTTGCCCGACTCAGCCAAGCGATAAATCTTCACCGATCCCGAGTGGACGATGTAGAGGGTATTGTCGGCTTCGCCAGCGGAGTAAATCCTCTCTCCTCTGGTAAAAGTTCGTGTGATGACTTTCTCACTGATCTCCGCAAAATGGTCGTCTTCTAAATGGTTAAATATGGGAACCAATCGCACACAGGATCCCTCATTGGCATCGTGATGACAGTGTTTCATGTTATCCTCCCTCCTCGATTCAACTCTATTCTATCACGAATGATAGGGGTTAAAATTGATCTGTATCAACTTTTCACCGTATTATTGGTTTTTAGATAAAAAAAAGAATCCTTTCGGATTCAATAGAAGGAAAAGACTCTGCGCCACTCACTGGGGGGAGATAGGGGATATCGAGGAATGCAAGGAGCGCAAAGCCAATGAAGAAATCTCATTACAGTTATGAGTATAAACCAGAATTGTGAGATGCGAATGAAGTTTATGTAAAATGTGTTTTACTTTTCGTATGGCACTCTACGCCGCAGGAACGCACCAGCTTCCATCCTTGAGGGAGGGTCTTGACCTTATCGCACTTGACCTTCAAAAGGAGCGGCACATTCGCGCCGAAAGACGATGGAAAGAAACCCCTCCCTCAGTCTCGGCAAAGTTCGCCGAGCCAGCTCCCTCGGAGATGGAGCCTGACGGACGCCACCCTTCGGGTGGCTAATAGGACCTTGCCTCTAGCCGTTGACCTTGCCCTTAGCCGTTGACCTTGCCTCCATCCCCGAGGGAGGTGGGTCGGCACGCCCTTTGCCGACTCGGAGGGAGGGTTTTGGCCTTATCCTTTATCCTTTATCCTTCACGCTCTTGACCTTCACGTGTCGTACGGCACACTTCAGGTGGCACGTCTTTCGCCACACTTATGCTATACTACTCCCTATTTCTCACAACCGCAATCGACGTTTCCTGCGATGATTTCTTTCCAGTCGCCAAGGATGTCATGGGTCCAGCAGTCGTCTGCACCAGCGGCTTCGCGCATGGTCAACGCTAAGATGTAACTGAGCTCTTCCACTGTAGCCCCCGCTTCCAGCGCCCCTTTAAAGTGTTTGAGTACGCAGGGTTTTGACCTGGCTTTGATCGACAAGGCAAAGCATATGAACTGGTAGGTCTTTTCGTCGATGGTTCTCTTTTCTGCGTAGAGAGCATCCATTTCATCGAGTTTTTCAGTAAATTCCGGAAAAAATTCTGCCAATAATCTCATGTTGTCATCCTCCATTTTTTTGAAGTAATACTACGACTTCATCTTTTTTGAGTACTTTACCTACAGACACCACTTTGCCATTTATCGCCAACGCCGGGGTGACCATGACCCCATAGTTTGCGATTTGCATAAAGTCGGTGACGTGTTCCACTTCCACTTCTAAACCCAGCTCCGCTATCGCCGCTGTCGTCTCCGCTTCTAAGGCGTTGCACTTAGCACACCCTGTACCAAGCACCGCCACTTTCAATCCGTCATTTCCCATCTTGTCCGCCTCCTCATACTTGATCATATCTATATCTATCGATATGTTAAGTATACTCTATTTTCTCCCTTTGTCAATCGTTTTCTTCACCATATTGAAATCATGGTTTCAACGACGAAAACGGCCCTCTCCTCGACTTCCCTTTGGGGAAACCGAGGAGAGGACCGCTTGATGATATCTAATTATACGTATTGTAAATCTTCTCTCACGAGTGTGCTGACCCGTTCGATCGCTTCATCGGCGGTCAATTCTTCGTTGACCATCTCTCTTCGCGTGGAGTATTCGACGACGGATTCGGCGGCTTTTTTGCCGACGGTGATGCGATAAGGGATGCCGATCAGATCTCTGTCGTTAAACTTCACCCCTGCTCGGTCTTTTCTATCGTCTAACATCACTTCGACGCCAGCAGCTTGAAGGGTGTTGTAGATCTTTTCGCCGAGGGCGTTGGCTTCTTCGTCGCGGGTATTGACCACAGTGACAATGGCGTGGTAGGGGGCGACGACTGTTGGCCAAATAATGCCTTTCTCGTCGTAGTTTTGCTCGATGACCGCGGTTACCGATCGGGTGACGCCTACGCCGTAGCTGCCCATCCAAAAGTATTGCTCTTTGCCGTTTTCATCGAGGTACTTTGCATCCAACGCTGTGGAGTACTTGGTGCCCAATTGGAAGATGTTGCCGACTTCGATCCCTCTGGCAAATTCCAATGTCTCACCACATTGTGGACATTTGTCCCCTTCTTTGACAACCAGTAAATCTTCTGCGATTTCACCGTCAAAATCCCTACCGTAATTGACGTTGACGAGGTGATGATCCACTTCGTTGGCACCGACGACGAGGTTATTGACTTTTGTCAGATGGCTATCGATGACGACTCTAAGGTCTTTATCCACTCCCACCGGCCCGATAAATCCACCGCTTGCGTGAAGATAGCGCTCGATTTCCTCTTCTTCCATGGGACGAATGTCGTGATCTGGCGCTTGTAGGAAAGCGGACAGCTTGACTTCATTGAGTTCACGATCCCCTGGGATCATGACCAACACCGGTTCCTCCGCTACCATGTACAGCAAGGCTTTGGCACAACGCTTTTCGGGAAGGTTTAAGAAATCGGCGACGGCTTCTATGGTTTTCGTTCCCGGTGTATGAACTTTCTCAAGGACTTTCTCCTCTTCGACGATGCCATCGAGTACGACAGCTGCTTTTTCGTCGGTGGCGGCGTAGTCGCAGTGATCACAGTAGACGATGACCCCTTCGCCGATGTCGGACAAGGCGATAAACTCGTGGGATTGGTTGCCGCCCATGGCACCGGAATCCCCGCGGACGATGCGGTAGTTCAAACGCAATTGATCAAAGATCCACTCGTAAGAACGCCACATGTTCATGTAAGCTTCCACCATGGCATCGTGATCCACGTCGAAGGTGTAAGCGTCTTTCATCAGAAATTCGCGAGCGCGGTTGATCCCAAAACGCGGGCGTTTTTCGTCGCGATACTTAGTTTGAATTTGGTAGATGTTTAACGGAAGCTGTTTGTAGGAGCGTATCTCCCCTTTGATCAAGGTGGTAAAATACTCTTCTGCTGTAGGCCCTAAACAGAACTCTCTGTTGTGACGGTCTTTCACTTTAAACATTTCTGGGCCATAATCTCCCCACCGACCTGAAGCTTCCCAGATTTCCTTGGGTTGGATCGCACTCATCAAGATTTCTTGAGCGCCATAACGGTCCATCCCCTCGCGGACGAGATTTTCGATTTTGCGCACGGCGCGATACCCTAGGGGCAAGTAAGAATACACACCAGACGCACTTCGGCGAATCATCCCTGCGCGCAGTAGTAGTTTGTGACTAGCAATCTCTGCCTCACCTGGTTCTTCCCTCAAGGTGGGCATATAGTAATGTGACATTTTCATAAGCTTCCTCCATTCAAATAAAAAAACCCTCCATCTTAAGAGACGAAGGGTTTGTTCGCGGTACCACTCTCATTAATCCATAAGGATTCACTCGAAGGCTCTAAGGTTGCCACCCTGCACGTGTGCAAACTCCGCAAACGGGTTCACAGTTTCCCTCTGAAAGGCTTCCACCGCTACCTTTCTCTCTCTAAGAGTTTCACCGATACTATTTTTGCTTCACAGTTAGTTTCATTTTATCACAGCAAAAAATCTTTGTCAAAGCTGTGGTTTCCGATTTCTAAAGGCTGGTACAGCCATGACGATGAAGGTCAACACAATCCCCAGCATGACCGGATCGACGGGGAGATTGAGCACCCAACTTACGACCATGGTGCAAAGACCGGCAACGACCGACCAGAGGGCGGTTTCTTTTGAGATGCGGCCTGGTGCGTACATGGCGTAGAGCATTGGCGCGAGTAACAACACCCCTCGAAGGCCCATAGAGAGAAATCCCCAAATGAGCAGCGCAGAATCTCCTGCTAACAATGTACCGAGGTAGCCAATGATCAAAGCGCCGATAATCCCCCAACGACTCGCTTTTAAGCTTTGAATCGGGGTTGCATGAGGGTTGATGTAGCGCATGTAGACGTCTCGGTTGACGATGGTTCCCAGGCCTAAAAGCATACCTGCACCCGTTCCCACTGAGACGATGAGCAGGGTAGCGATAAGCACACCTGCGATGATGGGATGAGTGTGGTTGACTAAAAACGAAGGAAAGGCCAGTGCACTGTTCATCGTAGGGTAGGCGATGCGCATGTACCAGCCCACCATGATGGAGAAAAAGCCCACTGGTGCGCAAAGAGCAAAACTTATGATGGCGGATTTTCTCGCCACGCCCAAGCTCGACGCCGATCGTATCGCCTGATAATAGGTTTGTGTGGCGACCACCCCGGCGATAACTGATACTCCCGCGCCAATGTCTGTGCTCGCTCCTCGTGAAAGGAGGTTGAAGTATTTTTCAGGTTCTAAGGCAGCGGTTACCGCGTTTAACCCATCGGTCAACTGAAACACGAGGTATGCGCAGTACACCACGCCGATGTAGACGAGGACGGTTTTGACCACGCCGAGTGCGCCAGTGCCTAACACGCCACCAAATACGACGTAGGATGCCATGAGCACAATGGCAATGAGCCCACAGAGTTCTTGTGGAAGGCCAAATAGGGTGTAGATCAGTTTGTTGCATGCCATGATTTGAATAAAGACCATCAGCAATATGCTAAGAGAGGACAACACGGTGGTCACCACCCCCACCCTTTCGCCGTACTCGTTGCGTATAAGCCCTTGTATCGTATCGGAGTCCGATCGGCGGATGGCCGGTGCCAACACCACGCCGATGATAAAGATGCCAATGGATAACCCTATGGTAAACCACCAGGCGGAAAAGCCCCAATCGTATGCAAGTTCCGCAGTGCCGATGGTAGAGTTACCGCCGACGAGGGTTCCCATAAAAGTCCCCACGACCATCGGGATTCCCGTACGATTGCCACCGAGTTCAAAGTCGGCGGCATTTTTAACTTGACGTCCTGAATACACCCCGATGGCCATAACAGCCATCAAGGTAATCACCATTGCTTGTATCAATCACTCACCTCAGAAGTTTCTACTTTAGGCACCACATTGACTGTGGACCCCGTGTCGATGACGTGGACGTAAGTCGTCCCCGGGTTTAGCAGTACAGGGCTTCCCGTTTCCAATGTATAGACCGTAGGGGTTTGTCGCCCTTCTTTTTCCCATCGAATGGGATGCATTTCGCCATTGGCATACCAAAAGCCCGTCCCCTTACCCACGTGGTGAATACCTCTATGGCCTTCGTCGGTGATGATTTCCGAATCGGCAAATTGCAAGATGACATTATCTGCCATCAAAATTTGGTCAGTGTTTTCATCGACGTGAGGTTTGTCGTCTTTGTAGCGTTCATAGCGGTTGCGCGCCGCGTTGTACTTGTAGCTGGTCCAGTTATGCGGCGCAACGAGAAATTCCATTTCCCAAGCGGATGTGCCGATGGGGCGCACGGCTTTTTCGTGGTAAAACTTCAACCCGTAGTCCTTGTATGCTTTGAAGGATTCTTCATAAGATGACGCCGCGGATCGGATGGCTTCTATGGAGGTGTAAGCGTTGTGTGGAGCGACTTTGCCCACGTTGTGGTTTCGATAGAAAGTCACCCCTTCCAAAAACATGCCGTTAACATCAGGGATACCATAATCCCGAATGTCCGCATCCGCCTGCCACGATCCACCGTATCTGGCAAGTATGGCATCAAAACTCATCGCCACATCGACAAAACAGGGTCGAGCGCTGCGCACCGGACCTACTACTTTGGGGTCATGATCCAAAAACAGCGCCATGTACCGGGTAAAATCCCCTTCCACTCGATACTCATAGAGGAGATCCGCTTCGCCAAGGCCAGCCTGCCATCGTGCATTGGGGTGGTTGTCGTACATCAGTGCGACGACGGGCCGCACGGGAGTATCAGGGTCGATTTCTAGACCTGTGGTCGGCGAGTAGACGGGATCCGGTTCTGGTTCTGGCTCTGGTGGCGTCTCTACTTTCGTCTCTTCGACGATAGTCTCTGCGGGAGGGGTTTCCACCACTTCCGGCTTGGCACATCCTGAAACCAACAATAGGCACAAGAGGATGGCGAGTCGTTTTTTCATAGGTTCCTCCTATTTAGTTTAGGCCTTTCATGGAAAGGCTAATGCGCTCTTTGGCCATATCCAAACCAATGATGCGCACGTTGACCACATCGGATACGGTCACCACCTCTTTAGGATGCTTCACGTAGCGATCGGACAACTGGGACAGATGCACAAGCCCGTCTTGTTTGACGCCAATGTCGACAAAACAACCAAAGTCTACGACGTTTCGAACGGTGCCTTTCATTTCCATTCCGATTTCCAAATCTTCCATGGATAGCACGTCACTGCGCAATATTGGCTTAGGCATGTCTTCACGAGGGTCGCGACCTGGTTTTTGGAGTTCTCTTACGATATCTTGAAGGGTAGGTAGCCCCACTTCCAGGTTTTGAGCGGTCTGCCTCAAATCAATGGACGCTAAGTCCGCATCGACGAGCTTTTTGGCGACGGGATAGCTCTCCGGATGGACACCGGTGTTATCCAACGGGTTTTTTCCGCCTGGGATCCGCAAGAAGCCCGCGCATTGGGTAAAGGCTTTGAGACCGATACCCTTGACTTTTTTGATGTCGACTCGAGAGGCAAATGCACCGTTTTCCTTTTTCCATGTCAGGATATTCTCTGCGGTGGTTTTAGTGATACCCGACACGTAGGATAACAGTGCCGGCGAAGCGGTATTGATATCCACACCCACTGTGTTTACACAGTCTTCGATGACGTTGGAGAGCGTTTCATTTAGCGCTTTTTGATTGACGTCGTGTTGGTATTGGCCGACGCCGATGTGCTGGGGTTCGATTTTGACCAGTTCCGCCATCGGGTCTTGGATGCGTCGTGCAATGGATATCGCTCCACGAATAGTGACGTCCAGATCAGGAAACTCTTCATTTCCTAGTTTGGAAGCGGAGTAGATGGAGGCACCCGACTCGTTGACGATGGAGTAGTAGAGCTTTGTCTCGACTCGCTCGATGAGTTGGACCACCACTTGTTCGGTTTCCCTTGAAGCTGTGCCATTTCCGATGGCGATGAGACTGACGCCGTATTTCTCGACGAAGTTTTTCATGACCCCAATGGACGCTTCGACTTTGTTGTGGGGTTGGGTGGGGTAAATGGTGGCGTAGTCCAGCACTTCTCCAAGGTCAGAAATGACCGCAACTTTGCATCCTGTGCGAAACCCGGGATCCAATCCCATGATCACTCGACCGCGTATGGGCGCTTGCATGATGTAAGGTTTGAGATTTCCCGCAAATACGCCGATGGAGTCTTTGTCCGCCCGCTCTTTTAATTCTTTGCGGATCTCGGTTTCCATTGCCGGCAACAACAAGCGTTTATAGCTGTCGCGAATCGCTCGATCTAAGAAGTCAAAAGCCGGATTTTTAGGATCTTTGATGTATTGATAGCGTATGAAATCCACATTGAGGTCATCGGATAAGCGGATGTATACCTTTAGCGCCCCTTCTTTTTCACCGCGGTTAATGGCGAGAACTCGGTGGCTAGGGATGGTGGCGAGGCGTTCTTCGTAGTCGTAGTACATTTCGTACTTTTCGGAAGTATCCACCTCTTTGTCTTTATCCGTGGCGATGGTGCCGCGTTTTCTCGCGTTCTCTCGGACGAGATCTCGGTTGGTACGGTTTTCCGACACCATTTCCGCTATGATGTCCAACGCTCCTTCGATAGCATCGTCTAGGGTTTCGACACCGAGTTCGGCGTTTATGTAGCCTTGGGCAAATGTGGGAATAGGATCGTCACCTTCTGGAAGGGTGAGGATGTACTCTGCCAGAGGCTCTAGCCCCTTTTCTCTCGCCATGGTCGCCCGAGTGCGTTTTTTAGGTCTAAAAGGGAGGTAGATGTCTTCTACCACACTCAAGGTTTCCGCCTCGTCGATTTGGCTTTGTAGCTCTTCGGTCATCTTGCCCTGACCTTCGATGAGTCGCGCCACTTCTTCTTTTTTGTCGATGAGTTTGCGTAGATAGGTCAGTTGTTCCTCTAGGTCTCTCAGCTGTGTGTCGGTTAAGTTTCCCGTCATCTCTTTTCGATAGCGGGCGATAAAAGGGATGGTATTGCCTTCGTCGATGAGCTCAACCGTCGTTTTGACTTGATCCTCGCGAATGTTGAGTTGCTCGGCAAGTTTTTTATGGATGTTCAATTTACGCCTCATTTCATGTTGTGTCAATTGCAAAACGTGACCGACTCAAGTGTTACGAGTTGGCCACGTGTGAGCAGCGAATTAGCCATTGGTTTCTTTTGCATTTTGGGTCAGATAGGCGTTGATAAAATCGTTGAGATCGCCGTCCATGACCTTTTGGACATTACCCGTTTCCTCACCGGTTCGATGGTCTTTAACCATGGAATAGGGGTGAAACACATAAGATCGAATTTGGGACCCCCATGCGATTTGGGTGTATTTTCCTTGGATATCCGAGATTTCTTGTTTGTTTTCTTCCAACTTGATCTGGGTCAGTTTCGCCTTTAACATGTTCATCGCCGTTTCTCGATTTTGGATTTGACTGCGTTCCGATTGGCAAGAAACGGTGACTCCTGTCGGCAAGTGGGTAATGCGGATAGCAGAGTCGGTGGTGTTAACGTGTTGGCCGCCGGCCCCTGTGGAGCGATAGGTGTCCACGCGCAAGTCTTTCTGATCGATGTCGATTTCTACGGTGTTGTCGAGCTCTGGGTAGACGTCTAGGCTAGCAAAGGAAGTGTGGCGCCTTTTTGCTGAATCAAATGGGGAGATGCGTACCAATCGGTGAACTCCCTTCTCCCCTTTGAGGTAGCCATAAGCGTTTCTGCCCTTTACCATCAAGGTGGCGGCTTTGATGCCCCCTTCCCCTTCGTCGTTGTACTCGAGAACTGTGTATTTGTAGTGGTTGTCATCGAGGTAGCGCGTGTACATACGGTAAAGCATCGAAGCCCAATCCGTGGCCTCGGTACCTCCTGCGCCAGCGTGGATGGAGAGGATGGCGTTGTTGGCATCGTAGGGGCCGCTGAGCAAGGTTTCCAATTGGAAAGCTTTTAAGATCTTTTCGCTTTGGCGAATCTCTCCCTCAAGCTCCTGTACCAGATCCGCGTCTTCCCCTTCGGAGAGCATATCCAACATCTCCTCGGCGCTTGCCAGATTTTTGGTCAGCTCGTCGTAAGTCTCAAGCTTCGCTTTTTTTGCGTTCATCTCTTCGATTACAGCATTTGCCCCTTCCACATCGTCCCAAAATGTGGGTTCTTGGGTTTTTTTCTCTAGGACGAGGTACTCTTCGTTTAAAGTAGCCGTGTCAAAGTGAATCACCAAGCTTATTGAGGGTCTCAAGCATTGCGTCTACGGTCTGTTTCAATTCGTAGAGGTCTGCCATACTATCACTTCCTTTTCATTGGATTATGCGTTTTTTCCGTGGCACTTCTTGTATTTTAATCCACTGCCACATGGGCAGGGGTCGTTTCGGCCGATTTTTTTGCCTTTTTTCACCGGTTGTTGCACTTCCGGTTTTTCGTCGGAAGGTTTTAGCACTTGTTGACGTTGGACCGTTTGAGCCGGACGTATGTTGTACATGAACTTCACCGTTTCTTCTTTAATGGTGTGGTTCATTTCTTCAAACATGGTATAGCCTTCGTTTCCATAAGCGCGCACCGGGTCTTCGTTTCCAAAAGCTCTCAGGCCGATCCCTTGTTTCAACTGATCCATCGCATCGATATGATCCATCCACTTGCTATCCACCACTCTCAAGAGAATGACCCGTTCCACTTCTCGGAAGGTCTCTGCGCCAAACTCGGCTTCTCGTTCATTGTAGATTTTTTCGCTGACTTCGATCAAAAAATCGCGAAGTTTGGCTTGGTCCATGGTCTCCACTTGGGATAGATCCAAAGCGCCTTTGGGCATGTAAATACTGTTGAGGTAGTTCATCAACCCTTCGATTTCCCACTCGGATGCAGGGACTTGTGGGTTGGTGAACGATCCAATCGCCTCATCGACGATGGAGTGAACCATCGAGAGGATGTAGTTTTTCATAGCCTCTCCATCGAGAACGTTGC
>CAZHRC010000002.1:169240-237916 GCA_964533865.1 uncultured Peptoniphilaceae bacterium
GTGACCACGATCTCGGCTTTGCGCCAGTCGTCACGGCGTTCTTTGTAGATGACTTCCCGTTGGACGTTCATGACGTCGTCGTACTGCAAAACCCGTTTACGAATGGCAAAGTTGTTGGCTTCCACCTTTTTCTGCGCTCGCTCGATCGCTGAGGTGAGGGCTTTTGCTTCGATGGGCTCATCTTCTGGGAAATTGCCGCTGGTCGCAAGGTTTTGGATGGTTTCCCCTCCAAATAACCGCATCAAGTTATCCGATAGGGAAGCATAGAACCTAGAGGTTCCCGGGTCCCCTTGACGACCAGAGCGACCTCGGAGCTGATTGTCGATACGTCTCGACTCGTGGCGCTCAGTACCTATGATGTAGAGTCCGCCAACGGCTTTGACTTTATCCGCATCAGCCTCGGTTTCGATTTTGTACTGGTCGCGCAAAGCTTGGTATTGTTTGCGGGCTTCGATGATTTCAGGATCGTCGTAGACGGTGAAGGTGTCCACTTGCTCAAGGACCTCCTCAGGCATGCCACGTTTTTCCAGCTCCATTTTGGCTCTGTACTCTGGGTTTCCGCCCAGGACGATATCCGTTCCACGTCCTGCCATGTTGGTGGCGATGGTCACTTTTCCAAAACGACCCGCTTGGGCGACGATTTCCGCCTCTCTTTCGTGTTGTTTAGCGTTCAAGACTTCGTGAGGGACGCGTTCTTTCTTCAGCATTTTTGATAAAAGTTCAGAGATTTCAATGGAGACCGTACCCACCAGTATCGGTTGCCCGGTAGCATGGATTTCTTTGATTTCTTCGATGATGGCTCTGAATTTTGCCATTTCGCTGATGTAAACCCGGTCTTGTTCGTCTTTTCGCACGACGGGATGGTGGGTTGGGATTTCGACCACGTCCATGTGGTAGATTTCCGCGAATTCCTCTTCCTCGGTCAGCGCCGTACCGGTCATCCCGGCAAGTTTTTTGTACATGCGGAAATAGTTTTGGAAGGTGATGGTCGCCAAGGTTTTCGATTCGCTCTTCACTTCTACGTTTTCCTTGGCTTCTATGGCTTGGTGCAATCCATCACTGTATCGGCGGCCTTGCATGATACGCCCGGTAAACTCGTCGACGATGAGAATTTCATCGTCTTTGACCACATAGTCGATATCGCGCTTCATCGTGTTGTGTGCGCGAAGGGCGATGTTGATGTGGTGTGCGATCTCCATATTGTCTGGATCCGATAGGTTTTCCAATCCAAAGAACTTCTCCGCTCGTCCCGTCCCCACTTCGGTGAGGTTGGCGGTTTTTCGTTTCTCGTCAACGACGAAGTCCACGGTTTCGACTTTCATCTCTCTGTTGAAAGGATCGTCGGACTTGTCTTCGTCTGGGTCGAGGATGCGGCCAGTCAATGTGCGCACAAAGTTATCCGCTTGACGGTAACGGTCTGAGGAGTCGTCCCCTTCACCTGAGATAATTAAAGGCGTTCGCGCTTCGTCGATAAGAATGGAGTCGACCTCGTCGATGATGGCGTAGTGAAGATCTCTCTGAACCACATCTTTTTTATAGATAACCATGTTATCTCTGAGGTAATCAAAACCAAATTGGTTGTTGGTCCCATAGGTGATGTCACAGTTGTAGTTTTCTTGGCGCTCGTCGTTTTCCAAGCCGTAGATGATACATCCCACAGTCAGCCCTAAAAACTGGTGGACTTTGCCCATCCACTCCATGTCCCGTTGTGCTAGGTAGTCGTTGACGGTGACGACGTGGACCCCTTTTCCGCTTAGGGCGTTTAAGTAGGCGGGAAGGGTGGCCACTAAGGTTTTTCCTTCCCCAGTTTTCATTTCCGCAATCTTACCTTGGTGAAGGATGATCCCCCCTTTGAGCTGGACCGGGTAGTGTTTCATCCCCAATACGCGAAACGCCGCTTCCCGCACGACGGCAAAGGCTTCGGGAAGCAGATCGTCAAGAGTTGCCCCGTTGCCGATGCGTTGTTTAAAATCAGCGGTCTTACCTTTTAGCTCATCATCAGAAAGGGCAGCCATCTCCCCTTCCAAGTTTAATATCTGATCCACGATTGGATCGAGTTTTTTCATCTCCCTGTCGCTAGCGGAGCCAAACAGTCTATCAAATAATCCCATGTTGCACCTCATACATTATTTAAAGTCATATCTAGCTTTATTCTATCATTTTACAGTACTACCGACAAATAAAACCATAAAGTGTGGCGAAAGGCGCCACGTGAAGTGTCTACGATCCGCTCGACGTGGAGTGTGCCTTCGGCACGTGAAGGTCAAGGGAAAGGTCAAAACCCTCCCTCCGAGTCGGCGGAGAGCGTGCCGACCCACCTCCCTCGGGGATGGAGGCTAAGGTCAAGGGCAGAAAGATCCGGGTCTTATCAGCCACCCGAAGGGTGGCGTCCGTCAAGCTCCATCTCCGAGGGAGCTGGCTCCGCGACCTTTGCGGAGACTGAGGGAGGGTTTTGACCTTGACCTTTCTTTTTTCCTCTCCCACTCCCACTAACCACAATAAACCCAGCGTTTCCGCTGGGTTCTAGTGTTATCTTTCAATTTTCATAGTCAATTCGCCATTGTCTACTTCTACGTTAATGGTGTCTTTTTCTTTGAGTTCCCCTCCGATGAGCAGGCGTCCCAGAGCGGTTTCGACGTGTTTTTGCAAGTAGCGTTTCACTGGCCTAGCACCGTATTGGATGGTATAGGCTCTGGCGAGAACGAGTTCCTTAGCTGCTGGGGTGAGGACGATGTGGATTTGGCGTTCTTCTAATCGATCGACGATGTCTTTCATGGACAGGTCGATGATTTCGTAGATTTCTTCTTCACCCAATGGTTTAAACAAGACGGTGTCGTCTACCCGGTTTAGAAATTCGGGTTTAAACAGTCGTCGCATTTCTGCCATAACATCATTTCGCGCCTCTGGAGAGATCTCGCCATCAGAGGTTAAGCCTTCGATGAGGGCGTGGGATCCGATGTTGGAGGTCATGATGATGATGGTGTTTTTGAAGTCGACGGTACGACCTTGGTTGTCGGTTAATCGACCGTCGTCTAACACTTGGAGCAAGATGTTGAACACATCGGGATGGGCTTTTTCAATTTCGTCAAAGAGCACCACAGCGTAGGGCATGCGGCGAACGGCTTCGGTTAATTGACCGCCTTCGTCGTAGCCCACATATCCTGGAGGCGCTCCGACCAATCGCGATACGGAGTGCTTTTCCATGTACTCGGACATATCGATGCGAATGAGATTTTTTTCGTCATCAAACATCGCTTCGGTGAGGGCTTTAGCGAGTTCCGTTTTACCGACACCCGTTGGCCCCAAGAAGATAAAAGAACCAATGGGGCGATTTGGATTTTTCATACCAGATCTTGCGCGTATCATCGCATCGGTCACAGAGTTGACCGCTTCTTCTTGACCGATGACCCTTTTGTGCAAGATGGCGTCTAGGTTGAGCAATTTATCTCTTTCCGCTTCCACCAACTTGGTCACTGGCACTCCGGTCCACTTCGACACCACTTCAGCGATGTCTTCTTCGGTGACCTCTTCTTTGAGCATTCCCGTTTCCTCTTTCGCTTTTTCGTTAGCTTCGGCGAGTTTTTGCTCTAAGACTTGCAGTTTGCCGTATTTCAATTCGGATAACCGCTCAAAATCGTAGTGGCGCTCTGCCTCATTGATTTGCCTGCGAACGTCGTCGATTTCTGTTTTGATGTCCGAAACGGCGTTGATGCTTTTCTTTTCATCTTCCCATCGAGCAAAAGCTGAGTCGTATTCCGATTGAAGCTCGGCGAGTTCCCCTTCTAGTTTTTCTAAACGCCCTTTAGACAAATCGTCGGTTTCTTTTTTCAAAGCGGCTTTCTCGATTTGCAGTTGAAGGATGCGACGTCTCGTATCGTCGATCTCCTCGGGCATAGAGTCGATTTCAGTTTTTACCATCGCCGAAGCCTCATCCATGAGATCGATCGCCTTATCCGGCAAGAATCGATCGGTGATATAGCGATCTGAAAGGGTTGCCGCTGCGATGACCGCGTTATCTGAAATGCGAATGCCGTGATGGATTTCGTATTTTTCCTTGATTCCACGCAATATGGATATGGTGTCCTCCACGGTAGGCTCAGTGACCAAGATTTTTTGGAATCGGCGTTCAAGAGCACCGTCTTTCTCGATGTTTTCACGATATTCGTTGAGGGTGGTCGCCCCAATGGTGTGGATTTCCCCACGGGCAAGCATCGGTTTCATCATGTTCGATGCATCCATTGCCCCTTCCGCTTTTCCAGCACCAACGATGGTGTGGATTTCATCAATAAAAAGGATGATTTGCCCATCGGAATCGCGTATGGCATCGAGGACGGCTTTGAGCCTTTCTTCAAACTCCCCTCGATACTTTGCACCGGCGAGAAGCGCACCCATATCCAATGCAAATACGGTTTTATCCTTTAAGGACTCGGGCACGTCGTTTCTGACGATGCGTTGAGCTAGCCCTTCGACAATGGCGGTTTTGCCCACGCCTGGTTCGCCGATGAGGACCGGATTGTTTTTAGTGCGTCTCGATAGGATGCGCACGCAATGGCGGATTTCGTCGTCTCGACCAATCACGGGGTCGATGGCTCCGTTTCGCGCTTCTTCGGTAAGGTCTCTACCGTATTTTTCCAATGGGTTTTCGGTGGCTTCTGGATTGTCCGATGTGATCTTTTGACTCCCTCGTAGCTCGACAACTTGATCTTTAAAAGCTTTGTAAGTGATGTTGTAGGCTTTGGTGATGCGTGTCGATGCAATGTTTCGTTCTGCTAATAGCGCCAAGTAAATGTGATCGACGCTCACGTAGCCGTCGCCAAGTTGTGCCGCCTCGTCTTCTGACTTGAGCAGTATTTTTTGGAAGGTTCTCGAGGGGTAGAGATTGGCCTCCCCCGATTGGCTTGGTAGGGCTTCCATTTGTGTTTTCACTTCTTTAACGTAAGCGTTGGTGTCGATTCCCATTAGTGAAAGGACCCGTCGCACCATGTCATCGCCATTTTGAATGAGCGCATAGTGAAGATGGAGGTCCGTCAATTCCGGGTTGCCATTTTTTATGGCAATATTTTGCGCCTCCTGGATAACTTCCAGAGATTTTTTCGTGTATTTGTTTTGATCCATAATAAACCTCCTTGGGTATGTGTTATTGATTCATGGATTCCGCCAATTGGCGGTAGAGGTCTTCTTGTTCTTCGGTGAGATGGACTGGGTTTTGAATGCGAACGTCTAGGAACAAATCGCCGGTGACGCCTTGGCGATCGACAAATCCTTTTTTGCCAACGCGAATCCGCTTACCCGATTGAATGCCTTTGGGCACGCGCACTTTGATCCGTCCAGAAAGTGTATCCACCACTTTGGACGTGCCGAGGGCAGCTTCCCATGGAAAAACGTCTAAATGTTTGACGATGTCCAAACCTACGAGCTCGTTTTCGCTGTCGATAACATTAATTTTGACCAAAATATCTGCGTCTAGTCCGATCTTTTCCCCTTTGACTTTGATTTTCTTGCCAGGGATCATCCCCTTCGGTATTTTAACCTCGAGGTTTTTATTTTCACCGTTGATGTTCAAGCCGAGGGTTTTTGTCGTTCCTTCGTAAACTTCTTTAAGGCTGGCCGAAAGCTCAGTGTCGTACTGTTGTCTTGGCGCTTTTCGCGATCGCCCTCTCTGGCCAAACCCCGAAAAAACGTCTTGAGCGCTCCCTTGGGCGCCGCCGCCGCCACCAAAAAACATGTTGAAGAAATCGGAGAAACCGCCTTGGCCACCCGATGAGGTGTAGGTATAGCCTTGGCCGCCGCCAAAATCAAACCCGTACTGGGACGGGTCGAAGTTTTGTCCCCCTTGAAATTCGAAATCTTTTCCAAAGGTGTCATATTTTTTGCGCTTCCCTTCATCGCTGAGAACCTCATAGGCCTCATTGATCTCTTTAAATTTCTCTTGTGCTTTATCATCACCTTGATTCACATCAGGGTGATACTGTTTTGCAAGCTTACGGTAAGCTTTTTTTATTTCTGATGGGCTAGCCGTTTTCTCGACGCCAAGCACCTCATAATAATCTCTAAATTCCATAATGTACTCCCTTCTGCGTTCTAGGTTATCGTTGTGAAAAGGTCTAAAGGTTTTTTGACCATCTTTGACCTTGGTTTTATTATACGCTCTTTCCGACCGTTTTGCAAGGATTTTTTGAAGATCATAGCGGTATAATCAGGTGAAATATACACACCGTTCAAAAAAAGCCCTTCCTCGTACGATCCCGAGGAAAGGCTTGGTGATTAACGCGAGTATTGAATTCTCGAGGACACGGGAAACCCCTCGAGTCTTTGTCTACCACCGAGGTGGGGCAATTCGAGTAAAAACTGACAATACAAAATCTCTGCGCCTTTGCTAACTAATAGATCCGCGGTGCGCTTTACGGTTTTGCCTGCACCGAGAATGTCGGCCATGACGACCATGCGCTTTCCTTTGATTCCGATTTCAGGAAGGGCGCCGACGACGAAGCCGTTTTCCGCCGGCATGATCTCATGATCGGTGGCGGTTTCCTGCACTTTGGGAAATGGTACAAATCCAACGCCTAGGGCGTAGGACACTGCCGATGGCAGCAGGTAGCCTTTGTCAACGGGAGAGACAATGTAATCAAAGGGGACTTCCCACATATCTTCAATGGTACGATCCACCGCTTCTCTTAGACAGTCTCGATTGGTGGTCAAAGGCGAAAGATCCACGTAGTAGGGTTCATTTGGTCGGTAGTTTTCGATCACTCGAATGTATTCGTTAAGATTCATAGCACGCTCCTCTTTTAATGACGTTTGCGCCAGGTGCTCGGGCTAAATAAAACGACGATGGGAAAGATCTCCAATCGACCGACGATCATGCCGATGGAGAGGGTGATTTTTGAGATATCTGATAAGTGTGAAAAGTTTGCAGCGGGTCCAACTTTGCCCAAACCTGGTCCGATGTTGTTAAAGGTGGCCGCTACTGCACTAAAGGCCGTTAGGAAATCTGGAACGTCGAAGGCAATGATCACAAGTAGCGCTACAAAGATCATCATGTACACCACGAAGTAATTGCTGATGCGCGATAGCGTCTGATCCGGCACTCCTCTGTCGTTCATGATCACTGAAACTTTGCGATTGGGGTTTAGATACCTTTTGCACTCGGCAATGGCAGATCGGCCGAGCATTACGACACGAGAGACTTTAAGCCCACCAGCTGTCGAACCGGCACAAGCCCCGACAAACATGATCAAAAGCAGCACCAGCTGAGATAACAAAGGCCACTGCCCAAAATCCGCAGTGGAATAACCGGTGGTGGTGATCACCGAGGATACACTGAAAAAGGCGTCTCGTACCATGGTGGCGTAATTATCGTAGTTTGGAAAGAGATTAAAACAAATCAACGCAATGGCAATGGCGATAATCTTCAAAAACCATTTGAGCTCATCGTCTTTTAGCGCTTCTTTGACGTGTCCTGTCAGCACGAGAAAGTGTAGGTTGAAGTTGATCCCAAACACGATCATTGCAACGCCGAGGATCATTTCGACCGCTGGATTTTGGTAAAAAGCGACGGAGCCGTTTTTGATCCCAAATCCTCCGGTCCCCGCTGCGCCAAAAGCGTGAAGAGTCGCATCGAACAACGGCAACCCCGCCACCACCAATATCCCGACGAGTATGATGGTCATCACCGTATAGATGACGTAAAGTATGCGCGCCGTGTGGCTCAGTCGACTGACCAACTTACCGAAGACGGGCCCAGGCACTTCCGCTTTCATAATGTGAATCGTATCTGGCTCGATCTTTGGCATAACCGCCAATGCGAGGACTAAAAAGCCCATACCTCCAACAAAGTGACTAAAACTTCGCCAAAACAACCCACTGTTGCTCATCGCGGTCAGATCTGTGATAATGCTTGACCCAGTGGTAGTAAACCCGCTGGCCATTTCAAAAAAGCAATCCACAACGGAGGGGATTTCACCTGTAAAGTAAAAGGGCAGTCCACCAAAGAAAGACACGAGTATCCACGCCAACCCGGTGATGACAAAACCCTCCTTAGTATAGTAACGGGTGGTGTCTGGTTTTTTTAAACCCCATATCAATCCTAGGATCAACAGTAGAGCGATAGTTTTTGCGTAGGCGATTTTAATCATCGGGGCTTCTCCGTAGTAAAAAGCCACCAAAAGGGGTAAAAACATCAGCACCCCTTCAAGTAAGAAAATGCGCCCTAGGACGTATCGCACCATTTTTAGGTTCATCGCCGTCCCTCCAAAACCCCATCCAAATCGTCCATAAAGCGATTAGTCGTCACGACCACCACTCTATCTCGTGGCAAGATAACGTCGTCCCCAGAGGGAAACAAGGCTTTGTGATTGCGTATGATAAAGGCAATGAGTATGCCATCCTTTAATTGGAGCTGGCGAATGGGCGTGTCGATTAACCGACTGTCGGATTTAGCGATAAACTCCAATGCCTCTACCCGATTGTCCGCCATACGGTGTAGGGTTTCCACTTTGGATCCTGTCGAATTGATCAACGCGCGAACGTAGCGTACGATAATATCTGCGACGATTTTCTTTGGACTGACAATGGATTTTAGAGCCCCTGGTGTGAGAATGGATAGCAATCGCGTCCGATCCACTTTCGTTACCGTTTTGCTCACCCCTTCGGCTTTGGCGTAGAGTGAGGCGATGATGTTCTCTTCGTCGATACCTGTCAAAGAGATAAACACGTCATAGTCCGCCACTCGCTCTCTGTCGAGGAAGTCTTGGTTTGTTCCGTCACCATAGATCACTTCCGCTTCTGGAAAATCGGCACTTAATGCCTCCGCTTTTTTCTCGTCCACTTCCACAATTTTAACGTCGATGTGGTGTTGGAGAAGGATCTCTACGAGGTAATAGCTCACCTTTCCCCCGCCGACGATAAAACATGAGCGTATGGGTTTTTGGTGAAACCCTTTGTCTCTACAAAAACGCTCCAGATCTTTTGAGGTTCCAGTAACGTGGATCAAATCCCCTGCCTTAAGCACAAAATCTCCAGAAGGAATGTACACCTCTTCGCCTCGTTCAACGATGCAGACGAGAATGTGATTGAGCACCATTTTCTGAAAGTCGATTAAGGATTTGCCCACCAACTCGTTGTCCGCAGTCAACTCCAGCTTAATAATGCTGACCTTGTTGTCCACAAAGGTCTCCACGTCCATCGCCTCTCGATAGCGCAAGGTATTAATAATGGTTTTTGCCGTCAGTTTTTCCGGATTGACCATCATATCAATCCCCAAACTCTCTCGCATAAAATCAATATGTGTGGCGTATCTGGGATTTCGCACTCGAGCGATGGTGTTTTTAGCGCCCAGTTTTTTTGCGATAATACTCGATACAATGTTGATTTCATCGTCGTCGGTGACGGCGATAAACACGCCGGCTTCTTGAACGCCAGCGTCGATGAGCACTTCGTATTCTGCTCCATTGCCATGCAAGCCAGTGATATCCGAGCGTTCGATGAGTTGTTCCAACTTCTTTTCGTTTTGTTCAATTAAGATGACGTCGCTGCCTTCAATCGCAAGGTCTTCGCATAGAAGCTCGCCAACTTTTCCAGCACCCACGATAATGATTTTCATAACTCCTCCATTTTCGAAGTATAGAATGATTATAACCTACTTTAGATCGAAATGAAACGCTATTCCAAAATATCTCTTTTCGCTAGCAATTCCCCATTTCTAATCCCTACGGGTTAAAATATCCACGACTACGGCGACCGCACGCTGGAGTTCGTATGATCCCACTTTTTTCGCCAAGTCCCATCGGCGCCGCTTCTGGAAATCGAGTTGAATGACCGCCGCCAAATGCCTGTTCTGCCGAATGGCCTTCTCGCTCGACAAGGTGGAGAGGTGTTCACCTGTAGTAAGAACGATGGTATTGTTCACGTGCTCGCGGATCTCGCACGCATTGACATAGCAATAAGCTCCATCGTTTCGCCCAATGGGAATGCGGTACTTCAAGCCGATAAGAATAATATCTTCCCTGAGCACACGAGGGATATTTTTCCTAATGGTTAATAATTTTTCATATTTTTCCCGCGTCGCTTTTTCGTCGATGGAAAACTGGCAGTACAGATTGCGCAAACAACTGCGCACCGATTTCCCAATAGGATATACCCCTTTTTTGGTATAAATTTCAGCTGTGTTTCCGTTATCGTATGCGGGGAGCAAAGCAAGAATGCCTTCCTCTACCCACTTCTCAGCGGTCATCGTCTCACCTCCTTTCGTTAAGTGTAAAGAACATTTGTTCTATTGTCAAGGCCCACTTTTCTCATGCCCTTGAGTCAAAAAAAGCCTTGTGAACAAATTGTCCACAAGGCTTTGACTTTTACAACTAAAATACTCCAAAATCTTCCATATTCCAAACATCGGTGGCGATGTCATTGTAAAATTCCTTTTCGTGGGAGATTAAGAAAATCCCACCTTTATACGCTCGCAACGCTCGCTTTAGCTCTTCTTTGGCGTCCACATCCAGATGATTTGTCGGTTCGTCGAGCATGAGGATATTGGTTTCTCGGTTGAGAATTTTACACAACCGCACCTTTGCCTGCTCTCCTCCACTGAGGACTTTGACTTGGGATTCGATGTGAACCGTAGTCAAACCGCATTTCGCCAAAGCTGCACGTATGCGGTACTGTTCCCAAGAGGGAAAACTCTGCCACAACTCTTCAATACAGGTATTAGTGTTGCCTTCATTTTCCTCTTGTTGGAAATAACCGATCTCTAGGTTCTGTCCGTGTTCCACCTCCCCTGAGATGGGTTTGATTAACCCGAGGACCGTTTTGATCAACGTCGATTTTCCCAAGCCGTTTGCGCCGACGACGGCAATACGCTGTCCTCTTTCCATTCGCACATTCAGAGGTTTCGTCAAGGGCTTATCATAGCCTATGACCAAATCCTTCGTTTCAAAGATGAGTTTGCCAGGCGCTGCTTTTTGAAGAAACTCAAACTGCGGCTTGGGCTTTTCTCGTACTTTTTCGATGCGCTCCATCTTATCCAACTTCTTTTGACGCGACATGGCCATGTTTCGTGTGGCGACTCTCGCCTTATTTCGCGCGACAAAATCCTCCAGATCTGCAATTTCCTGTTGTTGACGTTTGTAAGAAGCTTCCAAGTGTTTCAACTTTTGCTCGTGGAGGCGTTTAAACTCGTCGTAATCGCCAACGTACCGGTTGATCTCTTTGTTTTCCACGTGATAAATCAGGTTGATCACCGAGTTGAGAAAGGGGATGTCGTGGGAGATAAGGATGAAGGCGTCCTCGTATTCTTGGAGGTAACGGCGCAGCCACTCGATATGCTCCTCGTCCAAATAGTTGGTGGGCTCGTCGAGCATGAGGATATCTGGCTTTTCCAGTAACAGCTTTGCCAACAGCACCTTAGACCGCTGTCCACCACTGAGGTCAGATACGATTTTATCCAGCCCAATGGCGTCGATACCCATGCCAATAGCGATGTCTTCGACTTTGGCATCGATCAAATAAAAGTCCCGATGTTCCAATAAGTCTTGTAACTCGCCGGCTTCTTCTAACATCGCTTCCATGTCATCGCCTTCAGCCGTCGCCATATCGGTGTAGAGCTGTTCGATATCTTGTTGGATTTGAACCAAATCGGAAAAGGCACCTCTCAAAACGTCTCTCACCGTTTGAGTTTTGTCCAGAGAAGCGTGCTGATCCAAGTAGCCGACCTTGACCCGCTTTGCCCACTCCACTGTTCCTTCCTCAGGCTCGAGTTTTCCGGTGATCAAGTTCATAAAAGAGGATTTCCCCTCGCCATTTGGGCCCACTAGACCGATGTGCTCTCCTTTTAATAACCTAAAGTTTACATTGTTTAATATTTCTCTTCCACCGTAACTGTGACTTAAATCGGTGACTGTCAGTATGCTCATAGTGCTCCTATTCTAATTCTTAAAACTGTGTACTGGTGCTGGGATTCTGCCACCTCGAGCGATAAAATCCTCTGAAGAGTGGCTGTTGACCGCCATGATCGGCGCCACGCCAAGTAACCCACCAAAGACCGCTGCTTCGCCAACGCCCTTTCCAATCACAGGGATCAAGCGCACCGCCGTCGTCTTTTGGTTGATCATCCCTATCGCCGACTCGTCAGCGATAATGGCAGATATGGTCGATGCTGGCGTGTCGCCAGGGACGGCGATCATATCGAGCCCCACAGAGCAGACACATGTCATCGCTTCCAATTTATCGATGGTGATCGCGCCGAGTTGAGCCGCTTCGATCATCCCTTCGTCTTCCGAAACGGGGATAAATGCACCGCTCAACCCACCGACTTCCGTTGAAGCCATGATGCCGCCCTTTTTAACCGCATCGTTGAGTAACGCCACCGCGCATGTGGTCCCATGGGTGCCAACGCGCTCCAATCCCATTTCTTCAATAATACGCGCCACGCTGTCGCCTATGGCAGGCGTTGGCGCTAAGGATAAATCGATAATATTGAAGGGAACGCCGATGGCGGCAGCCACTTCTTTTCCGATGAGCTCGCCAAGGCGTGTAATTTTAAAAGCGGTCTTTTTGACCACGTCGCTCACCACTTCAAAAGGCTGTCCTTTGCAACTTTCTAAAGCGACTTTGACCACCCCAGGTCCAGAAACGCCGACGGATAGGGACGCTTCCCGTTCGCCCACGCCATGATAAGCCCCGGCCATAAAAGGATTGTCCTCTACCGCATTGGCAAAGACCACTAGTTTTGCACAGCCGATGGATTCGTTAGCCGCTGTCAATTGTGCCGTTTCGACGACCACTTCACCCAATAACTTCACCGCATCCATATTGATCCCCGATCTCGTCGATGCGACGTTGACCGAAGCGCACACTCGCTCGGTAGATGCCAAGGCTCTAGGTAGGGATCGAATAAGTACTTCATCTGCCTCAGTCATTCCCTTGTGTACTAACGCAGAAAAACCGCCAATAAAATCCACACCGGTCTCCTCAGCACATCGATCGAGAACTTGAGCAAACGCCACGTAATCCTCTTCTCCACAGGCTCCTGCGATTAAAGAGATCGGCGTCACCGCAATTCGCTTGTTCACAATGGATATACCGTAGTTTCCGCCAATGCGATCCGCCTCCCGCACTAAATTTTTGGCAATGCGGGTGATTTTATTGTAAATTTTTTCGCGACAAGCCGCCCCGTCCGCGTCGATACAGTCCAATAGGGAAATCCCCAGAGTTACCGTGCGCACGTCAAGGTTTTGCTCGTCGAGCATTTTTATCGTTTCAAGTATATAATTTTGGTTCATGCTCTCTCCTTATAAGGTGTACATGGCGTTGTAAAGCGCTTCATTTTGCAACCGAATGTTGAGATGCATGTCGTTGCCAAGGGCGTCAAAAGCCTCTTGAATCTCGGTGAAATCTTTGGTTTTATCCGTGCAGTCCACCAACATGACCATGGTGAAATACTCTTGCATCGTCGTTTGGTTAATGTCTAAAATATTGATATTAAACTCTGCCAATTTCTCAGACACTCGATAAACAATCCCAACCTTATCTTTTCCTATAACCGTTAATATCGCGCGCATATCGTCCTCCTGTTGATGATGTTCTCTAGTATACAATGTCATTCCCAGCTTTTTTTGTCAAGGTTATGGCGATAAAATAAAAAAAGCACCCGAAGATGCTTTTTTCTCTATCGGCGTTTCGTCACGACCCCGACGATCCCCAAGAAGACGACCGAACCCAGAAGGGCGACCAATAAACTCGATAAGTTCAAACCCGTCACATCAGCTATCCCCAACAAGTTGCCAGCTATAAACCCGCCGATCACCGCTCCGACAATTCCAACAACAATATTTGCAATCGCACCCATTTGCGCATCGGTGCCCATAATCTTACTCGATAACCATCCGGCGAGTCCGCCTAAAATGATCCAACTAAAAATTCCCATAATTCCCTCCTTTTCACTGCTTTTCTTAGAGAGCGAAAGCCCACCGAACTGTAGACTTTCTTATTCCCTATTTACCCCGATATTTCTCTTTTATCACTGTTTTTGTATACAAACAATGTTCTTTTTGTCGCTACCATATTTTGATACCTCTATTTAGCCATTCTGAGAAGTTACTGATTCTTAACATTTCTGCGATCTTTCGCCTAAGATGACTTTACAAAACGACTAAAAACCTTTATACTAAAAAAAGTTAACCACATGCGGATGTGGCGGAACGGCAGACGCGCTAGATTCAGGTTCTAGTCGGGGCAACTCGGTGGAGGTTCAAGTCCTCTCATCCGCACCATATTCATTTTATTCACTTTTAGATAGGGTGAATCGGCGTTAAATAGCGGTTCTTTAAAATTTTATCCGTAGAACTGCAATACATCAAGTCGAATTGAGTTATATTAAGTTATCACCATGTCAAAATCAAAGTCGTAACCCACCCATATCGGTGGGTCTTTTTATACCATGAAGGGTATCATACTGATGTTAAGAAGCAATGATAACATCACTATATCATGACCTTTGAATTTCAACTCGACCACAAGATTTTTATTTCTATTTAAAATCTTTTTCTCGATAATGAGGAGACAATCCCTGATAAACTGAATGGAAAACGAAGATCAGACCCCTCTCCTCTTCCATTACCACAGATTGATTGGAGTTTTGCTCTCTGATTCATTGGGTCGAATCACAGGCAAGAGTTATAGGTTTATGATGATACCCCTAACAATGATACTTCTATATCTCCAGGAGGTAACCCTATGTATTTTTTCTTAGAAGGCCCTAAACGCATCGGAAAATCTACGCTTATTCGCCAGGCATTGGCGCCTTTCGAAGCATGGGTGGCCGGTTTTTGTGTGCAGCGATTGTTTAAAGACGGGAAGATCTGCGGATATCGGGCGATTGCCCTTTGCAATGAATTGATGCCAGTCGATGGAATCTACGAGCCTGAAATGGAAGGTGTTTTTCTCTATGAAGGTCAATACTTTCCTGATGTGTTGGAGATGCAAATCGATAAAGCGCAAAGGATTTGTGAAGAGGAATCTTGTCATATCATCCTCCTTGACGAAATCGGTGGCTCAGAATTGATCAGCTCGAAGTTTATGAGTACCCTTTATTCGATCTTAGACCTGGGTAAACCCTGTGTCGGTGTGATAAAAGCGATTGACAGTTTGGCGAATCGATCTACTGATCCAAAACATTTCAACGCTCTTTTGGGTCCCCGCAGGGAACTGGTCGCCACCATCGAATTCCACGGTAAACGCCATTTTGTGAATACTCAAAACTTGGAAGATACTGAAAACAGACTTCGGGATTTTATCGCGCAGCACCTGTGCACAAAGGGCAATAATGTGAATCTAAAGACTTGATCCTTTGTAAATGACACACCTAAAAAACTCCCCAATCCCCCTCCTCTAGGGCGATTGGGGAGTTTTATCGACGACTCGGTTTATCCCCTCCCGTCGATTTTAAATTTAAGACCTACCAGACTCCTCTGGTGCAATCGGCACCCAAAGCTCCATTTCGTAGTCATCCGATGTCATATCCCCGGGCAAATACACTTCAAAACTCGGCGTGTTGGCGTGGGTGTACCCGTGTTCGGGGAAGTATTTCTCCATGACGAACGCCCAACCATTTCGTATGTTATTAGGTATACTTCCTTTTAGCGACACAACGGCATACTCTGCAGGCGGTACTTCCAACAAGGTAAGCCCAAGCCTTATGGCGATGTCTACGTGTTTCACGTCAAACGAAGCCATATAATAGAACTGGTCGGGTTCGCTTTTCCCGTAAAAGGCACCAAATGCCTCTCCGCTTCCCATAGCTTTGATCTGTTGTGATGATACTTTACGATTTAATTCTTCCCAAATTTTGGGGTAATCCGTCTCTTCGTTCATCACCACTTCGAGTCCACCAATGGTAAAAAATTCTTTTTGTTGAATGGTAGTTTTCATCAGCACACCTCTCTATTCTGTATTTCTCTTGTTTATACCCTCTTATCACATCCATCCCTATTCTCTTTTGCCGTTAACTACGAAACACCTATCAATCGATAAAAAACTGAATGCGCTCCCAAAATTCGCTATATATGAGTAGTACCCCCACCTTTTCTAGAAAGGGCGGGGGTACGTAAAGGGGGTCGCTATTTAGCGATCGATAATATCTGCGACTTGTTCCTCAGACATATCATATAAGAAGAAATCTTTATAGAAGGTTGTTATTTCTTTTGACAACTCGTCCCTTGGCATAATCTCTGGATAGAGGTGATGCATCGTCCAGTATACGGTGAGGGGTTGTTCTACTGTGCGATTCCCCCAAACGTGTGCCACTGTTGGAATCACGTGAAATGCATCGTCTTTTACAGCAGTTATCCCTGCGTAGTTCGGGTTGGCTTTGATCTCCTCGACCAATTTTTTATTCGAGACGATCATGACTTGTGGATTCCATTTCAATAAATCCTCCATGGTGTATTCATAGCGATTTTCTGTGCGCCCATTATCGGTGACACTCTTACCACCAGCTTGGGCGATCCACCACTCCGCAATAATATGAGGTTGGGTAAATTCGATGGGATTGCCGTAAAGCACGGTTTTCTTGTCGGCGTCCGATATGTTTTTCATCAATTCTGTCGCTTTGGCTAGGGTTGCGTCGAAGTATGCAATGTATTTTTTCGCAGTCTCTTCTTTATTTAATACTTCTCCCATTAATGTCACCGCGGTTTTTACGTCGTTCACATCGTTCCAATCGAGGTAGACGCATGCGACATTGTTGTCTTCAAGCAAAGTTGCCGTTTCTTTGGTCATCGTAAAGCAGACATCAATTTTAGACTTGATGACTTCCTCGATGAGGATTTCCTTGCCATCGCTCTCAAACAACGGGCCTTGAGCGATTTGAGGGGCAAATTCATACTGCATTTTCCAAGCATCGTTTTTCGTAAAGTTAGCCGGCATTTGGTTTACGATTTTTGAGCCATCGCCCATGAGCTCGACAAAGGCATTTAGAACGCCGACGGATCCAAAGGTTCCGATGCGTTCGATCTTCTTTGGCAGCGTTACTGTGCGACCAGCCATATCCGTCACCGTTCGCGTTTCACCGGACTCCAGTGTTACCTCAGTGGTTTCTGCCGTTTGTGTTGCTGTTTGGACCGGTGCTTCCACCGTTGATTGGGCAGGTGTTGCCTGCTCCTTGCTCCCACAACCCGTCAGGGCGATGATAAGCGCTAATAGTAGTGCGAGTGTTTTCTTCATCCTTTTCCTCCTAAATATATATGGGTTCATTCCTCGATAACGGGAATGCAAACCTTCACGTTTTTTCCTGCCGATGAGACAGGGGTTTGATAAATTTCCGCTTGGGTACCGTATAGTCTGGACAGATTCTCTTTCGTGATGACCCGCTCTGGGTCACCGCTATCGTACACTCTACCGTCGCGCATGAGCACCACATTGTTCGAGGTTAAAAACGCATGGTCCGGCGAGTGAGAAGTCATCAATACCGCATACCCTCTACGGGATAAATCGCGAACCGTTTGAAGGGCCCGCACTTGGTTGGCAAAGTCTAAACTCGCCGTCGGTTCATCGAGAATGAGAAGTTGAGATTGTTGGGCGAGAGCTCTTGCGATGAGAACCATTTGTTTTTCCCCGCCTGAGAGTTGTTGAAATACGTGGTTGGCCATGTGCTCAATCCCAAGGGACTCTAGTGCCTCCCAGGCACAGATGCGATCCTTCTGTCCTGGCGAACTACCCGGTGGGAGATGGGCCACTCGACCCATAAGCACAACTTCTTTAACTTCATAGGGGAAAGTTAGCGCAGAGGCTTGAGGAACATACGCCATCAACTTGGCTCGTTTCTGCGCAGTAAGTGAGCTCATGTCGCACTCCTTCCAAAGAAACTTCCCTTTTGCAGGTTTTAGAAGACCGAGTAAACAGCGCAACAATGTGGTTTTCCCTGTACCATTTGGTCCAAGTAGGCACATCACTTCACCTTCTTTTACCTCAAAAGACACATCTTCTAGCACCGATTTCCCCATCTTATATCGAAACTGTATATTTTCAGCTCTGAGCATCACATCCACCCCTTTCGCACCCTAGAAAGCAAGACGACAAAAAGCGGTGTGCCTACTAGCGCAGTCAGCACCCCAAGAGGTAGCTCCACCCCTGGCACGCCGCGCACAATATTGTCGATACCTAAGAGAAATAGGCTTCCGATGCCAAAAGAACTCACCATAAGTTTGGCGTAACTTGCCCCCACCAAAGTTCTCGCAATATGGGGTACCACCATACCCACCCAGCCGACGATGCCACATATGCTTACAGAGGTCACAGTCATCAAGGTTGAGGCGACAATGACCACCACCTTTACCAGAGAGACATTGACACCTAAAGTCGTCGCCTCGTCTTCCCCTGCTGACAATGCGTTGATTTTGTAGCGAAATAAATACAACATCATCATCGACACCGCCGTGCTCGGCAACATCATCATTAAGTCCTTGACGCTGCCACGTCCAAAGCTGCCCATCAACCAAAATGTGATCGAAGGCAACGCATTTTCAGTGTCTGCAAGGGTTTTGACGATGGATAGCAACGCTTGAAACAAACTCGAAACCACCACACCTGCTAACACCATCACAGTGATCTCTTGACGAGCAAAGGCGAAACCGATGAGGTTGGCTACCATTACGGCAAGCAATCCAAAAATCAGCGCATAAGCTTGAATTTCCCACCACTGTCCTTGTTTTATCATCGCAAGCGCGGCACCAAAACCCGCACCTGCGGAAACGCCTAGGATATCGGGTGATACCATCGGGTTTTTAAACAAGGTTTGGTAAGAAGCACCCGATACCGATAGAGCACCGCCTACGAGAACCGCCAATAGAATCCTCGGCAGCCTGACATTGAGTACGACCGTGGCCAGAGTCTCCTCCCAATAAGGGGGCATCTTTGTGATGGGCGACAAAAGGATATCGATAACCGTTTTGGGGGCGATATCAAAGCGTCCAACCCAGAAAGACAGAAAACATGCTAGAATGACAACGCTGTAGAGCCCTGCCATTTTGATGCCAAAAAAATCTTTTTTCCTGGGATCCCCCTTTTGGATAAATGGACCTCCTGTTTTTTGGCTAGCGTTCATACCCGCTCCCAACCTCTTCTATGTAGATGCATTCTCGTATTTCATTAGAAATATTGGTACTTCCCAAAAATCTCACACATTTTGCCAATCCTTCAATGCCCTTTAAGCGTTTCTTCAAATCTTTGGTCTCTTCTGTCGTAGGGATCTTGTCGCAAATCATGCGACACCTCCGCTCCTTATAGTCCATATTTTCTCCTTTCAGACCCCATCCCCCATTGACTGTCGCCAAATCGTTTGACATTTAAAGTAATAACGTCTATAACAGTTCCGTTATCCATCTAAAACTACATCGGAGTTATTATACTACTTAATCAAAAAAATCTCAACCCAAGGGGATTTGCCTTTGAAGAATAAACGCCATTTCACAACTGATCTCCTTTGGAGCTCTAAAATCAACCTCGAGAATCTTCAATTTTTGGATCTTTTTACAGTCGCAGCAACCTTAGCAAAATCTTTACAAAAAAAAGCCCCCTTCGTCACCGATACGCTTCTCATCTACCGACAAGACAGACATCGAACACCAACGAAGAGGTGCTTTTTATGTTTTCTTACGCCTTGCGATCCGAATCTCTGTTAAGTCGGTTATCGCCTTTTGTCGATCACCGTTCGAACGGCAGACTTTCCAAAAAAGTGATATCCCGATCCTCCTTCACTGATGAGATCTAGAAGTTCATCAGGTTTGGTCACCAAGATACCACCTGTTGTGGTGACCCCACGTCTAAAAAAACTATCGGGAACCATACTCGCCGTAGGCCCTGTGACGATAATTTTAGCATTGGGCTTTGCTAGATCCAAAAGCCCAGGCAAGGTATCATTTATCACCGTCGTTCCCGTTATGACGAGTAGGTCTGCATCCGGGACTACCCGAGATGCCATCTCAGGTGGCGCGTAGTGCTCAAGTTCCTTTCCTTTCAATGTTCTCGGATCCTGTTCTAAAACGGTGAAGTCCGCCTCCGCCTTGATCAATTGTTTTAGGATGGGAACCAGAGCGCCTACGACAACGCTTTTACCGCCTTCCGGAATGACCACCCGATCAAAAGCGTCCACCCCCGATTCGATCTCATAGGTCAAATCCTTTGCACCCTCCCAATAATATGAGGATAACGCATTGAGTGTCGCGATAGCCAAGGTCTTTCGGAGAATGTTAGGATGTTCGAGATCACTTAAGTACGCCCTGGCACTGCGTCCCGCCAACCGCCCTGAAAGGGGCATCACTTTAGCGGAGCTGGGGCAACAAACCGCCTCAGGCATCGCTTTAATCGGCGTAAAGCACAGGCCACCATGCCCCGTGGATAGCTTCACCCCAGAAAAGAATAAACCAAATACCGCCCTTTCAATGACGATATCGTCCAACTCTCCTCCCAAAACCTCTTCGATGTACTGTGCACTTTCTCGTAAAATAATATTTCCCATAACTACCTTTCTACCGTTTTTCATACTTTCGGCTCGTATCTTTGTCGTTGATATCCCATAAAATAAAACCGTAACATTCTTCGGTGCGCCTTTTAATCCTACCGTCTTTCTGGACAAACGGTTTAAGCGCCTCTATGATGAGGTCTCTTCCTTTGTCCACGTCCACGTCTTTATTCAAGAATTTTTCATAGCGTTTCGTCAAAGACCTCTCGTAGGATAGCTCATCTTCAAACGCTCTTTTGTAAAAGTGCGTTTTTGGAAAGTACCCGTCGAGATAGAGCATGTTAAAGATGGAATAAAATATCCTCCCATCCATTGTGGTGCTACCGCGATCTGCCAAATCACCTAGCGCCTCGATGACACGATCTTCTAAATCATCTCGCGCATGGACAAAAGAGATATGAAGGCAATGTCTTCGGCTCACTTCCATAAGTTTGTAAAGTTCTTTGCGATTGGTTACTGCTGGTGTTAGGCACGCCATCACAAGGTCAAATCGATTTGACCACTCGATGGCATCCACATCAACCGATCTAAAATCACAAGCCGAAAATGCCACGTTGGACAGGTTCTCTGTTTTGGCATAGTTTGCCGCATGTTGAACCATTCTCGACGATAAATCGATGCCTTCCACGCTTGCCACATGCTTTGCAAAGGCCATGCTAAACAACCCCGGACCACATCCGATATCAAGGGCGCGGTCACCGCTTTCAAGCACCTCTTCCTTTTTCAAAAACGTCACACATGCGTCGACCCGATCCATCAATCGCTTCCGATAAGTCTCATCGCTATCGAGCCTTCCCACCCATTCATCCGCTCTGTCATTCCATCGTTCCATTTGATAGAGACCTTCGGAAGGCCTCGGGTTTTCCCACAACTCTTGATAATAGCGATACAACACGCCCCCTCCTTTATCGTTATCTATTTGATAATACATCGACGAACTGGTATAATTCTATTAGAACTAGAGAAGGCTGTCAATCATTCTTCGGTTGACCACCTTCTCTCAATACGATGAAAGAAGGTAGATCGATGTCCACTACTACACCTCAAATGAGACCCAATCGCAACCAAATGATCGAGATCATCCAAAAGAACGTAAAACCCGTCCTCGCAACAGAAACGATTTCTTATTTAGAGAGTTTCGGTCGCATTTCTGCCACCGAAATTTTGGCGAATAACACCCTTCCCAATACCCCGGTGAGCCGTCTTGACGGCATCGCTATACGCTTTGACGACGTCTCAACCGATCCGACCACATGGGTTGAAGGCGATCACTACGCCTACTGTAATACGGGCGTCGCTATGCCGGAAGGGTATGACACGGTGATCCCCATCGAAAACGTTACCTACTTAGAAAAAGGACTTTCCCTCATCGATCTTCCGACATCCCGTGGGGAGCGCGTGGGAAAAGTCGGCAATAACATGGTTTCTGGGGAAGTCATTGTGCGCAAAAACGATGTGATTTCCCCTGCACAGGTTGGACTTCTAGCTTCTGCTGGGGTTTTAAGCCTTGACGTCTACACCATACCTCGTATCGGGATTATGCCTACAGGCGACGAACTCATTCCCCCTACCGTTTCTGTACCGCTAGGGAAAAACATCGAATCCAACAGCGCGATGATCGCTGCCTATATCAAAAAATATGGCGCCCTCGCCACAATATACCCCATCACCCAAGACGACCCCCAAACCATTGAAGCTCACCTCGCCGATGCCCTTCGCGAAAATGACGCTGTCTTAATCCTCGCCGGTTCTTCGCTGGGTACAAAAGATTACACCCTCCGGATACTGGAAAAAATGGGCGATGTCATCGTCACCGAACTCGCCCATGGACCAGGTCGAAAAAGCAGTCTTTCCATCATCGATGAAAAAATCGTCATGGGCGTTGCTGGCCCGCCTCTAGGAGCTCAACTCACCTGCGATCTATATCTCCCCGTGCTCGTCAACGCGCTAAAAGGGTTGCCCTACGAAGCGCTACGCGAAATCGAGGTCGTCTGCGACGATCCTTTTGCATCGCATAGCGTCGACTTTTGCGAACGGGTGCACATTTACAACGACAAGGGAACTTACCACATCCGATCTGCCTATGCCCCCACTACGACAAGGGCACAGATGGAAGCCATCGCCAACGGCAATTTTTATCGCCCGGCTAGAACGCCACTCGCTATCGGCGACAAAACTAAGGTGGAACTTTTGATCCCCATCGAACAGGTTCCCACACGGGATCGGCTCGATGAATTATTAAACCCTCTGGAGGCCGTTCATGACTAATCCTTGGGCACTCTACGATGAGTTGATCGCGGGTATCCCGAAGGACCCTTGGGTCACCTGTTACCAAACGGGCTACAACTGGACCCGCATGGTTTCCAGTGAAAATAGCACCGGGCTCGCGATGACCTATGCCATCACTTCCAAACCACCTCTCTTTTCAGGGCATTCCCTCATCGATATGCCATTGTGCGAAGCGGCAAAACTGGTGAAAAGCTGGAACTTTATCGAAGCCGCCCTAGGTCTTGCAGCGATTAACAGCTGGTACAACGAACCCACCCGCGCTGAAAAATGTGGCTTTACCCACCCTAGTGTCACCGATCATATCCGAGAGGCTTTTGACGTGTATTTTGATGAAATCCAAGGGAAAAACGTCGCCATCGTCGGCCATTTCCCTTATATCGAAAAGCGCTTTTCAGGTTTTTGTAACCTATCCATCCTCGAGCGCAATCCAGACCATGGCGACTTTCCAGATTCGGCTTGCGAGTATCTTTTAGGCGATCAAGACTACGTTTTTATCACTGGTAGTACCTTTGTCAATAAAACAATGCCTCGTCTCCTGGCGCTATCCAAAAATGCAAAAGTGGTCATCGTCGGACCAAGCACACCTTTGGCGCCCTTTTTATTTGATCGTGGCGTGTACGGGTTGTCGGGTTTTGTAAGCACCACGCCAAAAAAACTGGAACTGGCTTTATCGAGCTCAAACACTATGCGGCTGTTCGATGCGGGAATGATGGTTGATCAGATGCGTTCCTAACCCAAAGACTCTATAATCAATCCTGTTGCAGTCATAAGATATGACGGTCTGGTCAAAGTGATTTTGACAAAAAAGACGTCGTCCACACTTATTGTGATTCGCACAACTCGATTTCTGAACATAAAAAACGCTCTTCCGAAATGGAAGAGCGTTGTGATTTTATGTGTTTAATAGGCTGTCCAGCCTGCGTCTGCAACGAGGGTGGTGCCGTTGATGAAGCTTGCGTCATCGCTGGCTAAGAAGAGTACCGCTCTGGCGATTTCTTCGGATTGTCCTTCACGAGGCGCGTTGGCGGTTCCTGTCATAACCCGACCAAGGCCAAATGGGCTTGGGTTTGATATGTTGACACCGACTTCAGTCGCTACCCCACCTGGGCAAACGACGTTACAGCGAATGTTTTCGTTGGCGTATTGGAAACCGATGTTTTTTGTCATACCCACCATGGCAAATTTGCTCGCCGTGTAGGATAGGCCCGCACGGGATCCGTTGAGCCCACCAACCGATGCGACATTGACGATGGAACCTCCGGTTTCTTGCTCCCGCATCACTTGTACGGCTTTTCGAAGGGCACACATCGGCCCGTAAGTATTGACTGACATGACTTTGTCCCAAAGTTCGTCGGTGACTTCTGTGACCGGTGTCATTTCGTCCATGATACCTGCATTGTTGATCAAAATGTCGAGTTTACCGTATTTTTCGGTGCAGAAATCGATCATCGCTTCGTTGACTTCGCGTTTGGAAACGTCTCCCGTGTAAGCGACGATTTCGCCAGGTGTGCTTTTTGCGAGTTCCATGATTTCATTGAGTTTTTCGGTGCGTCTAGCTACCGCAACAACTTTCGCGCCTTCACGGGCAAAGAGTAAAGCGATTTCACGTCCCATCCCCGAGCTGGCTCCTGTCACAACTGCAACTTTGTCTTGTAATTTCATCTGTATCCCTCCTGGTTTTTTTGAAACAACCGTTTCTATTTATCTCTACCCTTACTATACCATAGCTAAACATATTGTACATTGTTTTTCATAACAAGCGATCGATGATTATCCGATCTGCTCATTTTCCTAAGAAAGGATCACCTGACCTCCTTTAACCCTCGACGATGGGTATTTGTGACTTCTACGCCATAGCAGCTAGACCGCGGTCTTTCCAAAACAAGTCACTATACACTGTTCAAAGTCGAGGAAAAAAATCCACCGCAGCCAATGATGATCAACTGCGGTGGATTCTTAATTTCGATTAGTCTTCTACGCCTACCATAACTGAAGTTGCTTTGATAACCGCGTAGGCTTCTTTTCCAACAGCTAAGCCCAACTCAGCGATAGCATTCATTGAAATCGTAGAGCTGATTTGGTTACCACCGCCAATATCCAATGTGACTATGCCGTTTACCGCACCTTCTTGGATGTTAGTGATAGTGCCTTTTAATTGATTTCTTGCGCTTAATTTCATGATATTCTCCTTTAATCACCTATTGGCTCATGGGTAGCGTCTCTTCTATCCGCATGATCGAGCTGCTCTATGCGGCGATCCCCATCCTCTTCGGGATGGCAGTGCTCTACATTTTGCGCTGGAAGATCAATCTTCTCGCCATGGGCGAAGACGAAGCCAAGTCCATGGGGATCAACACCACTGCGATGCGGATTTTAATCGTACTAGCAGCCACTTTGATCACAGCGGCTTGTGTTTCCGTCAGTGGTATGATCGGTTGGGTTGGACTGGTGATCCCCCACTTTGCCCGCCTTGCAGTCGGCCACGACTATCGGGTCATGCTCCCGTCGGCGATGCTTCTCGGCGCGAGTTTTCTGATGATCGTCGATAATTTTGCCCGAATGTTGGCCACTTTGGAAATCCCCATAGGCATATTGACCGCCTTTATCGGCGCTCCATTTTTTCTGTACCTGATTTTAGATCGGGGGAACAAAATATGAAACTTCGCATTGAAGATCTGCGCTTTTCCTATCATGACCATCACGTCTTGCATCATGTGAGCTTCGAGGCAAATGAAGGGGAATGTATTGCGATCTTAGGTAAAAACGGTGCCGGCAAGACCACCCTGTTTCGCTGTATTCTCGGTTTGCTTCGAGGCTACGACGGCTCCATCCTCATCGATGAGAAACCGGCTAGGAAATTCTCCCAGTTGGAGTTGGCAAAGGTCATCTCCTACATTCCTCAAGCCCACGCGCCGACCTTTAACTACTCGGTGTTTCAAACGGTACTCATGGGAACAAATGCTACCGTGAGCCGATTTAAAACCCCAGGTGAAAAAGAGCAGGCCTTGGCTTTAGAAAAACTTGAGCTTCTCGGCATCTCCCACTTAGCCAGCCGAGGCTACGCCGAAATCTCTGGCGGCGAGCGCCAACTGGTTCTCATCGCCCGAGCTTTAGTCCAACAAGCAAAAATCCTCGTCATGGACGAGCCCACGGCAAACCTTGACTACGGCAACCAAGTGCGCATCATGAAACAAGTCCAAACCTTGACCTCACAAGGCTATCTGGTGTTACTCACCACCCACAACCCGGAACACGCCCTGCTCTACGCGGACAAGGCGCTGGTCCTGAACAAAGGGGTGGTCATCGAATACGGTCCACCAAATACCGTCCTCACCCCTGAACTCATCGAAACCATCTACGGCGTAAAAGTGGAAATGAGGCGACTCGTCACGGCAAAGGGCAAAACCTCGATTCTCTTACCCAGTCTATAATCCCCAAGCTAGAGGTATTCGCAAACGCTTTATCATCGGTCTTGATAAAGCCCATGGGATTATGCTATAGTAGGTTTCAAAACGAGAACCACTCCCCATACAGACCTGCGAGAAAAACAAATCGCTCCTGCGAATATCCCATTCGAAGGAGCGATTGATGTCATCGACTAAAAAATAAATTTTTCTTTTACCAGTTTCGAAGCGTAGCGATAGACCTCTTCTTCGATCTCTTCAAAGACGTCGAGGACCTGCTCGCCCTTTTCGGTTAAGCGCGTACCGCCGCGTTGTATGCCGCCCCGTTCAGAGATAACCACAGGAAACCCCAGTTCTTCCTCCATGGTGCGCAACATTCTCAATGCCTTGGTATAAGACATATCCATCGCCTTTGCCGCTTCTCTTATCGAAGCGTAGTCCCGAATGTTCTCCAAGAGCATACGCGTTCCAGGTCCCATAAATTTATCTTTGTTTATAATCATCAATCGCAAACCGACTCGCATTACTTGCCTCCTTACTAAGCTGTTGATCGATGGCTTGTATACCACCTTATTGTCGTCACATTATTACGAATTCAAGGAGCTCACCATGGGTACACGATGGACCACTCAAAGCATTCAATGGTTTTTAGATGCCAGTGCATACACTCAATTTCATGAAAAGCTCGCCCAAGTCATCGCCCCTTATCTCGATCCCGCCGATACCCTCTGTGATATCGGATGTGGGCTCGGCCAGCTAACCATGGCGCTATCGCCCTACGTCGCCACGACGACGGCGATCGACATTAACGCTCAGACCATTGAACACCTGGAAAGCCAATGCGCTCTACGCGGAATTTCAAACCTAAACCCCATCTGCGGTGACGTGGCAGATCATCTATCGATCCACGAGGTGTTTCTCATGAGTTTCTTTGGTCGAGACGGCGAAATGGAACGCACCTTTCCCTATTGCAACAAAAAAGTCATCCGAGTGGTCAACGCCTCCAACTCTGGCAACCTCTATCCCGATAAGTACCGTAAAACCTCAAAATCGACCATCGCCTTCATGGAGACCCACCTCGATACCCTTGGCCTATCCTATATCGGAAAACGCTTTGAATTTGAGTTTGGACAACCTTTGCGTTCAGAAAACGAGGCTATCGCGTTTTTACGCCACCACGCCCATGAAGCCAGCGAAAAAGAGCTTTACGATTTCTTGGAAGAACGAGCCCTCTATACAGAAGATCCTTCCTATCCTATTTATATACCCAATAAAAAAGGCATCGGCGTTTTTATTATCGATCCCTCAACATCGACAGAGGATTAGAATCCATTGATCGCCATAATAAGGCGTTGAGTCAGAAGAAACCATTCTGACCCAACGCCTTTTTCTATCCCTTTGGACTGATGTTTTACAGGGTATCGATGGCCAATTTCATGCGTTTCATCACTTCTTCGATGACCGAACGCTGGGTAGCCACATTGATCCGCTCAAACCCATTGCCCTCTTCCCCAAAAATATAGCCTTCGTCGAAAGCGACCTTGGCCGTATTTTGCATCAAACGCTCCAATGCGACCGGATCGGAAATGTAAGCGTTGAGATCGATCCACACCAAGTAAGTCCCTTCCGGTGCGCTCATCACCGCTTTTGGCAAGTTTTCTTTTAAGAAGGATGCGATATAGGCGATGTTGCCGTCGAGGTAGTCGCGAAGCTGGTCCAGCCATGATTCCCCTTCTGTGTAAGCGGCAATCGTCGCTTCGATACCAAAGGGGTTGGCCATGCCACAGGACACCTCTACATCGATGACCTGAGCCCACTTCGCTTTGTAGTCATCATTTGTAATGATCACATTTGAAAGCTGCATCCCAGCCAAGTTAAAAGTTTTTGATGGGGCGGTGCACAGGATAATCCGATCAGCGTATTCTGGTGCCACTTTTGTCAATGGATGGTGGGAAATTCCCTTTCTCGTCAAATCCATGTGGATCTCATCGGAGATAATCCATTTATCATATTTTTTCGCGATAGCCACCAGCCTTCTTAGCTCCTCTTCCTTCCACACCCGCCCGACCGGGTTGTGAGGACTACAAAACACCATGCCCTTAACCTTTTCGTCGGCAAACTTCACTTCCAAATCGTCATAATCCATAGTGTAAACCCCGCCATCGTTGACAAGAGGGCTGTTGTACACCACCCTCCCATTGCCTTCGATTTTAGCGGCAAAAGGGTAGTACACTGGACGTTGTATGATCACGCCATCCCCTGGTTCAGTTAGAGCTTGGATCAAAAAAGCAATCGCCGGCACGACCCCGGGACTAAAAAACACATCCTCCGCAGCCACCTTCCAGTCAAATCGCTTTGCAAACCATCCGGTGACAGTAGCTTTCAACTCCTCGTTCTCGTAGAGCGTATAGCCAAATATTTGACGGTCAATCCTCGCGTGGAGCGCGTCGATTATGGGCTGAGCCACCGGAAAATCCATATCTGCCACCCACACCGAAACCGCATCAGGATGGGATCCTTCCGGCATCGCATCCAACTTGACAGCATACGTTCCCTTGCGATTGACAAGGGTATCAAAATTATATTTCATCCTTCCTCCTCGTATCAAAAACTCAATTGCATTCCCTATAAAGAAATAGCGTACTTTGATTCCATTTTACATGACATGGCGGTGTTTGTCTAAGGAAGATGAAGAAGCTATTATTTTCACTTCGGTAAAAAGTCTAAACATCGATATTCAGTTTCTGTTGTATGATGAGGTTCTACAAATCAAATAGGGATTGGCTATGAAGTTTGATGAATTACGCAATAGTAAAATAGATAGGTTTCTAATCTTTGTATCTATGATTATTTTTTCACTATTCAACGTACACCGTTGGTATAAATGAATAAACTATACTCGAACGAAACAAGATTAATACACTTCAACGCGAAAGCAGATAACAATATGGAATTACACTACTCTCAAACAAGTGAAAAATATAGATGACCTTATAAGTGCTTGATAACCATAAGGAATTACACTACTCTCAAACTGAAGAGCTGGTTAACGATGCTCGTAACCGCTTGATACCCATAAGGAATTACACTACTCTCAAACGGTTAACAGATTTGGCAAACCAACGTACTGCTTGATAACCATAAGGAATTACACTACTCTCAAACAAGGATTGGGGCGTTACTCGTGAAAGGGTTGCTTGATAACCATAAGGAATTACACTACTCTCAAACAACGGACATTATCGGTATGGGTCAAAATAAGCTTGATAACCATAAGGAATTACACTACTCTCAAACCTAAACTGAAAAGAAATAGCGAATTCTATAGCTTGATAACCATAAGGAATTACACTACTCTCAAACTAGTCGTGTATGTTGTAGATGAAGATAGAGGCTTGATAACCATAAGGAATTACACTACTCTCAAACGAAGATACTCAAGATATGACATTGGAGCAGGCTTGATAACCATAAGGAATTACACTACTCTCAAACTCGCATAGCTTGACGCCGTTCCCGTGATCGCTTGATAACCATAAGGAATTACACTACTCTCAAACTTCATTTTCGACGATCCGTAAAAACATTTGCTTGATAACCATAAGGAATTACACTACTCTCAAACCTCAAACCCCAAATTGGCAAAAACTTATTTTTGAAGATTAGAGAGTGCCTTAGCTTGCCCACTACAAACAAAGCATAATCCTATGGTTAGAGGTTTTCTCAATACAACTCACAAAGATCCTCATCAATAGTATACACCATCCGCTCTAGTTTCGGAATGCCGACATTCTTGTTTTCAATAATTAGCGCATTAATATCTCGAACATGCAACTCGTTTACGAATATTTTCCATTCATCGTCAAGAAACATACTTTTGATATTTGAATAAACAATCGCTGTTGGATTGATGAACTCTTGTACTACAATGGCATATTGAACCATTCTATCAATCAAATCTAAATAATGATCCTCTTCAATAAACTTAACTTGTGCAATTCTGAGCAAATCCAGAATTTCGATGCTTTTCCCTACTTCTAAATCAATGCTATGATTAAATACTAGCGATGTAAAGAATGATAATATAGCATTTTCGATCTCTGAAAACTTGTCATATTCTTCAGAAATAATATCCTTTTTTAACTCCGTGTGTAATTTGGAGATGATCTTTCTATCGTTTATGGAAGCTGTGAATGGGGTGTTTACAAGTACGATCTCTTTTTGAATCTGATGCTCATCAAGATTACTAAAAAGCGTAAAACCACCATCTAATCCTATAGATTGATTGTTAATATCATTTAGAACACACCTGAAAAGTTTCCTGTTTTCGATAACTAACAGAGTCACTCCCTCTAACACTATATCAAATTCCCATTTTTCATGTTTTAATATCAAAGGATCACCTGTCTTTCATCGGTACTGAGCGTCTCAGATTTCAATTCTCCTACAATTGTTTCCATTGATACGAATTGTTTTTCAGTAACAGATAGAATTTGCACCAACCCTTTTGGTGGCTTTATCTTTTTCACCCTCTCAATCATCGCTTTTTCTACAGAGGCATTGAGAGCTATTCGCACATAAACCGATTCTTGAAGCATCAAAAATCCTAACTTGATCAATCCACTCCGAAATTTCCGATATTCTTTCATATTCGCAGAACTTGTTGTCGGTAAATCAAAAAATACAATTAATCTCATAAATCTATAACTCATACTCAAGCCATTTTATGTTTGTATCATCATTGTTCCTTAAAGCGTCAACAATCGATCTTGTGTATATTGCGATCGCATTAGAAAGAAGTTGAATTCTATTATTTATGACCACTGACTTGTGCAATAATGATTGTATTGCGCGTTTCTCTTCTGTTCCAAACGACTCATTCACGTTTTCTAAAACAATCTGATCGACAAGAGGTCTAAAGGGCTCCATCAAATCAGAAGAAAGATTAAAATGATTATGTTGACTACAATGATGGATGCCAATCTCTGTTAGATATCCACAAATCTTGATTTCACGGTTAAAACAAGATAATAATATTTGATAACCATAGTCCAATCCTGCGTTTAGAACTGTCTTATCCCCTCTAATAAATTCATTGGTGAACAATGCTGAAAAGTAGACCTTCGCCGCTAGGCCTTCTCGGTTTGTTTCATCATCCGGTATTATCTCGGTAAGATATCTTTCAAGTAATTCAATACAATATCTTTCACAATTTTTACCTTCTAGCAACTTTTTTTGATTCCTAATTTTATGAAAAACAATCTGACGCCATATTTCTTTTTTGAATCTGTCATCCCATTTCATCTGAACTCCAATTTTCTTGCTACAATCATGGCGACCGTAATAAGGAAGAACTTCTGATACCGGATTGTGCTTTTCATCACATAGCACGACCCGAATTCTCTGTTTTGAAAGCTCTGCAAGAAGTGCTGTTGTTATTGATACTTGAGTGGTCTCCACCATTATTAAGGCAATCTCACTAAGATGGATCTTGGTAGTTCGATCTTGCGATCGAACTACCAAGTGGTTCATTCTTAAATCAAGTTTTGATCGTTTCGTAATGCACACCGTTCGCCAAGTCATACCTTATTGAGCACCTTCCTATTTTCGAATAATCCCGTTGGCGATTCGTTGATTAACATGACATCGCTGCCTGTGATGTCCTTGTTTTTCGTCATAATCGCACTTTTTTCGCTACCACCAACTAACACTAGGTCCACCCCACTGAGACTATTTCTATTAAATATTTTATGAATTTCTATTAATGTTTTAAGTTTTCCTCTTATGGGCAAGCCTTCAAATTTCCCCCGACCAGCTTCCAAAATTGTTTTGTGACGCCCAAATCTTTTTCTGTATTCGCCTTCTTTGAGCAGTTCAAGGTAAGTTTCAAACAATGATAATAATTCATCATCGCTGAATAGCGTATCTAAGCTATTCTCTTCTTTTGTGCTGAATTGATATTCTTTGACAATCCTTCTGTAGAGATCACTTTTTTCCTTGTTTAGCGTCAGTTCTTTACCTACCGAGAGCGTTACCCTTTGCTTAGTCCGTGATTGCAGATAAACTGGAAATCCGTCCCATATTAATTTCGATCCCATCTTGATTTTTGATACAATAATTAACGGGTCCACTAGCTTTAGATAATTTTGACAATAACATGCCAAATCGGTTTCTGATTTTATCTGACTTGCGTGCATCAGTAACACTTGTTCGAAGGTTCTTATTCTGCCCTTTTCAGCGGTATGCTCCACCACAAAAAAATATGCACCCTTTAGGTTTATATAGCCACCGTACTTGCTAAAGTCCGATAACCGTTCGTCTCTTCCTTTAATGGGCACCATCACCGCAGTTCCAGTTGTTTTTCTTTCCAAAGTATCGTTAAACAATTTACCTTTTTGAATAAATGGCATTCTTACAACATTCACTGTAGGTCTATCTAGTGTTTTGATCACGAAGGGAAGATGAACCTCTTTATCCCATGCGACCATCCCATTTGTACTGACGGTCCTAGAAAAAAACTTATCCAGATTGTAGGCGTTGCGATTTCCTTTATCAACCTCTTTTTTTATATAGCGATAGGGATTCGACGTGAATTTAGTGTGATATGAATTACCTGCCACAATATTTAAAAAAGCATCGTGTGCATGATGAAAGTTATTTAACTCTCTAGATTTTAGCAAGTTAAACTGATGCCTAAACTCGCTGACAACTTTACTTTTTATATATACGATCTCTGTATCAGGATATATGCGTTTCAGAATTTCAGCAGTTGTTTTGGTTGCCTGACTGGTTTCTACTAACTGACGGTTAATGAAACCCGCTAATTCTTCTGTTGAAAGGGGTTCTGTTCGAGTTAACCTGTAGAACTTTTGAGTGGATATAAAACCCTGTTCTTTTAATTGCGCCCAAAAACTGATCATTTTGTTTCTAATTTCTTTTGCACCTGGATACATCCCAGTTTTATCTGACTTATTGATATTAAGTGTTCGTTTAACTAATACCAAATTATCTAAGCTGTCATCCTTTGTTAGCGACTGTGGATAGATATGATCCCTATCATAAATCCTGGTACTTAGTAACGTCTCTAGATCTATCTTCTCACCAGAATACATACATCTTCCCTTTTGAGTATAATATAGATACAGATTCCTTGCCTTCAAATCCCGATCTTCAAGGCTCTCTAATTCCTTGATAAACTCAGAAACGTCATCCTGACACCCTTTGTACAATTGAATTAAATCATCTCGACGTGAGTCTTTTCTAAGCTTTCTCGCATCAATCTGTCTGGTTGTCTCTATGAAGATTCTCTTTGGTGGCATTTTCCGAATTTTCTTGATTTCTTCACAAATTGTAATTGCTTGCCAAACCGTCCTTTTTATTCCCGGGGATAGATTCACGTCTTTCATAACATTATCATAGGAAACCACATCAACCACATCGTCTTGACTATTGATTTTTTCAAGTTCATCGATGAAAGTATATTTTGAACTCAATAACCCCATCAGGTTTTCGTTTGTCTTTTCTAACGCATCAAGAATGTTATTAAACGATTCTCCCGTGTCTAGAGATACTCCTTTTATATCTACCAAAAATTCTTTTGATAATTTGCCCCAACCCGAATAGTCAAAGGTCTTTATTTTCCTTAGTGCTTTTTCTTCTATCTCACTTGAATACTGAGCATCAATCTTGTCATTGGCTATCCGTCCACCTGATTCAAAAATACACTTCCAATGTATGATATTCTCTACCATATTCTTTGTTGGGTTAAAATCAACCATCTCTCCAAGTAAAGAAGAGAACTGAATATAAGAAGAAAGTGATGATTTGAAATCACCGTCAACACCAGTAATATTTAGTTCTTCTACGTTTTCATATCCATGCCTTTTTAAGAATGCCTTTAACAATTTTTGCGTTACTTTCTTGCATTTCTTGAACAATTCATCAAAGATCAACTGTTTTAGCTCAACAGTGATTGACTTCCCATCTAATTTCAAATTATTCAATTCATTGAGTACCTTGAACTTTTCGTATAACAAGGATTCATTAGGTATCACATCCGCCCCGATGACATAAGTGCATTTATTAGTCATACGACGTATAAATCGCTCCGCGGATCGCTCTACGTCAACGACTTTATCAAAATTCCAAGGTGTAATACGCTCACTTGATTTACGTACCATCCATGCGTTACCATCACCACCATTCTCTCCAGAATGATAAGTATTCAGCGGACCAATATAATATGGTATTCTAAAAGTCATTATTTTTTTAACTTTATCGATCACCGAGTACCCCGTGTCATCCACTTTCGTTAAGAATGGATAGTGCTTTGATGCATTCCTTAAGATACTATCTAGCTCCAACTTATGAACTTGATAAGGTATGACGCTGTTATCCGTATTACGTAGCTTTGGTAATGCCACTTTATCCACTAGCGCTTTACGGATGCGATCGAATCGAGCCCTATCCTCTTCATCAATCAAAAGGGCTTTTATCCGTTTTTCAAAAAACTTATTTACCACCTCTTGACTGCATCCTTTATCTGCTTGGTATTTCCCGTTTGATAATGTCGTCGATACATAAGAGGTGTAGTTTCCTACCAAATGCTTGTCAATGAAACACCGTCTAAACTCACCTTCTTCACCATATTTCTTGATTAAAAATTTTAAATCCGTTAAATCAGAGGCATGTTGTCGATAGGTTTTGATTTTTGCTTCAGATATTGAGTTTGTATCGTGGAGAATGTCTGTTAGTATCATCCAACTATATACTGAGTTCAAATAATCTAACAAAGCGATATTTTCATTTAAATGCTTTGCATAATCATCTCGCAGTTCTTGGTAGTTAGACGATTTAAAATCAACTTTTCCATATTTTTCATCCTTAAACTCATCAAATTGTGGATCATTATAAATAGCAGCTACTGATACCTTCCTGCCTACCATTGCAGAGAGAATCGATTTGAATTGTTTGTTTTTCGTGCCCAATATTGAAACTAAGTTCTTTATTTTATCCGCTATTTTTAGTTCCTTATTCAATAGGATCAATTCTATGTCCGTGAACTTCCCTGAAGGGATCTCGAAATTATATTCCTCTAACAGATATGATGCTAAATTAGAAATAATTCCATCAAAAGAACCTTTAACTGAAAATTTTTGTCCTTCAAATAAAAAATGACCACGGTATTTTACAATATGATGAAGAGCTAAATACACCAGCCGTATATCTCTTTTTTCTGCGTTCACCATTAGATCGTTTCGAAGGTGATAAATCGTTGGATATGCTTCATAATATTCTTTGTCTGAAAAAGAATCATCATTGAAAAGAGTATGTTTATCACCGATCTTTTTATCTTCAAAATGAAACTTACTTTCCCTTAACCGCATAAAGAATGTTGGATCTACTTTATAGATTTCTTCAGCGAACAATTCTTGGAGAAGTTGAATTCTTCTTTTCTTTCTCGCCAATCTTCTTCGCGTGCTTCTATGAACTCTTCGCTCGGCTGCCGTCGAGGCTTCATCAAACAATCGAGCGCCCCACATATCTTTATTATTGAATCTTTGAAGCTTATATCGTTCATCGGTTACTGCCCAGCCAACTGAGTTTGTTCCCAAATCTAAACCTAAATAATACTCTTTATTCCCCACTTGTTTTTTCCCCCTTTTTCCGATATAATAGAATAGCTTAATAACCATAAGCAATTACACTACAAGTTCAAACAAAAATTTATTCACATCGCCCTTTGGGCCTACAATAAGTAGACAAAGAGAACTCTTCGGAGTTTTTTTTGTGCCTTTTTTATTCGTACTGATCTGATGCTAGGCCGGTTTGTTAGGATCAATAAACATTAAACTGCAAACGTGAATTAAAGCGTCACTAACTCAACGTCACCATGTTATTATTATCTCATAACTACCAGTTTACGACAATCGTTTTCTACCTATCCTTTGCGGGTAGTGAACCCCAGACCGATCAATGATATAATGGCTTACACACAGCAAGGAAGGAGGCTCCTATGAAGAAACGGCGATTTGTTTTGATCAGTTTTTTGTTGACCTGTGCACTTTTCCTGTCCGCCTGTGGAGAAAAGGATCCCGAAAAGCCGGAGACTTCGCAGGATACGGCTATCCAAGGCGATTTGGAATCCCTTAGACGCCCGATGCCACTCACTTCCACTCCGGCAGAGAGCGTACAGACGGTTCGCGAAGACGCTCAGCAAACAGTGTCTGTGGTGATTGATAAAGGCGAGGCGACGTTGATTTATCACATGGATAAATGGGCGCAATTGAATATTTTCGAAACTGAGGAAACGCTTTCTGAGCCCCTTGGCGATCAGTCTTATCCGATCACCGGTTTATCCTCACCTGTTGTGGACGCTTGTATTGGGCAAATCGACATGTTTGACTTGATGTCCATCGATGGACCATATAATTACCCTGTGGTCTGTCTGTTGTTGGAAGATGGCACGGTGGACTACCAGTTTGGCAATCCTTATGCCTATGAAAATGGCATAGCCCACGAGCCTTTCCGCAAGCTTTCATGGCTTAAGGCTATTCGATCCCTTGAATACCGCAGTGACGGAGAAGGTATTGGAACGATGACTATATTCGCCACTTCTGAAAAAGGACTTTCCTACGATATTCGCCTGCCCAAAATGTATGCCTCCCTACTCGAATACGAGCATTTTTGTGATTACATCGTCGAAGAAACTGAAGTCGATGGCTACATTTACGAATCAACGCAGTACTCTGGGCAATTGAAATTAAATGAAGACGGCACGGTTCGCTACTTGACCCGATCTGTCGCTTTTGACCCCGAAGAAATCTTCGAAGGCACCTATGTCCTATCGTTGAGTGAAAACGACCCGGATGGCCTGCGGCCAGGGATGCTACAATTGGATCTGAAACGCATCTACCACGGTATCCAAAAAGAGGATCCCAACCAAGAGCCCTTACCCGACAAGACGATGAAGGCGACTTACCATATCGATATGGATCTTTACGGCAATGTCAAACTTTGGTTATCGGAAGGGGAACCTTTTATAGCACAAGAGGGCTCCGACCCTCAAAAGTATGATTTCTATCCGATGTTTGTTGAATACAACCACTATCTCCCCGTCCTTAGCGACGGTGACCTCATCGATTCACTGATGATCAACGCCCCCGAGGTAAAAGAGATGATCAGCCTCGGTATGGATACCCTTATCACCGGCGATACGACAGAACTCGGTGACGATGGAGTGGGACAAGATATATGGGTGGGCACCGATCATAACGAGCACTTTGTCTTTGAACACCATTATACGATTACGCCCAATGGTGACGTCTATTATTACGACCCCGTAGGGGATGGCTATATCAAACGAGATCCCGCCATTCCCTTCAACCCCTAACCCCTAGGGATAAACAAACAAGCCCCGTGACGCTGAATATGGCGACCACGGGGTTTGTTTTTCTTAAAAACTAGGACAATATGCCGATATCTTTGCGGTAGTATACGTTTTGAAACCCAATTTGATCGATGGTCTCGTAGACTTTTTCTCGCGCCTCTGCCACCGTATCCGACAAGGCGCCTAAGGTGAGCACGCGACCTCCAGCCGTATAGAATTCACCGTCGACGTATTGGGTGCCGTTGTGCATGAGGTAACACTCTCCCAAATCCCCGAAGTAAATGGGGTGATTTTTTTCGTAGCTATCGGGGTAGCCCCCTGCTGTCAAGATGACGCAAACCGCCTGTTTTTTGGACCATGTCATGGCGACTGGCACCTTGGTCAAACTTTGGGCGACGACGTCTACCAGGTCGGTTTTTAGCCTGGGAAGGACGACTTCCGTCTCTGGGTCACCAAAACGAACATTGAACTCGAGCACGTTGAGTTTACCGTCGGTGATTTTATAGCCGATAAAGAGGACCCCGCTATAGCCAAGGCCTTCTTTTTCAAGCCCTTTTTCTATGCGACGCAAAATCTCGTTGGATTGGCGATCGAAGTCTTCGTTCCAGTGGGGATTTGGCGAGAGACAACCTACGCCGCCAGTGTTTGGACCCAAGTCTCCATCGTAGATCTTTTTGTAATCCATGGCGGTTTCCATTGGATAGAGCTTATTGCCTGAAACAATGCAAAGCAGCGAACTTTCAGGGCCATCAAGGTAGTCTTCGATGATGGCGACTTCACCTTCTGCCCCAAACTCCCCTTTAACAAAAATCCGCTGAAAAGCCTCTCTCGCTTCCAACCAATCGGCGCAAATGAGCACGCCCTTTCCAGCACAGAGCCCGTCCGCTTTAATAACGTAAGGACTTTTGAAGGAGGGGAGTTTTTCCATGGCTTCTTTGTACGAAGTGACCGTCTGGGAGGCTGCGGTGGGGATGTTGTAGATTTCCATGAAACGCTTAGAAAAGTCCTTACTCGATTCGAGTTGAGCGCTTTTTTGAGGAGGTCCAAACACCGCCAAGCCTTCGAGTCCAAATCGGTCGACGATGCCCATGGCCAAAGGTACCTCTGGCCCCACTATGGTCACATCGACGTTCGACTCGGCAAAAGCCACCAGTCCATCACAATCTGTGACTTCGATGGGAACAGCATCACCCTGGGATTGGCTGTAGCCGTTTCCAGGGGCGACGTACACGCGATCCACTTTATCAGAGGCTTTAAATGTACGGTACAACGCGTCTTCTCTGCCTCCAGAACCTACGATGAGTATGTTCATATTCTCTCCTTTATCGTTACGCGATTACCCTCTACGACCAATCTTTCCTCACAAAAGGCTGCCAGTGCCGAAACGAGTATGCGATGCTCCACCGCTAAGACTCGCTGCTGGACAATCTCTGGGGTGTCCTCATCTTCTAGGCTTACCGCTTCTTGGGCGATGATGGGTCCGGTGTCTGTGCCCTCATCGACAAAGTGGACGGTGGCACCGGTCACTTTTACCCCTCGCTCGTAGACTTTTTCGTGAACGCGCAAGCCGTAGTAGCCTTTGCCACAAAAGGACGGGATCAACGACGGGTGGATGTTAATTATCCGATGACGGAAGTCGTCGATAAGATCAGGGCCGAGGATTTTTAAGTAACCGGCGAGCACCACCCCATCGACTTCGTAGCGACGAAGCAGTTGGCGAAGGGCTTCGTCATAATCCTCTCTTTTGGGATCGAGGTAGTAGTGGTCAATACCGTGTTTTTTTGCACGCTCTAAACCGTAGGCCTCTTTTTTGTTAGAGATCACCACGGCAATGCGCCCCTTTATCTCTCCTCTTTCACAAGCGTCGATGAGCGCTTGAAGGTTGGTGCCAGAGCCCGATACCAAAACCCCTATGGCTTTTGATGACACAGCTTCACCCCTTCTCCCTCAATGACTTCGCCCATAATGAGGCTATCTTCGCCCATGGCTTGTAAGGTTTTTTGAACCTTTTCGACTTCCGAAGGGGCTATGATGAGCACCATGCCCACTCCCATGTTAAACGTGTGAAACATTTCGTCAATCGGGACATTTCCCCACTCTTGAAGCTTTTGAAAGACGATCGGTATGGCGTAGTTTTCCAAGTTCCAATAGGCCCCTTGCCCCTCTTTAAGCACTCGCGGAATATTTTCGTAGACGCCACCACCTGTGATGTGTGATATGCCTTTCACTTTGCAAGTCTCGATGAGTTTAAGTACGGTTTTGACGTAGATTTTGGTTGGCTTTAAGAGTTCCTCACCAAGCGTCGTACCAAAGTCTTCGATCGATTGTTCCAATCGATAGCCCATTTTGTCAAAGACGATCTTTCGCACTAGGGAATACCCGTTGGAGTGAACGCCTGATGAAGGCAAGCCGATAAGCACATCTCCCACCTCGATGTCTTTGCCGGTGATCATGTCTTGGCGATCGACGATTCCCACACAAAAGCCCGCTAAGTCGTAGTGATCTTTTTGATAGATCCCGGGCATCTCTGCGGTTTCGCCACCTATGAGGGCACAGCCTGCCTGCTTACACCCTTCCACCACGCCACTGACGATCTGCGCCATTTTCTCAGGGATGAGATGGCCTGTGGCGATGTAATCTAAAAAGAACATGGGGGTGGCTCCTTGACAGAGTACGTCGTTGACGCACATGGCCACTGCATCCTGCCCGATGGTATCGTGGCGATCCATTTTAAAAGCCAACTCCACTTTGGTGCCCACTCCATCGGTGCCCGAAACGAGTATCGGATCTTTCATGTCTTTGAAAGGCGCGCGATAAAGACCTGCAAATCCTCCAATATCCGATACGGATCCCGCGTTGGCGGTCGATTTAATCATCTCTTTGATGAGGGCGACTTCCTTGTATCCTGCTTCTTTGTCCACACCAGCGTCTTTGTATGTCAGCATATGATCTCCTTTCAAAAGGGATAGTTTCCTGTAAAACAGTAATCCATGAAACCGATGTTGGAACAGGCGGTTTTTAATCCGTCCAAAGACAGAAAATGCAAGGTGTCCGATTGGATATACGCCTGAACTTCTTCTGTTGTATGCTCGTAACTTATGAGCTCGCCGAGTTTGGGCAGCTCTGGTGAGAGTTCTGCATTTCGTATGACGGGAGGGCAAGCGATGCACACGTGAACCTCTGTAGCACCAGCATTTCTCAGGATTTCAATCAATCGTTTGATGGTGAGTCCTCGAACGATGGAATCGTCGACGATGATCACCCGCTTGTTTTTGATCAGGCTTTTTATGGGATTGAGTTTGATAAACACATCTTCTCTTCGCACCCGTTCGTCGGGTTCGATAAAAGTTCTCCCGATGTAACGATTTTTAATAATTGCCTGGGAATAGGGTAACCCCGACGCATGAGAATAGCCTTGAGCGGCGATGAGTCCTGAATCCGGCGACCCGATGACCACATCAGCGTCAATTTTCCATTCAGCGGCGAGACGCTCGCCCATTTTGTAGCGGGCATCGTGAACCAACACCCCGTCGATCACCGAATCTGGACGTGCGGTATAGATAAACTCAAACACATCCGTTCGCTTGGTCGCATTTGAGCTTTGAACACTACGACAGGTTTTGTCGATGACCACCATTTCCCCCGGTTCAAAATCTCGAATGAACTCTGCTTGCATCGCATCCACCACACAGCTCTCCGAGGCGATAACGTAGCCGTCGGCGGTTTTTCCCAAACAAAGGGGCTTTATCCCAAGGCGATCTCTGTAGCCCACCATTTTCCCATCATCCATATAAATCAAGGAAAAATCCCCTTCTAAATGATGGAGGTCATCCCAAGCGTAAAAGGGATCTTTGGCAAAGGTACGAAAGAGTCCCTCCATTGAAAATCCTGGGTTAAACACGTCACCGTCCATCGCGATCAGCGCTCCATTTTTTTCGACGGGCATCTCTGTCCCGTGGCGATGATCGACAAAGGCCAAGGTTTGCAATGCATCGGCTTTTTGAGTATCAATGTTTCGCAAAAGCTCTTTCGCCAAACTTTTGCAGTGAATGGTATAGGGCTTGCCTTTTTTCAGGCTTGCCACACCTGCCGCCTCTTGGCCTCTATGCTGGATGGCATAGAGGCCGTAGGCCAAGTATTTTAAAGTGGGTACGCTCTTTTGACAAATGCCAAAAATGCCAGCCATCAGCTCTCTCCCAGTTGGGCGTTTTGCGCTATGATTTTTTCCTTCATCGCCAGTTTGTCCTGACGTAAGGCGGTTGTATACTTCGGATCGGCGACGGCGAGTATTTGTGTCGCGAGTATCGCTGCATTTTCCCCACCGTTAATCGCAACCGTCGCCACCGGAATGCCAGAAGGCATCTGCACGATGGACAACAGGGAATCCAAGCCGTCCATGGTGGAGGACTTAATCGGCACGCCGATAACTGGCAAAGTCACCATGCCGGCGATGACACCTGCCAAGTGAGCCGCTTTTCCAGCTAGGGCGATAACTACGCCAATTTCTCGACTTTCAAACTCCGCCACGTAGTCTTCGAGTACGTCGAGGGCGCGATGAGCGGAAATCACCCGTTTTTCGTACCCTACGCCAAAGGCATCGAGTTTATCGAACACTTTTTGGGCTTGGTCCACATCGGACAAACTGCCCATAATCACTGCTACTTTCATGACTACCTCCTAAAATGGTCGGGTTGGTTGGCTACGGGGACGTTGGTGTAGAGTGTCTCGTCCATGCGATCAAAAAGGGATAACTCCCCATAAGCGGTGCCATCTTTGGATAAAATCCCATTGATTTGGGAGATTCCTGACATATAGGCCTCTTCTGCCACCGAGACGATGGTCACCTGCTCTTCTAATGTTTTCAGATTCGCTGTGCTGACGTCCAGCTTTTTCCCGGCGACCGGTGCGCTGTAAGTGCTATGTTGTGGCATTTTTGCCGTCACCGGGGAAGCGTTGACTACGGTGAACGTCTCGAGACTGTGGAGGAAAGTGTGGTCGGTATTGGCGTTAAAAGCCAGATCCAATTCGCCGAACACCCCAGCTTCCACCATGGCGCAAAAACCCATTCCCACGCCGACAACCATACCTTTTCGCCTGCGCAGTGCTTCGATTGCCAACTTTACCTTTTTGTCTTGTAGCACCACCGCCAAGGGCCTGGATCCATTTCCTATGGCAGACCCGTAATAATCACCATTTGGCAAATAAAGGAGATCCGCAGCGTCAATGGCCTTTGCGAGGTGAACCAGATCTTCGCTAAAAGCGCGGTGGGAGGAGGTGCGCAAGACGATGGTTTCCACCTGGTAGCCTCTCTGTACTAAAAATGCGGCGCCGTCGTATTCTCCAGTTGCCCCAAGCAACACGGGAATCACCGCTTTTTCTCCTTCAAATGCCGAGTATTCTCCGCGTTTTGTAACGACTACGGGGGATGTTCTGTGGGTTTTAGGGGTGAAAAAGATGGGCGCATTCGCCGATTGGTACATGGTCTTTAAGGCGTCGAAATCGTAAGCTACACCATTGACTACAAGATCTCCCGCTGTGGTGCCGAGTCGGATAAAACCATCGCCGAGTTCTTCATCGGTTTCGATGACGATCGCCCCTGGCGCATAACGATAAAGCTCAGAGCTTTCAATGTGAAATGCCACTTCGTTGCCAAAACCCATTTCGAGCAAGGTGTGGAACAGGCCTTGACTCGTCAACGTCGACGCGGCATACACTTTTTTGTCCAAAACAAGGTCTCGCACCTTCTTAAAGGAGACGTTTAACCCTTCACCGTCGATGACACCATGCTCATCTACGGTCACTTCGGTGATGTAGAGGTTGTGACCTCGCCCTTTTAGCCCTCTCGATACAATGTGCTCCGCACGTTCTGTTGCGACGGCAAAAGACACCAAAGTCGGTGGCACGTCGATAGCGCCAAAGGTTCCGCTCATACTGTCTTTGCCTCCCACACAGGGAACATTAAGGTCTGCCATAGCGCGATATGCTCCGAGAAGGGCTGCCAAAGGCATACCAAATCGGGCAGGATCCTGTTTGATACTTGGAAAGTACTCTTGGAAGGTCAGTCTTGCGGTGGTCGGATCCCCACCGGTGGCGACAATTTTTGCCACACTATCGACCACGGCGCAAAAGCCTGCATGGAAACTGGATTTTTCGCCGATTTCTGGAAAGTAGCCGCTCGTCATGATCGAACACGTTTCGGTGTGACCGGCGACGGGTATGCGCCCCACCATGCCCAACTCCGAAGTGAGCCCCGTGTCGCCACCGTATTGAAGGTGATAAGCCACACGATCGATGGTGCTGTCAAAATAGTGGCCCAAGTTCTTTTGAGAAGCGCCGTTTAAAGAGGTGAGAATCCCTTCAATGTCCTCGGGGGCGTTGGCGTAAAGGTCGGATTTCGCGATGGCGATTTCAGCATCCATATGCTTGACTGCCCCAGCCGAATCAAGGAGTGCACGATCAAATTCCGCCACCACATCCTCTCCCCAAAACATGCGCATGCGATTGGAGGCGTTGACGTCGGCGACTAGCACATAGGCCACGTCCTCTTCATCGCAAAGGGCGGTGAAGCGATCGAGGTCCTCTCTGCTGACGACGACGGCCATCCGCTCTTGGGATTCGGACAAGGCGACTTCGTAGGCGTTGAGCCCAGGGTACTTGAGATTCACCCGATCCAAATAAATATCCAAGCCTTCTGCGAGTTCGGTCACTGCAATCGCCACGCCACCTGCACCGAAGTCGTTGCATTTTTTGATCAATGACGCAGCGTCATGGCGTTTAAAAAGTCGGATAATGTGGCGCTCCACAAAGGGGTTCCCCTTTTGAACTTCAGCACCGGCTTTTTTCAACGACTCGGTAGTTTGGACTTTTGATGAACCCACCGCAGCCCCCAAACCATCTCGACCGGTATCTGCGCCGAGTAGGAGGATCACATCGCCCGGCACCGGCTCTTCGCGCCTGACGTTTGCCGCTGGTGCCACCGCCATAAGAGCACCAAGTTCCATGCGTTTCGCTTCAAAACCCGGGTGATAAAACTCTCTCGCATAGGAAGCGTTCAATCCAATTTGATTGGCATAGTCAGAAAACCCGGCGAGGGCGGTGTTAGTGATATAACGTTGGGGCAATTTGTTCGGTAACGTCTCTTCGTAGGCTTTTTTTGGATCGCCACAACCTGTGATACGCATACTTTGATACACATGAGCCCTACCGGACAAGGGATCTCGGATGCCGCCACCTATACAAGTGTGCGCACCGCCATAGGGTTCAATCTCCGTGGGGTGGTTGTGGGTTTCGTTTTTGAACATGACAAGATGAGGTATGAGCTCGCCATCGACATCGATGTCTTTTTTTAGGGAGCAAGCGTTAACCTCTGATGACACTTCCAAATCCTCGAGGTCGCCACGCATTCTCATCTCTTTCATGTTGATCGTGGTCACATCCATAAGGGTCATCGGCTTTGGTGCGTCGCCGTAGACGTCGTGTCGTGATGATTTGTAGTTTTCGAGTGTTTCGTCAATTAGGGTTTTGTAAAATCCACCGGTGGATACCCGGTCGATATGCGTCAAAAAAGTAGTGTGTCGGCAATGATCCGACCAGTAAGTATCTAATATTTTTAATTCGATCCATTTGGGCTGGCGTCCAATGGTGCGATAATAGTCTTGTAAATAGAAACTGTCGTCGAGATCAAAGGAAAAATCTCGAATAAAATCGGTTAACGTTTCTGAACTCATTTCAGTAAAGCCAGTGACTTCACCGAGTTCATCGTCGTCAGAAGTGTCATAAGCGTAGTGTGCAAAGTCCAATGGAACGCTCTCGCTCACCACTGGGTTAATTAAATAAGAAGAAATGGTAGCAAATTCAGAATCTGAAAGTGCACTAAAAATGTAAAGCTCTGAAGCGAGTACTTCGGTGTCGATGTTTTTAAAGGTGGAGAGGTAAGTTTTGACCATGTCTTGCTGCTGATGATACTGACCTTGTTTGTCGATGATGCGCAGTGCGCGCTCTGTGGCTTTTAACTCGGGGAAAGCAAATGAAACCCCCCCTGCGGACAGATCAAACACTTCTTTTGCGATGGCGATTTCATCGATGGGTTGTTCAAACTGTAGGATTTCATAGTATTCAAAATCCCCTTGAGTCACTTTGAGAAAGTCTCTGATTTCCTTTGTGATCCGGTGTTTTTTCTGGTCTAAACCGTCATGCTTTTTATAAAGAATCATTGGTTCCCCCTAGCGAGCAGTTGTTTTTGAAGGTCGAATGGCTCTACCTTCTCACCGTCCTTATAGGCGCGCATGTTACCGGAGGAAATTTCGTCAATGAGGACCACTTCCCCTTGAGGATTGCGACCAAATTCCAGTTTGATATCGTATAGGATCAGATTCTTCTCAGCTAAAATACAGCGAATACTCTCAGCAATTATCTTGGTTTGACCGATGAGGGCGGCGTATTCTTCAGGGGACAGCACACCAAGCTCGACTAGCGCGTCTTCTGTGATCAGTGGATCACCGGCGTCGTCGTCTTTGATGGTGATTTCAACGTAGTTATCAAGGTCTTGGCCTTCCATGCAATACTTGCTATAGCGACGATAAAAGGATCCTACCGCTTTGAATCGCGAGATCACTTCCAAGCCCTTGCCAAAAGGCTGACATTTCTCGACCATCATCGTCCCTTTTTCTCTGTCGGCCGAGATGTAATGGGTTTTGATGCCTTCGACGGCCAATCGCTCAAAAAAGAACGCCGATAATTCCAGATTGGCAATTCCCACTCCGTCGACGGTTAGTCCGATAGCGTTTGCGCCAGGATCAAAAACCCCGTCCACGCCTGTCATGTCGTCTTTAAACGTCAACATGATCCGTTCGTCTTCACATTCGTACACATCTTTGGTTTTACCCGTATACAATAGCTTCATCGCATCCTCCTAGAATAAAATAAGCCAGAATAGATAGGTGCGAAACCTATCCATCCTGGCTTTTTTCCATTTGGTGTACACCTATCGGTGTTGTATCGCTTGGACCAGCAAGTTATCCTTCGGAACCCTAGATACACTTTCGTTCTTTCTATTCAATTGGTTTCCAAAGAAAACATATCATACCTCTTTGAATTTATCAAGTTTTTAGCCCACGCCTTCAAAACGTCCTCAACCGCAGAACGGCGCCGTTTCATCGTCAACAGATTCTAAAAAAGCAAAAAACCGCAATAAAAATCGCGGTTTTTTTCATTTTTTTGTTATTACAACGCCCCTATGACTCGGTATTTGTGATAGCGCAAATTCAATAACGTTTCGGGGTCCAATTCATCCAACTCTTTTAAACTGCGTGCGAGAACATCTGCCATTAAGGCTTTTACCTGTTCAGGGTTCTCTTGAGCGCCGCCTGTGGGCTCGTCGATGATTCCGTCGATAACCCCCCCTGCAAACAAGTCGTAGCTGGTGAGCTTCATCATCTTCGCCGCTCTTTCCGCTTGGGTGTTATCCTTCCACAGTATACTGGCGTAACCTTCAGGACTGATAATGGAGTAGATGCTGTTTTCGAGCATGTACACTTTATCTGCCACTGCCAAAGCCAAGGCTCCACCGCTGCCACCTTCGCCGATAACGAAAGTGATCATGGGGACGTCGAAGAAAAAGGACTCTTGGATATTTTTCGCTATGGCCTCAGCCTGACCCTTGTTTTCCGCTTCGATGCCACAAAAAGCCCCCGGAGTATCAACGAAAAGGACGATGGGCCGGCGAAACTTCTGGGCCTGTTTCATCAAACGAATGGACTTGCGATACCCTTCGGGGTTGGGCATGCCAAAATTGCGTTCGATGTTTTCCTGAGTGTCTCTGCCTTTTTGTTGGCCGATGACGGTGACCGGCCTGCCGTTAAATCGTGCGATACCACCAACGATGGCGCTGTCTTCACCGCCTTTGCGGTCGCCAAACAGCTCGATAAAATCGTCGAATAAGTTATCGATATAGTAAAACGCCGTTGGCCGCTCAAGTTTTCGCGCCAGTCGCACACGTTCCATGGGCGGAATCGAGGCATAGGTTTTTTTCAAAATCTCTTGGAGCTGACTTTCAATGGCCACTATTTCATCTTGAATATTGACCCCGCGATCCACTGTCAAAGCCTTCATGCTCTCTAAGGTGTCGAGGGTGTCTTTCAAGGTTTTTTCGATACTGTTATAATCCATTGTCATCCCTCCTGTGCAGCGAAAGTAGTCGAGAAAGGGTGACTTTCATGTCCTTTCTCTCCACCACTCCATCGCAAAACCCTTTAGCCTTGATAAACTCAGCTTCTTGGAAGCCTTCAGGCAACGCTTGGTTGATGGTTTGAGCGATGACGCGTGGACCTGCGAATCCGATCTTTGCCCCTTTTTCCGCCAGAATCACATCGGGAAGCATAGCAAAACTCGCCGTCACGCCGCCGTAGGTCGGGTCGGTGAGAACGGTGATACTCAACAATCCCGCTCGATCATGTCGACCGAGAGCTGCAGAGGTCTTTGCCATTTGCATCAACGAAAAGATGCCCTCCTGCATTCTAGCGCCACCTGAACAGGTGAAGAATACGATGGGGAGCTGTTGTTCCGTCGCTTTCTCCAGAGCTCTTGACACCCTTTCGCCAACGACAGTACCCATGGTCCCCAGCATAAAGTAGGAATCCATCACGCATACCACAAGTTCCATGCCGTCGATTTTGCCGATACCTGTCGTCACCGCCTCTGTCGATCCGCTTTTATCAGTAGCTTTTTGAATGGTATCGCAATAGCCTTCGATATCTAGGGGATTACCCGATGCCAAGTGGCGATCCCACTCGACGAAGGATCCCTCATCGAGGGTAAGGTCAATTCTCTGTTTTGCTGTCAAGCGAAAACTGTAACCGCATAAGGCGCAAACGTAGTGGTCCGCCTCGAGTTGGAGAGCGTCCACCAAGTGGCCACAACCTTTGCACTTTACGGTCTCCCCTTCTTTTTCGTCGGTTAGCATGGTCTTTTTAATTTGACCAGAGACTTTCTTAACCGCTGCGATATCTGTTGTTTTGATTTTGAACCGGTCAGCTTTAAAGAGGTCTTTTAACACAGTGAATTACCTCCCCTCTTCTTTAAATTTATCAGCGATAAATCCTGTATGGTAGTGGCCCGACAAAAACCGTTCGTCTTCCAGTATTTCGTAGTCCACATCGATGGTGGTCTGAACCCCTGAAATCAAAAATTCGCTGAGGGCTCGCTTCATTTTCGCGATGGCTTTTTTTCGATCCGGTGCGTGTACGATGAGCTTTGCCACCATGGAATCGTAAAAGGGCTGGATGACGGCGCCTGAATAGATGGAACTATCCACTCGCACCCCCATGCCCCCAGGAACTAAAAAAGCTTCCACTTTTCCAGGGGATGGACGGAAGTTGTTTCTAGGGTCTTCTGCGTTGATCCGACACTCTATAGATGCCCCTTCCAGTCGCACATCTTCTTGGGTAAAAGGAATGGGCTCGCCCTGAGCGATACGAATCATCATCTCGATGAGGTCGATGCCCGTCACCATTTCTGTGACCGGATGCTCAACTTGGATGCGAGTGTTCATCTCGATAAAATAATAGCGTCCCTCTTCGTCCATGATAAACTCGATGGTCCCCGCATTTTCATAACCGACGGTCTTTGCGGCTTTAACCGCATCGGCGCCCATTTGATCCCGCAGTTCTTGAGAGATCACTGCAGAAGGGGATTCCTCGATCATTTTTTGATGGTTGCGTTGAATGGAGCAATCTCGCTCCCCTAGGTGCACCACGTTGCCGTATTTGTCCCCAAGAATTTGAATTTCAATGTGTTTCGGATTTTTGACAAAGCGCTCGAGATACATCTGATCGTCGTTGAAGCTAACTTTCGTCTCGTTTTGAGCCACTTCAAATAAGCGAAGAAAATCTTCTTCCCGTTCGACGACGCGCATCCCTTTGCCGCCACCACCACTTGCCGCTTTGATCATCAAGGGATAGCCGATGCGATTAGCGTGTTTCAACGCCACTTCTGGTTCTGTAATCGCATCTTTTGTCCCCTCTACTACTGGAACGCCCGCCTTGATCATCTGAGCTCTCGCGTTGGCTTTGTCGCCCATTAAGTCAATGTGAGTGCTCTTTGGGCCAATAAACGCGATCCCCGCGCTATCGCAAGCCTCTACAAAACTTGAGCGCTCCGACAAAAAGCCGTAACCCGGGTGAATCGCATCGCACCCGGTGAGCACTGCCGCAGAGATGATGTTTTCCATGGACAAGTAGCTTTTTTGAGCTGGAGCAGGACCGATACACACCGCTTCATTTGCCATTTGCACGTGAAGGCTGTTGTGATCCGCCTCGGAGTAGACCGCTACGGTCTTGATGCCCATTTCGTGGCAGGTGCGGATGATGCGCACCGCCACCTCGCCTCGATTTGCGATTAGAATCTTTTTAAACATCGGCTTCTGCGGACAGGCCAAAGGTCATTTCGCCTTCGCAGACGACTTTTCCATTGACGCGAGCTGTCCCCTTTCCTTTTCCGACGCTGCCTTTAAGGGCCAAGATTTCCACTTCCAGTTCCAATTGATCGCCAGGAACTACTTTTTCTCGAAAGCGCACCTTGTTCATCGCACCAAAATAAGCTGTTTTGCCACGATTTTCCTCCAATGAAAGGATGGCGACTGCCCCAACTTGTGCCAAAGCCTCCATAATGAGAACACCAGGCATCACCGGTTCATTTGGAAAGTGCCCTTGAAAGAAGGGCTCGTTGGCAGACACGTTTTTAAGCGCCACACAGCGGTTTGGCGCATCCAACTCCACCACCCTGTCAATGAGCAAAAAAGGATAGCGGTGTGGGATGATTTCTTTGATTTGATTGATGTTTAACATCTATATCTCCTTGATACGAAACAGGTTCTGACCGTACTCCACCATCTGACCGTCTTCCACCAGCACCTCAAGGATTTCCACATCGAGATCGGCAGTGATTTCGTTCATGAGTTTCATCGCCTCGATAATACACAGGGTTTGTCCCTTGGAGACCTTGTCTCCCGGTTTGACAAATGGCGGGTTTCCAGGTTTTGACTGAGTGTAAAACACGCCTACTATCGGCGAGGTCACGAAATTTGAATCCGATTCTTGGGCCGGTGACGAAACCGGTTCTGCAACTGGCGCGACCGGCGCCAGTTGTGGTGTAGGCGGTGCTAGGACAGGCGCTGGCGCCTGTGTCGGCGCAGATGGTTGAACGCCATGAACCATGCCGGATTTTTGTAGTTTTAAAGTGATTTTGTCGTCAACAAGCTCCAAACTGTCGATGGAAGACTGGGAAAACAACGTCACTAACCGTTCTAATTGATTGTAATCCATTAGTTTTCCTCCCATCTTTTGAGTAGCAAGCTGGCATTGTGCCCACCAAAGCCCAGTGAGTTGGATAAGGCGTAGGCGATTTCTCCTGCTCTTCCCGCATTGGGGACGTAATCCAAATCGCAAGCCGGGTCTTTTTCGCGATAGCCCAAGGTCGCTGGTACAAAACCCTCTTCCATGGCTTTAATGCACACGATGGCTTCTACTGCGCCAGCTGCTCCTAACAAGTGACCAAACATGGATTTTGACGAGGAGACGGGGACCTCGTAAGCTCTGTCTCCCAATAGGGTTTTGATCGCTTGGGTTTCCGCGGAGTCATTGAGCTCGGTGGATGTGCCGTGGGCGTTGATGTAGTCGATTTCTGACGGGTCGACGCCTGCCACATCCAACGCTTCTTTCATCGCAGCATAGGCCCCGACACCCCCTGGCGCAGGTGAAGTGATGTGATAGGCGTCGCCTCTGAAGCCGTAACCCACCACTTCTGCCAGGATGTTGGCGCCGCGTTTTTGAGCGTGTTCCAAGGATTCCACCATGACCACACCTGCCCCTTCGCCCATGACAAAACCGCCGCGCTCGGCGTCAAATGGGATGGAAGCCCTTTTGGGATCGTCACTGGTGCTCAACGCCGTCATCGATTGGAAGCCTGAGATGGCAAGAGGGGTGATTGAAGCTTCAGCCCCACCAGCTAAGATGAGATCTGCTCGATCTTGCTGGATGGCGTAAAACGCTTCACCGATGGAATTGGTCCCCGATGCACAAGCAGTCACCACGTTTGACACCAGGCCCTTTGCTCCAAACTCGATGGAGACGTAACCTGCCGCCATGTTGGTGATGATCATCGGTATGGTTAGAGCAGACACTCGGCGAGGGCCTTTTTCCAACAACCGTTGTTCTTGTTCTTCGATACTTCCAATGCCGCCGATACCTGATCCGATAATAACTCCAAAGCGATCCTTATCGATGGTATCTAAATCGACACCGCTCATTTTTACCGCTTCATGGGCGCTGACTACAGCAAATTGACAAAAACGATCCATTCGCTTCGCAGCGCGTTTGTCGATCACTGGGGTCGGATCGAAATCCGCCACTTCCCCTGCGACTTTGACTTGGTAATCTGTCGTGTCAAACCCGCTGATAAAAGAGAGTCCGCACTCGTTGTTCTTTATCTTTGCCCAGGTTTCTTCGGTGGTTTTCCCTAAGGGATTGACCGTTCCAAGACCTGTAATAACCACGCGTTTTTTCATGTGTTTCCTCCTAAGCCATAACCAGGCCACCATCAACTTGGATGACTTGTCCTGTAATGTAATCTGCCTGTGATGAGGCTAAGAAATAGCAAAGCGCCGCCACTTCTTCTGGTTTGCCGTAGCGATTTGCGGGGATGAGTTCCAAGTGTTTGGCACGCACTTCCTCTTCGAGGACCTCGGTCATTTTCGTTTCGATAAAACCTGGGGCGATGGCGTTGACGGTGATGTTTCGTCTCGCAAGTTCTTTAGCCGCTGTACGAGTCAATCCGATAAGCCCCGCCTTTGATGCGGCGTAGTTCGCTTGGCCCATATTTCCTGTGATCCCCACTACCGATGCCATGTTGATGATTTTTCCGTAGCGCTTTTTCATCATGACCTTTGCTGCATGACGGGTCATGTGAAACGCACCCTTGAGGTTGGTGTCGATGACCGCATCAAAATCCTCTGGAGACATGCGCATCAACAGCTGATCTTTGGTAATGCCGGCGTTGTTGACCAAAACATCCACTGAGCCTAGGGCTTCTACCACTTGACTCACCATGTTTTTAGCGTCGTCGTCCACTGCCACATCCCCTGTGACCAAACATACTTTCACGCCATAAGCTTCCAGAGTTTTTTGTAATTCTTCGGCTTTCGTTCGGTTTCCATGGTAATGTAATCCAATATTAGCTCCGTTTTTAGCCATTTCCACGGCGATAGCCGCTCCGATGCCGCCAGTGGCTCCTGTAATGAGCACATTTTTATTGTTCATGGTTCCTCCAGTTTTCAATGGCGCTTTCCAGCGACGTGTTATCGTTGATGGCAATTGACGTTTTTTTGCGATCGATGCGTCTCATAAATCCGCTCAAGGTCTTACCCGCTCCCACTTCGACAAAAGTGTCAAAGCCCTGTGCGATTAAGTGAGTTATCGACTGCGCCCAAAGGACGGGCGATGTGATGTGAGAAGCGTAATTATCCACCAAATTCCCTTCCAAAAAAGTCCCTGTGGTATTGGTCACCAATGGCAGATTAGGTGTACTAAAAGTCGTCGTTTCGAGATATGTTCTAAACCCTTCGGCGCTCCTCGCCATCAGTGGCGAATGGAAAGGCCCTTGCACTTGAAGTTGAATGACTTTCTTTGCCCCCAACTCTTCCGCTCGGTCTTTAAATTGATCAATGGACTCAAAATCGCCGCTGAGGACAATTTGGCCTGGGCAGTTAAAGTTGGACAGCCAGAGATTGCCTCCGTTTTTGCGTATAGCTGAGCTTTCCGCCTCTAATTGGTCGTCGGTCAACCCTAAAGCCGTCACCATGCCACCCAAGGTGGGGGGTGTCTCTCTATCCATGATGATACCGCGGTTTAAGACGATTTCTAGCCCCTGTTCGAACGTAAAATACCCGGCCGCATACAGCGCGGTGTACTCTCCAAGGCTCAAACCGGCGACCGCATCCGGCTCCCATCCACACTCTCGAAGGATGTCCACCAAACCGGCGGAGTAGGTATACATGAGGAGCTGAGCATTTTTCGTCTCTTTGAGTTGGGCTTCGCTCCCATCCTTCGACAGGGCGTATAAGTCTGTGCCCAGGTGATCGCTCGCCAGATCGAAGGCGCGCTTCATCGACGGATGTCCGATAAGTGAATCCGCCATCCCTACAGCTTGTGCCCCTTGACCTGGAAACAAAAATGCCACTTTACTCATGGCTTGTCTCCTGCCAACAGGTCAACTGTTCCAAAGCTATACTCTTCGCATCGGCAAACAGTTCTGCAATAATCTCCTTTGCCGATTGTTCTTTGGTGACCAAGCCCGCGATTTGACCGGCCATAAGGGAGCCATTTGCCAAATCCCCTTCGATAACCGCTCTGCGCAGTGCGCCTTTGCCCGCAATTTCAGAAGGATCGGTACCCACTTCTTCTTTTTCCGCCTTCATCACTTTGCGCAACATCTGATTTTTGATACAACGGGTCGGGTGATTGGTCCCTCTACCAGTGACCGCGGTATCCGTATCCTTTGCATCGAGAATGGCTTGTTTAAAGTTGTGGTGAGCGATGGATTCGGTGGCGACAACAAATCGCGTGCCCACTTGAATACCCGATGCGCCCAAGGCAAAAGCTGCCACCACACCACGTCCATCGGCAATACCGCCTGCTGCAATAACAGGGATGTTTACCACATCGACCACTTGGGGCATAAGAGCCATCGTCGTCAATTCCCCGACGTGACCGCCGGCTTCAGTGCCTTCGACGATAACCGCGTCTGCACCGCTGCGTTCCATGCGTTTTGCCATGGCGACCGAAGCCACCACTGGGATGACGATCATACCTGCCTCTTGCCATTGACTCATATATTTTCCAGGATTTCCTGCGCCGGTGGTGAGTACTTTTACCCCTTCCTCAACGACCATCTCCGCGATTTCATCCACATTTTCGGATTGAAGCATAATATTGACGGCAAAGGGTTTGTTCGTCAATGCTTTACATTTTCTGATTTCAGTTCTTAGTATTTCTGTGGGGACATTTCCCCCAGCGATAATGCCAAGGCCTCCCCCATTGGATACGGCGCTAGCCAAGTTGGCTTCTGCCACCCATGCCATACCCCCTTGAAAAATAGGGTATTGGATCCCCAGTAATTGGGTTAGTCGATTTTTTGTCATGGTTACTCCTTCAATTCGATGAAAGTCGCAGAATACCCGCGACTTTCATCTCAATTTTCCTACTTATGTGCGTCGATGTAGTCCACTGCGTCCTTAACGGTTTTAATGTTTTCAACGTCTTCATTTGCGATTTCAATGCCAAAAGCTTCTTCCAATTCCATGACGATTTCAAAAAGATCTAGGCTATCTGCCCCTAAATCATCTTGAAAACTTGCTGCATCGCCAATCTCATCGATTTCGACGCTCAGTTGTTCTGCTACGACTTCTTTCACTTTATCAATAGTTGCCATGTTCTTTCTTCCTCCAAAAATTTTAGTATATTATTAAAGCGCTACTCCAGGTCAATCCCCCGCCAAAGCCGGAGAAGACCACAAGGTCTCCGCGTTTAATCACATTGTTCTCCACCATCTCATCCAATGCAATGGGAATCGAGGCAGCAGAGGTGTTACCGTAATGGTTCATATTCATAAAAAACTTATCTAAGGGCTGTCCTAGCCGTGAAGCGATTTTTTCCAGCATGCGCCGATTAGCTTGGTGAAGGATAAAATGGTCCACATCGTCAAGGGTAAACCCGTGCTCTTCCACAATTGTCCTTATCTCTCCTGGGATGCGCTTAAGCGAAAATTCGTAGACCCCTCGACCTTCCATAGTGATATACGAAGGAAGGGCTTCTCTTTCCCTTGTAGGGTTCGTCAACGAATGGGCGGGCATTGCAATTAACTCGCCTTTGTTCCCGTCGGATCCCGATCGAAACCCGTAAAACTTTGGCGTGTTAGATTTTTCCAACACCACAGCCCCTGCACCATCTCCAAATAACACAGCAGTGGTGCGATCACTCCAATCCAGCACCCTTGAGAAGCGCTCTGCGCCGATGACCAACGCTTTTTGATAGCGCCCGGTCTCCAACATCGCGCAACACACTTCCATGCCGTACACAAATCCCGAGCAAGCCGCTCCGAGATCAAAACTCATGGCGTTTTCGCATCCGAGAGCCGCTTGCACCAAACAGGCGCTCGCCGGCGTATAATAATCGCCGGTGATGGTGGCAAATACGATGAGGTCGATGTCGAGAGGGTCGAGCCCGCCTTTTTCCAAAGCGGATCTCGCCGCTTTGATCCCCATGTCCACAGTGGTTTCGTCTTCTGCCACATGACGTTCTCGAATTCCTGTCCGAGAGGCAATCCACTCATCTGAAGTCTCAATAAAAGTCGACAAATCGTCGTTTGTCACAATTTTTTCAGGCACGTAGCGCCCTGTTGCCCTTAGGCTCACATTATGCATCCACTACTCCTTTGTCAGCCTCGTGGCTCTTTGTCTTCAATGTTTGGTGGACGCTTTCCAGCACCCCCAATAACCTTTCAATATCCTCTTCGTCCATGTCCTTAACGATATCCAACACCATCACATCGTGAAAGCGGCCGTGGATCGAATGGGCCAGACGTCCGCGTGCCGTCAATTTTAACAACACCAACCTTCGATCTTCAGGCACGCGTTCGCGTATCACATAGCCTTTGCGCACCAATTTTTGCACCGTTTGGGTGAGGGTTCCCATAGTGACACCCAGATCTTGGGCGACTTCCGACATGGTTCTTCCCCTTCGTTTCCCAATTTGCTCAATGGCGTGCATTTCTGTAACGCCAATATCGGAAAAAGAGCCACTGCGCAAGGTCTTGATTTCTACTTCTAGTATATCGTTAAAAATAATGACCAGCAGTTCATTTATCCGTTTCAGCGTTCCCTTTTCTAATTCCATAATATCCTCATAGGTATTGCACTAAATCGTCCATGACCGACTGGACGCTCTCTATCTTGTTCACCTTAAAGGCGTTCTCCCCGGCGAAGAACAACCCCTTTTCCACATCTCCGTTGGCAGCCGCGATTAAAGCACTGGAAATGCAATAGGGTGCCACCTTAGGTTCACAGGGTTTTAAACAGTTCATGCAACGGGTGATGGGGACTCTACCGTGATACAAACTTTCAATCAGCGGTGTGCGTATCGCTCGACCTGGCATACCCACAGGACTTTGAATAATTTCCACATCCTCTGGCCCACACGCCACATAGAGATCCTTGAATTTTGGGTCGACATCGCACTCCTCAGTCGCCACAAATCGGGTCCCCACTTGGACACCGTCCGCTCCCCAATCCATCGCCTCTTTCACGTCTCTCCCATCAAAAATACCACCAGCGGCGATTAAGGCGATCTTCTTGCGATACTTCTCTTCCAAAACGTCTATGGCTTTTCGCACCTCCGCAACCAAGTCCTCAAGCCTCGGGCGGTTGTCGCCTTGAGCTAGCTCTTCCTTTGAAAAACCCAAGTGACCTCCGGCCTTTGGCCCTTCGACGATGACCGCAGGTGGAAGGTAATCGTACCTTTTCTTCCACATTTTCACAATCACTCCGAGGGCCTTTCCCGACGATACGATAGGAATCGCCTCAGTCATCGTATTGGCGATAAACTTAGGCAGATCCACCGGAAGCCCTGCACCTGAAATAATAAAGTCAATTTTTTCTTCGACGGCTACCTCGACCATTTCCTTGTACTGCTGCATCGCCGACAAGAAATTGATCCCGATGACCCCTTTGGGGCTAAGTTCTCTTGCCTTGCGTATCTCTTTGCGCAATCCGTTGAGGTTGGCTTCCAACGATCGAGACCAAAAATTGTCTTCGCGAAACCCAAGCTGTATCCCTGAGATCACCCCAACGCCACCAGCGTTAGCGACGGCAGCGGCGAGATTTGCCAACGAGACACCCACCCCCATCGCTCCTTGGAATATAGGGTATTTGGGACTGTGCATCCCGATTTTCAATGTGTAAGGCTCCATGTATACCACCTTTTTTATCGCAGTTGTTCTGCTTATTTTGATTTTCAAATAGTTTGGTTCTCAAAGTATATGGCGAATGGCTGATATTGTCAAGGTTATTTTTACAATAAAAGCGGCCGGCACCAAGCCCCTTGGACTTGGATGCCGACCGTAATCGATGATATACTGCAGCCTGTTGGAAAAGACACAGGCCTCTTGCGTTTATTGAATTTCAGAGGTGATCAAGCCAAAGGTTCCATCTTTTCTTCTGTAAACCACGTTGACTGCGTCGGTGTCTGCATCTAAGTACACAAAAAACGCATGACCCAAAAGCTCCATTTGAAGAACGGCTTCTTCGCTATCCATCGGTTTTAATCCAATGGTTTTACGACGAACGATTTTAGGTTCTTCATCTTCCGACACGCGATCTTCAACGTCCTCCACATTGTCAAATCGGATGGTACCACTGGTGTGACGTCTTTGAAGTTTTGTCTTGTATTTTCGAATTTGGGACTCCAAAGAATCCACAGCCCGGTCAATGGCGGTTAACACGTCTTCGTCGCTTTCCTCTGTGCGTAAAATCGTTCCCGGCATGCGGATGGTCACTTCGACGACTTTTTCGTAGCGCTCCGTCGTAAAGGTTACAGTGCCCTCCACATCGTCATGGAAATACTTATCCAGTCTCCCCAATTTCTTGTCCGCATTTGCACGCAAGGTGTCACCAACGTTCATTTTCTTACCCACATAGTTTAACTTCATATCCTACCTCCTTAAATCGAGTAGATTATAACAAGGTGTGCCTCTTACCATCGACTTCACCACATCTTTCGAGGTGAAGCCCTTTGGTCGCATCGAGACGCTCCATCCTGAACTCTAAGAGTCAGGGTTAAGGTCTCCTTGCTATACAAAATAAATACCCTTTATCCTACAAAAAAAACGTCTGTGCAAAAATAATGTAAAAACTGCGGAAATTACATGTTTGGATATTTATAATTATCCCGAATTCAGCAAAAGATATCCACAATCTCGGGATAACTCGATTTTTCGTTTGTGGATAACGTGGATAACTCTGTGGAAAACGATGGAAATCGGAACTGTTTTGTGGGCATCTTTCTTGATAATGATGATTTGACATTTATTTTGGTTTATGTATGCCAAACCGTCATTATACAATCCACTCACCGTTGATTTATAATTATACCCTAAATAGGGCTTATTTAAATAGAGTACACTACTTATTGTGTTTTCGAGGTTTCCCAACACACTAAAACAGCACTTGTCCTCCTCTTTAATTTGTCTCTCGGCTATTTTTTCAGCGGGATTGGGTATCATTCTATAATAAGGATAAACTTGTCCACTTTTATTATTAAGGAGTATTCCATTGAAAATAAAACCCATAGGCATGCGAGCGATTAAAACTGGAATTGCGGTGATGATCTCCATCGCCATAGGAAACACCCTCAACCTCTACTCGCCAAGCATGGCGGCCTTTGCTGCAGTGATCTCAATGCAAACCAATATGTTTGGTACATTGGAAGTCTCGGTATTCCGCATGTTGTCCACCCTTTTGGGCGCAGTCGTCGCCTTGTTTTTTCACGCTTTGGGCTATGTAAACTACGCCACCTTCGCCTTAGGTACGATCCTTCTGATCGCCATCTGCAATTGGTTAAAATGGCAAAAAGCCATCGCCCTTTCGGTTATCGTCTTTATCATCATCATGCAGTACAACGTCACCACCGAACCCTTAGGGCTAATCGATTACTCGTTGAGCCGACTCTACGATACTTCAGTGGGTCTTGCCGTTGGTTTTGGAATCAACCTCTTGATCCTCCCGCCGAAGCCTCAACGCTACATTTTAGAAACTTACGATAAAACCTACACCGATGCCCTCAACCTCTTCGAAACCATTTTGACCAACCGCGAAGAAGTCAATACTAGCCCCTTGCTGGCGGATATCACCAGTTTAAATGCGCGCTACGCCGAGCTTCGCGCTGACCGTAAATTAAAACTTAACGTGGATGTGGATACGTTAAGCATCGAAGTGATCAACAATAAATTTTTACTTTTGCTGAGTTTGCTCAACGACATCACCGACACCAGTGTACGCCCAGCGCTCACTGAACAAAACACCAAAGCCCTCCGCGAAGTCTTTGGCAAAACGCTGGTGCAGGAAGTAGAAGAAGTAAAAAGTGATGACCTCCCCGTCGATGACGACTACACCATCGTGTACAACTACGACATCAGTAAAGTCATCCGTCTGTTGTTGGAGCTGCAAACCAATATCGCCCGCCTCCACATTGCCTATGGTCACAGATACAAGCGACTACACTAACCAATATATAAGGAGACTTTATGACAGCACTACCCCTAGATGACTTAAAAAAAGACGTCTATGTCCATTCACCGGTGCTCTCTCCCGAGGGGAGCGCCCTTTGTTACGTCACCACTCGTGTAAACTTAGACGAAAACAAGTACGAATCCGCTCTGTGGATTCGAGATATCCATACCGAACGCACTTACCAACTCACCGCCTACGCAGACGCAGCCCAACCGGTTTTTATTGACGAGCGAAGGATTCTCTACAGAGACAAGCGCAAAACTTCCTCTACTGGCACAGATTTTTTTGTCATCCCTACAGATGGAGGTGAAAGCACCCATGCCTTTCATTTACAGTACAGCGTGGACGCGATCCACCCCCTCGGAAATCATGCCTATCTTGCACTCGCCATGCCAATCCCCACCAAAAAAAATAGCGATAAAGGCTGCTACACCACGGACTGCGTTCCCTTTTGGTCAAACGGTGCGGGGTTCATCCCCAAAAAGCGTATGGGGATCTATAAAATCTCAGATAACGGCAACGAAATCTTGCGATTGACCAAAAAAAAGACGGAAGCTACCTGCCTTCACCTCAACGCCAGCGGGGATAAAGCCGTCTTTATCAGCACCACCTACGATAAGCTAGCCCCTTTGGTCAACGACATCTCCCTCATCGACCTCGAAACTGGGGACATCAAAACCCTATCCACGGGAAAATCTCACCGTTACGTCAACTTTTATAAAGATGGCCTCATCGCTTTGTATGCCAATGGCACATCCCATGGACTTAACGAAGACCCTTTGATTTACACCATCGATTTTGAAGGCAATGCCGAAAAAATCACCGGTGATGACTTCGATATGTGTTTTGGTAACTGGGTCGGCACCGACTCTCTAATGGGTTCTGGACAGACTATCGCCGTTCAAGGCGAGGATCTCTACTTTATCGCCACGGTCAAAAACGCCTCCAATATTTATCGCCTCCGCAACGGAGAAGTCACCGCCATCACAAAAACATCTGGCGCCGTTTCTGCTTTTGACCTCTGTGGGAATGACCTTTACTACACCGCTATGGACAGCCATCGCCTAAATGAAATCTACAGCCTGAAAAGTGGGCAACTATCCGATCACAACGCTCCTCGAACGATTTCCGTACCGCAACCCATGACTTATGAGAGCCTTGGCAAAACCCTTACAGGTTATGTCCTCTATCCCCGAGACTACGACCCCCATCTAACCTATCCCGGTATTTTGACCATACACGGCGGTCCAAAAACCGCATTCGGAACCATTTACCACCACGAAATGCAAGTCCTTGCAAGTCGCGGTCACTTTGTCTTTTACACCAATCCCCGTGGCAGTTGCGGTCACGGTGTCGCCTACTCTGATATACGGGGCAAATACGGCACCATCGACTATGAGGACTTAATGGCCTTTACGGATGAAGTGTTGGATCATCACCCCGCCATCGATCCTCAACGCCTTGGGGTTATGGGTGGCTCTTACGGAGGCTATATGACCAATTGGATCATCGGTCATACGAACCGCTTTAAAGCGGCCAACGCGGAACGTTCCATCTCCAACTGGCTCTCTTTCTACGGCACATCAGATATCGGCTGGTACTTTGCACAAGATCAAGTGGGTGCCAACCCCTGGGATGATGCCTCTGCCATGTGGAATAACTCCCCATTGAAGTATGCGAGAAATGTCTCCACCCCCACCTTGTTCATCCATTCGGACTGTGACTACCGATGCCCACTGGATCAAGGGCTTCAAATGTATCAAAGTTTAGTAGAAAACAAGGTGCCCTCAAAATTATTGGTGTTCCACGAAGAAAATCACGAGCTCTCACGGTCTGGCAAGCCAAAAAACCGTTTGAAACGATTGAAAAAAATCGTCAAATGGTTTGATAAACACCTCATAGGCACTTCCGATGATTAATCGATTGAAAGCCTGGAAAAACGCGTTAGTGTATTCAGACAACAAAGCCATCCAGTTTATGTTGCGCCTATCCCAACAGGTGGTGACCAACAACGTCAAAGGCGATGCCGCTCAGCTCGCCTATTATTTCATCTTTGCGTTGGTTCCGCTGATGATCTTTTTTATCAACGTCATTTCCTTCTTCGCCGCAGACAAGGTAAGCGCCATCTTGGAATGGATGGCCTTCTTACCCCTTTCAGTTCAGGAAATATTGGTGCCGATCATCCAATCTATTATCGGCAACCGTAGTGAAGCCCTCCTATCAGCTGGGATTTTTGTCGCCCTGTGGTCAGGATCCAATGGCGTATCCCAAGCGATAAAAGCGACAAACGCCATATTTGCCCAAGAAGACAATCGAAATATGATCCTCACCAGAATCATGGCGATTTTCTACACCATTCTCGTCATCCTTTTAGTAGTGGCACTGTTGGTATTAAACGTGTTTAACACCATGATCCCACGCTTGGTCGAAGAACTGTTCAGTGTGGACATCTCGGGTTTCATCCTATGGCAGTCTTTGGGGACGCTTTTACCCTATGGGTTTATCGTCATCATTTTCACCTTGTTTTACAAGACCGCACCCGCTTTTCCATCCCATACTTCCTTGCCCTTTCGACACGCCCTCATCGGAGGCATCTTTGTCACCATTGGCATTATGGTCTCCACTCTGGCCTATGCCTTTTTCGTCAACAATATCAGTCACATGAACGCCACCTACGGCTCACTGACTGGGGTTATGGCGCTCTTTGTCTGGTTGTACCTCGTCGGGCTGATGATCATCCTCGGCGCAGAGATCATCGTCTGCTACTTGGCGGTGTTTAAAGGCATCGAGTTCCAAAATCTACAAAGCTTACCTGAGTATTACAAGGTCAAACCTTCCACGATTTTTCAGATGGTTCATCGAATGAAAAAGGACAATAAACCCAAAAAATAAGGTAGGCGCCCAGTGTTGGGAACCTACCTTTTTTGATTAAAACCCTCGGCCTGCACCGCCTCCGCCGGAGCTTCCGCCCCCGCCAAAGCTGCCTCCGCCGCCGCTGCTTCCGCTTCCGAAACCTCCTCCGAAGCCTCCTCCAAATCCGCCACCAAATCCCCCAAAGTACCCTCCGCTACCGCCCGGTCGATTGCCGGATTTGACGATTCTAACCACAAAGAATATGACGAGGAGAAAAATGATCATGCCTGCTAAGGGAAATTCTTGGCTGGTTTCTTCGACTGCACTCGTTACGAAACCTTGTGCTGTGATCTCCACGTTGTATTCTTTAGCCGCCTCGGTGACAAGGGCATCGAAAGATTGTCGAATGCCAGTGTTCCAATCCTGATTTTTAAAAGAAGGAATGGCGTATTGGTCGAGAAGCCTGCCGACTTTTCCGTCGTTTAAAGCGCCTTCCAAACCGTACCCCACTTCAATGCGAACGTTGCCGCGTTTATGGCCTTCTGCGGGATCGAGGTAAAGGACGAAGAGCACCCCGTTGTCCTTTTTAGCATCGCCCAGTTTCCACTTGTTAAAAGTCTGGGTCGCATAGGTGTTTATGTCCATATTTGCCAAATCATCGGTCACCAATACCGCGATTTGGGCACCTGTTTTACGCTGGAGTTCCTCGTTAATGTTCAGTATGTGCGAACGGGTATCAGCGTCCACCACGTTGAGCGTATCGTTGAGGTAGAGTTCTTGCGACTGTGCCGGTGCAGTGTAGGCAGTTTTAGGGACAAACAACAACATCAACACCAACACCATTAGAGATAGTGATCGTTTCATCTGTCCCTCCTTAAGATTATATCGCCTTTCCATGCCGTAGGCTTAGTTCGAGTTAATTGTTAAAATCGATGGTTGGAGGGGTTTGTGCACCTTCTGTCGCTTCAAAGTACGCCCTTTGTCCAAAACCTAACATTCCCGCATAAATCGACGTTGGGAAACGACGAACTTTAGAATTGTAGGTTTTCACCGATTCATTGTACCGATTGCGCTCTGTGGCAATTCGATTTTCCGATCCTGCCAATTCATCCTGCAACTGGATAAAATTTTGGTTGGCTTTCAAGTCTGGATAGTTTTCGACCACGATGTTCAAGTTTCGAAGGGCTTGGGTCATTTGACCATCTGCCTGAGCAAGTTCCTCCGGTGTTTGAGCTTTTGTAATGCCCGCTCTCGCTTCTGTGATCTGAGTCAAAACCTTTTCTTCATGAGACGCATAGCCTTTTACGGTTTCGACCAAGTTCGGAATGAGGTCGGCACGCCTTTGAACCACGGTTTGCACCTGTGCATAAGCGGAGTTTACCCCTTCATCCAAGGTGACGAGGTTGTTGTAACCTGAAAACCCGATGATTACCAGTAAAATGAGAATCCCTATCGGGATGAGCAACCCTTTTTTCATTGCATCCTCCTGTGTTTTCGTATTTCACAAATTCACCATTGTGTTGTATTATATATACCCACCTTCTGAGTCCTTCTCTTGTTTATTTTGCGGTTCCTTGATCTCGTCTACGTTATGTGATATTATTTTGTTAAATAACTTTTAACTGAGAATTGGAGCGACTATGACTTTACATATTGCAGACATCCACAAATCATTCGATACTCAGGAAGTGCTACGCGGCGCAACCTACAGCTTCGTCCGTGGAAAAATCTACGGCTTACTCGGCAGAAACGGCAGTGGCAAAACCACCTTGTTCAATTGTATCGCAGAGGACCTCCCCTACGAAAAAGGCACCGTGACTCTGGAACAAGACGGCGTCCAGCTCCCCGCAGCAACTGACGACATCGGCTATGTTCTCTCCACACCAGTCGTGCCTGAGTTTTTGACGGCAAGAGAGTTCCTCAAGTTTTTTATCGACATCAACCAACCTACCCTGACCAATCCCAAGGCCATCGACGAGTACTTTGAGCTTATGCGCATTAAGGACTCCGATAGGGATAAGTTGATGAAAGACTACTCCCATGGGATGAAAAATAAAATGCAACTACTGGTCAATTTTTTGATCAACCCAAAGGTGCTACTCCTCGACGAACCCCTCACCTCCTTTGACGTAGTGGTCGCCGATGAGATGAAACAACTTTTGCGCGACATGAAAAAGGACCGGGTCATCATCTTGTCCACCCACATTATGGAGCTTGCCACAGATCTGTGCGATGAAATCGTCGTCCTCCACAGTGGCATCCTCACTCAAATACCTAAAGACGGTGACGGTGAAGATGCTTACAAACACGCCATTTTACGAGCCTTGAAGGAGGACGTAGATGCTTAACACCTTTGCCACTTCCTTTCGTCTACAAAATACCTACCGAGTCAACGCGATCATCTACAACATGCGCTCCTTTCCCCTCATTGGAAAAAAAGTCCCTACTACATTGTATAAAAAGATGGGGATCAAAACCTTCGCGGCTGTTCTCAGCGCAATCAAGGAGGTTATTGGCATTTTCTTAGGAAAGCTCATCTATTGCCTGATCATGATCCTCGGTGCTTCGTCGCTCTTTCACATCATCACATCTGATGCTTTTCTCCACATCGCCTTTATCCTTTCCGGATTGGCGGGCTATGGCGGAAAAACTCATTTGGTCCCGTCTCTAAAATCGGGGTACTACGCCATCTTCATTCTGAGAATGGATCCTAGAAAATACACCCTTTCTAACTTTGGCTACTATCTGCTCACCACCTTTGTCGGCTTTCTGCCTGTGGCATACGTCATCAGCCGCGTGATGAACGCCCCCTCTAATGCCTGGTTACTGCTGCCTTTTTATGTGGTAGCGGTTAAAATCCTATCCGCCGCTCTCACCCTCCACGCACATGCAAAAGATGCGCCTGTACCAAGTACAAGTCGCCAGCTCATCACATTGGCCGTCGTTTACTCAACGGGCCTCCTCGCCGCTTACGGCTTGCCTGTTTTAGGCTATACGCTTCCCTACACCGTAGCGATTGGGATCACCGTCTTTTTTGCCATCTCAGCTCTCGTTGGTCTACGCTATATTCTCAGCTATCATCACTTTCGCAGTTACGCAAGAAAGCACCTTTCTATAGAGGCTCTCGATTACCAAGGCGATAGCTCATTGATCATTCAAGACACCTATCGCGACATGATCAGTCTTGAGGTGACCAGCGACAAATCCGGCTACGCTTTTTTTCACGAACTTTTCGTCAAACGCCATACCAAAGTGCTGGCAAAACCGGTGAAGCGACAATCCCTCATTATCATAGGCTTGTTTATCGCTGCACTCGTCGCCCTCTACCAATTCCCTGAAAAACATCAAACGGTCAATCTCATGATTCTTAACAGCGTAAATCTGTTGGTTTTTATCATGCACCTCTTCAACGTCGGACAAACCACAAACCAAGCCATGTTCATGAACTGCGATCACAGTATGCTCACCTACCGCTTTTACCGAAACCCCAAGGTCATCCTCATGTTGTTCGTAGAAAGGCTCAAAACCATGATCGTGATGAACTTGATCCCGGCGACGATCCTCGGCGTAGGACTCGCTTTATTGTTGCTCGCCACAGGGGGCGCACCTCATGTTTACACTTACGCGCTATTGATCTTCACCACCCTCACCTTGTCAACGTTTTTCTCCATACACTTTCTCACCTTGTATTATTTGCTCCAACCCTACAACATTCACCTTAAAAGCGTGAACAGCTCCTATGGAATAGCTACGGGCATCACCGCTATCGCTTCATATTCCATCAATCGCATCCCCCTCTCCCTAAATACCTTTGGATGGATGGTCATCGGATTTTCTGCACTCTACGCAGCGGTCGCTCTGTTTCTCGTCTATCGTCTAGCACCAAAAACCTTCAAACTCCGACCATAACAGACCACGGGAACGAAAAGAACCGTTCCCGTGGTTTTATCCTACCTTCTTTGGGTATATTAAATCTATTATTACCTCTTGAAAGGAGTCATTATGAATCTCGTTAAGCAGCTATTATGGATCTTAGCCTTTTGTTTTTTTGGAGAAGCCGTAGCCGTATTGTTGCAAAGCCCCATCCCTGGGTCAGTCATCGGCATGGTCACCTTCTTCATCGCCCTCAGGCTAAAGGTCGTCACCTTGGAAAAGGTGGATACCGTGGGCAGTTGGCTCGTCCAAAACATGGGGATATTCTTCATCCCAGGAGGGGTTGGACTCATTACGCACCTTGAAGTGTTACAGGCCAATTTCATCCCCCTTTTGGCCCTCATCATCATCTCCACTGGAGTCACCATCGCCGTCGTCGCTTTTTCTGTCCAAAGGCTATCTCGTGCAAATAAGGAGGCGTCAAAATGATATTAAAACTCACCGCTCATCCGCTCTTTGGGGTGGTACTGAGCTTAGCGGTTTTTATCGCATTTATCTACGTTCAAAAGAAATTTCCATCGCCGTTTTTAAACCCGTTGTTTATGGCCACCGTGGTGATCATCGCCTTTTTAGTCGTCACTAAAATCCCATACGAAAACTACAATCAAGGAGGCAAACTCCTGTCCTTTTTTATCACCCCAGCGACAGTGGCCCTTGCCATACCTCTTGAAAAGAACTTTCGTTACTTACGTCGCTATTTAAGCCAAATCCTCGTCGGGATCTGTCTAGGTATCGTCGCCCACGCCTTGGTCGTCTTTGGCCTGGCTGTCGCCTTTAAGTTCACGCCGGAGCTAACCGCCAGCGTCTTGCCAAAATCCATCACCACCGCCATCTCCATGGGAGTTGCCGAAAGCTTGGGTGGTGTGACTTCTTTAGCTGTCGCTTGCGTCGTCATGACCGGGATCTCTGGTGTCGTGTTGGGTCCTACCATCTTCAAGCTCTTGAAAATCGACCTACCCATCGCTCAAGGTCTATCGCTAGGCACGGGTTCCCACGCCGTCGGCACCACCGTCGCCACCTCCATGGGCGAAGTCCAAGGGGCTATGGCAGGACTTGCCATCGTCGTCACCGGCGTACTCACTTCAATCTTCTTGCCTTTGGTCTGGCCATTCATGCTGCCTTTCCTAGGTTAATGACAAAACCGATCGTCACCCCAAAGGGTACGATCGGTTTTATTTCTTAACGCCTTTCTTTTTCGCTACTATCCTTCACCGCCAAGAGCAACATCTCCAAGGACCATGCAAGGTGTGCTTCCAGAAGTTGAGTCGCCTTTTCCAAGTTCTGTTTTTTCACCTGTTCGACGATGGCCAAGTGTTGTTTTACACTCTCAAGAGCCGAGTGCCTCGTATGGTATGCGCTACGACGATACAGTTCTACATTGAACCGTATTTCCTTCAACATGGATCGCACATAGCTGTTTGAACTGTTGTTGACGATGAGATCGTGGATCTCCGAATCCACCTTTGCCAACTCCGCTTCGATTTCCGGATCGCTTTCATCGATAAGCAGCCTCTCATGAAAACCGTGGAGGGTTTTTTTATGCGCATCACATCATCATCGACTACCCTGAAAATCGCCGTTTTCAACGCGATAATCTCCAACACCCTGCGAATCTCGTAAATGTCTTCGATCTCGTCGCGAGACAATTCATTTACCAACGTGCCAACCCCATCGATAGGAGTGAGGACGTTTTCGACCTGTAACCGTTTAATCGCCTCTCGCACCGGAGTGCGGCTGATTTGCAGCGCTTCGGCGATCTCCTTTTCATTGATCAACTGACCCAGCATTATCTCCCCTTCAGATATTTGCTCCTTGATGTAATCGTACACCACATCTTTCAACACCACTCTGGCGTTTTTATCCATCATCGCTACTCCTTTTACCTCAATTGGCAAATCCTTTTAGCCGATAACCCTCTTAAATCGCAGATAATCGGCCTATCGCCCAATGCACTGCCTTTTGAATG
>CAZHRC010000003.1:0-322 GCA_964533865.1 uncultured Peptoniphilaceae bacterium
GTTATTTCATCAAGAATTATTATCTCGGGATTATAAATTATTACAGATGCCAGAAAGTACTGAATAAAGGCACCACGGCTTTACGGTGTAGAAAGTTTAATTACCGAAGAATGAACAGATCCATGAAAAAAGCAATGACAAAAAGTCCTCCTGTCATAGAATAGTAATTATGTCAGGAGGTTCTATTTTGTTGTTGGATAATGCAACTATTTCTTCAATTAGATGTATTGAATTCGAAGAAGCGTAAAATATCCACATTTCACTTAGATGCCATCTTTTTTATATCTCTTCAATAATTATACACCTCAATAACAAAACTGCT
>CAZHRC010000003.1:332-157138 GCA_964533865.1 uncultured Peptoniphilaceae bacterium
CATAAAATCTTAAAAACATCTAAATCGCTCTGTCATGAGCGTCATACATCTAAATTGCTGTTTCATCAAGCTCTGACGTCCAAACTGACTTCTTAACTATCAAATCCGCTTCCGTCGACATGTTCCCGCAAAGCTATTTTTTCCAATTTCTATACTATGAAATTATATCACAAATACGCAAAAAGCCCAGTATTACTAGGCTTTTCACACACTCGTTAATTTTTTCTTTGTTATCAATACTACCGTCTCAACGTGAAATTTTTAGGCTATTTCACATTTTTGAAAAACACAGTAAAAATGCAGTGTGTTAAAGGGTTTGATGTCTATCCTGAGTTCTCGACTTTAAAATCTCGATTAGGCTATTTTGAATTTTCACTTCTTTGAACTGTATTTTTTGCTTTTTCTCTTGCTTCCATTTTCGCCCTTTGTAACATTACTTCGGCGTTGTTTTTCAATTTGCACCGCCTGAAATGTTTCCTTAGATAGGATCGCCGGATTATTGTTCTCTGACAGGTAATATGATTCATGTTTCCCGTTATCCAGCAACCGAACATTTCCTTTGTATTTTTCATTACTGAGCATTACATCAATTGTACGTTTACACCATTTATCCTTCCCGGTAGGAGACTTGATTCCTAGTCGCTCCAACTCAGATACAATGCCTAGTATGCTCTTGCCACGGAGATAGAGATCGAATATCAGTTTTACATTTTTCGCTTTTTCATCATCAATAGCCAGATTCCCATCAGCATCGTTGATATAGCCATAGCACTTTCTGTTATACAGCTTTGAAGTACCTTGTGCGGCACGTTGTTTGATACCCCATTTAATATTATCGCTACGTGATTCGTTCTCCGCCTGAGCAATTGACTCTATTATGGAAATCATTAGATCGCTGTTAGTATCTGCCGTATCCAATTGCTCCTGTTCAAAGATGACACGAACTCCCAAAAGTTTTAACTGGTTCAAGGCATCAAGAATCTCCACCGTATCCCGCCCAAACCGGCTGATACTTTTGGTGATAATAATTTCCAAATCATGCGACTTGCAATCCTCAAGCATACGATTAAACTCTTTCCGAGAAGAGCCTGTCTTACTTGAAGCGATATCCGTATATACATCGACCAGCAGCCACTTCGGATTAACCGATGTTAATCTCGTCAGCGCTGATATCTGAGCTGTAAGACTTTTCAGCTGATCAGCGCTATTAGTACTCACACGGCAGTAAATGCCGACTCGCTTTTCTCTCTTTGGAGGTCTAGCAGGAATATATTCAATTCTTTTTTCAGCCATAGCAAAACCTCCTCGATTATAGGTTCCTTGAAAAACTCAAATTTGAAATGCACTTATAAAGCTCATTTCCTGAATAAATTGGATACTGCTTGAACTATCAAACCTATACTCAGCCCAACCACCGCTCCTGCTATAACGATAAGAAGACATTCATCCATGCGAAATCTATTTGCTGTAAAAGACCAAATTCCTGCTATAGTTGCAAAAATTACCGCAAAACCTAGATACAAAGAAGAAATAGTCTTTTTGTTCGTCATAGCGACAGGCTCTATACCTTTAAGAATATAGTCTGTAGTGACTTCAAAAAGTTCACTCATAATAATAATTTTTTCTAAATCGGGTGAGCTTTGTTCACTTTCCCATTTAGAAACGGCTTGCCTAGATACACCTACTTTGTCTGCAAGTTCTTCTTGCGAAAAACTTTTTTGCTTTCGTAAATATTGTATTCTGTCTGCCATATTCATAATTAACACTCCTTTCTTTCATGGTGCAATTATAGCAAAACCATTGGTTGCATAACCACCATCTAGGCATGGAGATATGTCAACTGACAGTTGCAACTGTGTTTTTAAGCACTCTAACTAATATAAATGATCTTGCTTAAAAACGCCATGTATATTCAAATTCGCTACACTTCCTAATCTCTATTGTAACAAAAATTCATCTTTCCATTTAGCATTATAGCTAATAAACATACAATCAAATTTTGGCTATGTTAGTTAGGCTAATGCAGGGCCGTTTTATCAACTCAATCTTAAATATCAATACCGACCACACAACCAATGCTATTCAAAAAAACATCTAAACCGACTACTCACAATCCTCTGATATCCATACTGACCACTCGCCAAGCACCGACATCTAAATCGACTACTCGCAAGGGTTTTAGCGTTTTTAGACATGTTCCCTTGGAGTAAAAAAAATTATTTTTAGCAATAAGATTTTAAACATTAAATCACATAAAAGACTAATATCAGGCCTTCCAGAGGACACTGCATTATTTTCTTGACATCAATACCACCGTCTCCACATGTACCGTCCTCGGAAACTGGTCGAAGAAAGCTGATTTTTCCAAGGTGTAACCGTTGCCCAAAAACGCCTCCAGGTCTCTGACTAAGGTTGTTGGATTGCAAGAGACGTAAATGAATCGGCTGGGTTTTAAATCGAGGATTTTTCCCAGTGCTTTGGGGTGGATGCCCTCTCTTGGCGGATCGAGGATGATGACGTCCACCGGATCGGTGAGGTCGTCGAGTTCTTTTAGTACGTCATTGGCTCTGAAGGTGACGTTGGTTAGGCCGTTTTTTATCGCGTTTTCGTTGGCGGAACTCACTGCTTCTTCGACGATTTCTACGCCGATGACTTCTGCGGCTCGCTCTGCGACGATTTGTCCGATGGTTCCCGTACCGGAATAGAGGTCGTAGATGCGATCGGTTTTGGCTTCGCCAAGAAAATCACGCACTCTTGTGTAGAGGTTTTCGGCGCCGTAGACATTGGGTTGGAAAAATGAAAAGGGAGAGACGCTAAAATGTAGTCCCAACACTTCTTCGTTGATGAACCCTGGTCCGTGGAGGATTTCCACTTTCTCTGGGATGACGGCATCAGCGATGGCGTCGTTTGTCGTGTGGACGATAGTGGTCAGTGTACCATCAAGAGTCAAGTCTTTCAACGCATTCACATACGCTTCAACATCTAATCCTTCTTGAGAAGTGGTGACGAGGTTGATCATGATCTGGCCTGTGGTCAGCGCGTAGCGTACGACTAAATGGCGAAGGAGCCCTTTTTTATTTCGCTTATGGTAATAGGTTTGCCCTTTGTCTCGAAAGTAAGCCACGTGAAAGGCGCGTATGCGCTCAAAGTCCGGATGGACGATGGTACATCCTGTCGTATCGACGATTTCATAGAATCGACCCTTTCGATGAAGCCCGAGCATGAGGGGGCCATCTTTGACTTCATCGCCAAAGGTGTACTCCATTTTGTTCCGATAGCCTTCCACTAGAGGACTCGACTCCACTTGTACGTCGATGGGGATACTCGCTCCTTCAAAAAGCAATTTTAATTGATCCGTCTTTAGCGCCTTTTCGTCTTCATAGGTTAGCTCTTGATAGGTGCAACCACCACAACGCCCAAAGGCAGGACATGGAGCTTGGGTTTCTAAAGGGCCTTTTTCTAGGATTTCAATGATTTTTCCTTCGCGGTGGTTCGCCCGTTTGCGGGTAAATCGCACGGCGACTTTTTGTCCAGGGATCCCCCCTTTGACGATGACTGGCATACCGTCATAGGTGCACACCCCTTTGTTGGGATAGAGGTTTTTTTCTATGTTAAGAATTTTCGGTTCCTTCGGTTTTCTCATGACATGCTCCTTTTGTTTCAGTGCCCCAGAAGCCATCTAACAACGCTTCGAGGGCAATGGTGCTTTTTACATAATCCATGTGTTGCCAATGTTTGGGGTAGAGCTCGCGATAGCGCCGGGTTTGAAAACGGTCGTCAATGAGCAGAACCACTCCTTTATCCGTAGGGGTGCGTATGACCCTTCCCGCCCCTTGTAACACTTTGTTCATCCCGGGAAATTGATAGGCGTATTCAAACCCCGACCCTTTTTCGCCATCAAAATACGCTTTGATCATATTGATTTCTAAGGATAGTCCCGGTAGGCCAACGCTTATGACGATGCTTCCCAATAGTCTTTCTCCCGTCAAGTCGATCCCTTCGGCAAATACCCCTCCCAAGACGACAAAACCCAGAAGTTCGGTATCGGATTGAAAGGCAGCGATAAACTCTCGCCGTGCCCCCTCTGTCATGGACGCATCTTGAACCACAAGATTTCCCGAACCGTAAAGCGCTTCGTAGCGACGCACAATTTGGTCGAGGTAGCGATAAGAGGGGAAAAAGACGAAGTAATTTCCCTTTTTCTTCTGTGTCGCGGTGTGGATATAGTGGCAGATTGGATCTATGGAACGCTCTCTGTCGTGATATTTTGTGGAGACATCCACTGCACTGACCAGCAACATATGCTCCCTTGCAAAAGGCGAAGGGAGATGAAGTCTCAAATCTTCTTCTCCTCCTCCCAACACATCCTGATAATAGGACATAGGGGTCAAGGTTGCAGAGAAAAATACTGTGGATGCCGCCCGTTTCAAAATCTCTTTAAATAGCTTAGACGTATCGACACAAAAGATTTTGACCATGAGGTCTCCATCTTCTTGTTTTTGCAATATGGTCACAAAGCCCTTTCCATAGTATTCGTCGATGCGCATATAGCGATTCATCAAAAAATAGAAGTTCAGTACTTTGTCGTAATCCTCATGATCTTTTTCCTTGATCAAAAAAGGTTCTAATTTGCTGGTCAGTCCTTTGGCGATCTTGGCAAAAATCTCTTGATGCTCTTCCGTATAGTACTCCTCTTTCTTCCCGGTTTCCCCATGCCAATTTATCATGGTTTTGATCCCCCGCTCCAAAAGCCTGACCGCTGGTCTATCGGTTTCTGGTAAAACAGAAAGCATCTCTTCGAAGTCTGACAGGTGAAACTCAGCTGAAAACATGACCCGCCCGCGATCCACTAAGTTGTGGGCTTCGTCGACTAAAAAGACGTAGCGCTCGTTGGTGCCTTCAAAGAAACGGCGCAAGTACACTTGAGGGTCAAAGGCGTAGTTGTAATCGCAGATCACCAAATCGCTGTAAACGGTCATATCTAACTGAAACTCAAACGGGCACACCCGGTGTTTCACTGCGTAGCGCTCGATCACTTGTTGATTGAGAAGGTCTTCATTGTCCATCAAATCGATGATGGCGTCATTGACTCGGTCAAAGTGCCCTTTGGCGTAGGGACAGGCTTTGGGATTGCAAGACACCTCATCGTTTGTGCAGATTCGGTCTTTCGCGGTCACCACACAGCTTTTAAGTTTTAGCCCCCGGTCGGTTAAAAAGAAAGTCGCTTTTTCCGCTTCTTGTTTTGTGGTGGTGCGAGGAGTGAGGTAAAAGATTTTGTCAATGACTTCGGTACCCAAGGCCTTCACCGCAGGAAATAGGGCAGACATGGTTTTTCCGATGCCCGTCGGTGCATCGACAAATAGATTTTTCTTGCCTTCGATAGCGCTGTACACCGCCACCGCCATTTCCCTCTGACCTTTTCGATATTCCGAAAAGGGAAATTTAAGCTCTTGAGAGGTCCTCTGTCGCTCGGATCGCCAAGCTGCCAATCGTTTACTAAACTCCAGATACCGCATCAACAGCCCTTCGTAGAAGATTTGAAGCTCTTCTATGGTCACCGTTTTCAAAAAACGTCGGATCTCTTCGGTTTCGATGTTGTAATAGGTGAGTTGTACCTTGACTTCCGATCGCCTTTGCTCCACGCCATAAAAATAGGCATAGCACATCCCCTGCGCCCAATGGAGCGGGTTAGAGTTTTCATTAAGCTCCAACAGATCCCGAGTCGTCGACTTAATCTCTTCAATGGTCACTTCCCCATCTTCCAGCAAGATCCCATCACACCGCCCATCGACGCGAAAGTCAATACCCCCGAGGGTGGTATTGTGACGAAGGACCACCTCGGGGTAATAGTTGTCGCCATAACTCGATTGAATTTTTTGGTGAGCGCGAATGCCGTCAATGGCTCTGGCGTTGGATACAAAAGTGTTATCGATGTCGCCCGAGCGCATGACAAACTCCACCATCGCTCTCACTGAAATCCGGACGATGTTATCCATAAGATCTCCGTTCTAGAGAGACTTTGAGTGCTCTCTCATCTCTTTTAACCAGTTAATTTTTTTCTCATAGGCATCCGACGTGTATTGGATCGAGTGAACTTCTGTGGGTTTACCCTCGTCATCAATCGCAACCATAGTAAAGTAGCCACGTGCCACCTTGCGTTTTCGTTTGGCGTAATTGGACGCAATGCACTCCACTTCCACCACCATGGAGCTTCTCCCAGTCATGATGATGCGACCATAAGCGTCAATCAAGTCACCCAGTTCTACCGGTTCAATAAATTCGATGTGGTCCATCGAAGCGGTAAGCACAGATCGCTTGGCGTAGCGGGACGCGCAATAACCTGCTGCATTGTCCATATGCTTCACCAACTCTCCGCCATGTAAAATGCCCTTAGTATTTAAAACACTGTATTGTACGATAAAGTTCAGTTTAATCTCACTTTGTTCCACTGTTTGAATGATAGTCATCGTTTCTCCTTGTCTAATGAGTCGTTTTCTTCATTATACTATAAGGCAGGATCTTTACAAAACTTGTCAATTGAAATCGCCTGCTTAGAAAAGCTTCCAAAACTATTACAACAATCTTACTGCCAATAGGAAAACATACCTGTCATAACCCATAAATGAGCCCGATAGACTGGCTCTATGTTTTCTTGCGTTGATGTGCTATAATAATAAAAAACGCAATCAATAAAACGATAAGGAGTTACCATGTATAACATCACACTGATTCCAGGGGATGGCATCGGTCCAGAGATCGCACGTGCTGTCCGCAACATGGTCGATGCCACAGGCGTCGACATCCAATGGGATGAGGTTCGCGCAGGCGAAGCTTATCTCGAAGAAACCGGCACCCTCATCCCGGACGAGCTCTACACCTCCATCGAGAAAAATAAGGTCTGTTTGAAAGGTCCTGTCACTACCCCTATCGGCAAAGGCTTTCGCTCGGTAAACGTTCACCTCCGAAAGAAATACGACCTTTACGCCAATGTTCGCCCGGTGAGAAATCTAGGCAACGTCCCCTCCCACTTCGACAATGTAAACATCACCATCTTCCGTGAAAACACCGAAGACCTGTACGCCGGTATCGAAAAGCAAATCTCTGAGGACGAAGCCCATTCGATTAAAATCATCACGCGCCCTTCCAGTTTGCGCATTGCTAGAAAGGCCTTTGACTACGCCAACACCGTTGGTGAAAAAAAGGTCACTGTAGTCACCAAGGCAAACATTATGAAACTGACCGACGGGTTGTTTTTGGACTGCGCTCGCGAAGTGGCAAAAGACTACCCCCATATCGCTTTAGAAGAGCTACTCATCGACAACTTCTGCATGCAGCTTGTCATGTACCCTGAACGCTACAGTATCGTGTTGACTGAAAACCTCTACGGTGACATCCTTTCGGATCTGGCCGCTGGGCTCATTGGAGGCCTAGGCTTGGTACCTGGCGCAAACATCGGAGAAGATATCGCTATTTTTGAAGCTGTCCACGGCAGCGCACCGGACATCGCCGGCAAGAACCTCGCTAACCCCACTGCTTTTGCGCTGAGCGCCTGCCTTATGTTGGAACACTTAGGCGAAGTAGAAAAAGCCACGTTACTAAAAAACGCCATCGATAACGTACTAAAAAACCCTGACAACTACACTGCTGACCTTGGTGGCACCATGTCCACCGATGCTTTTGCCCAAGTGGTTGTCGACTATATTACAAAAGAGAGGGCTAAACATGACTAAAACAACGACTTCCATAGACGGCATCCGCCAAGATGACTTTGACAGACTGGTGGAACTGGTCACCGAAGACTCCTACATTTCTCCAGAGCTCTACGATAAGTACAACATTAAACGCGGCCTGAGAAACAAGAACGGCACCGGCGTCCTCGTCGGCATTACTAAGATCTGCTCAGTTACTGGCTACGAAATCAACCAAGGCAATAAGATCCCCGTCGAAGGTGAGTTGCGCTACCGCGGTATCGACATTTTCGACATCGCCAACAGTTTTATCGAAGAGGATCGTTTTGGTTATGAAGAGGTGGTTTACCTCCTGTTGTTTGGCGCACTTCCAACAAAAGAAGAACTCCAAGTCTTCACGAGTATTCTCGATGCCCACAGAGATCTGCCAAAGAACTTTAAAGAAGATGTTATCCTCTCCACTCCAAGCCGCAATATTATGAACAAAATCCAAAGCAATATTTTGTCTCTGTACTCCTATGACGATAACCCGGAAGACGAGTCCATCGCCAACGTCCTCGCTCAATCCATCGATATTATCGCGAAGATGCCCACCATCGTCAGCTATAGCTACCAAGCAAAAAAACACTACTTTGACAACGAGTCCCTCGTCTTGCACTTGCCTTGTGAAGGGGCAAGCACGGCAGAGAACATGTTACGCCTTTGCCGGGAAGACAAAACTTTCTCCCGGGAAGAAGCACAACTTTTGGACTTGTTACTCGTCGTTCAAGCGGAACACGGCGGCGGAAATAACTCCACTTTTGCCACTCAAGTCATCTCCTCATCGGGAACTGACACCTACTCCGCTATCGCCGCTGCCGTCGGATCTTTAAAAGGTACGAAACACGGCGGTGCTAACCGCATGGTATCTGAAATGGTCTCCGATATCAAAGCCCACGTCTCCGACTGGAACGACAAAGAGGAAGTCAAAGCCTACGTCAAAAAGATCATGCAAAAAGAAGCCTTTAACAAAAAAGGATTGGTCTACGGCATGGGCCATGCGGTCTACACCAAATCTGACCCTCGCGCCATTCTGCTAAAAGCCAAAGCCGAAGAACTCGCCGCAAAAAAAGATATGAGCGACGCCTACCATTTGATCGCCAACATCGAACAAGCGACCAAAGAACTCTTTAGAGAACTTAGAGATGAAGACGCGATCATCAGCGCAAACGTCGATTTATATTCTGGATTAGTCTTTGAAATGCTCAATATTCCCGAAGACCTTTACACGCCAATCTTTGCCGCCGCGCGCATCGCAGGCTGGTGTGCTCACCGATTGGAACAGGTCAGCGACGGAAAGATCATTCGTCCTGCCTTTGTCACCTTGCCTTCACAAAAAGATTACGTCCCATTGGCTCAACGCAGCTAGTGAAAAAAACGCCAATTCCGAGGAATTGGCGTTTTCGCATTTCTATTCTCATGTCTATTATGGAACGATGCGATCGACGATACGCTTGTCTTCTCCATCACTTTGAGGAGCGGATTCACTTTTCTCACGGTCGTTTCTTCCCCCTGGAAAGAATCGGTCAAGACCGGTTTCAAACAGGCTCATGGCAACGACCACCAAGATGACGACGATCCACATCACGTTGATCACGTAGTCGGTATATCCGCCGTGGAGACCCATAAGCATCTCCATGGTCAAGTAAGCGTACAGTGCAACGGTCATCGGCGTTTTCTTCAATCGCGTAAAGACGAAACGCAATAAAAAGAACAACAGCGGCAGGTGGAGCATGCTAAGAAGAATGCCCCAGTTCCCAAAGTTGGCATAGGCTTCCCCTAAAAACAAGGAGTTGTACACCCCTGCTGTACCGCTTTTTATCCCGATCTTGTTGACGGTCTCCATGACGATGCGCCCGCTGCGCACGCTTTCCGGTAGCCCGAAAAACCTCCGCACGATAAACCCAGGTAAACTGGCCCCCGCCAGTAGACCGGTCCGATAGGTAAATACTTCGAGATGAAGCACTAACGCCATGGCAGAGGTGAGGACGATACGGTTAATCGGTCCTTCCATCGAAAAGATCTTATCCAAGCTCGACCCTGCGATCACGGCGTACATTACCACGATGCCAGCGACGGCCACCGCACCCAGTATGGCATAGTACCACCATTTCATCCGATCACCATAGAAAATCGTCACGATGAAAAATGTGGCTAAATAAATCAAAATCGGCGCCTTTTGCAAATCGTAAAACAAAATCGCACAAGAGGAGACAAAAAGCACTACCAATAGCGCCCACCACTTGATTCCCTTTTCTTTGCGCGCATAGACATAAGCAATGTAGGAGATAAAGGGGGTTAGACCAATGGCGAAAATATTTCGAAGGTATTGATTGCCGGCAAAGTTGACCCCGACATCATTTCTCAAAAAAGCCATCGTCTTTTCATCTGCCCCACGTAGTAATGCCACTACGGGAATTCGATCGATGCCAGTGATGATAAAAGTGTAAATCACAGCTGCCACACACACCGCCGTAGCGATGGATAGGGTGATAAAAGCACTGCGTGAGCTGACGCGAGAGGTGACGGGTTTTTGTAAGTAATTGCCTTCTTTGACCGGATCGTACTTGAACACCTTGTTGAGAAGAAGTACCACCCCCGGGAAGGTGACCATCAACCCCATCACCAATAGCCATGCTGTGGTGCGTACATTTCCGTGTCGCACATAGCGCGCCATATGGTGCCTATCCACGTTGAGAACGATGAGCACCGTCCCTATAACGGAAAAGACCATCAAAAAATAGTACACCAAGGATATGGGATTCAGTTTTGTTAAAGAGAGGGTGCCGCTGGCTTTATAAAACAAAAAGGTGCCTAGGCCGACCACCACCAGGGATATAAATAAGAACATTAATTGATCAAGACTCATAAGATCCTCCTAAACTGGATTCATAGTTATTATAGCATAATCCAGCCCGCCATTGAAATCAAGTTGCATAAAACGGGGATATTTGCCATAATTAATAGAGAGAAACCCAAGGAGGTGCTCATGATTTCATTCAAAAAACTACTTACGGGCGCACTGATTGCTGTGATGCTCGTCGGTTGCCAACAGGGAGAAACCGTCCCTGCCAAGGCGACATTAGAAGAGACCAACAAGATCATCGAAAAGGCGATGGCAACGACAAAGCTCACCAATCAACACCCTTTAAACAACGAAATCACCATCGCATTGGTGGGGAATCCCGAGACGCTGAATCCTTTTTACGCCTCTGACCACTCGTCGATGACGGTATTGGCTTCCATCTACAAAAAGATGTACTTCACAGCCTACGGCCAACCTGCCGAGGCCAGCGAACTCGACTTACTCGAAGGGTTAACGATGACTGACTCTACTATCACCTTGACCCTTAAAGAAGGCATTACATGGCATGATGGCACACCGATGACCTCAAAGGACATGGCGTTTACCTTTGACTATATCAAGACCCACCCAGACTCGATTCACACCGACTTGTTTAGTCGTCCTGGCAGAGAAATCGCCGTAAACGTGGTCGACGATCGCACAATAACTCTTGTGACTTCCGAGCCTTCACAAAGCTTTATGTACGCATTGAGCCAAGTCACCATCGTCCCTGAGCACATCTTCAAAACCATCGACGAAAAAGAACTTCTTGACCCGACTACCTTAGTGGGTAATGGCCCGTTTATCTACGACTCCAAAGACTGGGACACCATCTACGTCGTTCCCAATACAAATTTCTTTGGCGAAGCGCCAAAACTTGCTAAAATCGCCTTTCGTGTCATCGAACACGAAACCACTGCTCGCTTTTCAGTGGTGAAATCTCAAGCTCAAGCGGGATTCATGCGCCCTTCAGATTATGACGGCGTGGAAAACACCCCAGTGAACACCCACGTTGTAGACGAAGGCACCGTAAGAGGTATCCTCTTTAAAACCGCTTCGCCACAAGTTTCAGATGTGGAGACCCGAGAGGCCATCACCTATTTGATCAATCGCGACACCTATCGTGGCACCTACGCCACACCCCAAATGGCTCAACTTGCCAATTCCGTGTTTAGCGACACCACAGCTTACCGCACGGCTCAAGAATACTACTACGTCTCCGATGGCAATAAAGCACTCAAAATCCTACGCAAAAAAGTGGAAGACAATCCTGATTTCAAGCTGCGCATGGGCTATCTCGTCGACGTCGGCGAACCTCACGATCGCTTCTCCATCGCGTTAGAAGAGGCTTTTCGCGGAATTGACATCCCATTTGAAGCCATCCCTTTGTTCGATTACGAATATTGGAAAGCCGTAAAAGACCCTTCCGACACCTCTTTTGACTTTTGCATGTTCGATTACGCCATCGGTGAAAACCCAGACGCCTACGCTGCCCTCTTCAAAACTGGCGGCTTGTACAACTACTCCGGTTATGGGAATCCTGAAATAGATGAGCTGTTCGACGAAGGTGACCGCGCTTTGTCCCCAATGGAAGCCCAACAGGTTTACGATCGTCTACAAAGCATTCTACTTCGCGACAAACCCTATGAGCCTGTGCTCTACACTCGCACGGTTATCGCCACAGATGACAGACTCAAAGGTATCGAGGAAGCCATTCCCGCTCCACACACCTTGTTTCGCCACTTCCAGCACCTTTACGTCGACGAATTCGACCCTGAATCCGTGGATGTTGAAACATACGAGATCAATCGAGAAATTGTTGAAAAAGACGCCGAGAAAGTCAAGATCGCCAATGATAAAGGCCGTCTCGAGCGCATTGAAGTCTATAAAAAACGACCCGATCTCTACAGGCACCGTGAAATCCTAACGCCGATACAGCTCGAGCATTTACAGTAACACCAATAAAACAGCGACTGCTACAGGGCAGTCGCTGTTTTATTGGTGTTATCGCAACCCTAAATACTCTTCTAAGGTTAAATTCTTTTGGTGAATCGCCGTGGCTACTTCTACACCGACGTAGCGGTAGTGCCAGGACTCGTAACTAAAACCTGTGATGGCCTCTTTTCCCTTGGGGTAGCGGAGGATGAAGCCGTATTTGTATGCGTGGTTGATTAGCCAAGCCGATTCTTTGGAGTCGTTGAATTTGGCATTGATGCGAGCAGTGCTGTCTTCGCCCATCACATCAAATGCAAGGCCAGTTTGATGTTCGCTGTGACCCGGCATGGCAGAAAGTTGGTTGCCATTGGTCTCCCCATAGGCTTCTATCATCGAATCGTAGACTTCTTTTTGGTTATCGTATCCTCGATAACCCGAAGCGATTTTTAGGACGATATCATCTCTGAGCGCTGATTCTTTCATGACTTCAAAGGCGTTTAGTGCATCTGCGGAACTTCCAGGTGCAAAGTCCACGGGTAGACCATAGGTGCGATTGACGATGAGTAGGCCATTGATCACTTTAAGCATGGACTCATCCCCGATAGAGGCGAGTTTGGCGATCTCCACATAGCCCGATACATCCTTTGACCGCACTTTGAAGCTTTGACCATCTTGCCCATAGACTTCCACGTAGGTCTTAGCAGGCATTGTGGCAATAGCCTCTCCCGTCATGGAAGCATCTTTGTAAACTTTCGCTTCTTCTGATAGTCGTAAATATCCCTGGAGTTCATTACTAAAACCCGATTTGGGTAATTTTTCGCCTGTAGTTTCTTCTGTCGCTTCAACGCCCGTTTCGGCAAGGGATTCCCCGGCTAATTGACCCACTTGCTGTTGGACGGTCGTCTGAGCGGGCATAGCAGCCGCTGAGGGTTCTTTATTCAAGTTGTCTAAAACCGTCTTAAAACCTGTGAAGACTAAGGCGCCGACGATGACAACGCCTAAACTCAATCGTAGTAAGCGCATACGTCGTTTGCGTCTCAATTTATTTTTTCTCCTGAGGGATCTATTGCGGTAGCGATCGTTCATATATTTCAACCTTTCTTAATCTCGTAGTTAGTTCTATTCTATCACACCACGATGAATATGTCCTGCCCTTTCTCGCCATCAAGACCGCGTGACTAAACACGACAGCGATGTGATATCGCCACTTCATAGCCGGCAAGAATCTGATCCACAATATGCCTTTCGCCAAATTCCAAATGAATGCCCTCACTGATACGGTTCCCATCGTATTGTGTACGATGACGATAAATATGGTTGAGCCCTGCAACCATCTCATCCACCGCTCCCACCGGCACTAAGAGCCCCCGTGGTTTCGTCACAAAGCTCTCAGGTCCACCACAACGGGTGCCGAGCACTGCAAGCCCTGAACCCATGGCTTCCACATATGCTTTGCCAAAAGTTTCCTTCTCCGAAGGCAAGAAAAACAATGCGGAGCGACGATAGTAGTGTGAAAGCTCCTTTGCGGTCACATTCCCCATTAGCACTATCCCATCACTTGGTGTGATGAGAGCCTCGATTTCCGCCCGCATCGGTCCCTCGCCAAAAAGGCGAAATACCCCTTTTCCCAACAAATCAGAACGCTTATAGGCTTCGATAGCCTCAACGATGCCCTTTCCCGGCTTGAGGTTTGCCGTCAATGCCACATCGTAACTCGATGAAGGTTGTGGGCGGTACTGAAAAGGCTCTAAGTTGACCACAGGTGGTATGACAACAGTATCTACACCAAACTGCTTTTGGATCGCCTCTTTTAGTGAGCTACTTACGGCGACTACCGCATCGGCTGCGTGGTACACCTTTTTTGCGGCCTTGTATAGACTTGAAGGCAGCTCGCCTCTCGCAATTAGCGAAGAATGCTCGGTCATCAAGTGGGGAAGCTTTTCCTTTTTATTGAATAACACCGCCGCCATCCCCGGTTCTGTAAAGTGGGAATGGAGGACGTCCGGTGTCCCCATGTGTTGTTTTATTGTCGAGTAATACTTTCTCAAAAAAAAGGCGCCAATGGCGCCCGCTCGTCCGATGCCAACCGCTCCAACCGGCACAGCGATAGTATAGGTGCGTACCCCTTCCTTTTCGCCCCTATGATAGCCTAAAGGTCTACGATGGCGCAAGGATCGCAAATCGAGACCGACAAAGTGAACCTCGACGCCCTTGCGCGCTAACGCTCTCGCATAGTCGAATTCATGGTTGCCGTTGGTCGGGTTTTGCTCATCGGGCACTCCGCGACTGATCATAAGCACTTTCATGACGTCAACGCACCTCTGTAAATTTGGTCGTAAATATCGCTGATCGCGTGCCAATTGTACCGTTTAGCACCCTGGGCAGCGTTTTTAGACAACCGTTCATAATCCTCGATGATTTTCATCACAGCATCCACGATGGCTTGGGTATCGTCCCATGGCACGTGATAACCTACGACACCTTCCTCAAACTGCCCGTCGAACCCCTGACCTTTTGAGTAGATCACCGGATCTCCTTGACTCATCGCCTCGACGTATGTCAGCCCAAAGGTTTCAAATTGAGAAGGCATAACAAAGATATGACTGTCCATCAATTCTTTACAGACCCCGTACTTATCGGTTTTGGACAGTAATTCCACATAGGGGCGGTTTTTGATTTGCTTCATCAAACCAAAGTCGATCATGTAAAACTCGGTGTCGTATCCGCCGAGAAGTTTTAGCTTTAAATCCAACCCCTTATCGTAGAGCACATCAGCCGCTTTTAAAATGCCGCGGACATTTTTATTGCGATCGTTAATCCTACCCACGTAGATGAGCTTTAATGGCGAAGTGGACAGGGTTTTTCCCAAAGGGTGGGCGTTTTCGATGAAGTGATCATCGATCCCGTTGGGAATGATCACCGTTTTTTTCATGAGCGCATTTTGCTTTTCCTGAGGAACATAGCGCTCAAAGGTCAACTTACGGTAGGAATCTGACAAAAACACAATTTTCTCCGCCTTTTCCAAGATCTCCACCCCAAGGGTGCGAAGGCGTCGGAAGCGTTTAAAAAAGACATTGAGATCTGTGTTGCGCACCGCCACAATGTAAGGAATCCCAAATTCTTCTTTCAAGCGCATAGCGATGTACCCATTGGAGAACAACGAATGGGCGTGGCTCAAATCCGCGTTAGTATCCACTTTTGTACGGATGTCCTTGTAAGCTTTATTGTGTTTTAAATAGAAAAACAGACGTTCCCAATTGGAGAACGAATTTGAAGTGATAAACGCTTTAGGCAATTTGTCCAAAAAACCTTGGTTTGAGGAAAATACGACCACTTGATTCGTCACGTCACGCTCTTCCAAGGCGTCAAATAAATTCTGATATAGGCCGTTTAAGGTGTAGTAGGAGCACAAATGAAGAACCTTCATCGCTTCTCCCCCTTACCTAATCGAGCCAACACCTCATCATAAATCGTAGAGGCATAAGCTAGGTTGTCGTTCACATCATAGTGATCTTCGACAAATTGTCTGCCATCTACCCCCATTTTGCGTTGAAGTTCAGGATCCAAATACAAGGTTTCCAAAGCGGTAAAGATGGCTTCGCTATTTCTTGGCTCCACAATCAAACTCGAGACGCCAGGAGAAGTCGCTTCTGGCAGCCCGCCGACGTTTGATGCCACCACTGGCACCCCACAGGCTTGAGCTTCCACCGCAGCTACGCCAAAACTCTCGCTATCGAGAACCGAAGGAAACACCGCTACTTTGAAGCTGTTAAAGGCTTGGACCACTTGTTGTTGGTTGATAAAACCAAGGAAAGTCACCGCTTCTTCAACGCCTAAATCCTTGGCCAAATCGCGGAGTTCTTGCTCTTGGTTTCCACGTCCAGCGATGTGGAGTTTAAGTTTGTCATCTTTGTACTTGTTTTTAAGCATGGCAAAGCCTTCGATGAGATAGGTGAGGCCGTATTTTGGCTCCAAGGTTTTTACCGTACCAACGATGAAGTCCTCGTTATGAAACGCGGGATCCACGTGGTAAACGTCCATATCCACGCCAAATGGTGTGATATAGATCTTTTTGTCCGTGTATTGTTCCGTGACTTTGGCCATCGCTTTTGATGTGGATAATAGCGCATCGGCTTTGCCCAAGTTATACTCCACCATCTTGCGATGGAAAAAACTCATCTCGGGAAAATCGTAAACATCCGATCCCCAAACGGAGAGAATATAGGGGTGGAAGTTGGTAAAGGAGCCGAGCAAACCATAACTCGTAGCGTAGTGTGCATGGAGAATGTCAGGTTGTTCCGCTTTTAAAATCGACCGAATCTTGCCCGAGTATTTAATGTATTTGATCTTAGAGATGTCGGTGCGTTTGCGAAACTCCGACTCCCCAAACCCATAGACCTTTACCCCTTCAATTTCTGCATAACGAAGGGAGATCACCACGATCTCGTGACCGCACTTTCTAAAATAATCGCACCATTTCACGGTGTGGACGCTACCCGCATCTGATAAATAACAAATTTTCATCTAGTCTCTCCTTAACCTTGATAACTCTCCCGCCACTTGCGCAGCGCGAGCTTTCCAAGTTTCCTCCTGTATAATGGCGTCAATTCTCTGGCGTTTCTGAGCGATTTCTGAAGGGTTTTTCTGAAGCCACAACAAAGTCTCACGTAGCTTAGCATTATCGTAGGGGATAGACCATCCCACGCCTCGCGATTCGATAAAATTCGATACCCCAAGCTCTTTCGTGACGATCACCGGACAGTTCGCTTCTAAGTAGCTAAATAACTTGACTGGAACGACAAACTCCCAGTAGGATGAGGGCTCTAAGTACAAGACTGCCACATCAGCTCGAACCATCGCCTCTTCCAAGTCCTCACCCGACAAGTGAACCACTTGGGTATGGTTCCCAAATAAAGGCTCGTACTCGCCTTTCATTTGTTTCCACTCCTCTGGTCTAGTGCAAATCGTCAGCCTGACATTCTCCATCGTCGCCACCGTCTCGATCAAGCTTTTCACATTGTACAAATCCCCGAGACCGCCCACGTAAAACAACTGTAAACACTCGCCGTCGTGGGGGATGTGTTGGCGAATGGCGCGCTCTTCCACACCTGGCGGCAATGCTTTATAGGCGATACCATCGATGATAGGTACGTGCTTGCGCATCTCCACCGAAGGCAAGTACAGCAGATCCACGTATTTATTGTATTGTTTCAAATCGTAACGATAGAAAAAACGCGTCACCACTTGTTTGCCTTTTGATACTAGCTTGTTGTAAAAAGGGAACGCCCAATGAATGTCTCGATAAAAAAGCCCTATGGGCACACCTGACGCTTTGAGGGTTTTAAAGAAACCAAAATCCAAGCAAGGGTAGGTCGGCAAATGGTTGGCTTCCGTCAATAACGTCGGCATCGTCGAGCTTTCCGAATAACAAAAATCGTAAACCACTCCACTTTCAAGCTTCGCCTCGATCAGATCGATCATTGCTTTGCGTTGTGCACCGTATCCCATCACCATATCCACTTCGTAGCCGTTGTCTACAAAAGCGCGAAGCATTCGCTGTGGTCGAATATGGGATCCCGACTTTCTATTTTTATCGATATAATTTGGCACGTGAAATATCGCATGTTTCATATCATCACCTATAACTCCTCATCTCTGTTGGTTCGATTATACCACAAACACCCCCTCGTTGATATGATTCCCTCAAACCCAACGGCCCATTTGAATCCCATTGCAATGTGGCGTACAATAGTAATGACTACACCTAAAGGAGAAAATCATGAATACACACCCTAGAGCTCTCACATTTATTAAGCAACTCTCTTCGGCCTACGGTGCTCCAGGCTTCGAGGATCAGATCGTCGATGTTATCGAAAAGAACCGCTACGGCTTCGCCTTTGAAACCGATCCGATAAAAAATGCCTACTTGAACCTCGACGGACAAGAAAGTCCCATTATGCTCGATGCCCACACCGACGAAATCGGCTTTATCGTTCGATATATCGAGGACAACGGCCTTATCGCCTTTTTGCCCTTGGGCGGCTGGTCCGAAGGTTCTCTACCCTCTCACAGCGTTATGGTCAGAGGAAAAAACGGCTACCACAAAGGCATCATCACGAGCAAACCCATCCATTTCCAATCGCCAGAAGAACGAGGAAAAGCAGCAACCATCGAACACCTTAGAATCGATATGGGCTGCTCGACAAAAGAAGAGCTTACCGAAGAACTCGGCATCGCTGTCGGCGCTCCCATCCTTCCCTACTCCGAGTTTGAGTACCGGGAAGATAAGGGCATCCTTATGGGAAAAGCCTTTGACAATCGTCTAGGCTGTGCAGCAGCCCTTGAAGTCATGCACCGACTAAAGGATATAGGGCTCAGTGGCGAAGTGGTCGCCGCCTTTACCACCCAAGAAGAAGTGGGCGGAAGGGGCGCTGCCATTGCCGCGCGCAAAATCAAACCGCGGGCAGCCATCGTCTTTGAAGCTGCCCCCGCCGACGACACCTTTACACCAAAACATCAGAGCCAATGCGCCATCAATGCTGGCCCCATGATTCGCCACTTCGACAGCACCTACATTGCCGATGAAGCACTGATTCAAATCTCACAACAAGCAGCGCAAAAACTGGACATCCCTCTTCAATTCGCCGTTCGCAAAGGTGGCGGTACCAACGCCGGCGTCATCCACCGAGAAAATGAAGGCATCCCTTGCTTAGTCATCAGTATCCCAACACGCTATATTCACTCACACTGCCAATACACTTCCATGAAAGACTTTCAAGAAACCGTAGCATTGGCCGTGGAAATCGTCAAAGAAATGACCATCGAACCGATTCAATAATAAATCTCTGCCATTGATAAAACCTCTGACTCCAAAGACGTCTCTTGGTCTCAGAGGTTTACTTAATCATTCTCCTCACCATATCTCAAACCCCTGTGCTCATCCTTTAATAATCTTCGGCAAAATGATACACTACAAACAGAAGATCTCATCGCGTACAACGAAACCACAAAGGAGATAACCATGTTACAGGAAATGGAAACCGCTCTAACACTCGGATCCCAGGTCATCGAACAAGGTGCGGTCGCCGACTACATACCGGAGCTCGCCAAGGCCAATCCAAAAGATATCGCTATCAGTGTCTACACCGTCAATAATGAAAATCACTTACTAGGTGATATCGCCCAAAAGTTTACCATCCAAAGCGTGGTCAAGGTTGCCCTACTCGCCTGCGCCCTCAAGGCACGCACAGCGGAAGTGGTGTTTAAACGGGTAGGCGTCAAACCCTCTGCAGAGCCATTCAACAGCATTCTCGATCTCGAGCTTTCAGAAAATTTCCTCCCAGTGAACCCTTATACAAACGCCGGCGCCATCCTTTCCGCCTCCCTCATCGACCATCCCTTTGAACAAGTGTTGGCCATGATGAAGAAACTCACCAACAATCCTAACCTCACCTGGTCCGAAGAGGTTTACCAGTCAGAACGGGATTCCGGCGATAAAAACCGCGCCCTCGCCTATCTTATGAAAGCCAGAGGCGTCCTCGACAGCACCGTCGACGTCAAAGCTGTTCTCGAAGATTACTTTAAATGCTGCTCCATCCTCGTCGACGTCGTGGACTTGGGAAAAATGAGTGCCGTCCTTGGAAACGGCGGTATTGCCCCTTGGAGCGGTGAATTCATCTTGCCATGGGAAATGACCCGCACCATCGTCGCCATCATGACCACATGTGGTCTCTACGATTATTCTGGAGAATTTGCCGTCGACGTGGGCATTCCAGCAAAAAGCGGCGTCGGAGGCGCCATCATCGCAGCCATACCCGGCAGAATGGGCATCGCCGTCTATAGCCCCGCACTCGACACTCACGGGAACAGCACCGCAGGAGTGGAAATACTCCGCTACCTCTCAAAAGAGTGGAAATTGAGCGTATTTGAGCCGGTGTAAACCACAATTCACCCGATAAATCCCTCGCCCAGCATTCCAACTCATCACATCAAATATTGTCCTATTCCATCACCACTGCTAATAATAGAACAGCGCCGCACCTTCTCGATCCAGATGACACAAACCTCTACAACGAAGGTGTGGCGCGATTTATTGACCCCGTCCAAAGTCCCTTTACAAAAAAAGTAAATCTTTTGTAAAAAAGAGTTGAAATTTATATTCCTCTGTGGTAGACTTATTTAGGTAAGGGCTGTTAGCTCAGTTGGCTAGAGCGCCACGTTGACATCGTGGAGGTCGTTGGTTCAAGTCCAGTACAGCCCACCATAAACCCGTTGAAACCACTAGGTTTCGACGGGTTTGTTTTTTTTGTTTAATTGGATGTCTGGTGGAGTGAGAGAAGCGAACAGCTGCTACACCTCGTATAGTCCGCTCTATGGGCAAGTGAAGTGTTTACGCTTGTCTTGACGTGAGTCGACATGTGAAGGTCAAAACCCTCCCTCCGTCTCGGCAAAGGTCGCCAAGACTGAGGGAGGGTTTTCTTTCCATCGTCTTTCGCTGCGCTACTGGCTTTCTTTTAAGGGGCACAAGCATCAAACCACAAATGGACGACTCTTCTTTTAGCACGACAATAGTCGCCATCGACCCCTTTCTGCCCATAGGCCAAATCGCGATCGATGGCGACTAAAGGCAAGTGCTACTCGCGCCGACGACAGTAGAGTAGCAGATCATCGGAGTGGCGTTGGTAATCTATACCACGTTTTCTGTTTCATGCCACCGATCACTCCACAAGTATCCCTGGTGTGGTGTAGTAGCTTCTCGCTCCAGAGATGAGAGCGTCATTTCCGATTCTTGTATAGGTTCCAGTGAATTGTTCGTCGTAGATGAAAAGCCCGATCACTGAAGAGAAGCCGTTGACGGATAGGTTGCCTTCTTCGTCAAATTCGACAAAATCGGTTTTGATCATCTCCACGTACTTCTGGTAAATATAAGGGGTTTCTCGGATCTCATCGAGCACCTTTTCCCACGCTTCTTGGCTCATCCCCTTTCCGGGGTAGACGCCTTGGGAGGCGTAGCCTTCGACGGGTTTTAAGATATAATTGTCTTTATCCCCTTTTAGTAGCGCCACGTCCTCTTCGGTGAGGAGTTCTTCCGTATAGGGAATGTGGGCATCGATGAAGGCACATTCTTCTTCGGTGAGGAGCGCTTTCGTTTCCTTTAATCGCAGGATTTTATAAATCAATTTGGTGTGCATTAAATGACTGCGCAACGAGCCGACACAAAGAAAGGCATTGTCATAATAGGCGTCGATGAAAGGGGTGATCTCGTCATAGATTTCTAAAAGATCCATGGTCACCAACCGGCGATAGACCAAATCGATGGCTTCCCCTTGGTAGGTAAGCGCCCCATCCTCATAACGAAGCTCTCGCACATCGGCGATGAGGCATCGATACCCTTGTTTCTCGTAAGCGCGACGAAACGCCTCAAATTCGTAAGTGGTACCTCGATCTAACGCATCGACGATGGCCACCACGGGCTTTTTATCGGCGCCTTTTACTCGCCTGTAGATATTGGTAGAAGCTTCTATCCAGCTGTCAAACAACTCCCTGTTGGAAAGGGCGTGGTTTTTGGCAAAATCGACCATCCCGGCGCTTTCCAATAAAATTCGCCCCAGGGTATTCTCTTCGTTCATGGCGCTGGCGCCGTCGGTGTTGAACTCGCAAAAAGCGTAGTCCTCGACGCTATTGTAAAAAATATCGTAGCGACAAACCGGCACGGGTACGTCGTATCCCGGATCGTGAAGGATGAGGGCTTCCAATCGCGGTTCAAACTTGAACCATTTACGATAGGATTCACTGGCGACGTATTGGGCCGTCACTTTACGCCCGATGGACATGAGGATGTTGGCAATCGTTTCAAAGTTTGCAAAATCCTCTGGGCTAAAAAACATCCCTTGATAGGTCATGGGGATGGGTTTTCCCTTGTAGATTGCATCGGAATGACGCACAGCATCTTGCATGCGCCGATGATCGTCGTAGTATTTTTTAGGATCGGATGATATAAGAGCGATGTATGCTTTGGTTTGGTGTTCGTTAAACATGGTTTCCTCCATCGATACGAATGGTTTCTAAGTCAATTGCTGCGTTAAATCCTTTTTCTCTCCAGGTGCGATCGAATCGCCCCCGTTGGGTCATTCCGATGTCAAGCAACTCAGCTATAGCATCCAGATAAGCGCCCTCTGTTGTCGATAGACTACGGCGCGCTTGGTCTACTAAGAGTTTCCCCCACTCCAACGCCGAACGATTCAAATATTGGGCATTTAAGCCTTCTTTTTGGGTCGCTTCTCGCCCTTTGACAAAGGTGGGATAATCCACTGCACCAAAAGCATCCTCCAAAAAACATAATGCTTCTTCACTGTAAAACAACCCCTTGATCAACGCCGCAATACTCATGTTGAGCGGGTAGGGCACCGCATCCGTCATGCGAAACTCGAGGTAGCGTTTCAATCGCAAATCGGGAAAAACGATGGAAATGGCGTGATAGATCACATCGTCTGAATCGTGATCCGGGTCGAAAACGTCTCGAAATAAAGCATCGCCTGTGTTAGTCAATTCTCCATCTCGATCCATGAAGATCACTGGGAGGTTTAAAATATACTCAGCATACCGGCGGTAGCCCATATTGTCATCAAACGCAAAGGGAACTACCCCAGATCGTTGCGGGTCGGTGTTTTCCCAGATTTTTTGGCGCAAGTTGTATTCCGGATAGGGCTCCCCTTCAAAAATTGGCGCATTGTCAAAGATAGCGTAGAGTATAGGCGAAATTGCCGAACCAAGCTTGTACTTTCTCACACAATCCGCCTCGTCGGTAAAGTCTATGGCCACTTGAAGGGCACAGGTGCCTTTCATCATGTTGTGGCTCATGGTGCCGTGCTTTTTGAAATAGTTGTACATGTAGTCATAGCGTTTTTTGGGTAAAATGGTAATGCCGTCTATTTTGGTCACCGGGTGGTAGCCCATAGCCGCCAATCGCTGGTCTTTCGCTTCAAACGTAGGCAGCACCTCGACCATAAATTCGCGGTAGAGCCGATCCAACTCGGAGATATCCGATTGGGCCTGAATGCTCATTTCAAATTGGGCCCCAGGTTCTGTGGTGATGTCGTAGGGCGCTTTAACGGCACCGAGGTGGTAGCCGTTAAAGGTCGTTTGTGCGTACCCTTTCTCTTCTAGTTCTTTGATGCTTTCTTCAACGCCCTTTTCGCCATAAAACGATACGGTCTTAAAGGTGGCGTTATCGAGGACGTAGTGTTCAAACTCCATGCCTACTCGGTAGCTTTCTCGCGGGCACTCCCCACTTTTAAAGTACGCGACCAGACGATCGATTTGCTTTTCATCATTCATGGTTTGTCTCCTCATTGGTTACGATGTCTGCAAAGCGTGCCTTTGCACAATGTGCCAGAATACGCGGGGAAGTTTTGATCTGCAAGCCGATTTTCCCCGCACTGAACAAGATCTCCTCAAAAGCCTCGGCGTGGTTGTCGATAACGGTGGTATAGGATTTTTTCATCCCCAAAGGCGAACAACCGCCGCGTATATAGCCTGTCAAATCTTTTAGCTCCGCGACCTGAGTCATGGCGATGTTTTTTTCACCGACGGCAGTGGCAGCTTTTTTTAAATCCAGTTCGCATTCTACTGGAAGGACAAAAACGTAGAGGGTTTTTGAATGGCCTCGCGTAAGCAAGGTTTTAAAGACCACTTTAGGGTCTTCTCCTGCTTTTTCAGCGACGGATAACCCGTCAATTCCCCCTTCCGGATCATATGCCACTGTAGTATAGGGTTGTTTTTCTCTGTCTAGTAAGCGCATTGCATTTGTTTTTTTAGTTTTTTCTTTTGCCATAATAATCACCTTTAGTATTGATACCCATTCCCGAGTGATTTAGTCTGGTAAAAGAATGAAGATCATCCTCAATAACGTGAATCAAAGGCAACGGTATGTCGAAACAAAAAAAGAACCGCGGTTATCCACGATTCTCAGTTTACTATGCGATTTTTTCTTCAGTGACATTTTTGTCCGCTACATTTAGTATACGATCGGCGACTTGGTCGACAAAAACTCGATCGTGGCTGACGATGACGACGGCCATGCCACTGGCTGCGAGATTTCTCAAGATGCCTGCGATTTGATCCCGCGTATCCTCATCAAGAGCCGATGTGGGCTCGTCAAAACAGAGGATTTTAGGGTTGAGCATCGATGCTCTGGCTATGGCAACGCGTTGTTTTTGGCCACCAGAGAGCTCGTGAGGATAACTTTCCTCTTTGCCTTCCAAACCTAAAGCGTCAATAAGCTTTCTTGCTCGCTCTTCAGACTCTACGCGATCCACGCCGAGGTAATCCGGCGCGATCATCAGATTGCTTTTTACGGTCATATGGGGAAACAGATTAAAAGATTGGAATACTAATCCGATTTCCATTCCCAGTTTTTGAATGTCCTCTTTTGACGCGTAAACGGTGCCTTCTGCTGTTTCTTTGCACAAAAACAGATCGCCGACGCGAATGGTGCCTTTATTGGCAATTTCTAGGTGGTTAATGCATCTCAAAAGCGTGGTCTTCCCTTCTCCGGAGCGACCGGTAATACAGACCACTTCGCCAGGATGAACGTCAAATGATACATTTTCCAATATGCAATTGCTTCCGAAGGCTTTTGATAAATTGTTCACATGTAATACCATTGTTTTTTCCTTTTACTTGCGCAGATAGTCGTATTTCTTTTCGACTTTGTTGATGACATGGGTGAGCACTGCCGTAAATGCTAAGTACACTAAGCCGATGTAAACGTAGGGCGTAAAGGTGGAGTAGGTGTTGGACACGGACTTCGCAGCCTTTAAAATGTCGGAGACGCCCAATATGTAGACGAGCGAGGTGTCTTTTAACAACGTAATGACCTCATTGCCCACTGAAGGCATGACGGTGCGCACCACTTGTGGTAGCACGACTTTTAAAAATGTATAACTGCGACTCATCCCCAGCACTTGACCCGCTTCGTACTGGCCTTTATCGATGGAGAGAATCCCTCCTCTAAAGATCTCGGCAAAGTAGGCCGTGTAATTGAGAATGTAAGCAAACAATATGGACTCAAAGCGTCCTAACGTCAAACCCAAGTAGGGCAAGCCAAAAAACACAAACATGAGCTGCAATAAAAGCGGTGTGCCTCGCATTATGTAGATGTACACCGCCATGATTGTAGAGCTTATTTTATTTTTTGAGAGACGCATTAATGCAACAGGCACTGAAAGGGGTATGGAGACCACCAGGGTGATAATAAACACCCCGATGGTCATTTTTAACCCTTCCAGCGTCATGTTGACGAGCATCTGGTACATTTCCATAATTTACCTTCGCCTTAGTTGTCCGCAAACCATTTGGAATAGATTGTCTTGTAAGTGCCGTCTTCTTTAAGGTCTTTTAGCGCTTTGTTCACTGCGTCGACAAGTGCTTTATCCTCTTTGCGCATGCCGATGCCAAAGACTTCTTCGCCAAAATTATCTTCTAACACCGCGTATTTTTCTTCGCCCTTTTGACCCATGTAGTAGCGAGCGTTGGTTTCGTCAACGACGAGTGCATCACTACGGCCGGATTCCAAGTCGGCAAACGCTTCATCAAATGTGGGGTACTCGATCATCGCGCCACCCTTGAAAGATTCCATGACGCCTTCTTCTTTTTTTACCGCGTCAATTGAGCTTGACATCGCTTGAACGACGACGGCTTTACCTGCTAAGTCCGCTTTGGTTTTGATTGGTGAACCTGCCATCGTAACGATGACTTGACTGTTTTCGAGGTAAGGATCGGAGAAAGTGACTTTTTCTTTACGCTCATCGGTGACAGAATAGCCGTTCCAGATCAAATCGATGTTGCCTGCATTTAATTCGGTTTCTTTCATCGACCAATCGATGGGTTGGTATTCGATGGTGACGCCGATTTTTTTAGCGATCTCGCGGGATAGGTCGATATCAAAGCCGACCAATTCGCCAGAAGCATCGCGGAATCCCATGGGTGCAAAAGTGTCGTCCAGCCCCATAATCAATGGATCCTTTAATGCGCCCGTGGTAGGTTCGGTTTTTTCAGTTTCGGTTTGAGTCGCAACGGATTCTGATGTTTCAGCTGCCGTTGTTGGCGCTTCTGCTTTGGTTGAGGGTTTCTCTTTGCTTGATCCACAAGCGGTAACCACTAAAGCCAATGCCAAAAGCATAAGTACGATTTTTCGTTTCATGTGTTCCCCCTTTGAATAATTAATAACTTCACTTTTATATAGTATCATGAGATTGTGATACTGTAAAGGCGCATTCAGCCGATTTTCTGCCATAGCATTGACCTTTTACTTAAATTGCTCAAACTCCACCTTTTGGTTTGTCCCGGCAATTGGTTGTATTTCAATTGAGTTACTCTTTTTCTCTTCACCACTGCTCTTTTTTTGAGAATAGGGGTATACATAAATGAAAGGAGCTGAAACCGTTGAATAAAAACATGACCGTCACACACATCCACCACAGTTGTTACACCGTTTCCTTCGGTGACTACTTTTTTGTCTTTGACTACTACAAAGGCGACCTCCACTTGCCTAAAAACAAAAAAGTGGTCTTCGTCGCCACCCACGGTCATCACGACCACTTTTCAAAATCCATTTTAAAAATGAAAGGCGTCAACGACTCCCTCTACCTCCTCTCCTCGGATATACGTGATTTGGACAAAGAGGACAATATTATCTACCTGAAACAAGGCGGCGAATCGGACATCGAGTGTTTAAAAACCCTATACTCCAGTCCCAGCGTCACCTTTCTCGACCCGGACAACCACTATACCATCGACGATATGAGCATCTACACCTTTGGCTCTACCGATCGGGGCATCTCCATCCTCATCAAAGTGGGCGGGATTTCCATATTCCATTCTGGGGATCTCAACTTCTGGGCTTGGGAAAGCAACACCCCAGAGGTTATGCTCAAAGAGGAAGAGGATATGAACAACGAGTTGAAAAAAATCGCCACCCACCACATCGATGTGGGGTTCTTTCCAGTGGATCCACGCCTTGGGAAAAACTATTATAAAGGTCCCGAAGCCTTTATTGAAACTTGCCATCCCCAAATCTTTTTTCCTCTCCACATGATGGACGATTTCGCCATCACCTTGAAGTTTCGCGAACACATGAAAGGTAGCCGCACCGAGGTGCGACCCATCCTTCGACGCAATGACTCCTTGGTCATCGACGTCGAAATGATTTGATCTACGAAAAAACAAAAGAGGGCCTCCTCTCGGGATAGGCCCTCTTTTTTTATCGTTACGGAGCGATTCTCTCCGGTGTTGTTTCTGAAGATGTTGGATTTTGGGTGATGGCATTATTTAAGGTTTGAGTGAACTTCACTGTGACTTCATCTTCTTTACCCTCTCTGAAAATGGTCACTTTCGCTTCATTGCCCACTTTGTGGAGCAATAGCTGTTTTTTTAATTGGCTCATGGTACTCACCGCTTTGCCGTCGACTTGTAAAATAATATCCCCCTCGCGGATGCCGGCTTCTGCGGCTGGACTTTGGGGACTCACTTTGTGAATGAAGATCCCTTTGTCCTTGGGGAGCTCTTGTTGGGTGTACTTGGCGTAAACCTCCAAGTCGATACCTGATATACCCAAGTAGACCGAGTCGTAGCTTCCTGTCGCAATGACTTCTTCGATGATGGGTTTTGCCATGTTGATCGGTATCGCAAAGCCGATGCCGTCGGATTGACCAGCTTTGGCCGTATTGATGCCGATGAGTTTTCCTTGAGCATCGAGAAGTGCGCCGCCACTGTTGCCTTGGTTAATCGCCGCGTCGGTTTGAATCAATCCTTCCATGGAAAGCCCGGTTTGCATTGATATCGTGCGATCCAATCCCGAAATGTAGCCCGAGGTTAAGGTGGATTGAAGGTTCAATCCCAGGGGGTTTCCGATGGCGATAGCTTTATTCCCCACTTTTACACCGTCGGAGTCACCCATTTCAACGGGTGTCAGTCCTGTTTTTTCCACTTTGATAATCGCCAAGTCCAAGGTAGCGTCGTTCCACAACAGTTTGGCATTCGCTTTTGAATCATCTGAAAACAGCACGTCGATGTTCACCGCTTTGCCATCGGATACCACGTGGGAGTTGGTGAGGATGTAACCGTCGGCGCTGACAATGACCCCTGATCCCACGCCTTCGGTAAACCCTGAACCACCGTAGTTAAAGAAGTTATTTGTAGACTCCACTAGAGTGGTGATCCCGACGACGGAAGGTTTTGCTTTTGCCGCCACTGCCGTTTCCACGTTGACTTCGCCTTGGGTATTGATGGTGATGTTTTCGCCAGTCGTCGTCACCTGTCCAGGCGCTTGGGACTTGAGTTTGTCGTCGAGTTTGATCATGAACACAGCCCCCATTATCGCCGAGCCGAGGATGGCTCCTGCGAGGACTAGGGCAATCCCTTTGATAAAACTATTTTTTGGTTTGTAGTTTCGCGTAAATTCCTCGCGTACAATCCGTCGCACTTTGGCGTCGTCATCGACTTTATCGTATGTTTCATAGGTGTAGACCGGTTCGCTTTTTGGCGGATCCATTCGAGTAGTGAAGTCGTCATCATGCCATTGACGCCTAGTGTCTTCTTCATCGCCATCTGGCCCGTTATATCGGTTATTGTTGTAGTTGTTGTCGTTCATCGTTGCCTCCTTGTATCTTGATCCATCTTTGATGGTGTTAATGGCATTATAAGCGTAAATTATAGAGAAATGATGTGCCCTTGACAACCACGGCCATATTTGCATTGAGGTAGCGGTGATGTTACAATAAAAGCATGCTAACAGAGTAGAGAAAACGCGTTAAGTGTTAAGGGATGGGAAGTCGCCCTTAAACGAAAATGTTTCATTGCGGTGTTTTCTCGCATCCGCTGTAGTAACCTGACAAAGCCCACCAGGCTTTATTCTCGTTGTAAGCGACCTGCCTCATGTTAGATGCGAGCAACCCACTCGGGGTGCTCGGTTTTTTGTATGGCGGCAGGGCCATCTCTTCTTTAGCAAATACGCTTAAAGGAGCCATTATGGATTCAGAACGCATCAAAGAAGGCGTCCGATTGATTTTAGAGGGCATTGGCGAAGACCCGACAAGGGAGGCGTTACTCGACACCCCCGACCGCGTCGCGCGCATGTGCGAAGAGATCTTTGGCGGATTGCACCAAACCGCCGAGGTGCATTTATCTCGGCAATTTCCCATTGAAGAAAATGAACTCGTCCTCGAAAGAGATATCCCCTTTTACTCCATGTGCGAACACCACCTCCTGCCCTTTTTTGGCAAAGTGCACATCGCCTATATGCCCAACGGCAAAGTTGCTGGCTTGTCCAAACTCGCCCGCGCCGTGGATACCTACGCCGCCAAACCACAAATCCAAGAAAAACTCACGATGGAAATCGCCGATGGGATCATGACCTATCTCAATGCTAGCGGTGTCATGGTCATTGTCGAAGCGGAGCATTTGTGTCTATCCATGCGTGGTGTCAAAAAACCCGGCACGGTGACGGCGACATCTGTCACACGAGGCGTGTTTAAAGAAGACGCTACCTTAAAAGACGACGTCTATCGCCTCATCGCCTTGGGAGATCGTCGATGACCTATCGCCCTCTGCCCAGAAACCTGCACAATACCAACACCTTATACAACCATCCAACCTACCAAAACCTATTATGTGCCCTTGAAAGACACGAACGCCAACGGAGCTACTGCAGACACGATCTCGCCCATTTTCTCGATGTCGCTCGCATCGCCACTATGATGTGTAGTGAGGCAACACTCGAGGTTTCCACAGACTTGATCTACACCACAGCACTATTGCATGATATCGGTAGAGTCGAGGAGCATGCCACCGGCACCCCTCACCACCTAGCAGGGGTCTTGCTCGCAAAAGACTTGCTCGTAGATCTCGACTTCTCCGATGATGAAAAAGCGACGATCCTAGGAGCTATCGAGAACCATCGTCTAGATACCGCCACAGGTTTTTCGGATATCTTTCGAAAAGCCGATAAAGCATCTCGACCTTGTTTTCGCTGCCCTTCCCAAGAGACTTGCCATTGGCCCGACGACAAAAAAAACTTGACCATCAGCTATTAGCATAAGGGGAACAGAAATGAAAATAAGAAACACCACCTTTGATTTTGAACACAACGCTTACCTTATGGGCATATTAAACGTCACCCCCGATTCCTTTTCCGACGGCGGCTCCCACAACGCCTTAGACGACGCCCTCTTTCACACGGAGAAAATGATCGCGGAAGGGGCTGCTATCATCGACGTCGGTGGCGAGTCCACACGACCCGGTTACACCCCCGTTACCTCTGATGAGGAGATCGAGCGCATCGTCCCCGTCATCGAAGGCATTCGCCAACGCTTTGATGTGCCGATTTCAGTGGATACTTTTAAAAGTGCCACTTGGGAAGCTGCCATCGCCGCAGGCGCCGATATTATCAACGACATCTGGGGATTTAAACAAGATCCTCGTATGGCAAAAATCACCGCCGACCATGACAAATGGGCGGTGCTCATGCACAATCGAGAAGATGTAAACTACACCAACTACATGACCGATTTAATCGCCGACTTAGAGGCTTCCGTCGCCTTAGCCACCGAGGCGGGCATCGCCAAAGACAAGCTCATTCTCGATCCTGGGGTCGGCTTTGCTAAAGACTACGAAAAAGACCTGATCGCCATCAACCGATTGGAACTGTGCCACACCTTAGGCTATCCTTTGTTGTTGGGGACGTCGCGAAAGCGGTTTGTCGGCACGGCCACCGGAGGCCTTCCCGTCGACCAGCGAGTGGAAGGCACCATCGCCACCACCGTCGTCGGCGTCATGAAAGGCGCCGTCATTTTTAGAGTCCACGACGTTGCAGAAAACTACCGAGCGATGAAAATGGCCCTTGCTATACGAAACGAGGGGCGCCATGGATAGCATCATCGTCGTCGACTTAGAGGTTTTCGCCAATCACGGCGTTTACGATGAAGAAAAGAAATTAGGACAAAAATTTTTGCTCAGCTGTGAAGCCCATCTCTCCACTCGAGAAGCGGCGATGACCGGTGAGTTGGACCAATCGGTGCACTATGGGACACTCTGTGACGTCCTTGAAGAAGCCTTCACCGAACAAGCCCACGATCTCATCGAAACCGCCGCCGAAATCGCCGCCACTGAAGTTCTGTCCGCCTTTCCCGCCATTCGAGGCTTATCCTTGACGGTGAAAAAGCCTTGGGCACCCATTGGAAAGCCTCTAGCCTACGCCGCCGTTCACATCACCCGCGCTTGGAAGCGGGCATTTGTCGGGTTGGGCACCAACCTTGGCGAACGAAACGCCCACTTGGAAGAAGCCGCTTCTCACTTGGCAAACAAGGATACGATCCGAATCTTAAAAACCTCTTCCGTCTACGAAACCGCTCCCTGGGGCGTGGAAGACCAGCCGGATTTTCTCAACCAAGTGATCGAATTGGAAACCTTCCTCAGTCCCGATCAATTGATGCGTGAACTCCTCAACGTTGAAAAATGGATGGGGAGAATACGAGAAACACACTGGGGGCCGCGAATCATCGACTTAGATCTGCTCTACGTCGAATCCATCATCCAAGACTCCGACCACCTCACCCTTCCCCACCCCTATGTATCCCAAAGGGCATTTGTATTAGAACCGTTAGCGGAAATTGCCCCACACTTTGTCGATCCTCTGAGACGAACGACTATTTTGGAATTATGGAACGAGTTAAAAACACACCCCTAAACGAAAGAGACCCTGTTTACAGGATCTCTTTTTTCTTTAATCAAAAATGCGACGGGTGTAAAACCTTTCGGAAAGTCGATAGGAAATGAAATAGATCAATGCCGTGAGCGCTGCAAGGCCAATGCTTGTCGCCGTGCTGTGTTCAAAAAACCAAGTGAACCATTCGCTCAACTTAAATAACACCTCCGGTTTTTCCAACAGCGGTCGAAACACAACGAGAATAAGAGGAAATCCCATAAATGGCAATATGGTCCACAATTTCGCCTTAGAGTAGCTCATCTTAAAATAAACGGGCATTTGAACCGCGTGTATGGTCAAACACAGCGCGAAAGCCGCCGCTGAAACGATCAGCCAATCCACAATATTGGCACTACCAACGCTAAATGCCCCCGCAATCGCCGCCAACATAAAAGCCGCGATAAAAACTAATCCATCGAGAAATAGGATGAACAGGTACCTCCCGCGGACCACACTCTTTCGCTCAATGGCTAGCGTTCGATAAAACTCGTCAAAACGGGTGATTTCACCTGCTGCAAAAGGAATTCCCCCATAGATAATCGAAGTGAGAGCTAAGTAAAAAATACCGATGATTATCGACTTTAGGCTGACCATCATCACCGTTCCAGCGCCGATGATCATCAACGTGGACTTGATATTCATCGACGGTTTCATCGTCAACACATCGAGTTTTGCCAAAGCAAGTGTCTTATTCATCGTAGGCCTCCCGGTTCATGTAGATAATAATGTCTTCTAAAGAAATGGGCTCCAACAAGAGATCTTTTGATAACCCACCAGTCTTCTCAACGGCTATCATCCCTTCAAACCCCGTAGGGTGCTGTCTCAAGCCTATTATCATTTTGGCTTGCTCTTGGGTGATATCGTCGGATCCACCTTTTACCGCACAATACTTCGCCATCAACTCTTCCTTTAACCCTGAAAACACCACCCTGCCATCGAGAATAAAGACAATGTAGTCGGCGATTTTTTCAAGATCTGAAGTGATATGAGTGGAAAACAACACGCTTTTTCTGTCGTCGAGGACAAAATCTTGAAGAATGTCACAAATTTCATCTCGTGCAGAAGGATCCAAACCCGAAGTGGGCTCGTCTAAAACCAACAACCTCGCATCGTGAGACAAAGCCACTGCAAGCATGAGCTTCACCTTCATTCCACGGGAGAGCTCCTTCACCTTTTTCGTCGGATCCAAGTGAAAACGTTTCAAATACTCCTGAAAGACCACCCCATCCCAGTTACTATAGAATAAAGACACCGCCTTTTCCACATCGGCGAGTAACCAATCCTCTAAGTAATAGGTCGAATCCATAACGACACCGATCGCCTCATTTGACGAGAGGTCATCCCGATTTTGTTCCACGTCAAAAAGCTTTATCGTCCCTGACGTGGGGTCCGCCATATTGAGCAAACATCGAATCGTCGTCGTCTTACCCGATCCATTTGGCCCGATAAACCCTGTGATGTAGCCCGTTGGTACCTCCATCGACACCTCTTTTAACGAAAATTTGTCGTATACTTTGCATAAGTCTCGAATCTCTACAGCGTTAGTCATGCTCTACCTCCTCACTCAACAATACCAACATCTCCTGAACTTCCCCAAGGTCGATATCCCCAGCCCTTGCAGCGGCGATGGCAGCGGTCAAACCTTCTTCGATTTTGACCAAGGCGTTTTCCCTCGCCATCTCCTTGTTTTGCGCTAGAACATAACATCCCTTGCCCTGGACCGTCGCCACAAAACCCTCTTCCTGCAGGTCTTTATAAGCCCTTGTCGTGGTGATCACGCTAATCTTTAAATCCTTTGCCAATTGCCGTATCGACGGCAACACATCGCCTTCGGCGAGCTTTCCATCGAAAATCGCCTCTTTAATCTGATTTTTAATCTGTTCATAAATCGGCATCCCCGATTGATTCGACAGTATGATTCGCAAAAATTCACCCCCCTCTTTTTATATATTCACATAAGTACAGTATACTCAGTATGTTCACATCTGTCAATTCTTTTTTCTCATCTTTCATTACCAACCACCTTTGTGTTATGATAATGGCGAACAACGACAAATAGGAGGCACACCTTTGAATTATATCGTGTTGGATTTGGAGTGGAATCAGCCCTTTTCGCCAAAGAGCAAAAAACGCAGAACCACAGGCTTAGACGCTGAGATCATACAAATCGGAGCCATCAAATTAAATCAGGACCAGAAAGTCCAGTCCGAGATCAAACTGACCATACGCCCCAAAATCTACACCGTCCTTCACCACCAAGTCCGCCGGCTCACCGGGTTGAGTAAAGAGGACCTAGCGTTAGGTTTCACCTTTCCCGACGCCCTTGAGCTTTTTTCCCAATGGTGCGGAAAGAACTTCGTTTTTCTCACCTGGGGCAACTCGGACATGCCCGTATTTCGATCGAATATGCGTTTTTATAACTTAAACAGCGGTTGGTTTCCCCCAACTTACAACCTACAAGTCTTTTTTGCCCACCAAATCGCCAAGTCCAAGGATCAATGGTCCTTGAAACGAGCGCTGGAGCACCTGAACATCGAAACAGAGGGCACACAGCACGATGCTTTGTACGACGCGCGCAACACCGTCAAAGTCGTCACCTCACTGGACTTGAAAAAGGGCATCGCCGAGTACGATTACGACTTCTTCGCCGACGGTTTTAGCGGAAAACTTTCCACCGCGGATTTCACAGGCTTCTACTCCAAGAGAGCCCTCTTCAAACACGAAGACATTCGCTATTTCGAATGCCCATTTTGTGGTGCACTCTTGTCCTATGAGGGATGGATCCCTCAAAACTACACCACCTTCCTCTCCCTGGCGACCTGTGAAGACCATGGAGATATCTTGCGAAAACTCAAACTCACCCGATCAAAACGCAACCGATACGACGCGGCACTGACGCGCTACCAAGCCTGCGATCACGGCAAAGAAGTCTATCGCAAAAAGAAAGAAAAACAAGATCGAAAACGCGACTATCGACGCGGCTAATGGACAGGCAAACACCGGCGGGACCTTGGTCCCACCGGTGTTTTTTTATCGTGCCTATTGTCAGTGATCACCCTGTGATATGTGATTCAATCCCTTGACCTCCACCTACCTCTTAGGCACATCAATCGGCATCTGAGAGCAACGCGACCAACGCTCTCACCGGATACCCTGACCCTCCTACGGGCAAATACCCCTTCGCCTCTGTATGATAAGCTGGTCCTGCAATATCTAAATGCATCCAAGGCAGGCCTTCGACAAACTCTTCTAAGAACACGCCTCCGATAATCGCTCCCGGCGCAATGTCCACATCGTTTTTAATATCCGCGATCTCGCTATCCAAAATCTTTCGCACTTCTGGTAATCTTGGAAAATCCCATACCTTGTCTCCCGTTTTTTCACAAGCGTTGAAAAAACGATCGTAGAGCCTTTTATCATTGTAATAAGCACCACCGACGCTCGGACCAAATGCGGCAATGCAAGACCCAGTCAGAGTAGCCAAGTCAATGATCCGATCGACGGGAAGCCGCGTCGCCGTATAGTACAGCGCATCTGCCAAGGTCAGCCTACCTTCCGCATCGGTATCGGTCACCTCGATGGTCGTTCCTTTCATCGACGAAATCACGTCCCCATTTTTATAAGCGCTTCCCGATATCAAGTTTTCACAAGCGGCGATGACGCCGTAGACGTTTTTTTGTACCTTGTTTTTCGCCAAAGCGTATAGCGTTCCAACGACCGCCGCCGATCCTGCCATATCCATTTTCATCAGCGCCATGCCCTCAAGGGGTTTGAGGTGATAGCCACCCGAGTCATAAGTGAGCCCTTTGCCCACCAAACCCGTCCCTTTCACCTCTTCGCCCAAGGGAGTGTACTTCAACACGATAAACTTCGGCTCATTTGGCGATCCCATGCTCACCGCAAGAAACGCCTTCATGCCCATCGCCTCGATAGCCGATTTATCGTAAATCTCCACACCTACCCCCACCGGCTCTAAAAGGGCTTCTATTTTTTCAGCGTAGGATTTGGGATACAAATCGATGGGTGGTGCGTTTACTAGATCCCTTGCCATAAACACGCCTTCAAGGATCGTCTTCCATCGTACCACCATCCCATCCACATCCAAAGCCTCTGCCCCGAATAGGTTCACCTGTAAGGCTCGCTCCGGTTTCTTTTTGGTTTTGTACACTTCATAAATGTACTCGCCTTGAAGCATCCCTTCCACCACTCCTTGTAACGCCGCCTCGGTTTCCAACGGCAAATACACGAGCAGTGACTCTACACGGTACTCCTCTGCGATGGCATAAGCGCGGTAGGCTTGTACTCGCAAGGCATCGTGGGTGAAATTTTCCCGTTTTCCCAACCCTAGGAGGACGATCCCCTCGCCACCGCCATCGATGAAGGTCTTACTCTCTCCGCTAGCACCTTTGAATCGCTCCTTTTTCCAAAGATCTCCTACTTTATCCGCCATCGGACCCTCGAGCCCACGATCTTCAAAAAAGAAACCCACTTCGACTGCGCCTGCGCTACCTTTTTTTATTTGCATTGCCATTCCTTTCTTTTTACCTGATTTTTTCAAATAGTTTCGATAACTATATTGAATGATTCTTTAAACTATGTTATGCTCTTACTATATCAACGGAGGTACTACCATGACTCTACCGCGTTACGCCGAGCTCTCTTCCATCGATCTGTATATGGACCAAGTCTTGGAGCTGATCAATCACACCTTATCGCCCATATTGTCCGAAGAAATTCCCTTGACCAAATCCATGGTGAACAACTACGTCAAACTGGGTCATTTAGAGAAGCCACAGAACAAACGCTACCACAAAGACCAAATCGCTTACCTCATCGTCTTTGTCCTGCTAAAAAACGTTGCCACCATTCCAGACATCGCCACAAAAATCTTGCCTGCATTGACCGTTCAAACCCCAGGCGACCAATACGACGCTTTTTGTGACGCCTTTGAAAAGGCTCTTTCGGATGCTGCAAAACCAACGGACTCGGCGCTATCCTACGCCACTTCCGCCCTCGCATCGACGATTCAACTGCGCAAGCTGCTCTAATAAACCCCATCCTAAGGAGGATATCATGTCGGCAAACACCAACTGCAATCCCTTATCCAACCGCCGCTACCAAATCATCAACGAAGTGCTCAATGCGCTCACCCACGGCATCGGTGCCCTACTTTCCATTGTCGCACTGATTCTGTTGATTTTCAAGGGGCTACACCAAGAATCCACCCTTGGTCTTGTCGCCTACATCGTCTACGGCGTCACCATGATCCTGCTCTACCTGTCGAGCACCCTCTACCATAGCCTCATCTTCACCAAGGCTCGACACGTCTTTCAAGTCATCGACCACTCCACCATATTTTTGCTCATCGCAGGCTCTTACACCCCTTACTGCCTCATTGCCCTCAAAGGCCCTATCGGCTACGCACTTTTTGCCGTCGTGTGGACCATCGCCCTCGGAGGAATCCTCTTAAAAGTCGTCAACCTTGAAAAATCCAAAAAGTACTCCACCCCCATCTACATCGCCATGGGATGGGTTAGCGTCCTCGCCCTAAAGCCCATTTACGAAGGCGCTGGTATCTCTGGTCTAGGACTCCTCGCCGCCGGCGGACTCGTTTACACCCTAGGCACCTTGTTTTATCGAAAAAAAGAAGTCCCCTACACCCACGTCATCTGGCATCTCTTCGTCCTCGGAGGCAGTGTGCTGATCTTTCTCTCCATCTATCTGTGCGTCTAAAATCTTGCCCATCATCGAAAAAAACGCAGGAGACATTTTCCATGTCCTCTGCGTTTTTCTATTTGGTCCACTTGGGGTTTGCACAATTGATGGTACACTACCGTCCGATCATCTGATGGCAAGGATGAAAAGAATACTTCCCCCTAAAATCACTGTAGCACCAACGGACATGAGTACGACTTCCAACGACTGATCGGCAGAAATCGGTGCAAAAGACCGGTCGCTCTTTTTATAGAAAAACATCGTTTCAAATCCGCATAACACGAGGAGGACTAAAAAAAGATACCCTATTTCCAGTCTTGTCTTGATGAGCGATGTCGATGCAACAAACGCTAAAAAGAGAAGTCCATTTTTGGCATAGAGCCAAAAGAGAGAAATTTTCTTGTTCATTTTATCCACCCCTTTAATTCATAATCGGCTACGGAGAGGATACCAATAATGATCATTAATGTCAACGTTCCTACTATCCATTCGTACCTTCCCATGCCTTTTTTACAAAACCTCAGATCCACGACGTTCAACATTCTTGATACATCCGATCTATTCCTTCACCGCTTCTCGCCGTTCAGTCACTTTGATGATTACCGAAACGGCTAGCGAAAAGATCATAAATCCAATGGCGATCCTCATCCCCTTTTGGGACAACACCTCCACAGAGCGGGTCGCAAATTCAAAAAACAACCAGACGACAAGCCATAATCCCGTCAACACATTCCCTATCTGCTTAGCCTTTCCTGCTGTTTTTGCTTCCAATCGCTTGAGCACCACATTGGCAATGACGATTCCCACCATACCGTAACCGTAGAGGGATACCATCCCTTCAACAGACCGTCGAGTTTGCTCATCTACAACGATCAAACCGATGAGCATCAATACACCTACGCCTATCCATAGGCGATTGAGCCATTTCCTAATCTTTCGATAATTAGTATTCGTCATGAGTTCCTTCCTCCTTTAGATCCCTTGTGGGCGATGATAAATGTACTCCCCATAGGTTTTTCCATTTCTCGATTGAGGTCTTCACACTCAATATTTCGCCAAAAAATTCTATAGTCATTCTTCAAATTCTTGTATCCATATCACCGTTTCTATACCGATGTGGGTTTAGATGCTTCATCATCACTTCTCCTTGGTATTCCACCGCACTTTACTTGTATGCCAGCATATTAGAAGTTCCAATCACTGTTTCGCCATTCGAAGTTGCCTTATAGTAAATGCGATATGAACCACTCGTTGATAATTTCAAGCTTTTAGCAAACTGGATATTTGATCCAGTTTTTCTTTCTGAATAAGAAGCCACATTTCCCCATGCACCACCAATTCTTTTTTGTAGTGAATAAGTAATAGATACACGACTACTCTTTTTCATTTTGAAATACATCGCCATCGAAGCATTCCCTGCCTTGTTGATGCCTAGATTTGCCCCATAGGAATCAAATGTTACGTATCGATAAGAATATTCTTCGCTGGTCTTCGTCCCCTTCTCTGCAAAACAATTTGCGCTAGGAACCATTACAGTTGATGCTACGATACCAACTATTAATAGCATTCTATTTATTTTATTCATCTCTATCCTCCAAAATAATATATGACTATAACCTTTACCTAATTAAGGTGTTTTAGCGAATATTTTCAATTATTTTTATATTAGTTAAATGATCTTCGCCTGAATTCAAAGTGTATGAAAATCCATTATTTGACCACATATAAAAATTATAACCTTCATAGTAATAGTGAATCACTTCCATATTTAATATTGTAAGCGTCTCCTTTTTCGATCGTTCATTATCGTGATATATTTTGGCGCTAGAGTTGCTGATTATCTGTATCACTATTTCTTTATCTCTTTTTGAGAATTTCTTTGCTGTAAATCCGTACATTACAGTGCTCTCTTCTAACTCGTATCCTTCGGGCAAGAAAGTCGGTTCTAAATTCACCTCATGTTCTGGTGGTTCACTACTTGCCGGCGCGTCTTTGTCTTGATAAAGATTGTTATCGTGGACTACTGTGATTTCGTCACGATCAGCATGCCTCGTGATAATGATATTAAAAATATTCTGCAATGCAGCTATGACCTCTTGTGGACCTATTATAATTAGACCAAGGCAAATTATCGCAGCAACAGTTCTTCCGAACAGTACCCTCCAATGTCGATTCACACTAGTCTTTATACGATGCAGTGGTTTACTCGGTTCTTCCATCCCACTAATCATCGCTAAAATCTCCGCTTCTGCAGACTCTGACAATGGGCTCTCCTCGGGTTGGGCGGAGTCTTCTTCCTTTTCTAAAAGTTCTTGGTACAACAAAACTTTTAATTCTTCATCCGATATTCTTTTCTTATCCTCACCCACGATCGATCACCCCCTCCTCGATCAACACCTTCGCCAATCTTTTTCTTGCTCGCTCATACCGCTTTCGAGCCGTTTGTTCTGTAATATATAGCGCTTTTGCAATGGCATCGTAGCTCTCTTCTCGTATAAGCTTAGCCGTTAGCACCTCTCGATCGCCTTCTGTCAGCTTTTCAATACACTCGACGACTGCGTTTTCGCTGTCGATAAGATCGTATTCTGTTCCATCAGTCTGGCCTGCCAGTTCAGTTACCGATGCCATATACTCCACTTTTAGTCGCCCTCGTATCAAATCGACGGCTTTGCATTTGACGATAAACCCGATCAACGATGGCATAGCCTGTCTGTTTTCAATGATAATGTCATCGCATTTTTTCATAATATCGAGAAAGGCCTCCTGAACCACATCGTCAGCCAACGTATCATCGCCTAAATATCGCATCGCAAGCCCTTTCATTTTATGGGCATAATTTCGATAGATAAACATCAGTTTTTCCTGTTGCGTTTCAAAAATCATCCCCTGGCCTCCCCTCTTCTGGAAGGCCAAGGATGTTGGGTCGCCTTTTGCGCCTATGTCTATACCTCATCTTATGGGCTCCTTTGATATCCTATGGTGTCCTATTAATATATACCAAATAGCCCTTTAAAACAATTTACGGCAACATCACGATGATGATACGTCGCTTTTTAAATGTCATTTTTATCGCCTCTGAAGAGACCGCTACGCGCCATCTGCTCCATTAAAACCGCCTTTCCTTATCGACTTACTGCTGATTTTCTCGTTTCAATACATTGAGCGAATGCACGCTGGGGTCTCGAAGGTAGTCCTCATTCTGCTTATGAGGATCGAGCTCCAAGCGCAGGCTCTCGCCAGTCTTGAACTCAAAAGCCCTATCATCGATGCCTGGCGCAACCGATTCGCCGTTTTCCGCCAAAGGAAAAACCTTTCCGATGGCGTATTGGTCTTTAGCCTGCTTGATCAAGATCTTTCTTTCTTCTTTCGCGCTCCCTTTGTACACTTCACCTGGATTAAATCCTGATAATCTTTCATTGCCCATATAGGCTTTTCCAGGTTCCGTCTCTGTCATCAACGGAGCGTACATTCCATTTGTCGCGTAGTCCTCTACGCTGATATCCAAACCGTTGATATGAGCCATAATATAGCCCGACTCCAATCCTTCTGTCGCTAAGTTGATCAATATCCCGTTGAGGTAACCATTTATCCCATAGGTCGACAAACTATCCACTACAGCGGTCTTGCTATTCCAACTTGCGCCTGGTTCTTTCGCCTTAGTGATAATAAATTGATCAATAGTCTTTTTCCAATTCCTTTCCATCGCTTCCATGGCGCGCTGTCGATGACCCTCTTTTCGATCCTCACTCACCGCGCCATCTTTTCCCACTTGCAAAAAAACGTCCTCGCTTAGAGCAACCACCGCACCGTCAATGGCGCCACCTTTGTCATAAGTGTAATAGATTCTGCTGTTTTCACGTCTACCAACAACCCTTTATCCGCACCATAACGCTCGATTTGTTCTTCAATTGTCGAGAGGGACAAATTTTTCTCCGTAATATCATGACTCTTACATCCTCCGATCAGTAATAGGACCGCGAAGAGATAGAAAATTGATTTGATTATCGTTTGCTTAGTCATAGTTTGCTATCCTTAATGTAAGTTTTTTGTAGCATTTACACGTTTTTAGTTAGTATTTAAAACAAAACTTATTTGTGTGTAGATTCTCTTTCCGCGACTCCTTTAATAATTTCGATTATCATCGGTTAATATCGCTCAATAATAATCATGCACTCTAAAATAATACTCAATTTGTGTACTATTCTTTGGTTATTTCACATTGCTATCTCCCCCTTTCACTATTAATCCGTTTGAGCCCCCTCTTTTGTGACATCTTTTCAAAACTTTTTTATGTTCAATAGTTTCCTCGGTTGAACAACTCCATTTTTCGGGATATACTAAATCTGTTATGAAAAAAATAACCTGAATTTTTAGGAGTTAACTATGAATGTTGTCGTCGTAGGTATAAATCATGTGGATACGCCCCTTGAAGTGATGGAACAGGCGACCTTTACGAAACGTATGGCCCGAGAAGCACTGTTGATCCTCAAAGGATCAGAGGCGATCGAGGAAGTGGTGATCTTGTCGACTTGCAATCGAAGCGAGATCTACGCCTTCTCCCATGCGCCAGAAGAGGCGGCGAACATCCTCGAGCACTTTTATACCGAAGTCAAATCAAAAGCCTTGGCACCCTATTTGTTTCGCTATATCAACCGCAAGGCTCTTCAGCACTTGTACCAAGTGGTGACCGGTCTGGATTCCATGATCCTTGGAGAGGACCAAATCCTTGGCCAGGTGAAAAACGCCTTGGAGGTCTCTCAATTACAAGGAACTTGTGGAAAATACGGCGCTAAAATTTTCCGCGAAGCCATCACTTTTTCAAAAAAAGTGCGCACTGAGTACAAAATCTCTGAAACCTCGCTTTCCCTGGGGTCGACGGCGGTGAAGTACCTCAAGAAAACCCACCCTTACTACGCCGATGAAAAGGTGCTGATCATCGGCACCGGGGAGATGGGCACTTTAACCCTTCGCCACTTAGCCGCCGAAGGGTTTGGCCATATCGCGATGACCAATCGCACCCTACACCCCACAGACGGTTACCAGCCTCTTTTTGAAGGGCTCAACGTCCATCCTTATACCAGTCGATACGATCTGATCGCTGAGATGGATGTGGTCATCTGTGCCACCGCCTCGCCTCACTCTGTCCTGCGACTCGAGGAGATGCGCCCTCGCACTAAACCTCTCACGATCATCGACTTGGCACTGCCTCGCGACGTAGACCCGGACATCGGGGATATGGACGGTGTGGAACTGATCGCCATAGACGATTTTAATCACCTGATCGACGATGCATTGGATTATCGTAAAGAGATCGCCGCTAAAATCGCCGAGATCATCGATCGGGAACTCGATGAGCTCATCGACTGGATTTCCAAATCCAAGGTGGACCACCTAGTCCGATTTTTTAACCAATCCGCATGCACCCTCGCCGAAGAAACCATACAAGCTCTTAACGAGCGGTTTGCCTTTGAAGGCAAGGATCGCTCTTACTTGGAAAAGGTGGTAAAGGCGAAATTTCGCCAGATGGTGATGCCCTCGATTCGCAATCTTAAAGCGCTGGAGTCCGACGAAGCCATTGGCGATGTGGAAAAGGCGATGGGGTTGTTGTTTGTGGATCACCGCGAAGGTCATGACCTATGAGAGCGCCACTGCTCTTTGATCTCTACGGGAGAGTGGCGGTGGTGGTTGGATTGGGCAAGTTGGGCCTCGCCCGGGCAAAAACATTGGCGGACTACGGCTGTCAGGTGGTTGGTGTCGATCCGATCAAACCCAAGACTGCCCTCCCAAAGGGCTGTCAGCTCACTCTCGCCACCTATCAAGTCGAACACCTTGAAGACGCTTTTCTCGTGGTCGCCGCAACTGATGATAAAGCGCTAAATAGGAAGATCGTCGCCGATGCCAAGGCCCTTTCCATCCTGGTCAACGCGGTAGACAACCCTGCTGACTCGGACTTTATCTTCCCCGCGGTGATTCGCCGGGGGGACTTGACCCTTTCTGTCTGCACCGATGGGGCAAGCCCTTCACTCACTGCACAGATTCGCAAGGAACTCGAACAGCGCTATGACGAGAGCTACGCCGAACGGCTCCGCTATTTAAAAGCACTTCGCCAAAAGATTTTGGGCCAAAACCGAGACCAAAACGAAAAACGACTTGAATTACTGCGCCTCTCCAAGCTGGAGTTGGCTGAACTTATAAAGGAAGCAAACGATTATGACAATTGTAGTGGGAACCCGGGGAAGTCAACTCGCACTGACCCAGTCGACCCAACTGGTTGACACGTTGAGAACCGCTCACCCCGACGAAACATTTGACCTTAAAATCATCACCACCAAGGGGGATCGGATTCAACACATCGCTCTGGATAAAATTGGAGACAAGGGCTTGTTCACCAAAGAATTGGAACACGCACTGCTCTCGGGTGAAATCGATATGGCGATTCACAGCATGAAAGATATGCCTTCTCAATTGCCCGATGGTCTCACTCTGGCTGCCCCTTCCAAACGGGAAGACCCGGCAGATGTACTGCTCACTCCCCATCCCATCACTTCTCTTTTGGACCTACCAAAAAATGCCCGGATCGCCACGGGAAGCAAACGGAGAGCCTTTCAACTCAAAGCTCTCCGACCGGATGCGATTATTGAAGGCATTCGCGGAAATGTGGACACAAGGATACGAAAAATGCACGATCTGGGCTATGACGGCATCCTACTCGCTGCCGCCGGCCTCAAACGCTTGGGGATTTACGATAGTCCTGACTACCATAGGATTCGCTTGGAACCTCGAACGTTCATACCCGCCACCTGCCAAGGAGTGCTCGCTGTGGAAATCCGGGAAGGAGATGGGAAAATCCGACACCTGTTGGAGGGGATCACCGACCCCCTCGCTCAACGACAGATGAAAGCAGAGCGCGCTTTTCTTGAAACGCTGAACGGAACATGCCATCTTCCCATGGGCGCCTATCTCCACATCGACGGCGAAACGTCCACCCTGTATGGGTTATACGGCAACGAAGAAAAGATAGTCATCGACTCTATTACCGGCACATCTGGCGATGAACGAGAAATGGGTATCGCTTTGGCAAAACAACTAAAAGCAAAACTCTCACCCATAAAAAAGGGCATCGTCTACCTTACTGGAGGCGGTTGTGGCGATCCTGGACTACTCACATTAAAAGCCTACGAAGCCCTTGGACGCTGCGATGCTCTCGTCTACGACGCCCTCGTCAGCGATGCGCTTTTGCACCACGTTCCATCTACTTGTGAAAAGATTTATGTTGGTAAGCGCGCTAAAAACCACGCCCTCCCCCAAGAGGAGATTAATCGACTTTTGGTTCAACTGGCAAATGACGGAAAGACGGTGGTGCGTCTAAAAGGCGGGGATCCTTACGTCTTTGGCCGCGGAGGTGAAGAAGGGGAAGCCCTTTACGACGCCGGCATCCCCTTTGAAGTCATCCCTGGGATCACTTCGGTGATTGGCGGACTCGCCTATGCTGGCATTCCCATCACCCATAGAGACTGTGCCTCTTCCTTTCAAGTGGTCACCGGCCACTTAAAAGACGACACTTCTGATCTCGATTGGCCAACTTTGGCAAAGACGACTGGCACCCTCGTGTTTTTAATGGGCATATCCAATTTAAAAACCATAGCCAACGCGCTCATCGCCAACGGCATGGCCGCTACCACCCCTGCCGCTCTAGTTCACCGAGCGTCCACTCCCTACCAACGGGTGGTAGCCGGTGAGTTGAGGGAACTCTACGCCCTCGCCCAAACCCACCACATCACCGCGCCAAGCCTTATCGTCATCGGAGACGTGGTCCTCAAACGAGAGAGCCTGAGGTTTTACGATCGATTGCCCCTCTTTGGAAAATCTGTGGTAGTCACTCGCTCGCGCACCCAAAGCTCGGAAATGGCAAAGCGCATCTCCGAACTCGGCGGGATCCCCATCCTCTTTCCGACGATCACCATCGCGCCTATACCCGATGGCATCGAGCGCCTAAAAAGGGCATTGACCTCGCAGTCGACCTACTCCCATCTGGTGTTGACCAGCGTAAATGCGGTAATGCTGCTTTTTGAGACCTTATCCCACTTAGGAAAAGACGCCAGAGCTTTGGCAAACCTCCACATCTCCGCTATCGGTTCTGCCACTGCCACTCACCTTGCCAATCGCGGGATAAAGCCGGATTTTATCCCCAAAAGTTATGTGGGAGAAGCCCTCGTCGAAGGCTTAAAGCCAACATTGACCAAGGAATCCCACATTCTCCTACCCCATTCCAAAAACGCGCGACCAATGATGGCAGAAGCTCTCAAAAAAGTATGCGCCTTAGAAGAAATCTTCATTTATGAAACCCTGCGCGCCGAGAATCCCGACTACGATCTGCGACAAGCCTTGACCGAACACAGCATCGATGCCATCACCTTTACCAGCTCCACCACAGTATCGTATTTTCTGGACATCCTCGGAAGCGCAGCCACGCCTCTCTTAGCAAACTGTACTTGCGCCTCCATCGGACCCGAAACCTCGAAAAAAATGAGGGAATTAGGGATCTCCGTGGATGTTGAAGCGACCACATACACCATTGATGGCTTATTGGAAGCCTTATTAGAGAAAGAAGGTCAATCATGTTACCCACCAGACTTCGAAAATCAGTAGCTATGCGAAACCTCATTCGAGAGACCAGCCTCTCGATGAACGATTTGGTCTACCCCCTGTTTATCGTGGAAGGGGAAAATATTAAACGCGAAATATCGTCGATGAAAAATCAGTACCATCTGTCCTTGGATCGGTTGGAGGAGGAAATTCTAGAACTCAAAGGCTTAGACATATCCGCGGTACTCCTCTTTGGCGTTCCCGATTGCAAAGATGCCCTAGCCACGCCCGCCTTCTATGATGATGGTATTGTTCAACAAGCGATTCGCGCAATCAAAAAAATAGACCCGGAAATGATGGTCATCACCGATGTCTGTCTTTGTGAACACAAATCTGACGGGCACTGCTGCTTTTTTGCTGCCGATGGCTCTATCGATAGAGCGCGCACCCTAGATGCGCTGTGTCGCACAGCGATCAGCCACGCCCGCGCCGGAGCCGATATGGTGGCACCATCGGATATGATGGACGGTCGAGTCGCAGCGATGCGAGAGGCTCTCAACAGTGCCGGGTATGAATCCACCCCGATTATGGCTTATTCAGCAAAGTACGCATCAAGCTTTTACGGCCCTTTTCGAGAAGCGGCAAACTCTGCACCCACCCACGGCGATCGCAAAGCCTATCAAATGGACCCGGCAAATTGCTTGGAAGCATTGAAAGAAATTCAATTAGACATCGAAGAAGGGGCGGATATCATCATGGTCAAACCGGCAATGCCCTACTTAGATATCATCGCCAAAGGTTCTGAACTCTCCTACCTCCCCATGGCAGCCTATCAAGTCAGCGGTGAATACGCGATGTTGACCAACGCAGTAGACGCTGGATTATTGGATGAACAAGCCATTTACGAAAGCCTTATCGCCATCAAACGTGCAGGCGCAAAGATTATCATCTCTTATTTCGCCAAAGATCTTCCCCGTTTGTTAAAGGAGTATGCCCTATGAGACACGACCGATCCGTTACCCTCTATGAAAGTGCGTGCCACATCATTCCAGGCGGGGTCAACAGCCCTGTCCGCGCCTTCCAATCGGTGGGGATGCCGCCGATTTTTGTCGAGCGAGGAGAAGGCGCCACGCTCTACGATGTGGACGGCAACGCCTACACCGACTACATCTGCTCATGGGGCCCTCTGATCCTTGGCCACGCCTCAGAGGTATATTACCGTGGAGTGGAAGATGCTCTAAAACATGGCAACACTTACGGTGCTCCCACCGCCCTCGAGGTTTCCCTCGCAACTCTGATCACCGAGGCGCTGCCTTCTGTGGATATGGTGCGCATGGTAAACTCCGGCACCGAAGCGGCTATGTCTGCCATTCGCGTTGCGCGAGGCTATACTGGAAAACACAAAATCATAAAATTTGAGGGGTGTTATCATGGCCACTCCGATGCCCTCTTGGTCAAATCTGGCTCTGGCGCCCTCACTTACGGTGTCCCCACTAGCGCAGGGGTCACCCCTGGCGCTGCCTGTGATACCCTTGTCGCCACCTTCAACGATATCGATTCGGTAGCGGCTCTCTTTGAAGAAAACAGAGGGGAAATCTCAGGGGTCATCGTCGAACCCGTAGCGGGCAACATGGGGGTCGTCGCGCCCCAACCTGAGTTTTTGGCTGACCTGAGAGCCCTCACTTCGGCAAACAACGCCCTCCTCATTTTCGATGAAGTGATCACCGGTTTTCGCCTGAGTTACTCTGGCGCTCAAGGCCTCTACGGCATCGATCCCGACCTGACTATACTTGGCAAAATCATTGGTGGGGGCATGCCCGTCGGCGCATTTGGGGGCAAAAGGGAAATCATGAATTGCCTAGCGCCCAACGGCCCAGTCTACCAAGCAGGCACCCTTTCTGGCAACCCCATCGCCATGACCATGGGCATCAACACGTTGACCTATTTGAAAAACCACCCCGAAGTTTACGACCACATGGAATCCCTCGCTATCCGACTGGAAAAGGGCTTTAACGACAACATCAAAAAAACGGGGATAAACGCCACTCTCACCCGTGAAAAAGCGATGCTCACCTTGTTCTTTGCCAAAGGACCCATGGTGAACTTCAACTCGGTCAACCAATCGGACACCGCCCTTTACGCAAGATACTTCAAAGAAATGCTCGATCGCGGTCAGCTGATGCCCCCATCGCAGTTTGAAGGCATCTTCCTCTCCTACGCCCATACTGAGGCGTTGATCGATGAAACCATCGAAGCGAATCGGGCTGCCCTTCAAGCGATAACTTCAATGGAGTAAGGGAATTGAATCCCTTCTCACCTCCTTAATGAGAGGGTTGCCGATGGCTGCTTAGCATGGTGCTACGCAGCCAAGTGCCATCCTCTTTCACGTTATGCCGATATGTTATGCTCAACCAACATGATTTGACTAAGAGCCAAAAAAGAAAGCTATCCCATGCCGAGATCGGCGAGATAGCTTGTTTGTGTGATAGATACGATCAAAAACAGATGCCACTTTTAGTTGCCGCTCTCCCTAAGACGCTGGCAACTCAGCTGGCTGATCGCGTGATGTGGCGATTGGCACTTGGGTTTAGACGCTTCTGCTCCTATGCAAAAACTCCCCTTCCCCCTCTGCGCCAAAAAAGACGTTGTCCTCTGCGATCAATTTGCCTTTGGAATACACTTGATGGATGGTGCCTTGAACTTCCCAGCCTTCGTAAGCGCAATAGTCGCAGGCGGAAATGGTGTTTTCTTTACTCAGGATTTGGGTTTTTCTGGGGTCGATGATGACGATATCCGCATCGCTACCCGGTTCTAATGTGCCTTTTTGAGGGTATAGACCAAAAATCTTTGCCGGGTTGGTGGCCATAACTTCCACAAAACGATTCAAGGATATACGCCCTTTCATCACTCCTTCGGAAAAGATGAGTCGCACTCGTTCTTCGACGCCTGGTGTACCACCAGGTGCTTTGGTGAAGTCGTCAATGCCATCTCTTTTTTGAGCGAGGGTAAATGGGCAGTGATCGGTCGCGATGACTTGGACGGTGCCATCTTCTACAGCTTTCCACAGGGCTTCAGCATCATGATCGGTGCGCAAAGGTGGTGCACACAAATATTTAAGGCCTTCTTCAACACCGTTTGCGTAATAAGCCTTCTCAGTCAACAACAAATACTGTGGGCAAGTTTCCACGTAGAGTCTGTCATAACCTCGCTCCCTTGCCACGCGAACCGCGTCTAGACTCTCTTTTGTCGAGGTGTGCACCAAGTACAGCGGTGCATCATTAGCCATGGACCCGATTTCGATCAATCGGCCTATGGTTTCAGACTCGGTGCGATTTGGGCGGCTTTTGGCGTGGAAGATCGGAGCGGTTTCCCCTTCGCCTACGTATTTTTCCCTTAAAAAATTGGTGATGTCGTCGTTTTCCGCATGGACGGTCAAGAGTCCACCGGTTTTATCCATGGTCTCTAATATTCTTAGAAAATCTGAGTCGGACATTTTGAACCCATAAGTGGAATAGCCTTTAAAACTAGGAATGCCTTCGTTGGTGACGATGCCTTCGAGTTCTTCGAGAATCGCTTCGTCAACGTGCTGAAACACCCCATGAAAGCCGTAATCGATGGCGGATTTCTTTGCTTTTTCATGGTATTGGTCAATGGAGTAGTGAAGATCACACCCCGCTGGACCAAATCCGATATGGTCGATAATAGTCGTCGTCCCGCCCACTGCCGCAGCTGCCGTCCCTGTATAAAAGTCGTCTACCGATCGATATTTTTCAGATTGTTGCAGCTCCATGTGGGTGTGGGCGTCGATCATGCCTGGAAGGACGTACATCCCCTGTGCATCCACAATACTATCCCAGGTCTCTGCCAAGTTTTCTCCGATTGCCGAGATTTTTCCTTCCTCTACGCGCACGTCGAGTTTGCGTTCATCTGATCCTATGACGACAGTGCCGTTTGCGATTACTAATGCCATAATGTCCTCCTCTTATCCTTATTGTGATATTCCATTTGCTTAATTACATTTTACCCCTTTCTCTACGCTTTTCCTATAGGTTTCCCTCTTTTTCTCCAATGGGGTATGTATGGTATGAGGAGGGATAAACCATGATCCGATTATTTGTCACGTTTTACGGAAGAGTACAAGGAGTAGGCTTTCGATACCACGCCAACGACCTCGCCAACCAATTGCAGCTCACCGGTTGGGTGCGAAACACCTCTGAAGGGTCTGTTGACATGGAAATCCAAGGCGATCGCCGAAATATTGAGAGCCTCCTCGAGCGCATTCAACTTCGCCCGTTTGTTCGAGTGGATCGAATGACCCGCTATGAACGCCCTCTCATCGAGGAGAAGGCGTTTCGCACCGTATACTGACCTCACTGCCTCATCGAAACAGCCGATAGCACCCCTGTAGGGTATGCTGTCGGCTGTTTGATGTTTCTATGGCGCTTCAAAGGTCGCTTCGATATGGCCTCTTGCGATCACGTGTTGAAAAACGTGAAAGCCAACGGTTGCCGCTGTCGCATTTTCATCAACGTTCAGTTCTGCCACATCGAGTGCTTGTACCACAAAGAAGTAACGATGGGCTCCGTGGCCTACTGGAGGCGCTGCCCCGGCAAACCGCCTTTCACCAGCATCATTATTAAAGGTCAATGCGCCTTTGACCATCAGGGGCGAATTCAGCGCACCTGAGTCGGCCAGTAATGAGGTCGTCGTTGGCGGCAGGTTGGCTACGACCCAGTGCCAATACCCAGACATCGTCGGCGCATCTGGATCGTAACATTGGACGACAAAGCTTTTTGTCCCCTCTGGAGCCCCGCTCCAAGACAACTGTGGCGAAATGTCATCGCCGCTGTAGCAGGGTTGGACTTGAGTCAGCGGGAGTTTACCCTGGTGGCTAATATCCGCACTGGTGACGGTGAGTTTTGGAACTGTGGGTAATCGATCAAATGGGTTGTTCATCATTTCTCCTTTCATTATGACCTCTCATCATCTTCTGTATATTGTAAATCGTACAACACGCGGAACAAACCGTCCTTGTGCAAAAGCTCTTCATGACTCCCGGTTTCTGCCACTCGTCCGTGGTCTAGGACGATGATATTGTCCGCATGAGCAATGGTGGAAATTCTGTGGGCGATGGCGATGGTGGTGCGCCCTTTGACCATTTTAAACAGCGCATCTTGGATCAACCCTTCGGTTTCGGTGTCGATATTTGCCGTTGCCTCGTCTAGGACCAACAACGGCGGATCCTGTGCCAAGGTACGAGCAAAGGACAGCAATTGGCGCTCCCCTGCCGAGAAGGTCGCCCCTCGCTCCATGACGGCGGCGTTGTACTGGTCAGGAAGACGTTCAATAAAGTGATTGGCGTTGACCTGCTCTGCCACTCTGCGCACTCTACTCGCGTCAATTGCCGGATTGCCCAATTGGATGTTATCGCAAATCGTACCGGCAAACAAGAAAACATCTTGTTGAACGACTCCGATATGCTTTCTCAGCTCCGTGATGTCATATTCTCGGATATTGCGATCGTCGATGAGAATTTCCCCTTTTTGAACGTCGTAGAATCGGCTGATCAGGTTGATCACCGAGGATTTTCCCGCACCGGTCGCTCCAACAAAGGCGACAAACTCGCCAGGTTCAATGACAAAGGACACGTCTTTGAGGATCCACTCTTCATCATTATAGGCAAACCACACGTTCTTAAACTCGACTTTTCCTCGGAAATCCCTTAAAGGAGTGGCTTTTTCTGGGTTTGAGATGGGATTGACCGTGTCCATTAAGTGAAAAATGCGACTCGATGAGGTCATTGCCGACTGGACTACATTGTAGGTCTCCGTCAACCCTAATATGGGTTTAAAAAACTGTTGGATATAGACGATGAACGCGTAAAGCACACCAAAACTCAAACTGTGATCCAAGTAGTTTTTCCCACCAAAGTAAATCAGCGCTGCAATCCCCAAGGCCCGTATCAATTCCACACCGGGGGTGTACAGGGAAAAGAGCCTCACCTCTGCGCGAGACGCGCGATAATATGCTTGGTTGGCGTGGTCGAACTCATCGTAGATTCGATTTTCCACATTGAGGATTTGAATCATGCGCATGCCTGAAATGTTCTCGGAAAGCTGGTTGTTAATATCCGATAGCACTCGGCGTTGGTCATGGTAGACCACCTGAATGTGTTTGCGAAACACTATGCTGCCAAAGACGATAATCGGCGTCAAAGCGACGACGAAAAGCGCCAACCGATAATCCATTGCAAACATGATGATCACAATCCCAATCAGTGTAAAGGAATCTCTAAAGGTGTTGCTCAACACCGATGTAAACATTTCATTCAAGTTGTCCGTATCATTGGTCATGCGCGTTACTAAGTTCCCCATGGGGTTCTTGTCAAAAAACTGCATATTTAGATGTAGTAGGTGGTGGTAAAGCTTCTCTCGAATGGAGAGCACGATTTTTTGACCCGTCTGGTTGAGCAAATACACTTGTGCGTAAGTGGCACCAAACCCGATGAGAACCATCGCCAAATAAAATAAAGCGAGCTTCAACACCCCAATGAAATCATCTTGGCGAAAGGCCTCAATCGCCTTGGAATCCACTTTTTGAGCGCCTGCGAACACCTGGTCTGGATCTGTTGAAAGATAGAAACCCTCTTCTTGTTGGAGGAGGTAGTGGGCTCGCCCATTGACACTTGGCCGTTCTTTACTATAGCGCAACCCATTGAAGGACACCCCGTCTGCTGAAGTGGTCTCGTAAAACGGCGCTGAAGTATCGATATAGTCGTCGATAGCGATTTGAATGATTTTAGGTTGCATCAAGTTGATGCCCGTGATGACTAAAATAAGGGCAAACACCGCCACAAATTCCTTGGTGTAAGGCTTAGCAAAGCCCAACAACCGGATGAGGGTGGGTGAGCCTGTGGATTTTTTGTTATTGCGACTCATAGTCCCCTCCTTGACTCAAGCGGTCCTCTAGCTGTTGGCGTTCGTACAAACTCTTATACAGCCCCTCTTCTTCCAGTAGGGAGTCGTGATCACCACGTTGAACGATGCGCCCATCCTCTAGTACCACAATGTGGTCCGCATGTTTTATCGTCGAAATGCGCTGACTAATCAAAATCAAGTTTTGATCGGAAATTTGCCCCAAATGACTTAAAATATTGCTTTCCGTCTCCGTGTCCACTGCTGATAAACTATCGTCAAAAATCAGCAATGGGGCACGCTTCAAGTACGCCCTTGCAATGCTCACCCGCTGTTTTTGACCGCCAGATAAGGTCACCCCTCGCTCCCCAACCACAGTGTCGTAACCCTTGGGGAAGGCTAGAATGTCCTCGTCGATATCGGCAAACGCCGCCGCTTCTCGTATTTCCTCAAAGGGCACTTCATCGGATCGGCCAAATGCAATATTTGTTTTTATGTCTTTCGAAAACAGAAAGTTATCTTGTGGTGCGTAGCCGATGTTGCTTCTTAAATCGTTGAAACTCAAGTCGCGTAAATCGTGACCATCAAAGGTAATCGCACCTTCGGTCACATCGTAGAGTCGCAATAACAAGTTGACTAGAGTGGTCTTTCCACTGCCTGTGCGGCCTAAAATCGCTAAACTCTGTCCATTTTCAACGGTTAGATCGATCTCTTTTAGCACATCTGGCTGATCTGGCCCGTATCGAAAGGACACGCGTTCAAAACGAATATTGCCCTTCGGATTTTCCATCGCCACTGGTGAACTCGTCTCAACCATGGCACTCTTTTGGCTATAAATCCCATTGAGCCGTTCCATCGATGCGATACCTCGCTGAAACATATTAACCACCATACCCAAGGCGATCAAAGGCCACAGAATCATCGAAAGGTAATTGATCACCGCTAAAAACCCGCCCAGAGTCATGTTGCCTACAAAGACTTGGCGCACCCCGTAGATCAAAAACACGACAAAGCTGACGCTGGCTATGGCTTGTATCAAAGGATCAAACATCCCTGAAAGGCGAATGAGTTCAAGGTTCTTTCTCATGTACTTGTGATTGACGCCTTCAAATTCCCGCTCTTGAACCTCTTCGATGGCGAAGGTTTTGATCACGCGAATACCGGACAAGCTCTCTTGAACGAGATCGGTCATTTCAGAAAAAGTGTTTTGGACACGACGAGAACGCTCGTGAAATCTCGGTGAAAACACCCAGACGATCACCGAAATAATTGGCAACGCCAATAGCGCGACTAAGGTAGCTCCAATACCTACGGTGATGATCATCATCACCACGGTCAACACCGTCATGAACATGGAATCGATCACCATCATAATCCCCGCCCCCAAAGACATGCGCACGGTTTGCACGTCGTTTGTCGCATGGGCCATAATATCGCCTGTTTTATTGTGGTTGTAAAAGTTGGCATCCAAGGTTTCCAAATGTAAAAAGAGTTTATCTCTCAAGTAGTACTCTGCCTTTCGCGACACGCCAAAGAGAAGGGTTCGCCACACAAAGCGCCCTACTGAAATAAACACCCCTAAAACCACCATGGCCAGTGCGTAGCGAATGGCAAGCTCTATAGTGAGCGTATTAAATTGAATGCGGTCGGTAAACTGCTTGATCACTTGTGGAATCAGCAAACTTGCCGTATCCACCATGATAAGAAACAATACCCCAAAAAAATAAGACCATTTATACCGTTTTAAAAACGGAGACATCGTTCGAAATGCTTTCATAACTCCTCCTTCATGGGTCATGTAATCAATACCCCTGATCCTGTAGATTTAACAGGCGCTCTCAAAAAGAGCCACTCGGTCAAAAAATTTGCAACGGATCACGAATCGGGATAAAATAGAGCGTAACGTCAACGACTAGATTAAAGGAGCAAATTTATGAGTACATTTGATTTATTTGTCATCGCCATCGGCGTTTCTATGGATGCCTTTGCCGTAGCCATCTGTCAAGGGTTGTCCATGCGGAAAACCGACTATCGCAAAGCCTTAACCATCGCGCTGTTCTTCGGCGGTTTCCAAGCGATGATGCCCACCATCGGTTATTTTTTAGGATCTCAATTCGACCAATACATTGTCTCCATCGACCATTGGGTGGCTTTTGTCCTGTTGGGCTACTTAGGCATTGGCATGCTACGCGAAGTCGGCGATGCCTGTCCCGTGCCCGATCCCCATTTAAGATTGAGCAAACTGTTGATTCTCTCGGTGGCCACCAGTATTGATGCTCTCGCCGTCGGTATCTCCTTTGCCTTTTTGCACATCAATATCATCGAAGCGGTGATCTTTATCGGCCTTATCACCTTCGCCACCTCATTTGTCGGCGTAGCTCTGGGCAACAAGTTTGGCGAAAAACTCCACTCTCGAGCCAATCTCGTCGGTGGACTAATCCTCGTCGGCATGGGCACCAAAATACTCTTGTCACACCTTGGCATCATCGCATAATAAAAACACCCTAGAGAAAAACTAACCCCTAAATCCAGGTACGGATTAAGGGGCAGTCATTTCTCTAGGGTGTTTTGAATTGATTTAGTACGCTGAGTATTGAACGTCTTCTAAAGATGGATCGAAGAATTCACCGAAAAGTTCTTGATCGGTCAACCAGTCCACATCGTCGTATTCTTTGGATACCCAAGTGACGTTCATGTAGTGTTTCAAATGGACGTTTTCAGAGGTCGCGTTGCCTCCCCAAGTTCCACAACCGATGGAAGAAGTCATTGGCATACCGTTGTTCATACTTCCAGAGTTGGCTTTGGATTGAGGTTGGCGAACCATGATGCGTCCTACGCGAGCCACCATGGCTAAACGGTGGATATGATCTTCGTCAAAGGAGAAGATGCCCACAGAGTGGCCGATACCGCCGACTGTATGGATTGCCATAATCGCGTCGATGGCGTTTTGGAACTCCCCTTCGTATTTGTGAACGGCAAGAACGGTGGAGAGTTTTTCACGACACCACACCCCTTCGAGTTCTGAGTTGTACACGCCTGTACCATAGGATGCCACGAGGAATTTTACATCATCTGACACTTCAAAACCAGCTTTTTTCGCCATGTCTTGTGGTGAAAGAGCAACGGTGTCGCCTAGGCGGTGAAGTTGATCGTCCCACATCGCGCGTCTCATGCTTTCTTGCTCACTTTCTGACATGAAATAACCACCTTGAGCCTTGAGTGCCGCTAAAGCATCATCCCAAATCTTTTCACTGATCACAACATTGCCATCAGCGGAGCAACCGGATCCAAAGTCCGAGGTTTTGGAGCGCATGGTGTTAAATGCTGCGTGTTCCAAGTCTTGAGCCGCTGTTTCATCCCAGATCATCGTCGCATTGCCCGCACCAACCCCATAAGCCGGTGTCCCTGAGCTGTAGGAGCGACGGACAACCCCTTGACCACCTGTTGCAATAACGAGGTCACAACGGGTCATCAACGCTTCGGATACTTGGCGATTGATCTTAGCGGTTTGGCCGATACATTGAACCAGATCCACTGGAGCGCCTACTCTTCTCAACCCTTCGCGCATGAGTTCACAGGTTTTTTGGCTCGTTTTCGCTGTGCGTGGATGTGGTGAGAAAATAATCGCATTGCGCGCTTTGATCGCGTAGATCGCATTGCCCGCTGGGGTGAGGTCTGGATTGGTCGCAGGAATGATACATGCGATGATGCCAACGGGTTTTGCGTATTTCACGATGCGTTTTTCTGGAATTTCTTCAATGACGCCTACGGATTTTTGGCGCAGACAGTCTCTCAAAATTCCTCTGATCTTAAAGCGTTTGGCTTCGCGGCTAACAGGATCGCCAAAGTTACTTTCTTGAATACCGAGTTCAACCAATTCGTGGAAAGTTTTTGAGTTACCCACCATTTGTGCCACCGATTGAATCGTACGGTCTATGTCTTCTTGACTCCATTTTTCAAATTCTAATTGAGCTTTGTTCGCACGCTCAAAAGCATTTTCAATTTCATCGATTTGGCTTTGATCCAAGCCTGCATAACGTTCGGTCATGTCGCTCATTCTGCTCATAATAATCTCCTTTAAAATGTGGTTAGGGATATCCCCACTTGATGTTAGCTTTATTCTATGACACGGGCAAACCCTTGTCAAATCTGGCATCGTTTTCCTAAAGATACCAAAATCCTATACAAATGTGTATTTTTAGCCATTTGTCTTGGGTGATAGATAAGGTCTATTCATCGATCGACAATTAGTATAAACCGCGATAAGATGGGAATGTCTCCCTGTGCAAATCGACTTCCCGACTTTTAATCCCTTTGGCTTTGGGTATAATCTTACTATACCGACAATCCACACCACTAAAGGAGCGCATTATGAATCACGTTTTTTCCATTATCGTTCGCAATAACTCTGGCGTCCTCTCCCGCATCGCGGGAACTTTTACCGGTAGGGGCTACAACATTGAAAGCATCGCCGCCGGCGTCACCGAAGATCCTAACGTCACCCGCATCACCATCGTGTGCAACGGCGACGAAACGGGCATTGAGTACATTTCGAAGTTAATTCGCAATCAAGTCGATGTGATCGACCTCATCGATTTGACCGATGAACAATACATCGATCGCGAAATCGCCCTGATCAAAGTGCAGATCACAGGCGCCACTCGCGCTGAAGTCATCCAACTCTCTGAAGTCTTCCGCGCCAGCGTTGTCGATGTGGGCAAAAAGATGCTGGTTCTCGAAGTCACCGGCGCCACTGAAAAAATTGACGCCTTTGAAGACATTATGGCCGACTACGGCATCGTCGAGTCTGTGCGCACTGGAAAAATCGCCCTCACACGAGGCGAGTAAACCACAAAAGCTACCTTCCAAAACGGAAAGTAGCTTTTTTGTAATGGATTTACGCATTTTCTGCCATAAACGCTTTTAATTCGGGAAGAGTTGGAAGACCTTCGTTGTCTCCTTGACTTTGGACGATGATCGCCCCGACGCCGTTACCGCGTTTAATCGCATCGGCTAGGGGAAGATCTTCGAGAACACCGCTCAAGAAGCCGGACGCAAAGCCGTCGCCTGCGCCAACGGTGTCCACGACTTTTTTCGCTTTAAAGCCTAGAACCAATTGACTGTCTCCATCTTTTGTCATGTAGAACGCCCCTTTTGGCCCCACTTTGATGATGACCGCCTTAGCGCCGTTATCGATATAAAACTTGCAGATGTCTTCTTCCGTCTCTTTTCCTGTCAATATGCGCGCTTCACCGATTCCCGGCAACACGTAATCACATTGGAAAGCGATGCGATTGATCGTCTCCACCATGACTTCTTGTGATGGCCACAACGTCGGTCGAATGTTGGGGTCAAATGATATGGTCATGTTGTTTTCTCGCGCTTTTTTAATCGCTTCTGTACACGCGCCCAACACATCCTGTGACAAAGCTGCCGATATCCCTGTCAAATGCAGGTGTTTCGCACCTGCAAAATCAACTTTTTGAATGTCTGCCGCATTTAAATGGGACGCCGCTGAGTGCTTGCGATAATAAAACACCTGAGGGTCCCCATCGACCACTTTACTCTTTAAGTAAGACCCTGTTAGATTGTCAGGATCCCTTGTGATCCCATCGGTGACGATAGCGTTCGATTCAATAAAATCGTAGATCGCGTCGCCGTAGGGATCTTTTCCTAAACGGGTGATGTAAACGGCTTCGTGTCCCAATCGCGTCACGCCAACGGAAACGTTGAGTTCTGCACCGGCCATACCTCTCGTATAACGCGTCACATCTTTTAATTGCCCAACCTCTTCCGCTATATAGACCACCATGCTCTCACCGAGCGTGATTATTCTTGCCAATCCTCATACCCCCTTTAACGGTTAGCCATCGGCTATTTCTTCGCTGCGCGAGCATCTGCGACCGCTTGCACAAATTGCTTTGCCGTATTGGTCATCTGCTCTGGTGTGCCTTTGGTCAAGTTACCACCAACGCCAACTGCCACGCAGCCATTGTTGATCCACTCGGCCACATTATCCAAGCTGACACCACCTGTAGGCATGATGACCGCTTGTGGCAATGGCCCTTTCAATGCTTTGATGTAGTCTGGGCCCACCATACTGCCTGGGAATATCTTGATCACATCGGCACCGGCTTCCATAGCCGTAATAATTTCTGTCATCGTAATGCAACCGGGCATATAAGGAATTTGATAGCGATTACACAGTTTTGCTGTTTCTAAATTAAACCCCGGGGATACGATGTATTTTGCACCGACTTGAATCGCAGCTTTAGCCGTTTCCGGATCTAATACCGTCCCTGCGCCAAGCATTAACTCATCACCGTATTTGTCGTTTAACGCCTTGATCGCATGTTCCACACCAGGCACCGTAAAAGTAAGCTCAATGGCATTGATCCCACCAGCGATTACCGCTTCGGAAACTTCCACAGCCCCTTCCCAATTGTCTCCACGAACCACTGCAACAACACCAACTTCTTCGATTTTTTGAACGATTTCGTACCTTCTCATGCAGGCTCCTCCATTTCAATTACTTGAGTTTAGTAACTCTCTCATTTCATTTGTAATTTATATATACCCAAAAAATTTTTTTTCTAGCAACTCTTGTTACTTTTCTTTAAAATAAGGGTATACTATAGGTAATCGTTGTAATAGGTGTTTTGAAATCGTGTAAAAACACCTTACTTGCCGTCTTTATCATTAAGATGGCCGCTGAAATACAAAGGAGGTTACGGTGGCAAAATTGAATTTAAATGACCTGACTCAGTCAGAGTTATGGGCTAATGCGGAAACCGCATTGCCTCAGTACGACGTCTCAGCAATGAGAAAAGAAACCATAGAAAACCCAACCTGGGTACACTTCGGTGGCGGCAACCTTTTTAGGGCTTATATCGCCGCACTTGGTCAAAAGCTTCTCGATGAGAACCTCTATGACAAAGGCATCATCGTGGCGAGTGGCATGCCCGACGCCACAAAAAAATACGTCTACGATCCCTATGACAATCTTTCCATCCAAGTCTTTATGCACGCCGATGGACGGTACGAATCCGCAGTTATCGCTTCGATCGCCGAGAGTATCGATATTCAGCAAGATGGCGACATGGCGCGTTTCGTAGAGATCTTTGAAAATCCAAGCCTACAAATGGTTACCTTTACGATCACTGAAAAAGGCTACAACATCGAAGACATGCACGGCAATCTTCAACCTCAAGTTGCTGAAGACATCGAAAAAGGGCCAGCGCTACCAAAGAACACTATGGCATTTTTAGCAGCACTCCTTTATAAACGCTTTAGCGCAGGTGCCTTTCCCATCGGCCTAGCCAGCTTTGATAACTTTAGCCACAACGGGCAAAAATTGAAGAAGTCCATCACCACTGTCGCCGCAGGGTGGATCGAAAGAGGACTTGTGGATGTGACCTTCTTGGACTACCTCAATGATAGCACGAAAGTCGGTTTTCCAAACTCCACCATCGACAAAATCACACCGGGTCCATCTGAAAAAGTAGCACAGCTCCTTCAAGAACGCGGCTTAGAAGATGCTAAAATATTCTATCCCGAACGCGGTGCGCCTCAAGCCACCTTTGTTAACGCAGAAGTGGCACAGTATCTTGTCGTTGAAGACGCTTTTCCAAACGGCAGACCCCCATTGGACAAAGCCGGCGTCTACTTCACCGATCGAGACACCGTCGATGCTTTTGAGCGCATGAAGGTTTGTACTTGCCTAAATCCTCTACATACGGCCCTTGCCGTATACGGCTGCATCCTCGGTTACGATTCCATCGCCGCCGAAATGCAAGACGAAGACTTGGTTAAAATGGTCAACCGCCTAGCCTATGACGAAGGGATGAAGGTCGTGTCCAATCCAGGCATCGTCGATCCCGAAGCCTTTGTCGCAGAGGTCATCAAGGAACGCTTGCCAAACGCCAACATTCCAGATACGCCACAGCGCATTGCGGCGGACACCTCTCAAAAAATTCCAATTCGCTTTGGTGAAACCATCGCCAGCTATCGCGCATCGGACACCTTGTCCACCGAAGATCTTCACATGATCCCATTGGCTATCGCGGGTTGGATTCGCTACGCACTCCAAATTGACGACGAAGGCAAGCCCTTTGAAAACAGTCCCGATCCACTACTCGAAGAAGTCTATAAAGTGCTAGCTGACGTGCAATTTGGCAAACCACAACCGCTCAAGGGCATATTGAAGCCACTGCTTCAAAACAAAGTCATCTTTAAAGTCGATCTGACAGAAGACGCCTTAGGCGATCGCATCACCGCGTTGGTCGAAGAGATGATCGAAGGCCCAGGCGCCGTTCGCAAAGTTCTTCATCGCGAAGTGAACGCTTAGGTTTCATACCTTATAGTATTCCATTTATTGAAAGGAGACCCATCACATGAAAATGACGTTTCGTTGGTATGGAAAAGACGATTCCATCCCATTACAGTACATTCGAGAAATCCCTGGTATGACAGGTGTTGTAACCGCTCTCTACTCCGTTCCCGTAGGAGAAGTCTGGCCTGAAGAAGAAATCGCAGACCTTAGAGCCTATGTTGAGGAATACGGCCTCGAAATGGAAGTCATTGAGTCCGTTCCCGTTCATGAAGACATCAAACTTGGCCGCGGCGATTTCCAACGCTACATCGATAACTACAAACAAAATATCATCAACTTGGCCAATAACGGTGTAAAATGCATCTGCTACAATTTCATGCCCGTATTTGACTGGACGAGAAGCCAACTGGATCACAAATTGGAAGACGGCTCCTCTGCTCTCGTCTACTATAAAGAAGACGTAGATAAACTCGACCCCACGAAACTCGCCCTACCGGGTTGGGACTCCTCTTATTCGCCGGAAGAAGTCAAGGAGCTTATCGACGCCTACAAAGCCATCGGCGAAGAAGGCCTGTGGAATAATCTCGAGTATTTCCTCAAAGAGATCATGCCAGTCGCCGCTGAACACGACGTCTACATGGCGATCCATCCGGATGATCCTCCGTGGCCAATCTTTGGGATCCCACGCATCATCACCGATGCTAAAGCCCTCAGACGCTTCCTCAAACTCTACGACGATCCACATAATGGTCTCACCCTGTGTTCGGGCTCCCTTGGGGCCGATGAAGAAAACAACATTGTCGAGTTGGTCAAAGAATTTAGTGGCGAAGGCCGCATTCACTTTGCACACGTACGCAACATCAAAATCCTGGGCGACGGTTCCTTCGAAGAGTCCGCTCACTACTCACCTTGCGGCAGTTTAGATGTGGTCGCCATTATGAAAGCCTACTACGACACAGGATTTAAAGGTTATGTTCGACCAGACCACGGGCGCATGATCTGGGGCGAAACCGGAAAACCTGGCTACGGCCTTTACGATAGAGCCCTCGGGGCAATGTATCTCACAGGGATTTGGGAAACCATCGGCAAACTTGAAAACAAGGAGGTTTAAACATGAAAGCCTTCATGGATGACAACTACCTCCTCACCAACGACACTGCCGTCACCCTCTACCACGAGTACGCCAAAGAAGAGCCAATCTATGACTTTCACAACCACTTGAACGTAAAAGAACTGTTCGAGGACAAAAAGTTTTCGAGCATCACCGAAGCTTGGCTGGGATTTGATCACTACAAATGGCGCGCCATGAGGGATTTAGGCATCGATGAAAAATTCATCACAGGCGATGCCTCTGACAAAGAGAAGTTTGACGCATGGGCATCCGCCGTGCCAAAACTCATCGGCAACCCCCTATATTCTTGGACTCACCTTGAACTCCAACGCTACTTCGACATTTACGAGCCATTAACTCCAGAAACGGCAGATGAGATTTACGACAAGATTAACCAGTTGCTCGCACAAGATGCCTATTCTGCAAGAAACCTGTTGTTAAAGCTAAAAGTGACCAAAATGTGCACCACTGATGATCCTGCAGACAACTTGGAATACCACATCGGATTGGCAAAAGAAGGGTTTGAAATCGACGTTTATCCCTCCTTTAGACCGGACAATGCCCTCCACATTCAAAAACCGGCATTTGTCCCTTATATCGCAAAACTGCGCGACACCTTCGGTGAAAAACTCGACACAGTCGAAGAACTCGTCGACCTCTTGATCGAGCGTTTAGACTTCTTTGTCGAAAACGGCTGTCGTCTAGCCGATCACGGTCTCGACGAAATGCTTTATGAACCGACGACATCCGAAGCCGTTAATACCATCTACCAAAAGGTACTGACAGGCGATGCGCCGACAAAAAGCGAACAAGGCCAGTTCTTAGGCTTCGTCCTCACCAGATTAGGGCGCGCCTACCACAAACACAACATGGTCATGTGTTTACACATCGGACCTATGCGAAATAACGCTACCCGTCTTTTTGAGAAAAAAGGCGCCGACATCGGCCTTGACTCTATCAACGACGGAAGGGTTGCCGTACCTCTATCTCGATTCCTCGATGCGTTGGACGTGGACGACAAGCTACCAAAAACCGTCTTGTTCAATCTTAACCCTAACGACAACGCAGTCTTGGCGACGATGACCGGAAACTTCCAAGGCTCCACAGCCTACGGCAAGATCCAATTTGGCACAGCTTGGTGGTTCAACGATCACAAAGAAGGTATGGTTCAACAAATGATCGATTTCGCCAACAAAGGGGCACTCGCTACCTCAGTGGGCATGCTCACCGACTCGCGCTCCTTCCTATCCTTCCCTCGCCATGAACTCTATCGCCGCATCCTATGTAACCTCTTCGGCGAATGGGTAGAAAATGGAGAATACCCTGCTCACATCGAAACGCTAGGCAGTATTGTCAAGGATATTTGTTATCGTAACGCTGAAAAATACATCTAACTCCTTTCTCTTTTCGAAACCACCTGTCTTTGAGGCAGGTGGTTTCTTGCGTTGTCTCTATGGGATCGATCTCTTGAACAATACGCAGAAACGCCGAACCCTCACAATGCAAAGGTTCGGCGTTTTTGTACGGTTGATGTGTTTAAACGAGTCCAGCTCCCATTGGCAAGACCATGGAGAACCACTCGAAGTAGGTGACGAGAACCAAACCTACGAGGATAGCCGCGTAATACTTCAACATATAGGGCATAACCTTCGCCAGCGAAGACTCTCCGACTTTGATACCGACAAAGAGGGTGTTTCCGACTGGAGGGGTGATATTACCGATACACAAGTTGTATACGAGGATGAGACCGAAATGAACCGGATGCATGCCAAAGCTCTTAGCAATCGGTAAAAAGATCGGTGTGTAAATGAGAATCGCCGGCGTAACGTCCATGAACGTTCCGGAGATCAACAAAATAATGTTGATGATCAATAACAAAATGTATTTGTTACTGGTCAACCCTAATAGCGAGTTGGCGATCATATCTGGAATACCGGTAAAAGCCATAACCCAACTTAGGATATTGGATACGCCGATTAAGAATACGATCATTCCACTCATTTTTGCAGAGTCGACTAAGATTGCCCAGAAATTTTTAGCGGTGATGTTTTTGTACAACACCCCTAAGAGTAGGGCGTAGACTACGGCGATTGCAGAACCTTCCGTCGCTGTAAATACGCCGGCGATGATCCCGCCGATGACGACGACGATTAGGGATAGGGAAGGAATCGCTTGAATCGTAGCTTTTCCTAAATTCGCCCAGCTAAACTTGCCTTCGACGCCTTTATAACCCTTTTGCTTCGCTAAAATGATGGCAACCACCATACAACCGATCGTCCAGATGATCCCTGGAATGTAGCCTGCCAAAAACAGTGCCGCTACCGATGTCCCCCCAGAAACCAGAGAGTAAGTAATGAGCGCATTACTCGGTGGGATCAACAGTCCACTTGGCGCGGAAGACGCGTTCGTAGCCGCTGCCAGGTCCATGTCGTAGCCCGCTTCCCGTTCCCCTTCTTTAACCATGCTACCGACCGCTGCCGCCGCTGCGGAAGCCGATCCGGAGATGGCGCCAAAAAGGGCGTTTGTGCCGACGTTTGTCACCAGCAAGGCACCTGGAAGCTTTCCAAGAATAGCCATAACGAAGTTAACCAAACGTTGGGCGATACCGCCTGAGTTCATTAAATTGCCCGCTAAGATAAAAAACGGGATGGCCGTCAGCGTAAAACTCGACATACCCACAAAGGTGCGTTGAGCCCCTGTGACGACAGATATCCCCAATGGGACGGTTTGCAAAATGGCGACTAAGGATGCGACGCCGATTCCTATTGAAATTGGTACCCCGAGTACTAGCAACAACGCCAATACGACCAGGATTAAAACCAATGCTTGTACTGCCATGCTCATGTTTTTCCTCCTTTTTTATTGGGGTTCAGATGGGTCTGACGGTTCGATGACAATTTTGCCTTGAACGATTTCAATGATGTTAATAGCGTTGTAGACCATATTCAACACACCACTAATCGGTAGAACAATGTAGAACACGCCGACTGGCACGCCGAGAGAAGACGTCATTTGCCCCATGGCGAGGTTTACGATTTTGACACCCCCATAAACCAAAACGATACCTGAAAACAAGAAAATCATCGCTTCTGCGAGAATCGCCAAGTTTTTTTGCATCGGCAGGCTCATCTTATCCACGACAACTGGAATGTTCATGTGATCTCTCTCTCCAAAAACGATGGAGGAACCCAATAGTGCCATCCAGGCGAACATATAGGATACAAACTCCTCAGTCCAAGTCGCTGGGCTGGAAAGGACGTAACGCGTGAAAACTTGCCAGCACACTAAAATGAGCATGACGAGAAAACTGATTGCGCTTAAAAAGCGGAGGATTTTATCGAGTATATTGCGTAGTGCTACCATTATTGTCCCTCCTCTACTTTTGTGGGATACTCTTCATTGTACTTTTGAACCGCATCGTAGATCGGTTTAACTTTTGGATTGCGTTCTAATACGGTTTGGTGTAGCGGCAAACAAGCGTCTTTGAACGGCTGTTGGTCTGGGTATAGGAAAGTCACGCCCATGTCTTTCTCGGCCTTTTCTTTCGCTTTTTCGACAGCAGCCGTCCACTCTTCGCGTTCTACTTTATTGATGATTTTAAACCCTTCTTCAAATATAGCGCGTTCAGCTTGATCCATATCGTTCAAGAAGTTGTAGTTGCCGATGAGAATGTCCGGTACCATTTGGTGCATGTCGTAGGAGTAATATTTACACACTTCCCCGTGGCCATTATTCGTCAATGCCAATTCATTGTTTTCCGCTCCGTCGATAATACCGGCTTGTAGCGAGGTGTACACTTCTCCAAAGCCCATTGGCGATGCGCTTCCGCCCAACAAGGACATCATCGCAACGTTGGTTGGAGATTGTTGTACGCGAATCTTTAGACCTTTAAGGTCTGCCGGAGATTCGATCGGTTTATCGATGGTGTAAAAGTTTCGCGTTCCAGCATCGATCCAGGTGACCGCTTCAAAACCGGCTTCTTTTGTCGCTTTAAACAACTGGTCGGTAATGATGGGATCGTCCATTACGTGATGGTACGCCTCTGGCGATGCAAATAAATAAGGTAAGTTAAAGATTTCATACACGTCGGCAAATGTCTCTAAAATCGCATTACTGGCGACGACAAAGTCGATGGCACCTGTTTGAGTCAACTGGACCATACCCGTTTGTGAGCCGAGTAATTCACTGGGGTAAACCTGTATATCGTATTTGTCCCCCATCTTTTCTTCGATAAATTTTTCAAATGCCAACAGACCGATGTGAGTCGGATGCTCTTGGGATTGGTTGTGCCCTACGCGAACAATACGCGCTTGCCCTTTGGCTTGGGCCCCGCATCCCGCTAGTGCAAACAAGAGCATTGCACATACAAGTAACATAATAGCGAGCTTTTTGTTGCTTTTCATAAATGAACCTCCTTTTCATAAATGAAGTTGACGATTGCTAGTAGCCTGGTATCCTCCTTCCTTTAAACCTTTGTTAGCCATCATTCTTTGCCCCTACGAGCATCGAACCCCTCCTCGCTGTTCTGAAAACGTTTTGGCGCAAACAGACAGCTTTTTTGCATTTCATCAACATTCGCCATATTCACATTTATATTGGAATGGCGTTAAACCCATTATACCACTTTTTAGCCATAAAACAAAGGCAATTTTATATCACCCCAACTGCTACAAAGGGAGGTGCTGTTTTTCATTATTCCCGACAAATTAGGACTTTTCTAATTCTTTGAGTTTCATAGGTTATCATTTATGTTTAATAAACGTTCTGTAATCATATACTATAACGCTGTAATTTTCGATTCATTTTTCTCTGTAAATCTCGGTAGCCTAGTCGCTGTACACTCGACCTTTTTTAGCCTTCAAAAACGCCTCTTCCTCAGGTGTGGATTCTCGCCCCATATCTTCGTTTTGGTAAGGATATCGGCCAAATGCTTTGAGAACGGCAACGTGCTTACGTTCAAATTCCAAGGTGCTCTCATCGCCCAACGCCTCGAAGTGCGGAGTCGCCCAACGATGAAGTGCCATGGATTCCGAATGCATAAAGGGCAACAGCACGTATCGCTTTTCATCGACGGTCAGCGCATCGTAATCCGGATGGCTCAACGCCTCTTGGGCAAGGGCAATCGCCATGCGGTCCTGGGTATACGTGCGAATGTCATTGCGCATGAGATTTCTAGAAAATTGGTCCAGTACGATGATCTCAGCCAATCTTCCGCCTATGGTTTCACGCCAATCCACCAGTAGCCCTTCTCGAGCTTGCAACCACGTCTCGTAGAAGTTATCCCTTATCAACTGATCAAAATCATCGTTCTCGACAAAGTGAAGGGCCATGTGATCTGGATCAAACCAAAACTCTAATACTGCCTTCCAATGTATCTTTTTCATACTCTACCTCCTTAGATCCCGATAGGCGCTCGTCGTTGCCAACTGTTTTTTGTTGTGATAGTATGAACACAGGGACTTTCCCCTAGAGAGGAGCACTATGCTAACCATCAAAACGCTTAAAGAACACCTGACACCGACCATTCTCAAGGAATGGTTCTTTTTAGCAACACTCTGTTTTGTACCCATGGAATTGGCCGTCGATCTCCACTGGGGTTCTGTACTATCACCCTATAAAATAACCATGCTCATCCTTTTAGGCTTGATTTTTCTCGAGTGGATCAGAGATCCAAAAGGCGTGACCATTTCTTATCTCAAATCCATCGCCACTGGCTTTTCGAACATTAAGGCCATCGGGCTTTTTTTGGGGTTGTTTTTCGCCTATGACTTCCTATCCCTGTTGTGGACTGCAGATGTGAAGTTCGCTTTATCGAAATACATCACCATCCTCCCGATGTTTGTGTTGTTTTTATATGGATGTCACTACCTTTTTGAAGGGCAGCCCACAAAAGAACTCCTCCAAAGGCGAACCTTAAACGTCGCCCTCGCCATGGCGGCGATGGCTTTCGTCCTCTGCCTATCGACATGGATCCTCTACGCGCTCAATCAGAGAACCGCCTACATTCTGCGCCTTTCTCTTCAAATGGACTACAACCAATACGCCACCTCGATTTTTCTAGGCTACATCTGTGGCGTATACGCCATACTCCAATGGCGCAACACCAAATTTCAATGGCTGGTACTTTTTGGTTACAGCCTTTTGTGCCTGCCCGTGCTATACCTTTCTGGCTCGCGAAGGGCCATGGTCCTCTACCCCGTGATCGTTGGGTTGTACCTGTTGTATTATTTTGTATTTCGCACCCTGCCCGCCTATTTTTCGAAAAAATCACAGCGAAAAATCATCACAACCCGTATGGTGATCACTTTCATCGTCATCTTATTGGCTACCCAAGGCGTGATACGATGGTACCAAAGCCACGCCGATACCGTCTATGAAGCGATGGCGAAGGACGCTGCCCTTGCTAAACCTACAGAAACCGCTGCCGGACCGACGAAAAAGCCCGCGTTTCGCCCAGAAAAAAATCTCGCCTTTAAAGCGGACACCATCTCCACAGGGGATGCCATGGGCGCTCGTGATGCGATTTGGTCGATCGCAACCGATACGATCTCCTCATTTTCTCCATTGGAACTGCTCATCGGTAAAGGCGGCTCTGCCCAACGAGACATCTACCGCACGGAATCCGCCATCAGTATACTCTATCCTAGAGGCGTTCCCGAAACCGGGCCGAGAGATCACCACCCTCACTCGATGATCTTTGTCGATATGATCAACGGTGGAGCGGTAAAATTAGTGATCACCTTGGGTCTTGTCGTCGCCACAGGCTTCTACGTTTTGCGGCTGTTGATCCATCGCCGTTGGCTGGATCTGACCTTTTCCCTTTCCTATGCCGTAGTGTTTTTGTCTGGACAAATCATCGATAGCATCCGAGGTATACAGGAAAGCCGACTGCTGTGGCTGTATATTCTGTTGGTGATGGGGCTTGTCTCACAATTGCCACCTGTAAAGCGCAAAACCCGATAGAACGATGCCCACATATCATCTATACCCCTTTCATAAATCAAACTCAAACCACCGGTGGAAATCGGTGGTTTTCTTTCTCTTTTATAGATTTTAACGAAGTTTTCATAGTAAATTGATCGAGTTGCTTAGAATAGACCAATATCACTCGATTAGATTTGACTTTATCTAGAACAATGTAACAAATACTGCTTCCATCGGGTAGGTTTTAGTCCGTTCATCGATAAACCTGCTATCCATCAAAATCCTTATCGACCCCGCAGTAGCTCCATTGACGTCAAATCGGGTTGCCTCCTGATAACCTCTGATAAAACACTACCTCGATTACACCATCCGATCCCTATTGGTACCATTCTAGTGACTGTTTAGCACTAATGTTATAAAGTTTTTGTTTTGTATACTTATTCTAGTCATCTTGCCATTTCTTTCTAAAACGTTACTATATTAACTTGACGTTAATCTCTTGCAATTCTCGCGTATTGCACAGCCTATTCCTTTTTGTTATGATCATAACAACTATTTATTGGGAGGATTTCTATGAAAACGAAATTACAAGTTGTATCGCTTATTTTAGTACTGGCTATCGCCCTTGCCGCCTGTGGACAAACCGCTCCAAAAACGGAAACGCCTGCAGCCACCACGGCTGAAACCCCCGCTGAGAAAACGACTGCTCCAGAAACCTCTACTGCTGATGCAGTGGAAACCGCCTCAGAAAAACCGATCGAAGTGGGCGCAATCGCAAAATTTGGTTTAGGCACGATCGTATCTCTCGCTAAATCTAAACCTGCAGAAGGCGAAAAAGGCGCTGTCGCTCAAGAAGACACCACCGTCGCCGCAGTAGCCTTTGATGCAGAAGGCCGCATCGTCGATGTCACCATTGACGTCGCTCAAAACGTCGTCAAGTATCAAGCCGACGGCGCTTTGGAAACCGATCTTACTGCAGCGTTGACGACAAAACTCGAAAAAGGCGCCGACTATGGCATGAAGAAAGCTTCTGGTATCGGCAAAGAGTGGAACGAGCAAATTGCCGCCTTCGAGAAACTGATCACCGGAAAAACCGTCTCTGAGATCATGGCGTTCAAAACCTATGAAAAAGACGCGGGACACCCTGAAGTCTTAGAATACGCCGACATGGCAAGTTCGGTCACGATAGACATTGGCGGTTATCGCAAAGCTATTCAAAAAGCTTGGGATAGCGCAAAAGACGTCACTGGGGCTATTGCCGTCGGCTTAGGAGCTGACACGTCCATCGGAAAATCCAAACCCATCGACGCCGAAAAAGGCGGTGCTGCACAATTCGACACCTATCTAACCGCTGTCGCCGTCGGTGAAGACAAAAAGATCGTCGGCGTACAAATCGACGTCGCTCAAAACAAGGTCAACTTTGATGGCGCAGGAGCGATCAACGCTGAACAATCCAAAGAAGGCACCACTAAGAAAGCCATCGGAGCCGACTACGGTATGGTAAAAGCCTCCTCTATTGGCAAAGAATGGCACGAACAGGTCGAGGCTTTTGAAAACTGGATCGTCGGCAAGACGATCCAAGAAGTCCTCTCCCTCTCAGTATCGGAAAGAGACGCTAGCCATAAAGCCGTTCCAGCCGACCCTGATCTCGTCAGCTCGGTGACCATCACCGTCGATGGCTATCAAGCCGTCGTTAACGAAGCGTACGAAAGAGCGATTAAGTAGCAAAAAACTCCCCGAATTCGGGGAGCTTTTTTTTGCTAATAAAGGGATATTTTCTCGTTGTTGAGCACCTTTTCCACCGTTCTCATAGAGCACATTTTTCCGCACATGGTGCAGGTGTCTTCGTGTTCCGGCTGTGATTCGTCGCGATAGGCACAAGGCTTTTCACTATAGAGGGCCAACTTGAACATCTCCTCCCAATCTCGACGATAACGCGCTCGGCTCATCGCGTCGTCCCACTCCCTGGCACCTTTTATTCCTTTGGCGATATCGCCGGCGTGTGCAGCAATTTTCGCGGCGACAATCCCCTCGATAACATCTTCGAGATCAGGGAGTCTCAAGTGTTCTGCTGGGGTCACATAGCACAGAAAATCCGCCCCTGCCCCGGCGGCCACAGCGCCGCCGATCGCCGAGGTGATGTGATCATAACCCGGCGCCACATCGGTGACTATGGGCCCTAACACGTAAAAAGGTGCGTTGTGACACAATCGTTTTTGCATGACCACATTGGCTTCGATTTCCGATAAGCTCATGTGACCAGGCCCTTCGATCATGACTTGAACGTTTTTCTCCCAAGCTCGTTTGGTCAGCTGTCCTAAAATGATGAGCTCGTGAACTTGAAGCTGGTCAGTTGCATCGTGAATCGACCCCGGTCGGCACGCATCTCCCAAGGATAGGGTCACATCGTATGTACTGCAAATATCGAGGATTTCATCGAATTGCGAGTAGATCGGGTTCTCTTTGTCGTTAATCTCCATCCAAGCAAACAACAAAGATCCTCCTCTCGATACGATTTTCGTGATGCGGTCCATCTCCTTTAATCCTTTGGCCACTTCCCTGGTCAATCCCGCATGAACCGTGATAAAATCTACGCCATCCTCTGCGTGTTTGCGTATGACTTCTAAAAACTCTTCCTCTCTAATGGTTTCGAGTTCCTTCTCCAAATAGCCCACCGCGTCGTAGATTGGCACCGTACCGATCATCGCTGTCGATTCTTTGATCAGCGCGTCTCTAAACTCAGTGGTTTTGCCGTAATTGCTCAAATCCATAATGGCTTCCGCCTTCATGCTCAACGCTTTTCTCACTTTGTCCAATTCCTCATCCATAGAAGAACTATCCTTTGATACGCCGAGGTTCACATTTATTTTCGTCTTTAACCCCTCTCCAATCCCTTCTGGCGAAAGGGAGGTGTGATTTTTATTGGCTGGTATGACCACGCTCCCAACGGCGATTCGCTCCCGAAGAACTTCTGGATCCACCCCTTCTTTTTCAGCCACAACGGTCATTTCTTTTGTGATCATCCCTTTTTTTGCCGCATCCATTTGTGTTGTATACATCGTCATCCTCCAAATAAAAAAACTGCCCAAAAGGCAGTTCATCTGTTTCCCTACGTTGGCATTATCCAAATCAGGTACGGTCGAAACTTCAGTTTCCTCTCAGCCTGCCCACAAGCTCCCGAATGATTCAATTGTAGTTACAGAGTATCAGAAATTGCCATACCCTGCAAGGCAAAATTCATGCGTCAGCCAAATGCCCTCTGGGCTCTTTATTGCAAAATCTATGCTTTTTTAGCATTTAACAAATAAATGCCCGAAACCACAAAGGCCAACCCAATGAGAATAGCCGGTTGCAGCGTCTCTTCAGGAAGCAACATCACAGAGAGAAGGGAGCCAAATAGGGGTATGAACAAGCGATAGATGCTAATCTCTCCCAGTGGATAGATTTGTAATAGCCCATACCATAGAGCAAACGCCGTCGCTGAAAGAAACGCGCCATAGATCAGAAGCCCAAAAGCGGGCGCGGAAAACTGGAGCGACACCCCCGATAGCAGGCCCACTGCGACCAAAGGCAGGGAACCAATGCCCATTTGCAAACTTGACAAGAGTAAAGGATTGGTTTTCGCTCGCTCACGAGTGACCAATAGCCCGCCGATCGCATTGGATAGTGAAGATATCATTAAAAACCCTTCGCCGTTAAACCTCATTGCCATATCGAATTCCTTGGAAATGTTGGCGACAACAATACCAGAAAATCCTAAAATGAGGGCGATGATTTTCCGCTTGGTCATACCGTCGCCTTTCACAAACCAATGGGCCAACAACACGGAGAAAAACGTGCTCGACGCTTGAATGATAGCACTTTTCACACCGGTGGTGTTTCCCACACCAACGTAAAACAGGCTGTACTGAAACGCCGTTTGAAAAAAAGCCAATCGCAAAATAAGGGACCAAGGGAGAGACTCGCGTTTCCGCTTTCCTTTTGTAGTAACGAGGTAAAAAACGCTGCCGAGAATCCCAGCGAGTAGAAAACGCAAACCCGCTAAAAATGTTTTACTCAAATAATCCGAAGCCGGTATGCCCATAATAGCGTAGCTAACTTTTAGCATGGGAAAAGCTGAACCCCATAACAACATACAAAATAATGTGACGAACAACGCCACTTTACGATGCTTTAAAAGCGCCGTCAGTCGACCTTCCATCCGAATCTTTTCATTTTTAATCATGAACATCCATCCATTTCTATAGTGTCGTAATATACCCTACTATTTTACTCTATATTCCGACGGATGACAAAGATCTCTTTCACTAACAGTCAATCTTTTCTAGTCTGCCACGACAAAAGGGTAATCTGCAAGATTTACAAAAGTATAACCTCTCTCCAACGCCTCTTTTACTCCTAGGACCAACCCCTCGTAGGAGTCGCCATCCGGGCGATTAAAGTGCATCAAAAGAATGGATCCCGGGCGAATCTCGCCAAAGGCCTGGCGTATTTCCTCGACGTTAAAACTAGCGCCAGCATCAGCAGAGATATCGTAGCCTATGGCTACGTACCCTAGATCTTCGAGAATATTAAGGGCGACTTCGTCATAATACGCCGTCCCGCTTCGAAAATAGGTAGAAGTCACTCGAGGATTTCCCATGACCTCTTCAACGACCTCACGAGGGTTTCTCGTTCCTTCAATACCGTAAATCCCCTTACCCACAACTGATAAGGGCTTGTGAAACGTCCCGTGGTTTCCCATCGTAAACAGTGGATCCGCCTTCAGCTCCTCGAAGGCTTCCGAATGGTTCTCGATCCAATCAGCGTTGACAAACAAGGTCGCGGGGATTTCTGCTTCTCTCAAATAGTCGATGATCGCCACATCGTATCCGTTCGCTCCCTCGGATCCTCCACAGGCATCGAAAGTGAGCACTGCTACCTTCTCATCGGTGTCCAAGCGAAAAACCACCCCTGTGGCGCGATCCGACCACTGAGTGGGATCGATGCCCTCATAACGATTTACAATGGCTTCTACGTCGATTTCTTTCGCCTCTCGACTATCCATTTCCGCCGTCTCGGCTTCTGAGGTTTCCGTAGGGGTTTCAATTTCGATTTCTCGTCGCGCCGTCTCGCTATCGGATGCTACCGTCGTTTCCAGCGCAGTCGGTTCCTTCGGTTTTTGGCATCCGTACAATCCAACACCGCACAGGAGCAAACCTAAGAGTAAAAAACCCCTTCTAGACATCCTGTTCTCCTTCGCAAAGATATTGAATGAACTGTACTGGCACACCGTCTGGATCTTTGATGAAAAAGAACGCCACCTGTGGATTGGGCCGATGAATCGCCCCTGGTTTATAGCCCTTTTCTGACTTCAACTCCCACTCAACTTCTACATCATCCACCTCAAAGCCCAGAGAGATACCACTGCCTCTAAAACACCGCCCATCCTCAGCCGCGATAAGTTCCACTGCCGTCGGACTCGCCTCATCACCCATAAATGCGATAGCATCGCCCATGCGACTGCGCACCACGAGCCCACAGGCCTCCTCGTAAAATCCAATGGATTTTTCCAGATCTCTCGTTTGAATGGTCACATGCCCTAATTTCACAACCGTCCTCCTTTTCTATCCACAATGGCAACTTCTGCGGTTTTCACTAAGTAGGTTATCGCCTCCACAGGATAGGCGCCATTTGCCGTTTCCCCTGTCAACATCAGCGATGCGCAGCCATCCAACACCCCATTATAAACATCGGACAGCTCAGCCCTTGTCGGCTTAGGTCGCGTGATCATCGAGTCCAACAATTGAGTCACCACCATAAAGGGCACACCATTATCTCGGCAAACCCTCGCTACCCTTTTTTGAATCGAGGGCAACTCCCACAAAGGCACATCATTACCTAGATCTCCGCGTGCAATGACCACCTCGTCACAGTGAGGAAGAAGATCCGCCAAAGCTTCCACCCCATCCCGGTTTTCGACTTTTGCTAATACTTTTAGCTCTCCTAATCCCAGTCTGGTCAACTCGGATCGCAATCGAATCAAATCTTCACCCCTACGAACAAAAGGCTGCATCACTCCGGTGATGCCCAACGCCTTTGCCAGCACCAAACTCTCGCGATCAGAAGGATTGACCACAGGCAGATTCACCAATTTCCCACGAATCTTAAGGCTTTTCCTCGAGTGAAGCAGCCCGCCGATGGTTATCTTAAGGGCAGCACAGGTTTTATGGCTTTCAACCGTCACCCCTTCGATCTTCCCATCGTCGAGAAGAACCACATCCCCCACCTCTAGCGCCTCTAGCACTTCCCCTTGGACCGGAACGCTCTCGCCCAATAGAAGCACGTCGCCTTCCTCCAACATCATAGACTCTGGCATAACGCCAATGCGAACCTCTGGCCCACAAAGGTCGATGACCTGTTTCAGCGATCGATGCGTTGCTTTACAGTAAGCGTTTAGCTCGCGACAAAAGTCAGCCGTCGACGCTAAACTCGCGTGGGAAATATTGTACCTCAATCCTGTCATTCCCGACTTTGCCAGTTGGTCGATCACTTCTATTGTAGAACAACTCGGTCCGTAGGTGCCATAATAATCCATCATGCTCTCCTTTGTGGTTTCATATATCGTTTCTACCCGATAATCTACCGTTTTACACAGGGCTAGGTAAAGTCTTGACCAGTCGTATGCAACGATCCTAAACCACACTGTGACCTCCTCATCGAACAGTACACCTCTCAGCCGTACTCAACAAAAAAAAACCGACGTGAACCAAAAGATTCTCCGTCGGTGATTGGTTATGCGGGTTCGACGAGTTCCAACCCTGCTCGAATGCGTTTTTCAATGCGATTTTCGTCTCCATCAAAGATCACGCGTTGCAATCTCTCGTCAAAAGACCGCTTGAGTCCCACATCGAATGCGCTGTCGTCGATAACGAGACAATCAAATTCATAACCCGGTTCAAACAGTCCCACTTTGCCAAATAGGGAACCGCTTCCAGCTGTGGCGAGGTAGAGGGTTTCTGGAACGGTGATCGGGTCCAAATTTCGATCTTGTTGCCATCTCAATTTTGACATTTGTATCGTGTGGCGCATCACTTCAAACATATTCATGGTGTGCCCTCCAGAAATATCCGAGCCCAGACCCACTCGCATCCCCTTGTTTAAATAGGTGCGAATCGGGGCGATACCACTGGCTAAGCTTGAGTTAGAGGTTGGGCAATGGGCGCAGATAACGCCATTTTTCACCATCAAATCCACTTCTTCGTCAGTCGAGTGCACACAATGGGCCATGATCGTCGGCTGTTGACCAAATAATCCGTTCACATCGTAAACCTCACCGTAAAAACGAGACTCGGGATGGAGCGATGCCACCCACTCAATCTCTCCTGGATTTTCTGACAGATGGGACTGAACGGGTGCGTTATATTTTGCTGCCAACTTACCCAAACCACTCATCAACTCCGATGAGCAACTAGGTACAAATCTAGGCGTCACAATCGGCTTCACAGGACCTGGCGCGGCGTTTTTTAAAAAGGCTTCCGTCTCCTCCAAAGAGGTTTGCGTGTCTTCCATGAGGGCATCATTGCCGTTTCTATCCATGTTCACTTTACCGACGAAGCCACCAAGGCCAGCATCGGTCATTAGTCGCATCAACAACTCCGTGGATTTCCGGTGAATGGTGCCAAAAACTACGCTGCGCAAAGTTCCGTGTTTCCAGAGACTATGTACAAATTGTCTGTAGATCTCTTCAGCGTATGCCTCATCGGCAAACCGCGCTTCTTCTGGGAAAGTGTAAGTGTCCAGCCAAGGCAATAATTCCTTGTCGTATCCTATACCGATGTTGGCAAATTGTGGCGCGTGAAGGTGAATATCGCAAAGCCCTGGGATGACCAACCCCTCTCCTAAGTCCACCACCTCGTCTGGAGTTGCCCCTTCTGGTAGCGCATCGTAAATTGCCGATATGCAATCGTTATCAACCTCTATGTACACGCCTTCTCTTACTCTTAGTTCACCAAGTTTTGGCGTGTCGATAAAGTTTCCTTTGTAGATCATGTAACTCTCCTTAACGTTTTATAAATACAGGGTGAAGAAGGCTTCACCCTGTTGAACTCTATTTTGCTAAACGGCCTTTCATGGCGCGTTCCACAGCATTGAGAATATTTTCATATCCGGTACAGCGACAAAGGTGGCCTGCCAATAGGTGGCGAAGCTCCTCTCTCGTGTACTCGACTCCAGTTTCCAAAAGTTCTTCTGCTGACATAATGATCCCTGGTGTACAAATACCACACTGAACTGCTGTTTCATCGATAAATGCTTGTTGAATGTCTGACAACTCGCCCGCTGGACCCATTAACCCTTCCAGAGTGCGAATGTCTTTACCTTCCGCCCAAACCCCGAGGTAGATACAGGAGTTGTAGCTTTCACCATCGATGAGCACTGTACAAGCTCCACACTCACCGACTTCGCACCCCTTCTTCACCGAGGTCAAACGAAACTCGTTTCTCAACACATCGGTGAGAGACGCTCTCACATCGATCATGCGCGAATACACTTTGCCATTAATCGTACAGGTCAACAATTTGTATTGTGGGTTACTCATCTATCTCACCTCCAGCTCTTAGGATGGATTCCGTCAGGGATCGCCTTGCGATTTCCTTAAGGATATGGGTTCTAAATTCTTTCGAGGCGCGCCAACTGGTTCTAGGATTGACTTCTGAGACAGCGGTTTTGGCAAAGTCGTCGATGGTCTGCTTTGATACGGGCTTTCCAGCGATTTCCGCCTCTGCTTCAGGACAACGCATAGGAACAGGTCCTGCCACTCCGTAGGCGATACGACAATCTTCGATGTGCTTTTTATCCTCTGAGAGTTTCACATTGACAGAACAGGTTGACGTGGCGATATCCATCGCGTTACGCATAGCGTACTTGAAGTAGTAGCCCTTATAACCTCGATAGTTTTCAGGCGCAATCAACAGCGCCGTCACTATTTCTCCCGGCCCAAGATCCACTTTGCCCGCTGTGATATAAAAGTCGGCAATTGAATCAATGCGCTTGCCATTAGGTCCACAGACTTCCACTTTCGCATCCCATGCCATCAAGGTCGCTCCGGTATCAGCTGAAGTCACCCCATTGCAAACATTGCCGCCAATCGTACCGATGTTGCGCACTTGTGGTCCACCAACGGTACCCGCCGCTTCTGAAAGGGCACTGACGTGTTCCAAGAGTAAGGGGTCTTTCGAAATGTTGGTAAAACTGGTCAACGGACGGATTCTAAGGGTACCATCCTCTTCCATTGTCACACCTCGAAGCTCATCGAGTCCGTAAATTGAAACCAACGCCTTTCCAGCGAGTTTTCCTTCGCGCATTTTAATCAATACGTCGCTGCCACCGGCGATAATCATCGCTTCTGGATGTTCCGTCAACAGCTCTATGGCGTTTTCGACAGATGTGGCTTCATAAAGTTGGGAAATATCATACATAGTCGTTACCTCCATCAAAAAGGCCGTCTTTTTCAAATCCGATGAACAAATCTTTTGGCGTCATCGGCGTCTTGTCAAAGGCTACGCCAGTCGCATTCAAAATCGCATTGCGAATCGCCGGTGCGCCAGAACAAGTTGGTGGCTCTCCAAGAGCTTTCGTTCCAAATGCGCTGGTCGGTTCGTAGTTTTCGACAAAGAGCGCTTCCAGATCCGGATGATCCATAAAGGTGGATAATTTATAGTCCAGTAAGTTATCGTTTAACGTACGTCCCGTTTTGGGGTCAAATAACATCTCTTCCGACAGACCATAACCGATGGCCATGCTCATACCGCCGTGGACTTGAGCTTCCGCTAATGCAGGATTGATCAAGTTACCACAATCGTGAACGTTGATCATGCGCAGAAGTTTGACTTTGCACAACGGCACATCCACTTCCACTTCTGCAAAAGTGCAACCAAAGGAATAGGCGTTGGTTTTGATCTGGTAGGTCGCCTCAGCCGCTAAATGGATACTGTGGGTCATCGAGTACAGCGCTTCTGTCGCTAACTCACCAAGGCTCATGAGCACACGTCCGTCTGTGGTGCGCACAATGTTGCCTTCGACGATGTCCATATTAAAAGGCGCCATGCGCGTGAGTTCGTAAGCGTAGTCCAAAATCTTCTCTTTGAGTTTCAACCCGGTATTTCGAATGGCAAATCCTGCCATATAGGTTTGTCTTGAAGCGTAGGCTCCTGTGCCATAAGGGGTCACATCCGTATCTTGGGTGGAGAGTACGTGTACCTTGTCCATGGGAATCCCCACAACGTCGGAACACATTTGGCTAAATGCCGTGTCAGCTCCTTGACCAATCTCCGTTTCTGCCAACTGGAGCTGTACAGAACCGTCTTGGTTGAGCACCATTCGGCATGAAGAGGATTCCAATGAAATCGGCCATACTCCTGTGTTATACCAAAAGGCCGCCACGCCAATCCCTCGCCTAATCGGTCCAGTCTGGTTCTTGTACTCTTCCAATTTACGATCGTAGTCGATGGCAATTTTTCCTTTCTCCAGACATTGTCGGAAACTGTTGTCGTACTGTTCGTTTTTTGAGAAAAGATCTACAAAGCCGTGGGGCATCAAGAAGCGATCTCTGTATTCGTAAGAAGGAATCTTCATCGCTCTTGCGATGTCTTCTGCATGGCTTTCATAGGCAAACATCGCCTGAGGAATCCCATAGCCACGCATGGCGCCAGCAACTGGTTTATTGGTATAAACCGTGTAAGCATCGCCTTTGATGTTGGCACAAGGATACATTTGGGTGAAGCAGTTAAAGCCTTTTGCCGTCACCGAGTGCCCATGAGAAGCGTAGGCGCCTTGATCCGAGTAGACGGTCAAGTGACGAGCGGCAAAGCTACCATCGGGGCGCACATGGGAGACGATGTGGTAGCGAATCGCGTGACGCACTCTGTTGTTGACAAAAGTCTCTTCGCGGGTGACGTCGATTTTAACCAACCTTCCACCTAGCTCTTGGCTCACCCATGCACAGAGAGGTTCGTAAAGGGCGTCTTGCTTGTTTCCAAATCCACCGCCGATATAGGGTTTGATGATACGCACCATTCCCCATGGAATCCCTAAGGCTTGCCCTACGACACGTCTGACGATGTGCGGGATTTGAGTGGAGGAGACCACAACCAGTCGACCGCTTTCCATATGAGCGTAGCAAATGTGGTTTTCAATGTGAGAGTGTTGTACGGTGGGTGTATCATACCAGCCTTCGACTACGGTGAGATTTGGCTCTTTTATCGCTTCATCGTAGTCGCCAACATTAAGTGTGGTGTGTTTAAGGATATTACCAGGAAACTCTTCGTGGAGTTGTGGGGCATCCTCGTTTAACGCCTGTTGTGCATCGAGCACAAAGGGGAGTTCATCATAAGTGACTTTCACCGCAGCTACGCCGCGCTTTGCTGCCACTTCGTCTTCCGCGACCACCACGGCGACTTCATCGCCATAATAGCGGACGTGTCGATTTAGCAACAACCGGTCCGCCGTGTCTTGATGTGACGGATCGGTAGACCATGGGTGCCCTGCCGTCGGAAAAGGGATCTCTGGGACGTCAAAACAGGTGAGTACGCGAACCACACCTTCAATTTTCTCCGCTTCCGCCGTATCCACACTAGTAACGATGCCGTGAGCAATCGTCGAATGAACAATTTTTATGACCAACGCTTTAGGGTCACATAAATCATCGGTGTATTTTGCAAAGCCGGTCACCTTATCATAGGCGTCGACTCGTTTGACATTTTTTCCAACGTTCATGAAAAACCTCCTTACCTTCCTCTAATATCTCATCTGCCTCTATTGTAACAGCTTGTATACTTGGCCTCAAATACTTTGTCTAGAGCACTCGGGCTATTCGACGAATTGATTCACCTCGTCGATAAACAAATCAAACTCCCTGCGGAGATACTCTTTTACGCGACTTTCATAATCCATATAACACTGTAAGAAATGATGCCCTTCTCGAGAAAGATGGGTTTTTCCCCCACGCGATCCCCCTTGTCGCCTTTCGACCACCGTGTAGCCCACTTCTTGCTCCAGTTCATTGACCATTTTCCAAGCTTTACTCAGAGATAACGACATGCGCTGGCAGGCACCACTCACCGAACTGTATTCATCGATGAGCTTTAACAACAGTCGGGTTCTCGAATCGAAAACCACTTTGCCCTTTCGCACCCCTAAACGGTAGTAGGGCTGAAGCAAACTGTCGTCGTGGGATGGAATTAAAGCCTCCATCGCTTCGGGTTGGTGGATCGAAACCCGTACGCCCGGATCGTCCACCTCTACCCACTTCTTGGTCACCCCATTTTCTACCATCAACCCTCTAAGTCCGTCAGGGCCATCGTAAACAATCAGGCGATCGTATAGGGTGTTATTCAACAGAACCGGATGGCCTGAGCGCTCCTGGTACGAAGGGAGAATCAGATCGCAGTCCATGTCGCCTTCCATCAACGCTAGACAAGTGTCAAAGGTGAACATCGGGACGTTGACCGGCGTCAAGAACACCCGATCGACCTTGTCCGCCAAATAATCGACTCCGATCTTATAGGACTCGATAAGAGGCGGATCCTCATAGTCCAAGTTCTTTAAAAAGATGACCCCTTCGTACATGAGTTCTGATTTGATTTCTGGTTCTTCGAAGCCTGTCACCACCACGATCGGATGGATCCCCGCCTTGCGAAAAGTCAAAACAGTGCGTTGAATGGTAGAAATATCGCCGATGCGTTGTATCGGCCTCGCGATTTTTCGACTCGCCGCCGCAATAACCGCCCCAGTGGACATCATGCTTCTCACCCCTTCTATACTTGAAATAGCGGAACTTGAACTTGATTCACCACGTCAAACAAGCCTAAATCCGTTAACTTAATCGCTGGAATCACCGGTAAACTCATAAAACCTAACGTCATAAAGGGCTCTACTTCGTCCGGAATATGAAGTTCGCGACGAGCCGTATCAAACAGCACCTCTTGAGCCTTTGCCACCGCTTCCACAGGTTCCTTGCTCATCAACCCCGCAACTGGAAGTTCCAACTTGCCTTTGATCTCTCCTCTCGCTACCACGACTTGACCGCCACCCATGGCCTCAAGGGCTTCAATCGCTATCATCATATCCTCATCGTCGTCACCCACACAGATGAGATTGTGACTGTCGTGAGCAATGGTTTGAGCAATGGCACCTCCGCGGATGCCGTAACCTTTTAAAATCCCTAAGCCATAGGCCCCTGTAGCGTGATGGCGCTCAACGACGATCACCTTTGAGAAGGTTTCGTCTGCGATAAAATCCTCGCCAACTTCTCCCACCTTCATCACCAGGTGTTCTGTCGTCACATTGTGCGGCATAAGGCCAATGACATTGGCCCGCTCGGAAAGAATGGGAATCGCCAAATCTTCCACCTTTATATCCGGTATGGCGACCGCTCGACCAACTTTACTCAAATCTTCCTCGCCAGCGTAACTTCGAAGGTTTTTGCCTCCATCGACTTCCAAAACGCCCTTTACCACCACTTTGTCGATAACAAAAGCCTCCAAATCCTCGAGGACCACAAAAGTTGCCTCTTTGCCTGGCGCTATCGCGCCTTTATCGCGAAGGCCATAAACCCTCGCAGGGTTAATGGTCGCCAGGCGCACCGCCTCTACTGGGTCACACCCGAGAGCAATCGCTTTGCGTATATTGTTATCGATCGACCCTTCCTCGATCAAATCCTTAGGATCCCGATCGTCCGTACAGAAAATACACTGACCGCTGTTTTGTGGCGTGACCGATCCGATGAGCGCGTCGAGGTTCTTGGTCGCTGACCCCTCGCGTATTTGAATGACCATGCCTAAGCGCAACCGATCCTGCATCTCTTCAGGAGTTGTACATTCGTGTTCCGTACCCACTCCTAAAAAAGCATAGGCGTTCAACTCGGCATTCACCAACTCTGGCCCGTGCCCATCGATCACTCGCCCTTGTGCACCGAGAACTTTATCCATCACATCGTCGTTACCGCTTATCGCCCCAGGAAAATCCATAAGCTCGCCGAGTCCAAGAACCCGCTCTTTGGCGTAAAGGGGCGCTAAATCCTCGGCTTTTAATACGGCGCCCGAGGTTTCGTATCCTGAAGAAGGCACGCAGCTAGGCAGCATAAACCGCATATCCACCGGAAGACCCTGGGAGCTTTCAATCATGTACTCGATCCCAGTCACTCCTTTGACATTGGCGATCTCGTGTGGATCACAGACGATGGTCGTCACTCCGTGGCGTACCAAAACCTCTGCAAAATGACGTGGTGTGGTCATCGACGATTCGATGTGGACATGGCCGTCGATCAATCCAGGCACTACGGTTTTTCCAGTCAGATCAACCTCTTTTACTCCGTCATATCGTCCAACGCCGACGATGACCCCATCTTCAACAGCGATATCCGCCAACAACAACTCCGAAGTGTAAACGTTTAAAACCGTTCCATTTTTATAGACGATTTCGGCCAGTCGATCGCCTCGAGAGGCCGCTAGCATATATTGAAGTTTTTCGCGATGATTCATAACGACTCCTTTCGTTGACAAAAGGGCCGATGACTCGGCCCTTGTTTTGCCATGCTCAATTTTACAGTATTGCCATAATAATAAAGTTGATGATAAACAGCACTGTGGACACTGCTAGTATCGGGTGGATATCCTTGGTCTTACCCAGTGCGATTTTGACGATGACATAGGCGATAAACCCTGTCGCAATCCCATAGGATATGCTGTAGCAAAACGCCATAAAGATGCCTGCAAAGAAGCAAGGTATGGCCACTTCTAGATCTGTCCAATCGATGGATTTGAAAGAGGCAAGCATCATAATTCCAACGACGATAAGGGCCGGCGCCGTCGCTTGAGCCGGTACCAGACTGGCGATTGGCGTGATGAAAATCGCGAGGATAAACAACGCCGCCGTCACCACGCTGGTAAGCCCTGTACGACCGCCAGCCAAAATACCCGCTGCACTTTCGACAAACGTGGTGGTGTTAGACGTTCCTAAAATAGCGCCCATACTCGTTCCTATGGAGTCTGCAAACAGCGCTTTGTCCAGTTTCGTTTTAAAGCCCGACGGGTCGTCTTGAACCGCTCGAGTTTCTTCTTCAGTAAAAATGCCCGTGCGCTTGCCCGTTCCGATAAAAGTGCCAATGGTGTCGAATACGTCGGACAGAGAAAAAGCAAATATGGTCATCAAGACCAGCGGTAACTTGGATAGATCATTAAACAAGGTGATGATCCCTTCGGGTCCAAAGACAGCACCAAAAGTGATCTGCAACTCGGAAAAGGCTTTGGAGATGCTGGTGGGATTAGAGAGTTGACCTAAATCGACGACCCCCATAGGGATACCGATGAGCGTCGTGACGACGATACCGATCATAATCGCTCCCCGCACGTTCTTAATCAGCAGGATGATGGTGAGTAAAATACCGATTAAGGCGAGGATCTCTCCTGCTTGAGTGAATTCGACGAGGGCTGGTACAGCATGTGCATTGCCAAGAACGGTTCCGCCGTCGAGTAGGGTATAGGTGCCTGGATCCAAGGTGAAGGATAAGAGCCCAGCGTTTTTAAATCCAATATAGGCGATGAAAATCCCGATACCACCACTAATGGCTTCTTGTAAACTTTCTGGTATCGCCTGCATAATCTGTTGGCGAAGCTTCGTGACAGTCAGTAGGATGTTCAATATCCCGCAGAGAAATACCATTGACAATGCTTGTTGCCACGTATAGTTCAAGGCAAAGCAAACCGTGTAAGTAAAAAATGCGTTAAGTCCCATTCCAGGTGCTAGGGCGTAAGGAACGTTGGCAAACAAAGCCATGATCAAAGTCGAAATGGCTGCTGAGATGATGGTCGCAAGAAAGACCCCACCCCACGGCATTCCCGTCATCGACAACATGGCAGGATTGACAAAGATGATGTAGCTCATGGCAAAAAAGGTAGTGAAACCTGCCATGACCTCTGTGGAGACTGTGGTGTTGTTCTCATTTAACTTGAAAAACTTTTCCATATGTAACCTCCTTATTTTATTCGCTCCCTTATGGAGCCCTATGTTTATTTCATTGTATACCGAATTGAAAAGAGGCGCAAATGGTTTCTGCCAACTGCTTGATAACGTTTTTTCGCTGACATCTCTGTAAACATCCCTATTTCTCTCGCTTTTGAAAATGATACCTTCAAATTTTCGTTATCCATGGATTAAGATATCGAAAAAGAAATCCTGTTTTCATTTGACGTTATCGTTTTCCCCTTCTTTGTTTTAGCGCCTCTATTCTCTTGCCGGAACGACAACTAAATAAAGCCATTCCCATCGAAGGGAATGGCTCCAATGCTCTACTCTTTTCAGGTGTGAGGATCATTTCTGACGAGAGTCTGAACTTCACGGGGATTTCGCACCCGATGGGGATCAGCAAAAAAATCTTTGACCAACCGCACCAAAACAGGGTTAAGAAACAACACAGCGATGAGATTTGGAATGGCCATGAGACCATTTAAGGTATCTGAGATCTCCCAAATCTCCCTCAATTCGCCGATTGCACCGACAAATATCAACGCAATGAACAAAATGCGATAGGGGGTAATCGATCGAGAACCCAATAAAAATTCAATACACTTTTCACCGTAATAACACCACCCCAAAATCGTGGTGAAGGCAAAAAGCAAAAGGCCTATGGCGACAATGTATTGGCCGCCGTCAAACCCTGTTTGAAAAGCCGCCGTGGCTAGAGCAGCCCCTTCTAGGGTCCCATCTTTCCAAAGGCCAGAGGTCAACAACACCAATGCGGTCATGGTGCAGATGACCATGGTATCGATAAAAACTTCGAAGGTAGCCCACAACCCTTGTCGCACCGGGCTATCCGTGTTGGCAGCCGCGTGTACAATCGGTGCTGATCCCAAACCAGCGCCATTGGTGAACACCCCACGAGCCACCCCCCAGCGCATGGCTTGCATCATCGTAGCCCCTGTAAAACCTCCGACCGCTGCCGTTCCTGTAAAGGCATTCTTGAAAATCAAGGCAAATGCTCCAGAGATTTCCGCTCGTTCAATAAAGAGTATCACCAGTGCACCAAGGATATAAAACACCGCCATAAACGGCACTAGTCGCTCAGCGACATGGCTTATGCGATTGATCCCACCGAGAAGGACCACACCAGCCAACACCATGGTGATCATCCCTGTAGCAACTTTAGGCATTTGAAATGAAAGGTAAGCCGCATCCGCCATCGAATGGGCCTGAGTCATATTTCCGATCCCAAAAGCCGCCAATGCTCCAAAGAATGCGAAAAGCCTAGCCATCCACAGTTTCCCCAACCCATTTTTAATATAGTACATGGGTCCGCCGACAAATTCCCCACGATCGTTCTTCTCGCGATAGGCAACGGCTAAAGTCACTTCCGAAAACTTCGTCGTCATCCCAAACAGCGCCGCTAACCACATCCAAAACATGGCCCCTGGACCGCCGAGAACGATTGCCGTGGTCACCCCGACAATATTTCCCGTACCCACTGTCGCTGCGAGGGCGGTGGCCACCGCTTGAAACGGCGTCACCCCACTGTCCCGTCGTTCCGTTTTTTCAAAAACCTTGAACAAGGTATTTTTCATGATGAATCCAAAACGTCGGTAAATCATAAACTTTGTGGAGATAACTAGAAATAAGCCACTACCAATGAAGAGCACCAATACTGGCGGTCCCCATACTATACCGTTGAGCCACTTATTGAACGTCAAAATCTTTTCCATGAGCGCCTCCTCCAATGCGATATAAAAGTATATTATCACGTTAAAGGGAATAAGTCTAAGCCATTATACTGTAAACTTCTTCTTCAATTCCGCGACGATAGCATTTCCGCGAAAGACGATGACCGCAACCAACATCACGAAACTCAAGCTGATGGAAACAACCGATGGTATTGGCCGATCCACCCACTTCATCAACAAAAACACCAAAGGAACCAACCCCAGAAGGGAGGCCACCATCAAATAGAGAATGTAATCCAACAAATTGAGGGCCATGACTCGAACTGCGATAAACATCGACAGTAGAGCACTGATGCAAATCATCGGGATCGCATAGGTTACAGACCATCCACTCCACCCAATCCGATAATCCCAAAAAACGCTGATGAGTGATAAGATGGCGATTTGATAGACGATCGTCTTTGCAATATTATGCCTCTTTCGAATGATAGCACCGACGATCAACCAAGTGGAACCTATCCCAAATAACACCAATAACGGCCAATTCACAGCACTTGGCCATATCCAGTAGATGAAAAAAGACAGGGCTATCGTGATAATTGAGAGAAATATCAAAATTCGAATCGCTAGGTGACGTTTCAGTTGTAGGGGGATGTTGGGGTAGGGCGTGGGACTCGAATCAACGCCTGTGACCTGAATGCTGTTGTGGCAGAGCGGGCAAGTGTCCCGATCGCCCCGCACATCGACAGAGCAGTTTCTACAATACCTCATGATCGACCTCCTCCCGGTCTCGCCAGTCACCCACATCGATATTGACCTTATTGGCAGCGACCGTAACCGGTATGCCTTCTTGAGTTAGTAGGCGCACCATGTTCTTTTGTATTTCCGTCTCGATAAATGGCGATGAAAAGCCGATGGATAATTCGTCCCCATAGCTAATACTGCAAAACTGAGGCCGCACCGCCGAGGTGACCACCGTCAGATAATCGATATAATCCGACATTTCTTCTCGGTAGTGAACGCGCCCGAGATTTGAAATAGCGAGAGTCAGGGTTTTGTTGTTAAAAAAATTGACCACTCGAAGAACGAGATCTTTAACCGGCCGGAAAAATAGCCTCAAAAGGGGGTGGAGCTCGTAAGACACCAACTGTTGCTGTTTCTTTTCCAGGGTTTCTCGGTTGATTTTTTCTTTAAATTGCGCACTTAAGGATTGGCAAATCGTTCCGATCGAATCGCCATCTTCTCCATTTTCGCCATAGGTATAGGACACGGTGATCGTCGCAAAAAAATTTCTGGCCGATTGGGAATCGAAATACTGGCGCAAGTTCACCGGCACCGATAAGGCGATCGTACGATCCTTTCGATTTTCTGGCATATCGCGATATACCGCTTCGATAAATAAGGCGATTAAATAGACGGTCAACGTGGTTTGATTCGCCTTTGCCAACGCAATCACTCGAGAAGCCGGCATAACCGCCTCCACGAAGCGCTGTCGGCTATCCGGGGTGCGAATCCCTTTGACTTGGTAGATCTTTCGTTTTTTCGCGCCATTTCCCAAGCGCGTTGCCGCCTTTCCCACAGCCCTACTAGCACCAACCACGGTTTTGACCGCCGTTTGAGCTTTATCGGTCAAGCGCCAATGACCCTTTGGTTTAAAATATCGGGCAAAACTATCGTCCAAGCTTTGATTGATGGAACCTTGCTCGCGAAAAGTGGATTCCCTACCAGACATCTCGCTCTCATAGCGAAGGAGAACATAACGATAGAGCAGATTCTCCAAAAACCACAAGGCACCCGTCCCGTCAGAAAGGGCGTGAAATACCTCTAAATGCACCCAACATCCATTATACACCACGCGAAAAAGCAGGTTCTTTGAATCGAAATGGTAAATCGGCGCACACGGCGGCTTCGTATCAAGCTCCACCACTGGCCGCAGATCGGTTTCTTCCATGTAGTACCAAAAGAACCCTCTGCGCAACACGCTGTGGTACAGTAAGAAATGGTCATAGGCCTCGTCCAATGCCTCTTGAAGGCATTGGGGATCCACGGGATCCACAAGAGCTGCCGAAACGCGAAAGACCTTTGGATCCTTATCCGTTAACGTGGCCAAAAAGATTTTTGACGCCGTATCTAGGCGCACCCAATTAACGCGTTTCATCTCGATCCTCCTCATGGTATAAAAACGACTTCACCACCTCATAGGCTTCATCGGCGTATTCCGCTTCTAAAGGATGGGTCAAAAAGCCGTGAACCGCATCTTTCACTCGATGGATTACCACTCTATTTCCCCCTTCACCTAAAGCCACCCCATAAGCTTCGCCTTCATCGCGCAATGGATCGTACTCTGCGGTTATGATCAACGTCTCCGGTTGACCGGTCAAATCTTGAGCCATCAGCGGCGCAATATACGGGGATTTGCGCTTTTCCGGATCCGGTTCGTAAAGTTTCATATAATCTCGAATCAACTGAGAGGTCAACAAATAATCCGTCCCATTGGTGCGAATCGATTCATAAGGCGAATCCTCGGAATGGTCCCAATAAGTGGCAGGATAAAACAAAATTTGCTTACAAGGCACCTCTCTTCCTTCGTCTCGAAGAATCAACGCTACTGCCGCTGCCAAATTGCCACCGGCGGAATCCCCTACCAAAGTGATCCCACTAGAGTCTTCCACCTGAACCCACGACAAGTGTTCATAAATGGTGCGCGTCACCCAATAGCAGTCCTCTAACCCTTTAGGGTAGGGATGCTCTGGCGCCAGTCGGTAGTCCACAGACAACACGATCTGTCCCGTCTTTTCCGCCATGGTCATGCAAGCTTTTGTATAGTAGTCGATGTCGCCAATGACCCAGCCACCACCGTGAAAGAACAACAAAATCCCCTCTCGCAACTCCCCTGTCGGACGAAAAATCCGCACGGGTATCTCGTGGAGGCTGTCTTTTGAAATGATTTTTCGATCCCAGATGTGATAGTCGTTTTCCACCTTTGGCGCCACCGCTTTTTGTAGTGCGCGTATGAGCTTATAATCCTCTTTAACGTTCACATCAAACCCGGAGAGCAGTTTAAGTGCAATCTTGCGAAATCTATTCATCCTTCCCTCCTCTTTTATGACTAGCGATCCACCAATCATTTGATCTAAAGGCAAACGTTTTGCCTCACCTTTCCACAGGCGCTCTATTTTTTCCATCATACTCCACCGAACAAATCCGGTCAAGTGATTGAAGACGAATGTTGTTTACCGGTGATTATTGGGTATATAGTAAAAGAATCAGATCTTAATTAAATAAGGAGGCATCTTATGTCTGAAGCAAAATTCTTTTACTGTAAACACTGTGGAAATGTGGTTTTTAAAGCCGCTGTAGGCGGTGGAGAACTCGTCTGTTGTGGAGAACCGATGGTTGAACTTCAAGCAGACACCACTGACGCTGCTGTTGAAAAACATGTACCAGCTGTCACTCGCGATGGCAACACCATCGAAGTCGTGGTTGGTTCCGTAGAGCACCCCATGACCGAAGAACACTATATTCAATTTATCGCAGCTGTTCAAGGCGCCAAAGTCCAAATTGCACAACTTCACCCAGAAGAAGCGCCAAAAGCGACTTTCTGTGTTGAAGACGGCCCGGTTACCGTCTACGAATTCTGTAATCTACACGGCCTTTGGAAAAAAGAAGCTTAGTGTCCAACCGAAACCGGCCTAGCCGGTCTTTTTTTATTCCAAATTTAGATGAATTTATGTTAAAAGTGTGTTAGTATTCAGATGATCTGAAAAAATTTCCCCAAGGAGTTGCCATGACACTATTACTTAAAAACATAAAGACACTGGTCAGCTGCGATGTCGAAGACCAGGTATACGAAAATGTGGATCTCTTCATCGAAGGCGGCGTCATCACCTCCATCGGAAAGACCGACCGCATCGCCGATCGGGTGATCGACTGCTCTTCGATGTTGTGTTATCCTGGGTTGATCAACACCCATCACCACCTCTACCAAGTGTTTACAAGGAATCTGCCTCAAGTCCAAAACATGGAGCTTTTCGATTGGCTCACCACCTTGTACGACATTTGGAAAGGCCTAGAGGAAGATGTGGTGCGCTATAGTTCCCTCGTCGGTATGGGTGAATTGCTAAAAAACGGCTGTACCACATGTTTTGATCACCACTACGTCTTTCCCCATGACACCACTGGAGAGCTCATCGACGTGCAACTCGCCGCTGCAAAAGAACTTGGCATCCGAATCCACGCCTCGCGAGGCAGTATGGACTTGAGTCGAAAAGACGGCGGTCTGCCGCCGGATACGGTGGTACAAACCGTGGATCAGATTCTAGCCGATTCAGAACGATTGATCAAAACACACCACGATCCCAACCGCCACGCCATGGTTCAAATCGCTTTAGCACCCTGCTCACCTTTTAGCGTCACAGGGGAACTGATGAAAGAGTCGGCGCTCCTCGCCCGGCAACTTGGCGTGCGCCTACATACCCACCTCGCCGAAACCTTAGACGAGGAACGCTTCACTATAAAAACCTTTGGGATGCGTCCCTTGGAATATATGGAAAGTCTTGGTTGGATCGGCGACGATGTGTGGTATGCCCACGGCATCCATTTTAACGACGATGAGTTGCGCGTGTTGGCAAAAACGAAAACCGGCGTCGCTCACTGCCCGATCTCCAATATGAAATTGTCCTCAGGCGTGGCGCGAGTCCCCGATATGTTGAGGATGGGAATTCCCGTTGGCCTCGCCGTCGATGGCTCAGCGAGCAACGACGGCTCCAACCTGCTTGAGGAGCTTCGTGTAAGTTATCTCCTCCACCGACTACACTCGAGCGACAACGCCCCCTCCGGCTACGATATGCTCAAAATCGCCACCACAGGATCCGCTTCCCTACTTGGCAGAGATGACATCGGCTCCCTTGCCATCGGCCAATCTGCCGACCTCTTTTTAATCGACGCCAATCGACTCGAACTGGTCGGTGCCACCTACGACCCCAAGTCTCTGTTGGGTACCGTCGGCGTTAAAAACGGCGTCGATTATACCATTGTCAACGGCAAGATCGTCGTCGAAGGCGGAAAACTCGTCACCGTCGACGAAGACCATCTCGCTCGCACTGCTCGCCACGTCGTCGAAACTTTACTGTCCAAATAACAGACTAGCCCTCATCACACAGGAGGGTTTTATCATGCAATAAACACAGTCATTCACTGCGCCCGGAGGTTCCATGCTCACAACGTTTAAACAGTCACACTTTGTCAACACAACCCTTACTATCGCCATACCCGTCGCCTTTCAAAATCTGATTTCCACCGCCCTCAACATGGCGGATGTGGTCATGATCTCTGGACTTGGCGAAGCTAGCATCGCTGCCGTGGGGCTGGTCAATCAATTTGTCTTTTTCTACATGGTCACCTGTTTCGGCTTCGCCAGCGCGGGAAGTACTTTTTACGCTCAATTCTACGGTAAGCGCGACTTCAAATCCATTCGCGCCGTCCTTTCAGTGGTTTTAGTGGCGATTACCGCCATAGGATTCCTTTTCACCTCGCTCTCGGTGTTATTTCCCGAAGAGATCATGGGATTGTTGTCTCCTGAAGCTGAAGTGGTTCAAGCGGGCATCCCCTATTTGCGCATCGTCGCATGGACTTTAAATATCACAGGGGTATCCATCTGTTACAACGGCCTCCTTCGAAGCACAGGCGAGCCCAAAGCGCCTTTGCGCGTTTCCGTGATTTCGGTGTTCACCAATATCCTCTTCAACTACTTACTCATCAACGGGAACTTTGGGTTCCCCAAAATGGGTGTAGCAGGAGCAGCTGTCGGGACCTTAATCGCCAGAGTCCTCGAAGTGGTCTTGTTGACCTGGACGGTCAAAACCACCCCCAACCTCAGCGGAAAAATTGTGGCAACTATTCGCAAAGTCCCAAAACCTTTGGTCACACAATTTTGGGCGATCGCTTTACCCATCGTATTGATGGAAACCTTATGGGCTTTAGCTCAATTGCTCTTTAGCGTATTTTACGCCGCCATCGGCAAACAAGCCTCTGCAGCGGTGCAACTTTCAAATACCATCCAAAACGTGTTTTTCATCATCGTCAATAGCTTGGCAGCTTCCACCGCCATCGTCATCGGCCACACCATTGGCACCGGCGACATAAAAACCACCTTCCGATACTCCAAATGGTTTCTGCAAATCACATTGGCAGTTGGCATCCTGTCATCGGCAGTCTTAGCCTTCCTACCTGATCTTTTGTTGGGCATTTATTCCAACCTCGATCCTGCCCTCCACCAAACCGCTCGCAATCTTTTGGTCATCCGAGGTGTTTTTATCACCTTTCGGTTTATTAACGGCGTACTCATCGGCGGAGTGCTTCGAGGAGGGGGCGATTCCAAGGTTCCATTTATCGTGGAAATGCTCACCATGTGGGTTTTTGCCGTACCCTTTGCCTTTGTTGGGGTACACCTTCTGAAGTGGCCCGTAGAGTGGATTTTTATCATCGTCTCCTTAGAAGAAGTATTTAAAATGGTATTTCTCATGCCACGATTCGTCGCTAAAAAATGGATCACCGATGTGACAGAACTCTCCGACTCTTTAGAATCTTAACTCCCTCACCCGGCATCAGCCTTTGGCAGTGTCGGGTTTATTCTTTCCTTTTCTCAATAATCACCCCCCTATTTGGGTATCTATAGAACAATAGAATATGGAAGGAGGCTGTTATGATCAAAATACTCGTACCCATCGACGGCTCCAAAACCTCGATGAAGGCCTTGCAAAACGGTATCGACTACGGCTATTTCGACGATCGTGAGATTCACCTGATCACCGTAGTCAAAGACGCACAAGCCGCCGGTATCTTTGCACCAAATGTCCGTTACGTCGAAGAAGTCCTCACTGCTGGTAAAGCACATGCGACTCAAGTCCTCGAAGACGCCAAACGCTTTCTCAAATCCAAAGGCTACAAATCCTCTACCATCTCCCGGGTGGGAGATCCTGCCAACGAAATTCTCGATTATGCCAAAGCCATCTCAGCCGATATGATCGTCATGGGCAACCGCGGTTTAGGAGCCTTTTCGAAAACTCTCCTCGGCTCCGTATCCAGTAAAGTCATCGCCCATGCCAAATGCTCCGTACTCATCATCAAACACAACTAACTCAACTTAAAAACAGCTCGTGCCAACCTACTACGCATTGGCACGAGCTGTTTTTAATGCTACTTCCAGTTTCCTTCGCGAAACCGGTCGATCATTTCATTGGTTAAACTTATTTTTAAAGGGTTTTCTGGGATTTCTTCTGCCCTTAACCACACCCCCTCACTTAACTCCTGTTCATCTAATCGAATCGTAGGGTCGCCGTCAACTTCACAAAAATAACCGACGAGCAATGTCGAGGTGAAAGGCCAAGGCTGTGTTTTGTAATATCTCAGATTTTTTACCTTTAATCCCACCTCTTCATAGACTTCACGCCTCACACACTCCTCCAACCCTTCCCCCACCTCGGCATACCCTGCCACCAGCGCGTAGAGCTTATAAGGGCGATCCTTGTATCGAGTCAGCAAAAGTTTGTCCCCGTTTACGATGCCAACGATGACACAGGGCGATAGGTTCGGATGAACGGTGTTTCCGCAGCGAGGACATACCAAAGCCCGTTCGCTCACGTGATGATCAAAGGGCGTCGCACACCTGCCACAGTAGACGTTGTCTCGGTACCACCGTGCCAACTGAAAACCGAGGGATCCGACAAAAACAGCCTCCATTGGCTCCACATTGCGCAAAAAAGACAACGCTTGAAAAGTCCAAGGCTCGTTTGGAATGAAATCCTCGCCGAGCCACAAAAAATAAGGCGTGTGATCGATGGCAAACACATACCGCAAATCCGCCTCTTTTATCTCTTTGTTTTGTAGCTGTTCCAAAGTCGGATACACCACCTGTCCATCCTCTTGCCGAAGTAGTATCCTCTCTTGGGAGACGACTAAAACCACAGCGTCCCTACTGGGTTTGCGATCGTAATAATCGTTATGATATACACTTGGCGATATGTCTTGTATCATGTTTTCACCTCAATTCTTATCCGTATTCATTGATACCCTTTATCCTACCGAGTAAAGCTGTCGACTCGCCATAAGAAAACCTAAGTCGACAGCGCTTACGCTCAGTCTACCTAGGTTTTTCCATAAAAAACTTATTCAAATAACGCCTTTAGACTCTCTGTGTAGGGCGGTTTAGCGATACCCTTTTCCGTGATAATCCCTGTGATTAAATGATGAGGCGTCACATCGAAGGCGGGGTTGAAAACTTTTACACCCGTTGGGGCCGTTTGATTTCCAAATCCGCAGATGATCTCCTCGCTTCCACGTTCTTCTATGGGAATCCCTTCGCCTGTTTCCGTGTCTAGATCGATCGTCGACAGCGGGCCTGCAATATAGAAGGGAATGTTATGGGCTTTTGCCAACTGAGCGACGCCATAGGTGCCAATTTTATTTGCCGTGTCGCCATTAGCCGCAACCCGATCGCATCCGACGATAACCGCGTCAATTTTTCCCATTTGCATTACCATCGCCGCCATGTTATCAGTGATCAAAGTTACATCGATTCCTGCTTCCATCAGTTCGTAAGCGGTCAATCGAGCACCTTGTAACAGGGGTCTGGTTTCGTCTGCATACACTTTAATCCCCATGCCTTTTTCCTGAGCCAAGTAAATAGGCGCCAATGCGGTACCGTACTTTGAAGTCGCTAATCGTCCAGCGTTGCAATGAGTCAGTACCGTCATTCCGTCTTTGAGAACGGTCAACCCGTTTTCTCCAATCCGCCGACAAGTCTCCTCGTCCTCTTTTTGGATGGCAATCGCTTCCGCTTCCAATAACGCCTTTATCTGGCTCACCGGTAACGCCTTATTGTCCAACGCCACATTTTTCATCCGTTCAATCGCCCAAAAAAGGTTGACTGCTGTAGGACGCGAACCCGCCAAATAATCGGAAACTTGGATCAATTGTTCATAGAATCCTTCAAAATCTTCGCCGCTGACATCTGCTATCCCAATGTAAACCCCATAGGCAGCAGCCATACCGATTGCCGGCGCTCCTCTAACTTTTAGTTTTTTTATCGCGTCCCAACAGTCTTCGACAGTATCGATTGCGATAACATCGAGCTCTGTGGGCAGCTTAGTTTGATCGATAATGTAGAGCTTTCCCTCTCTGTACTGTAGCGTATCTACCATCCTAGCCTCCTCATTCTTAAATGTGTTTAAAAATCGTCTCTAGTAGCCCTTTGAATTTTTCACTGGCTTTTGCAGCCACTTCGATAACTTCTTCACCGGATAACGGTTGATCCAAAATTCCCGTCCCTAAATTGGTAATACAGGAAATCGCAAGAACCGACATGCCACAATGTCTAGCGACGATAACTTCTGGAACCGTGGACATCCCTACAGCACTACCGCCATCCGATCGAAACTTACGGATTTCTGCCGCCGTCTCAAAACTGGGACCGCTATAGCTGATATATACCCCTTGTTTTAAATCAATCCCTCGCTCCTTAGCTGCTTCATGGGCAAGTTTGATGAGTTCTTGGTCATAAGGCTGGCTCATATCGAGAAACCGAGGCCCGTACTCTTCCATATTCGGTCCGATCAACGGATTGTCACCCATCGAATTAATGTGATCCTCAATGACCATCAAATCCCCAGGGGTAAACTCAGGGTTGAGTCCACCGCAAGCATTGGTCAATATCACCTTCTCAACGCCAAGCTCCTTCATCACACGAATCGGGTAAGTGACTTCCTGCATCGTATAGCCTTCATAGTAATGAAATCTCCCTTGCATACACACCACCGGCTTTCCTTCCAACTCACCAATGACGAGCTGACTTTTGTGACCAGGTGCAGTGGATATTGGAAAGTTGGGGATGTCACCATAAGGAATCACGACAGGATTGTCGATATTGTCTGCAAAATCCCCTAAACCCGAACCCAAAACTAAACCGTACTTAGGCGCGATGGCGATCTTCTCTCTAATATAATCCGCTGATTTCAAAATCTTGTTTATCATAGTCTCCTCCTTAAATACAACCCTGTAGACAGTATTACCTCCTGTCACTCTTTACGCATCAGTACAACACCTTTACCCAACGAGAGTCGTCTTGAGCACTTTCATAAATGGAACGACAAACCAAGGCATTGATATACCCATCCCTAAACGTAGGATAACTTGGGAAATGATCTGGTCTTCCACATTCAATCGTTTTATAAACCGCTGCAAAAAAGTCTTTAAAGGTTGTGGGAAAGCCCCCTCCAAAGGCATTGACCACCTGATTGATCCCTTCATGCCTTTTTGCCTTACTGACGAGATAGGGATTTTCATTATTCCACCAGACGCTTTGCTTTGAACCGGTGATCTCAATGGCTACCCGGTTGGATCTCCCGTGGGAGACTTCAGACAATACCACATTACCTATTGCGCCATTGGATAACCGCATCGATATGAGTGCCGCATCCTCGGATTCCACAGTGATCCCTTCGGACCCTTCCTCTTCTTCGGCGTACATCATATTTTCTTTAAGATAGCGGCTGGGGTTAAACTTGCCAAAATTCGCGCTGACCTCGACGATTTCCAATCCGGTAAGGTATCTTGCCAAATCGATCCAATGAGACCCAATCTCCGTTGTCGCTCGCATATCACCTCCAAGGCGACGATTGTATCGCCAGGAATAGGCCGTGGGCAACACGTGAAATTCTTGAAGGTAGCTGCCATGAATTAACCGGACTTCTCCGAAGTCCTCAGAAGCCACTAGATTTTTAATGCGTTGACAAGCTTCGTGAAATCGCACGTTAAAGTTAATGCCGTGAACCAGATCCATACTCTCACCAAGATCCATCAACACCTTTGCTTCATCTGCGTCGAGACTCAACGGTTTCTCGCAAATCACGTGTTTTCCTGCCTCCATTATGGCTTTTGCCATCTCATAGTGCAAGGTGGGCGGAGTACACAAGTGAACCACCTGCACATCGGACTCCAAACACGACTCAAAATCCGTTGACACCCTCTCGATGCTGTGTCTCTTTGCAAAAAGCTCACCCTTTGATTTGTCCGTATCCACCGCTAAGACGATCTCATGTCCTAAACTTCGCACTTCTTTTGCATGGGTTTCGGCAATGCCCCCAGTTCCAACTATTGCCACTCTCATTGATTCACTCCTTTGCTCATCCTTTACTGCTGTTCTCGATAAGGTTTACCTGAGGCAGCAGGAGGCTTCACCGATTTTTTCACCAATCCGCTCAAGACCACCAATGTCAATAAATAGGGGATCATTTGAATGAATTGAGTGTATTGCACCACCGTTTGCAATCGCATTTGCATCGCATCTGCAAATCCAAACAACAGCGCCCCGCCAAAAGCGCCCAAAGGACTCCACCGTCCAAACACACAGGCGGCTAACGCCATAAATCCTCTTCCACTCGTCATATCTTGGGAAAAGAAATTTAATTGACCAATTGACAGATAAGCACCGCCTAGACCGATTAAAGCGGCTCCCATCGCCGTCGCTAAATAACGATACTTCGCTACGCTCAACCCTAAACTTGACAACACATCGGGATGCTCACCAGCAGCCTTTATTCGCAAACCAACGCTAGTTTTGCTCAACAAAAACCATACGCCAACGAGAGTTGGTACGACCAGTACGACGAGTGGGTTGAGTCGACCGAACACCTCTCCGATAACGGGTAAATCCACTATCCCTATCAAGGTCCAATCCTTTAAATTGTTTACAATATCGCTTTTCCCATCCATATTCCATATGATTTTTAGCAACATCGCCGTTAAGCCACCGATGAGAATGTTGACGCCAACCCCGCTAACCGTGTGGTTTGCTTCGTGGCGAATACACAAATAGCTTCGGATCATCGCCACGATGACGGAAAATGCCATAGCGAAAATAATACCCACCCAAGGACTTCCTGTCAACCAACTGCCAATGACCGCACCAAAGGCACCTGCCAGCATAATTCCTTCCGTTGCCAATGCGTTGATTCCTGCCAATTCCATCATAACCGACCCCAAGGTTGCAAAGGCAATGGGTGTCGTCAATCGAAGTGTGGCGCTAAGTACTGATAACGCTGTATCCATTATCCTTTCCTCCCCATGTTTAGTCGTTTTTCAAGTTCGGTTTTCAAATTCGGAACGAGTAAAGGCGCAGAAATTACAACTATGATGATCCCTTGTAACACAGTGATAAATTTTACCGAAAGGTTCGTCCCAAAGTTCAACATCAACCCACCCGCTCTCAGACTTCCAAAAATCAAAGAGCTAAAAATCACACTGATTGGCGAGGCACCCAAAACGGCTACAGCGATTCCCTCAAAACCATAACCCGATGAAAACCCTTGAATCAATCGATAGTAAGTGCCTAAAACCTCCATCGATCCTGCAAGACCTGCGCATAATCCCGATATCAACATCGTCGCTACCATCGTTTTGTTAACGTCGATACCGCTAGCAGCTGCCGCCAAAGGGTTGGATCCTACCATGGTAACTTTATAGCCAAACACCGTCTTCTTAAGGATCACATTGAGTAACAAAGCCAAGGCTACACCGATAATTATGGCAATGGTCACCTTGCTCTTATCAAAAATTCGCACGAGTTGAGCCGTTTCACGAATGACCACCGATTGAGCCACTGAAGAATTCGGGTCTTTTAAGGGATAGTTCAATAGAAAATCCAAGAGGTAAATCGCCACGTAATTGAGCATAAGCGCTGTCACCACTTCATGGGCTCCTTTTTTAATCTTTAGCAAAATTGGAAAAGCTGACCATATCATGCCCCCCAACCATTCCGGCGATAATGCACAAGGAGATGTGTAATGGCGCTGGAATCCCATTTAAGAAAATCGCGACAAGCGTACTACACAAAGCGCCAATATAGAGTTGCCCTTCAACTCCTAGGTTTAAAATACCGCCTTTTAGACCAAAGCTCACCGCCAAACCGCAAAATAACAACGGTGTCGATTGAAGGAGGGTTTGAAGTATCCCTTTGCGCGATCCGAAAGCCCCTTCTAACAACATCCCATAGATTTCAAAGGGAGAATTGCCACTGGCTAGTATGATGATGCCACCTATGACTAGAGCAAGCACTAGGGAATAAATAGGTGTGACATTCGCTTTTTTAAGCAGTCGCCGTATGTTTTCCATCGTCCTTACCTCCCCCCATCAATCGTCCAATCTCCATAATCGTAAACTCCTCTGACCGTCTCACTTCTACGATTTTTCCATCATAAAGAACGGCTATTCTATCGCTTAATTCCATTAACTCATCCAGATCCGATGAGATCAAAAGGACGCCGGCACCCTTCTCTTTCATCCGATTTAGCTCGCCGTGAATAAAGGCCGTCGCCATAATATCCACCCCTCGAGTCGGATGAGCTGCTATCATAAACCCGGGATCTCTAGAAACCTCTCTACCCACGACGAATTTTTGTTGATTGCCGCCAGAAAACTCGACTAAGTTCCGGTCAATATCCCTCGGGCGCACATCAAACTGTTCCAGCACCAATTGGGCATCCCGTTCCACTTTTTGCCAATCGACGACCCTCTTCGAAACGTAGACCTCTTTGTCTTGCCAACCCATCAAGTAATTGTACGGAACGGAAAGTTGAGGCGCGATACTAAAGGATTGGCGATCCGCGTGAATACAAGACATACCGTCAGCGATGAGGTGAGCGGTAGTAACATTTTTTATCGACTTTCCACGATACTCAATATTTCCGCGCCAGTCTTTAGCTAAACCGAATAGCACATCGATAATCTCTGTCTGACCATTGCCTTCAACCCCTGCAATCCCAAGGATTTCGTGTTGACGAATCTCTAGGTCAACGCCTTTGAGCACCTTGGCACCAGACTCGTCGGCGAGGGTGACATCGGTCATCTTTACTATGGCATCCCCATCTTCAAACGTTTTCTTTTCAGACTTTACGATTCTTTGACCCACCATCAGTTCACTTAGCTCAGCGATGGTGGTATCGGCAACCGCCCTTTCACCAATCATTTTGCCTTGCCGCAGCACGTAGACTCGATCCGAAATCGCCATCGTTTCTTTCAACTTATGGGTGATGATAATAATCGTCTTCCCATCTTTTCGAAGATTGTCGATGATTTTGAAGAGATCATTGACCTCTTGAGGCGTCAACACTGCAGTCGGCTCATCTAAAATGACAATCTCCGCCCCTTGATACAACGCTTTGACGATCTCCACACGCTGTCGTTCACCGATGGAAATGTCCTTTACCAATTTGTGGGCTGGTACCTTTAGGCCGTATTCTCTCGAAAGCCTCTCTACAATTTCGAATGCTTCTTTGCGGTCATAATAAATTGACTTTCCCGGTTCTTTCCCAATCATCACATTGTCGAGAACTGACATGGTATCGACCAACATAAAGTGTTGATGAACCATTTGGATGCCTCTGCTAATGGCATCTCGCGGACTTGAGATAGCAACGGTTTCGCCATGATACCGAATACTACCGCCATCGGGTTTGTACATGCCGTAAAGCACTTTCATCAACGTGGTCTTACCTGCTCCATTTTCTCCAAGCAAACAAAGGACTTCGCCTTTATTGCAATAGAAATCTACTTCATCCAAAGCCACATTGGTTCCAAAAGCTTTTATGATGCCGTTCATTTCAACAATTTTCTCCACAGTGAACCTCTCTTTCACAAAAGATCTCCATTGAATGATCCTACATACGCAACCACCAATGGAGAACTCTATCGTCATGATTTATTGAAATGTTCCAACCTGTTGGATGTATGCGTCTACCTCAGCGGGATCGCTAGGGATAGCGACTTTCGCCTCGATGAGAAACGTCTTGATTTTCTCGAGCTTATCGAGCACGTCTTGTGGTGTCTTCACATTGGTTTCTTCCATCAACAGCTGGGAAGTTGCAGGGTTGTCCTTCATCGCCACTGCAAAATCTCCACCTTTATACTTTCCTTCCAATGCTTCTTTTGCTGTGGTATAAACCATGTCCGCCGTTCCCCTAGCACCCGAGGCCGGGATATTGTCAGGAGCGATACTGTTTTGGTTGCCATCGTAACCGATCGCATAGCGATCCAATTTCTTAGCTGCTTCTAGGACGCCCATCCCTGAACCGCCCGCCGCATGGAAAATAACGCCTGCGCCTTGTTCATACAGACTTTGTGCAAGCTCTGTCCCTTTGCCTGGATCATTCCACGCACCTACAAAAGCAGTTAACACCTCAATTTTAGGATCGATGAATTTTGCCCCGGCGGTGTAGCCTGCTACTACGCTCCTAATGATCGGGATGTCCATGCCACCGACAATACCGATCTTATTTGCCTTTGGAGATTTTGGCAAATGACCCCCTTGCTCCATCAAAGCTGCATAGGCGCCAACTAAAACGACGTATCCACTTGGCTCAACAACACGGATTTGATGTTATCCGAACCCGCAAACCCGTCCATAATCAAAAAGGGTTGATTCGAATAATCTTCGCTGACCGCTTTCACCGAGTCCACAGAATCACCACCCATGGTCACGATGAGCGCATACTCTTCCGTGTCCGCAAAATTCCGAATCAAACCTTCCATCTCGGATATCGCCTTAGGTTCGGCGACATCCACTTGAATGCCCTCCTCTTTGAGCTTCAAAACCCCTTGATAACCCAAATCGTTAAAAGATTTGTCGCCAAGACCTCCAGTTCCCGTGACAAAAGCAATCTTCTTTTCGCTAGCCGTCCCCGTCGTCGTCTCCATCGGCTCTGAGGCTTTATTTCCACCACAACCCGCCAACAGACTCAATGCTAGCACTAACATCGCTACTACTCCAATTCGTTTCATATTACCCCTCCTAGATTTTATTCGCACATGGATATCCATGTTACGCGTATTTTAGTTGCCCAGTCAACGCTTCGATTTGCGACTTGCAATCCGGATATTCTGCAATCAGCTCACCCACATCATCAGCGTGCTCATAATCCGCTTCGTCAAACCCTGGACTCATGGTCGTCCCAAGTAGGGCATACCCGCCCTCTTGACACAGTTTAGACCCCTGCCATGCGCCTGCGGGCACCACGTGCTGAACTTTTTGTCCAGCGACGATGTCATTGCCCAATACGGTGATACGAAAGGTTCCATCGGGGAAAAGTTCCAAGAGCTCTACAGGATCCCCTTTGTAAAAATGATACACTTCATCAGTCGCTAAGCGATGAAGATGGGAAAAACCCTCTCCAGTTAGCATAAATAAAATGGCCGACCCCATATCTTTGTCGCCGACTTTTCCTGGCGAGCGATAGGTGGACTTAAACAGCCCCCCTTCCCGCGCCAAGGGCTGTAGTTCCAATATACGGATAATTTCCTTTACTTCTTCCATGTTTTTCCTCCCCATAACTAACGTTTTTTCTTGTTTTCGAGTGCGATGTTTGAATAAGAGACGCGTACACCTCTTTTTTGACAAGCCTCAATGACTTCAGCCACTTTCCCTTGTGACCCCGAGTACTTATCGCGGTAGGTGATCAAATGATCAAATTTATCCAAAGGGCAAACATTGTAGTAACCTTTTCCTCCAAACTTAGACGTATCCATCAGCAAATATTTCGCACCGGCACACGCCATCAGAGCTTGTTTACTCACTCCTGCATCTCGATTGACATCGGTGATACCGTTTTCAACTTCGATAAACGACGAGGACATAAACAACTTATCCGCATTGTATCGTTTGATCATATCTAAAGTATCGTAACCATAGAGATAAAGAGATGTTTTTCTCAACGTACCGCCTAACACCAATACTTCAACGGTCTTACTTTCTGCAAACCCAATGGCCACACTCAAATTATCCGTGATGACGGTGATTTTTTTATCCATTAAGTGTTTGACCATATAGTACACCGTAGTGCTCGCATCCATCATCACCACATCTCCGTTTTCAACGAATGTCGCAGCATATGCGCCAATCGCTTTCTTTTCTGAATCCATGGATACCATACGTCGATCCAAAGGCAACTCAAAAAGATTGGTCGGATATTCTCGAGCCCCTCCGTGAGTTCTCAGCAAATACCCCTCGGACTCTAACTTTGCCAAATCTCTGCGAACGGTCATTTCCGAAACATTCAGTGCACTTTTTAGAGCGTTGATGTCGACAACGGTCTTTTCTTTCAATAGGTCAAGTATGAATTGATGCCTATCCTTCGCTTTCATCGATCCGCCTCCCGTCCATCCTTGTAGAAATAGTTCGTTTCTAACATTAATCGCATTGTACCATCCTCTTTTTTATTTGTCAATATGATTTATTTAATAAAAACCCCTATTTAACTCGTTTATCTTGTTTAAGTTGAAACATTTCAATTGTTCGTTTCAATCATTTTATAATACTATAAACAGCTCTTTCCACATTGGAGGTACCGTCTTCGCTTCTGAGATGAGTAAAAAACCGCCTTAACTCACTGAGTTAAGGCGGTTTTCCCTTATCTGATCTTTTGCCCTTTCCAATCCGCAATCCCACCGACGTTTTGAACGTTGGTGTAGCCCATAGCTTTTAATGCGCGGACACACTGTCCGCTTCTCATGCCGCTGTGGCAATAGAGGTAGAGCGGGGTGTCTTGGGATGGCACTTGTTTAGCGATGTCCCCGAGTACTTCCATGGGGATATTGATACTGTTTGGTAAATGACCTTGCCGGTATTCACTTCTAGAGCGAACGTCGATGAGCAAAGCCCCCGGTGTGTGCAGGCAATCATCGACCGCTTGTTCCATTTTCACCGATTTGTTACCAAATAAAAACATGGTTTCTCCTTAGTACGTGCTATCCAATCTGTTGAGAATCTCCAAGTAAGGCTCTCGCGTATTATTGGCTGTTGCAGCTTCCTCAAACAGCTTGGTGCGCTCGTCAGCGCGGTTCATTGTCTCAAAGGACAAATGCTTTGCGGCGTATGTGTAAACTACCGCGTCTTCTTTTTCAGCGTGGCGCTTTAAGAGGTTGGCATAACTCATCGCATGACCGATGATCTCAACTTTATCCTCTTTTGTTGGCGCTTTGGCATAACGATCCAAGGCTTGCTCCAACTCTGTGACGTGGAGTCTCGCGAGGTCGTGTTCGACCATCATACCATGGCGAATGAGGTTTTCGCCAATTCTTCCGAGTTCGCGAGTCATATCCGCAAACAGAATCTCTTCCTCTTTTCCGTGGTGATGCGCATCGGAGTAGTTGCGAATGAATAAAATCCCATCGCGAAGATCTTTATCAGGCACTTCGCCACCTTCGATAATACTTCCACATATACGACGCAACACTTCTGTAAATTTTAAAATGTTTTGATGCTCTTCCATCAATATATCAATGCTATACATGTTATTTCCTCCTTATGGTAAAGGTGTCCGGCGAGGTTTCTTCCACAATCATGTTCGATCCCTTTAAATAACCCGATGTCCAAGCATCCCGCAACCCGTGGAATCGTCCCACATCTTCTCCCCAATAAGTTTGGTGAAGATCGACGGTGCGCACCCAGCAGACGCCTTCCGAGCTATCGACCAACTGATTGACGCGATCACAGGGCATCCCGTCCAATAATGTATTGGTAATGGCTTCATAGGCTTCTTCTGGCGTCGAATAAGTCCAATCCTGCCCTTGTTTAAGGCCTAAGGCGTTCATGTCTTCTAATAATACAGTATACCTGATTTCATCATCTTTTAAAAGGGATTGCACGACAAATGCCAACCGCTTTTCAACCAAGTCGATTTGCCCTTGTAACCACCCGTGTATATTTGAAACGTCGATAATATCCGCTAAATCTTCTGTAGGCAGGGTTCCGTAGGTAGCCTCCAATCGAGATCGAAGATCCTCATCCCAGCCTTCTTGTTCCGCACGGTTTAATACCGTTTCTACCATATTTTGTTGTATCTTGACTTTGTTGTATAACCAATAGTGAATCGGTCCTAAAAATGCACTCATAACTCTCCTTTGAAAAGGGCGGCTCTCGTCGAGACCGCCCTGTCCATTTATATGCTAGTTGTTTTATTTTTCAATCTTCGCGTTGATGCGTGCAGTCACGTCGTTGACGTCAACGGAGTGAACCATGCAAGCCTCTTCCAAAGATTCCATTTGTGAAGACGGGCAACCTAGACAGTGCATGCCGATGGACATCAACACTTCTGCCGCTTGTGGGTATTGTCTCGAAATGTCACCGATGAGCATGTAGGGTTTTACTGGGCCATCTTGAGCTGCCGGCTCTTCTGTTGGGAAGAACAGTTCGATATCTTCTTCAACGGTTTGGATGCCTGCGATACCAAAGGTTTCAACCAAAACGTTGGCTACATTTGGCGATAAGAACGCTGGTAGGGTAGGTCCAAGGTGAATGTTTTTGACCCCTAGTGCCAATAGCGCTAGTAAGACGATAACCGCTTTTTGCTCATACCATGCGATGTTGAACTCTAATGGAAGGTCATTGATGTCGTCGAGTTCAAAGATTTCTTGTAATTTCAATGCGATAAGGGCTAAGGAGTAGGAGTCGTTACATTGTCCTGCATCCAACACTCTTGGAATGCCACCGATATCGCCTAAGTTCAACTTGTTGTAACGGTATTTTGCACAGCCTGCCGTCAAGATAACCGCGTCTTGTGGAAGGGCTTCTGCGAATTCCGTGTAGTAGTTTCTGCCTTTTTGACGACCATCACAACCTGCCATGACGACAAATTTGCGAATCGCACCGCTCTTAATCGCATTGACCACTGGCTCTGCAAGGGCAAAGACTTGTTCGTGGGCAAAACCACCGACAATTTCGCCTTCTTCGATTTGCGTTGGAGCTGCACACTTTTTAGCGTGTTCAATGATTTGGCTAAAGTCTTTGTGTTCGCCGATTTCGCCAGGGATGTGGACGCTTCCAGGATAACCTGCTGCACCTGTCGTGTAGAGCTTATCAGCGTAGCTTGCCGCTGGCGGTACGATACAGTTAGTCGTCATCAAAATCGGTCCGTTAAAAGAGGCAAATTCTTCTTTTTGTTTCCACCAAGCATTCCCGTAGTTTCCAACGAAGTTATCGTATTTTTTAAACTTTGGATAGTAATTTGCTGGCAACATTTCCGAGTGAGTGTAGACGTCGACGCCTGTGCCTTGGGTTTGTTCCAAGAGCATTTCCATATCTTTTAAATCGTGGCCAGAAATCAAAATCCCAGGATTATTTCTGGTGCCGATGTTGACTTGGGTTAATTCAGGGTTGCCGTAGGTTTCCGTGTTAGCCCCATCGAGAAGCGCCATACCGTCTACACCGAACTTCCCTGTTTCAAGGACCAATGCCACCAATTCGTCTGCGCTGAGGGCATCGTTCATCGTTTGTTGGAGTGCGCGTTGAATGAAAGCATCAATCGCTTCATTTTCATGACCTAGCACGTTGGCGTGTTTCACATAGGCTGCCAATCCTTTTAATCCGTAAATGACCAACTCGCGCAAAGAGCGTACATCTTCGTTTTCAGTGTAAAGAACCCCAGCTTTCTCAGCGATTTCTGCTGAAAATTCACCACCATAACCTGCTGCTTCCGATAAACTTTCCGTGTTTTTTAATTGTCCTTTAAGTTCCTTTGTCGCTGCAACCGTCTCGCGAATTTTCGCTTCAATCGCATCTTCATCAAAGTTTGCATTGGTAATCGTGGTAAATAGATTGGTTGTTACAATATGATTAATCTCTTTAGCAACGGCAGACCCCTCTTCACGAAGGCGAGTCGTCACATCCGATAGTCCTTTTGTCGCCCATACAAGGATATCTTGAGCTTGTGCCACTTCCGGTTTCTTTCCGCACATTCCCACCTTGGTACAACCGGTATTGCCCATGGCTTCTTGACATTGATAACAAAACATTTGCTCTTTCACTTGATTCATAGTGCCCTCCTTGGTATTGTTTGATCTTGACTTTATTCTATAGGATGTCCGGAAGGATTTCCGTAACCTATGTTACCGATTTCAAAAATTACAACATTTCTTCCAAACCCAAAGGGTTTAGCAAAGTGATCACATCTTTTTCCACTTGAATATAACCCTCTTCTTCCATCCGCATCATCTCACGAGACAAGGAAGGGCGAGTCGTACCCAGGTAATCTGCCAAGGACTCGCGATTTAATCCGAGCTGAACAGCGTCACCTTCTTCTTTTTGGAGTAGGAGATAGTAAGCAATCTTTTGTCTCAATGAGCGACTGCTGAGAATCAACAGCTTTTGGTTGAGAAAAAACGCCTTTTCCGATAAAATGCGCAACATATTGTGAAGGATCTTTCGACTTTGGGAGGAGGTGTTGCTGTACAAGGACGTAAAAAAGGATTTCGAAATTGCCAAGACCTCTACCTGAGACTGAGCGACACAACTGTAGTCATAAGGGTGATTTTCCAAATACAAATACACTTCCCCAAAAATCGTTCCTGAAGACGAAAATACGTTAACGATCGTCCGTTTGCCATTGACGTCGATTTTTTCCACCGTCACCGTCCCTTTCCCCAAAACGAAGAGCGCTTGAGGCGTATCTCCTTGGGAAAATAACACTTCTCCCTTTTTCCAACGCCCTAAACTCACCAGAGGAGAGTCCGCAATAGCGGAGATCTCAACATCGGTCAAATCTTCGAATAACATGGAATTTGTGTGGTTGAGTATATCGAGGATGCGGTTTACACGGTTTTCTAACATAGGTTTGTTCTATCCTTTCATCGCTTTGATCCTATTACAGTTCCGTACTATAGATACCCATTTTTCAGGGCTGCTGTTACTATTTCAAAAAGTTTGTTAGCGTGGTGTTCTCTACTTCCTTTACGCTTCGTGATGATCTAAAAAAACAAACCTCGAATCGCATCGAGGTTTGTTTCACATATACGCTTTAGTCAAGGACGTTAGCGAACGAGTTTTTCCAAGGAAGTCGTGTTTTCAAAAAGCGATCGACTTCTCATGTCCTATATCACGCCGTTTCTTTTCATCCTTTCTAAAATCGCCTTCACCGTCTCCTCTGGGGTTGAGTAGTCTCCCAATTCCACCGCTCGGCCATTAGAGCCATGGTAATCGGAGCCTCCCGAGACGAGCAAGTTGTATTTTTTGGCACCTGCCAAGGCTTTTGCCACATCTTCTGCGCCATGGGATTGGTGGTAGGTTTCAATGCCTTCGAGGCCCGCATCCACATAGGTTTGTAATCGATCAAAGTGCCCTTGTTGTCCAGGATGAGCTAAAAAAGGGATGGCGCCGTCCTTTTGAACGGCTTCGATCGCATCGGCATAGTGCAGGTACTCCGTATCTTCGCTGAGGATACCGCTGTTTTTAAACAAAGTGCGATAGGTCTCTTGATAACCGCTCCCCGTGTAGGGTTCGTCGGAAAGCAAGCTCATCAAGTGGTTTTTGTACAAGGTTTTATGGCTGTTTTCCGATCGCCCCAAGGCTGAAAGATCCAAATCATAGCCGTGATCCAACAAAATTTGTAGAAATCTCTCGGACTGAGCATTTCGCCGACTCAACATTTCATCACCTAATGCTGTGATATGAGGATGATCCGCACCGTAGCCATAACCTAGGATATGGACTTTCTTTCCCACTTCTGGATCGTAAGCCGAAAACTCGATGCCAGGAATGAGAGTGATCTCCCGTTTTTTAGCAAGATCTATCGCATGGGCGTAGGTTTCTGGCGTGTCGTGGTCAGTGATGCTTAAAACCGAGACACCAGAGGCCACCGCTCGGTCGAGCAGTGCGACAATTCGATCGGAACCGTCGGAAAATCGAGTATGGGTGTGGAGATCGGCTTTGATCATAACCCTTCCTCGCTTTCCACCACTTTCATCATAATAGCGCACTCTACCCGCTTTCTAAAGAGTTTGCAACCATACTCGTAGATGCCAGTAATATCCCCTGTGGCGTGGTAGGCGTTTGCCGCACACCCTCCGCTACAGTAGAGTTTTGCCCAGCATTTTTGACACGCTTCCCGGGCGTAAACATTCACCTTCTTAAAGTCATCTTGAAGGGCTGGCGTCTTGACTCCGTTCCAAATATCGCCGAGGGCATACCCTTCATCGCCGACAAATTGGTGGCAGGGATACAAATCACCCCAAGGCGTAACCGCCATGTACTCGGTGCCCACGCCACATCCGGAGATCCGCTTGTAAATACAAGGCCCTCCTTCAAGGTTGAGCAAATAATGGTAGAAGGTGATGGGTTCGCCTTCTCGCTTGCGTCGTAGCATATCCTCGGCGAGTTTTTCGTATTCTTTGTAAAGAATGGGAAGATCTTCGTCTGTGAGAGCATAAGGGTCATCTGGTGCACAGACCACTGGCTCCATCGAGAGCTCTTTAAAACCAAGATCTGCCATGTGAAAAACATCGTTGGTAAAGTCCGCATTGGCATGGGTGAATGTGCCGCGCATGTAGTACTCTTTGTCCCCACGGGCTTCGACAAACTTCTGGAACTTTGGAACGATGGTATCATAACTCCCTTTGCCGTTAATCGTTTTGCGCAAACTGTCGTGGACTTCTTTTCGCCCGTCCAAACTCAACACCACATTGTGCATTTGAGCATTGGCAAACTCAGTCACTTCCTCATCGAGAAGAACGCCATTTGTGGTTAGAGTAAAACGAAACTTTTTGTCGTATTGCTCTTCCAGTTCTCTGCCGTACCGGACGATGTCCTTGACCACATCCCAGTTCATCAAAGGCTCCCCTCCAAAAAAATCCACATCGAGATTGCGGCGGGTACCGGAGTTTTCGATGAGAAAATCCAAAGCGCGTTTGCCCACATCCAGGCCCATGATCGCTCGGTCGCCATTGTATTTGCCCTGGCTGGCAAAACAGTAATCACAATCCAGATTGCACGTGTGAGCCACGTGTAAACAAAGGGCTTTTACCACTGTGCTGTTGTCTTTTAAAACCGTCGCCTTGTCTGCGTAAAGATCCTCGGAAAAAAGTTTGCCACGGGCTTTTAACTCTGCCACATCTTCCAAACACTCGCGAATCTCCCCTTCATCCACAGTAGGGTCCCCAGCGTAACGTTTTAAAAGAGTTTCGACGATCGCTTCGTCGGTGTGATCTTCTGCCATTTGTATCACGTCGTACGCCAAGGCGTCCACCGAGTGGATCGCTCCACTATAGACGTCTAGTACGATGTGATAGCCGTTTTGACGATATTGATGTATCATATTTTTCTCCTAAAAAATAACGCCGCCCTAAAAGGACGGCAGTCATTTGTTCATTTACTTAGCCTTCTTGTTCACAATCCTGATTGGCAACGCCACAGGAGGTTTTGCAAGCGGATTGGCAGGATGTTTGACATTCGCCACAGCCGCCCTTTACTAAGCTTTCTTTCAAATCGCGTGTTTCGATGGTTTTAATGCGTTTCATGATTGCCTCCTTATGTATTGTAGTACATAGAAAATATCATTTTTCATTCGCTTTGTCAATGTATCACCAACAAGCTCACTTAACCTTGAGTTTTCCCTCATAGTCGCCAGTGGTTGTCGTAAAGCCGATTCCCGTCTCTTCCAGCGCGCTGACATAAGCGATAAATCCTTCATCGATCTGCTCACCTGGAAGGATAATGGGAATGCCTGGGGGATAGGCCCACATCGCCTCAAGAGCCATGTGTCCCGCGGCTTCACCTAAGACCATCGGTTCACCCCTTTCGCGCACAGCTTCTGAAGGCGATACGAGCTGGTCGGGCAGGCTATAATCGACTTCATCGCCTCCCTTGTCGATCATTTCCTCGAGATGACGATCCACGTCGATGAGGGCATCGGCCAACGCGCCAAGGGATGCCTCAGTGTCTGCAACACTAGTCAACCCGACGGCATAAGTGACGCCGGGCATTTCCAACTCAATAGCGTACTGTTCAATGAGCCGTGCATCGAGATCTGACCCTGAAAGCGAAGTACCCTTTGTAGAAATCAATAACTTTCCTCGATCCAGCGCCCAGATGCCTTCCATTTTTTTGTTGCGATGGTCACCGTAATCCAAAATGCGCAACCGAAGAAGGCCCTCCACTTTCTGTGAAAAAATCTCTAACGCTTTCTCGTAAGCTTTAAAAGCCGCTGGTCCTTCGTTTTCTAGCCATCGCAAACAACTGTCGATCGATGCCATGAGCAAATAAGAAGGACTCGTCGTTTGAAATATCGAAAGACCTCGTTCCAACCGTTTGGGATCGACGAGATCACCTGAGACGTGGACCAGTCCCGTTTGGGTTAATGCAGGTAGCGTTTTGTGCAAGCTGTTGATGACCAAGTCCGCACCGCAGGTGACGGGATTGTTTGGAAATCCTTCGGAAAAACCAAAATGCGCCCCATGAGCCGCATCAACGATCAAGGGGATCCCCTTTGCGTGAACCACTGCTGCGATCTCTTCGACAGGGGAGACAACCCCTTCGTAGGTGGGAGAAGTGATTAACACACAAGAAACCTCCGGATGCGCATCAAGGGCTTTTGCCACACTATCAGGTGTGATGCTTTCAGCTATATCCCACTCTAGATTTTTTGTCGGCAGGAGATAATGGGGCTTGAGACCCATGAGCTCCACCCCGTTGTATACGGATTTGTGACTGTGACGCCCCATCAAAATCTCATCGCCGTGCTGAGTAGCCGCCCACAGACTGGCGAGCACCCCTGCGCTTGACCCATTGATCACATAGAAAGACTCCTTTGCTCCATAGAGCCTTGCTGCCCGCTCTTGCCCTTCTAACAATATTCCCGAAGGGTTGTGCAAGTTATCAAACCCTTTGATTTCAGTGATGTCCAGATCAAAAGGAAACGGCTCCTTTAGCAAGATGGTGTTTCGCTTGTGACCAGGCATGTGCATGGGGAGGTTTCCCTGTGCTTTAAGTTTCAACAACCTATCGTAAAGTGATGTCATGTATTACTCCAATATTCCAAATTCATAGCCCATGGCTTTTAAAGTTTCGATGATTTGTGGTAATGCGTTTGCCGTCAGCTGCTTTGTGGTCGCATCGTGCATCAACACCACCGCCACATCAGGAGATCCCGCGTTTGCCAGAGTTGAGTTGAGAAAGCGCACCTGTCCCGACACAGAGCTCGGACGTCGACTGGCAGGCTCAGCATCCCCGGTCATCACATTCCAATCCACCCACATCACCCCTTCATCAGCCAAAGCGCTATCGGCTTTAGCCAATCCGTTCCAAGACATGTGCCCACCTGGATAACGCCACACATTGGTGTGAAACCCATCGCCCAAGTACGCCCCCATCCTCTGGCGACTCAACTTCATCTCTGAGAGGATGGTCGAAGCGTTGCCGTAGCGCCCAGGGTAGAGAGCGCTATAATTGTGGGTAAAAGAATGCATCGCAATTCCGTGACCTTCGTTGTACTCTCGTAGAAAGGTATCTGAGGTGCTCTTTGTAATGTTTTGCGCAGGCATGAAAAACGTCCCGTGAATCCCATAAGCCTTCAACGTATCTAAGATCCGAGGGGTGATGGTGTTGTTTGGACCATCGTCAAAGGTGAGAAACGCCACCTTTTTCCCATTTAAAGTCGTACCCTCTCGCATCGCTTGTTTTACCTCGTTGGTGTTGTAAGCGTAGCCATCGGCGGAGGCGATGTGATTGGTCGGCTTTCTCACCACAAGTGGCGGTGGAGGCGGTGTGGGTTTTAGCGCCTCGCCCGATCCCGATGCAAAGTGGTTGCTCACCCTTTCAGATAGGGCATTTTCGCCGCCGATCAGCGTCAAATGGGATAACCCCGTAGCATATGCCGCTACTGATCGATCGATGGCGTCTTTTTCAACTAACAAAATCGGTGCGCCGTGGCGAATACTGTAGCCCACAGCAGCAAATCCGTCAGGAAAGTTGGTACCGTCTACGACCACCCCTGATTTAGGATCGGGATAGTAGGTTTTTGCAATGGCGATAGCCGTCTCATAGCGATTGTCACCCCAGAGCCTAGTCGCTCCAACGGCATCTGCTACACCTTTAGAAACCGCCGCTTCGCCGCCCAGTACGACAACGGACTCCGCGGCCTCAACCCGCTCTTTTGCCCCATCGATGAGAGTCTTGCCATCGGATAACAACAAGGCCCCCTTAGTCTTTGCCAATGCGCCACCTGCCGATAGAGCGTCAGCAAAGTTCAGACCGTTTGCAATAAAGATATCACTTCCTCCACCCATGGCGACGATCTCTTTAGCGATGGAAACTGAGGTGTCGTACCGATCGGCGCCCCACAGTCTTTTGATGTCATAACGCGCAGCAAGATCCTTTTCCACCTTTTCGGATAGGGCGCTCGTCCCGCCGATCAGATACACTTTGGAAGCCCCCAGACGATCGATCTCCGCTTCCAAACCTTTGACAACCGCTGTTTTTTCCGTCAGCAGTACAGGTGCACCAATTTGAACGGCAAGACCTGCTCCTGTGAGCGCATCGGCGAAGTCTTCCCCATTGGCAACCACCACCGCCCCCGCCTTTTCAAACGTAGCTGCGCTGACGGCGACGGCAGTCTCGAATCGGTTTGCCCCGTAAATTCGATCCACTTTTGACGCAGCAAAACTCAGCGTCTGACCCACTAACACCATCAATAGGATCAGCGCTAGCGCCAATCCTTTCATTAATCCCTTGGATTTCATTGTATCACTCCATTTCATATAGCCGCTACCCGTCTATTAAAAAAACGGCCTGCGGTTAAACTGCGCCGTTAAAGGGTATGAATTTAGTAGGAATTAACCTCATAGAAAGGATAACACCCATGAAAAAAATAGGTATCTTATTAGAAAAAGACTTTAACGAAGAAGAATTTCTCTACCCCTACCACCGTCTCCGCGAAAAATACGATGTGGTCGTCATCGGCACAGAAGGCCAAAAATCCTATTTATCCAAATATCACTTTCCCTATACTAGCGATGTTGCCTCCTCAGAAGTCGACCCTAGCACCCTGGATGGGCTCATCATCCCCGGTGGTTTCTCCCCGGATTACATGAGGCGCCATCCTGCCACCATCGACCTTGTCAAAGCTCTAGACCTTGAGAAAAAACCTATCGGCGCCATATGTCACGCTGGGTGGATGATCGCTTCTTGTTGCGACATCGCCAATGTGAAAGTCACCAGCTATCCATCAATAAAAGACGACCTGATCCACGCAGGTGGACTGTGGGTCGACGAAGAAGTGGTCGTCTCGGGACACTTAGTGACCTCTCGAACGCCAAAAGATCTTCCCGCCTTTATGAAGGCTTTCATCGCATTGCTCTAGGCCGCTTCGGTCTAAACCTAGCTATTCCCTCGCCAAAGGTGCCACTCCGAGATCGTAGTAACTAAAGGTGCCTTTGGCGATCATTTTTTGTTCTTCGTCCAGTACCTCCACATCGAAAACACGTATGCGCTTACCATACTTAATCACCTTCGCCACGCCAATGAGTTCTTTTGTATCCCTAGCTGGGTTTAAGTAATGAAAATCACTGGATATGGTGGCGCCATTTGTGCCGTAGCTCATGTTGGCACAGCCTCCCACCAAATCCGCAACAGTGTAGATACAACCACCGTGGACTGCCCCTACGGGATTGTAATGGTGAGGCTCGATTTTCAAACGCACTTTGGCATACCCTTGATCCATCTCCTCGACGCGAATGCCAACGAAATTCGGAAAGGGGTTTGAGGTATTTCTCTCGTCAATAAACGGTTGGTAGTCCATGTTGTCCTCCAGGCGTCCTTTGATCCTCTGGCTAAAAATCTCCAACCCCGACTGGCGGAGTTGGAGAAGTGATAGCCTTACTCTTCTTCGTCAATAATGTCAGAATCCTCTGAGGGTGCTTTTTTCTCTCGACTCGATTTACGTGTTAGAGCCAATTCATTGACGTCGATAACTTCTCCATCGTCTAAAATGACTTTAATCGTATACTCGGTGATCAACGCCGCACCTAGGCCGATCAACGCTGCCACAGGGGCGATGACCAATCCGATCGTTCCAACGGTTAAAGACAGTTTCAGCACGGTTTCGCCATCTTTCTCGATGACCAAGCTACTGGCATTACCCTTCTCCCAAATCTCGCGAATGGTTTCGATGATATCCGATGCCACCGCTCCCGATTGCGCTTGAAAAGATGTTTTCTTTGGTCCTTCCTTGGCTTCCTCTTCCGCTTTTGCTTGAGCTTGGGCTTCGTAAGCTTGCTTTTCTTGGATGGCTTTCACCGCTTCGTCCACATTGCCCTCTGCTGCAAACAACGCCTCGCGAACCACTTCATAGGATTCTCCAGTGCGTTCGATGACTTCATCTATTTGTTGAATATCGATCATAGGTGCCTCCTTATGGCATTTTTATCCTCTTGGATATCAATGAATATATACCCCAATCCCCTCGGAATAAATGTAAAATGTATGCCCACTCAAATTTCTCTCCCCAATAGGGTATAGGTATCCTATGAATATGAATCACAGAAAGGAAGATTCCGATGACTACACATCAACCCCATTTAGAAACACTCCTTGAACAACTCACCGACTGGATTGCAGAGCGTTGTTCTATCATCGGCGCCACTAAAGCCGTAATTGGCGTATCGGGCGGAAAGGATAGCTCTGTGGTCAGCGCCTTGTGTGCAAAAGCTTTGGGTCCAGAAAACGTCTACGGCGTGCTCATGCCCGACGGTGAACAAGCCGATATCGACTACGCTTACGATCTCGTAAACCACCTTGGCATACCTTACACAACCCAAAGCATCAAAACAGTAACTCACGCGTTTCTATCACTACTCGATCGTGCTGACATCGTCGACGACATCTCCAACCAAACTCGGCTCAACCTCGCCCCGCGGGTACGCATGACCTTACTTTACGCCATCTCTCAATCCCTGCCAAATAGCTTAGTCATTAACACGAGCAATCTCTCAGAAGATTGGGTGGGCTACGCCACCATCTACGGCGATACCGCCGGCGCATTCTCTCCCGTGGGCATGCTCACCTCCGATGAAGTGGTGGAAATCGGTAGAGCATTGGAGCTTCCAGAGCACCTTCTAGTCAAAGCCCCTTCCGATGGCCTCACCGGCAAAACCGATGAGGACATCCTCGGTTTTTCTTACGCCGTCCTTAACCGCTATATCCGAGAAGGGATCATCGAAGACGAAGCCATTAAAGTGCGAATCGATCACCTTCACCGCATCAGTCGTTTCAAATTCCAACCCATACCCATGTTTGATCCCAAACTCCCCATCGTAGCAAAAGACATCGCTAACGTATATACCACTTAGCGCAAAGTCAATAGAATCGCCAAAAGCAGAGTCGTCAACGCCTCTGCTTTTACATTTCTTCATTCATTTTTTCATTTTCTATCTTCTCTTCGGCCACATAAACCTTGGGCAATTTCACCGTAAAAGTGGAGCCCTTGCCTAAGGTGCTCTTCAAACCGACTTCCCCTCGATGGGCTCTGACCATGTGTTTGACCAAGGACAATCCCAATCCAGTGCCACTATTTTTGCTGCGAGATTTGTCGACCACATAGAACCGTTCAAAAATTCGCTGTTGATTTTCACTCGAAATCCCAAGGCCGGTGTCTTTGACTTGTAAGATCGCATATTTTTCGGTCTGTGCGACTTTCAACCGCACCAACCCTTGGGGATTATTGTATTTAATCGCATTGCCAACAAGATTGGTGACGATGTCAATAATCATGCGACGGTTGCCTTCGATGGTGCAAGGCTCTCCTTTGAGAATGAGGGCAACATTCTTCTCATAGGCGTAGGCTTGTAACGTCGACAAGGTGTCCGATACAAGGTCCAGCAACTGTATCGATTCGACATCGCCTATTTTGCCTGTACCCGCATCAAATTTTGAGAGCTGCAAGGTTTCATTGATCAACTCGAGTAACCTTTCTCCCTCGGATAAAATGATCTGTGCAAAATGCCGAGAATCTTCCTCTACAGTCATTCCACTGGCGATCATTTCAGCGTAACCGTTGATGGATGTGAGCGGTGTTTTGAGTTCATGGGAGACGTTTGCCGTAAAGTCCCTTCTGAGTTTTTCATTCTCCACGATTTCCGATAGGGATTCAGTGAGCTTTTGTTTTGTTTGCTCCACCTCCCTACTGTAAGAGAGTTCATTTGAGATGGCAATAGCCTTTCTATCCTTGTCGTCCTCGCCTTTAAGGATGCTCGTCAGCTCATTGGAGAAACGATTAACCAAATCTTCGGTCACCTTCACAAATGCTTCTGCCCCAAATAACGCTAAAATCAACGCCACTACCACACCGACGAGCAAAACAGCCCATTGACCCATTAATACATCGACCATACTCGGGTGAGTGTAGATCAATTTGTACACTTCGCCTTTCGCATCCATCACGAGTTCTGTGGACTGGTGGGGTTGTTTCGTATACTCTGAGGCATTCACAAGACTCAATCCCTCGATCATCGCAGAGGCGGAAGCCATGGAAGATTTTCCTTGCAAAAGAAGGGAAACTCGCTTCAGGTCGAGATTGCCCTGAGCGATTTCCCTTTGTTGTACATTCCATAATGCGACGACTCCCGTGACGATCAGCAACACTGCGAGAAGACCGGCAAGCATTTTTGTAAACCTTCGTTTCATCCCTAGCCTCCGATTTTATAGCCGACGTTGCGCACGGTGACGATTTTCTTTCCCCCAGCGCCAAGTTTTTGGCGAAGGGTTCGGATGTGAACATCCACCGTTCGGGATTCCCCTTGGTACTCAAAACCCCATATCTCGTTCATGATCTTATCTCGAGTCAACACGATCCCTTTGTTCATAATAAGGTAGTTGAGGAGTTCAAACTCTTTATAAGTCAGTACCACTGGTTCTGTTCCCACAGTAACTGTTCTTTTTTCCAAGTCCATGTGAATGTTTTCAAAGTGCACCACCGTGTCGGTTTTCTCCTCCCGTTGGGGAATGCGCCTTAATACCGCTTTTATCCGACTGAGCAGTTCCATGACCCCGAAGGGTTTGGTGATGTAGTCGTCAGCTCCCATATCAAGTCCTTTGACTTTGTCAAACTCGTCGGTTTTCGCCGTCAACATGATCACAGGCACCTCTTCGGTGGTCCAATTGCTTTTTATTTTTTTGAGAATGGTGTAACCGTCCTCATCATCGAGCATGATATCCAATACGAACAGCGCTGGTATCTCCTCTTCTAAGGCTTTGTAGAGCCCCTTTGCATTGGAAAAACCCACCGCCTTAAACCCGTTGTTATTTAAAGCGTATGCGATGAGCTCGCGGATATTTTCCTCATCCTCTACGATGAATATTTTGTCCATTTTCACACCTCTCATTTCGTCGATTTACGAGAGCGTTATCGTTTCTCCTGTAATCGAATAGTTTACCCATTCCGCAATGTTTTCAGCGTGATCGCCAATGCGTTCAAAGTACTTTGCAATCATTAAAAAGTCGATTAGCACCGCTGGGTCCACCGTTTGCTCGCGAATGTCTTTGATCAATTCATCGCGCACCTGCATAAAGTATCCATCGACCTTTTCTTCAGATTTAGCCACATCTTCTATCAAGGATAGATCTCCTGTGACGAAAGCCGAAACGCTGAGATTGACCATGTTGACGCATTCTTTCGCCATCGCTTGGATACTCCCTAGATCACGTCTGTGAAAATCTGCCTTGACCAAAAAAATCGTCAGATCGGCAATGTCTGCCGCTTGGTCGCCGATGCGTTCCATATCGGTGATCATTTTTAGAGCGGAGCTCACCAACCGTAGATCGCTTGCCACCGGTTGTTCTCTTAAAATAATCTTGAGCGCGTACTCTTCAATACGCTTTTCTAAATCGTTAATTTCCAAGTCGCCTTTGATGACCGATTTGGCAAGATCTACATCTTTAGTCATCAACGCTTCAACGGAATCCATAATCTGCTTACAAATCAATTGACCCATTGCCGATAAATTATCGTTCAATTTATCGAGTTTTCGTTCAAAGTTATCTCTCATAGCACCCCTCCTGTGTCTTAACCGAAACGTCCGGTAATGTATTCTTCTGTTCTTCGATCGGCAGGATTGGAGAACAACTTCGTCGTTCTATCGTATTCGATAAGATCACCTAAGTAGAAAAAGGCGGTTCTATCGGAAATACGGGTGGCTTGTTGCATGTTGTGAGTCACGATGATAATCGTGTACTCTTCTTTTAGCACTTGGAGGACGTCTTCGATCTTTGAAGTGGAAATCGGGTCCAGTGCCGATGTGGGCTCGTCCAAAAGGATGACCTCTGGGTGAACCGCCAAGGCTCTAGCAATGCAAATACGCTGTTGTTGACCGCCGGATACGGCGATGGCGGATTTGTTCAAGTCGTCTTTTACCTCATCCCAAATCGCCCCTTGTTTCAGCGAAGTTTCCACGATTTCATCGAGGGTGTTTTTATCGGTGATACCGTGTGTGCGTGGACCATATGCAATATTGTCATAGATCGACATAGGAAACGGGTTTGGCTTTTGAAACACCATCCCGATGCGTTTGCGCAAATCGTAAACGTCCACATCCCCTAAAATATTGGTCCCGTCCAGGTTCATTTCGCCCTTGCAGCGAAAAGAGTCGACCAGGTCGTTCATGCGGTTGATCCCTTTTAGCAACGTGGATTTACCACAACCCGAAGGCCCAATATAGGCGGTGATTTCATTGGCGTACATGGTCATATTCACATTCTTGATCGCATGGTAGTCCCCATACCAAGAATCGTAATTTACTATATCTAATTTTGCTTCATTACTCATTAGATCCCTCCGATTGAACCCGCGAAGCCAAATAAGAAGACAGCGCGTTGATAATAATAGCGACAATAACCAAAACGACAGCCGTCGCATAGGCTTCGTTTCGGTGTAACCCTTCTGTCGACAAAAAGTACATGTGCAAAGCCAAGGTGCGGCCCGATTCAAACAAGCCCGCGACTTGCGCCATAGATCCAGAGGTAAACATAAGGGCTGCCGTCTCTCCAAATACCCTACCGATTGCTAATATTATACCCGAAAGTATGCCCGGTACCGCAGTCGGAAGGACAATTCTAAAAATAGTGCGCAACTTTCTCGCACCGAGCCCAAAGCTTGCCTCTCTCAAGTTGCTAGGCACCGACATCAGAGCTTCTTCTGTAGCGCGCATAATCAACGGTAAGCACATAATCGACATGGTCAACGCCCCAGAAAGCAAAGTATAACTCCATCCGATGACGTTTCCAAAAAACAACATCCCAAATAAACCGTAGATAATCGAAGGGATACCTTGTAGGGTTTCCGCAGTGACGCGGACGATTTTGACCCACAGGCTAGAGCCTTTTGCGTACTCCACCAAGTATACGGCAGTGAATACACCGATGGGCACTGCGATAAGTAAAGTGAGCCCGATCATGGACAAGGTGTTAATAATCGCCGGCATCATCGATTGGTTGTCACTGGTATACTTCCATGCAAAAAGATCCGGTGAAAGGTTGGGCACACCTTCGATGAACACATGCCCAATAACGGCAATCAATAGGGCGAAGGTGACGATGGCGGCGAGGTAAACTACGCCTTTGATAACGGCTGATTTCGCTCTCATTATTGATCCACCGCCTTTCCTTTAACAAAGTTAAACGCTGTGTTGATCAGCAGAATAAAGATAAATAAAACCGCCCCAGTCGCAATCAGAATTTCCCTGTGAAGCCCTGCTGCGTAGGCCATTTCCATGACGATGTTTGCGGTCAACGTGCGCACCCCTTTAAATAAGCTCTCTGGAATACGCGGCTGGTTGCCTGCAACCATGATCACCGCCATCGTTTCACCGATCGCTCGCCCTATACCCATAATGATCGCTGAAAAGACACCGGATTTTGCCGCTGGCAAAACCACGGTCATCACTGCTCTTTCATGGGTAGCACCTAAAGCGATAGCGCCTGTGTAATAATTTTGTGGTACAGCCCGTAAGGCTGCTTCGGATAAGCCGATCACCGTTGGCAAAATCATAATGCCCAACAGGATCATCGCCGTTAGCATAACCATCCCATTTCCTGGAAAAAGATCGCGCACAATGGGCACAATAAGGGTTAATGCAAACAAACCGTAAACGACCGATGGGATACCGGCGAGTAAATCGATGCCGGATTTTAATAGATTGTAGATCTTCGGTGGGCAATAACGCGCCATAAAAATTGCGGTAAACAAGCCGATCGGCACTCCAACGATGATCGCACCTACGGTAACGTAAATACTTCCAAGGATCATCGGCAATATGCCAAAGGATGGTTCAGCAGCTGTTGGGGCCCATTTGGTCCCTAACAAAAAATTGCCAAACCCGACTTCAGCCATGGCGGGAACGCCGTTCAAAAAGATAAATGCGCAGATGAGCCCCACAGCGATTAACGACGTGCTAGTGGCGATCAAAAACACGATCTCCATGAACTTTTCACGGAAGTTCATCAATTTCACTTTCGAACTGTCCATACTTCCTCCCTATAACATTAGGTTAGCCTTTGTTTTCAAACCCTTTACAAAGGCCCTATAACATTGAACAAGGCGGGCGACTCATCGCACCGCCTGTCAATTTCTTAAATAAGAATGGCTTATTTTACCTCGGACCAGTCAGTGACATCACCAGTGAACACTTTGGTCACCATGTCCATAGCGATATTGTCGGTGCCGTTATCTTTGTTGATGATCACAGCGATACCGTCCATCGCAATCGCTTCGTGTTTTAACACTTTAGACTCTTCGTCTTTCAGCGCTCTAGAAGCCATGCCGATTTCCAATGTACCGTCCATTGCACCAGTCATCCCTGCACCGGATCCAGTGGATTGGATTTCGATTTTAACGCCTGCATGAGAAGCCATAAACGCCTCTGCCATTTTTTCCATGATTGGTGTTACGGAAGTGGATCCGCCGACGACAACTGTTCCGCTAAGGTCAGCCACTGTTGCGTGTGGTTCTGGTTTGTCTTTAACAGCGATGTACTTTTGATCGACGACGATCTTTTGACCTTCTTCAGAGAAGATGAAGTCGATGAACGCTTGACCTGCTGGGCTCAATTTCGCCTCTTGGTAAGCGATGTTAAATGGACGAGAGATTTTGTATTCGCCAGCTTTAATCTTCGCTTCAGTAGCTTCTACTCCGTCAACTTTAAGGGCTTTAACCGTGTCGTTTAAAGAACCCAAGGAGATATAACCAATGGCATTAGGGTCTTGAGATACTGTGGTCATCACGTTGTTGGTACTGTTTTGGATCGTCGCTTCAAGGGTTGTCCCGTCGACTTTATCCTTCATTACCCCTGTGATTTCAACGAAAGCATCTCGCGTTCCGGAACCTTCTTCACGAGATACGACGGTGATTTCGCCTTTAACCGCTTCACCAGTCGTCGCTGCTTCTTTCTTTTCGCCTGCTGTAGCCGCTGGCGCTTGTTCCTTCGATTCTTCTTTAGCCGTACCGCCGCCACATCCCACTAATGCGATGGATAGCGCTAGTACAAGTGCTAATACCTTCAATGTTTTTTTCATTTCACATACCCGCCTTTACATTTTTATTATCTGATACATTCAAAGTATAGGCGTTCCATGTAAAATCCAACCGAGCTTATTTGTTAAGTCTATGTAAAATATGTTAAATGCTTGATCGCACAACGCGACCAAGCATTTAAAAAAAGCCCTTAAGTGTTGATTCGCTCGCCGGTTTCTGCGTCGAAAAAGTGGAGTGCACCATTGTCGTAAGAAAACTGTGCCTTTTCTCCCGGTGTAAATACCTGATGACCTGGCATCGTGATGGTATACTCCGAATCGTCTTCCAATCGGACAAATAGGGTTTGTTCCTTGCCTAAGTGCTCCACCACTTCGATATGCGCATCGATGGTGTTGACCTTGGAGCTGTCGTGAAGGAAGCGCTCGCTACGAATACCCATGACCACCGATTTGCCTTCAAAAGCTTTCAAAGCTAATCCATCAGCTTCATTCGGTTCGACTACAACTCGTTTCGAATCTGAGATAAATTGGCCATCTGCCATCTTGCCCGAAGTGATATTCATCGTCGGCGAACCGATGAATCGAGCGACAAATAAGTTCGCTGGCTTATGATAAAATTCTTGGGGTTTTCCCACCTGTTGAATTTTTCCCTTATCCAGCAACACGATTTTTGTTGCCATCGTCATGGCTTCTGTTTGGTCGTGTGTAACGTAAATCGAGGTGGTTTCCAATTGGTGATGGAGGCGTACGAGCTGTACTCTCATGTGCTCTCGCAACTTTGCATCCAGATTGGACAAGGGTTCGTCCATCAAAAACACTTGGGGTTTGCGGACCATAGCCCGGCCTAACGCCACCCGTTGGCGCTGTCCCCCTGAGATGTCCGATGGTTTTGAATACAAATACTCTTCGATTTGAAGCAATTTTGACGCTTCCATCACTCGTTCGTTGACGATCTGCTGGCGTTCATTTCGCATTTTTAACGAAAAAGCCATGTTGTCGTAAACCGTCATATGGGGATAGAGCGCGTAAGACTGAAACACCATGGCGATATCTCGATCCTTTGGTGCCACCTTGTTGACCAATCGGTCTCCAAAGTACAATCCCCCCTCAGTAATAGAATTGAGCCCTGCAATCATACGCAACAACGTAGATTTTCCACAACCTGATGGACCCAATATCACACAAAAATCTTTATCTTCAATTTCTAAATCGATATGACGCAGGGTAAACTCTTCCCTACCCTCGTACTTCTTTCCGATATCTTGTAAACTAACGCGCATACGCTCCTCCTATCCCTTAACCGAACCAGCTGATAAACCGCTGACCAGTTGATCTTGTAATACGATAAACAAAATGACCACGGGAATCGCCGTCAACAATCCGCCTGCCGCCCAAGCGGGTTGATTCATCGTACGCACGTCGTTGATCAACGTAAACAGCCCCGTAGATAACGTGTAGGACTGAGGGTTTGTCAAAAGAATCCGCGGCAACAAAAAGTCTTGGAATGGTCCAATAAATGACCACAATCCGATAATCGCCAACATCGGTCGCACAATGGGCATGATAATCATCCAATACACTTGCATATTAGAACAACCGTCGATTTTAGCCGCATCGTCGAGCTCCGTTGAGATCGAATCGATATACCCTTTGAGGATGAACGTATTAGAAGCGATCCCCCCTGCCGAGTAGATCAGAACCAACATCAACTGTCTAGAAAAGGCTGGTACCACATTGCTAATAATGGAGTGTAGGGTAAAGTAGGCGGTGATCCCAGCAAAAGTGGGAATCACTTGAATCAGCATAATCGCCATCAGCGATGCTTTTCTACCGGAAAACCGAAATCGAGAATAGGCGTAGCCCGTAAATGACACGATGATCAGCGTCAATACAGCCGTGGCGAAAGCGATAAGAATCGTGTTTTTGAGCCACTGCAAAAAATAGGTCTCTTCAAATAAATATTGAAAATTCTTTGTGGAAAAAATGAAGTCGCCATTGAGAATCAAATACTTTTGTTGAGCCCCATTTAGCGAAGCGATGACGATCTGAACAATCGGCCACACAATCGCAAACACCCAGGCGATCAACACCAAGTAGGTGATGGCGAGAAGCACTTTCCCAAAAGGCGTCAACGGCTGTTTGTCCGAAAGGTAGAGCCCCTTTCCTTTTATTTTTTTCTTAGCCATATTATCCCTCCTTAAAAGCTTGGGAGTTTCGATAGCCGAGAAAAGCCACGACCATCAGTCCGATGCTAATAACAATGGTGATCGCCGCTCCCATGGCTTGGTATTCGTTTGCCATGACCAACTTGTAAATATACGAAATCAAAATATCCGTCGATCCTGCGAGATTGCCAAATTTCGTCGGCTCAAAAGGTCCGCCGTCATTGAACAATGCGATAATCGAGTAGTTATTAAAGTTAAAAGTATATTGGGTCACCAACAGGGGCGCCGTTTGAAAAAGGACCAGTGGAATCGTAATCTTGGTCAACCGCTGCCAATTCGAAGCGCCGTCGATCTCCGCCGCTTCGTAAAGATCCGACGGAATCGACTGAAGTACCCCGGTCGTCAATAAAAACACATAGGAGCTACCACACCATGCTTGAATGAGTATTAGCGCCGCTCGAGTTAAGACAGGGTTGTTTTTCACCTCAATGACCCGCCCGGCAAAACTCGACAACAGTTCGGTGAGATACCCATTTGGAGACAGTAAGATACTAAAGAACATAATAGTGATGAAGGCGGGTATCGCCCAAGGCAAAATGAAGATGGTGCGGAAAAACTTTTTGCCCTTCACCCTTTCGTTATTGGTCAACAGCGCCAACATAAAACCGATAAAGATCTGAAGGGAAGTGGCTAGCACCGTCCAAATCAGAGTCCACGCTAGAATCAGCCAAAACAACGACCCGGCAAGACCTTCTCCTCTTGCGATCATCGCGTAGTTTTGAATCCCCACCCAACCAAACTTCGACTGGTGTTGAGGGTCCATCCCAGTGAAGGAAAGGAGAATCGCCGTCATAATCGGGACTAGGACAATAAATACGATGATCACCCACGCAGGGAAAGAGACGAGATAAGGAAACCCGTCGCGTTCCAACTTCATTTGCACTTCAAAATGATTGTCTGGCCGAATGCCCAGTATCTTGTTTTTCTCTGTACGATAAACGTCCCTAAAGGATATCACTAACGCCAATACTGCAAAGGCGAGTAAAAACAAGGCAATAATACCTTCGATCATAAAAATCAAAGATCGATCCAGTCGCTTTCCGCCCTCAGCTAGGGTGATCAATCCTGCAATTCCGTTGCCTTGATAGTTGCCAAAACCCAATCCATAAGGAATGGCGATCAGATAGATAAAAAGCGAAGCCACTAAAAAAGCGATGGCTTTGCTGAATTGTCGATTGAACAACTGCCCCAGCCCCGGGAAAGGAGCGGTTAGAAAAGGCACCAAGGAAAAACGCCCTGTCGTTTCGATGGGAGTGGTCCGCCGTATGCCGGAAATCTCTTCATCGACCACTTTGAGCCTGTCTTTCATCCCTTGTTTTAACGTGTGATCCAAATGATTGATTTTGTCGACGACCCGTTTCGTCGGACCTTCACACGACTTCGCGTCCACAGACACCTTGTAGTGTTTTTTGTTTTCACTCAATCCGTTGCGATAGGCTTTCTTAGAGATGATGCCCTCGCGTTCTTTCTCTTTTAGATCCCTGTTCTTCTCATTGAGCTCAGCCTTGCGCTGCGCCCGATACGTCGAAAGCTGTTGTTGAAATTCTGCCTCCGCCTTTTTGTCGATGGTTTTCTCTTCTGCCTTTGCCTCTTCCAAGGCTTTGGTCGTTTCATAATAAAACCCGAGAACATCAGGTAAACGCTCCACATCTTTCAGGGCGGTATGGTACTTCAATTCCGCATCGTAGGTCAAATCGACATAATCTTTGTAAAATTCCAATTTTTCTTGACCGGTGTCGATCCGGTAACGCAACTGTTTGACGATAGTGGACCCTACCGCCGTCGAGTCCTTTTCCAACCCACGCAAAAAAGCCTTCTCTTTTTCTGCATAGCTCTTGAGTGCCAAATGGTACGGATGAGTGGCAGCATGTCTCATCAGCGTTTTAGCACCCTTTTCATCACCAGCGTCATGCAATGCGATCAAATCGATGATGTATTGATTCTTTCTCGGATAGGTGCGACCGACATCGTCTACAAGAAACGCGTTATAGCTCATCACTCACTCCTTTCTATAGCCTTTCAAAGCTACCGTTAATGGCGACTGTAAACAAATCCGCCGCGCCAATAATATAGTAGAAAACCGAACCAAAGGAAAATGCAAGAAGATAGACGACTGCGTTTGCCATCAATAGAATTCCCCAAATCCGCCTTGCAAAAACTGGAAAGTTCCCTTTTTGAAAGGCGAAAAAAGCGTAGAGTCCGTAGGCAATCGGGATCAACACCCCTTGGATCATGCGAAATACCTGTACCGCCGTATAATCCTGAATGCTGTATCCTCCGCCGTTTGCAGCATTCCATACTTCATAAGACGCCGCATCCTTTGCCAACATCAGACTCTCTAGAGACTGCGCCATAACGATCACCGCACTAGCGACCAGTATCCAATACAGCCCTTTCTTCGGAAAATATAACCCTTTCAATACCCTCTCCCTCATTTCTACTACTATCCCTATACAATAGGCCGACTCAAAACGTGTTGTTATGAGTCGGCCACTAATGTCATTGCTTATTGGATCACAACTTTAGAAATTGCCCATCATCGCTTCAAAAGACGCCTTCAATTCGCTATAGGCCGCTTCTGCGCTCTCTGGGTTCACCGAATTCCATGAAAGGACGGCATTTTTCCAAGTGTCCCAAACCTTGCCCCACTCAGTGAACAATGGTCGGGCAGGTGAATTGTTGTAAGAGTCAATCGTCGCCTTAATCACCGCTTTATCCACATCGCTCAAATCCGAAGCCGTATAGGTCTCAACCTTCACATTTTCTAAAACCTTTCCCGTCGCTTTGAAAAGATCTACTGCGTGTTCTGGATTAACCAACTCGGCGATAAGCGCTTCAGCTAATTGAACCTTCGCTTCATCTGCTTCCACTCGAGAGTTGATCGCCAAACCCCAGCCACCTTTCCAGTGGTTCAAAGGTTTACCGGCGACGGTAATCGCAGAGATGGGTAAAATCTCTAGATCCGTCCCGCCATTCGCCATTTCAGAAATCGATGCCGTACCCCATGGGCCGTCAAGTCTCATCGATGAAGGACCTCCGCTTTTAAAGGAGTCGTCAATGTATCCCAAACCTGCTTTTTCATCAAATAAGGGAGTACCCGCTTCTTTATTGGCTTTCCAATAGTTGTAAATCGAAGTGATGGTCGCTTGTTTTTCCGGCGCAAGCTCTGCCCAAGCAGCTATCATATCGGAAAATAACTTGCCATCATCTTTCTTGCCCAGTAACTCGATGTGTGAAGAGTTGGTGACCGCCACGCCAAACCACGCATCAAACATCGGGATCAACACGTCATTGTATTTGACCTTGTCCAGTTCAACTGGTTGTGCGAGATCGATACCCGCTGCTTTAGCGTTGGCTTTGTTTGCAAACACGATCAGCGTTTCAATATTAAATGGAAACGCCAAGTATTCATCGCCGACCTTGAAGTTTCCACCAAGTCCGTCTTTGAAGTTGTCAAATCCGCCAAGTTTTTCAGCCAAACCCTCAGCATTTACCGCTCCTAGAACTTCGTTTTCCGACAGACTGTACAAACGGTCAGCCGGTATCGCAAAGACGTCGGCTACATCCGCATTCGATGCGTCGGTATTGGTGATAATGTCGATGTGATCAAATGCGCCAACCTCTTTAATCTCGATTTTTGCATCTGGGTTCTTAGCGACAACCCGTTCCACCGCTCCTTTGTAATAATCCATCCAAGCGGTTTCCGCTTGAACGGTAAGCTCTGCTGCAATGCCTTCCGTCTTTGGCGCTGCGACACCTTCCCCGGGAGTTTCCCCAGGCTTAGAGGCTGGTTTTGCTCCACCACCACAGGCTGCTAAGACCATTGCCAATGCAAGCAAGAGTGCTACTAGTGATCTTTTCTTCATATGACCCTCCTTCTATTTTGCGGTTAACCGCTCTCTATCTAATTATACCCCATTTTTGATAAAAATAGCGTTTTCATTAAATTATAGCGGAAAGAGAGTGATCTTGAAAGATTACATCATAAGTTATGTGCCCCGTATAGCTTGTATATGACCAGCAATGCAATTGCATTAGCGTGGTATGAGATATGATACCACTTTAGCTTATGCTCACCAACCATAGGCGATCATACTCATTAAGGTAACGCATACCTCCATCACCTTACTCCCTATCCTCACTAGCTGATACGAGTGTCGTCCACAATTTTCCCATCAGATAGAACCACGCATCGCACACCTTCTTTGTGATGTCCTTCCCGTTGATGAGTTGCAATGACCCGTGTACCAATCTTTAGGATCTCTAATAATGCCTCAATACGTTTTTTATGCTCTCGTGTAGGTACTTTGGAGTAATAGTAGAGGAATCTCAATATTTGCGTAGACACTTTCTTCTTCCAATAATTCAGTCTTTGCGCGAAACCCTCTTTAAACAGTACATAACTTTTAAATCTCGAATCCTTTGTTTCGTCTCAGAACTTATTTTCTTTGCTGATCTGGAGTAGATCAAAGGATCAGCTGCAATATTAAAATATATGCCAACGACCAGCTACACAGCCCCACAAAACACCCTGTCTTTATCCCGCGGCTCGTTATTTCATATCCTTTCGACTTTACCCCAAGATTTAAAAACCAAATTGCCACCGAACTTGCAAATAGCACGATAAGCCAGTAGGGGAATAATTCTCTGACTAAATAACCTGAGCCTGGGAAAATTGCTACGAGGTAAAGGACCATGGTCTTCCCAAGGAATTTTGTCTTTTGCTTCATGATCTTCGCCATCGCCCTCGCTTCATAAAAGATGCTCATTCGATTTTTTTCGATTTTCCACAGCGCAACATACAGCCCGATGCATTAAGCTACACTATATAGTGAAAGCACCACAATGATGACATTCTCTGGCTGGCCTTTCAAAAAAACCAAGTTCATATAAAAGGTTGCTACGACAAACGGCAATAAGGATTTTCGAATCAAGTATCTCAAATTATAGTCAATCCATCCATTGTCAGTGATTCCTATGAGAAGGCGATTGCAACCATGGGTTTCTGCGAAGTCGTCACTACCAATCGCTCTCAAAAGCCAGATAGATAGTGTCATCAAGAGTCCTATGACCATAAAGTAACTAGGCGTCGAATACCCATGTGCTATCGCTAAAAGATCTATGCTCTTGATCTGATCTAACGCTACGAGAAAGCCAATGGACAATGTCATCTCGATGATTTTGGATGCGACTTTAAAGATGTTTTTCGACAGTGCTTTCCGCAATACGATGATCCCAAAGAAGAAAAACACTAGGACTGACATGCTTAGAAGAAATAATGGCATTTGAACAGCGCTAAAAGGCATAAGAAAATACGCTGCGAAAAGCATGCTGATTACATAATTCTTGTACAAATAAATCTGATTGAGCTTCTCTTTATCTATGGTGCTGAAAAACACCGTTACTTGACGTTTGCCACTTACATTTGAACTTGGAAAGATGCTGTTTTTTAAACTTAATAGGATAAACACCAGTTTAAGGGAGAGTAGTTCATTGTAATGGTCGATTCCATAGTTTACTAGAGGGATTACCGCCAAAACTCCAACGATAATAACCGTGAAGAGCAAGTGATCCCATAGTATTCTTATCTTAAATTTTTTTCGTAGTAAGTAAGCATTAAGCTTAAACATCGTCCGCAAAGATCTCCAACTCCAATTCTTGAATATTTCGTCGGTCTTGAATGTGTTTCGTTACGCTTCCTCGGTTTAAAATATAAAATTCATCACAAAGATCAGCTAGGGTATCGAGTATGTGAGACGATATTAAAACACAGGCACGCTCCGATAGCATTCTTACTTGCTTCTTTAACTCAAAGATGTAGTGGATGTCAATACTGTTGAAAGGTTCATCGAGTAAAAGTAGCTTATCATTCCGGACAAATATCGGAGCCAGAGAAATTTTTTTTCGCATGCCTTGAGACAAATCACCGATGAGTGCCTTTGACTTGTCTGTCAAGTCTAATCGTTCCAGTAAATCCGTTGCAATAAAAGCCGTTTCATTGTAAGTGGTGATTAAGTTAAGAAATTCTTCCACGGTCAAAAAACCGTAAGCTTCTAAGTCTGATGGAATATACAAGATATCACCACTATTAAAGCCTTCGAGTTTCATTCCATCACTCGCCTTGAGTTCACCGGAAATGCACGACATCAATGTCGTTTTACCTGCCCCGTTTTCACCGATGAGCCCTATGACATTTCCACGAGGAAAAGTCATATGCTCTACGCACAGATCAAAAGAATCGTATTGGTGTCTTAAATAGGATAATTCCATATCTCCTCCTTTTTGTAGTTGGATAAAGCAACTACCTCGCTACTCTGCCCGAAGTATCATCTCTCTACCTTTTAATACTTTATCATATTCCCTTCGTATTATTGCAACTTTGCACAAAACCCTCTTTAAGTTGCACGAAATCACTAAAATGCTACTCGGTTAACTGCTCACCCTCTACCATCCCTTTTTCTATTCCCACTCTCGCTCATTCGATTATTTCACCTATCCTTGATAAAATGAAACAAACCCCTATCCTTCTGCGTATATACTAGTAGAACCTAAAATGCGAGGTGCTTATGAGCGAACTTCAGTGGATCAAAAAATACAACGTCATCAAAGCGCTCGTGAAGCCGATTGGTTGGTGCGCCGTTATTACGACGAAATCTACGTGTACTGCTGGCGCCAAATGGTGCAGGCAAAACGACGTTGATCAAGCTTATCGCCACCCTACTGTTTCCCAACAAGGGGGAAATCCTATGGGAAGGCTCTGATATTTTCGATCTCAACGAAGCTTATCGCGATATTTTAGGTTATTTGCCCCAGGAGTTTGGCTATTACAAGAACTACTCGCCTCGGCAATTTCTCAATTACCTCGCTGCTTTAAAAGACATTGACCCCAAGATCACCAAAAACCGTATCGCTACCCTGTTAGCTATGGTAGGGCTTAGTGATGTGAGCGATAAGAAAATGAAGCAATTCTCCGGTGGCATGATCCAGCGGGTGGGTATCGCTCAAGCGATGTTAAACGATCCCAAACTTCTGATCCTTGACGAGCCAACTGCTGGTCTCGACCCCAAGGAGCGGGTGCGTTTTCGAAATATTATCCATCAGTTGGCAAAGGATAGAATCGTCATTTTATCCACCCACATCGTCTCCGATATCGAATCCATTGCGGACCAGGTGATCTTGCTCAAAGACAGAAAAGTTTACTGTTGCAAACCACCGATGGCGATTTGTGCCATGCTCCACGGCAAGGTGTTTGAAATCCCCGCCACTGCTGCGCTGCCCGTCGGCGGAATGGCCCTCAGTGAACGCCAGACGGAATCGGGTGCGGTATGGCGTATCGCTTCTGAAACGCCTCCTGTCGGCGCGACCACACTCTCCCCTTCTTTGGAGGACGCTTTTCTCTATATCTATAGGGATGAAGCGAGCATCCCATGAGAATCTTCAGAGAAGAGCTGAAAAAACTTGTGACGACGCCGATGATCTGGATTTTTGTCGCCCTTAGCCTCGCTTTAAATGCCTTTTGGATTTTTGGCTTCACCGCCTATTCCAATATGCCCTCTTATGTCGACTACTTATCTCATACCTTTGCTCAAACCGGGGTCCATATGGGGTTGGATTTTGATGAAAGGCTCGCGACTACGCCCGATCACCTTTACAAAGAAGCCCTCGTCTCCCAAACCAAGGGCGCGGTGCCTTCTTTTACAGTGTCGGATGCCTCGGAGGCTGCGACAATGATCAACGAACTGACGCGCTATGACGAAAGTCTATCTCCGCTAATCGCATCCAAGTACCATTGGATGGAGCCTGCTATCGAGCGCTTGGTCCAGATCGATGCCAGCATGGACGTCTACGCCGTCGTTCTTTCAACGGATCTTCACCGCAATTTATTTGGCACTCTGTTAGGGAGTATTTTTGTGGAGAGCATCTTGCTAACCGTCCTTATCGTCCTCTACGCCCTCGGCTACGAAACCGTTCAGCGAACCCATCTTACGGTCTACGCCAGCAAGGCGGGCAGAGTCGTCCATCGGGCAAAAATCGCTGCTGCCACTCTATTTAGTATGGGACTCTACGCGGGCTTAACCCTGGCAAGCTTAGGTCTCTACTTTAGCCAATGGGACTACTCTGGGCTGTGGCACTCCAATGTGGCCAGCCAGTTCAATGTCCTCACCTACTTTTTAGTGTCCTTTCCTTTTTGGACTTGGACCCCCTTCACCTTATTGGGCTATATGGTGGCGACCCTCATTTTGATCGGGATCATCCTCATCGTGTTTTCGCTATTTGGTTCTGTGTTTGGTCAATTGATCTCAAATACGTATTTGAGTTTCATCGCCTTTTTTGCTGTCGCCTTCGGATCCTTTGCCCTAACTTACGTGTTATTCGACTTAGGCCAAGGCGTCTTGGGGCTACTGACGAACCTCTTGCCCGTCCAACGGGTTCTTCTATCTACTCAATGGTTCACCCATATGGGTCCCAACTCCTTTTTGCCCTGGCACGAAACCATTGCAACCTTTTTTAACCTCTTTCTATTTGCTCTATTATCCCACTTTGCCGCAGAGTATTTTGCGAGAAAGGATATCCTATGAGACTGCTAAAATGGGAATTGAAAAAAATATGGCGACCGGGAATTCTTCTTGGTATAGCTATCATTTCTGCAATCTATGGCTATTTGTTTATTTCTTATACCATTGAAAGCTACAACGATCCTCGAAACCAAAAAAATGGGTACACACACATCTTAAACTGGTCTGCAAAATACGGTACCACCATGGATGATGCGGAGCGAGCCGATGCCGAGTTGGAGCTACCGATTATCATCGCTAAAATAGACGATTTTATCAAAAACGACGAACGGTTTTCCAAAGTTGGCGTTTATTCCTATGAAGATTGGAGAGCTTATAACCCAGAGGAAGAGCACACTAAGGAGGAGTCTCGTATCCGTTGGATCATACTTGATGAGGAGACGAATTTCTTAGGATTTCAACTTCAAAATCTAGAAAATAGCCTGAAACTTTACGACTCGCGCTACAACTACACCCTCATCCATTATCCATCAGGTATGCAAGGGAAACGCGCCTCGGAAGTCGTTGAACAGAACCTATTAGCCGGCATCTTCCCTTCCTATGTCTTTGACTATAGGGAAGGATTTATCACTTACGGAATGAACCTGATGTTATTGAGCCTGATCATCTTTCTCGCGCCGCCGATCGTGCGCGATCACCTCCAAAAAATGCCCTCCCTCCAATGGTCCACCCATAGAGGACGAAGCATGTTGAAGGCTCAATTTATCGCGATAATGGTTTCTGGCGCTCTCCTCGCTCTATTTCAAATCGTTGTGCTCTCCGCCGCCTACGCCACCGTCGGCACCCAAGTCCTGTGGCACAATCCCATCATGAGTTTCGCTGCACTATCTATTTTTTGGCTAAACCTCACCTATGGCCAATACTTGATCGCTACAGTGCTCTGCGCCTTTTGCCTCGCTTTGATCACATCGGCTGTCGCGTTTTTACTCTCACGATACAGCAGCAACTACATCTCCTTGATATTGAAAGGGATCTCCGCTTACTTCGTCCTCAACGCCCTATCGCGAAACACTCTCAACAAGCTTATGCAATTCCAGTATTATTTTGGTCACAATGTGGATGTTCCTTTTCTCGAACTGTGGATATTGCTCGGGGTTGCCGCGGTCGTTTGCATAGGTTGCCTCTGGACGTTAAAAAGAGAAAAGCGCCTCCAGTTGGAGTAGATCTTGATCATGCCTTTTTATAACCAAAACCCTAAGGTTATCCCTTTTGGCAACGCAACGTCGCACGCTCTATTTTATGAAAGCCAACCGCTAGTTCGCGGTTGGCTTCTTTTACATCTTATGCTGAGTCTCGTTATTCCTCTGGTGGCTCGTAATGGACGATGCTGATCCATTTGCCCTCCGGAGTTTGGATTTTGCGTATGCGCTTGTCGAACTCCAACCGCGTGAGCCAAACCTGCTTGCCACAACCGGTGCACTTGAGTTTAATATCGACTCCCGTGCGTTCGATCTCCCAGTCGTTGGTGCCACAGGGATGGCCTTTTTTCAAGGTGATACGATCACCGACTCTGTATTTACTCATAGCTAACCTCCTCGGAAGCTGGGGTGTTGCCTTTGGATAGGTTGATGCCACGATCAGCGCACTCTTTTAGGAGCGCCTCCCGCAGTGCCCGTTGAGTTTTCCACTGATCACCCGCTCGTGTGGTGGCGGTGATGTTTACAGTGTAACTGAACTCACCTGTCGCCGTAACCCCTTGGACCGTTGGTACTGCCAATAGTCCGTTTTCGCCTTCAAACCCTTTCGATACGGTCTCGACGACTGCTCTCACTTGCTCCATAGTGACATCATAAGGGATGCGCAGTTGGACGTCGGCTTTTTGAGGGCCCTTTGAGGCGTTGACCACAGTGGTGATGGTGCCGTTTGGAATGAGATACAATGAACCTGCATAATCTCGGATTTTAGTGATCCTAAGGCCGATCTCTTCAACGGTGCCGGTAAGATTGCTAACGGTGATAAAATCGCCCACATTGTACTGGTTTTCCATGAGAATGAAAGCGCCTGAGATAATATCCTTCACCAATGATTGGGCACCAAAGGCAAGAGCGATACCTCCAACCCCTGCTGTGGCGATGATGGATGTGGTGTTGATACCAAAAAGATCCAGAATGATCACAGCTGCGATAAAATAGCCCAAGTATTTAAGAGTGTTGCCGATGACCAGAGAAATGGTCGTCACTTTTTTCTTGTCCACCACCGTGGGAAGTTTGCGGTCAATGGCCATGCGGATCCCCTTGTTGATGACCTTGACGATCATCGTGGTCAACATCAAAACAATCATGGCATAGGTAAGCTTTCCCAGTAGATTGAGCTGGCCCTTTTCCGTTAGAAAAGGGGTGAGTAACAAGTCATAGATCTCTTTCATTGGGTTATGCTCTCCTCCATTCCTTTTTTAGTGATCGGTACGATCCGATCTTTGTAGATAGCGTATTGCCGATTGGGACTGGCAAATAACACGGACGCCCCTTGGGTGGAAAATGTGGTGGTGTTTTCAGCCGTATGGTAGATGACGCCACCTTCTCCTGAACACAATACCCCCTCTTCAAACAACCCCATGGCCTCCACCTGACCTTCTACAGCGCGTTCAAATCGCACAGCGCTTTTGCGATCGAGACTCGTAAGGGTGTTGTCCGCCAAGTAAGCAAAACCGTTATCTCCTTTTGCCCAGTTGGTCAATTGGTGCAGAGGCTTAGATTTCTTCAAGACATCGCCCTCATAGGTATAAAGACCGGCTGAGGTAAGCACGACGAAGTTGTCCCCTTCTAAAAACGCCGCTTCCTGCAAAAATTCATCAATATATGTCATGCGATAGACGAGCGATCCGCTTTTATAATGTGAAAACGTCGAAAAATACCCTTCCTCACCCGCTCCTACTTCACAGATCAACAAGCCCTTTCCATCCTTTGACGCATCGACTCTGGTGATGGCCCCTCGACTATCGTAGGTGCCCACTTCTTTAAGCGTCTCGTCAAAAACCGTGACCCCCTTAGCGCCTACGGCGTAAAGCCTGTGGTTTTCATAGATCAACCACTGTACGAATCCCGTTTTCACCTCCGCGATGGTGGTGCCGTCTTTTGGATTAATGTTTTTTACCGATCCGCTATCATCGGCCAAATAGATGGTCTGCCCATAACAGATCACGTGAGCGCCCTCACCCAATGGAAGTTCAAATAGCAAGTCCCCTTTTGGACGATATCCCACCAATGTCTTTTCTCTGATAACATACGTATTGGAGCCTATTACCCCCAGAGTCTTTGCATTGTCGCCAATGTCGAGATTCAGGGGCTTAGTCAACCCTTTTGGCCATAAAAAGAATGCGAGAACGAGATTCGCTAACAGCACAGCTAAGACTAGAGCTGCGATGGGCATTTTTGAACGCGCCTTGGCTTTGCGCATATGTTGTTTTTCAAAACGATCTTCCATAGGGTAGCCTCCTTCTTCATGCCTTTATCATAACAGAAAGAAAACTTCCCTTCAATGGCACCACCCATGGTTTGGCTTTCAATGGGGTCCTCGGGTATTTCAGTACACACCATTTCAAATCTCATGTAAATTTTACATCGATCGGTTATAATGATATTAGTAGCTTATTAGGACACTGAAAGGAGGATAATCCATGACATTAGTTGAGAAACTGCTCGCCCTGGTCGCCAAAAACAATCCTTACGACTTGTCGGAGTTTTTGGATGACACCCATGACATCGATGTGGCTGTCGCTCTTGAAGATTTTGACCACGAGCAATTAAAACAATTTCTCAGTCTGTTAAATCAAAAGCAAATCGCATTGCTTCTCGAAGAAGCCGATGAGGATCTTCAACTGAGGATTGTCGCCTTTTATTCCAATGAAACCCTGGTGGATCTCTTTGCCCTCATGTCCAACGATGACGTGGCGGATATTTTAGGTGAAATGTCCACCCAACGGCGAAAAGATGTATTGAAATACATGAAACGCTCCGATTCTCGAACCTTGGAATTGATCTTGAGCTATGGTGAGGACACCGCTGGCGGTATCATGACGACAGAGTTTATCGCACTAAAAGCCAACCTGACCGTTCAAGAAGCCTTGGCAAAAATCGTCAGTATCGGACCTGAAACCGAGGTCATCGAAGTGATTTTGGTGACAGACAACTCCCATCGCCTGATGGGCACCTTGGATCTGCGCCACCTGTTTATGGCAAAAGCCGACACCGCCCTCTCTGAAATCTACGAAGACAACCCGATCTTTGTCTACCCCACCGACGACCAAGAACTCGCCACCCAATTGGTGCGTAAATACGACTTAAAGGTGCTTCCCGTGGTCAATAAGCGCATGGCGATTCTCGGTATCATCACCATCGACGACATTATCGACGTCATGGTCGAAGAGCATTCGGAAGATATGTTGGCGATGAGCGGAGTATCTGCCGACGAAGAGTACGACTCATCGCTGCTCGAGTCGATAAAAGCTCGTCTCCCTTGGCTTGGCATCAACCTTTTCGCCGCATTTGGTTCCTCTGCCATCATCTCTCTTTTTGAAGGCACCATTTCTCAAGTGGTAGCCCTTGCTGCGACCATGCCCATCATCACCGGCATGGGCGGAAACGCCGGCAGCCAAACCCTGTCTGTGGTCCTGACCAACATCGCCACTGGCGAACTCAACTTTGACGACGACTGGCGCTTAGTCTTTAAAGAAATTGGCCTCGCCCTTTTCAACGGCCTCTCCATCGGATTGGCAGCGGGAAGCGTCATGGGCTTTAAACACGCCAACCTCTACCTTGGACTCATCACCGCCATCGCCATGACTTTAAATATGATCATCGCCGGTATCGCAGGGTTTTTGATCCCTTTGGTTCTCAAAAAAGTCGGCGTCGATCCTGCGCTCGCATCCTCGATTTTTTTGACCACTTGTACCGACATCTGCGGTTTTTTTATCTTCTTAAGCCTAGCCACCGTGGCGCTGCCAATGTTGTTATAACATAGAAAACAAAAAGTTGTTGAGCATCACCGATGTGATGATCAACAACTTTTTTATGCTAATGATCTTTCTGAGGCTTCAATAACATATCGAGTCCGTGCTCGAGTGAAGGTAGCACCGCTTCCAAGTTTTCTTTGATCGCTTTTGGGCTACCCGGGAGGTTGAGGATGAGGCTATTTTTACGGATTCCCGCCTGGGCTCTTGAGAGCATCGCTCGGTTGGTAATTTTCGCGCTGGCAGCTCGCATCGCCTCTGGGATACCCGGGGTGTGGCGTTCGACGACGGCAAGGGTCGCCTCTGGGGTGATGTCTCGCGGCGAAAAACCGGTACCTCCTGTGGTGACCACAAGGGCGATTTCCAATTGGTCACAAGCGTGAATCAACGCCTCTTCGATCTGGCCCCGGTCGTCAGGCAAGATTTCCTTATGAACCACTTCAAAGCCCGCTTCTTGGAGCAACGATTCTACTAAAGGTCCACCTGTGTTTACTCGAATGCCCGCGTGTCCTTTATCGCTAATGGTGATTACCGCTGCAGTATACATGAGGGCCTCCTAACGGGTTCCAAAATAGCAAATGGGATATCGGCACACCTCACATCCCATACAAAGACCCCCTTCACCATACGCGGCAAAGTCTTCCTCTTTTAAAGACAAGCCTGCGAAGATCCTCGGAAGGAAAACGTCAAGACTTGTGATCGACGAATGCATGGACGCACCTGGTACGCCGATAACTGTCGTCTCGCCACGCAATCCGATGGTCAACATGTTGCCGGGTTGCATGGGCACGCCTTGCACCAATACCACATCGCAAAAGGAGCGAATCGCCGTCGGCGTCAGATCATCTGGATCAACGGACATGCCACCCGTTAAGAGCAACAGCTCCACCCCTTTGGACTTATAATCCGCCATGGCGGTTTCAATAGCTTCTAAGTCATCGGGACATTTGGTGACGCCAAGAATTTGCGCCCCGTAGCCTTCAAGTTTTTGACGCATAATCGGTTCAAATTTATCCGCGATCCGACCGTAGTACACCTCGCTACCGGTGATGATCACCGCCGCTTTTAGCGGTTTGTACGGCAATACTTCTAGTATGGGATAGTGGCTTTTTGCATGGGCTACTGCCTGATCCACGTTTTCTCGCTTGGTGACTAAGGGTACGATGCGCGCCCCACACAATTTTTCACCACGACTAACCAGTGTGTTGTTTTTCCGAGTGGCAATAGTGTAGTCCTCTACAGCATTAATCAGCCGTAAGCCCTCGCGGTTGAGAACAAAAAGCCCGTCAACGTCCGCGTTTATACCGATTTTCCCCTCGGAAGCCACGGTGAATGTCACATTTTTTCCCACCATGGCCTCAACCACTTCCAATGCTGCATCCTCTTCGTGGACTTCATTCACTTCAGGATCCCAAGTGAATACGTGATTTTTGCCCATATCGAGGAGGACTGGAATGTCTTCTTCGGAAATGACATGGCCCCGTTTAAACCGTACACCTTTAAAACCATTCTCTAAAATAGCAGTGAGATCGTGACAGAGTGTTTCGCCTATGGCGTCTTGTACGCGTTTTTTCTTCACGAACACACCTCCAGTTCATCGCCGGGTTTGAGGGTGCCCTCTTCTAATACGATGGCAAATACCCCTTCTCTAGGCATGACACAATCTCCAGCTAACTCTCGAATGGCACAACCTTGATGACATTCTTTTCCAATTTGGGTGATCTCCAACAACACATCCCCTGAGCGAAGTTTGGTCCCTACAGGCAAGGTGTAGAGGATGATACCCTTGGTCAAAATGTTTTCCGCAAAAGCACCCGGATCGATTTGAGGGAGCATCGCGCGGAGTTTATCCACGCTTTCTTCACCCAAAAGGCTCACTTGGCGATGCCAATCTCCTGCGTGAGCATCCCCTTCGATGCCGTAGTTTTTCTTCAATGTGATGGATGTCACCGGTTCTTTTTGAACCCCTTTGACTTTACTGATGCATACTGCCGTTATCTGTGCCATGATCTCTCCTATAATCTCCGGACGCCCCTCCGGTTTTTCTTGTCAATTGAATACCATCGATGATGATATCTTTCTGTAAGGCTTTACACATATCGTACACCGTCAGCGCCGCTGTCGATACGGCTTGCAAAGCTTCCATCTCCACGCCGGTTTCCCCTTTACAACGGGTAGTCGCACAAATGGTAATGGTGTGTTTTTTTGGATCCAATTCAAAGTTGATATCCACTCCAGTGAGTGCGATAGGATGACACATGGGTATGGATTCCCAGGTTTTTTTTGCTGCCATAATCCCAGCAACTTGTGCCACTGCTAGCACGTCGCCCTTTTTGATTCGCCCTGCCACTACCTTTTTAAAAGTCTCAGAGTTGAGTCGCACCACACCCTCTGCCGTAGCTGTGCGTTGGGTTTGGGGCTTTTCGGACACGTCCACCATGCGGGCGCGACCTTCTTCATTAAAATGGGTAAAGTCCATGTCATCCTCCTATAGCGTTCATGTTGCGTGCCGATTGGCTGATTGACTCGTTTAAACAGTGTTTTTCAGGTTTTCCTGCGATGGCAGTACTCAAAGCTTCGCTCAACGCGCTTCCTGTCAGACCTTTGAGGTTGATCTCATCGGCACTGTGTAGACAGGGTTTGAGTTTTCCATCGGCCGTGACTCGAATGCGATTACAGTCTCTGCAAAAATGGGCGCTAATCGGGTTGATCAGACCCACTGTCCTGATGCTATCCGAAGTGCCATAGATCTTTGCCACCCCTTGAACACCTCTGAAATTCAAGCCTGGCACCACTTTGAGAATACGGTTTCCAGCATCGTATGTGTTTTTATCTCGTTGGGCCACTTCGCCAATGGGCATCACTTCAATGAAGCGCAAATCCATGTCTTTACTCTGGGCAAAAGCCACGAGATCGCGGATTTCTTGATCGGTGGTTTCTGTCGTGAGTACCGCGTTCAGTTTTGACCCGATAAAGCCTGCAGCCCTTTGGGCGTCTATGCCTTGTATCGCTTGCTCCACTGTGCCCACTCGGGTAATCGTGGCGTATTTTTTGGGATCGAGAGTATCCAGGCTGATATTTAGGCGATGAAGGCCAGCTTCTTTTAACCGCATAGCGTATTTAGGCAATAGTACGCCGTTTGTCGTCATGCACACTTCTTCGACCTGGTCGATGGCGGCGATGCGCGAAACCAATTCCACCACTTCTCGCCTCACCAATGGCTCTCCTCCGGTGAGTCTCACCTTCTTTATCCCTAGCGACACTGCCGCAGTAACGATTTCCACTAACTCTTCAAAAGTGAGCATGTCACGATGATGCTTTTTAGTAATCCCCTCTTCCGGCATACAATAGGTGCAACGCAAATTACACCTATCAGTGATGGACAGGCGAAGGTAGTCGATAGTTCTTCCATATTGATCGATCATAGCGTCACTCCTTCAACAACATCATATCTTTAGGTGCCACTTCGAGCCAAATCTCTTTTAAAGTCTCGAAAGGCGCCCATTCTTCTTTTGAAAGCTCCAGCCGAATATTGGCGTAGTCCGTCGTTTCTTCGGCGCGAAGCATGACCACAGTGGAAAATAAATTATTGACCACTTGCACTACTTTACAATAGATTCCGTTTTCAGGCAATGTTTTTCGAGGTTTAAAATAATGCGCGCGCACCCCGACATAGCGCGTACCGGTTGGTATCGGCCCTTCAACATCCAATATGGCATCCCAGTCGATGGCGCGTACAGACGATGATGAGAGGATCTCAACTCTAGAAAAGTTTTTGCACCCCGTGATCAAGCACGAAGCTAGGGTTTTCGGGTTCTCAAAAAGATCCTTCACCTTTTGCTTTGGTTCCGATTTGCCCTCGGATAATACGCAGACCTGATCGCATAAGCGATAGACTTCATCTCGGTTATGGGAGACAAAAATAGAAGGACCCTCATAAAGAGAAAGCGTCTCTGATAGCGTGAGCTCCAGCTGCCACTTGAGATAGTCGTCCAAGGCGGAAAAGGGCTCGTCGAGCAACAGCACATCCGGTTGATTGACGAGAATACGCGCTAAAGCGACGCGCTGTTTTTGCCCACCGGAAAGCTGATGGGGTAGCTTATCCTCCAAACCTTCTAAGTGGAGTTTGGCACACATGGCTTGGGCTTCTCGTGTGCGACGTTTTTTATCCCGAACGCCACATGCAATGTTTTCGAATGCGGTCATCGTTGGAAACAACGCGTATTGTTGGAACAAGTAGCCAATGCGGCGCTGTTGAGGGCTCAAATTGATTCCCTGTTCTGAGTCGTAAAGAACTCGATTCCCAAGGCGAATCACACCGGAATCCGGGGTTTCTACACCGGCGATGCACTTTAGCGTCATGCTCTTTCCACACCCCGATGCTCCAAGCAAGGCGGTGATTTCCCTATCCGCTTCAAAAGCCACTTGTAGATGAAAGGCTCCGAGTTTTTTTGTTATATCGACGTATAGCACGTTGCCCTCCTATGTGATCGCTCTGTTTTTTTGACGATCTTCTAAATAGTTCATAGCAACCAAGACGATACATGAGATGAGGATGTTGATACCCACCCAGCGGTAAGCAAGAATATCGTCCCCTGTGCGCCAAAGTTGGTAAACCGTCGTGGCAATGGTGGCGGTTTTTCCTGGCGTGTACCCAGAGACCATGCTGGTGGCGCCGTATTCGCCTAGTGCTCGAGCAAAAGCAAGAACTGCACCGGCGAGGATCCCTTGTTTGCACGTGGGCAGTACCACTTTCCAGTAGATCGCCGTATTGCTCATACCTAAAGTTTGACCAGCGTAGCGGAGGGTTTGGTCAAAGGACTCAAAAGCGCCGCGAGCCGTGCGATACATCAGGGGAAAGGTTACCACCACTGTGGCGATGACCGACCCGTACCAGGTCATTATGATTTTAACATCTTGGCTTTCCAACAACCAGTGACCAAGAGCGCTGTTCGGGCCCAAAAGCTTGAGTATGAAAAAACCGATAACCGTTGGCGGCAACACCAAGGGCAAAATGAGCACAACGTCAAAAGCCCCCTTCAATACCTTAGGAGCTTTAGAAATATACCAGGCTGACACCATGCCGATAAAAAAAGTCAGCACCGTTGAGATAGATGCGATGCGCAGTGAGTTGTAGAGGGGAAACCAATCCATATGATACTCTCCAAAAAAATTGGCCGAGCAGTGCTCGGCCGTTACCGTCTATGAGCACATCCTCCTATTGAGGAATGGCAAATCCGATTTTAGTAAACACATCGCGAGCCGGTTGAGTTTGAAGGAAATCTAAAAACCCTTTTGCCGCTTCAGCATTTTTTGCGTTCTTCAAAACAGCTGCTGGATAAACCACTGGTGTTTTAATCATTTCCGACGTCGCTTCTGCGACGATTTCCAATCCAGCAGATTTTGCATCCGTACTGTAAACAACCCCACAGTCCGCTGCTTTTTCGGCAACCCATGTGGTGACTTCTTTAACGTTGGAACCAAAGGTAACTTTGGGTTGGATCGCATCCCAAATGCCTAAGCTGGTAAATAGCTCTTCAGAGTATTGGCCAACGGGAACATCTGAATTGCCAAGGGCGACGGTTTTAACAGTGTCTGTGTTCACATCAGCAAACTCTTTAACCCCCGCAGGGTTGCCTGCCGGAACCGCCAACGTAACTTTGTTTTCAACCAAATTGACCCGAGTTGCCGAGTCGACAAAGTCGAGTTTGGCTTCGTTTTTATCCGATGCGATATCTAGTTGATTCATTTGTTTTTGAGCAGCAGAGATAAATAAATCGGCGTCTGCTCCTTCTTCGATTTGAGTCTTCAAGGTGCCCGAAGAGTCATAAGTAAAAGTAAAGGACACACCTGGGTGCTCTTTTTTATACAACTCAGCGATTTCGTTTAGACTTTCAGTTAAAGACGCCGCTGCGAATACGACGATATTTGACGTCTCTCCTGTTACTGGTTTTTCTTCTTTCTTCTCTTCTGCTGGCGTCGCCACAGCCGCTTCTTGGGCAGGCGTCTCTGGAGCAGGCGTTTTTGCTGGTTCTGTCTTTGTCCCACAGCTTACAAGCATGAGAGCCAGTGCTAATAAGAGTAACCATTTTTTCTTCATATCATTTCCTCCAAAATAATAGTGAACCACCCAGGTAAAAAAAACAGCGCGTTCAAGGACAAACGCGCTGCTGTGTTTCACCTATTTTCTCATCAAGGCTCATTTTAATCGTTAACACCTCGCCTAAAAGAGAAACCGCGGTTTCCGATATATCTACAATAGCATATCGGTTCTCTTCTGTCAAACTATCTGCCTTGGAGGACTTCGTTGATTTTTTGAATGGATTGCTGCAGTGCCCCTTGATCCAACACGTGCATGTAGAGGTTATAGCCGGGCATCGCAAAGGAATTGAGACCCATTTTCCCCGACCCTGCCAATATTTCTTTTCTAAAATCCCAACTTCCTGGATTTTCGATTTGTCGGTTAACCAGATCCATCATTTTCGTTTGGCTCATATTCGTATCCATGTTACCTTCAATGGAAGTGAGCAGCTCTTGGAAGTGGATGATACTCTCTGGGCGAATCAGTTTATTAAATACCGCTTCAATTACCCGTTCTTGGTTGCGTTCGCGTCCGGTCGCCCCGTCTCGAACGTTATAGCGCTCGCGCACATAAGTGAGGGCCTTGGCGCCGTCCATAGAAATCTCCCCTGCTGGGAAGTAGACGCCTCCGTTAGTGCTAAAAGCTTCTGGGTTATTCAGCTGTACTCCGCCGACGGTGTTGATGATGCGCTCAAATGCGGTGAAGTTCACCCGAACATAGTAGTTAATGGTTTGATCCAGAAGGTTTTCTAGGGTTTTGATTGAAGAATTGACCCCGTAAATCCCTGCATGAGTCAGCTTGTCCAGCTGGCCTTGCCCGCCCCCTGCTATGCGCACATAAGAATCCCTCGGCGCACTGGTGAGGAGTATGGTTTTCGTTTCTGGGTTGACCGTTGCAATAATGTTCACATCGGATCGGGAAACCACATTGATCGGTCCGGCACTGTCGATACCACTGATGTAAACGTTAAAGGCGTCTTTGGACTGAACCGGCTCCACCGCCTCAGTTGTTTTTTCTGTTTCTTCCACCAGCGAAGTGCTCAAGACTCGAGTTTGAGTGGCAAATTCCGGGTAGAGTTCTTCGACGACCACTCGGTAGGATTCATTCAAAATGAGGGCTTGGGCTTCTTTGTCCAACAAAGCTTTCGCACCTTCCATGTAGGTGGCGTTTTCTGCCATGGTGAGCTCTATCCCATCTGACTTTAATGTCGTTAGCAGCTTTTCGATGTTTTCTTTATCCGCCTCGCGAGGCGCGTTCACCGTTTTCCCGCTGAGTTCCCCTACGGCGCGCAATGCGCTGTCGGCGGGAACCACCACGCTCATTTGAACTTCCATGGCGGGTTTTGGCTCAGAAATGGTTTTGATCGTTTTCGTCGCAGAATAGATATACTTACTCGCCAATCCTGTCATCGCGGTAAGTCCAATCAATAACAGGATGCCAATGACAGAAACCGCCTTGCTGTGCCTGCCTTTGACATACATAAATGCCAGCATCCCCCACAATAAGATCAATACTCCGATACCCACCATCCGATACGAAGTGGGCAAGATGTGGTTGGCAATCAGTAGTATCGAAAACACCGCGATGGTTACCGCATACAGGTTTAAAAATAGTGCATAGATCCTATGAAGTAGCGTCTTCTTTTTTATTTTGTTTTCTGATGTCATTATTTTCTCCATTAAAACTGTTATCAGTGAATGTTTATTGGCAAAGGGTCAACCTCTCTTTTGGTATTCCCATATTATACCCGATAGGATGACGCCAATCGCCGCCACACCTATGCAGATGCCCACGCCCAACCAAGCAAAATAGCCGTAGACTGCCAATGGAACGATACCGCCCCAAAGACCGCAAACCAAGGGGTGAGCCCATTTGATCACGTTTTTAGAAGCCCCTGCCAGCGCCCCCGTCAACAAACACACTGCTGGGATGAGGATGTAAAAATTCAAAAGGGTAAACCCGATTTCTTGACCGGATGCTAAAAAGAAACGCCCCCAGAGAATGACGATGATGGAAATCACAGAAATGATGAGCATGGCTAGTACCGGTCGGTTCGATGTGTCGACTTTTTTTATCATAATGTTCTCCTTTCCAGTCTATGCTTTCATTATACCAGAACTAGCGTTAGATGCTTTCGTTTTCAACTTTTCTAAGAGCTCTCAAAAACAACACCCCCACGATACAAGCACTCGCCGCGCTCAACACATCTGCCGTCGGTTGGATCAGTTGTATGCCCAACAAGCCAAAAAACTGTGGCAGTACCGCCATCGCCGGGAAAAAGAAAATCCCTTGGCGCGTCAACGCCAAAAACGAAGACAACTTAGCACGACCTGTGGACTGAAATAACATATCCGTCGTAACCAGTAGAGGCTGAGTCGGCATGGTCAGACACTGTAGCCGAAGGGATAAGGCGCCAATGGCGATGACCGCCGGGTCATCTCTACGAAACAGCCGAATGATGTCCTCGGCGTTGAGATAAGTGATCACCGCAGTGATCAACATAATCCCCGTACCCATGGCGATGGTGATGCCATAGGCCTTCTTCACACGATCGATTTTTCCTGCACCGTAGTTATAGCCTACCACTGGTTGAAAAGCTTGGCCTATACCGATAATGATAGCAATCGATAAAAAGTAAATGCGCCCCACAATGGAAAGCGCCGCCACCACCCCATCCCCGTACAAAGCAGCCTCTCGATTGAGCAAGGCTATGGCCACGCTACCGACCCCTTGACGAAAAAACGCCGGCATACCGATGGCGACGATTCGACCATAATCTCGTGCGGTTTTTGAGAGATGGACAAGGTTCAAACGCACCACGCTTTTATCATGTACCAGCCCGTAGAGAATCGCTGAGCTGATCAACTGACTCAGCACCGTCGCCAAAGCCGCACCGCGAATCCCCATACCTAAAGTAAAAATGAAAAAAGGATCGAGAAACACATTGAGGATCCCTCCGAAGGTCAAACCAATCATCGCCTGAGTGATCAATCCTTGAGCCCGTAAAAGTTGTGCCAAGACAAAAGTCGCGCTCATAATAGGCGCGCCAAATAGAATCGTGCCAGCGTACTCCCTTGCAAAGGGAAGCACTGTATCTGTGGCGCCAAAAAGACCGAGGATATCATCGATAAATAGTAGTCCACCTAGGGTGACCACAAGGCCTACCCCCACCGCCGCCACAAAGGCAGAGGTGGCGATTTTATGGGAACTGTCGTAATCTTTTTTGCCCAACGCTCGAGAGATCAAACTCCCCGAACCCGTACCAAAGGTAAAGCCGATGGCTTGGATGATGGCCATAATGGGAAAACTGATCCCAACAGCGGCGCTTGCACTAGTGCCCAGCTGTGAGACAAAATAAGTATCTGCCATGTTGTAAATGGCAACGATCATCATACTGAGAACAGAAGAAACCGAAAGCCCTGCGATCAACGGCAGCAGAGGTCTTTCGGTTAACTTTTGATGTTGTCTATCTGTTTTAGAAGTGGACATAACGTTTCCTTTCCTTCACGCGTTTAGTAGAAACATTATATCACGGTACGGCGGTTTATAAATAGCTTCTCCAAAGTTCTTCAAAATGGTGGAATTGTTTGACGCCTGTTATGCTGTAGAGTGCGCGCAACAATTGGATGTGTAGGGCGTGATATCCGGGAAACAACCTCGGCGCAACACGGTAGTTCATAAACCCTAGATCGTAGTTGGTAAAGCCGCCCATGTCGTAGAGGTGGAGAATATACTGTAAAGATTCAATCCCTTCCTTAAACGCCCACGCCGAGTCATTTGCCCCAAAGGCTTGGGGATGGCTCGCCGTTGCCCGCGACCAATCGTAAATACCCAAGAGCGTGAACATATAGCCGTTTAGCGTGTAGCTGTTGGGCGTGGAGACGTACTCTTCAAAAAAGATATTCTCCGACAAAGACGGATCCAAATCCCCCAAAGACACTCTGAGGCCGCCTTTTTCCTTTTCCAACATCAAATAACTAAAGACTTTGTTGCCCCCTTCGATGTACTTGGGATCCTTGGTCAGCTCATATGCTCGTGAAAAACAGCTGAGGGCATGACCTTGAGCCAACGCGCTTGTCCACCCTGGATGGTAAATCTCTCGGGTGTTGCCGTTGTACCAGCTAAATTCGTAGCGAAAAGCCCCATCGTCGGACATGTAGTCCAAAAGCTTGTCCATCGTCGTGAGAAACTGAGAGCTGTCACGTTCCTTGTTCAAGTATTCCGCATAGCAACCGAGAGCGTATTGGCCGAGGGTCACCGGGTTATAATAATATTTGCCTGAATAGCGCACCCTAGGGTTGCGGTGTTCGTCAAATTCAACGTATTCCGTGTTTTGGTAGTGGCTCGTGCTGTAGAAGTCCACCGAAGGTCCTAGGTGATTATAGTCGCGCATACCTCGATGGTACGTCCTCCCCTCTTTATAGTAGAGGGCGACCGCGTCTTTAACCTCCTTGGCGTATTGCCCCTTGGCGACGGGGCTAGTCAGCAGAGAATACTTGGTATCGGCGTTCAAAATATGTTTCAACTGCCATTCGACCTTATCAGACACCGCCGATTCGCCACCGACGATAATATAATTGGTCACTCGTTTTTCCATCAAATAGTCCAATACCTCTGCCGACAACCCTTTTTTTGGCGTCAACAAAATAGGCGCGTTGTAGCGTTTTGATAGGGCGGACGAGGACAGAGCATCTGGAAATGCCTCACCCGATGCAATAATTACCGTGCTAAAATTACCAAAATTCTTTGCCGTCTCCACAGAAGTCCCGTAGCGGGTCTGTCCAGAAATCCTGGTGTAGCCGCCAATATCAGTGCTTGCGATCCTGCTTTCCCCGCCAAAAACGTACCCATTGCCATTTAATGCTTCACCTTTTTGAAATAACAGCAAAGGCATCCTTTCTTTAGTCAAAAGCGGTATCGCAGAGATCGCATCGGCGAAATGCCCACCGGATGCGTAGCCCACTTTGGAAAACTCTAAACGTTCGCTGATTTTTCTCGACGTCTCATAGCGGTTTTCACCGTAGATCCGCTCCACAAGAAGGTCTACTTTTTGGTTCGATGAAGCAATCGCCGACTCGCCTCCAACAACCACCGCCTCTTTTGTATGTAAGCGTTTAATTTCTGCATCAATCGCTGGATTTCCACCCTTTTTTGGCACTAACAGTATGGGTGCGTCAATGGCGTTGGCGTAGACCCCAGCCGACAACGCATCGGGAAAGTCTTCTCCCGAGGCGATCACCACTTTTTCCACTTCATCAAAAAGTTTTTGACTGATCATCGCCGAAGTCTCGTACCGGTTTGACCCCGCGATTCGCTCCACACTCACCTCATCTGATGCGTGTACCCTAGTGGGCAACACCCCACCTATCGTCGATATGCCCATAGACAACGCCAGGGCAGCAGCTACCATCCTCTTTTTCATAAATACTCCTTACTTTCTATCTTTTAAAAAACAGATCATGACATCAACCGTCCTACCTTTTGTAATATGATACTCTATTTATAGAACAGATGACACTATTAATAATAGCATAGTTTAACAAATTGTTCACCCTATTTAATTGATTACTCTGTTCGCTTCTAGCTTTTCTCTTCCAAACCCGTGACACATGCTTTTGGAAAATAAAATCCCAAACCGAGAAAACGATTGCAGCCCTTTTTCCCGTTGTGCTATGATAATGATACAAATCATTGTTGCCCCGATAACAACAATAAAGGTGTTTCTATAATGAAAACACGCATCCGCTACATCATCGTTGGCGCTGTTCTCTGTTTCTTTTTAGGCTTTCCTGGAGAGAGTTTCGCCAATACGACTTATAGTGAATTTAGACAAAGCGTACTACCTTTTTCAGGTCTAAGCTACAGCGATTGGACTCAGGTAAAGACGAGTGTCGGAGCCAGCGGGGTCATCTTTGGCGAAGACTTTGATGACGTTTCCAACATCCGTGCCCAAATGGGCGACAAAGACGGTCGTTGGGGGAGTTGGACCAGCTCTTTTTCGGATAACGAAGTGCGCTATTTGATGCCCGCAAACAATAACACCCCTGTTGACATCCTGATGCATATCCGCATAAAAAACGCTCAGTTTACTGATGTATTAGGCTTCGCTCGCGGTCATTGGAAGAGCGATAACTAAAATACTATCGGATGGCAATCGGGGCAACATGATTTGAAAACTGTGATAGGGGCTTCTCATGAAAAAAGATAAACAATTTTACCACCTCCTTAAATCCACCGCCTGGGTCACCTTCGGGTACACCATCTTACTTCTCCTAAAAAATTATTTGACCTTCTGCGACACCAGTGACTACAACGCCATCGACTATTGGATGACGGCAAATATAGGTCTCGTGTCCCTTCTTTTTATCCCAATGATTACTCTCCCATACCTTTGCCACTACTTCTTTGCCAAGGATTACGGTTTTTTGTCTGCGGTGAGCATCCGCATAAACCGCGACGTTTATCTTGCTCGCCTTTCTCGCCAACTCGCGTTGCTCGGTGCCTTCGCCGTGCTTATCGGACAGCTCTCAAGCTTCGCCTTTTCGATGTACTACTCCAAACACTTCTCCCACCTTATCCAGTGGTATCCCGAAGCCGCTTCCCGCTACCCTATGTACCACCTCTACCTCGAGAATAGCTGGCTCTTTGGCGTCATCGCCTCTGTGTACCGTAGCGCACTCGCCTATACCTTTAGTCTGTTCGCCTTTGCATTGATGCGATTTGTCAAACACCTGCTCATTGGGTTATTGCTTCCTTTTCTATTGATTTGGACCACTGAACATTTTACCATGTTTAACGCCCTTTGGCCCTTGAGTATCAACCACAGCTATACGATGATCAATCACCGCGGCGATGCTACGACCCTGATCGTCGCCCCTGTGGCGTGTCTGCTCCTCGCCTGGGGACTTACATATCTTGCCCGCCGTCTTCACTATCCCCGATAGGAGGTTTGTCACCGATGAAAAAATGGACTGTTCATCCCCTTTGGCTAAAGCTTCTCGCCTTTTTAGCCGTCTACACCTATGCTTTAGCCGACTTGAAAAGAAATATTCCTTTATTCAATCAATACACCCCCGTTCCCATAAACCTATGGGAGTTTATGATCATGTATGGCTCTTTTTCCCCCACCTTGGTCACCATAATACCCTTTCTTCATCCTCTTTCGTTGCTTCTTCAGTTTTAAACACAACAACGATCTCCACATGCTGCGATACCCTTCTTTTCTCGCCTGCTTAAAACCTAAAATCATCAAGGCAGTCGCCTTTGTCCTTTTCATCGTATTGGCGCAATATCTTCTCGTCGGGCTGGTGGGTTTAAAGTACTATCCTCTCACCTTTGACAGCTACATCTCCTATAGTCGCAACTACACTTGGATTGGATTTTTTTGGTATTTTTATACGCTATTTCCCATTGCTCTCATCGGCCTTCTGGTGATTATCGTCCATATGGTCCTGGGCTTTGCTTTTTTGACCTGGGTGATGGTCTTTTTTGCCACCCAGTCCACACCCATCGTCTACTTCTTGGCTTCAATGGTCATTTATACCCTTTACCTAGCGGGCAATAGCCTTTTGGAATACCATATCTTATTTTTTCTTGTGATTTCTCGTGTCTACACTTTTTTAATCACAGAGTCCACTTTTCAACTGGGATTATTGCCTATTGGGGTGACCCTTGCCGTAGGAATCCTCGTGAGCGTAGGGATCTATCACTATCTCAAAAAATATTGGTGGAAAAAAGAAACAAAAGCGAGGTGGATAAAACTATGATTATCGAATGTACCGGCTTATCAAAAACCTTCAAAACAAATACGCTGTTTGAAGAGGCCTCCTTCTCCATTGAATCCGGTGAAACCGTCGGCATCGACGCCGATTTCCCTCCAAATATGGGCCTTCTCGTCGATTCCCCCGGGTATCTCCCCTTGTCGACAGGCTATGAAAACTTGAGCTTGCTCGCCGATATTCGAAAGAAAATCGCCCCCGAGGCGATCCGGCAAATTATGGTGGATTTAAGGCTCGATCCCGACGATAAAACCAAAGTCAAAGACTACTCTATGGGGATGAAACAAAAATTGGGCATCGCCCAAGCCATTATGGAAGACCAAGAGATCATCCTCCTTGACGAGCCATTCAACGCCCTCGACTTCGATAGCTACGGCGTCGTCCTCAAAACCCTTGAAGCTTTAAATCGCCAAGGCAAAACCTTGCTCTTGACCAGCCACAACCACTGGGATTTAAAGCGCATCTGTTCACGCCTACTTTGCATCAACGATAAAAAAGTCGTTCCCTTCACCGATGAACTAATGGCATTTTACTTTGGAGAGGGTGAGCTAAGAGGAGTGAAAGATGGAAAATAATCGAAATACTATCCCTTTTATCGTCTTTGCCCTTCTGATCATCCTCATCACTTTTCTTGTGGTCCAATTTGCCTTTCCCGATGAGAAAAGCGAACACGACGCCCTCCGCCCCGTCGTCACAGCGTTTATAGACGACCTCACCTCCCAAGACTACCCGACATTTTTAGCGACGGCAAAATTATACGACAACCTCGAAAACCCCACCACTTTTTCCGACGACGAGCTACGCGCATTCCATGCCGATCTAAAAACCATACAAACCAAACGCTACCTCGGTCGGATGACCTTTGATGGAATAAAAACCGATGCCTTTTCCATTTTAACCGTCAATATCCACCTAACCACCATCGACACCCCCTTTACCGGTTACGTCTCCAATGGTGACGACGGATGCTTTTTTCTTGTACGCATCGATAACGAAAACGGCGCACTCACAAAAATCACACGCTTCTCCCCCTCCTCATCGGTCAATCCTGAATTGGATTACAATGCCTATTACAGTCGGCCGTTGGATGATTGAGGGGTTAGGTTCAGATTCAACAAAGGCTCTACACTGTAAAGGCTTCTATATCGTTATCTCTCTTCAAGGTTTTGTCAGATTTTCTTAAGGTTCTTAATAAAATCTTAATGATTTATAGCGAAGTGACCGGGTATTATTCTAGTAAGGTATACCTCGCTTATTTTCCGAGGTTCGTTCGCGACAGACCCTGCAAACCTTAATACAAAAACTTAGCATGAAGGATCTATGAAACGCAACCTAAACCACTTACCGCGCATCGTTTTCGGAGCCTTTCTAGCTCTAATGGTTATCTTTCCCACCATTTCCGATGCCTATGTTCACTATCCTCGTGGCTATTACCATTCTTCTGTTCAGGTAAATGCCTTGATTGTCGATACAAAACGCTATGAAGCGCCCTACTACAAATCAATGTCCGCTTGGAACGGAGCGACCTCTCGTATACGATGGAGCAATGCGAACGCTTCCCGGAATGTTGTCAAAATAGTAGGTAACTCTAATGTCGCTTGGTATGGATAATCGCGCTCACGACATAAAGCTCAATGGAAGAGCTGGTCGTTTTACCATTGAAATCAATGATGATAACATCCCTTCAGACGATAGTTTTCGCCAAAGTGTTATCGTCCATGAAATGGGTCACGCCCTGTGTTTAGATCATGTCTCGACTGGTACATCGATCATGAATACACGTCGAAACCGCTACAAAATCGTCAAACCAAATGCAGATGACGTAAAGGGGGTAAATTATGCGTACTAAACAACGCTTTCAAAAAATCATCTTTGTCATTTTCTCCATCCTTCTTCTCGCTGGATGTCAGAAAGAACCTGCAAAAACCGCTACGGTTACGCCGGAGACCTCAGAAAAGTCTGAAAAATCTACAATAGCAGTGGCAGAAACCTCTGAAGAACCTACATTCAACCCAAACAACCATGCAGATTACCCCCACTGGGACAGCCTCGCTTCCATCGTCGAGACCAGTACCGACGTGGTACGTGCCGAAATCGTCGAGGACAAAGGGGTACAACAGTTAACATTTAATAACAGATTCATCCCTGGTGATACCTTTGATCTTCCCTATCGCATCTACACATTAAAAGTCACCCAACCTTTAAAAGGTTCACTCAAAGCTGATGCCACCTTTGATATTAAAGTGGATCAGATGGAATACGCTAAAGAGTTGACCCAAGATGGGATCTATTTTCTCAAGCTCCACGAGGATAGCCCTGCAAGCCTTTTGAATCCTTATCAAGGCAACCTCCCGATCGTTTCCGATCAAATCGCCCTCGACAAAGATACTCTAGCGCTCTTCGTCGATGATAACCCCGAAAGGCAAGAAGCCCTTGAACAAGTCGAAGCCCTTCAACAAAACAAAGACCCCAAAGAAACCAAGACCTATGAAATACCAACACCGATTGTTTTGACCGCTGAGGATGTCCTTGGTCAAATCGAAACCATCACAAAGCCTTAACACCACTAGAGCGGACCTTTGAGTCCGCTCTTTTTTTGAATTTTTTTGAGTTTTTGTCAAATCGTATTGGTTGAGACTCAAATAACGGTGAAACCCGAAAGAGACATACCCTCGGCTGGCTGACATCAAATGAATGTTTCATCGACAACTCCACTAACCCTAAGTTTCTCTAATATACAGGAACACCTGTCTTCCTTTTACCGAAATATTTTCGACCAGATCGTTAGGCTCTATTACTTCCAACACGATTTATTATAGAGTCTTGTAGTTATGTTTCTTTCTGGCAAAAACAGACGATTATCGTCTACATACAATGGTTTAGATTGGAATACCTTTTGTTCAGTCCCTAGACATTCACTCAACATAGAGCCAACGGACATCATCTTTCAGATGGCAAATCTCTTAACCTTGACCTAGCGTCCATCTCCGAGGGAGGTGGGTCGGCACGCCCTTTGCCGACTCGAAGGGCGGGTCTTGACCTAATTTCTTGACCTTGATCTTAACACCCTTCATGTTCTTGACCTTAATCGCTAGATCTTTACATCAAGCGAAGCTCAGTCATTTACCTGCCCACAGGGCAGACTTCATGTGCGCAGACACACGCCACTGCCCCCTCCCTCAGTCTCGGCAAAGTGCGCCGAGCCAGCTCCCTCGGAGATGGAGCCTAAGGTCAAGGGCAACACCTTCTGCTCGAAAAGAACGCTTCGAATCCACCAGAGCCAATGGCGATGGGTCGAAGGCGCCTTGAGACGATTGACGACATC
>CAZHRC010000004.1:0-106963 GCA_964533865.1 uncultured Peptoniphilaceae bacterium
TTCGGAGCGCTTCTTACTATCTATAGGTAGCTTTGCCTTATGCCTTTGCACTGTCATAGCCCAAATCATAGGCTTTTAAATTCACGTCGTGGAAACGCTCTGGGATCAATTTTCGAATCAGCGCCTTCCAGTCGATGTCTTCCAAGCCCATAGCGCGAACAAATGCGCCGAGCATGACGATGTTTTGAGCTTTTCTCGTCCCCGCTTCATCAGCGAGGGCAGCGGCTTGTACCACTTGGATATTGGGTACTTTTTCGACGAGTTCGTCTAGGATGTTCTCTGGATAGGTTTGTGCACCAGAAAGCACCGGCAGTGGATAGATGCGCACGTCGTTGACCACCAATTTTCCATCGGGTTTTAAAAACTTCAAAAATCTACCCGCTTCGCATTTTTCAAAAGCGATCAAAATATCTGCAGTGCCTTCATCGATGGATGGCGATTGCACCTTGTCTCCAAATCGAATCTGGGTGGTAACAGATCCGCCACGTTGGCTCATACCGTGTATTTCACTCATTTTTACATCATAGCCTGACTCAAGAAATCCTTCTGAGAGGATTTTTGACATGAGGATGGTGCCTTGGCCACCAACCCCTACTAGTAATACGCTTTTTGCCATGGCTAAACCTCCTTGTAGCTAATTGCGCCGAAGGGGCAAACCTGTAGGCACATGGTACACCCGGTGCATTGGGTGGAGTCGATGGTCATTCGATCTTCGATAATCGCTTTATCCGCGAGGAATTGCACCGAAGGACAGCCCAATCTCAAGCACTTTTTACAACTGCGACAGACTTCTGGATCCACCTCGCAACGCATATGAGCGCGCTGTTTTTGGATTTCTTTGATGAGGACACATTCTCTTTCCACCAAGATCACATAAGGTCCGGTGTGATTATAAGCTTCTTTGACGATTTTCGCCGTGTCTTTCAAGTTGTAAGGATCGATAATCGCAAAGTTTTCGCCGTGGACAAATCCCATGGCTTCAACAATGCCTCGAATTGAAACTTTTGAAGCGATCTCTCTTTGAAGGGTTTTTCCGGTACCCGGATTGTCTTGATGGCCGGTCATCGCGGTGATGGAGTTGTCCAAAATCACTGCCACCATGTCCGCATCGCTGTAGACAATGTCCACAAGACCCGTCATGCCCGAGTGGAAGAAGGTGGAGTCGCCCATGAAGCCAAAGACTTTTTTCTTTGGCCCCTCGGTGACCTCTTGGGCCCTCGAAAATCCAACGCCTGCAGTAAATCCTGCGCCCATGCAGATGCAGATGTCGCCGACGTTTAGCGGTGCGCTCGCACCCAAGGTGTAACAGCCGATGTCTGTGGTGGTGACGATTTTATCTTTGTATTTCATCACCTCGTAGAAGATGCCACGATGTGGGCAACCGGCACACAGTGTCGGTGGACGGTTAGGAATCTCTTGTTCGATGGCGGGTTGTTCGGGTTGTTTTTCGTCAAAGAAAATCTCTTTTAACAACGCCGGTGAGAGCTCTCCGCAAATCGGGATGATCTCTTTTCCCGTACAGGCTATGCCCATGGTTTTTACTTTGTTTTCGATGAAGGGTTCGTTTTCTTCAATGACGTAAAGCACGTCTACGTTGGCTGCAAATTCGCGGATCATCTCCTCGGGCATGGGAAAGGTAAAGCCCAGTTTCAAATAGCTTGCGCCCTCGCCAAAGACTTCCTTAGCGTGTTGATAAGCGATGCCATTTGCGATAATCCCGATGGATTTGTCGTGGTATTCGATGGCGTTAAAGGGCGATGCATTTGAAGCCTCTTGAAGCTTAGGCAAGCGTACCGTTTCCATCTCCACGTGTTTTGGCCTTGAAAAAGCCGGAAGCATAACGTTTTTGCGAATGTTCTTTTCATAGGGCCTTCTCGCGACTTCCACCCGCTCCCCTAGCTCTACAGGGCTCTTGGAGTGACAGACTCGCGTAGTCATGCGGATCATGACAACTGTGTCAAAGGTTTCGGAGATTTCAAAAGCCGCTTTCATCATGTCTTTACACTCTTGGGAATCGGAGGGTTCGAGCATGGCGATTTTGGAGTGATTGGCGTAGAGTCGGTTGTCCTGCTCATTTTGAGACGAGTGCATGCCCGGTTCGTCCGCAGAGATCAATACGAGTCCGCCGTTGACCCCTTCGTATGCGACGGTGAACAACGGATCTGCCGCCACGTTGACCCCCACGTGTTTCATGGTGACCATGGCTCTTGCCCCTGCAAAGGAAGCCCCTGCCGCTTCTTCAAAAGCGACCTTTTCATTTGGCGCCCAATCGGTGCGCACTTCTTTATATTGACCTAGGGACTCTAAGATTTCAGTACTTGGCGTGCCCGGGTATCCCGTGGCAATATGTACTCCCGCTTCGTAGGCCCCTCGAGCGATGGCCTCGTTGCCCGTTAATAGTGTTTTCAATCTTTCACCTCTTCAAAAATTAATAGTTATAGTATATCACTTTATCGTAGTCCAGTCCACCATTGATCCTTCAATGCTGTCCTCACCCATTCCAAAAACCCGTCTTGGTTTACTTTATGGGTCATCAAGTGTTTATTCGCTTCGTCCGATGAGATAAGCTTTCCTTTTTCCTCGCCATCGCCTACGGTCAGCGACAATTCTTCGAATATAAAGGCATCGGGGAAGAGATAATTGTACAGCCCAAGGGCTTCCCATGGGTAATCTTGGACCAAGGGTTGAAAGGGCTTGATGGGAACATAAGCTTCGGCGCTGTCTTCTAAGCCGTCTTCTAACAACCCTTCGGTGACGAATCGAACGGGCACTTGCTCCATGAGTTTTTTAAGACCGGCGTATTCCTCTGGGATTCTATCGCCTTTGGCATAGTCTCCTTCTCCCTGACGCAGCACCCCGGTGATGATCACTTCGCCGATACCATCCACAAGCTCTGGATCCTCTTCGATGGCGGCTATGGTGTTTACTGGCAAGCCAAAAGACAATACATCGAATTTCTCCGCGTATTGAGCTGCGTGACCAAAAAACGCTTTTGCAGGCATGGGTTCTGGGTATTCCAGTTCTTCCTCGGTAAGGTAGCCTGGAAAGTGGATCGGCAATGCTTCAAATGCGACGGACACGTCTACATCCAATGCTTTGACTAGCCGCACGAGGCTCCATCCTGCGTTTTTTGCATTTTCTAACACGCCGAGGACTTCGTAGCTATCACCTAACATGGCCAAGTGAAGCGCTAGCCCTTGCTGTGGAGTATCCCCTGTTTCTATGATGAGCTGATTCATTATTGTTTTCCTTCCAACGCCTTTTCTTTTACGTCCTTTTCTTCTTGTATCGCTTCAGTGTGCTTCTTTTTCAGATTGATTTCCCAATGAATGATGACGTTGAGAAAGATCCGTATGGCCACCAAAGCTGCTACTTCAATGAGTTGACTAGTGGTGCGTATCGTCAGGGTTTTTAGAATCTCCGCTGCCAACAATACTTCTAGGGCATTGGCCAACCCGTTGTTGATGGTCATGTCTTGTTCTGTTTTCTCAAAATCAAATCGGTAGATAAATACAATTCGATACATTTCTTTGCCTACGGTGACTACGACGATCAACACCCCGCAAAGTTCGATTAACATGGCCACCATCAATATGATCGTGTGTAACATTTCGCTCATCTTGTTTCCTCCTTGTACATCATCGTTACAAGGATTTTATCAAATGGCCAAGGGAAATACAATATCGAGTCGGTAGTTGGTTTGAGCGAATCGATGTGCCTTATCTAAAATCACCCTCTTAGACGATACGGTCCAGAGGGTGATTGCACTGTCTATTGGCGATAATCCCAAATGAGAAACCTATCCCTTCTTTCCTTTCACCCGTTTCAATCGAAAAAACTCCTCCCGCTCTTTTTCTTCAAGGACCTGTTCCATTTCCGATATCATGGCGACGTACTTGGGGATTTGGACGATGCGTAGGGCATTGGTGCGTTTTTTGGTTTTTTTGATTTCCATCGCTAAACCGTAAACCGCATTTTCGACGATGGCCAGCTCGTAGATGAGATGGCGGATGTGGTTGAGTTTTGCCATAGTGTCGTCAAAGGTGGCATCCGTATCAGAAAAGCCATAGCTTAGCCCTTGGGACGTTTTGTCGTAGTGAATATCTGCCACCATCACCCCCATAATGCTGCGGTATGTTATCCGATAAGGGGGTTCTTTTGGCATGGTGGTGGCAATGTCTTGAAGGCGCGCACTGCCCATGGTGATGGTGGCGATCTTCAGACTTTTGTAAACTTGTTCAAAAGCGGTACCCATCTCTTTTTGTACGGCTTTTGCACGTTGCACTCGACTCATCAATTCCCGCAACAACACCTGGCGCTTGCGGTCCAGTAGATCAAAACCGGATTCGAGGAAACCCAGACGATCTTTTGCTCGGATCAGATTTGCCTTCGTCGCTGTTATTTTTATCGCCATGGCATGCTACTCCATATACCGATCGAGAAACTCTGGTTTAACTCGAGTCAACTCTTCTCTTGGCAGCAGCTTTAACAACTGCCAACCCAAATCCAAGGTCTCCTCGATCTCTCGGTTTTCCTGTTCTCCTTGAGCGACGTACTGCTGTTCAAATGCTTCTCCAAAGTTGAGCACTTTACGGTCCCGTTCAGACAGATCCTCTGCGCCCACGATTTGAGCGAGATTTCGCACCTCTTCTACGCGACTGTAGGAGGCAAAGAGCTGGTTGGCCAAGTCTTCGTGATCTTCCCGGGTATACCCCGCGCCGATGCCGTCTTTCATCAGACGGGACAGGGAAGGGAGAACGTCGATCGCCGGGTAGATACCACGTCCGGTCAACTCCCGCGACAAGGTGATTTGGCCCTCGGTGATGTAGCCCGTCAAATCGGGGATCGGGTGGGTGATGTCGTCGTTTGGCATGGTGAGAATGGGAAGTAATGTCACCGATCCCGAGGCGTCCCTTAACATTCCCGCTCGCTCGTAGAGCTGGGCGAGATCCGAATACAAATAGCCGGGGTAGCCCTTGCGGCTTGGGACCTCTTCGCGCAATGAGGAAATCTCGCGGAGCGCTTCCCCATAGGCGGTGATGTCGGTGAGGATGACCAGAACGTGTCGATTGTGTTCAAAGGCCAGGTACTCTGCCACCGTCAACGCCACCTTAGGCGCGATGAGCCGCTCCATAATCGGGTCGTCGGCTTTGTTCACCACCATGGTCACCTTCTCGCTAACTCCTGCGGATTTAAACGCCTCGTCAAAGTAAGCCGCCTCGTCGTTTTTGACACCAATCGCACAAAAGACGAAGGAAAATTTATCATCGCCGCTCTTGAGTTTTGCCTGTCTTAGGATTTGGGCTGCCAATGCATTGTGGGCTAGGCCCGCACCTGAAAAGATGGGGAGTTTTTGACCGCGAATCAGTGTCATTAACCCGTCGATGGCAGAAATGCCCGTTTGAATAAAATCTCTCGGGTAACTTCTCGCCACAGGATTCATCGGCCTTCCGTTGATGTTATAAAACGCGTCGGCATATACTGGTCCGCCGCCATCGATGGGCTCGCCGATGCCGTTAAAACTGCGCCCTAAAACGTCTAGGGACAAAGGGATTTCAAAAGGATGTTGTTCAAAGGTCAAAACGTTGCCCGTCACTCCGAGGCCTTGAGTATCGCCAAAGACTTGAATGGTGACCTGCTCTTCAAAGAGTTTCACCACCTGGCCGACCAAATCCTTGCCCCCACCTCGCAAGCGGATGATTTCCCCGTTGTGAGCTTCGGTGACCCCTTCGACTTCGATGAGGGCGCCTTGAAGGCGAGAAAGCCTTAAATAGTCTTTTTTCATCCCTTGTCTCCTTCCATCTCACTGCGATAAAATGCCCTGATGCGCAAGATGAGTTTGTCGATGCCCGATAGGTCGTCATTTGGAATAGTGTATTTCATCGCGACCACTGCTCCAAACAAGTCCCTATCATCAGCGATTTGGTAGGGTAAGCCAGAATCGATGGCTGCCTTTCCCTCGGTGTAGAGCGTGTCGATCACCTCCAACATGCGCACTTGTTTTTCAAGGGGCACATAAGTGTCCTCTTTGTGAAAGGCGTTTTGTTGAAGATAGCCGTTTTTAATCACCCTTGCCACCGCCATCAAAAACCGCTGATCGTCAGGTAGGACATCTTCCCCCACCAACATGACGATATCGTTGAGCTTGGCTTCTTCATGAAGAAGATTGAGTGCGCGTGTGCGCAATAGAGAGACATCCGCATCTACAGCTTCCTCATAATAGGGGCGCAACGGTTCCACATCCCTTGAATAACTCTCCATCCAATTAATCGCCGGATAGTGTCTCGCGTAAGCCAGATTTTTATCCAAGGCCAAAAACACGTTGACGTAGCGTTTGGTGTTCTCGGTCACCGGTTCTGAAAAATCGCCACCCGCCGGGGACACCGCGCCAATGATGGTCACTGAGCCCTCTTTTTGGGACAGGGTGGAGACGTAGCCCGCTCGCTCGTAGAACTGAGCGATACGCGAGGATAGATAGGCGGGATACCCTTCTTCTGCTGGCATCTCTTCCAATCGGCCAGAAATCTCTCTGAGGGCCTCTGCCCATCGGGAAGTGGAGTCCGCCATTATGGCCACGTGGTAGCCCATATCCCGGTAGTACTCCGCCATGGTGATCCCAGTATAAATCGATGCTTCACGAGCGGCAACGGGCATGTTAGAAGTGTTTGCAATGAGCACGGTGCGATCCATCAAGGGTTTTTCTGAGTAAGGGTCGATAAGCTTTGGAAAATCTTCTAACACCTCGGTCATTTCATTCCCCCGCTCGCCACAGCCAATGTATATGATGATGTCCGCATCGGCGTACTTCGCCAATTGGTGTTGGGTCATGGTTTTTCCCGTTCCAAAACTCCCCGGTATGGCGCAAGTCCCTCCTTTGGCGATGGGAAAGAACACATCGAGTATGCGCTGACCCGTTTTTAATAGTTGGGTGATCGGGTGACGGCTGGCGATGGGTCTAGGCACGCGCACTGGCCAATACTGGACCATGGGAACTTCATGAGATACGCCATCTTCACTCAACACCCGCAATAGCGGCGCTTCTATGGTATAGTCCCCGTCTGATGCCACCCACTCCACCGTTCCGCTGATCTCTGGCGGTAGGAGCAAACGATGGATGATGACTTCGGTTTCTTGGACTTCCCCGTAAATCATGCCCCCACACACCTTATCTCCGACTGCGAGGTGCAATTGCGTAGGCCAAGTCACGGTCCTATCCAAATTCATCAAACCGATACCCTCGGGAATAAAATCGCCGTGGGCGTCTCGTATGCGATTGAGAGGACGTTGAATCCCGTCGAACATATTGCCTAACATACCCGGTGCCAGGGCGACAGATAAGGGCCTTCCCGTCGGTTCAACCCCTTCTCCCACTTGAAGCCATTCGGTTTCTTCGTAGACTTGGATCGTGCCTTCCACCCCTTCAAGGGCGATGATTTCGCCAATGAGCTTTTTTGTCCCGACCAAAACCATCTCGCGAACCTTAAAGCCACTGAGGCCTGTAGCGGTGACGACTGGGCCGTTGATCCCTTTGATCTTCGATCCTGTCATAACATCGCCCCCTCTGCCAAAGCCTTGTCGATGGCCATGCCAATGGCATAGCGCTCCTCTTCGATGCGCCTTTCTATTGTCCGATCCAATCGATAGGCTTTTTCGGGGTGGTGGATCGCAAATCCTCCCCCGCTGGAAAGCTCCAGTGGCAAAATCCTCGTAAACCGATCCACCACTTTTTTAGTCAACAGCACTTCGTCCTCTGGCAACACCAAAAGTTCTAAACCCTCTTCCTTTAACGCATCTAGCGCCTCAGCGACAGCCGCGTTCAAGCGTTTCCCATAATCCGGTTCTCTCCGATACGCTGCGTATTTCTCCTTCAACAGCGCGATGACTTCATCGACAAATCGCGAATTTCTCGCAAGGAGCTGAGTTCGAGCATTTTCTCTGTAGCTTGACAATTTCTCTCGGTATTTTTCATTCGCTAAAGCAACCCTTCGGTCGATGTAGCGTTGACGTTCCTCTCCCAGCCTTTTTTCAGCCTCCTGAAGGATCTGAGTGTTTTCCTCGCCTTTAGCCATCAAGGTCGCTGTCGAAGTCTCCTTGACGCTTTGATAAACCATTTTATTAAATACTTGTAACTTGTTTGCAAGTTCGATCATCTAATCACCTTCGCTTATGGTTATTCCCAACGAAGACTGGATCGCCTCCATCAGGTCGACGGTGCCGTCTTTTTCTCCCGACTCTGGAATCGTGACGATAAGTGGGGTCGCCTGGGTGCTTCTATGGTGTTCCACTTCGTCGCTAAAACAGGCAATGGCGGATCTTGTCAGCAGGATAAGGCCCACATCTTTGCGGGATAGAGCAACGGCAAATCTATTTTTGTCTTCCTTTTCCTCTCCGGTCAACCTCTCCACTTCGATCCCTGCCAAGGCCATACCTGTAGCCAAGTCTGGGTTTTCCGTTAGCAACAGGGAGCGCATTACAGACTCCCTAAAATCATAATCGAGATAATGAGACCATAGATGGCGATCCCCTCTGCCAATCCCACAAAGATCAAGGTTTTGCCGAGGATCTTCTCATTTTCCGATACTGCTCCCAACGCTGCTGAGCCTACGACGCCAACGGCGTAGCCTGTGCCTATGGTCGCCATACCCGTAGAGAGCGCAGCTGCAATATAACCCAAGCCATTCCCATTTGCAGCGGTGGTTGCCGCCATGGACGCCTGAGGTGCCAATACGACGATGGCTCCTACCAATAAGGGAATGAAAACGAAGAGATTGATGCGCAGCGCGCGTTTTAACAACGGCTTTGTAGCCTCTGTGGATCGATAGGTGAAAAAGAGTCCCGCGCCGATGGTTCCAATGACGATGAGCGCGGTGGTAATGGTAATAAATGGCATAGTATCCTCCGTAATATGATGTTTAGTGATCTTCGATGACGTAACCGTCACCGGTGTAGTATTTGCTAAAGAGTTCGTAATACTCTAAACGCAGTCCTTGAATAAAGACGATGAGCCCTTCTAACAGAATAATCAGAAGATTGCCCAAAATCAAAATCACCGTAGAGCCTGGTTGAGTACCGATCATTTTTGCCATGGTTTGAAAGGCGAGAAACAAGCCGACGTGGTTGATGGCAAATGCGCCCACCCGTATAAAAGAAATGGTCCCTGAAAAGATGGACAACAAGGTTTCTATAATCGAAAACCCTCCTTCGATATAATAAGCGCCTACCTCTTCGTCGTGTAGCGGTTTTCGCTGTTCCAGTAGAGCCATTAGCGGTTGTTTAAAGACGATGGCTCCTATGCAAAGCGCTATGGCGATACTCAGCACCACTGTGGGAATGGGAATGATGCCGAGGACTCTTAGCACCAATAGAATAAAGGCACCAAACAAAGCAAAACCTGCCACCCCTTCCTTTCCAAAAAGCGCCTCTTCTCGGTCATTTCTCCGAAGAGCGTTGACAATGCCCATCACATAAGCGATAGCGGTGAGCGCCACCCCAAAGGCGATGGCAGCGATGAGCATGGTGTTGATGTTGTCGAATGGCCGAATCAATAAAGCTGGAATCCAATGTTCCATGCCAAACACGGAGCCGTAAAGGATGCCAAAAACCATGGAGCTTGCGCCCAACATAGCAATTAAAGCGCCAAATTGGCTATTGATTTTATGACGAACGCCAAGCCCTGCCAATAAGAAGATCGCGCCTTGGCCCAAATCCCCAAACATAGCACCAAAAAGCAATAAATAGGTGATCGCAAAAAAAGGTGTCGGGTCGATCTCCACGTAATTTGGCGTGCCGTACATGACGACTAACAGTTCAAAGGGTTTGAAAAATCTGTGGTTTTCCATGCGAGTAGGTGGAACGATCTCTAAGGCTTCACTACCTCGCACAGAAACCACCACGCCTTCCCCTTCGCCTAGTAAGGTTTCCAATGCGTTTACGTCTTTTTGCGCTACCCACCCTGCCAGGTAGGCGTAATGCTCGGATTTTGCCATTTGTTTTTTGTAAGAGGCGACTTTCCTTAAAGCTGGTAAGCCGTTGGCCGCACCTTGGATCCCCTCCTGGTGAAGTGTCCTAAAATCTAAAAAGGCCTTATTGTAAGCATCAATGCTCTCCGCCAACATCTGTCGCTCCCTTTCCAAGGTTTGACGATCCTCTTCCACTAGTGGCAGCTCCAGATCAACCCATTTGAGGTTTCTCAAGATGCGACCGATCTCTTCGCTGAGATTTTTGGGGTGGACTAGCAGGTACACTTCATCGTCACTTTCCCTACCAATGTGTAACACCACTGACGGTATCGTTTCGTAAAGCCTTTTTAAGCGCAATCTCCCTTCGGCATCTAATCGGCCAAACCGGTAGTCAAAGTAGGCGAGGTTCATGAAATCTTGAGGGGTTATAGCGTTGTTTTCGAGGAGGTCCAATCGGTTGAGATAACGCTCCACTTCGGATAGGCGTTCTACGACTACACTGACATCCTCGTCTATCGCGCGATAAGTCCGGACCAGACTTTTAATCCCTTCCAAATCCACTCCCGTTGTTTGGGTTGCAGGCTCCACCCCTTCGGTGATCTTCGACAGTTCGTCGAGTAATATTTTTGCCTCCTCGTCGTCGCCATAGGGACTGACGCTGTTAAAATCGACGGCATGGTCGATATTGTGTTCATCAGCGGGGTACAAAAAGTTATTGTTCTCAATTTGCATCATCGCATCCACTCCGATAAGTAGACCGCTATGTGCCAAATCCAGTAACACACCATCCACCTGTTCTAATGGCAGAGTAATGGTGGCCAGGGCCATTTTTGCTATGGTCATGTGTTCTCCTTTCCCTCTACAAGAGGCGATGGGTTAAGAATCCACGAATCTCATCTTTGGATAATTCGTAGTCCGAAGCGGCCAACACCCGTTTCACATCTTGGATTTCTATCTCTAACAAATACTCGTAAGCTAACACAGGAGCCAGTCCCCCACCGGAGCGCAGAAGATTTCTCGCTCTTGTCATGTGAGCCTCGGTCAACCGCTTAAACACTTGACCCTCTATTTGAGAGCGCTCCATTTCCTTGGGCAAACTCTCCCAAAGCTTTTGGACGAGTTCTTCCGTCGAACACTCCACCAACACTTCAAGGTCGGCGAGTTTGAATTGTGCACCACCGTCAATAACCAAACTCAATAACTCCGACTCGCTTCTTTGAAAAAATCGCTTCATTCGATAGATCAGACTGAGATTGATCCCATCGATAAATCCCCCAATGAAGGGATAAATCAGAGCTTGATCCTTTTTATCCAAGTGTTTGAGCGTTTTGAGCAACGTCGTATAGTAGTGTCTGTCGAGGGCTTGCTCCACGTTGAAGACGAGGTCTGCGCTATCCCCGTCTATGAAAGGTTCGAGTACTCGAGTATAGTCACGATCTCGCAGAACCGCCACCGCTTCTGGCAATGTGGTTTTAAGGGTGATATCCTCCATAAACAAGGTTCTTAACCTAAAAAGTGGCGCTGTGGCAAAAAACGCCTCTTGCCGATTGTATATCAAGGCGCGCACATACTCTTTTAGCAGCGTTAAAGTGGCTTTGAATCGGGTTTTCTCGTAAACTTCTTTCTCTTTTCCCAATAAAAAAAACCCTATGGCGTTTAGGGTCTCGCGCTGGTGGAGGTCTAAGGCCTTTTCCACCTGGTATGGATCCTCGTCAAAAAGAAGAGTCGTATAGTTTTTAAAGGTTCTCAAGCGATTTAACCTTTCCTCGCGAGTAGGTTGTGCCATCAGCTTGGCATAGTCCTCATCCGTTAATAAAGCACCTGCACAAGCTCGCACTTTCGCGCCGAGAGCGTGGTAGTTTTGTCTGGTCATGGTCTACCTGCTATGAGTTGGTGAAAGATATCATCGGCGATAGCCGCTTTTAAGCTTTCAAATACACCTTCGTTCGATGCCATCCGCTCTCGATGGAGGGCTTCTTCACGGTCGAGTGCCTTTTGAAATCCCCGCTCGAGAGCTTCGACTTTTGCATTTGCCTCTTCTTTCATGGCTTTGCGGTTGGCTTCTTCCATTTTGCTCAAGTGGTTCTGTACGTGTTGACCCTCAGAAGCGATCAGGGCTTTGGTGCGCTCAACGATCTGTTGGGTATCGAGATCTATGGTTTGGATGGTTTCTAAAATCGAATTCATAAGTACCTCCAAATGTTATTGTACTCCTCTTTTGCAAAAAAACAAGAAAACAATCTGAAAAGATCGTCTTCTCGTTTTAAATGTTGCAACTTTTTAATAATCCGCTCTTTCTCACTCCGCCATCGGGTCTTCAAATTCCACTTCTGTGGCGATCGGGGTTTCTTCAAAGCCCAAGCTATCGTACATGTTGTAAGCAGGCACATTTTCCATGCTTAAGTAAAGGTAGAGTTCGTCATAGCCCATTTTTTCGAGAATGGTTTCTGCGCGGTGAAATAATCCCTTAGCATGGCCTCTTTGCTGGTGTTCTGGCAAGGAGAAATGGTAGGTAAGTGTGGGTTCGCCTTTGAAGTCACAGAAAAACAATCCTGCGATCACCTCGCCGTCTTCAAGTCTCACCAAAGACGCTTGGGGAATCCAATCGCCATAGAGACCATCTTTCATCAGCGCAATTTCCTGTTGGTAATCTTTTTCCGTCTCCCCTTCGTCGTCTACGCCACCTTTGTAAGCGCGATACATCGTTTCTGCAATCAGCCCATCCATCGATGCATCCATGGCCATCGCCTCAAATTGGTTCCCTTCGTTCACTGGGGCAATGCTTTTTTTCATCTTGATACGCGTAACCACGTCCTCACCCCCTAGTTTTAGTGACTTATTCATACATTACCCTCGAACCCTCGCTCATAAACAACTAGTCCAAGTATTGGAGTAACTCCTCTGGTTTATGGATGAGGATGGGTGGGTTGAGCGCGCGCAGTTCTTCTGCGGTTCTAAAACCCCAATCCACCAATACGGTATCCACATTGGCGCGAGTGCCCGTTTCGTAGTCCACCTCGGTGTCCCCAACGTAGAGACAATCTTCTATGGAGAGTTCTAACTCGTCGAGAAGCTCAAAAAGGCCACGAGGATCGGGTTTTCTTGGGAAATTTGGCCGCATGCCCCGTATGCCATCAAAGTACCCTTCGCCAAAAACAGCGGACATCACAGGAATCACCACCGATTCCTGTTTGTTGGAAAAGGCACCGATGCGTATATTTCGAGCTTTTATCGCTTTCAACATCGGGTCGATGCCAGGATACATGACGGTTTTATACGCCGACTCCGCTTCGTAGGCAGCGTTGTAGTGCGCAAAAACATCGTCAAAAGGCACCTCTTGGGCGTAACCCACATGTGCCAATGCGCTTTCCATCAAAACGATGGGTCCGTTGCCTAAATAATGGGGGAAAGCTTCCAATGGGATATTGGCAAACCCAAAGTGACTTAGGGTCGCGTTGATGTAGTGTGCAATGGTTTCTATCGTGTCGAGTAATGTGCCATCGATATCGAATACGACAATTTTCTTCATGTTTTCCTCCCTAGGTTAAGTGGTCGTCTGTAAGTGTTTTTCCAAGACATGATGTAACTTTTCCCTATTCAAGGTGATCAGTTCACCATTTTGAACGGCGTATGTGGTCAGCTTTGAAAAGTCGCCATTGCAGTATAAACAGCGCAATGTCATAATCACCACGCCATGACTGACCACCAAGGATTGCTCGCCAGAAATAAGGTGCGTCTTAAGACACTGAGCGCTTCTGTAAAGCACTTCGCCGTAGGTTTCCCCACCGGGAATCCTCGTTCGGATCGGATCTTTTTGCCAAGCGGCGAAAGTGTCAGGATAATTAGCTTTGATCTCTTCCACTCTCAATCCTTCCCATTTGCCAAAGGACACTTCTTGTAACCCACCCAAGGTTACCGTTGGCACCTCAAGACGATTGGCGATAATCTGCGCCGTTTGTACTGCTCGCGCCATCGGCGAGGTATAGACTTTTTCAATGGAATGGCCTTCTGAGAACAACCTCTCACCCATCGCCATAGCTTGTTCTCTCCCCTTATCATTGAGAGGGATATTTTTCGAGCCCTGAAGTTTTTTATCCACATTCCAGGCGGTTTCTCCATGGCGTATCAAATAGAGTTCCATCGGCTTCTCCTTATATGACCTTTGATTGTATTTCTTTTACTTCATCCTATTTCCCAGAAGCTCGCTCTGGGAAAACCTTTCGCTTGAACGTTATCTCATCGGGGTATGTATTGTATACTGTACCATTCTTAACCATTCCAAAGGAGGCTGTCATGAAATCCCATTTGATCGAAGAAGTTGAACAGTATTACCAAGTGATTTCACTCATCCCTTTTCGTCGCACCGAAGGCGTCCGCTTTGACCTATTTCCCTATGAGCTCATTCCCGAGGTCCATTCTGTGGATCGAGTCCTTCACGATAACGCCGCGATCTCCCCTGGATCTGTTGGCGAGGTAAAACGACCATGGTACATGCACGCTCACCAGGAGGACAATCTCTTGGTACTCCAAGGCGAACGAAATATCGACATTTATAAACGCGGTCACGATGGCATCGTCAATTTTCTCCTCACGCCGGAACGCGTCTATAAAAACGGCAAACTGCTCTATGATGGCCCTGCCCTCGTCGTGTGGAAAATAGGGGTCTTTCATCGCATCACCAGTGGCGCCGAGGGCTCTGCCTCAATCAACCTCGCCACCCACAAACCCTACTGGAACGAACGCACCAATTTCAATATTTACGATCTCGATATCAATACCGGTGTCGCCACCTTGATTCGAAAAGGGTTCGAAGACCAGCGATAATCCGCTATGGACCTTCCTCACTGATGGCACTTTTACTTCTTCTCCCCTCCCAGTTGTCTTGTAACATGGCGTAGTGGATCACATCCACATAGTTGCCTTTGATCATCAATTCCTGCACACCGGTTCCTTCGTAGATCATGCCACACTTTACCATAACTCTGCCCGATGCCTCATTGCCCAAATAGTGGGTGGATTCCATCCGATTTAGGCGCAGTTGATGAAAAGCCAACCACAAAATTTGCTCTAAACACTCGGTCATGTATCCGCGCCCCCAGTAATCGCGGTTGAGGACATAGCCAAAAGAGCCTTTGTCGTGATCGGGATCAAGGCGCAAATCGATGACGCCGATAAGTTTTTGCGACGCTTTTAATGTGATCCCGTAAATACCTGGTTGGGAATAAATCTCATCTATCGCAACTTTTGCCTGATCAACCCTCTCCATGGTCTCCCATGTTAAATACTGAGTCACCTGAGGGTCGGATCCGTATTCGTAAATATCTGCCAGATCGGTACCGTACACCGGTCGCAAAAGCAAGCGTTCCGTTTCCATCATGGCATAATCCAATAATACCTGCATATAGTCCTTGATCACTATCATCACCTCATCGTTTATTTACCACAAAAGAGGACGGGGTAAACAGGAGAGTGGTGAGCATTTTTGATGTTGTCTTCTAGAGATGTGCTTTCTAAAGGGCAAAAAAGAGCTTAATGTCACTGGATCTTTTCCTGAATTAGAAGACGACATCTTCAAAAACCATTTCAATGATTGGCAAACCGTCATTAAACGTTCCAATGCACAAAAAATCGCCTCCTTTACGGAAGCGATTTTTTGTGTATTACCTGCTATCCTAGAATTTATCAAAGTAGATCTTTTCTTCTGGTACACCGGATTTGAGCAAGGCTTCGGTGATAGATTCGATCATGACGGGGCTTCCGCAGAGGTAGGCGGAGTAAGCGGAGCCGTCGGGGATGAGTTTTTCGATGGCGGCTGGTACTCGCCCTCTTTCACCCGTCCACTCTTCGGATTCTTCTCTGGAGAGGGCTGGGATAAATTGGAAATCGGCGAGTTGGTTTTCGAATTGTTTCATTTTTTCGACGAGGAAAAGATCCTTCATGGTCTTTGCGCCAAAGAACAATTTCGTTGGACGTTTAATATCGTGATCCGCCATGTATTGCAAGATGGAAAGCAGTGGTGCCATTCCCGTTCCTGCACCGCCGAGGATGATAGGCCCGCCGTCGTCTTCACGGTAATAAAAATCGCCGTAAGGCCCGTTGATGTGAGCGGTGTCCCCTTCTTTTAAGTGTTGATGAACGTAGGTGGTGGCGATGCCTCCGGTATAGCCGATCAATAGCTCCAAGGCGTTTTTGTCGTTGACTGAAGAAGCCACCGAGTAAGCCCGATACACTTCTTCGTCGTTGCCTTCGTAGGCAGGTGCTTTGAGTTGAACGTACTGGCCGGGTTTAAAGGAAATTTCATCGCCTCCCAGGTCGAAGCGCAGTCGTTTGATGGTTTTGGTTAGCTGTTCCATTTTGACGACGGTGGTTTCGTATTCGCGTACGTTGAAGAGCTCCTCTGGGATCTGAACGGCGATGTTCTCTTTGACTTTGCACTGGCAGGTCAGTCGCACGTTGTCTTCGATTTCCTCTTTGGTCAACCAAGGTAGCTCGGTTGCAAGGACTGGACCTCCTCCACTCAATACTTGGGCTTTACAATACCCACAAGATCCTTTTCCGCCACAGGCAGAAGGGATGAAGATGGATTCGTTTCTCAATGTATCTAGGAGGGTGTTGCCGCCATCGACTTGGTATTCTTTTTCGCCGTTTATGGTCATGGTGACCACGCCGTAGTCGCCCACGGTGCGATCTGCGATGGTCAAAATCAGCGCCAATACAGCAGATATCGCCGTAATGCTAAGCGTTGTCATGATGATGGTATTCATTTCATGCCCTCCTACTGAATTTGGACCATGCCCGAAAAGCCGATGAAGGCAAGAGCCATGATACCGGTGATGATCAATGTGATGGGCGTTCCCCTCAACCCTTCTGGTATGGCATTTTCAGAGAGTCGCGCACGAATGCCTGCCATGGCGGTGATCGCCAATGCCCAGCCGAGTCCTGAACCGATGGAAAATCCCACGGTTTGGATGAAGCTGTAGGTACGGGTCACCATAAACAATGAAACGCCGAGGATGGCACAATTGACGGTGATCAACGGGAGAAATATCCCCAGAGAGTAGTAAAGATTGGGCAAAAACCGTTCGAGTAGCATTTCCAATAATTGAACGAACGCCGCGATCACCAAGATGAATACGATATACATTAAGTATTCCAACTGCAACGGAAGCATAATGTAGTGATAGACGAAGTAGTTGAGTATGGTGGTAAAGGTGAGAACGATGGTGACTGCCGTCCCCAAACCCATCGCCGTGGGGATTTCTTTGGACACGGCAATAAAGGAACACATGCCCAAAAAGTTTGAAAAGATCATGTTGCTCGTAAAAATCGAAGCGACAAAGATGATCATTGGATGAACGTCAATCATTTCTCTTCCATCCCCTTTCTTTCACGTTTCATGCGACGGTTGTTGACCACCCACATGAGCACTGCCAACAGGAAAAACGCCGAGGGCGGCATGACCATAAGGGTCCATTTTGTAAAGGATGCCGGTAACACGGCAAGGCCAAAGAAAGTACCAAAGCCCAAGAGTTCTCTCACCGTTGCGATAATCAATAGGACGAGGGTATAACCCAACCCTGCTGCAAAACCGTCGACAAAGGAGATGATCGGTTTATTTGCCAGAGCAAAAGCTTCCGCGCGCCCCATAATAATACAGTTGGTGATAATCAATCCGACATAAGGTCCCAGAGCTTTACTCATCTCTGGCATGTAAGCCTTTAAAAAGATATCGACGATAATCACGTATGCCGAGATGATAAGTACTTGAACCATCATCCGAATGTGTTTGGGGGTATGATCTTTTAACGCCGATACGGTCAGCGATGAAAAGGCGGTGACCAATGCCACACCAATGCCCATGATCAATGAATTCATCATGCGGTTGGTGACAGCTAGCGCTGAACAGATGCCGATGACTTGAACGAGGATCGGGTTGTCTGCTCCGATACCCTTGGATAAAATCTGCCGTGCTTCTTTTAAATTAGCCATTAGTTCACGCCTCCCTTCTCAAAAAATGCGGCGAGATCTTCATTGAGCATTTTGACAACGGAGCTCGAGGTTTGGGTGGCGCCGGCAATGGCGTCGATGTTTCCACCTGGCGCAGGATTGGTGATAATGTAGGCGCCTTTTGTCGCTCCTGAAATGTCGATGTCTCGGTATTGTTCTTTGTAGAAGTCTTCAGCAATGCGCCCGCCAAGACCAGGGGTTTCCGATTGGGTGACAAACTCAACGCCGATGATTTTAGTCGCATCTTTGTTTAACCCCACATAACCTGTGATGGATCCCCATAGTCCCGCGCCGTCAAAAGGAATGGCGTATGCGGTTTCTTCCCCGTTTTCAACGAAGGCGTAGCCTCGCTTTTCAGCCATGTTCTTTTGAACCACGTGAGTTTTAAAGGCTTCTTCTACCGCTTTTGAATCCGCCCCCTGGGGAAGCTTATCAAAGACGTAGAGCACTTTTTGTTGCAGTTCAATTTCTTTGTTGAACCAAATCGTCTCGGCGGTAGCAGCGTTTAATCCTGCCAAAGCCGCCACAAAAACGAGGGTGATCAGCGCCATAAACACGATCGGGTACAAAAATGATTTTTTCACGCGGCTACCTCCTTCCTCTTGGCTTTAGCCTTCGCTTTGCTCTCGCGGACAAAATAATCCACGATGGGCGCAAAGGTGTTTCCGATGAGTATCGCAAACATCATGCCGCCGTTAAACAAGGCGAGGGTGCGAATGAGTACGGTAGTCAAACCGATGATCAGCCCAAAGATCCATTTTCCCTCGGTGGTCTTTGCCGCTGAGATCGGATCGGTGGCCATAAAGACCGAACCAAATAAAAAACCTCCCGAGAGCAATCCGTGAAGAGGCGGCATTGCTTGTACGTCTGTTCCATAGTAGAGCATGGCGTTAGTCACTAAAAATCCGAGAACGCAAGAAACCATGATCTCCCAAGAAGCGACTTTCTTCCACACCAAGTAGATAGCACCTACGATAATCAGAAGCTTTGCCGATTCTCCGATTGCCCCTGGAATCGTTCCCGTAAACAAATCCATGATATTGGTGAGCTCACCGTTGTTCTTAAATAAGATCATCGGCGTCGCCGTAGTCACTGAGTCGATCGCTTTCGTCGAAAAAGTGGCGAATCCTCCCGGAAAGCCTGCCATGGCTTCGTTCCATGCAATGGTCATCGGCTCGGGAAAGTTGACGTAAATAAACGCCCGACCAACGAGAGCTGGGTTAAAAATGTTTTTCCCAAATCCGCCAAAGACGAGTTTCCCAAAAAATAAACCAAATAAAATACCTGCAACAGCCATCCACAAGGGCAAGTCTGGCGGCAAGGTCAGGGTGTAGAGCACGCAGGTGACCAGAACGGCCTCCGAAGCTTTTTTGCCACTTCGCTTCTCCCAAAACATCTCCAAAGCGATCCCCGCCGCCAATACGACCACGAGGGTGAGTGCCACGCGCCAACCAAACATCCATACGCCAAAGAGAACCAATGGCGTCAGGGCGAGAAGTACAGTGCGCATCATTTTTTGGGGTGTAAAATAGTTTTTTAGCATGTCGTTCAAAAAAAGCACCTCCTTTTTTCTTTTTTTATGCCTGCATAATAGCTTACAAAATAATGATACTCGTATTTCAAAAAATAATCCACCTTAAAGGATAACCTTTTCAGTCGATGATAAAAAAAGCCATCCTCAACGTCATGACCGTAGAGATGGCTTGCTTGTTCTTATAATCCCAGGTACTCTTCGAGGACCAGCTGTGAGTTGTAGAGGCCTGTCGCTAAAGTTTCTCCTAGGTAGCGATAGTGCCAAGGCTCAAAGATGTATCCGGTGATCAACTCTTTGCCTTTGGGGTAGCGCAGGTGAAATCCAAACAGGTGCGCATTGTTTTTGAGCCAAGTCGCTTCTTTCGTATCGCCAAAGGAAGCGTTGATATTGGTGCTTGGATCAGCGCCAATGATGTCGTAAGCTAAGCCCGATTGGTGTTCACTGTGGCCTTCGACGGCTGATACGGAGTCGGTGTAGGCATCTCCGAAGTTTTGCTCCAATCTATTGTGGACTTTGGTCTGGTAGTCAAAGGAACGGTAACCCGATCCTATGGATATAGTTATACCTTCTTCCTTAGCCTTGGCTTGCATACGATCAAAAGCTTCCCGGGCTTCTGGATTCTCCCCCGGATCGTAGTCCATCGGGAGAGAGTATATCTTGTTGATGACGAGCACGCCGTTTTTCACCTTAAATTCATCGGGTTTGAGTAGGGCCTCTGTGTTGTCGTCAAAGGTGTAACCGATTTTGTCGCCGGTTTTTAGTTTGCGCCAGTTGTTTTCCACACCGTAGTTTTCGGCGTAGCTTCCTTGGGGAAGATCGCCGATGGCAGTGGACATTTCGTCGGGATTCGCATACAAAGTGGCCGCTTTGGTGATGCGCCTAAAACTCATCAGTTTGTCTTCGTAGCCGACCAGTTCCACCCCAGGATCGACTGGCTCCACCACGCCGGAGACGTCGGTTGCCGTTTCACCGGGTAGACCTTGGGTTGCGGTCTGGTTTTGGGTAGGGGTTGACTCCACAGTTTGGGTTGGCGTTTCCGCAGATTTATCGGTGGTAAACAACCCGATTAGTTTGCTCATGCCGAAAACGACTAGGCCGATGACCAATAACGCTACCAGAGTCAATAGGATACGCCTTCTTCGATACATTTTTCTTCTAGCTGCAGCGCTGCGCCGTCTACGGCGTTGCCTGATACGATCGTCATTTGACGGTCTTCTCAAATCCCTATTTGTCATGTCATTCTCCATTTAAATATAATCGTTGTGCAATAAGTAAAGTATATAATAAAATCCCGTAGCTCGTCAAGAACGCTAAACACTCTGCTCTTCTTTCAAATCTTTAAGGAGCTGGCCAATTTCCGATTCGCCGTACACCCGTATCCCACTCTCTTCCAAAACCCGTGCACACACCCCTTTGCCCGGAATGACGGTCTTGGTAAACGTCCCATCGTAGATGCCATTTGACCCACAAGAAGGACTACGCTCTTTCAATAACGCCATTTGACACGAAAAGCGTTTCGCTATGCCGAGAGCTTCTTGGGCTCCTCGTTCAAAATACTCGGTCATCTCCTCTCCTCGATTGGAGATGATTGTTGATCCGCGTTGCTCACAGGGTGGTCTTGGGGTGGGAAGCCCGCCTTGCACTTCAGGGCAAATGGGAATCAGCTGGACGAGGTTTATCAGTTCGTCGATATCCTGTACTAGATTGTCTCTTCCATCGTATCGCGTGGCGTAACCCATCAAACAAGCGCTTATCAACAACTTCATTTTCAATCCCTCTTTTCCACACCGCTTCGATAAAATAATTAATCTACAAGTAATCTACAATTTCTTCCACAAAACAGACCACCTGTGGTAAAATAAAATCAACACAGGAGGTACTACATGACTTTTTCCACACACAAAACATTACCGATTCTACTCGCTCTCCTTCTTCTAATACCCTTTTCCAAGGCACATGCCACAGGGGTGGAGCGAATTCACGGCCAGGATCGCTACGAAACCGCCGTCAAAGTTAGTGCACACGCTTACGAAAAGGCAAACTACGCCATTTTGGCCTCTGGCACCTCTTTCCCAGACGCCTTGAGCGCAGCACCCCTATCTCAAGGACTTAAAGCGCCAATGCTCCTTTCCCCGAGCGATGCTTTACCAAAGGTGGTCAAGGAAGAGTTGACTCGACTGGGGACAAAAACCGTCTACCTCATCGGTGGACAAGAAGTGATGCCCAACAAGTTGATCCAAGAACTTGCTGAAATGAAAATCACGACCATACGTGTCTCGGGACGCGACCGCTACAACACCTCTGAACAAATCGCTAGACTGGTGCGCAGTCAAACTCCTGTCAACCAAGGATTTCTCACCTCAGGTACCACTTTCCCAGACGCTCTGTCGATTTCGAGCTATGCGGCATGGCAAGGCATTCCGGTTTTGCTTACCGATGGGCAGTCATTGACCGAAACCATCGTCGACTCCCTAAAGGGCATGTCCAAAGTGACGATTGTCGGCGGAGAAGCTATTATCTCAAATCGTCTGGAAACCGCGTTGGAAGTTTTGGGCAAAGACTCTGTGCGCGTCGCTGGAGCCTATCGCTACATCACAAGCGCTGCCATCGCAGAAACCTACTTTAAGTCTCCCAAGACGGTCTACATCGTCAACGGCACCAATTTTCCCGATGCTTTGGGCGCCGCTCCCGCTGCAGGAAAAGCCAATGCCCCAGTGCTCTTAACCAATGGCATCGCTTTGGATAAAAGCATCTCGGATTATCTGACCAAGGCAAAACCCAAAAACATCGTTCTCATCGGCGGTGAAGAAGCCATCTCTAAAGCGTTGGAAACCTCTCTAAAATCCTTTATCACACCTTAACTCAAAAAACTGCCCTGACGCTTAGCGCTAGGGCAGAATTTTTTTACTAATCTAAAACGTAAACTTTCACATTACGTCTACCAAATTTGTAGACGGTATCGGAAGATTCGTAGAACAAGTCAATTTTGTTGCCTTTAATGGCACCGCCCACATCTTCTGCGACGGCAAAGCCATAGTCTGGCCATCCGTCAGTGGATTCAATGTAGAGTTTAGTTCCCAATGGAATCACTTTGCGGTCAACTGCGACGACGCCTGGTCTCAAGTTGGTTCCCATGGCCGTTACCGCGCCCCATGGGCCGTTTGACTCGTAGCTCGCATCATAAGCGGTCGCCGACATGTCGATGACTTTGCTGTATGAGAAATCACCGCTTTTTTCAGCTGGTGCTTCTTCGGCTACAGGTTCTTCAACCGGTTTTTCTGCTGGTTTTTCAACGACTTCTTCTACTACCTCAGCGGATAGTACAGCTTGCACTTCGCCTTTAGCATCGTAGACTGGCACATCGGATGCTTCGCCGCCGATGATGCCTGCGATAAAGCTTTGGGCTTCGCGGATGTCGATGACTTCAAAACCTCCAAGGACGATGACGCGTTTCAACGCTTCTTGATTCACGTGTTCAGCCACGTCCGCACTGTAGTCGTGGTGAGCCACTAGGACGATAGGCGCGCTGTGAACAGCGGATAAGCTGCTCGCTGCCAATGCGTCGCGATAATCGTAACCGTTAGTCAAGATGACAGCTTCGGATTTGCCAAAGCGATCGGCGACTTTCAAGGAAGTAGCATAGCGAGTTCTACCGTACAGGCTAGCCTCTTCAACGGATTTTTTGCTGTTTGACAGTTTTAATATTTCTGCTTTTACCTCGTTGGATACGGCTTCAAATCCACCAACGAAGAGAATGTCTTTGCCATTTCCGTATTTTTCGAGGTAGTGTTTGGTCGCGTCGGAGACTTTATTGCTGTTGGTCAATAGCAAAACGCGGTCTTCCAACCCGCCAAGTGCTGCTGCCGAAAGGGCATCAGCGTAGGTTTCACCGCTTACAACGACAATATTGCGGTCTGTGCCGAGTTTTTCAGCGACGGCAACCGCCGTCTCGTAACGGTCTTCCCCGTAAATACGGCCTTTAAAATTGGGCGCTGCCTTTGCGATTTCATCGGATACGGCTTCGTTTCCTCCCAATATGTAGACATTTTCAGCACCTTCGACAAGGGCTTTGGTGCTAGCATCCAGTGTCGCTCCTTCAGCGTATACCAGTGCCGCTTTTTCTTCTGCTGCAAGGACGCCACCGGTCAATGCGTCAGCGTATTCGCTGTTGCTTGCGATGTAGACGTTCTTAATCTCTTTTAGTGCGTAGTTGTTAATAATCGTTGCCGTTTCTCTAGCGTTGGAACCGGAGAGTTGAGTCAATGTCATCTTGCTATCCGCATGGGACACCGTTCCTGGCAAAATAGTGAGTGCTAGTGCCATCGTTGTGGCAGCTAGGCGTTTTATAAATGGTTTATTCAAAATATCCCCCTAATGGTTTGTTTCCTCATGTTTGACTTTACCATTGTAAGCCCGAGCTCGAGTTACGTCAAATTCAGGAAGCCTTTTTCAGGCATTTTCCTGGGTTTCACTCCGTATTCACCCTCTAAACTCTTCATATTGTAACATTTCTGTAACCCTTTCGTCAACAATTTGACACCTTCAACCCCAGTCTTTCCAAAGGTTACAAGTAAGTGACAAATTTTAAAACCATGCTAAATCAACAGGTTGACGCAGAATGTAACGAAAAATTAATATTTCGAGTCCTTTTCTCTCTTTTTCCGAATGATTTAAGAAACTATACGGGTGACGTTTGAATGAAAACCGTTCGGGGGAAGAATAGAGATGAGGTGATCACGTGAAACGAAAAAAGAAAAACCCCGCCTTTGGCTATCTTCTCGCCATAGTGGGGATGGTGTTTATTATCGATGGCGTCGTCCTGTACACTTTTGGTCAACGCCCCAGTGAATTTGTCGCAATCGGTATCCAATGGGTGATCGATAGTGCCGGTCAAGTGTTCCATTCCATGGGGCTGTAGTAGTGAGAGAAGCGACCTGGGTAACCTGTAAAGCCCATCGACTTGATGATGAGCTTGTCACAAGAAGTTTTCTATCGCGAAAACCAAGTCTTCGCTTTTTTCACCCACCCTCTACCTCACTATAGCCTTCATACAAAAAACCGGAGAGCCTCTCCGGTTTTTTGCATTAAAACAATCCGACAATTTCCCCGGACTCCAATATATCCATATGATTTGCCGCTGGAACCTTAGGAAGGCCTGGCATGGTCATAATTGCCCCCGTTAAGGCGACGATGAACCCTGCGCCACGACTGACCCGCAATTCGCGAACTTGGATCCTAAAACCCGTTGGACGTCCGAGTAGGGCCGGATCATCCGAGAAGGAATATTGGGTTTTTGCCATGCATATGGGCATATCCCCAAAACCCAATTTTTCAAATTGACGAATTTGCTTTTCACACGCTGCCGTGTAATCCACCCCATCCGCTCCGTATATTTCTTTGGCGATGGCGGCAATTTTTTCTTTGATCGGAAGAGACGCATCGTAGAGAGGCTCAAATTTAGCGTCGCCGTTCTCTGCCACCTCCACCACTGCCTTTGCCAAGTCGATGGCACCATCGCCGCCTTTTGCCCACACTTCGGCAAGAACTGCTTTGACCCCCAGCGCTTCACAGCGATCGATCAGCCAACTGAGTTCCTTTTCCGTATCTGTCGGGAATCGGTTAATGGCGACCAGTGCGGGCACCCCAAATTTTTGAACGTTTTCGACGTGTTTTTCTAAATTTTCAAAGCCTTTTTCCAGATAAGCGAGACCTTCCATGCCCAACTCTTCTTTAGAAGCGCCACCGTGGTGTTTCAACGCTCGAACCGTCGCCACTACAACAGTAGCATCGGGATTGAGATGGCCAAATCGCGCTTTGATATCAAAAAACTTCTCCGCTCCTAGATCGGCGCCAAATCCCGCTTCGGTAACGGTGTACTCCGCCAATTTCAAACTCATCTTCGTCGCCGTCATCGAGTTGCACCCGTGGGCGATATTGGCAAATGGGCCTCCGTGGATAATCGCTGGGGTGTTTTCCAAGGTTTGAACGAGATTGGGCGCGATAGCGTCTTTCATCAATAGCGCCACTGCCCCATCCGCTTTGATATCCGATACGTAAACCGGTTTGCCGTCGTAGGTGTAGGCGAGAAGAATTTCGCCGACTCGACGTTTTAAATCTTGAAGATCCGATGCCAAGCAAAAAATCGCCATAATTTCAGATGCGACAGTAATGTCGAAGCCCGCTTCTCTCGGAACGCCGTCGGGTTTTCCCCCTAGGCCCACCACCACATGACGAAGTGCGCGATCGTTCATGTCCAATACGCGTTTCCATACCACACGGCGAGGATCGATGTCGAGTGCATTGCCTTGATGGATGTGATTGTCCAACATGGCGGAAATCAGGTTGTGCGCCGTCGTAATCGCGTGGAAATCCCCTGTGAAGTGAAGGTTAATATCTTCCATCGGCACCACTTGGGCGTAGCCACCACCTGCCGCTCCGCCTTTTATGCCGAAGTTTGGTCCTAATGAGGGCTCCCGAAGGGCGGAGATCGCCGTCTTTCCTATGGTGTTTAGCCCCATGGACAAGCCGATATTCACCGTAGTCTTTCCTTCTCCCGCTGGCGTCGGGTTAATCGCGGTGACCAAAATTAACTTCCCATCGGGTTGACTTTGCCTTTCCTTTAACACTTCCATCGAAATTTTTGCCTTGTGCTTTCCGTAAAGGACCAAATCGTCCTCTGTGATGCCTAAGGTTTTTGCCACTTCCACAATGGGAAGCATTGTCGACTCCTGTGCGATTTGTACATCTGTTTTCATGGTTGCCCCTTTCTCGATTCTAGGTTTCTTTTTCTCTCAAATAGACGATTCCGTATAGCGTAGCCACAAACAATCCCCCACCGATAATATTTCCGATGGTGACGGGGATCAAATTGCTCACAAACATTTGTGAGAGATTCATTCCATCGATCATCTTCGGCGAAATGCCGTATTTCAACGCGCTAGCCACATAGGACGGGTTTGCCTTTGCCATCATTCCCAAGGGAATGTAGAACATGTTGGCAACGCTGTGCTCATAGCCCGAGGCGACAAACACCCAGATGGGAAAGAGAATCCCAAGCACTTTTCCCGCCACATCCTCAGCTGCGGTACTCATCCAAATCGCTAGACAAACGAGCCAATTGCACAAAATCCCCAAAGCCAACGCCGATCCAAAGCCCAATGCGGTTTTTGAGGAGGCGGTTTTGATAAAAAATACCGCCAAACTATGGTTTCCCGTACTCAACAACCCGCTGGCACTGACCAGCCACGCGACCACAAGAGCTCCAGAAAAGTTTCCCCCATAAACGATCAGCCAATTTTTGACAATTTGTTTTGGAGACAAACTGCGATCCAAAAGTCCGATGGTCATCGTCGTATTTCCAGTAAACAGCTCCCCTCCACAAAGAAGAACGAGCATAAGCCCTGTGCTAAAGAGCAACCCTGAGTACAACTTTCCCGTGCTCAACGCCTCTTCGCTCAATAGAAGGGTAAAGGAACCCGACGCCGCCCCCATAGCCCCCAGAGCGACAAAAGCGCTACCTAAAAAACTGAGGATCAAAGTGTTCAAAGGGTTACGGTTCGCTTTGATCCGAGCGGTTTCCAAAGTATCTTTGGCGATTGCTTCTGGCGTTCTCATATTAGCTCAGACGTCCATCTATACGACTCAGGTAGGTGGTCTTTAGCCTATCAGCTTCGGCGATGAGATGATCTCGACGGTCTATCGCCGCTTCTACAACAAAGGGGTCTTTCACGCTTTTCAGGTTGATAGTCACATTGTATAACACCCCTCGTATACTCGATGCTAGGAGCAACACGCCAATCGCTACGTCGGTGATGGCACCCCTATCGCCCCAATCGACAAGCACCGCCATTTTCTCCATAGCAGACAACAAGACCTCTGCCGTTTGAAAGGGAATTTCCATGGCGTAAACATAACCCTTTTGTATGGCCTGACTGCGCAACTTTTTTTCAGTATCGTTGGTTTTTGGCAATTTAAAGGCTTCTAACACTCCGCTAAAGGACTCTCCATCCTCTTGGGTATTGACCAAAAGCGTCTCGATAAGGTCATTAAAAGTCTTCTTTAACCCTTCCATCTCCTCCGCCACTTTCGGGTCGATTTCGGCAAATTTTTTGCTGTTTTGGGTGATGTTGATCACCATGTTGCCCAAAGCGACACCAAGTGCCCCAGAATAAGCACACACCCCACCCCCACCTGGATTAGGTTCCTTTGCGCTGGTCAAGGCTAGAAATTCGCCGATGGTTTTGTTTGTTAACTGGTTTTCCATATCTTTCCTCTCTTCACTCCAATAAGTAAACCCATCCTTATAAGGATGGGCATATATTAACGCGATGTGGCGCTGTCTTCGTCACTTCCCTCTTCTAACTCGTTGGGAAGATCATTGACGCGAATAAACACCTCTTGTATTCTTTTGTCTTCCACGTGCTCCACGCGAAGTTCTAAATTCTCATAGTCCAATGCAATCTTTTCATTATCCGGTGGAATATAGCCCAGCAGGAAAATGATCAACCCACCAAGGGTATCATAATCCTCCGAATCCTCATCGATGTCGGCACCTATGCGAAAATTCAACTCTTTGATGGAGATGGAGCCTTTGGCGATAAAGGTGTTGTTTTGCAGTTCTAACAACTCGGGTTCGTCATGGTCGTATTCGTCGTCGATGTCGCCAACGATCTCTTCAATCAAGTCTTCCATGGTGACTATCCCTGCAAATCCGCCGTACTCGTCTATGAGCACCGCCAGATGTCGCTTCGAGTTTTGCAACTCCATAAACAATTCGTTGATGTTTTTGCGTTCGGGGACAAAGTAAGCCGGTTTGATGATCTTTCGAATATTGACTTTGTCAAAACCCACTTTATAAGCTTCAAGCAAAAAGTCTTTAATGTACAACACGCCGATAATGTTGTCTACATCGTCTTCGTAGACGGGAATCCGCGAGTATTTCAAGTTGAGCATTTCTCCTAAGTATTCATCGGCATCATCCGCGACGTCGATCATAAACACCTCGGGGCGAGCGGTCATGATTTCCTCGGCGTACAAATCGTCGAAGCCGATGACCGAATTGATCATTTCACTTTCCACCGGGTTGATCAGCCCTTGTTCTTGACCCACTTGTATAATGGATCGAATATCGCCCATGGTCACCCGCTCCTCGACGCCTTTGGGATCGATGCCGATCAGACGAAGGACTGCGTTAGTGGATAAGGTTAAAAAGGTAACAAATGGACTCAACGCCTTTGACACAAAGGTCAACACGCCAATCACCGCTTTTGAGAACTTTTCTGGTTGTTGAAGGGCGATGCGTTTGGGAACCAATTCACCAAAGACCAGTGTAAAGTAAGACAGAACCAAGGTGATGATCACCATGGCAATGGTCGATGAATAAGGGACATTTAGCGCTTGCAGTTGTTGGCCCAACACTTGGGATATTCCCGTTGCCGCCGATGCGGAGTTAAAGAATCCTGCAAAGGTGATCGCCACTTGAATCACTGAAAGGAATCGGGATTGTTCAGCCATCATCTCCACGATTCTACGCGATTTCTTGTCGCCTTCATCGGCGTCTTTTTCAATTCGTTTCATATCCAAGGATACCATCGCCATTTCCGCGGCTGCGAAAAGTGCATTGATTGTGGTTAAGACGACGATAAGTATGAGCTGCCCTATAATCGAAGAGCCGTCAGGGCTAGGGTCTGTAGACATATTTCCTCCTAAAATTTCTGGTTAATGTAGTAATTAGACTATCACATAACGGGTCAATAATCAAGCAATCCCCTTTTGCACGGTTTTTCGTCGTCGATGTCGTGCGTTTTTTCACAAAAGTGGTAAAATAATACCAGACAAAAATATCCACCCTAACCCTCTGGAGGTAATATGCCAAAACGTACAGATGTCCACAAAATCATGATTATCGGATCCGGTCCCATAGTGATCGGACAGGCAGCGGAATTTGACTACTCTGGCACCCAAGCTTTAAAAGCGCTCAGAGCGCTGGGCTACGAGGTGGTCTTGGTCAATTCCAACCCAGCGACCATAATGACCGATACGGACCTGAGCGATCGGACCTACATCGAACCGCTCAACCTCAATCGGTTGAGCCAAATCATCGAGAAAGAACGGCCCGACGCCCTTCTACCCAACTTAGGGGGCCAATCCGGCCTCAACCTCACCCTGGAGTTATGGGAAGCCGGCATCCTCCAAAAGTACGACGTGGAAGTGCTTGGCGTACAAGTTGAAAGCATCGTCAAAGGCGAAGATCGGGTGGCCTTTAAAGAAACCATGAGCGCCATCGGCGTCGCCATGGCAAGGAGCAAGGCCTGCTACACCATTGATGAATGCCTGAGCTACGCCGATGCCATCGGGTACCCAGTGGTCGTCCGACCGGCTTATACCATGGGTGGTCAAGGGGGAGGCCTGTGCTGGAACCGAGACGAACTGGCCCAAACCGCACTGAAAGGATTGGAAGCCTCCCTCATCAACCAAGTTCTCATCGAAGAGTCCATCCTCGGTTGGGAAGAGTTGGAACTCGAGATCATACGCGATGCTAAAGGGCAATTGATCACCATTTGTTACATCGAAAACGTGGATCCCCTCGGTGTCCACACTGGCGATTCCATTTGCACAGCGCCGATGCTCACCATCGATCCATCGGTTCAGCGCGAACTCGAAGCTATCGCCCATGCCATCGTCGAAAAAGTTGGGGTCATCGGCGGCACAAACGTCCAATTTGCACGAAACCCCGAGGATGGAAGGATTGTCGTGATTGAAATCAACCCGCGTACCTCGCGTTCCTCTGCCCTCGCTTCAAAGGCCACAGGATTTCCCATTGCCCTCGTCTCGGGCATGTTGAGTTTGGGTCTCACCTTGGACGAGATCCCAAGCGACACCTACGGCACCTTAAAAGACTACGTGCCCCGTTGCGATTATATCGCCCTGAAATTTCCTCGATGGACCTTTGAAAAATTCAGTGAACAAGACGACCACCTGGGCACCCAAATGCAAGCCGTAGGCGAGGTGATGTCCATAGGAAAAACCTATAAAGAAGCCTTGCAAAAAGCGGTTCGCTCCCTGGAGATCGGTCGATCTGGATTGGGCGAGGTACCAGAACTTATGGATCTCACCACAGATCAGCTCTTGGAACGCCTTTCACGACCCACTAGCGAGCGCCATTTCATCCTTTACGAAGCGTTGAAAAAAGGCGCACCTGTCGATCTTCTCGTCGAACTCACCGGCATCAAACCGTACTTTATCAACGCGTTGCGAGAATTGGTCGATGAAGAAACGGAATGGCTCGCCTTTGAACCATCAGCCCTTCCCAAACCCGTCCTTCTACACGCTAAACAGTCTGGGTTTTCCGATGCCTACATGGCAAAAACCCTCAAAGTCTCCGAAGCTCTTATTCGCGAACAACGGGAGCGCCACGCCATACACCCTGCCTACCATAAAATCGACGTGGCCATCGGATCGGGCAATCAATATTACTACAGCACCTACAACGCCCTCTCCAGTCTGCCGGTGACTTCACAAAGAGAAAAGATCGCCATTTTGGGCGGAGGTCCAAACCGAATCGGCCAGGGCATCGAATTTGACTACTGTTGCGTTCAAGCGGCTCTCGCTCTGAGAGAACAAGGCTACGAGACCATCATGATCAACTGCAACCCGGAAACCGTCTCGACGGACTACGACATCTCCGATAATTTGTACTTTGAGCCTTTGACTTTGGAAGATGTGCTCAGCATTTACAAACGAGAAGGTGCCATCGCCGCCATCACCCAGTTTGGCGGTCAAACCCCTCTAAATCTCGCCACAAGACTGGAAGAAGCCGGTGTCAAAATCCTTGGTACCTCACCAGAGGTGATCGATTTGGCAGAGGATAGAGATTACTTTAGAAACTTGATGGCAAAACTTGCCATTCCCATGCCGGAATCCGGTATGGCATCGACACCTGAGGAAGCCCTTACCATCGCCGAATCCATCGGCTACCCGGTGATGGCTCGCCCATCTTTTGTCCTCGGAGGCAGAGGTATGGCCATCGTCCACACCAAATCCGAACTCATCGCTTTTATGAACGAATTTGCCCACACGGGAAATGGCCAGGCCATCCTCATCGACAGATTCCTCCAAAACGCTCTCGAATGCGAGGTAGACGCCCTATCCAACGGATGCGATACCCAAGTTCTCGGAGTAATGGAACACATCGAGCTGGCTGGGATTCACTCTGGGGACTCGGCTGCTGTCTTTCCTTCGGTGAACATCCCAGCGAAACAAGTGGCAAAGCTCATCGATTACACCAAGAGAATCGCCGAGTCCATGAATGTGGTAGGTATGCTCAACCTCCAGTTCGCCATTGAAGGCGACGTGGTTTACGTCATCGAAGCCAACCCTAGAGCCTCGCGCACCGTGCCCATCGTATCGAAAATCGCCGACCATAAACTGGTCCACCAGGCGATTGCCGTTATGATTGCTGACTTTACCCAATCGAAAGGCCCTGATCACTTTCCCATCGAAAACCTCCACTTTTCCTACTATGGGGTTAAGGAAGCGGTCTTTCCCTTTAATCGCTTTGGTGAACAGGACCCGGTCCTCGGCCCAGAAATGCGCTCCACAGGAGAAGTTCTCGGTTTAGGTAGAAACCTTGGGGAAAGCTACTACAAGGCACAAGAAGCCATCCAGCGCTCTCTACCCGAGTCTGGACTTATCCTTCTTAGTGTGGACAGCCCTCATAAAGAAGCGATCTTACCCATCGCTCGTGGATTCCAAGCACTGGGCTTCACTTTAGCTGCCACTGAAGGCACCAAACGTCGACTCGCCGAAGGGGGCGTCGAGACCATCCTCTACTCAAAAGTGAGCCATCGAGCCGGTGAAAATGGCAAGTACGCCCTTGAGGACTGTGCCTTTGTCATCGTCACACCCACTATCGGCGGCGGCAACACCTTTGGTAGCCTGCTGCGCAAACGCGCTGTGGAAACCGGCATCCCTTATGCCACTACCATCGCAGGCGCTGCCACTTCGCTAGAGGCTATCGTTGCCAACCGCAATCAAAAAGGATTGACCGTCACCCCATTACAAGACTATTTATCTCAGTAACCCACTCGGCATAAAAAATCTCTCTGAACATGTCAGAGAGATTTTTTTCTGTACTATTTGCCCAGAGCCTCTTTAATCGAAGCGATGAGTGTATCGTATTCTTCTTGCTCAAAGTAGGTTTTTTGAGGGTTCATCGCAAATACTCCGCCCCATTCAAATTCGTCGTCTGCATACTTTGGCACTAAGTGGAAGTGTAGATGCTTTCCCGTGTCGCCATATGCGCCGTAATTGAGTTTAGTGGGTTTGAAAATGGCATGGATGGCGTTAGCCACTTTTGCCACATCAGCAAAAAACGCGTTTCTGTCCTCGTCGGATAAATCCACAAGCTCACTGACGTGCTCTTTATGAGCGACGATAACACGTCCTTTATGACTCTGTTCTTTGAATAAGTACAATTGACTCGTTTCCAAATCGCAAATCTTGATGCCAAAAGCATCGACCAACTCGTTGTTCATACAATACGCACAGTTTTGATCTTTCATAACCCCTCCACGAAAACGTTTTAATATTCCTGACTCTATTTTATCATTGGCCAATCGCCAAGACAAGAGTAAAAAAACTCCTCTGAGAAAAATCCCAGAGGAGGTGATGCTAGTTCCAAAAATCGGTTTTGTCGGTCATGTTAATCGTCGATGCCAAAAATTCCGGATCTTTTCCCGCTTTTCTTTGGCGAATATAGTCTTTTAAGCTGTCGATGGCCGGTTTTTTGAGAAGATAGATCGCCGGTAAGTTGATCAGCGCCATCATCGCCATGAGCACATCGGAAGTATCCCAAGCAACATCAAACTCGACTTGTGAGCCGTAAAAGACGATGAGTACTGCAAGGCCGCGGAAGATATACAACGCGGTTTTACTCGGGGTTTTCCCAAAGATATAGGCAAGGTTTGCCTCGGAGTAATAAAAGTTTCCGATGAGTGTGGTAAACCCAAACAAGAAAAGGGAAATGCTGAAGAAGTAGTGTCCCCAGTTGCCAAAGTTGGCTTGAAGAGCAGCGACGTTGTAAGGTGAACCCTTAAGCGCTGGGGTTGGCGCTACGCCAGATGACAGTAGCATCAACGCCGTCGCCGTACAGATGACGATGGTGTCGAGGTAGACGGAGAGCATTTGAACTAAGCCCTGCTTAACGGGATGGCTCACATCAGCTGCCGCAGCGGCATTTGGCGCAGAACCGATACCGGCTTCATTGGAGTAGAGACCGCGTTTCAACCCAAACATCACCGCCGAACCTGTGAATCCCCCAAAGATCGCTTTAAAATCGAAGGCGCCTTTGAAAATCGAACCAAATACTTGTGGCATAAGGCCGATATTTTTCACGATGACGATAATCGCGATGCTGATGTAGAGTACGGACATGATGGGAACGAGAACGCTAGTGATTTCGCTAAGTTTTTTCCCGCCGCCAAAAATACTCAACGCCATGAGTACAGCGAGGATGACTCCGAGGATCATCGGTGTGGCTTTTGGATCGTAAAAACCGTATGTGGCAAAGGACGACGACACATTGAAGGAGGCGAGCATGTTGAAGCCACCCATGTAGGTCGCGATGAGTATGACGGCAAACAACAGCCCCACACCTTTGTTTTTAAGCCCTTGTTCGATATAGTATGCCGGTCCGCCGTAAGATCCGCCAACCGAATCCCGTTTTTTATAGATTTGAGCGAGGGTACTCTCCACAAAGGCAGACGCAGCACCGATGAGGGCGACTACCCACATCCAAAACACGGCGCCAGCGCCCCCTAGACAGATGGCGGTCGATACGCCGACGATATTTCCCGTGCCGACACGAGAAGCCGTGGACACCATGAGCGCCTGGAAAGATGACATGGAATCTTTGCCTTTTGCAGGCTCGCCGACGACTTTAATGGATTCCCCGAGATATTTAAATTGAACCCATTTCGTCTTAAATGAAAAGTAGATGCCTGCACCGATTAATAGGGCAGGAAGAATGAAGGTATACAGAAAATTACTAATATCACCAATGATTTTAGCGTACATCACAGCCTCCTTGTATGGTATTTGATTGGTTGTCACTGAAAAGCGACGATCGCTTTTCTGACTTAACAACTACCCTCCTTTCACACAGTTGTGAAAACCCTTTCTTTGTAGGGTTAGGTGATGATCTCTCTACACATGGGCTTTCGTTTCACCTCTATTCTATCATGTTTCACCATAATATAAAAACTGTATTTATTTTAACTTTTCGTTTCCTTTATAGTATACTTCATTGATACTCACTATAGCTACTACTCATTTATTGCTGATTTGATCCCTTAACTCATTTCAAACAAATTTTTTTGTAAAAACACTGTAAAATTTAAGTAAAATAGTGTAGGATGGAATCAGAAGGAAATGGACAATCATACTACAAGGGGGACACTATGCAAATCACTCATGTTTTTTCTCTCTTAGGAGGTCTTGCCTTATTTATTTACGGCATGGGCGCCATGGGGGAAGGACTGGAGCTAGCGGCAGGAAATAAGCTTCAGAAGATTTTAGAAAGGCTGACGTCCAATCGGATCTTAGGAATGCTTGTGGGGTTGGGCGTAACCGCCATCGTACAAAGTTCGTCGGCGACCACGGTCATGGCTGTTGGCTTTGTCAACTCGCAGTTGATGACGTTGACTCAAGCGATCAATGTGATTCTCGGCGCCAACATCGGTACGACGGTCACTGGGCAATTGATTGCGCTTAACATCACAGAATTAGCTCCGATTATCTCCTTTATCGGGTTGATTTTCTTCATGATGAAGACGAAGCGTTTTAAGTACATCGGTCAAATCTTACTCGGGTTAGGATTTTTGTTTATGGGGATGGGTATTATGAGTTCATCCATGTCGCCCCTTAGGGATTCGCCCGTATTTATAGAGCTGATGACCAATATTTCCAATCCTTTCTTGGGTATTCTCGTGGGCACCGTGGTCACTGCCATCATCCAGAGCTCCTCGGCTTCGGTGGGGTTGTTACAAGCCCTGGCGATGCAAGGGTTAATCCCTTTCTCGACGAGTATGTACATCGTCTTTGGCCAAAATATCGGGACTTGTGTCACCTCTGTTTTGGCTTCCATCGGCACCAGCAACAACGCGAAACGGGTTGCCTGTTCCCACGTGTTATTCAACGTCTTTGGGACCATTATCTTCGTCGCGTTGAGTTTTATGTTGCCTCTTGGCGACTGGATTGAAGCGTTGACGCCAAACAATCCCATGCGACAAATCGCCAATCTACATACGATTTTTAACGTCACCACCACTTTGATCGTCCTACCGTTCACTCCAATCTTCGCAAATCTGGCGAAGATGATCATCGTTGGCGAGGACAAAATCAGCGAACAAAAGAAACTGATCTACGTCACCAACCAGACCTTTGGCGACGCCATTGTCATGGTTTCAAACATTAAAGCAGAATTGATGCGCATGCAAAATATTTGTAAAGAGAATTTCAACTTGGCGTTGACAAATCTCCACCATTACAGCGATGAATCCTATGCGGTCATCCAATACAACGAAGAAGTCATCGACTATCTCAATGCGGAACTGGCGAAGGCATCGCTTCACACCCTCACTCTTCCCCTCACCGACAACCAATCGGAAATCGTATCAAACTACATTACCATCGCTTCTAACCTTGAACGGGTCGGGGATTATTCCAACAGTATCAGCAGTATTGCTCGAAAAAGCGTGGATAAGAGTCTGACTTACACTACCTACAGTCAAAGCGAAATCGAAGACCTACAAACGTTGATCAATATCATGTTTGACGAGCTAGTCGAGAAAATCGAGTCCGGTTCTGAAGATATGAAGGCGATTTTAACGACCGATGTACAACTGGGCAACCGGATTAAAACCTTCCGCAAAGCTCACCTCAAACGAATGACCGCTGGCAGCTGCTCCATCGAGGCGGGATTGTACTACGACAAGATTCTCTCCTATGTCGCCCGTATAAGAGACCATTTGGTCCACGTTGGGGAAAATTTTGACGTCTCCTAGAAAAACGAGACCGCAACTCAAACCAAAGATGCCCCCAGAGATAACCGAGGTTATCCTTGGGGGCTTTAACCTCTATGAACGTTTACTTAATAAATTCTATGGGAATGTAACCTTGTTTGCCGTCTAGGGCATTGCCTTCGATTTTAATCCAAATCACCCCTTCACCGTCTACAATTTTTTCTAGGACCTTCACCTGGTCTCCAGCGTTGACGGTGGTCAGTTTCTTAGAAGCGGTGGTGGCGTAGCTGCGCACGCGCAAACCATCACCCTCTTCTGAGATTTCACGGGTTTCGCCGATGGATACGGTTTTATCCACAATATGGACGGGTTTGTCGCTGTCCGCTGCGGTATCTGGCATCAAGGACACCTCTTGTGCCCCTTGGGCTGAAGTCGCTTCTGGTGTTTCACCTTCTATGGGTGTAGGGACTGGGCTCTCCCCTTGCTCAAGACTTTCCCCCGCTGGCGCCTCTGATGACGTCTCCTGCGGAGTCGTGTCTTCCGTTGGAGTTTGGGCCGGGGTTTCCACAGGAACGTATGCTTCTTTTGGTTGACAGCCTACCGCCAATATCGCGACGAGGGATAGTATCAATAACCATGATTTTTTCAATTGATCGCCTCCTTTTGCAACTAGTATACCAAAAGATCGGTCGGTTGATAAGTGATGACTCCTCTGAATTGCCTTTTGAAAGAGAGTTGACACTTCAATAAGATGAAGGGCATGCCGTCTTTTGTTTCATTTTCACATGGAATACATCGGCGTAAAACGGGTATCAATCATTTGAAAAGGATACACTGTCATCGAAAGGAGAGCAGCTATGAAACAACTGAGACGATCCCAAACCAATCGCAAAATCATGGGCGTTTGCGGTGGCATTGGCGAGTATTTCAATATCGATCCGACAATTATACGCATCGCTTGGCTATTTTTTGCCCTTGCCTACGGTTCAGGACTTGTAGCCTACCTCATCGTCGGTTTAATCATGCCCGACGAATAGACTAAGCAGCTAAGAATAGACCCCTAATACTCGGCAACGCCAAGTATTGGGGGTTTTGGTATTATTTTTCCATAGCTTCCCAGAAACGGTAGCCGCCTAGTAAGTTGGATACCTTATAGCCCTTTTGGACGAGGATGCGCTCGGCTAGGTAGCCCCTGAGGCCTACAGCGCAATTGATCACATAGTGGACGTTAGAGTCCAACTCCTCTAAACGATCTCGAACTTGAGATAGCGGAATGTGGATGGCTCCTGGAATCATCCCCCAGTCGACCTCCATTTGTTCCCGCACGTCTAGAACTTGATAAGCTTGTGGATTTTCTTTCCACTGGCGATATAACACCGGTGTGGATAACCCGTTCAAAATGTTTTCCGCGCTATATCCCGCCACGTTTACCGGGTCTTTGGCGCTGGAGTAAGGCGGTGCATAAGCCAGTTCCAATTCGGTTAAATCCGAAACTGAACCCTTGAAGTGAAGAGTGGTAGCGATGGTGTCGATCCGCTTGTCCACGCCTTCTCGCCCGACGATTTGCGCGCCAAGGATGCGCCCGTCCGCAGCGAAAATCAATTTGATGACCATCATTTTAGCACCAGGGTAGTAACCAGCGTGGCTATTGGGTTGCACCAAAGAGATGAAATAGTCTTTGCCGTAGATCATGCCGCGTTTTGCCAACTTCTTTTCATTGGCACCAGTGGTCGCCACAGTAAGATCAAATACCTTTGCCACGCTTGTCCCCAGAGTGCCTTTATAGGGCTCCTCTTTGAGATTCAGTATATTAGCCGCTACCGCGCGCCCTTGTTTGTTGGCAGGCCCTGCCAAAGGCACCATAGTCTCGTCGCCAAATACCCCATCCCGAACGCCGATCACATCGCCTACAGCGTAGATCGCCGGGTCAGAAGTGCGCATTAGGTCGTCAACTTGAATACCGCCGTAGTCGTTGAGATCAAGGCTCGAGTCCACAGCTAATGCGTTGTTTGGTCGCACACCGATGGAAAGCAACACTAGATCCGTATCGAAGGTGGAGCCGTCGTCAAGCACCACTTGTCCTGCGTCGTTTAACCCTTGAAAACCCGTGTTGAGTAAAAGGTCCACGCCACAGTCCTTCAACTCATTTTCCACCAATTTTGCCATGTCCTCGTCCAATGGCGGCATAACCTGAGGTTGCATCTCCACTAGGGTGACTTTCATCCCTCGACAAGCGAGATTTTCTGCCATTTCTAAGCCGATAAATCCCCCTCCTACCACTGTGGCGTGGACAGGCGTTGTTTTTTCGATATAATCGTAGATCCGATCCGTGTCGGAAATGTTCCACAAGGTGAAGATTTTTTCTTGGTCGATGCCTGCTACTTTAGGTACAAAGGGATGAGATCCCGTCGCCAGCAAAAGGGTATCGTAAGGTTGTTCGTAACGCACACCGGTCTCGACGTTTTCAACCGATACGGTTTTCTTTTCTCGATCGATGGCTACGACTTCGCTCAACGGCCGTATATCCACGTTGTACTTCTGTTCGATGGATGTTTCTGTGGCGACGAAAAGATCATCTCGATCTGTGATCACATCACCGACGTAGTAGGGAAGCCCACAGTTAGCAAAAGACACGTAAGGTCCGCGTTCAAACAAGACGATATCCGCCGTCTCATCCAGTCTGCGCAACCGCGCTATGGCAGTGGCACCGCCTGCCACTCCGCCGACAATTACAATTTTGTTCATGATTTCCTCCTCGAATTCCTCTTATTGTCGCCTCTGTTCAAAGACGATAGGATGTCTATTAGCCCGTGGGGCTCTACCGTCCTATTAAAAAACCTTCTGACCCGGTTTTGGCGTCAGAAAAATGCGTTTTAAGCGGATCTACTCACTTCTTGGCATAAACGAGGCGATGCGCCCTACAATAACCGAAATCGGCTGAGATTGAATCCAAACTTTCCCCGGGCCAGTGACCACGGTGTTGAACAGTCCTTCACCACCAAATAAAATATTCTTTACCCCTTGGTTTTGACGAATATCCATGGATACCGTATCTTCCATCATCGCAAGATAGCCCGTATCGACGAGAAGTTCCTGGCCAGGTGCCAGATCGTATACCTTCGAAGCGCCGTCGATTTCGACGAAAGCCGTGCCATGACCAGACAGCTTTTGCATAATGAAGCCTTCTCCGCCAAAAAAACCGGCGCCGAGTTTCTTGCGGAAGAAAATATCGAGATCAACTGTGGACTCCGCCGCTAAAAATCCTGATTTTTGCACAATGTAGGTCTTAGAAGGCGAAATCTCCAATGGGATGATCTCCCCTGGAAAGTTGTTGGCAAAGGCAATGAAGCCACTGCCTTGTGCGGTATAGGTGTTCATGAAAAGGGACTCGCCAGAGAACATGCGGCCAAACATTTTGCCTACGCCCCCACCGGTAGTTTCCATCTTAATGTTGGGTGTCATCCAGCTCATCGCACCGCTTTCAGTGATCATACTTTCGCCGGGTTCCAAATCGCAAATCACATAGGGAAAATTATCGCCTTCAATTGTGTAGCGCATGGTCTACCTCCTCTATTTGTCGTTGCTGCAAAAGCAACGGATTCCATGACAAGTGATTTCTACCCCGAATAAAAGAAATCTAACATCTTCTATATTTTAGGAAATATCTTGCGATGCATCAAAATATGGTATTGGTAAGCCGGATCTCTCTCCATCAAATGCTTGTTGATCCGTTCCTTGAGGTCCTCTGCCCTCACATGGTAATCCGAGGGAATAATCAAATCAAAATCGATATGGGCTCTGTGGTTTGGGGTTTGTTTATAAACGTAAAAATCGTTGACGATAAAGTTGTGGTCAAACTCTTTCACGGTTTTCTCGACCATCTGGTACAGTCGCTCTTCCTCTTCTGTGCGTTGTATATCCGGATCGATATGAATGGTTGCGCGAACCCCATAGCGTTCCAAAAGCTTGCGTTCAATATGGCTGACGATTTTATGGCCGTCGGCGATGGTCATCTGCCCGTCTAGATCCACATCGACGGTGAGATAGCGCTTGCTGTTGCCGTATTCGTGAAACGTCAAATCGTGTGCCCCTAAAACGTCGTCGGACTCGAGGATAGCTCCCATGATCTCTTCAAACTGTTCATCGTCCACTTTCACCCCTAAAATACTATTGTAAGCATCCCTTAGGATTTCAATGGCCGCTTTCATAATAATCAAGGATACCACTAAACCCATCCAACCGTCGAGGTTGACTCCGGTGAGAAAAGTGATGACGACAGAAACCAGCACCGCTCCAGTGGATAGCACGTCAGATAGGGAATCCATCGCCGTCGCTTTTAATAAATCCGATCCGATATTGTCAGAAACAAAGGTATAAAAGCGATAGAGCCATAACTTCATCACAATGGAAAAAATCAACACGCCTAGGGATAGGACATCATAGCTTGCCACTTCGGGGGAGAGAATCTTTTTAACCGACGCTATCGCCAAGCTAATACCCACATAGGCGATGATCAGCGCCACTGCCGCCGATGCGATGTACTCTACTCGCGCATGACCGTAAGGGTGTTCAGAATCCGCTTCCTTTCCGCTGATCCTGAAACTGGCAATGGATAACACCGAGGAGATCGAGTCCGTAAGGTTGTTTAACCCATCTCCCAAGATGGAAACAGAGTTATTGAGCAGCCCGATGATAATTTTTGTCGTCGCCAAGATCACATTGACAAAAAGCCCTGTGATGGCAGCAACCTGTCCATGTTGACTTTTTAAATCCGCTTCACCCAACTTAGGGTTGGTGAAGTTTTTTAAGATAAAATTGAACATAACGCCTCCTATTACATTTAAACGAGATGCCGCTTATTCTAACACATTGACCCCTTATTTTAAAGAGATGAACGGTATTCTATTTGAAAAAGCCATCTCGCCACATCTTAGGCAAGACAGCTTTTCCTTAATCCGCTACATCGTAATACGGCATTCTTTTTTCCAGTAGTTTGCAGTTCAATCGATACAATCCATAAGCAAACACACAGTGAATCACAAGCAGTGCGACGACAACGACAAAGAAGTTATCCCCTACGACGGTCTCGCGCGAAAACAGCTGGTAGACGACAAAACTCAAAACACCACTATAAAAAATCAACCCCAATGAAAACAAAAATACGTTCATATTTTGTTTTATCGCCTCTTGAGGGTTGTCCCAAAGAAGCTTAGGCGATCGGATATCCACCAAAAGGCCGGCGTTTGCCATAAACACGGCAACCACTACACTTGCGATCGTAAAACAAACCATTACTATCACCGGCGGTCTCAATAATAGAACGATAATGAGCGCCATCGGCACGACAGAAAGCAAACTCAACAACGCCGAAGCCAGCACACGGCCCTTGACTTGGTCTTCATAGCGAATGGGCAGGGTTTTCATCAACCAAATTTGTTTGCCTTCTCGGGTGATGGAAGTGGTGGCCGCCTGTCCAGTGGCGCTTAAAAACAGCGTGATGGCAAATCCGACCCCAAACCCAATCCCCATAGAAACCTGAACGTTACCTTTTAGAAAACCTTGTATCACCGGCTGGAAAGTCGACAGCTCCGAGAAAAACTGGGGTTGGGTGATAAAAGGAATTAGCATAAACAACGGCATGAGAAAACCGACAAGTCCGATGTTGAACAGGTAGATCGGCGTTTTGAAAATCGTGATCAAATCTTTCCACGCGATATCCCATGCCACAGGTCGCTTGGTATACGCGATTGTCCCGACTTTTCCCTTGCGCCGCCCTCCGGTGACCTTGTTGTCCGATACCCCTTTGATCAGAGCGCCTGTGCCAATGCGTATCGTAAGGTAAAACACCCCCACCGAAACAAACACCATCACCAGCGCGTAGAAGGTGCGGATCAACACATCGCCATTGGTCAACGCCTGAACTACCCACTGCAAGTGAGGTAATAACCTGTACATCAACGCTTGGTTATCTTTAAGGATCTCGACGATAGAAAGACCCGCCCCAGTGGATGGGGCCGTTTTTTGAACAAAAATTTGAAATCCAATAGACATGCCGATGATCGCTGCCATGCCTAGAAATTGTAAAATTCCCTTCATGTTGGGTATGCGATTGGCAAAGCGCATAATAAGCACAATGATCAATGCGAGGATACTCACCGTGTAAAGAGTCGTACTGGGAAGGAGCAACAGGGTGTAAAGGTAGAACAGCGGTCCTTCGCCCAAACTCATGCCGTATTTCAAACTGATGGGCACAGTGATCACCACGGCGTAGATCAAATTCGATAGGGTGAGACTGATCAGCTTGCTCGCAAATAAGCTCTCATGTGAAATCGGCAATCGCAACATAATGGTCACATCACTACTGAAGTAAAGCTGACCAAATACGGTTGCCACCCCAAAGATGAGAAGAAAAAAGGTGTAGATGACGTATCCTTGAGTGATAAATAAATCCGCCACCCCAAGGGTGACAAATGCGTCAAATTGTCCCAATAAATAGCGCATACCTAAATAGACGTAAACAACGAGAAAAACCACGCCCACTGCTAAACTAAACAGCTGCTTTCGCTTCTTCTTGTCCTTTAGAGCGAGTTGAGGGTGAAGTAACAAGGCGTAGTTCAACAAAAAATCTTTTTTGATGAGGGTCCAAAGCATACTCATTCCGTTAGCTCCAAGAAAATTTTCTCCAAACTTCCCTCGTCGGCGGCTTGGGCTTTAATGTCATCTAAGGTGCCAACGACGATGATTTTACCGTCTTTGATAATCGCCAATCGATCGCAAAGCTTCTCTGCCACTTCCATGACATGGGTGGAGAAGAACACCACCTTACCTAAATCGCAACGCTCGCGCATCAATTCCTTCAATCGGAAAGAACTCTTGGGATCGAGGCCCACCATCGGCTCATCGAGAATCAAAATCTCAGGATCGTGAATCAACGCTCCGATTAAACTGATCTTTTGTTGCATCCCATGGGAATACCCTGAAATATAGTCGGGCAAGTCTTTTGTCAATTCAAAGGCCTCGGCAAAATAGTCGATGCGTTCTTTACGCTCTTCTTCCGATAAATTGTAGACGTTGGCTAAGAAATTTAAATACTCTAGCCCTGTCATCTTCTCGTAAATCTCCGGGTTGTCCGGTACAAAGCTCATCTTTTGCTTGGCGAGAAGGGGCTCGCGGATCACATCGATCCCATCGACAAAAATCTGTCCGCCGTCGGGTTGCAAAAGCCCTACGATCATTTTTATCGTCGTGGTCTTCCCCGCTCCATTGGGACCTAAAAAGCCAAAAATTTCCCCTGGTTTCACCTCGAGATTCACTCGATCCGCTGCTACCTTAGAGCCATATCGTTTTGTCACATCGATTAATTTTAGCATAGTATCCTCCTGTAGATATCGATTTACCTATACCCTTCTATGCTAATTGTCAAACTCTTAACTTATCGTTGGTCTTCTGCAAACTTTTTGAGAAGGGTTTCCACCTTTTCCCGCCCTTCGTCGACGGAAAAAATCATCCCGAAAAACTGCCATACCACATTTTTTTGGCGAACGATCATCATCTTGTCGTCCACACTCAAGTGGTAGCCTTCATCGATGGGAAGCGCTTTACCTGTATGGGGCCTGATGCTGTTGGCGACGACCACATCGAGCAAATCTTCAGCCGATGACGCCTGCTCGATCTCCTCTTTCGTCGCCGGAAACGGATAGGGAAAATCCAGCCCCATCAGTACGCTTTGAGTTTCTAGGTCACCATTATAGCGATTGATCGCCCTCTGTTTGAAACCGTGGTGCAGCTCCTTGGTTCGATCTGCGAGACAACGCTCGACTAAGTCCTTAGCAACGCTTTCGTTGAGACATTCTGCGTACTTCGTTTCTAATCGCCTGTCGCCACCAAACTGTGCAAAAACATAAGATGTGGGAACAAAAAAGCTGTGGCTCTTCAGAAAATAGATATCCCCAGGCATAATGTTTTCAATACGACTAGGATCTTCACCTCGTATCAGCACGCGCTGCGATGCCATAATATTCTGTACCCTAGTCCACTGACTTGCAGCGCCTTCGGTTCCTATGAAGCCCAGAGTGGCTAAGAAAATCCCCATTGACAACATCATCCCCCCGATAATAAGCCCCGGTTTCCATTTTTCCCGGATCCTTCCCTCAAACTTAATGAAATATCGGGTCAACATCCCCACTGAAGTGCCTAGAAATAAGATGTAAAGGCCGACGTTCTCCGTGTTTAGCGTTTTGATATCGATGATAATCGTCACCGCCACACTCAGTAGACAAACCGCCAAAGACGCCAATCCCAACCCCAAAACCCCGCGCCACAAAAGGGAGGGTTTGCCGTTAAATCGATAAACCGCACCGAGTTCTCGTGACACTTTCCGGTTTCGACAATAAAACACCCACGTAAACAAAAACTCATAGGTGACGTACAGGAAAGCGAAGAGGGCAAACAGCGCCACAGGGATCGTGTAGTTGACCAATAGCCCTTGTCTCGAATTGGCGATGTTGAGAATGATACTTAAAAAGAACCAAATCACCATAACAGATACGCTTAGAGCTGCCAATTGCTTTCTTACACGATTTGCCACCAAGGTATTTTCCGACACCCCATCCGAGTAAATGGGTCGGTAGTCGTCCACATTTTTAGTATAAAACACCTCATAGTCTCTAACATGCCCGCCATTGATCCAACCCCGTCTTTCGCACGCCTCTCGAAACTCCGACACTTCAACCTTGTCGAGTCCCGTCCACACCCGTTCTCTTTCAAAGGGTACGATGGCATAGGTCACCTCTTTGGGCTCTCCTTTTTCAAATACAAACAAGAAGTGGAACAACACGCGTTTTAAGTACCACCCCGCCTTCGCCTTGTTTTCCAACCAAGGAATCAGGGATTTATAGTTGGCAAGGGTCATATGGTTGATTGCGATCATCATTCTTCTCCTTTCACCCGTTGGTAATCCATCAACAATAGTTCCAAGCGTTTCACTTCCTCTGCGAGGATATACTCCCCTGATGGGGTCAGCTGGTAGTGTTTTCGTTTGTTTTCCTGGGAAGCCAATGCAATGTACCCCTCGGATTCAAACCGTGCGAGAAGAGCGTAAACCGTCCCCGGTCCTAAATCGATCCGCCCAGAGGTCACCTGGTCCACATACGCCATGATTTCAATGCCATAGCGAGGTTTTTTCAGGCTCAGTAAAATGTAAAACATCGGCTCTGTCAACGTTTGTAACTGTTCGCGCGCCACGATACCCCCTCCTATTCTTATTAATATCGAGTCTCGATAGTCTTTGTTTTATTTTATATCGATACTCGATAGTTGTCAATGAAAAATTACTGATTCGATTAGTCTCCCCGTACCGAGATTTGATACAGTCCATCTTGTTCGTTGTCTCACATTATGTTAGCATTGTGATACTACGATAAGTGAGGTGCCTCGATGAATGAACTGATTTTTGTCGTACCCAATACTCGAATAGCCGAAACCATTACACGCGTTGTTCAGTCTAGAAATTACCACTTTCCTGTTCACAGCGCGAGTAAAGAGCGAGCCCTTGACATCGTCAAAAAAGAAATCGTCAATGGCGCTAAAGTTGTGATCAGTCTTGGAGTCACTGCCGAATATTTGAAAGCAAACATCGACATACCTGTGATCAAAATGCTCTACTCCGAATTTGAATTCATTTCAGCCATACGTGAAGGTTTGGAATTCTCTGACCGTGTAGCTGTTATAGGATCTGATGACATCGCATACTTAACCGAAAGATTATTGCGAATCTTTGATAAGAAAGTCGGTGTTTTTACCCTAAACCTATGGGAGCCCATCGACTTACAAGCCAAAAGAGTGCTCGATCGTGGCTACGAGGTTATTATCAGTGGCACGCCATCGGTGGAAGAAGCCATCCGCCATAAAAAGTTTGGCATCCTTCCTGATATCGACGCGAAAATCGTCGAATTCAATATGGACAACGCGCTCTATATTCTTCAATTACTCCAAGAGACCGAAGAACGCTATCAAACAATGGATGCTATCTTGCACTGCACGTCTGAAGGTCTCATTGGAACTGATGCTCATGACCATATTATTTTTACCAATCCTACGGCGGAACGCATTATGGGCGCCCATAGAGATGTCCTCCACCAGCAGTCTTTTCGAAAAGCACTCGCTTCACAGGGCCTTATCGACGTTCTCGATGACCATACTCCTGAAGCCACTAAAAAACCCGAGAAACTCATCGTCACAAGTAGCCTGCCCGTCGTCGTTAAGGATTGTGAAATCGGTCATGTGTACGCCTTAAAAGAAGTCGAAGAGATTCAAGCTCTCGAGCAACGCATACGAAAAGAACTCATTGCAAAAGGCCATTTTGCCAAACATACTTTTGCCGATATCATAGGCAATAGCCATACGATGAAACGTCTTAAAGCGACTTCTAAAAAATACGCTCCTCATACGAGCTCCATACTTATTCACGGCCAGAGTGGCACGGGCAAAGAGCTTTTCGCACAAAGTATACACCATGCAAGTCTTCGATCCCATGAGGCCTTCGTCGCTGTAAACTGTGCCGCATTACCCGAACAACTCCTCGAGAGTGAACTCTTTGGCTACGTAAAAGGCGCCTTTACAGGCGCTCGACAGGAAGGAAAGCCTGGACTCTTTGAAATGGCCCATAAAGGCACGCTATTTCTTGATGAAATTGGTGAAATGCCTCTTTCTATGCAAGCGCGGCTTCTTCGTGTATTACAGGAGCGTGAGGTTCACCGAATTGGTGATGACAAAGTCATTCCTGTCGATGTTAGGCTTCTATCCGCAACAAATCGAGATCTGACAGCAATGATTACGAAAGGCGAGTTTAGAGAGGACCTTTATTATCGCTTGTGTATCCTAGAACTCAAGCTTCCACCTCTGAGCCAACACGCAGATGATATCCCAGAAATCGTACAACACCTCCTTGTGAAAAGAGCTCAAGAGCTAAACATCCCCAAACTAAGCATGTCTGCATCATTAATGGATCGCTTAACAGCATTGCCATGGCCAGGCAATGTACGGCAACTCAGCAATTTCATCGAACGTCTTTCGATCATGTCAGAGAATCACATTCTGGATAATGATGACTTCGATGAAATCCTACAATTGTCTCCTCTCACACCCCATGACACACATTCTAATGATCTCGCTTCCAAAGAGCTACATGCTATCGAACAAGCGCTACAACAATCAAAGGGAAATAAATCAAAAGCTGCAAAACTCTTGGGCATCCATCCTTCCACTTTATGGCGTAAGCTTAAGAAACACCATCTCTAATCATTGCAGACTCGCATAGCACAATTGCATTGTGCAATGATTTGAGGTATAAAAAGGTCTGAAAACCCCGGTTTTCAGACCTTTCTTATTTTGGCATGATACTTGCTTCTAAATTTAAGTACATTTCTTAAAAGGAGGCAATGATTTGAAAGAAAACCCTAAGATAACCGATGCTTACTACACAGGATTAATGGGAGCGTCAGGTTATGGTTGTGAGGAGCTAAAAAATCCGGTGATTGGTATTGTAAATTCCTGGACGGAAGCCAATCCTGGACACAAACCACTGCAAGAACTCGCAGCATATGTAAAAGAAGGTATCTGGAGCGCTGGAGGTACCCCTGTCGAATTCAACGTCCCAGCGCCTTGTGATGGCATAGCACAGGGAAGTGGGATGTACTTTGTATTGCCACAGAGAGACCTTATCGCTGCATCGATAGAAGCCATGGTCAAGGCACACGATTTCGATGGATTAGTCTTTCTAGGTTCCTGTGATAAAATCATACCTGGCATGTTGATGGCAGCGGCGTTAATAGATAAACCCAGTATATTGCTCACCGCTGGCGCTATGCTACCTTACGAAGCCGATGACGGTATCACCTACACCACGCCTGACTTAAAAGAAGCCATTGGGAGGCGAAACAAAGGCCTAATCAGTGAGGATGTTTTTGATGATTATAAAGATAACATCTGTTTTTCCTGTGGGACTTGTTCAATGTACGGTACCGCCAACACAATGGGCGTCTTTGCAGAGGTCATTGGATTAACGCCCTTCGACAGTGTTACTTCTTTGTTTTCTTCATCCGTAAAAATGCGCCAGTCTAGACAAGCAGGTCGAAGGATTGTCGATTTGACACGCCGTGGCGTGACTGCCAAGACTTTTCTGACGCGTGAAAGCCTTTCAAATGGCATAAAGCACATCTCCGCAACCGGAGGATCAACTAATGCTTTTCTTCACGTGATTGCTTTGGCAAAAGTGTTGGGCATCCCACTCTCTTTGAAAGACTTTGACGACATTCAAGCGACTGTCCCGTTGATTGCCAAGTTTAAGCCATCCTCCCCATATAATCTTCAAGACTATCATCGAGCTGGTGGTGTTAGAGGAAGTCTATCGATAATACGCGGCTACCTAGAAACTACTACCCCTCATGTGATGGGCGGTACGCTGGGAAGTATTTTAGATGCTTACCATCGACCAATTAACTCTGAGATTATTAGACCACTCGATAAAGCTTATGGAAAAGACGGAAGCTTTGCCGTGCTCTATGGCAATCTCGCGCCAAATGGATCCGTCATAAAAAAAAGTGGTGTCGTTCCTGAGATGTTCCATCACAGAGGTCCTGCCGTGGTCTGCAATTGCGAAGAAGAAGTGCGTGAACTTCTTTTAAACAACGACATTCAACCTGGAAGCGTATTAGTTATCCGCTATGAAGGACCTAAAGGAGGCCCCGGCATGCGTGAACTCTCCATTCCAGCAGCTATGCTCGTGGGAATGGGCCTTCACACCTCTGTCGCCATGATCACTGATGGAAGATTTTCTGGCGCTACAAGAGGTCCATGTGTTGGTCACATCACCCCAGAAGCCTGGGAAGGTGGCCCGTTAGCCATCGTCAAAAACGGCGACATCATCGCCATCGATGTCGATAATGGGACTATCGATTTAGAACTTGACGATGAAGAAATCGCAAACCGACTAAGTCGACTAACCCATCCGATAAAGGAAACCAGTGGGCTCCTTACCCGCTATCGAAGGTTAGTTTCAGGTGCTGAGAACGGTGCCTTATGGCTTTACGATTAACTCGGATGACTTTGCTCATCTTATAGGAAAACTATGGAGGTTTCAAAATGACTATAATGATTCCCTTTTTAATCGGCCTTGCTTTTATGATGTTTCTAATGATCAAAACAAAAGCAGGTCCTCTCGTTTCTATGCTTTTAGCTGCCCTATTGATTGGAATGACCTGTGGCTTAACTGGTCTAGAAACCATTAACGCCATCACAACAGGCTTTGGCAACACCTGTAAAGGAATCGGTATTGTGATTATCTTCGGTACCATACTCGGAGAATACTTAGAGAAATCCAATGCCACGCAACGCATCGCCACGACCATGTTGAAATTATCTGGCGAAAAAAATGCAGATCTCGCCCTCACCGCTACAGGATATCTGGTATCAATCCCTGTCTTTGTCGATGTGGCCTTGATCATGATCGCACCATTATGCAAAGCCATCGCCAAAAAATCTAAAAAACTCGTCGGTCCGTTGGCTGTCGCACTTTCTGGTGCATTACTCTGCACCAACACCTTTGTGGCTCCAACGCCGGCTCCTCTTTCCATCGTCGGTATTTTAGGCATCGATGTTGGACAATCGATTCTTTACGGCTTATTGGTGGCTGCGATTGGAAGTATCGCCGTTTGGGCATTTGCCCGTTTCTATTTGTCCAAAAAGCCAGAAAGCTGGTACTCTTACTTAAGTACGGCGATTCTAGAAGAAGATGCTACACCCGAAGCCGATGAAAAGGACATGCCCGGTTTCCTTCGATCGATTTCCCCTATCCTGGTACCGGTTATGCTCATCCTATTGAATACTACCTGTAGCATGCTATTACCGGAAGGTTCTCCTGTGCTTGAAATCACCAAATTCATCGGAAACTCCAATATCGCACTGGCACTGGGAACGATCTGGGCTGTCGTTATGCTCTTTAAACATCTACCGGCAGGCGAATCCTTTGATGCCGTCAATAACGCTATGAAAGCCTGCGGCCCTGTTATTTTTATAACCGCTGCTGGCGGATCTTTAGCTCGGGTCATCAACGAAACAGGGGTAGGGGAACTCTTAGCAGATTTTTTAGTCGCCAGCCCACTTCCCGCCATCTTGGTACCTTTTCTGATTTGTGGATTTTCAAAGTTTGCTCAAGGATCCGCTTCGGTCGCCGTCATCATGGCTGCTACGCTCACCCTACCCTTGACCACTGCGGGAGCCATACACCCTATTATTGCATTTCTCGCAATTTGTGCTGGTAGCCAACTCGGCTCCCACGTCAACAACAGTTTTTTCTGGGTCTTTGCCAACCTTTTTGGCTACGACACTAAAACCGCTATGAAAACCTTGGTTGTCGGTCAACACATCATCGCTTTTGTCACCTTAGCTGCTACATTTGTACTTAGTTTTGTACTTCCACCTCTATAACATCACCCATCATTTTAACCAACGATGTAGGTTGACCTTCTCTAGACTTTGTAGGTTATCTACGGCTATTGAGCTCAAAACAGCCCATCCGATTACCGGATGGGCTGTTTGTATTCATCGCTATTTGCGAACCATCATTGTTGTATATTACACCGTCTTTACCAAGGTGAAAAACACAACCACGATCAATCCCAACACGATGCGGTAGTAGCCGAAAGGAACGAAGTTGTTTTTTTGGATGTAGGATAAAAACTTGCGGATGACAAACAGGGCGACTAGAAAGGACAAAACCATTCCCGCCAAGATGAGCAACCACTGATAAGACGAAAAGGCGGCGCTGTTTTTGACGACTTTTAAGAGAGTCGCTCCCAACATGGTGGGTATGGCGAGGAAGAAGGAGAAATCCGCCGCGGCGACGCGACTTGTCCCAAGTAGCATGGCACCTATAATGGTGGCGGCAGAGCGACTCGTCCCTGGCACCATGGCCATACACTGAAAACAACCGATGAGAAAAGCGGTTTTGTATCCGATGTCGTCAACCGATGTCATTTTAAAGTCGGAGGATGTTCCTTGTCGGCGTTCGATGAGGATGATGAATATCCCCCAGACCACCAAGGTGGTGGCGACGACGTAAACATTGAACAGGTGAGCATCGATCCAATCGTCAAATAAAAAGCCCAAAACCGCTGCCGGGATGAGACCGATGATGACTTTTGTCCACAGAATCACGGTTTGACCGTCAAAGAGTCGGTTAAACTTTACTCGCGTTCGATAATAGGACTGAGACTTGGCGTTCATGGCATCGTAGTTTTTAGGCAGTTGGTACTTAGCGATGCGCTCTTCGCTGTTTGGATTTCTAAAGGGATTGAGCTTTCCAAAGTACAGCACGACCACCGCCATAATCGCCCCAAGCTGGATAATGACGTTGAAGGCATTTGAAAAGACCTCGGGTTCAAGTTTTACAAATTCATTGACCAAGATTAAGTGGCCGGTGGAGCTGATGGGTAAAAACTCCGTCACCCCTTCTACGATGCTCAGCACTAGCACCCTTAATAAATCTAATGTCAGGTTCATGGTTGTCTCCTCTTTTGATTTAATAATCCTCTAAAAAGCTGTGATCCACGCCTTTGAGTTTATAGCCGAGCACTCGATCCACATTGACGTTTTGCCCACTGCGATAGATGGAATGCTCCACATCTTTGTGTTTGAGTTTGAGCTCGGCAATCAACTCTTTAATGTAAGCCCTTGTGGAATCGAGATTGCGCTCAGTGACTACACAGGCGCAGTCCAGTGCATTTAGCGCACAGTAGTTGCGCCAAGCGACGATCCAATACTCTTCGATAAAGGTCATAGGCCGTATGAGTTCCATTCCTTCAAAGTTTTGGGCTTTGAGTTTTGGCATCATCGTTTGGTAATTCCCTGCGTAGAGTACATTCATCAAGGTGGTTTCAATAATGTCGTTATAGTGGTGACCTAAAGCCAACTTATTGCATCCGAGTTCCTTCGCCTTTGCGTACAAAAAACCTCGGCGCATCCGCGCACACAAGTAGCAGGGTTTCTTTTCATCCATCATCTGAGAGACTTCAAATACGTCAGAATCGTAGATCTTCACAGGAATGCCCAAGCGCTCGCAATTGTCTTCCAACAACGTGCGATACTCTTTTTTGTAGCCAGGATCCATGGTGATAAACTCTAAGTCAAAATTGTCTTTGCCGTGTTTTTTGAGCTCTTGAAACAACTTTGCCAACAACATGGAGTCTTTGCCTCCTGAGATAGCGACGGCGATTTTATCGCCTTCTTCAACGAGTTCATAGGTTTTTATGGCTTTGATAAACGGGCCCCACAGCTCTTTGCGGTATTTTTTTATTATCGATCGCTCCATGAGCATCAAGCTTGGAGCGGTATGTTTTGATGTATTGGATTCCAAGTCGCCTCCTAAAAATCTATGATGTTCAAACCGGTGATCGGATCTTTTTTCCGATCGATAGTCGCGGTAATCTGCTGGATGAAGATTTCTGACGTGCCAGAGATGTGGCATTCGTTTAAATGGCCGCCGGTGGCTTTTCCTTCTCCATCGGATAAGGTGATATGCAAATGAGCGTAGTAGTCTCCGTCCATGGTGGAAATATTGCCTTGAAGAGCGGTGATTTCTCGCTCCCCGACGATGTGGATTTTATGGTAGCGCTGCTCTTCTACATTGTAAAGGCCCACCACCGCTTTGTCACAAGCGCCAATACCCGAGACAGAGGCTAGGCGTATGTCTTCTTTAGCGCACACTTCTTCTAAACAAGCCAATAACTCTTCACCGCGATCCACTCGTAGGATGACGGTTTGATCAAATCGTTTATAATCCATAGTCACTCCTTTATTTGTGATAAGGTTCGTTGTGATTGATTTTAAAACAGCGATAAATCTGCTCGAGCAACACTACGCGCATCAATTGGTGGGGAAGGGTCATTTTTGAAAAGCTCAATAATTCCTCTGCCCGAGTTTTAACAGCTGTGCTCAAACCGTTGGAACCTCCAATGACAAAAATCACGTGGCTAGTGCCTGACACTTGCACATTTGCCAACCAGCGCGCCAGCCCTTCACTAGATTGTTGGCGCCCTTCAATGGCCAAGCACACCACGTGGGCTTTAGGATCGATTTTAGCTAAAATCCTCTCACCTTCTGCTTCCATCGCCTTCGCGATGTCCTTTGCCGAAGCCTTCAAGCTGAGTTTTTCTTCGGCAAGCTCGGTGATCACCACTGTGGCGTAGCGGCTTAGCCGCTTTCTGTATTCGTCGATGGCCTCTTTCAAATATGACTCTTTCAGAGAACCGATCGCTAAGATTTCTATTTTCATTGCGCCTCACTTTAACTCATAGCAAACCGACGGGCTGTAACGTGGTGCAATGTCGATGGCCACGTCCCTGCCGGTATCCAATCCCAATCCCAACAAAAACCCGTCCACCGTATCCAAAGCGAGGTTTGGCGTGTTGTTTTCCATTGAGAGATGGGCCAGTAGTATTTTCTCTCCTTTGCCTTCCAATACATCGCCCAACGCTCGCGCGGCGTCCTCATTGGACAAGTGCCCGGTTTGGCCAGCCACTCTGTTTTGCAAACTGACCGGGTAGGGCCCTGTGCGCAACATGTACGGATCGTGGTTGGATTCAAAGAGATACACATCGGAGCCGGCGATGGCTTTTTTGATCGCAGGATCCACTTGACCCGTATCGGTGAGCACCGAAACCTTGCGACTACCTTCCATAAACACAAACCCCATGGACTCTTTGGAGTCATGGTAGGTTTTTAGCCCTTGCACGTCCAAATCCTCTAAGCTAAAAGCCTGATCCGATCGCACGACGACAATGTTTTTCTCTTGGATACGCCCGATGGTTTTGTGCATGCCCAACCAAGTACCGGCATTGGCGACGATAGGAAGGTTATAGCGCCTCGACAACACGCCCACCCCTTTGGAATGGTCGGAGTGTTCGTGGGTCACGAGTATATAATCTAGCTCCTTTGGCTCGACGCCAATCTCTCGAAGCAGTATTTCAATTTGTTTTCCACTCAATCCCGCATCGATTAACACCTTGAGACGAGCGGTTTCTAAATAGCTGACATTCCCACTGGAACCGCTGCATAGGGAACAAAAACGCATAATGTATCCTCCTGATTTCCATTATAGCATTTATCGGGACACCTCGCCCTTTTACCATCTATTTTTCCCAAAAAACCCGTGATGTTCAAATGTCCATGCAAAGAAGCGGTTAATAGTATATAATAAATCTTAAGCACTTACCAGAGACCTTTTGGGGGTTCAATCAGGTCTACGGATATTTCCAAGAAGGAGGATTTATGCAGCTAATCCTTGTTTCAGCTGTCGCCTGGGCCATTGCTCAGATCACAAAACTCGTCATCGAGTACATACGCACAAAAAAAATCAACCTTTACATTATGTTTGCCTCAGGTGGCATGCCCAGTTCCCACTCTTCCTTTGTGGTGAGCTTGGCAACCCAAGTCGGCCTTATCGAAGGGTTTAACTCCACTTTATTTGCTTTGAGCTTAGGATTTTCCCTCATCGTCATCTACGATGCGGCAGGGGTTCGCCACGCCGTTGGCGTTCAAGCTCGCATGCTCAATCAAATCATCGACGACTACTACGCCAAGAAAACCGTCAATGACTACAAGGTCAAAGAAATCCTCGGCCACACCCCACTTCAAGTCTTCGCCGGTATTTTGTTGGGAATCGCCGTTGGGTATATCGGCTATCAACTCTCAATGTAATGCCACGTGAAAGGGTATCGCCAAAATCCTGTGGACTTATTGCATTTTTCGAAAACTTCCTATATAATGAGGTCAAGCGAAGGGGAGTAGCACATTACTTAGTCGTCAATACGGATTAACATCCCGGCTAAGTACCCACTGGGAGCAAGACCTTTGTTTAGGAATTTCCTAAACAAAGGTCTTTTTTGATAGATTAATTAACACTTAGGAGGAATGTACTAATGGAATGGTATCAAAAAGATGCCGCCACTCTTAGCCAAGAGCTTTCCACAGATGCCCATAAAGGCCTCACTGGGGAACAAGTGACCAAAAAACTTGAAGAGTACGGCAAAAACGAACTCGCAGCCCAAGAAAAGAAACCGTTCATCACAAAACTCGCCGAACAGTTTATGGACCCGATGGTTATTATACTTATTGTCGCAGCGGTATTGTCGGGAATCCTCGGCGACTGGGTCGAAGCGATCATCATTATCGCCATCGTCATCATCAACGCTGCACTTGGCCTTTATCAAGAAGGTAAAGCTGAAGAGGCTATCGCCGCCCTTCAAAAAATGTCATCGCCCGAGGCAAAAGTCATCCGAGATGGCAAACTGGTCACCGTCCCATCCACAGAACTGGTTCCTGGCGATGTGATCGAGCTTGAAACAGGCGACATCGTCCCTGCGGATCTGCGCTTAGTCGAGAGTTCCAACATGCAAATCGACGAGTCCTCCTTGACTGGAGAATCCGTCGCCGTTGAAAAAGACGCTTCCATCGTCTACGATGGCATCATGGAAATCGGCGACCGTGAAAACACCGCCTACAGTTCCACCATCGTGACTTATGGCCGCGGAAAAGGTATCGTCATCGAAACGGGCCACGAAACAGAAATCGGGAAAATCGCCACGACCATCTCCTCTTTCGAAGACGAAGCAACACCCCTTCAAAAGAAACTGGCTGGATTGTCCAAGGTCCTTGGGATACTCGTCGTTTCCGTCGCCATTATCGTCTTTGCCGTAGGTTTACTGCGCGGAATGCCCCTTCTCGAAGTGTTCATGGTCGCCGTCTCTCTTGCCGTCGCCGCTATTCCAGAGGGAATGACCGCCATCGTCACTATCGTTCTTTCTTTAGGCATGAACCGCATGGCAGCGAAAAACGCCATCGTCAAAAAACTGTTGGCCGTGGAAACACTGGGTACCACTACAGTGATTTGTTCTGATAAAACCGGCACCTTGACTCAAAACGAAATGACCGTCACCAAAGCCTACGTCGATGACAAAGATCTTGAAGTCACAGGCACAGGCTATGCGCCCATCGGTGATATCACCATCGGCGGCAATCCCGTCGATAAAGACGAGCTAAAAGGACTCTACACCCTGATGAGCATCGCTACCTTAGCAGGAGATGCAAACATCGTCGAAGAAGAAGGCCTTTACAAATGTCAGGGCGATCCTACGGAAGGCGCTCTCGTCACATTTGCTGGAAAACTCGGCATACAAAAAGACGAACACAATGCCTCCTATCCGCGAATCGAAGAGATTCCTTTCGATTCCGATCGCAAAATGATGTCCACCTTCCACGACAACTTCATCCCTAAAAAAATCGTCTCCTTTACCAAAGGCGCTCCTGACATCATTATCGATCGCTGTACAAAGATGATGATCGACGGCAACATCGTGGATATGACCCCTGAACTCAAGAAAAAAGCCCTCGCTAAAAACAGCGAACTGGCTCGTCAAGCCCTTAGGGTTCTCGCTTACGCTTTCCGCGCACACGACGAGCTTCCAGGGAAAGATAAACGCAACTCGGATCACGTGGAAAACAACATGGTCTTTGTCGGACTAACCGGCATGATCGACCCACCGCGTCCAGAAGTCAAAGCGGCCATCGCCGAATGTAAACAAGCCGGCATCGAAGTCAAAATGATCACTGGCGACTATTTAGAAACGGCCTTTGCCATCGGTAAAGACCTGGGCATCGCCGTCAACGAAGACGAAGCCATCATGGGTAAAGAACTCAATACCATGACCGATCAACAAATCCGCGACGTGGTCGCGCACAAAAATATTTTTGCTCGCGTCTCACCTCAAAACAAGGTGCAAATCGTCACCGCACTCAAAGACAACGGCCACATTGTCGCCATGACAGGCGATGGGGTCAACGATGCGCCTGCGATTAAAAAAGCCGACATCGGCATCGCCATGGGTATCACCGGAACCGACGTCGCAAAGAACACCGCAGAAGTTATTTTGACAGATGACAACTTTGCCACCATCGTCCACGCCGTTGAAGAAGGTCGTATCATCTACTCCAACATCAAGAAATTCGTAGCGTTTCTACTCAGCTGTAACATCGGGGAAGTTCTCGTCATCTTCATCCCCATGCTCCTCGGCTGGGGAACTCCACTGTCTCCGATTCAACTGTTGTGGTTAAACCTCGTCACCGACTCCTTCCCAGCTCTAGCTCTAGGCATGGAACAAGGTGAAGAAGACATTATGGAACAAAACCCGAGAGATCCGCAAGAGCCGATTATCGATCCCGATATCCGTGGCAACATTATCGTTCAAGCCATCGCTATCACCCTCTCGGTTCTTATCGCCTACTACCTCGGTCGCACCGTGTTCTTCCCAGGCACAGACTCCCACTCCATCATGGGACAAGAGACCATGGCATTTACCACTTTGGTCTTTGCAGAGCTGTTTAGAGCTTACTCTTCTCGAAGCACAAAGTACACCCTTGCTCATATCGGCGTATTCTCAAACCCGACAATGAACAAAGCGGTCCTCGCTTCCACAGCGTTGATGCTCCTCGTCCTCTTCGTACCGGGTCTTCAAGATCTGTTCGATGTGGTACCACTGCCAATGGGCGCATGGGGAGTCGTCTTGGTTTGCATGTTCATCCCATTGATCTTCTCAGAAGTTTATAAAGCGATTCGCCTTAAAAAATAAAAAACAAACCGGCAGCCATAAACAGGTGTTTATGGCTGCCGGTTTTTATCCATGAGGCAATAGCGTGGGAGCTTAGAACCTCAATCCATTTCATCACGCGTAACATCCCAATCAGTATGCGCATCAAAACCCACCGAAAAGTCTTGGAAAGAAAAGAAGAACCTCGTATTGTCGATAACGTTGAATGAATGGTAGTGTATATCTAAGCAAGCAACCTCTTCCTTTGAAAAAATCATTCTTTTATTAGGTGATAATATTATGAATGCTCCAAGTACTATGCTGTTTCCACTTCCACCGGGACCACTTTTTGATCATCGATCATAAAAACTAAATCCGCTGTATGAAAGGCTGTTTCGTCATGACTCGTAAAAATAATAGTGGCATTAGGATGATCTTTTTTGTATTCGAGTATTAAATTTGCAGCCAACTTTCGGCTGGTGTTATCTAAGGCATCGAAGGGCTCATCGAGGATAAGATATTGAGGTTCATCCATAAAAGCTTGGATGATCCGAAGTTTTTGTCGCATACCTTGGGAATAGTGACGATACGTCTTATTGAGATCGTCTGTACTCAATTTAAGCCCATCCGCAAGCTTTAAGATGTCCTGGTCCGTTGCCTTTTTTCGGATATCTGCAAGATAGTTTAGATTTTCCCATCCCGTCCATCCTTTCATAAATTCAGGTGCGTTAATGAACAGCCCCGCATTGGGAATGAAGTCACAGTCTTTCCCTAGCAATGCCCCATCGATTCGGATCTCGCCTGTTGTCGGTTTCGAATACCCGCTAATGAGTCGAAGAAACACACTTTTGCCTGAACCGTTGACGCCTTTGATATAAGCGATGCTGCCATCTGGAATTTCAATCGTCACATCGGTAAATACCCGCTGGTGTTTAAACTGCTTTCCAAGATGCGTTAAAGTTATCATTAGTATTCACTCCTTTTTTTCTCCTGTCTATAGAGACCTATGCACAATCCAACGATCACCACGGTATTGATACCTAAAGCGATGATGCTTTGGGATACTATCGAATTGAAGGTGATGATATGGGTGCCTGCTAAAACATCGACAAGGACGATCCCCATCATCGCACTCAAGATGATCCATAACCCGGAAGAACGATCGCGATGCACGGCTAAATACTCGTGAATTAACAACAAGATGTATAAAATTGTGCCGTATTTCATAAGATTGATTTCCAATAACCCGATTGTCGAGATGAAATGTGCGACGTCGCCTTTTGAAGAAATGATCCCTGTTACGATGAGGACGACACCATTGATGTAGAGGATCTTTTTTCCGATGATTTTCCCAATACTTCCCATCTGCTGAATCAGGACGCGTTTTTTGCTGCTCCGATATAAGATCATTTGAAAGAATGAAGCATTCTCTGTGACTTCGCGGATGGAATCGTAAAGGATGAGCACGATCAGGAGAAGAAAAGGTCCGATGTGCATGGGATGGTAAGGGATCAATCGATAAGTGGTAAACTGTGTGAGATCCAAAAACATGAGCCCTTGAAGCGCGTCTGGAGTGAGTTTTTCTCCCACTATTCCGCTAATATTGACGGCATTGATGACTAGGGTGATGACAGCAGCTACATCGTAGTTAATCATGATTGCTTTTTCCTTTAATGAAAGCGAAGAACCCTATTGGCAATGTCCAGATGAGGATGGAGAGCATAAATGCAAGAAGGTGATCTCGATGAAATGCAGTGGTGATTGGCATTTCCCCAGGGACGACAAAGTCGTATTGTTTAAATTCTCTGAAGAATGCGATAAAAGGATTCAAAAGAGTGCTGCTATCACTATAGATAAATCCGATAAGCGCCCAGCTTATGAAAAGTAGCAACACGATGTATGAGGTAAAGGCGAGTTTTGTGTAGCGATATACAAGAATAAGGTAAAGATTGAACAAGGCAAGAAGTAGAAAAAAAGCGACAGTATAGATAGCCAAAGGATACCAGATCCCTTCGACTCTTAAAGTCGACAAGACGATCCCGTAGATGAAACTCACCCCTAGGGCAAAGCGAGCATTGTTGCACAGAATTTCTTTGATATGCCACCAGATTACCGCCTTTCGATTTGCCAATCGATGTGTGATCAAGGATGTGATTTCAAAGCGTTCTGTCATATAAGAGAATCCCACGATGAAAGACAACAAGATGCCGTAAATGGTTGCGATCATCATGCGCACAGTGACTTCTTGTATGGGGATGATATAAGCAAGGATGACATTGGGCAAGGTGACGATTGCTACTCGTATGCCATAAGCCCGCCACGGACTATATTTCTTCACTACCCTTTCTCCTTTCCAATACACCAATCCCGATGGCCAGTGGCAATGAATTGACCACGAGGATTAACGTTGTGTTTAAAGACTGAAAATCACCACTTGACATAATGACCGCAGGGTTAGTATAGAGATACCAATCAGGGTTGATTTGATACAGTGCAATGGCAATCATCACCCATCCGTAATAATACAGAAGCGGCACTAAGGGTGCCAGTTTTGGTCGATGGCTTAGAGTGGTTATCCCTATGGCGAATACGCTATAGATAAAGGGCAGGTATAAAAAGCGAAGGATCCCTTCGAGCACCGTGTAGAGATACCGATGATCAGAGTAAAATGACGAACCAAACCAATCGGTAAAAAGGGGGCGGGTGACGGATTCCTCAATTCTACCTTGAGCGATGAGCCATACAAAACCGTAGTAGAACAAAAATCCAATGAATGAACCCCCTGCCACAGTCGCGGCTTGAGCTATTGTCTTTTGATAAAGAAATGTACCATATCGTTTTCCTCTAGGCATTTCCAATTGGTAGATGCTCTCCCATTTCCCAAGAAATAACACCGCTGCTAATGTTCCAAAAAAGGGCAATAATAGCTGAAAAATCGCTGTTCCAAAGATGATCTCTGAATCAAAACTCCAAGCCGATTGTGTGATCCCTTTCCACAAATAATCAAAGGCATTGTGATAAAGTGTGTCATCTACCGTATACATCCGGTATTGTTCACTGGTTAAATACTGAACAAACCCATGGAGTTGTGGGCCAAACACGCTTAAAACCATGATGATAAAAACAACTATGGCTATGATTAACATAGATGTAATCTCATAACCCAGTTTATCTCGTTTCATAACCCCTCCTTGTTAGATGAAGCACTAGGGGAGAGTTTCTCTCCCCTAGTCTTCGTTTTTTATTTATTGATTCCAAGTGCCTTTGACATATGTCGAAGGATTTCCTACATGCTCACGACGAGCTGCTAAATGAACCCTATCGCCATTTTTTAAATTTGTGATGAATCTCGCATCTGCTAAATGATCGAGAAGAGTTTGTCCGACTCGCGTCGTCCCACGATAGACACCAAACCACATTTTATGATTTGAATAGTCTGAACTCGTCCAGTTTACATAGGAATACTTATAGTTGCCATATCTTGTTATGCGATCTGAGACTTTTTTATAACTCGTCCCTGCAGAACCAGCAAATGAAGCTGCCTTGGTGTTGACGGGTTGTATTATGAAGCAAAACAATAGTACCCATGCTAATGTGATAACGATTTTCTTGTAACTCTTAGTTTTCTTTTAGATCCTCCTTTTATCATCTGATGACATCAATATTACTTCATTTGTCTAGCTAAGTGCCTTGAGAATAGGATCAGCGGTTGGGTAAATTTAAAATATCTTTTTTACTCCATATACTAATGAACTTATCTCAAAAAATCTTCCATTATTAATTCACACCATATCTACCACCTCCCTATATGGTTTCTTAAATCCATAGGTGAATCCCATGCGATGATTTACTATTTCTTTCGAAGATCCTAAAGCTTTTACAACACAAAGTGGTATTGCCATCTGTAAGTAAGCTATCTATATGTAGACATATTCAATAAATCAAAACTCATCTCCTATTTATCTACAACTCTTAGCACTAACAACTTCTTCAGTATCAGCATAACCGCTGTAACTCCAATCGCTGATACCACCAATTTAACCACAACAACTTGATTCATTGCACTGAAAATAATCGCAATGAGGATCAAGGTACCAAGGACTTTTCGCGTACGGCTTCGATACACCATTGTTTCCAATTCATCCAACGGTTTATTCTCATCACCTATCGGCGCTAGGTGCCAGATGCACACCGTCGATAAGAAACATACAATGGCTGACATGAGTCCATCCCAGTTCGGGATACTTATTACCGAAAGGACAACTACAATCAACAGCACCGATAGGATGAAACATCTTGCTGGAGTTCGAGCATGATAACCTCCTGCGTAGGATCTCAAGGGGATGTAGGCTAATAAGAAAACAATACTTTCCTTTAGATGATTAAACAAAATCCCCATAACGATCGCTATTGTTAAGTTTCCTAATAATACCCACATCTGATGAAAGGCATATAAATACAATTCTTTCTCATCTGTAGATATCGCTTTCTCTCGAATCAACCAACTCACAATTTTATCTACTTTCAAAATCCACATTAGAAGCGCCTAAATTTCATAGCGCCCTCGGGTAACTTTGGCTGATGTAGGATGAATTTACAAACGGTATTAACATCAACTAATAAAACCAATAATGCCAAGCTTGATAACACCCGTATTATCGCACTCTTTACTCCCATTTTTGATCTCGTCACCTTTCGCCAATCTTTTCAGTATATTTACCTTATCATATCTCGGGTCGTTGTGCGGGCAATTGTCATGAACGACTATTTACATGTCATGAATAGATCATTTTACATTATTTTTTCTTCTGGTATCCTTTACCTGTATCAAATGCTTTCCTATTTCTTATAATTCATTGTGTTTATGCTAAATTTAATCTATGAAAAGGATGACTTCCACATGGAATACATTATCTTTAGGGTCAATACACAATTCTCCATCGTTTTCCTCCACCAACTGTTTTACATTTCCCAAACCTAATCCATGTTTTGCTTCATCTTTTTTACGCGAAAGATATCGCTCATTTACACGAGATAGTAATCCATCAAATGTATTACTGATCTCGATAATAAACGCACCCAAATCATATCTCATAGATAAGCTCATTACCCTATCTTCCTCAATAGTTGCCATGCCCTCATCTGCATTGTCTAAAAGATTTCCAAATACAGTTGTTATTATAGCTGGTGGCAAATTGATATTATCTGGTATCGAGGTTATTACATTAATCTCTATATTTGTCGTTTTAAAGTGTTCTATTTTATGATTAATAAAAGAATCTAATAGAGTATTTCCAGTTTTACAATATTTTTGTTCAAGTGAAAGTAATTGGAGTAAATCACTCTTATATATCTCCGCTTTCTTTGGCTCGTCATTGGTGCGCAGTTGGTCAATGATAATCAAGTGATTTTTTATATCGTGCTTTATACGTTGTATCTCCTGATAATCCTTTTCGATTATAGTTAACTCTTTTTCATAATAACGGTTTTGTTCCTCTGCAATTTTGAGTCGAGTATTCTCTTGCATCATTTTTATAATATTTTCGTATATGTAAAATACTAAAATATTTATACAAAGAATGGCAAGCATTAAGAATGCAAGACTACTATTATCCGATTCTTTAGAGTTAAATATTATAATAATCACTATTAATGATAATACCGGTATGATCACGATGCTCATCCAGTATGATAAGGGCACTGTGCTTTTCACTGGTTTCCTTCTCGGTAATATTATCGAAAGTAATAAAATAATCATAAAAGATAATATTTGAGATGAAACCATGCCATAAATAGTATCAACTTCATCAGGTTGCCCAATCAGAAATTTTGTCTTTCCAATAAATATTACCGGTAATAACTCTGATATCATAAAAATTATATAGAGTTGCAACGCAACTAATATATTTCTTGTAATACTTTCGCTATATAAAAAGGCCAAGGCGATATATCCTGCAATATTTATTACTAGTAGTATTATTGGAGTCCGTATAAACATATATACCATTTGCGTGCTAATATACAACATTAGATAACAAAGCAATTCTACAGCCTTACTGATTCGTCTACCTTCAAATATAAGCGTCATCGCCTTCTGTAGTATATAAGTTCCAATTAGATTTATGATAATCGAATAAATATCTGGTGTTGATAGTTTCATGTTGCCTTTTTCCTAACTACAGCTAGTGCATCCTTTTGACGATCTCTACTTATTATACAATATTTTATTATTAATAAGCTCCCATTCGCTTTTTCGATAACGCACCACGTGGTCTCGATTGGCAATTTGTGAGCGATTGAGTTGCACAAACACCCCTTTGGGCAGGCGCTCCATTAAGGTTTTTATCCTATCGTTAAAATGATCTTCTCCTGTTTTCATATGAATGGTCACTTTCCTACCTGTGATATCAAAATAAGAAATATCCTTTAACGGCACTCTGTACTTGTCCTGTCCTTTTTGATACTCAAGGACTTCGTTCTGGCTTCCGTAGATTTCGATGGCATAAGCAATGATATTATAGACTTCATCAGAATTAATCGGCTTTTCCAAGAATTTGAGAGGTTGTACGTCAAATAAGACTCTAGCGTAGTGACTGTGGGCCGAAATATAGACGATTTTAGTGGTGGGGTCTTTGAACTCTCGCCTGATGGTATTTCCCACGCCAACGCCATCTATCTCATCCATCTCGATATCGAGAAAGATGAGCTCGAAAGGTCCCGTTTTTCTTATGGTATCGAGTAACTCTTCCCCCGAGTAAAATACTTCAATCTCCAAAGGTTCAATAAATCGATCTTTCCCATGGACCAAAATCATTTCCAGTTGGCTCACAACGCTTTTATCATCATCACAAACAGCAATTTTCATGGTCCCCTCCTTTATTTTTTTCATTTATCTTCTATTGTATCATAGTCTATCTCCTCCCACTAGTTCGACAACAAACCGGCCGCTAAAAGCGCCCGGTCGTTTCTTTCTATTCGATTGCTCTGTTAAACTCTTCCACTATGGCCGTAGCGCCGTCGTAGATAAACTGTCCGTCGATACCGCCTAAGAGAAATCGGAAACCCAGATCCAAGTGGCGTTTGACATTGCCAGGGTTGGTCATGATTCCAGGAACCACCCCAGCAGCTTCACAGGCGTCAACCACTTTTTTAAAGGCTTTAAGCATAGGTGGTGTGAACACGCCAGCTTCTCCCATATTCATGCTCAAATCCACCGGACCGACAAAGGCGATATCGATACCTGGCACTTTAAGGATTTCCTCCACGTTTTTTACTGCTGTAGGATGCTCGATTTGCAATATGACCAACACTTCTTTATCCGCATAGGGATAGTACGCCGATCCTAAAGCGCCAAATAAAGTGGCTCGTCCTGCGCCGACACCGCGTTTGCCCAGTGGTGGATATTTGCAAAAGGACACCGCTTTTTCCGCTTCTTCGGCGGTATTAATCATCGGGATCATGATCCCTGCACATCCTGTATCCAATCCGCGCTTTACCATAACGATATCGTTCCAAGGGACTCTTAATAGAGGTACGGTCTTTGTGGTGGCGATAACGTTAACCAGCCTTCCTGCGGACTCAAGGTCCATGGCTCCGTGTTCTGCGTCGATCATGATGCAATCCGCCCCGGCATGGCTCATGATCTGGGCGGTATCAAAGGAATTGGTCATCATCCACTCGCCAAGGACTGGTTTCCCACTTTCCAATTTTTCTTTTAGTGTATTTTTCATTACTCTCTCCTCAAATTTCTACGACCTAGCCGCAATCCATTGCAGCAATCCTAATCCCGTAATGCCAATATTCCATAGGTAGTGTATCAACAGCGGGTGCCAAAGGTTTTCTTTTTTTTGATAGGCGGTGGCGCAGCCCAGTCCAAGAATAAAATAAATGATAAGCTGCATGATCACATCGGGAGTGCCCACATCCCATCTCAAGTATACGTGAAGTGCTGCGTAGAGTATGGAGGATGTCACTGCTCCAAAGGTGGCACTTCTTCGGGATGCTATGCCGTATAGCGCCCAACGAAAGACGATTTCTTCGTTTAGTGGAACCAGTGTTAGAGCTAAAAATACTGTTGTGTATAAGGTGTTGTCGTTTTCAAAGGTTTCTGGCACCATTGGAGCCAATCGAAACCAGTAAAATATGACAATCACCACAAAGCTTATTAACCCGATCGCGATCGTTTGCATCAATACGCTCTTTCCATCTACACGATGAAATTTTTCACCATCCTCAAGCAATGTCGGAAAAGCAAATAATACCGTAAGTAATGTCGCTCCGGTATACACAAGAATCGGCAGCCCACTCCACAGGTAACTGGGTAATGCCTGCACAAGCAACCTATCATAGACTTTGGTAAAAGCCAGTATGTAGTTTATAAGAACTAAGACAATCCTCAATGTTTTGCTCTTTTGTACCATAGCCACCTCCGCCATTGTCAAAAAGCGGCATAGCTTGAGCCATGCCGCTTTTATAGCTTGTCGATTACCTGATGATTAAAGGGCTTGAGCTGCTGTGATTATCGCGAGTTTGTATACATCTTCTTCATTGCATCCACGGGATAGGTCGTTGATGGGTTTGTTCATCCCTTGAAGGATCGGACCCAATGCTTCGTAACCACCTAGGCGCTGAGCGATTTTATAGCCGATATTTCCAGCTTGTAAGTCTGGGAAGATAAAGACATTGGCTTCACCGGCAACTGCACTATCTGGCGCTTTCTTTTTGCCCACCGAAGGTTCTATGGCTGCATCAAATTGCAATTCGCCGTCGATAGCAAGGTCTGGTGCCATTTCCTTAGCTAAGCGTGTCGCTTCGGCGGTCTTTTCACTTTCTGGCGAAACCGCTGAACCCATAGTGGAGAATGATAGCATGGCAATTTTAGGATCGATGCCAAATGTTTTGGCGGTTTTCGCACTCTCGATGGCAACTTCAGCTAACGCCTGAGCTTCGAGTGTGATATTGATGGCGACGTCAGCAAATACGTATTTCTCATCATTTGGACCAACCATGACCATAGCGCCACTGGTACGTGATACGCCCGGTTTTGTCTTTACGATTTGAAGCGCTGGACGAACGGTATCCCCTGTCGCATGAGCAGCTCCAGAAACCATTCCATCAACCTCGCCTAAGTAAGTCATCATCGTACCGAAATAGTTGACGTTTTTCAACATTTCTTTGGCCTGCTCAGCGGTGTTTTTCCCTTTTCTGCGCTCGACAAATGCGTCGACGTACGCGTCAAACCGATCAAAGTTCTCAGGGTCGATAAGGGTGATGCCCGTGATGTCAAAGTCATTTTCTGTGGCTAGGTTATTGATCGTTTCTGCTTTTCCTAATAGAATCGGGGTGATGATTCCTTCTTTTTGAAGGCGAGCCGCAGCGCCCAATACTCTAACGTCGTCGCCTTCTGGAAGGACTATTTTCAGATTTTTGCCCTTCACTTGTTCAATCAATGTGTCCATAATACTCATTTGATCTTCCTCCTTGTGTTTGTGGTTCAATATATCAATCGAATGGCTTTTTGAACCACTCGAAATTCAACTGTTTTTCCCGAAGCGACAGAAACCAATTCGCCATCGAGGTTTAGTACAAAGGGTTCGCCAATTGTAATCGTATGGTGTTTAGCTTGGTGAATCGCCACGTAAGATTTTTGGTTCACATGCTTTCCAGATAAAATTGTCGGAAAAAGTTGTATGACACGTCTTTTAGAAATATTGGAGATCAAACACCCATCTAATTGTCCATCGTCTATTTTTGCCATGGGTAAGATGTTAAATCCGCCGCCATAATACCCGCCATTTCCAACTGCAAATAGAAATAGCCTTTTCGCTTCTCCGCCGTAAACCACTTCCGGTGCTTTGTAACGCATCAATCCACTGATTAATCCTAAATAATAGGAAAGGACGCCTGGCAGAAAGCGCCGCCATTTTTGTGCTTCTTCAACGACTAATGCATCGTAACCGATGGTGGCTATATTGAGAAAGGGCACATCGTCTGCAAGTCCACAGTCGATCAGGTGTTCTTTTCCATATAGTACCCCATCTAGCGCTCCTTCAAAATCCTTTGGGGCTTCTAAATTTAAATAAAAATCGTTGGCCGTACCTAAAGGAAGTATGCCTAACGCTCCGACACCACTTCTCAACAAACCTTCGACTACGCTGCGCACTGTCCCATCACCGCCGACGGCAACGGCGATATCATCAGTAGAGAGCTTTGTAGCCACATATTCTATGGCCTCCGCTGCCCCGATCGTCCGTACCATCCGATATTCCAAATCTCTCGCCTTCATGGCACCTTCTATGAGACTTTCATGACGTAGCGCGTTGCCTCTACCCGCCGAGTCGTTAATGATAAAGTGATACGTCATTTGCTATGCACGTGAACCTTGCAAAGCTCTTTTTAGAGCTTCGTCTTCTTCTTCGGAAATCGTCTGTTCGACTTTTCCCGACTTCACGTCCTTTAAATAGGTTACCGAGGATTCTCTTCCAAAAATATTTGTTATCATAATGCCGTTATTAAAACTGTCCAGCATGACCAAGGTAAAAGACAAATTGTTGTTGGTGTTGTCAAAAGCATTGTAGTGGTAGGTACCCACTTTTTGAAGGGATAAGATCCCCTTGTTTGACGTTTGACCAACTAACTGTTCAATCTGTTCCATCCGCAGTCTATTCTCTTCTAATTCATCATTTTGAGCCACTAATACCTGTTCAATATTCATCTCGCCTCGACCTCGTAGAAGGTGATCGTACCGTTTTCTCAATCGACGCATCTTTGAGTTCAAGTTTGTGATCATGTACAATTCTAATAGTATTAAAAGGGCCAAAAGGACCAAAATACCGGTCGTTAGTCCACTTCCCATTCGATTCTCCTTATCATCATTCTTCGCCTGTCAATTTTCCCATTATCCTTTCCAAATCATCGTTTGAATAATAGGAAATAGCGATGGTTCCCCCTTTTTTAGCAGGAGATAACACCACTTTTGTGCCCATGGCTTCTCTTAGTTTTTCCTCCGCCTCCTGAACGTAAATATCCACAGGTTTTTGAGGAGTCCGCCGTTTTGATCCTTTTTTTTCTATAGCAGCCACGGTAGTCGTCTTGTTGAGCAATCCATCTAAAGACTTGTGACGCTCGTTGATATCGTCTATGGATAAAAGGACTCGGCCTTGACTGGAAGTGATCTCTGCTTTTTTTAAACAATCCAATGATCGATCATCGAGGTTGAGGAGTCGGAGGGCATTGGCAACCGCCGATCGACTTTTACCCACTCTTTTTGACACTTCCAATTGTGTCATTTTATATTGGGTCATCAGCGCTTGATAAGCATTGGCTTCTTCAACTGGGTTAAGATCTTCTCGTTGAATGTTTTCGATGAGAGATACCATGGACAGCTCTTGCGCATCCAAATCTCGAATAATCGCGGGAATCTTCTCCAAACCTGCTGCCTTCCCCGCTCGATACCGTCTTTCCCCAGCGATGATTTCGTACACATCATCTTTTTTTTGCAATAGAATCGGCTGTATCACACCATAGGTTTTTATGGAGTCGGCTAACTGATCCAATGCTTCTTGTTCAAAGTCTTTTCTTGGTTGATCTTCTCTTGGATAGATGTTTTCAATTAACACTTCTTCAATGTAGTTTTTTTCTTCAATAAGGGATTCATCGATCGAGCCTTCCGGTATTAAAGCCCCAAGTCCCTTTCCCAAACCCTTTTTTCTCGTCATGATCTTCCTTTCATTGGTTTTGCTTAATGAGCTCTCGCGCTAAATATTTATAAGCGATAGCTCCCTTGGAATTTTTATCATAATCAATAGCGCTCATCCCAAAAGAAGGCGCTTCTGCCAGTCGGATATTTCTAGGGATCATCGTCTTAAAGACCTTGTCTTTGAAAAACTTCTTTACCTCTTCAACCACTTCAATGGACAAATTGTTTCTCCCGTCAAACATGCTCAGGACCACACCTTCGATTTGAAGCTCAGGATTCAAGCCCTTTTTGATCAAGTTCACCGTTTCCATCAACTGGCTAACCCCTTCAAGGGCGTAGTATTCACATTGTATCGGAATAATCACCGAATCTGAAGCCACTAAAGCGTTCAAACTCAATAGCCCCAAAGACGGCGGACAATCGACGATAATGAAGTCGTAGTTCTCACGGACGTCGCCCAAATGGTTCGATAGCACGTGTTCTCGTTCTTCTCTATCGATGATTTCTATTTCAAATCCCGCTAACACATTGTTAGCTGGAATCACTTGAACATTTTCCGAAGTCGAATCCACAACGGCTTCTCCCAACGGTCTATCTGCTATAAGAACATCGTAAATCGTCAATTCAACTCCATTTTTATTGACGCCAAGACCAGAGGTGGCGTTTCCTTGAGGATCCATGTCCACCACCAACACCTTTTTGCCTTGTTTTCCCAATCCTGCTGCTAGATTGACAACTGTGGTCGTCTTTCCGACACCACCTTTTTGATTAAACACACTGAGGATCTTACCCATTCCATCAGCTCCTTCCCTGTTCTTACATTATAACATGAAATCCGCTGTTTCACATGAAACAATACATTCGTCTTTTATCTCTTTTTATCTTACGCTTTAAACTATTATTATTCACCTAATACCCGATCTAAATGTTTCATGTGAAATATTTCGTCAGTGACAAGATTACGTAGTTAAGATGCCCGATCGCCTCATGAAATACCTTGAACACACTTTGAATATTCGCCGTTATTCCACAATCATCAAGTCAGTTCAAAATGTTTCACATGAAACAATTTGCTTTTTTGCTCGGATGCCGTCAATATCGTTAGCAATGATTGCCAGTTTATCGTTATCAATTAGGTATTTGAAAATCGAGTAGAACTATCTTAGAACAATTGAACCCTGCATCCTTTAATTTCGCTCCTACTTTACTTCTTATTCCTTTAAAAAGTTTCATGTGAAACATTCTGACTTCATAAGATCTAATCTCGCATAATCTATCCCACGAATCGCCGTCCTGCGGCGAATGGTAGAGCGGTCGCCTGAATAACGCTCCTTTCGAACGCGTACCTTTCCTCCAATAACTGTTCCGATAAATACCATTCCCACTTCCTCACCATAAGGCCCTGCATATCCGGTGGTGACAATACCGACATCGCACTGGCTTCGATGATATAACCCCGTAGCCATCTCGTAGCATACTTTTTCGCTGACTGCCGAATAGCGTTCCAAACTATCGAGACTCACTCCTAGAATTCGGTGCTTGGCTTCATCAGAATACGTCACATAGCTTTCTTGTAAAACATCTGATGCCCCTGGGACATTGACTAAAGTAGAAGCAACAAGTCCGCCTGTTAAGGACTCAGCCGTGGCGATAACGAGTCCCTTATCCTTTAACAATGCAATAAGAGCGCCTTCACGAGTATCCCCATCATATCCGTAAACATGTTCTCCAAATAATGCTTCAATTCGATGTACAATAGGAGCAATTAAAGCCTCACACTCTACTATTGATGTTCCTTTTGCCGTAACCCTTAAATAGGTTCCTTTCTTTCCAGCGTAAGGTGCTACCGTCGGATTAGCAGAATCCATCAATGAACTTGCAATTTTAGCCATCTCCCATTCACCATAACCTGAAATATACACTTCTTTTGAATGAATCACATACGTACTATCCTTCTTTAGGATAGGATACACCTCTAAATCAAATAGAGGCTCCATCTCCCGAGGCGGCCCTGGTAAAAGAACGACACGTATACCATCGCTATTTTCCATAATACAACCCGGTGCTGTCCCCCATGGATTTCTCAATACAATAGAATTTTCAGGAAACATCGCTTGGTTAATATTCGCTTCTATCGCATCTGGGTTCTTAAAATATGCTACAATCTTTTGATAACTTTCCTCATGCAGTACCAAAGACAGACCTAAAGCATCTGCACAGACTTCTTTTGTAATGTCATCAACGGTTGGACCAAGTCCGCCAGTAGTAATGATTAAATCCACCTTCGATAAGGCATCCGTCAACTCTTCCTTTAGGCGCCCACCATTATCGCCAAGGGTGACTTGACGATAGACATCGATCCCTAATGTCATCAATCGTTTTGAAAGGAATTGAGCGTTCGTGTTCAATACATCTCCAAGTAACAATTCTGTACCAATCGAGATAATTTCTGCCTTCACTCTACCACCTCCATTTAAAGTATACCCCATACTCGATTTTCATACCAATCCGTCAGATCAAATTGTTGATAATTAGCCATTTAGTAAAATATGGCGTTTTAAGCCTTTAATTGCATAAATCTATACTAATCATCGATTAAATATCTATCGTCCTTAATTTCTTATTTCATTATTACAGCACATATACTTGCGGTTTTGATAGCCTGCGAATTCAAATTTTCCGGTCAATATATGTGTTATGTGCTATACGTCTGTCTTTTATGTGATTTTGTTCATATCGAACTAAATAAATAGTGGTTTAAGTCCTATGCTTGTCTCTATTATCAAACATCACCTGATTTCAATTCCCATTGGCATATACCTATCATTGTCTTACTTTGTCTACAGAAAAACTGGCACTTCTTAAAAAGTGGCATTCTCGCTATAAGTATAGATCTCCCATTCTTTTATTATCATTTTTGCTCTAATTGTTTACAGTTTATTATTTTCATACCTTACATACCCATTAGTTATACCACTTGTAATAAAAATCATTATCAATGCAAGAAACATTGCCGGAATTCTTATAAATCTATCTTTTATTGTGTATTCACCTCATCTTTATGTTTTTGGAATAACTAAACTTTTTAAATATATCTTTTGAGCTAACAATATATTCATTGAAATCGCTTATCTGAAAGATTTCATGGTCACCTGATAAAAATTTAATAGAGAAAATCGTCTCCTCTTAACAACACTCCGACAACCTCTCTCTTAAGCTATCGGTAAAGTTACCGGTATAGATTTCCCAATTGTCAGTCTCAAATTTATCTGTCCTTATTAAACGAGGATTTTTGCTTTCAATCAGTATCTCGTATGCACTAAAAATTGGATTGTTCTCTTCATAATTTGTCCTCTGGAAACATGATTTCATACCTATCGCTGTTTTTATCACTAAGTTTTCCAATAGGCTTCGAAACATCTTTTCTTGATTTTCTGAAAATTTACTTCCATTAAAATACCACATTGTTTATACCTCGTATCTCTCTAAAATGTTTCACATGAAACACTTTCATCCCTAAATCTTACTTCGAAATCATCACATATAATACTTCAACTTTTATGCTTGTACAATCCACCACAAAGACCTTTGTTCCATAGTTTTATGCTATTTACTTCTACATCTACTGTCTCCAAAGAGCTATTGATCATTGAACTAAGGTGAATTGAAACAATTGAGATAATCACCCGCAAAGAAAATACATCGCCTTCAGCCTACAACTAAAACACAGGCCCTTCAATCACTGTTACCTCGCAAGAGAAGTTGATGCCCTTCCGATTACGAAGGAAATTAGGCTAACGATTTGATCTCAAACGGTATGATTTCATCAATCGTCTCGTGGATCGAATTCCATTTGGTTAACTACCTAATATCATCTTTTACACCAAAATGTTTCATGTGAAACATTTTGGTGTAAAAAAAAGAGGCCAATGGCCTCTCCGTCTCATTAAAAGCCTATGGACCTACTCCAGAGGGGATTTTCTAGGTTTTCCACCACCCCGTGGATAAGCCTTAGGTGTTCTGCCAATTTTTTTAATCACAATCAACGTACGCGTATTGTCACCCATCTCAAATGTTTTAACTTCATCGAGGGAGCTAGCGAGTTTCTCTATCGCTCCAGATGCTTCAGCCAACTCATCTTCACCTTGTGGGCCTTTCATGGCGATAAACACCCCACCCTGGCGCACAAAGGGTAGACAGTACTCGCAGAGCGTATTTAACGGAGCCACAGCTCTCGAGACAACTACATCGTAGTGATCACGATGTTCCGGTTTGCGGCTCATCTCCTCCGCTCGACCATGAATGGCTTGGATAGAAGTCAACTCTAACGATTCGATCAACATGTCCAAAAATGTGATACGTTTGTTAAGGCTATCCATCAACGTGATATCAAGATCTGGCGCGTAAATCTTCATAGGCACGCCGGGAAATCCTGCTCCAGTGCCAATATCGAGGACCTTGGCACCGTTGTGAATACGGCCAGTCTCAAAAAGGGTAAGTGAATCCATAAAGTGCTTAGACTCAATACCCTCGTCATCAAGAATGGCTGTCAGATTCATTTTCTCATTCCATTCTTTCAACAAATGGCGGTACTGATCAAAAGATGCCATCATTTCAGGCGCTTTGTCGCCCTTTTTTTCTAGCAAATACTGTTTCAAATTCATGATTCTTTCCTCTTCTCGGTTTCCAAATGAATGAGTATCACATTGATATCCGCTGGACTGACCCCAGAGATGCGGCTCGCTTGTCCTAAAGAATCCGGCTTGATCCGATTGAGCTTCATAACCGCCTCGGATTTTAAACCTTTCACTTCGCTATAGTCCGCAATCGATGCTAAACTTTTGTTCTCCATCTTTTTGAACTGGCTAATCTGCTGGAGTTGTTTTGCAATATAACCCTCGTACTTGATATGAGTTTCGACTTGCATGGCCACTTGTCGGTCCAAGATCGGGCGATCCGGATCAAATGCACCAAGAGATTCATAACTCAGTTCCGGTCGTTTCATCAAATCGTAAAGGGTAAACGCCGTTCGAATATCTGCTGTCCCAAGGGATTGCAGTCTATTATTATATTCATCTGTTGGTGTAATAACAATGTTCTTTAATCTACTTAACTCATCATCGAGTGCTCGCTTTTTCTCTAGCATCAATCCATATCGCTCTTCTGTGACGAGTCCTATATGGTAGCCTTTTTCCGTCAAACGTAAATCCGCGTTATCCTGTCTTAGCGTCAAACGATACTCTGCACGTGAAGTCATCATGCGATAGGGTTCATTTGTCCCTTTCGTGACGAGATCGTCAATAAGCACACCAATGTAAGCATCCGAACGATCTAATACAAAAGGTTTTTCGCCTTTGATCTTCAAAGATGCGTTAATCCCCGCCATCAACCCTTGAGCTGCCGCTTCCTCATAGCCAGAAGAGCCATTGATCTGACCAGCAAAAAAGAGATTTGCCACTTTCATACTCTCCAAAGAACGCGTTAACTCAGTGGGATCGATACAATCGTATTCGATACCATAAGCGGGTCGCATGATTTCAACCTTTTCCATCCCAGGAATCGTGCGATACATCCGCTGTTGCACCTCATAAGGAAGAGTGGTGCTAAACCCTTGAACGTAAAGTTCATTAGTGTCCATTCCTTCAGGCTCTAGAAAGACTTGGTGCCCATCTTTGTCAGAAAATCGCACGATTTTATCCTCAATAGAAGGACAATACCTTGGGCCCACTCCTCGAACTTCACCAGCGTACATCGGACTCCTAGAGAGGTTTGCGTTGATAATCGCCTTCGTTTCCAGATTGGTATACACCAAGTAGCATCTTTCATTAGGGCGATTTAACACCTTGCCCACATTCATAAAAGAAAAGGGAATCGGATCCTCATCCCCTTCTTGGATTTCCATATGGGTAAAGTCAACGCTTCGTCGATTGACACGAGCAGGGGTACCGGTTTTAAATCGACGTAACGTTAGGTCCATCTCTCGTAGAGAGTCGCTGAGTTCCATCGAAGGCTTCATCCCGTGAGGTCCACTGGAATACTGGAGTTCGCCCAGTAAAATCTCCCCACGTAAATAGGTCCCCGTCGCAATGATCACCGTCTTTGCGCAATAAATCGCACCGGTAGCGGTACGCACTCCTGTCACCAAACCATTTTCCATCACAATAGCAACGGCTTCTCCTTCGATAAGGCGTAGATTGTCTTGGTTTTCAAGAACTTGTTTCATTTTAGTATGATAGAGCCTCTTATCGGCTTGAACCCTGAGAGAATGAACCGCCGGTCCTTTGGATGTGTTAAGCATACGTGATTGAATCGATGTTTGGTCGATAATCAACGCCATCTCTCCGCCTAGAGCGTCAATCTCCCGTACGAGATGGCCCTTTCCCGTCCCACCGATATTGGGATTGCAAGGCATATCAGCTACCGCATCCAAACTGATGGACAGCACGATAGTGGAGTGACCGAGTCTCGCCGCAGCCAGTCCCGCCTCACAGCCAGCATGGCCAGCTCCGATGACGACCACATCTACCGAATCTTCAATATAGGGTATTACATTCATTGGCATTCCTCATTTCCCCACACAAAATTGACTAAAGATGCGATTGAGCACCTCATCTTCCACATTTTCACCGGTGATAGAGCCCAAATACACCCATGCTTGGCGCAAATCCACCTCAGCCGCATCTAATGGTACCGATGCTTCAAGATCTTCTAAAAACCCTCTTAAAGTGTCAATAGCCCGCTCCACCAATTGAGCGTGACGTACATTCGTAATCAACACATCAGAGGAGCTTTGGATCTCCCCACCAAAAAATAATTCTAATATCGCTTGTTCCAGTGCTTGAAGTCCTTCACCTGTTGCCATCGACGACTCCAAAAGGATACATGAAGGTGGAATGTCTTCTTTTGTCAAAGCCATCCCCGCACCCAAGTCCTTTTTATTAAGCAAAATGATAGCGGTCTGTGTACCTAATCGCTCCAAAATATCGCGATCTTCAGGTTCCAATGGCCTAGATCCGTCAAACACAGCAATGACCAAATCCGCGCGTTCCATAAGCTCGATGGACCTTGCCACACCAATCGACTCCACCACATCTTCTGTTTCTCGGATACCGGCAGTATCCTTAATATGGAGGGTCACCCCGCCAAGATCGAGATATTCTTCGATGACATCGCGGGTTGTGCCGGGAATATCGGTGACAATCGCCTTATTTTCTCGAATCAGCGCGTTTAACAAACTTGATTTCCCCACATTGGGTTTTCCGACAATAACCGTCTCAATTCCCTCGCGAAGAATCTTTCCTTTATTAGCCGATGCGTGGAGGGTTTCAAGTCGAGTTAACACTTTACGACCCTTTTCCAAAATACCAGCATCATCCGGTTCTTCCTGACCGTCTTCAGTAAAATTGATGGCGTACTCCACTTCGCTGAGCATTTGCAAAAGATCCGCTCTCAAGTTGCTAATTTCAGTCCCTACGCTCCCTGCCAACTGATCCATAGAGGCTTTATATCCCCGTTCGGTTTTGGCGTGGATCACGTCAATCACCGCTTCTGCCTGACTTAAATCCAATCTGCCATTTAAAAAAGCTCGCTTCGTAAACTCACCCGGTTCCGCTGGCTCCGCACCTTCCCTTAAAAGAAGGGCCAAAACCGAGCGCACAGATACAATGCCCCCGTGGGTGTAAACCTCCACCATATCTTCCTTGGTATAAGTGTGTGGTGCTTTCATAAAGGAGATGAGTACTTCATCGACCACGCGATCCCCATCGACGATGTGGCCGTAAAGCAATTTTCTATTGTGACCTGCCGGGTCTAGATTTTTTGTTGCCGGTCTAAATACTGTTTTTCCAATCTTTATGGCATTCTCGCCACTGAGTCGCACAATGCCAATGCCAGCATCTCCAGTCGCCGTCGATATGGCGGCAATCGTATGGTCCATGATATCTCCTTTCGCCATTATCCGTTGAAATAAAGACAGCCGACTCAAACACCTTGTGTCATGAGCCGACCGAAATCTTTACGTATTCGTCTTTTTTATTATCGATTAGGTCGAATAATCACGCGGCGATAAGGGTCTTCCCCTTCGCTTGTCGTATTTACCCCTTGAATCGATTGCACCGCCGAGTGAATAATACGTCGTTCGTATGGGTTCATCGGCTCTAATCGCATGGGTTTGCGGTATTTTTTGGCTTTTATCGCCATCTTTTCAGCTAAGCGCTTCAAAGACTCTTCCCGTCTGCTACGGTAACCACCAATATCGATGAGTACGCGAGTATAGCTATCAGTATGGCGATTGAGGACTAAATTCACTAAATATTGAAGGGCGTCCAAGGTTTCTCCTCGTCGTCCGATGACGATGCCCGTATCTTCGTCAGAAATAGCGATGATTTCAATTTGAATATTGCCATCGACTTCTTCAATTTTGAGATCACACACAATGTGCATCTTCTCAAGAATTTCTTTCAAAAAGCGTTCGGTACGTCCCATGTGGTTGTCAGTCACCGTTATTTTAACAACGGCATCTTTTCCCCCTAGGAGACCCAAAAAACCTGCTTTTGGCTCTTCCAATACTTCAATTTGCGCGTATTCTCTTTCGCCGTTTAATTCTTGAAGCCCAAGTTCTACAGCTTCATCCACGGTTTTTGCTGTCTTTATAACCGACCGCATTTGAATCCTCCCCTTTATTTCCTTTAACGACCTTTAAAATCAATCGAATGACAATTTCTATAATATTGCCTGCACACCAGTACAAAATCAGACCGGAGGCGAAATTTTTCATCATGAAGAAGATCATAACAGGCATAAAGTAGCGCATCATCATCTGTTGGGATTTCATTTGCTCATTTTGTTGCATCGCCGGCGTCACTGTTAAAAAGCTCATCGCCAATTGGGTGAGCGCATTAAATAGTGGGAGACCGTACATAAAAGGATCTGCCAATGTCAAATCGGGAATCCAAAAGAAATTCTTTGCGATGGCGTGGATTTGCTCCGCGTTGTCAAATAAGTACTTAGCAGGGTTTTGAATGACCCCGTAGAGTGCCAGCATGATAATCATTTGTAATAGCATGGGCAGACAACCTGCACTCATCTTAACATTGCGCTCTTTGTACAACTCCATTTGCTTTTGGCTCAGGATTTGTGGATCGTAGCTATATTTTCGTTTAAGCGCATCGAGTTCTGGCTGAAGCTCTTGCATTTTCTGACTGGCTTCCGTTGATTTAAATGTAATGGGTATGGTCACCATTTTATAGATGGCGGTAATAACGAGAATCGATATCGCATAATAGGATATGCTCTTTGGCTCTGCCATGATCGTTTGCACAAACTCATAGATAAACCGAAGCAATGCCCCCATTATATTGTAAAGTACATTCAAAAACTTAACCTCCGTTACTTTAAGGGATCAAAGCCGCCCTTTCCAAAAGGATTGCACCTTAAAATTCTCCATAGAGATAGGCCTGTCGCCTTTAAAAAGCCATACTTTTCATAGGCTTCTAGTGCATACTGTGAACATGTTGGTGTAAATCGGCATTTTCCATGCCCTAGCAAGGGTGAAATAGACCTTCGGTAAAATGAGATGATAAAAATCGCGATTCGTTTCATGAATTCCTTCTCTATTTCGCTTTAAATGCCAGTCGAATCACATGTAAGAGCGATTTTTCCAACTGAGCATAATCCATTTCATTGGTATTGACCTTGGGGATGACCACCACGTCGTATCCTTTTGTCAGGATATCCTTATGATTGCGCACAATTTCCCTTAAACGCCGTTTAATCCGATTTCTAGTGACGGCATTTCCAACTTTTTTTGAGATGCTAAAACCGACACGGGTGTTTTCTGTGCCATTACGTTTTACAATAATCGTGTAGTTTCGATTCCAGCTCTTCTTTCCTCTGCGATAAACAAGGTTAAACTCCTTGTTACTCCTTAGCCTCATCTGCTTTTCCATAGAGTCTCCTTCACTGCTGGAGATTTAGAGAAAGGCCAACATCGTTGGCCTAAGCGGATAATTTCTTTCTTCCTCTCAATCGACGCGCTGCCAGTACAGCCCTGCCGGCTTTCGTGGACATTCTTGCTCTGAAGCCGTGTTTTCTGCTTCTTCTTCTATTATTTGGTTGAAACGTTCTTTTCATTTCGACACCCCCTTATTTACAAGATAATGACAAAAAAACACTAGTTCAATTATATGGTGGAGCATTTCAAATGTCAAGAAAAATAAGGTAGAACCACACTTTCCAGTTTTTTATGGACTCTACCATAAAAACTTTTCAAGGAAAACGGAAATAGGGAGCAAAACAGCGCTATCCACCTTTTTCTGTAAATGTGGATAAGTTGATTAAAGTGCTGAAAATTGGTATACTAGGAGGGAGCTAAGGAACAGTTATCCCAAAGTTTTCCACATATTGTGGAAAACTTGTGGAAAACTATTGGGATTTGTCCGACTTATTCGATAAATTGAAGACTTTTACGCTGTGTTTATCCACCAGAGGTTTTCAACAATTTTGCCCACCATTTGGGATAAAAACTTAAAACGTCTGATTTTACAGGCTTAGATCGGTTGGTAACTTGTGTACACGATCTGGCTTTTTCATGTTCCGGAGGAAAACAAATCATGAACTCACACAAACACATTTGGAGCGAAGTTCAAACGATGATGAGTTTAGAAGTAACAGATATTACTTTTAATACCTGGATCACTCCTTTGACCTTGATCAAGGCGGAGGACCGAACGTTCTTTGTCGCCGCTCCCAACGAATTCACCAAACGCATGGTCACTCAAAAGTACAAAGATCCCTTGGAAAAACACCTGACTTACCTGATGAAAGAACCCTATGAGATCGTGTTGGTGGAACCTGGAGAAGCAGATTACGCCAAAATCGTGACTGGTAGGCGCTTCAACCCAGATGGTCAGCAGTTCTTTGAACTCGGTGACTCAAAAAAAGATGCTACCGTCGCAGAATCCGATCCACACCTAAGTGCCAGCAACAATAACCACGACAACATGCTCAATCCCAAATACACCTTCTCTACATTTGTAAAGGGAAAAAGTAACCAGTACGCGTTGGCCGCAGCAAGCGCTGTCGCTGAAAACCCCTCTTCATCTTATAATCCACTCTTCATCTGGGGAGGCGCTGGTCTCGGTAAAACCCATCTCATGCAAGCATGTGCCCATCAAATTCTCGAAAACGACCCAGATACAAAGGTCCTTTACATCTCAAGCGAGAAGTTTACAAATGAACTCATCTCCGCTTTAAGCAAACGAAACAACATCGCTTTTCGTGAAAAATACCGCTATATCGACGTCCTTCTCATCGATGACATTCAGTTTTTAGCGGGTAAAGAAAGTACCGTAGAAGAATTTTTCCACACGTTCAACGACCTTTACGGTGCAAATAAGCAAATCATCATCTCCTCAGACCGTCCACCAAAAGAACTGGATAAATTGGAAGAACGCTTAGTGTCGCGATTTGAATGGGGATTGACTGCAGATATTCAAAAACCGGATTTTGAAACCCGAGTGGCCATTCTACACAACAAAGTCAAAACCGAGCGCATCGCCGCGCCAATGGAAGTCTTAGAGTATATTGCACACAATGTCAAATCTAATATCCGTGAGTTGGAAGGTGCTTTACTCACCGTGAGCGCCTACTCCACACTGATGAAACAATCGGATATTACCCTGGACTTGGCCAAGAGTGCTCTCAAAAAAGTGATCCAAGAAAAAGAAAAGAAGCCGATCACTATCGACCTCATCAAGGAGATCGTAGGGGATAAATACGGCTTAAAAATGGATGACTTCCAGTCAAAAAACCGGCAAAGCGCCATCGCCTATCCCAGACAAATCGCGATGTACCTATCACGCAGTCTTACCTCTTTAAGTCTCGTCAAAATCGCAGATCAATTTAACCGAGATCACACGACTGTCATGCATGGCATCGAAAAAATCGAAGGCAATCGAGCAAAAGATGAAGAGTTTAGCAAAGAATTAGAAGACATCATCGAACTTATCAACAATGCTTAATACACAAAAAAGTACACATATCCACTGGGATAGCCGGGGGATAAGCTATTATCACCCATAGTTTGTGGATAATGTGGACAACTCAGGATGCTGTCCCAAACTTGTCCACCAACTATTCCCTAGGCTTAAACCAGCAAGCACCACATTTAGAGGACTTATCCCTGTTATCAACCCCCCCTACTACTAATACTACTATTTACTTATTGTTGTTTGACCCCACACACAGAAAGGAGATACCATGAAAATACAAGTGCAGCAGCAAGATCTTTTAAAAGGTATCAACATTGCTCAAAAGGCAATATCTCAGCGAACCACGATCCAGATCCTCAGCGGTATACTATTTGAAGCCAAAGGCACGACATTAAAACTCACGGCAACGGATCTGGAGTTATCCGTAGAGACCACCATCGAATGCATCGTCGAACAAGAAGGGGCAGTCGTCATCAATTCGGCGATCATCGGAAACATTATCCGCAAACTTCCCAACAACGTCGTTCAAATCTCAGTCACCGGGGAGAGGATGGATTTAAATTGTATGAATTCCAAATTTCAACTGATTGGAACCAATCCAGCAGAGTACCCGGCACTTCCAACCGTATCGGGAGAACCGGTGTTTCAACTCCAACAGCATCAGCTCATTGAAACCATACGCCAAACGGCTTTCTCCGTATCTGAAGACGAAACCCGAATTGCTCTGACTGGGATTTTTGTGGAAAAGAAAAATAAACAACTCAACTTTGTCGCATTAGACGGTTATCGCTTGGCAAAAAAATCCTTTGAAACAGAAGATGGGGAAGAGGTAGAGGTTATCGTACCAGGGCGCACCATGAAAGAACTCTCCAGGATTCTAGAAGATACTGTGGATCCTGTTGCCGTCTACACGATTCCAGGCCACATTCTATTTAAAATCGAAAACACCCTTTTATATTCGCGGTTGATTGAAAAGAAGTACATCGATTATCGTGAAATTCTATCGGACGATAGCACATCGGTGGTGCGATCCAACACCGCTGAGCTTTTAAGTGCATTGGAAAGAGCGTCTCTACTCGCCAGCCGAGAAAAAGCCAATTTAGTGAAACTCCACATCGAACGGGATAAAATGACAATCTATTCCAATACCGAGTTTGGAAACGCCCATGAAGAAGTCTTTATCGACAATGAAGGACAAGTGGTTGACATTGCATTTAATGCCCGTTACATTATTGAAGGGGTTCGCGCGATTCAAACCGATGAGGTCATTTTGAATTTTAACGGAAGCTTGAATCCCTGTATCCTTTACCCCACAGAGCACAAAGAGAACTATTGCTATCTACTGCTGCCCGTTCGACTGGCTAAGGAGGCGTAAATGATAGAGACCATCCTGATCACGACAGAACACATTAAACTCGACCAACTGTTAAAACACGCCAATGTGGTGGGATCTGGTGGTGAAGCGAAAATCGCCATCGCCGATGGGTACGTCAAAGTCAACGGTGTTGTAGAAACTCAAAGGGGCAAGAAAATTTATCCCGGAGACACTGTGGAAATTGACGATATCCAATTGATCCTCGAAAAGGAGTAATCGGTGAGGCTCATCGATTTAAGGCTTATTCATTATAGAAATTATAAATCGGAGAGGCTTGACTTTGATGGGTCCCTAAATGTATTTATTGGTGACAACGCCCAAGGAAAGACAAATTTATTGGAATCCATCTACTATGCAGCCAAAGGAACTTCTTTTAAAAGTGTACGGGATAGTGATATCATTCAGTTTGGCGAACAGGACGCCTACATCGGCGCAAATATTGAAAATAATGGGAGAAAGAAAAAAGTCGAGGTTAAATTTAGGCGCTCCAATACCAAAAGGATACGCATAAACGAAATTGAAATCGAAAATCTAAAATCATTGACCAATCAGTTTGATGTGGTGTTGTTTTCGCCGGAGGATTTAAAAATAGTAAAGGAAGGGCCTCAATTGCGCAGGCGCCTTATCGATGATCAAATGACATCGATCTATCCTCTTTACAAAAACCAGTTGAGCCAGTACAACAAAATTCTCTTGTCTCGAAATTATCTCCTTAAAAGAAGCCAGCGCGCCTATTTTAAACAGCAACTCGAAGTGATCAATCTTCAATTGGCACAGTCGGCAGCGCCGATTATGCGAGCGAGACATCATCTCATAGAAAGGTTAAACGTCGAAGCCCGCTCTCTTCATCAACAGCTGACCAATGGGAAAGAGACCATATCCTACCACTACAAAAACTGCCTTCAAGTCGAGAGTTTTGATCAGGAGCAGATCGTATCCAGCTTTTTAGAGGAGCTTTCACGGAGTCTAGACGAGGATATCCGCCAACGTTCCACCCAAGTGGGTCCCCACAAAGACGATGTGACAATCCTTATCGATGATCGATCAGTAAAATCTTTTGGCTCTCAAGGGCAGCAGCGCACCGCCATGCTCACCACAAGACTTTGTGAATTGCGCATCGTTGAACACTACAACAAACGCACGCCTATACTCCTACTCGACGACGTCTTTTCGGAGCTCGACGATCACAGAAGCGGATACTTTGTAGAGACGATACGTCCCTATCAAACCATAATTACAACCAACTCACTGGATAATCTCAAACACATGAACTTGAAAGGTTATATTAACCGCGTGGAAAGAGGAAAGGTGTATCGAGGAAAACAATGATACTAGATTTAGAAAATACCGCCATCGATCGACGGGATCTGATCATGCTCATAGCGGCAAAGTCGATGGATTGCGATGATAATAGATGGCTCTTAAACTACACAACAGAACATGTGACAAAAAAAACATTGACTTACGCCGTCGTCTCAAAAGATGACACGAGGGTTTATGGATCGCCATTGCGATCGGATCACATCGCAAAGAGCGTGCGACAGGAAAGGAAGGTCTATGGTAAAAAATAAGAAAAGCAGCAATTACGGTGCTGATGAAATACAAGTATTAACAGGTCTTGAGCCCGTAAGAGTGCGTCCGGGGATGTATATTGGATCCACTGGCTCGAAAGGTCTGCACCACTTGGTCTACGAAGTGGTGGATAACTCCATTGACGAAGCGTTAGCTGGTCGATGTGACACGATTGATGTGGTCATCCACAAAAACAACTCAATATCCGTCACCGATAACGGCAGCGGAATCCCTGTAGAAAAACATTCACAAACCGGTCTCTCCACATTGGAAACGGTACTGACAATCCTACACGCGGGAGGAAAGTTTAACAACGACGCTTACCAATTCTCTGGTGGACTCCACGGGGTTGGGGTATCGGTGGTCAACGCTTTGTCCACATGGTTGGTGGCCAAAGTGAGAAGAGATGGCAAAGAATACGCCCAACGCTTTGAAAAAGGCATCACCGCCAGCGAATTAGAAGTCATTGGCAACTCTAAAAAAACGGGGACGACGATCTCCTTTTTACCGGACAACACAATTTTTGATGAAGTGGTTTTTGACAAGACCATTCTCGTCACCCGATTTAGAGAGATGGCTTTTCTGAATCGCGCAGTCCGTATCACATTAGAAGACGAACGGGATAAAACCAAGGAAGAGTTTTACTATGAAGGTGGTATTAGCTCTTTCGTTGAGTATATTAACCGCAAAAAATCCCCATTGTACGAAGATATCGAACACTTTACGGGATCTAAAGAAGATATCGGTATTGAAATCGCCTTTCAATACACCGATGCTTACAGCGAAATCGTGTTGACTTTCGCCAACAACATCCACACCCCAGAAGGGGGAACACACCTCAGTGGATTTAGAACAGCATTGACCAGGTCCATCAACGAATACGCGCGAAAGTACAACTTCTTAAAAGAAAAAGAAGACAACCTTCAAGGCGAAGACGTACGCGAAGGGCTTACCGCCATTGTTTCTGTCAAAATTCACGATCCTCAGTTTGAAGGTCAGACCAAGGCTAAACTCGGTAATAGCGAAGTGAGAGGCGCGGTAGACACCTTCCTCATGGAACAGCTGTCTTACTATTTTGAAGAAAATCCCAAAGTGGCTAAGGTCATCATCGATAAAGCCGTTAGTTCACAGCGAGCGAGAGAAGCGGCGAGAAAAGCAAGGGACCTGACGAGAAAGCGCTCCATATTGGACAACACCACGTTGCCAGGAAAGCTTGCGGATTGCCAAGATACGGATATTACCGTCAATGAAATCTTTCTCGTGGAAGGGGACTCGGCCGGAGGCTCTGCAAAAAATGGCCGAGATAACAGATTCCAAGCCATCCTGCCCCTAAAAGGAAAGATCATGAACGTCGAAAAAGCGAGACTCGACAAAATTCTCGGTTATGAAGAGATTAAAGCGATGATCACCGCATTTGGCACCGGCATTAGCGGAGATTTTGATATCAAAAAACTACGCTATGGTAAAATCATCATCATGACCGATGCGGACGTAGACGGGGCCCACATCCGAACCCTGTTGCTCACGTTTTTCTATCGCTACATGCGCCCACTAATCGACGAAGGGCACATCTATATCGCTCAACCTCCTCTATACAAAGTGACTCAAGGTAAAAAAGAGCGGTATTGCTATGATGACAAAGAATTAGCCATCGTATTAGAGGACATTGGCGAGGCAAACTATAAACTGTCACGCTACAAAGGTCTTGGGGAAATGAACGCTGACCAGTTATGGGATACAACGATGGACCCTGAACATCGCATTCTCTTAAGAGTTGAAATCGATGAAGACCTCGCAACCGATGAAATTTTCACAACCCTCATGGGCGAAAAAGTAGAACCACGACGGGAATTTATTGAAGCAAATGCTAAATTCGCCAAAAATATAGACGCTTAGGAGGGAGGATCAATGGAAGATAATAACAACATTATAAATATTGACATAAAAACAGAGATGGAGTCCTCCTATCTGGACTATTCCATGAGCGTCATCGTCGCTAGGGCGTTGCCCGACGTACGCGATGGATTAAAGCCAGTACACCGTAGAATACTATACGGTATGACCGAACTGGGACTTGCCCCAGATAGACCTTATCGAAAAAGCGCAAGACTTGTCGGGGATGTTATGGGTAAATACCACCCCCATGGTGACACGGCGATATACGATGCCATTGTGCGTTTAGCACAAGACTTCAACACCCGTTATCCTTTAGCTGACGGTCAAGGAAACTATGGGTCCATCGATGGCGACCGAGCAGCGGCCATGCGTTATACGGAAGTGCGTATGACTCGCCTCGCCTTAGAAATGCTAAGGGATATCAACAAAGATACGGTGGACTTTCAGCCCAACTTTGACGAGTCTGAGAAAGAACCTCGAGTGCTTCCAGCTCGTTTTCCAAACCTGATCGTCAACGGTTCCGCTGGTATTGCCGTCGGGATGGCGACGAATATGGCACCACACAACTTAGTAGAGACTATCGACGGTTGTATCGCCTATATCGATGACCCAGAAATCGACATCTCAGGGATCATGAAATACATCAAAGGACCAGATTTTCCAACAGGCGCTCACATTATGGGTAGAGAGGAAATCAACCGAGCTTACCACACCGGTCGTGGCAAGTTGATGTTAAGAGCCGTAGCGGAGATTGAAGAGCATAAAAACCGCCATCGCATCATCATTTCTGAGCTTCCATACCAAGTCAACAAGTCCACCTTGATCAAACGCATCGCAGAGTACGTCAAAGAAAAACGCATCGAAGGCATTTCAGATCTTAGAGATGAAACAGACCGCAAAGGTATGCGCATCGTCGTTGAGCTCAAACGCGATGCCAACCCAAACGTCGTTTTAAACAACCTCTACAAATACACTCAAATGCAAACCACATTTGGGATTATCAACTTGGCTCTCGTCAACGGGGAACCTCGAGTACTCAACTTAAAAGAGCTTATTCAATACTATATCGAGCACCAAAAAGAAGTTGTCACCCGTCGTACCCAGTTTGACTTAGCGAAAGCGGAAGCGCGTGCACACATCATCGAAGGACTGCGTATAGCCATCGATAACATCGACGAAGTGATCAAGATCATCCGATCCAACTACGACGATTCGACGATCAAAGCTGAATTTAACAAACGTTATGGTCTAACAGATATTCAAGGCCAAGCGATATTGGATATGCAGTTAAAGCGCTTGAGCGGTTTGAACCGAGAAAAACTCGACGAAGAGTATGCCGAGTTGTTAAAACTCATTGCCCGATTTAAAGAAATCCTTGAAAACGAAAGGGTCCTCATGGGCATTATCAAAGAAGAGCTGACGGAAATTAAAGAAAAATACGGTGATAAACGTCGTACCAAAATCAAAGCAGCCGTTGGAGAGATCGACACCGAAGAGCTCATCGAAGAAGAAGAAGTCCTCATCACATTGACCAACCAAGGTTACATTAAGCGTCTCCCTGCAGACACCTATAAAGTTCAACAAAGAGGTGGCAAGGGGATTATAGGGTTGACTACAAAAGAAGATGACTTTGTGGAGAGTTTATTTATCACCTCCACACACGACACCATTCTTTTCTTTACCAACAAAGGTCGACTCCACGCCCTTAAAGCTTATGAAATAGCCGAGGGCAAACGCCAAGCGAAAGGCCAAGCCATCGTCAACCTCCTACAGTTGACCAAGGGTGAGAAAGTGACAGCGATCTTCCCCAACATCAATAACATCGAAGACGTCTTTTTCTTGATGGCGACTAAAAACGGCATTATCAAGCGCACATCGACAGAACTGTTCAGAACCGTGCGCAAAAAAGGCCTCATCGCCATCACGCTAAAAGAAGACGATGAATTGATTGCAGTGCGCATCGCCGATGAAAATACCGATGTGAGTTTGGTCACCAAAGATGGGATGTCCATCCGATTTAAATCCGCAGATGTCCGAGATACGGGACGATCTTCCCAAGGGGTAAAAGGCATCACCCTAGGTGCAGAAGACGAAGTGGTGGCCATGGATATCATCGATGATAGCACTTATTTGTTGGTGGTGGCAGAATACGGTTACGGCAAAAAAACCACCCTGACTCACTTTAAAACCCAGAATAGAGGCGGAAAAGGCATCAAAGCTTATCAGATTTCGAAAAAGACGGGTAATGTGGTCAGTGCAAAAATCGTCAATATGGACGATGAAATCATCATGGTTTCCTTAAAAGGTGATATAATAAGATTATCAGTTCGTGACATATCGACAAAAGGGCGCGCGACCATGGGGGTAAAACTCAAAGACATCAACCCTCAAGATGACAGAATCGTCGCAGTGGCAAAGTATATTGAAGAAATTGAAGATTAACGGAGGTTGACCAATGGCTTTTAGATTAACAGTTCGCGAACAGCAAGATAACTGGCTCATCCTTCCCGAAGGAGATTTGGATATTTACGTCACTCCGGATTTTGAGAAGGAAGTTTACGATCACCTCAACAAAGAACGTAAAAACATCGTCATGGATTTTACCAAACTTGAGTATATGGACTCAACGGGACTAGGAGTGTTGATCAGTCTCTACAAAAAAGTACAAGAATCTGAGCATGGCATCACCATTACCAACATGAAACCAAGCATTCGCAAGCTCTTTACCATTACAGAGCTGGACCGAGTGTTTACCATTAAGGAGCAGGCATAAATGGAGCGTATTACCGTTACCATTCCAAGTAATCCTCTTCACGTGTCCACTATACGCCTTATGATCTCGTCGATCGCTTCTCACATCGGTTTTGATGTGGAAGCCATCGAAGATCTGAGGGTCTGCGTATCAGAAGCCCTAAACTTTTTTTTGGACACCCACGAGGAAGTTACCGTTTTTTTTGACATGGAACCCGATAACTTGACGGTCTGTGTACGTACGCCAGGGTTTTATAACGACGTAGAAGCCAATCAAACGTTACAGTTGAGCCGTCTTATCTTGGATAGCCTTATGGATGAGGTGAGCCTTGACGAGAAAGGACTTCAGTTTATCAAGCGTCTAAAGGTAACTTAAAAATGGAAAAGAACAAGAAAAAGCTGGAACAAGAGCGTATCAAGCAAATGTTTAGAGAGTTTGATACATCAAAGGATCCCCTACTGCGCAATCAACTCATCGAACACCATTTGTACATCGCTGAAATCCTCGCAAAAAAATATATTAATAAAGGCATAGAGTATGACGATCTTTTCCAAGTGGCTTCGATAGGATTAATCCTTGCCATCGATCGCTACGACGTGAACAAAGGGTTTGAGTTTTCAAGTTACGCAACTCCCACCATTATTGGAGAGATCAAAAAGTACTTTAGAGATAAGGGATGGGTCATACGCGTACCGAGACGGATCCAAGAACTGTCTAAAAAAGTCAACAACACGAGAACCCATCTGAGCCAAAGTCTGCAGCGATCACCGACGGTTCAAGATATTTCGGAATACTTGGGCATCACCGATGAAGAAGTCCTAGAAGCGATAGAAACCAGCAAAGTCTATTCTCCTCAGTCTCTAGATGCGTCATTTGATTCCTCTAGCGAAGACCGAGAAGTCAATCTTGCCGATCTGGTGGGTATCGAAGACAAAAACTTCGATAATATCGAACTGTCGGACTTCATCAACCAAACCATGCAAAAACTCAACGAAATGGAACGCCAAATCCTCATCTATCGTTATTACGACAAAAAAACCCAAGTCGCCATCGCAAGAGAACTTAGCATATCACAAATGACTGTCTCTCGAATCGAGAAGAAAGTGATTGAAAAGTTTAGAAAAGAATTGGAAATAACGATGGAGTAGGAATAAAGCGCAATAGAACTGGAATAAAACCATAGCTTAATAAATACCAAACACGACCGCAGATAAAAATGTTGGTCGTGTTTTTATGTTAAGAATTGGGATAAAGGGATTCATATTCGGTTGAGATAATGTAATATGATCTTCAACATGGTAGAACCCACAAAAGCCGATGATTCTCAACTTTTGTGGGTAAATTTGAACTATTTTGGACATAAAACAGTAGCTTCACCCGAAATAACAATTTCATTCTTTTGATTAGTACAGGTAGTTTCTATGATTACCCTTTTGCGATCAGTTTTCTGTTTAACAGTTAAAGTCGCAGTGATGGTATCGCCGATGTAAACTGGAGCTAAAAAAGAAGTATTTTGTTGAAGGTAGATCGTTCCTTTTCCAGGTAATTTCATGCCCAAAACGGCAGAAATCAAGGAGTTAACAAGTGCGCCGTGAGCAATTCTACGTTTGAAAGTTGACTGTTCGGCATAAACAGCATCTAAATGTACAGGATTCAAATCACCACTGATGCCAGCAAAAATTACCACATCCGTTTCAGTAATGGTTTTCGTGAAGGATGCCCTATCGCCAATTTGAATTTGTTCAAAAGTAAGTCCGATATCTTTCATCAGATTCCCTCCATAGATTAATGAATAGATGTTCACTTATATAATCACATAATAAAATAACGATGTCAACATCAAACTTTAAATTAGTTGATGTAATTGAAGGATTTGAACGATATTAAAAATTAGATATAAAACGATTTACTATTGACAAATCTAAAAAAGTAGTACATAATAAAATTAAAATGAACTTATATTCACATGAATAGTTAATCATATTATGTGAAAAAAGACAAAAAAGACAAAAAAGACAAAAAAGGAAATAGGTGATTAAAAAGAAAGGATCAAGATATGAATCTTAGAGTAACAGAAAAACGTTTTCTAAAAATCATCGCATTTGTACTTATTGAATTGTTCATAATAGGCATCTTACAACATGATGCCGAGGCATCTCCGAGTCTCTTTCAATATGAGAGAAGCATTGGCAATTGGACAAATGATGGAGCTGAAGATTATGTCTTTGAAACACCAGTCGCTATAGCTCAAGATTCAAGAAAAAACTATTACATACAGATTTGGCAAATAACCGTATTGTAATATTAGATTTCTATTACAAAAAAATAGGTACTATTGATGACATCGATATGCCAATATTTGTGTATATAGACAGAAATGATAACATTCTCGTAAATGAAATGGCAACTCATAGAATATTGAAGTATTCACCTCAATGTGAATTAATAGATTCTTGGGGAGGAAAAGGATCAGAAGATGGTAAGTTTAATATCCCAAGATCCTTAGTTCAAGATAGTAAAGGTTATTATTACGTCAGTGATGAGCTAAATCATAGGATTCAAGTCTTCACAGAAACTGGAGAATTCGTTGTAGCTCATGGAGGCTACGGTAGTGCAAATGGTGATTTTAAGGTGCAACAAGGTATTTCGATTGACAGTAGCGATAGGTTATATGTAGCGGATACCTATAATAACAGAATCCAAGTCTTTCAAACGCAGCCTTCATGGCAGCATTTAAAGACTTTTGGAGAATATGGGATATACAATCCATTTAACTATTTTAGTTTTTAATCTGAAATATTAAATCATCCAAGAGGAATATATGTTGAAAAATCAACGGGTAAAGTTGCTGTGACAGATAGTTTAAATAATCGGGTTATGGTTTATAACAATTAGATTCTAACTTCAGTTTTTATCAGTCTCAAAATGGTTATTTAGGGATGTCGCTACCTACGCATGCGATTATGGAAAACAGTTCATTAAGAGTATTGGATTCTCATAGTAGATTGTTGAGCTATTACTCACAATTTAACAACACATCGTATTTTGCAGCATACGGAAAAAATAGGTCTCCTGACGGTATGGTTTCCAATGCGCAAAGTGTTGTTGTAGATCAAATCAATGATTTGATCTACATCAGTGATTCATTTAATCATCGGGTACAAGTATTCGATGGAACAGGGAAATATATTACTAAATATGGTGGGATAGGTGGTGCTTATGGTTACGGAACGTTATTGAACTATTTTCATTATCCAAAGCAAATGGATGTAGATGACAACGGAACTCTTTATGTAGCGGATTATGCAAATTCAAGAGTTGTATCGAAAGAAGTAGGAAGTAGTTACTTTACTACCGAGGTGTCATCTACAGGAGTTACCTTTCCTTGGGGGGTAGCAGCAGAAGGAAACAAAGTATATGTTACAGATTGGAAAGACGATAAGGTAAAAGTATTTGAGAGAGGTGTCTTAAACTATGCATGGGGAGGTACAGGTTCCAATATTAATCAATTGAATAAACCAGCAGATATAAAAATAGGACAGTATAAAGGTGAAGGAAGTATATTCGTAGTAGATTGTGGAAATCATCGAGTTCAAATTTTTGATATGAATGGATTGTATAAGGGAAGTATTGGCCAACCGCTTGATGATCCTTTAGAAAATTACGAAGGCGAATTAAATCGTGGGAGTTTGTTGCTTCCATATGGCATTGCGTTTGATGAGGAAGATAATATCATTATTTCCGATACGTCACATAAGTGCATAAGAGTCTATGATCAATCGGGCGTTCTTATCAATACATGGGGTGAAATGTCGAATGCGAATGGGAATTTCTTTTCTCCCATGGGATTGGACTACAATCCAGTTAACAGAAAATTAATGGTAACAGATGGCGTTTTACAAAGAGTACAAATATTCAATAAAGTTCAATAATTAGAAAATTAGAGATTCAAGGTGGAGGCTGAAAATGAATATCTCAGATAAGAGTACAGTAATTAATGTATTGATTTCAGTATTATGGCTAGCTTGTATGCTTTTAGGATGGTCTAACCAACATGTTGTTGGAATGTGTGTTGGTGTGGTGTTGATGTATTTGTATATGTTGTTAGGTGTTTCGAAACAGGGGATCTCTTCGAAAAGTTTCGTCGTTTACCCGATGGGCATATGGGCAGTACTTTGGATTTTATCTTTTGTACTTAACGACTATTTCGCAGTGATATACGCCGGTCAAGTTGCTCCTGCTTTTCTAGGGTTTCATCCTTCATTTGCACCAACCATATTCCTTTATTGGATAGGAGGGATGTTAACGCTTTCTTTGGGGTTTGTACTAAAAAAGGATGAGTGGATGTCTCAAAAAGATTGGGATGACTTTTGTGTAAGAATGAAAAAAATCAAGGAGGCAAATAATGGATAACCAAACGATTACATTGATACTGATTTTTTCAATAGCGATGATCGTAGCATCTTTTGTGATTGGTATTGTTGCGTCAAAAAAAGCGAGTAGTTCGTCAGCTTTCTTTGGAGCAACCTCTATGTTTGGTCCTGTAGCCGTTGGATTGTCAAGTATGGCGGGTATTGCAAGCGCTTTTGCTATAGTTGGTGTACCAGGGATCATTTACAATAGTGGCCACGCAATGACTTTTTGGATGTTGTCTGGTGCGGCTTTTGCCATGTCTTACATTATACTTGGAAAAAGAATTCGAGCGATGTCTGAAATAAAGCCGATCTCGAGTTTGGGGGATATTATCGATATTCGATTTAACAACAATCGAGTGATTAAAGCGTTAATGTCTTTGGTTATTGCTTTTGGGTGTATCAGTTATTTAGCGGCACAAATATCAGCAGGATCGTCAATGTTTGCTCATCTTTTAGGTTGGGAGCCAATTGCTACAGGAATGTTGATTTTTGGAATATTGACAATATACACTGTGATATCAGGTGAAGTAGGAGGGTTGTTAACTCAAGCATTTCAAGGGTTTATTATGGTGATAGCAAGTATTGTTATGATCGTAGCCTTTTTCAAAATTACTGGAGGATTTGGAAACGTTCTAGAAGCGGTCAGTGCTGTTCCTGAAATTGTAGGGACAAATGGAATCACTAAAAAGCTTGGTCCTGATTTTCTCAATGCTTGGGGGACAATGCCTGGAAGTATTAGTTTTACATGGATGTTGATTCCTATTTTAGGTTGTCTTGGTCAACCACAGGTCATGACGAGAATGTATGCTCTGAAAGATCCTAGAGATCTCCCTAAAACGGGTGCTGTAACAGCTATCACTCATACGATTGTAGGATTTGTTGCAGTTGCTGTTGCGTACGGTGCGTTATACTTAGTTGCAACAGGTGAAGTAGCACCTTTGGAAGCAGCAGACAGTGCATTTTATGCATTCAATGACAAGGGCGGTGTCATTGTTCAAATGTTCGCCTATGCTGCAGTTCTTGCAGCCGCAATGTCCTCAGCAAGCATGTTCTTGACATCGTCATCGACGTTGTTGTCCAAAGACCTTCCCGATGCTTTAGGCATTAAAATCGATCCTAAAAAGCAAATCACGATATCTCGAATCTTCATGTTCATCCTTGGGGTCATCGCGATTTTCGTTTCAGTCTACAGTTCTGAAATGGTAGCGATATTAGGGACTTTTGGTTGGGGAACTTTAGTATCAGGTACTTTCCCGGTTATCGTCATAGGCCTTTTATGGAGAAGAGCGACAGAACAAGGGGTGATGTTAGGGATAGCAATCTCTTTCATCCTTAATGTCATCACACTTACTGGAATCAAATTTCCAGGTGGATTGCCTTCCTATTTTACAATCACAGCGATTTCAATCGCTATCTCAACAATAGGCTCTTTATTGACGCCAGCACCCCAAATATCTGAAGAGATGGAAGAGATTTTCAAATTTTAAGAGAGGGGAGCAAATTTGCTCCCTTTATGAATAAGGCGTACTTTAAAAGCAACACAAAAGAGGATGGAGGAGAAAAATGGATAACTCTTGGATTGGCAATTACGTTTTTTCCCGTTCGAGAATAGATAATCAAAAAGAAGTGATCATCGATATTGATGAGGATAAAGGCTATACCTATGCGGAATTGAATGAAAGAGCCAACAGATTGGCAAATTATTTGAAGACTCAATTTGGAATTGTCAAAGGTGATCGTATCGCTTTCATTTCTAGAAATCGCGTAGAACTCATTGATGGGTATTTTGCAACAGGTAAGCTTGGCGCAATATTTATACCGTACAATGCCCGTCTATCTAGTGATGAATTGAAACAATTAATAATCAGTGAAACGCCTAAAGTGGTTTTTTATGAAGATATTTTCAGTGAAAATGTTCAAGGACTAAAAGATGAGTCGTTGGTTGATTACTTTGTCACCCTCACCAATTCTAACAATGAAACGGAAGATTTAGAATACGATATTTTATTGAAGACGTCAATCGATGCAGAAGTATCCTGCCCAAATCTGGACCTGGAAGATATTCATCTGATTATTCATACCGGTGGAACGACAGGATTACCAAAAGGCGGGATGTTATCGCATCGTTGTGAGTTATTCAATGCTTTTAATGAAATCTGTACTTGGGGAATCCATCACGAGGAGCGAACACTTTTGTTACTCCCACTCTTTCATACAGGTGGGTGGAATCTCATGCTGTTACCCTTTTTACACGCAGGGGCAACGGTGTTTATCAACCGTCAATTCGATCCTTTAACAACCTTAAATCTCGTAGAAAAAGAAAAATTGACTTCATTATTTGGAGCGGCGACTATATTTCGAATGATCGCAGAAGAACCTAATTTTGAAACAACCGATTTTTCGAGTCTAAAATGGGCTATGGCAGGAGCAGCGCCAACACCGATCAATATTATGCAATTGTACTGGAATAAAGGCATTAAATTTGTCTTGGGTTATGGCATGACAGAAGCAGGATCCAACAACTTGTCATCGCCGCCTCAATTTTTGGATCAATCGATAATAGAGGCAAAGTATGCATCTGTTGGAAAGCCCATGTACCTATCCATGATCAAGTTGATCGACGAGAATGGAGAAGAAGTGACAAATCCTGGAGAAGAAGGAGAGCTTATCTGGAGTGGTCCACAAGTCTTTTCTGGTTATTGGGATAATGAAGAAGAAACGAGAAAAACATTGATAGATGGGTGGGTGTACACTGGAGATATTGCAATGTTTGACGAGGATGGATTTTACTATATTGTTGGAAGAAAGAAAAATATGTACATTAGTGGTGGTGAAAATGTCTTTCCTCCAGAGATTGAATCAGTGCTCTACGAAATAGAAGCTATAAGAGAATGTTGCGTCATTGGGGTATCGGATGAAAGATGGGGAGAGGTTGGCAAAGCCATCATCTCTTTAAAAGAAGGTATGGAGATTACAAAAGAAGAGATTTTAGATGCACTAAAAAGTCGTTTAGCGAAGTACAAAATTCCCAAGTACATCACCGTTGTTGATGATGTGCCAAAAAACAGTGTAGGTAAGATCGTTGTTTCTGAGGTAATGAAAATATATGGAGAAGCGAGCGATTGAGGAGGGATGATAATTGAAAAATGAAAATGTTGGGATTAAGAAGATAGGAACATATTTTCCTCAAGGTATTCGCGATAGCCAGTGGATTGCGGAAGCTTCAGGCATCCCTGAAGAAGTCATTCGATTAAAATTTGGGATCAAAAAAGTTCATAAAGCGGATGCTTCTGAATCGGTGGTCGATATGGCTGTCAAAGCTTGTCGCAGTGCTTTAGAGGACAAAGATCCTTTAGAAATTGATTTAGTCGTCTATTGTGGAAGTGAATATAAAGATTACTATTTATTTAATGCAGCTGCCTCCATTCAACATAAGATAGGAGCAGAAAACGCGGAGAGTTTTGAACTTCATTCGTTGTGTTCAGCAGGAGTCTACGCGCTGAAGGTTGTGAAGGCGATGATGTTACAAGATCCGAGTATCAGAAATGCCCTTCTGGTTTCTTCGTCTAAAGAAGGAGATTTGATCAACTATAGAGACAACGATAGTCGGTTCATGTTCAATTTTGGAGATGGAGCTGCAGCCATTTTATTAGAGAAAAACTTAAATGAAAATCGAATTTTAGAAACAAAGATGATTAGTGATGGTAGATTCGCAGAGGATGTTTATGTTCCTGCAGTAGGCGCCAAGAATTTCGAAACATTGAAAGAGCCAAACTACGAGGATTTTTTTCTCCAAGTATTGGATGTTCATGGGATGAAAGAACGTTTGGACCCGATTACGATTAACAATTTTTTTAGCGTTATAGAGCAAGTGGTAGTTAAGAGCGGATATATCAAGGAGGATATCGCCTTTATCGCTCCGCTTTTTATGAAAAAATCGATGTCAAATTTACTTTTAGACCACTTTGCACTTAAACCTGAAAATACCTATCTGTTAGAAGAATATGGTCATTGTCAATCAGCAGATTGTTTTATTGCTGTGAAAAAGGCAGTAGAGGTTGGCCGTATCAAAAAAGGAGATTTGGTTGTCTTAGTTTCTGCTGGAACAGGATATACTTGGGCAGCAACAGCCATTAAGTGGGGGTGACAGCGATGGATTCGCCTTCTATTCCATATGATGAGATTTTGGTTGGCGCACAAGTTGAGATGGTCAAAGAAATGAAAGTGGAAGAGATAGACAGTTTCTCATACTTAATTGGAGACGAGGATTCTTTTCATATCAATGACAAAAGTGCAGAAAAGATGTTTTTCAAAAGAAGGATATGCCATGGTGTTCATTTACTTGCCTTTGTCTCGGTGCTGATAGGCAAGAGATTACCGGGTTTTGGAACGATTTACTGTTCACAATCTTTGAATTTCACAAAACCGATATTTGTAGGAGAGGTGATTACAGTACAGGTGAAGGTTTTGGAAAAATTACCCAAGTATAGGTTACGTATGAAAACAACGATCTATAATGAAAATGGAGAAGTCGCTATGGACGGTGAGGCAGTTGTAAAAACTCTTTATTAACAATAGAACGAAAAAAGCAAGAAGTCTTTCATTCATATCCCGTTCATTATATAATTGTAATATTACATGATTTTTGATGAATAGAATTTTCAGAGAAAAATTTCATCATGGATGCAACTATAATGAAAGAGGATGACTATGACTGAAATTGTGATGCCAAAAACGAAAAAAGGACAAGAAACCTTTAATGAAATCGTTCACGCTGCAGAACAGTGTTTTTCTAAACAAGGTTACTATAAAGCGACGATTAAAGATATTACTCAGGAAGCGGGAGTAGGTTTGGGAACTTTTTACCTATATTTTCCTAATAAGATAAGTTGTTATCGATATTTACTGCAATCTTATTCCCTTCAAATCAGAAAGACGATTTCAAAGCGAATAAGAGGATTAACTTCAAGAAGAGATATAGAAAAAATAGGATTAATGGTATTCCTAGAAATAGTACGTGATAAACAATATATGTATAATATCATATGGGAAGCTCTTATGATTGATAGAGGTTTATTTGAAGATTACTACCAGACTTTTGCAGAACACTATATACGCCGATTACAGGATGGTCAAGACGAGGGATCGGTGGTGGCTGGAGATACTGAAGTGCTTTCCTATATGTTAATTGGTATCGCGAATTTCGTTGGACTACGCTATTCTGTTTTTTCCAAGGAAGAAGATTTGGAGCAAACAGCGGAAAAAGTGATACGATTTCTTGAGAATGGGATTTTTACGACGAAAAATTAAGTATCCTATTCTTCAAACATCTCCTTTTTCAGGGGCTCAAATCATAAGCTGCAATTAAGGAGGATACTGTGACGAATAAAGTATTTATAGCAGGATCGTGCCGAACAGCCATTGGTGCGATGGGCGGTTCACTATCATCGGTGCCAGTCGCTAAACTCGGTGAGGTCGTCATTAAAGAAGCCCTACAAAGAGCCGGTATCGATGGAAAAGATGTTGATATGGTCTATATGGGTAATATACTTCAAGCGGGACAAGGTCAAAATGTCGCTCGACAGTCATCTTTGAATGCTGGCATACCAGCTGAAACACCTGCGATGACCATAAATATCGTGTGTGGTTCTGGGTTAGAGGCGATCAATATGGCGGCAAATTTGATTCGACTTGGTGAAGCGGATATTGTCGTCGCTGGTGGTATGGAGAACATGTCTGCCTCTGTATATGTGCTTCCTCAAGGGCGATATGGTTATAGAATGGGCAACGGAGAGATATTGGATACAATGGTTCACGATGCCTTGACGGATGCCTTTCATCATTATCATATGGGGGTAACTGCTGAAAACATCTGTGACCAATGGGGTTTAAATCGTGAAGAACTTGACAAATTTGCACTAGAAAGTCAATTGAAAGCTAAGAGAGCTCAAGAAGAAGGAAAGTTTGATGAGGAAATCGTTCCAGTTGAAATCATGGTTAAAAAGAATAGGGTTATTTTTGACCGAGATGAAGGTATTCGACCAGGGACGACATTGGAGAGTTTAGGTTCTCTTCGACCCGCTTTTAAAAAAGAGGGTATGGTGACAGCTGGAAACTCGTCTACGATAAATGATGGAGCGGCAGCGGTCGTTGTTATTAGCGAAAAGAAAGCAAAAGAACTCGGTGTAACAATTGAAGCAGAGTGGATAAACGGTGCATTAGCAGGAACAGATCCAGCGATTATGGGAATTGGTCCAGTCTATTCAACACAAAAATTGGCAAAGAAGATGAGCATCTCTATTTCTGATTTTGATCTCATCGAAGCGAATGAAGCTTTTGCCTCTCAATCCATAGCGGTTCTAAAAGAACTTAATTTGGATGTGAACAAAGTTAATATCAATGGTGGGGCTATAGCTCTTGGTCATCCCGTAGGTGCTTCTGGTTGTCGAATCCTCGTTTCATTGATTCATGAGATGAAAAGAAGGCAAGAAGTGATTTTAGGTCTTGCAACGTTGTGTATTGGTGGTGGAATGGGTTGCTCAACAGCAATTAAAAGTGGGGTGACACTGTGACACTAATCGGATTGGAATATAGAAGTGCAGTAGCAATCCTAACGATAAACCGCCCTGAAGCTCTAAATGCACTAAATCGAAAACTATTAGAGGAATTAAACCAGACATTGGACGTGATTGATCTCGATGTGATTCGATGTCTCATCATAACAGGAACCGGCGAGAAAGCATTTGTTGCAGGTGCGGATATTGAAGAAATGAAAGATATGGTGGTGAGCGAAGCCGTCGATTTCAGCGAGATGGGCAGTGAGATCATGCGAAAGATTGAAACCTATCCGATTCCGATTATCGCAGCGATTAACGGCTATGCATTAGGTGGTGGAAATGAACTTGCAATGAGTTGTGATATCCGTCTAGCCTCGATAAATGCAGTGTTTGGTCAGCCGGAAGTCGGTCTTGGCATTATTCCAGGTTTTGGAGGTACACAAAGACTAGTAAAAATTATTGGTTCCCTCTCAAAAGCGAAAGAACTGCTCTATACAGGAAGTGCCATAAAAGCTCAAGAAGCTTTAACGATAGGTATTGTAAGTGCAATTTACCCGATAGAGGATTTGCTGCCAGAAGCACTGAAAATGGCAAATAAGATAGCCTCCCGTGCGCCTATTGCCGTACGCTATACCAAAAAAGCCATAGATTATGGTCTTGAACGAAATAACGCTGAAGGGGATGAGTATGAAAGTCAGCTCTTTGGGTCCTTGTTTGACACTAAAGATCAAAGAACGGGGATGAGTGCTTTTTTAAATAAGGAAAGGCAAGTAGGGTTTAAGAATGCATAGTGGAACGATACCTGTAAGAGATGGTAAGGAGAAAATGATGAAAATAGGAGTTATAGGCGCAGGAATTATGGGCAGTGGAATAGCTCAGGCATTTGCGCAAAATGAGAAGAATCAAGTCGTTTTGACCGATATCAATATAGAATATGCAAAACATGGAAAGATGAACATCGAAAAAGGATTAGAGAAAAGAGTCGCTCGAGGAAAATTGGAAAAGAATGATAAAGATGCATTGTTACACCGGATTGTAATCGGAGAAAGAAGAGATTGCGCTGATTGTGATCTCATCATAGAGGCTGCATCGGAAGAGATGAAAGTTAAGAAAGCTACCTTTAAAGAACTAGACGAATACTGCAAGGAAGAGACTGTTTTTGCAACCAATACTTCATCGCTCTCTATTACAGAAATCGGTAATGGCTTGAAGCATAATATCGTGGGTATGCATTTTTTCAATCCTGCACCGGTGATGGCCCTCGTTGAGATCATACCAGCTATGGATACACCAAGTGACCTTATACAAAAAATGGTGAATATTGCTGAAGAAATTGGAAAAACACCTGTTATCGTCAAAGAATCGCCAGGGTTTGTAGTCAATAGGATCCTCGTTCCCATGATAAATGAAGCCATAGGTATATATGCAGAAGGCATTGCCTCTATTGAAGGTATAGACGAAGCGATGATTTTAGGGGCAAATCATCCCATGGGACCATTGGCTTTAGGCGACCTCATTGGGTTAGATGTGTGTTTAGCGATAATGGAAGTACTATTTGCTGAATTTGGTGATACAAAGTATCGGCCTCATCCTCTGTTGAAAAAAATGGTGAGAGGAGGAATATTGGGAAGAAAGACGAATCGCGGTTTTTACGATTACAATTGAATGAGAGAAAGTATGTAAAACCCCATTGTGATGAGAAAAAACACGTAATGGGGTTTTAACTTACCCTGTCAACTACACCAAAACCCATTGACATCAACTCCATCTCTGTGATAGTCTAAAAATGAAATCAGATAAGTGAAAGGGGGTATTGTCATGAACAGACTGAACAAAATGAGAACAGAAATAAAGACAACGCGATATGCCCGCCTTGGTGAGATTTAGCAAGGGGGTAGTCCCTTTTGCAGTGAGCACACCTGTGGAAGGTGTGTTTTTTTGTGCCTAAAATACCTGGAGGTATGATGTTTTATATATTTGTGAAACTTAAAGTTTTTTTAAAAAGCGAGCTGAAATCCTATGTGGTGGGCGTGTTGACCATTGTGATTAGTTATGTATTGATCATGATTCCACCTTATATGGTGGGTTATTTAGCGGATAGGATCATGCAACAGACGATTGGATTAGAAGAGTTGTACCTCAATCTTGGATTTTTGACAGCGGTGATCGTTTTGAGTTATATATCCAATTACATTTGGAGTTATTTGATTTTTCGCGGTGCAGAGCGAATGAGTTATCGGACTCGTGGTCGATTGATGGCGAAATTTCTTTTACAATCTCCGATCTTCTTTGAAAAACACTCTACAGGAAGCCTTATGGGAAAATCGACAAACGATGTCAGAGCGCTGTCGGACTTTGCTGGGTATGGGATCATGGCAGCTTTTGATGCGATCGTTTACCCTGTTGTTCTCCTACTCGTCATGGGTATGAGCACCTCGTGGCGGTTGACTTTGGCTTCGGTCGTTCCCCTGCCTGCGCTCATCGTCTTTTCAAGGTATTTGGGGAAGAAACTCTACATTGAATTCGATAAGGCACAACAAGCCTTTGACAATATGAATGATTCCGTCCTTGAAAATGTATCCAGTGTACGTGTCGTACGCGCGTACAATCGCGAGTCGAGCGAAAACCTCAGATTTTCAAAAACCGCAGAGGATCTGTACGATAAAAACATGAAAGTTGCCATATTGAACGCCTTGTATACACCAGCGGTGCGGATTGTTCCAGGGATGAGCTATATTATCGCCCTTAGTGTCGGTGCATACTTGATCGGACAAAACACGTTAACCATTGGTCAATTAGTTGCCTTTATCTTTTATTTGAGTTTGTTGGTATGGCCAATGTTTGCTTTGGGAGAATACATTAACGTTTCGGAACAAGCATCGGCTTCCATCGATCGAATAGACGATGTGCTGACCTATCCCGAGGAAGTGGTTGATCAGTCTTCCTATATAACTTACGAAGGAAAAGGAGGGATTCGATTCGACCATTTTTCCTTCTCTTATCCAAAGAGTTTCTCTCCTGTTTTAAAAGATATTACCTTTACGTTGCCTCAAGGTGCAACCTTGGGCATTGTGGGCAAAATAGGCAGTGGGAAAACCACTTTGGTAAAACAGCTCCTTCATTTGTATCCTCTCCAAGAACAGGCCATATTTTTAGGTGATACCCCCATAGAAAAAGTGGATAGAAAGAGTTTGAGAGCTCACATCGGTTACGTGCCTCAACAACATCTGTTGTTTTCGCGAACGATTGCTGACAATATCGGGTTTGGTGTAAAAAATGTATCAAAGGCACAGATTGACGAAGTGGTGAAGATGTCGGATTTTACAAAAGACATTGACCATCTTTCACAAGGTTTGGAAACCCTAGCAGGAGAAAAAGGAATCTCTTTATCAGGTGGGCAAAAGCAGCGGATCTCCATTGCGCGAGCCCTTATCAGCGATCCAGACATACTCATATTAGACGATAGCCTCTCTGCGGTGGACGCCAACACAGAAGCGACGATCATCAACAACATGAAAGAAAACAGAAAAGGAAAAACTACCCTCATCGTCGCCCATCGATTATCAGCGATAAGCCACGCTGATCTCATTGTCGTATTGGATGATGGAAGAATCGTTGAAAAAGGCACTCACGATGAATTGTACTGTGAAAAGGGATGGTATCGACAGCAGTTCGATCATCAAAAACTTGGAGGTGAAGCTCATGAAGACCAATTCATCGACAAAACAAAGAGATAAAATGCTTCTAGCTTACACCAAAAAGGTGAAGTGGATATTTTTAGGGGGGTTGCTTTTTACTAGCATTGCCGTTGGAGCAGATTTGTTGGGTCCCTATATGGTCAGTCGAATCTTGGATAAAGAGTTATTACAGGGCGTAGGACCAAAAGATCTATCACGTTTTATGAGAGACATCGCCATATATGGCCTTTCCATTCTTGCATCAGGCGGTTGTCGCTTTGTCGGCATGGTGTATTTTCAAAAGACCGCTAACAAAATCTCCATGGCCATGCAACGGGATATTTTCCATCGCATTCAACAGTTTCCAGTTTCCTACTTCGACAGTTTACCAGCGGGAAAAATCGTCTCTCGCATCACTACCGATACCAAGGATGTAAAAGTGCTGTATCAAGTGGTGCTCGCTCAATTTTTGAATACGGCAATCTACACGGTCGGCGTTTACGGGGCGCTGATCGCTTTGGATATCAATTTGTTTTTCATGGCCCTTATCCCATTACCTGTGCTTGCCCTGGTCGTATACGACTACAGGAGAAAATCTTCAACGTATAATAGGCGCTATCGAGCAGCCATTAGCGATCTCAATGGTTACCTCAACGAAAGCATTCAAGGGATGGAGATTATTCAAGCATTCAATCGAGAGCAGGATACCTTTGATGCATTTGATCAAGTCAATCAGGCTATTTACACCCAAGGAATGGCCATGGTGAAGTTGGAATCCTATAGTTCTTTTAATGTGACTTCGACGCTACAGTACATCACCGTCGCATTGATCCTTCTGTATTTTGGATACGGTACGATTACAGGAGCTTATGCTGTATCCATTGGCGTAACCTATATTTTTGTCGACTATATGATGAAGCTTTTTAATCAAGTCCAGAACGCTTTTCAACGCTTAGGAGAGCTCGAACGCGCCAATAGTGCAGCAGATAACATCCTAGCAATATTATCGAAAGATGTGGAAAAGGAAGGGGAAAAAGCGACATCGCCACGTGGATTTGGCATAACCTTTAAAGAAGTATCTTTTTCGTACACGCCAGGCGAACAGGTATTAAAAGAGATTTCATTTACCATAGAAGAAGGAAAGACCGCCGCATTTGTGGGCCACACAGGCTCGGGTAAGAGCACCTTGATGAACCTTCTTTTAAGGTACTACACAGCAGAAAAGGGTCAGGTCTACATTGGCGATGAAAACATTGAAGAATTTACCCTACGGGCAACACGAGAAAAGATGGCGATCATATTACAAGACCCCGTATTGTTTTCAGGTAGCCTTTACGACAACATCACGCTCTATGACGAATCCATTACCACAGATCGTGCGCTTAAAGCTTTGGAGGCCGTAGGTGGCAAAGCTATGGTTGATGCGTTACCCGATGGGATCAATACCGTATTAACAGAAAGAGGCGCGTCGCTTTCAGCAGGAGAAAGGCAACTGGTATCCTTTGCTAGGGCCTTTGTAAGAGATCCAAAAATACTCGTTCTAGATGAAGCGACATCCAATATCGATTCTCAAACTGAAAGCGTCATCCAAAAAGGCATGGAACGCTTAGCTAAAGGCAGGACAACGCTTATTATTGCCCATCGCCTATCGACAATTCGCCATGCTGACCAGATCTTTTTGCTCAGCAACGGTAAAATTATCGAGCGTGGCACCCACGATACCTTAATTGAACATAGAGGTCAGTACTATCACATGTATCGCTCTCAATCAAAAGGGCATTAAAAAAAGCACCCCAAAAGAGGTACTTAATGTAAGTAGCATGTAAAATTGAAATAAAATGATATGGAATACAAAGCAATGTAAAATTAAGCGAGAGCTTCGTCACCTTTTTCGATAAATTGGATTAAAGTCATCGAATTGAGTGCGTCGTTGATTTGCATTTGCAATTCGCCAAGTGCGGCGTGTACTTTACAATGGCTAGTCGCACTGCGAGAACAGCTAGCGGGATCCACTAAGCAGCGGTTGACAATATAACCGTCTTCCATTGAAGAAATGATTTCGAACATCGTCACTTCATGGGGATCTTTAATGAGCTCAAAGCCGCCTTTTTTGCCCTGATAAGAGATGATAAGACCAGCGTCCTTGAGACGAGGTACAATTTTTAAAAAGTAGTTGTAGGGAATGGCCATTTCTTCAGAGATTTCTTTTCCAGAAACAGTTGGAACATCGTCACGCGTAGCAAGATAGACCAAAATGCGTATCGCGTAATCCGTGGTAGTGAGCATGCTCATATATTTCCTCCTTAGGAAGTGTCGTAAAGTTAAGTATTGGCATTGCTTTGTTACATTATAACTTATAATCGGGATAAATACCATAAAAATGCAAATCTTAGCCTAGAAAAGCAGACAAGTAGAGAAAATTATGTCGATACATCAGGGAAGAATCAACAATTAGAGCCCTATAGAATATCGTTGGGTAGAAACCAAATGGAATTATGAGAAGATGAGCAGTATGACGAGAATTAACTTCCACTACACAAAGACGATAGGGTAGAGGCAAAGAGATCAATAAAAAGGCCATAGTAATTAATGCTATTATTAAGGAAGGAAAAAGAAAATTCAAAAAAAATTAAAATAAAGCTTGCATTCTCTTTGGAAATGTTGTATTATTTAAAAGTTGCCGCTTTTAAGGGCTCAACTCCAAACGAAAATTTAAATAAAGTTTTTGTAAAAAAAGAGTTGACAAACGGATTTGATCCGTGGTATACTTTAAAAGTTGTCGCCTGAGAGTGACAGCAACAAACGAACCTAACCAATTAAATAGTGTGAAAATTACTTTGAGTACAAATAATTTTGAAACAAAAACAGAGCC
>CAZHRC010000005.1:0-19417 GCA_964533865.1 uncultured Peptoniphilaceae bacterium
CGTCGTCGACAGACGTGGGGTATGCGATGCCTATACCAAACTCTTCATGAAAGTGTTAACGGACATGGACATCCCCGTGCGTTATGTCACGGGACAATTGGACGACGATCAGCTAGGGGTGGATCTGGATGAGACGGGAAACCCTTACGGTCACTCTTGGAATATGGTAGAGCTAGACGGACAGTGGTATCACATCGATCTCACCTGGGACGATCCCGTCTATACCGATGATTTAGATTACCAAGTGATTTCACACGATTTTTTCTTAAAGAGCACCGAAACCATCACCACCGATGGAATGCGAACCTTGGACAGCGCAAACTACCCGCCTGCCCAGCAAGATTATCCCATCGCCATCGACTGATGGAAGTGGCGCTTCTAAACCATCGTAACCGGTGGGAAAGGGTTAAGAGAACAAATGAATCGAAAAAAATGGGCGATCGCAGTGGCGATCGTTGGACTGATCCTGTTGTCGCCAAAGGATGTAAAAGCTTCAGTTAAGCAGGTGATCCGCATCGGGGGAGCGAACCGCGTGGAGACCGCTGCGAAAGTGGCAGGGGAAATGAAACGTGGCAAAAAAGCCTACGTCGTAAGCGGAAACGCCTTTGCAGATGCACTATCCGTAGGGCCGTTGGCGGCAATAGAGAAAGCACCCATACTATTAGTGGAAGAAAATGCAAGCATCAATCAAGTTCTGCACACACTTGGCGTGGAGTCAGTGACCGTTGTTGGTGGTTCGAATGCCGTCAGCGAAAACATCGAGGGCGCTTTGAAGGAGCGATTTGGTGTGGAACGCATAGCAGGAGTGGATCGCTACGAGACGTCACGATTGGTTCTAGAAAAGATGAACGTCCAGGAAATAGGCGTAGCGACGGGAACGAATTTCCCCGATGCTTTGGCGGCAGGGGCGCTACTCGGCTCCCAAAATAGAGGTATCCAATTGATCGACGGATCGAATCCCATCGTATTATCGGGAGCCTATCGTGGCGTTTACACCTTTGGTGGAACATCGGCAATAATCGATGAAGTGGGCGAGCGGATCGGGGGTGCGAATCGATACGATACCGCATTGGCCATCGCAAAGCGCCACAATCCCTACACTACTGTCGTCATCGCCAACGGAACCCGGTTTCCAGATGCCTTAGCGGTTACCCCACTGGCGGTGCAAATGAATGCGCCGATACTCTTAACCGACGGTGCCACTCTGAGCGATGGTGTCCAAGAGGCGCTAAAAGGGGTTGAAACGGTCTATATCGTCGGAGGCGAGGCGGCGGTTTCCAAAAGTATCGAAGAGGTTCTTCTTGGAAAAGAACCTGAACCCGAACCGACGCCAAAACCTGAACCCTCTCCCAAGGGATTTACGTATATCGACGGCATCTTGCTAGTCAACAAAGGCAATAGCGTACCAAAAGATTACGCGCCAGGCCTTTCAAAAGAGCTGAGTGCTCAGTTTAAAGTGATGCAAGCCGCAGCAAAGAAATTGGGAATCCCCATGACCATCGGCTCCGGCTATCGATCCTACGGGTATCAAGAGAACTTGTACCAAAGTTACGTGCGACTTTATGGTGAAAAGCAAGCCAGCCGTTTTTCAGCGAAAGCGGGGTATAGCGAACATCAAACGGGATTGGCCATCGATATTGTCGTCAATGGAAGTCGGGTGAACTACACCCAAGCCTTTGCCAAGACATCTACGGGCAAATGGTTGAAAGATAATGCCCATCGCTTCGGGTTTCACCTGCGCTATCCAGAAGCCGGCGAGCCGATCACGGGGTACATGTACGAACCGTGGCATTTCAGGTATTTGGGTGAAGAATTAGCGACAAAACTTTACAATAGTGGAGAAATACTAGAGACTTATTTAAATAATAGATAAAACAAATCAACAAAAACTGTACCCAATTACATTGTTGTGGTATAATAGGATTTATCTCAAGAAAACAAAAAATACACGTTGAGATCACTAGAGGAGGAAAAGACTATGGGAAGAGTATACAACTTCGCTGCCGGACCTGCTGTATTACCGGAAAGCGTACTTAAAGAAGCTGCAGAAGAGATGCTGGACTACAATGGTTCCGGAATGTCAGTTATGGAGATGAGTCATCGTTCCTCGACGTTTCAAACGATCTTAGAAGAAGCGGAACAAGATCTACGCGACCTGCTAAACATACCAGACAACTATAAAGTGCTATTTGCACAAGGCGGAGCCAACCTTCAATTTGCGAGTATCCCGATGAACATGATGAGAAATGGCGTTGCCAATTACATCATCACCGGTCAATGGGCAAAGAAAGCATTCCAAGAAGGACAAAAATACGGAAAAGCAGTGGCGATTGCCTCGTCTGAAGACAAGACCTACACCTACATTCCAGATTGTTCTGACCTTGATATAGATGAAGATGCAGATTATGTACACATTTGTGAAAACAATACGATCTACGGGACAAAATTCAAAACCTTGCCAAACACCAAAGGCAAACCCCTAGTAGCAGATATATCGTCCTGTTTCCTATCTGAGCCTATGGACATTACAAAATACGCTGTCGCTTACGGCGGTGTTCAAAAGAATGTGGGACCATCTGGGGTTCAAATTCTTATTATTAGAGATGATGTCATCGGCGATGGTCCAGCAAACCCCAATACCCCGACCATGATGAATTGGAAGATTCAAACGGAAAAAGGCTCCCTATACAATACGCCACCGTGCTACGGTATCTACATTTGTGGTAAAGTATTTAAATGGATCAAGAACTTGGGTGGATTAGAAGCGATGAAGGAACTTAACGAAAAGAAAGCCGGCATCCTTTACGATTTTCTTGACAACAGCAAACTGTTCAAATCCACAGTTCAAGGTGAGGACCGTTCGTTGATGAACGTGCCATTCGTCACAGGTGACGCAGACATGGACGCGTTATTTGTCAAAGAAGCGACCAAAGAAGGCTTAGTGAGTCTAAAAGGACATCGTACCGTTGGAGGGATGCGCGCATCCATCTACAACGCAATGCCCATTGAAGGGGTAGAAAAACTCGTCGCCTTTATGAAAGCATTTGAAGCGAAACACGCTTAACATATGACAAACAAAGCAACAAGCAGCTTAGGCTGCTTGTTTTGTTTTAGAAAGGGAAGGGGGCAAGGGTTGGGAAGTATGCTCCGTGCGTGAAGGTCAAAGGCTTGAAGGTCAAAACCCTCCCTCAGTCTCGGCAAAAGACGCCGAGCCAGGGCAGAAAGTCAAATAAGTGTTGCACTTACTTGACTTTCTGCCCTGGCTGCGAAGCAGACTGAGGGAGGGTTTTGACCTTATTTTTTGATCTTGATCTTAATGCCCTTGACCTTAATCTCTTGACCCTCACGTGCCGCAGGCACACTTTACATGCGAAGCATCACTACAAACCCAAACCTTGATTTCACAAAGCGCACGCCGACGTCACCCAGCCCTCGCCTGTTTGTTTCACTTGCGAGCTAAACGGGTAAGAGTAACGACAGGAGGCAGACTATGAAAAAAACGATCGCGACTTTACTGGTCATACTATTTATCATGATCTTTCCGTGCCCATCCCATGCAGAGGATATTGCCGTCACCACTTGGTCCACTGAAGGGGTAGTACTTCAAAACGGGGATGTCACTTTCTCCGAGAAGATCACTTACAGTTTCGATAAAAACTTCAACGGCATCTTTCGCACTTTACCGACGAAAGGCACCGATGGTATCGAAGGGATCCAAGTCTACCATGGGGATCACGACCTGCCTTTAACCCATGTAGAGACGGCCAAAAACGGTGATGTCGGAGTGTATACAACAAAAACCACCAAGCACGGTATCGAATTGAAAATATACCAACCTGTAAAATCTGGAGAAACCGCGCTATATCGCATCGACTATACAGCGACAAATGCGATCCTCGTCCACTCGGACGTGTTGGAGCTATCATGGCATTTTGTCGATAAGACCAACGAGACTCCGATAGTGCACTACACCTTCGATTTCATCCTCCCTGAGCCGGATGCGAACATCGCTGGCTTCTACCACGGAAAACCTTTAGGGGAGGTGGCAGTTGAAAAGGAACGAGTCCATCTCATCGTCAAAGACATCGCTCCGGAAACCCCTGTAGGCCTACGGGTACTATTTCCAAAGGCGTTTGCCCCTTTGGCATCTCGACAAGGGAATTCTTCGCAACAAGAGCTACTCGCCTGGGAGGCAAAGGAAGCTCAACGATTAATTTCCGAAGGGGAACGAATCCAGCGGTTGGAGCACATAAACCGCACCATAGCGCCATTTTCCTTGTTAGCAGTTCTAGGAGCGTTCTTTTTAGGCCGAAATCGCAAGATGGAGGCGCTCTATCCAGGCGTCTATGTGGACTTATCCTATGGAGAAGCAGCTCAGCTTGCACATGATCAAGTGGACTATCGAGCGATCAATGCGACATTGTTTAGTTTAGTAGAAAATGATGTTCTCGCCATCGCTAACCATGGAGACGAGAAGACAGCAGATGTGGTATTTACCGTTAACAAAGGGGAATCTGTCGAGATGACCAGGCAGGAACACATGATCTATGATTTATTTATGAATCATCTAGGCGACGGGAGCACTCTTCGATACCATGATATCCAATCCATCATCGACACTCAAGAGGGCTATATGACGTTTCAAGAAAGCTACAACGCGTATTCTACTGAAGTGCGTCGTAGTTTGAAAAGCAAAGGGATCGGGATCAAGCTCGGGCGCATGATACTTGCAATCGTCCTATTTGTCCTTTGGTTGATTTTCGGATTGTTTTCCCTCATTATCGGCGCTGAGGCAGGGGGATGGGGCATTGGCATCGGCATTGCGGGCACCATATATTCTGTTGTGTTAGGTCTATTTCAAAACGAAAAAGGAAAGGCGTATAAAAATGAACTAAAAACCTTAAAAAAGGATCTCGAAGCCGGTGCGGAGGTAGATTTGCCGCAGGGTTCTGCCATGCTCTATGCTATTGCCCTCGGTGTAGATAAGAGTCAGACCACTTTTAGCTCTGAGGATGATTTTATGGCTTACTCTGGATCCTGGTTGCTCTACTACCTCATCCTCGCAAATAATCGGCAGACGATGGCTTACAACTCGAGTTATGGCGGATCCTTAGATTCCCCTTCCTCTGGAGCGAGCTTTACAGGTAGCGCTGGCGGCGGTGGAACAGGAGGATTTTAATGAAACGAGGTCGCACAACGAGTCTATGTCGTATCGTGGCGGGGGTTTTTCAACCCTGTGTCATCTTGCTTTTAGGAGGAGTGGCAAGGAAAGAATGGTTGACACCTCTACAAATGAAACTGGTGATCTTTGGCACCTTTCTTTTCTTCTCAGCGGACCTTATCGCGCGGATCACCGGGCGAAAACCTCAACCCGAAGCGTCAAATGCTTTGGAAAACGCGGAAAAAGCGGTGACAGCAGTCAGCATGATCGCATCGATCATCATCTTTATACGCATTTTTTATTGAAAGGAGCGATTATGAAGAAAATACAAGTCTATACCACATCGACATGTCCCCATTGTCGGACGGCGAAGGCTTATTTGAAGGATAAAGGGTACCCCTACGTAGAAAGGCAGGTGGATGTGGATCCGGCCGCCCAAGCCCAGCTTCAACGCTATGGCGCGCGAGGTGTACCAACCATCGTTGTCGGTGACGAAGTTATCGTCGGGTTTAACCCAGAAGCCATCGAAAAAGCGGTGGATTTCGTCATTGCACCATGCCCTGCCTGTGGGCGCAAACTCTCACTACCCAAAGGAAAAGGTAAGCTGCGGATTACCTGTCCCCACTGTCGTGAGACATTTGAAAAAGTCACTTAAGAGATAACAAAAGGACTCGCGTTTTGCGAGTCCTTTTTCTAAAACTGATTGTAGATAAAAGCCGGTGCATCGGCAAAGTCTTTATTGAGAAAGTAGATAAAGAGAAGGGTAAATACGATGAGGAAAAAGAGAGTTGTTTTTGCCATCTCCAAAACATCCTCTTTAGTCATAGAAGCGATCCATTTTTTCACTGATCATCACCCATCCTTTCTCGCCAACGTGCATAATATCCTTCAGGAAGTAGGGCTCGTATTCCATATTGGAAAAATCAGCGACTTCTGCGTCTACTTCTGCACAGAGCTTTTTAATCTGTTGATAATATTGGATTCGGACGTCTTTAGATTCACCAACATAGTCGTACCACCATCCGTTCACGGGTTGTAGAAGGATCAACGGTTTGATTTCCAACTCGCTGCAAATCTTTAAAAAGAGTTTAAAATCTTCAAACTCAGGAGAATCAGCGCTGTACTTGTCGGAAGGATTGTTCTTCAATTGATCGATGATCTTTTCCATATAGGTGGTAAAATAGTGGCTATCCACATAAAAGTCGTTGCCATCGGTTTTTTCAGAACCGGTTACATTTAATTCTGATATTACGCGTTCCACTTCATCGGGATTGGTCACATTGACAGCAGGTTTTACTTGAGGCGCATTAGGGGTGTATGCTTTCAAGGCGTCGTGTATCGCATCAATCGTCATAAAACCCATTCGCACCGATGAGATCGCCTTGGGAAGCACTTGGTGCTTCAAAGAAGCGTCCGTTGCGGTGGCTGCTTTAGCCTGCAACCCAGGAGCGGCTGCCAACAACCCTAGACTGCGGGCGGCGATGAGCGCCTTTGTATCGTCTGAAAGACGCGGGTTAGCTAAGGCGGCGGTATAGTGTTCCAAGGAGAAATTGGAGGCGAAAGCATCGGGTTTTACGCCGTCGGCAGTAAACCATTGGTAAGAAATGGAAAACACCATTTTTTTCTGTGGTAAAGCATCCCCGATAGCTGCTGCTGCCGTTGCCAAGTAGAGGGACTGAGTGCCGCCAGAGCCAATGTTGTACACCTTGCGGTCTGTGTTTTTCAACAGTGCATTGGGATGATACCCAGTGCCGTGGGAGGAGGTCAACTCCGATGATCCCATCAAAACCACATCCTGTTCACCAAAGGTGCGTCTGATCGCAGAGGGACTATTATAAAAGGGTTTGATCAGTGCGCCTTCGATTCCAACAGCGGCTTTAAGTTGGGCTTGGCTAACACCGATGTATCCCCACACGCCACCGACGAAAAGTGCTAACGCCAATATAAAGGCGAGCAAGCGCTTCATTAGACTTTCCTTTTGGTCACTTCATCAACGATTTTTCTGGGCGTATCGATCTGTTCCCGTTCCAACTCGGTGGGCGAGATGGTAATCCCCAGTTCGTCTTCGATTTTTACAATGAAAAAGGTGAAGTCAAGAGAATCCAACAATCCGGAATCAAACAGCTCCTGATCCATATCCGATCGGATGTCATCGCCGACAACCTCTTCAAGTAGCTCTAATATTTTATCTTCCATACTATCCTCCTAGATTTTTAGTAAGTGATTGAGCCCTCCGCTAAACAACAGGAATCCAAAAAAGACCATACCCATCGTCACCGCCCAAGAGAGGCCCATATACCATCGTTCTTTTTTATACTTTTTATAAAATGTCGATTTTTTCTCGTAAATCTCGTTTAAACCCAACAGAAGCCCGTGATAAATCCCGTAGAGCACGTAGTGTATTTCAAACCCGTGCCACACACCCATAATCGTCATATTGATCAGATACGCGACAAAAGCCAGCGTAATTCTTGACGAGAAGACTTTTTTCTTCATAAACAACAGGGTCAACCTTGAAAAGATAAAGTCCCGAAACCAATAGGACAACGACATATGCCATCGGTTCCAAAAATCCTTCATCGAAGTGGCTTTAAATGGTTGGTTAAAATTATCGGGCAAGCGCACACCAAACAGGTGACCAGTGCCTACAGCGAGGTTAGAGTAGCCTGCAAAATCAAAAAATAGATACAACCCGTAGATCAACGCGTAGCCTGCATAAAAGAGGAAAGTCCCCAATAACGTCCCCGATGCGAGTGTGCGATACAAGGGATCGAGAGCTGTCAACCATGAGCCGTAGTCCCCAAGGAGGACATTGCTCCCGGGAATCCCCTTGTAAAGATTGAAAAAAGTAAAAAGGGCATCGGCGATGAGAAATTTATACAATAATCCCAGTGAAATCTTAAAAAATCCATCGCCCATTATGGAGATATATTCCGCTCTCGATCTTTCCGCATGGATCTCATTGACAAAACGCCGAGATTTATCGATGGGCCCAGACGAAATCGAAGGGAAAAAGAGCAAGAAATAGGCCAAGTCGCTTAGGGAGATGGTCTCGATAAGTCCGTCATAGGTCTCAAGGATGATTTGCACCACCCGGAAAGTCACATAGGAAATGCCCAAAAAACCGAATGAGAGCCCGCCTACAGACAGCTGCAGTTTGACCATCACCAAGGGTAGAATGGCCAGCAAGACAAAGATCGTCGCCAGTAGCCAGTTCTTCTTTTGATGAATCCTAAAAAACGTCTGAATTAATGCTATTGAATAGAGAGCATATAGGGCTAGGCTTGGGAGACTGCCATCGTTATAGGACAAGTAAATCGTCAGCCCGGTGGCGATTAACCCGTAGTACTTCGCACTTTTACCAACCAATCCCAGGGCGATGGCAGGAAGGACGATAATGCACAGGTAAACGTAAAAGTTTAAATCGCCGAATAAGCTCATCGGTTCACCTCAGCCTCAAGGGCCTTGCGGTCGATTTTACCGTTGTTGGTCAATGGGAACCGTTCGATGATTTTAATGATTTTAGGAACCATATAGGAAGGGACTCGTTCCCCGAGAGCGACCTTAACCATCTTGACATCGACGCCGTTTGCAGTGATGTAACCCTTCAAGTGGCCGATGCGCCCGTCTCTATAGTGGGGAAGAACAACTGCTTGGCTGACCCCTTCAATGGCTTTTAGGTTCTCTTCAATATCGCCGAGTTCGATACGATAACCTTTAAATTTCACTTGAAAATCCAGCCTGCCGTGGAAGTGAAGTAGCCCATCTTTCAGTTGTGCTTTATCGCCAGTATGGTAACAGTAATCCTCGCCGACTTTTTCAAACTTTTCAGCGGTCAACTCCGCCATGCCGTAGTAACCGTGGCTGGTGCTGTCGCCGAGAATGTGGAGCTCGCCTTTTTCGCCGTCGGGTAGAGGGGTACCCTTCTCGTCGACGATTAGTAGCTTTGTGCCGTTTTTGGGATAACCCACCGGCAATGGCGTCGGATCCTCTGCCATCTCTCGAGTGATTTCGATGGAAGTCACTGCACAAGTCGCCTCAGAGGGGCCATAAGTATTGACGACTCGCGCCTTTGGAAAACGGTCCATCAGCTTTAGGGCGGTAGTGTTATTGAGCACCTCCCCACAAAACAAGAAAGTGCGTAGGTGTGGTAGGAGATCCTCGTTAAAGGATTTGTCCGCTAAGCACAAATCTGCAAAAGAAGGGGTGGACACCCATTCTGTGACACCAGAAGTTCTAAACGTTTGAAACAACTGTTTATAGCTGTTTTGAACCTCTTTATCCACAGAAAAAATCGTCCCACCAGAGGCGATGGAGAGGTACAGATCCATCACTGACAAGTCAAACGAGTAGGGCGCTTGATTTAAAAATACAGGTTGTTTCGTATCAAATAACGTCAATCCCCACTGGATAAAAGCGTCGAGATTGCGACGGGTGATACAAACCCCTTTCGGCGTTCCCGTGCTACCAGAAGTGAAAATAGCGTAATAATCATCGTATTCACCTACCTGATCTTCAGAAGTGATGGTCACAGGATGCGTTTGGCAGATCTCTTCCATCTCTTCATAAGAGAGGCCACTTTCATAGGGTTCCACCGCCAGTACCAACTCCGGTGCAATCGCCTCAATAATACCAGCCGTCCGATCCAATGGGTTTGAAATATCCACAGGCACATAAGCGTGGCCAGATTTGGCGCAAGCAAAGAAAGCGACCAACATCATCCCTGCTTTATGACCATAGACGACAACGGGTTTTTTGTTTGTCGTATGTTCTTTTATGTACGATGCCAGTCGATCCGAGCGAGTTTCAAGCTCGCCATAGGTCATCACCTCGTCACCGTTGACAAAAGCTATACTATCGCCATTAGTCGCGGCGTGGGTTGCAAGATAATCTAAAATCGTCAAGAAAATCCTCCTCTACAAATACTCACCACCCCAGCCAAAGTTTGGTCGAAGTGGTATAGTTATCATACATCAATTAACATAATAATTCTATAGCAAAAATGTGTAAAAACCATGGCGCAATTATGAAGATTTTATGACAGTGGTTTGATTAGTAGCAAGCCGAAAAATGAGGAGATGTATTTTATAGACGAAGACTTGCACAAAAGTCCCTATAAATTTTAATTAGCATGTGTTATTATTAATATATCAAAAGTGTGGTACATTAAAATTGTTCAATGCTGAAGAGAGGTCAAAAAGTTTATAGTAGGAAAACGATATAAAGCACGATGGGAAAAAGATCTGAGGTTTTGCGGTAGCCTTTAGAGTCGTTTTACAGTGGAAGATAGAGAGGGTGGAAGTCGTATAAAAAAATGAAAGGTGGTCGATGAGATGAAAAGTAACAAAAAGTATGGGTTAATAGCGTTATGGATAGGTAGCGGGATTGGTTTACTTCTCACGCCATTTGTTGCGAATGAGATGACACAGAAAGCACATACCGTAAACTAACGGAGTTGGCATCAGCAATGGATATTTGTCAATACTTGGCTTGTTTCATTGTATGCTTAGTTTTCTTCGCGCCGATATTTATCAAAAGCGGTTCACTGATCATGTCATGGTTAAGAGAAGAGAAATACTAAATAAATCGTACCGCCAGTAAAGAATTCGTTTTAGGAATGATTTTCTGGCGGTATTTCATTGAAAGATTCAGGGAGCGGGAGTCTTTCATCAGTAGTCATGTGAAAGTCTTTTACTTTAACCTAATATTTGGTATATTAGCTATCAGATGAGGAAGTTCTTTGAAGCGGCGAATATTCTCGACGTATTTGGTGGTATGGCCATCTCAATTCTTATTGTCTCGATGGCGAGTTTTGTAATGTTGTTGCTAATTATTATTTTAATATGCCAGTGTTGTCAAAAAATGTGAACTGATATAATTCATAAAACGATACCCTTGGTATTTATATGTATTCATTTTTTTAGGTCAACTGACTTGTAATAATATTTATTCTTTGCGATAGTGTTAAAAAAGTTAGATATAAACCCAATATTTATGGATGAAGATGAAACCACTGATTCGAAATAGGAGTTATTGTGAACAGGATGGGAACGCTTAGTACTGACAGGAGACTTTTATGAAACGTCATCACAATTTATGGTTAACGGCTATCATGATCGTCCAATCGCTGTATTTTTTATGGTATATCTGGGTGATTAAGCAGCGTGAAATCGGGATGGTTGGTACGATTGTTGTCGTTGTCGCCTATCTTTTTACGGTCATGAGTTTTGATTTGCAAGTCAATCATCCCAGTGCATCAAAAATACTGCGGCATCTTACGATTCTATTCCTATTAGCGTCATGCTATATGTTAGGTATTGTGACGAAATGGGATGTAGGGCATTGGTTGATGATGCCATTATCACTATTTTTCAAGGTTATGCGGTGATCGTTGGCGTATCGGCTTGTTTATTGAGTGACGAATGCAAATTTTTGAGCACACCTCTATCCATCCTGATAGGGTTGACGCTTTTCACTGTCTACCTTTTTAGATATGACTATTTGTATGTCAACATCGTTTACAAGGTGATTCTTTGCGGTATTTTCTTGGTACCGATTATGATTGCGATTCTGGTAATAAAGAAAACGAAGGGCGTGAACAGCATGTCTTTAAACTACCTGATTATTTTTGGATGGTTGAACTTGTTGGTTCTGGTCGTCGTTTTGAGCAATTATTTTTTTATTTCGTCGTTTATGAGCGTTTACGGTATTCCTTTATATTGCGCGTTGTGCCTTGGCTATATTTATTTCAGGATAAGCCAAACCATGCTACATCGCGATGAAAAATGGGATCTGGATACCATCAAAACCTTTGTAGATAGTGGAGAACACTGGATTCTTGGAGTGATGTTGGCAATGTATTTCATCGTATCATATGGCGTCGTATATGGGGTGGGCGCCATAGTTATGGCACTTATTTTGCTCAAGGAAGGTGTTGAACGCAATTTGAAGCACCAGAAATTTAAGGACATCTTTAGAGATGAGGTTACCATGCAAATGTTGAGACAACGTGTGCTAAAAGATCGACAGAGCATAGAGGCGTTTTATAATGAGTTTTTACACAATGACATCCAACAAGATCTGATGTACTTAAAAATAGAACTCAGCAATCGATACCCTAAAGAGGAAGAGGTGTTGATCAAAGTTTTTGATGCCACCCTTGAAAGAGTGAGAGGGATGGCTTAGTCAAGTCGGCAGAACTGGTTGACAAATATTCGATCGACCTTAACCAGTATGCAAAATTATTGGAAAAGTAAAGTGTTGATCGACTTTTATTGTGATGAAAACATCTTCTTAACAGCTCCATACGATGAGGGGGTGTACCGTATTGTCCGCGAGGTGATCAATAACATTTACAAGCATTCTGGGAGTGGATTTGCATCATTGTCCTTGAGCATCAAAGAGGATAGGATTTGGATCTGCTCTGAAAACCCGATCGAGGTAGAGGAAACTGAGTCGCTATTTCAAGAAGGTCGGGGTATTCGAAGTCGATATTAAAGTACCGATTCAATGGTAGGTATCACTTGAAAATTATATTGATTGAAGATCATAAACTGATCTGCGATTCATTGTGTGAGATGATTCAATCGAAAATCTCAGGGTCTATTGTAGAAGGCATCAGCGATCCATTTAAGCTCTCTTATGTAGAAAAGAAAGTACAAAAAGAAGATCCGGATCTCCTTCTTATCGACATTGGCATTAGACGATTGATTGATATGGACGGGCTAGAACTCACGAAACACTTGGTCGATCGATACACGAGTATCCGTATTGCGATTTTGACAGGGTATGCCAAAGTATTGTTCAAGAAAGAAGCGCAGGAAAATGGTGCTAGGGCTTATTTGTTAAAAGATGCGAGCGCATCGGTGCTTGTGGACACTATTTTAAAGGTTGTCGCAGTCGAGCATTTGCTAAAAGACAAGGTCGTGTTGGATTTTGATTTGACTTCGGAAGAAATTGCGATCATTCAGAGGTATAGCAGTGGTAGCAGTCGACAAGAAATTGCACAACAATTGAATATCAGCATCAAAACTTTGGCGAATAGGCTGTGTGTGATTTATGAAAAGCTTTATGTCAGCAATTATCAGGAGATGATAGCGAAGGCAGTGGAAATAGGGTGTTTAAACGATAAATGGCTATAAAATGCCGGTGCAAGGCACTGTGCTGGTCAAGAACCAAATGATCCAAAAATATTTGCCAAATAGTCACTAGCTTTTCAATGGGAGGAGATTCGATAATAGAGTCAGGAGGTGGTTCCAATGGAAAGTGATGATGACGTACCGAAATGAATTCTAAAATCGAATCTAGCTATAGAAGTGATGAAAGACCATGAGTTAACATGCAATGGATCTTTTCAGTTCAATGGTGCGAGGAGGTGTCAAGTTGAATCGAGCCATTGGCTTGATCACACAAGCTTTTGACAAGGAGGGATCATGGATGTCGACAACAAATATGTGAAACGGTTGGTGGAGTATTTTCTCTGGGTGCCTTTCGCGGCAATACTGCTCATCCCCTTCGGAGCTTTTCATTTTCTGGTTCTTGAAAAAGAACCTGTGACTTGGTGGAGGTGTCTATCTCTAGTATTCCCTATATCGGTGCTGTGATTGGGTTTTTGCCTTTCAACTTGATTTACAGGCGAAAACCGCCGTACCTACAAGGTGTTTTTAAGTATTTATCTCTAGGAGCGGTCGTTCTTGGGATAGGGATTATAGTAAGTCAAAAAGACAATGCTGATATTGTCATTCGCGAACCGGATTATCTATTAGAAGTGGTTAGGGAGCAAGCGCCAGAAAAAGGGGAGAATTATCTCATTTTCACCTCGGATAATTGCCCATATTGTGTTAAAATGAGAACGAATTACAGAAAAATAGCTAATTATCATAAGGGTACCTCGGTTAACTACATCGATTTGACGGATCAAGCCTTTAAAGCGAATCCTGAGATTATGAAAAAATTAGAAACGTTGAAAATCACAAAACTTCCCACCATCGTCAAAATGAAAGACGGCAAACTCGTGAAGTCACATAAAGGAACACAGACGATGAAGGAATTGGAAATCTTTTTTGGAAGGGAATAGAGCGGTGGGATGGAGGGAAAGCTATGAAAAAAACATATGGTCGTTATGTTTCAACTGATCTGGTCATTGGAGCGTTAGCGTCGATCGTTGTCTGTGCTTACATCGTTATCAGTTATTATGCGGAGAGCGCACTGAAAGTTCGCGCGGAAATGACTTACAATTTCATTCCTTTGTATCTTTTCCGTAGTTTATCAATTTTTTCTTTGGCGTTAGCGGGAAGGTTATTACACTCTTATGGACGCAGAGATTTTCCGAGAGGGAAGGCGTATGTGGAACATTCAGCAATAGTCGCTTTTGGTATCTTGGCAGTTGGTGGCGTTGTTTTTCTCTGTTTAAATCTTTATGCACTAACATTAAATCCGATTTATCAATTGGCGCTGTTTTTTTCTATTCTGTGTATGGTTCGACGTTCAGCCAAAAATTCTTCTCATTCGCTTTAATCCGATAGCTTGTCTTCGCCGTTGACCTTCGCTCTTGACCTTGGGATTCCTCTTTGAGGGAGCTGGTTGCGTAATAGACTGAGGGAGGGTTTTGCCCTTAATCCTTTGAACTTGACCATAACGCCCTTGACCTTAGCATCCTTGCCCTTCACGCCGTTGACCTTTACTGCCTGAAGGGCAACTTCACGTGCAGAAGGCACACTTCACTAGCGAAGCGTCTTTGCGTGCCCAGCACACTTCACGTTGAGCCCTCGGTCACAATATATCGCTAATCTGGCAACTCCAAGCCCAATGGTATGGGAGAGCGGTCACTATTATTACAGAGCTTTTTGATCATCACTCTAAGATGTACAAGCAGTTTTCATGCACCACCGTTGTGGTTATAGCTTATTAGGATGAGGGTTGTCTTCGAGGCACAGGATTGTAACCAAAATGTAGCCGGATTGTAAATGTTTTGTCACGACATTTAAGAGCAGCGATGATACACTTTAAAGTAACGGTTGTCGGGAATGATGAGTAGAAAAACGTTAACCCAATCCTTTGACTCTAGGTTTTAAATTAAGTGTAAGGGGCTTATCGATCGACAACAAAAATATTATCACTAAAGGTGTCACAAATAGGTGGCGCCAAACGGATTAATAGTGAAGGCAGATGAATGGTGGGACGAAATGAGAAAGGAGGATTGGTGTGAAGAGAAGATTGATCGCGATGGTATTGGTGTGTGGTATGGTATTTGGACCGGTGTCGGTGGTGTATGCCACAGGCGATGACGTAGAAAAACTGGAGATCGTAGAAAATAGTGAAGAAATCGTTTCTTCTGCTCCTGATCTCCCTTCGGAGGTAGAGGCAATGACATTATTAACCGCTGCTATGGGCTACCGCCATGTTTTCAGCGTTTTGGAGAGCTTGCCATTTGGTGTGTTGAGTTTTTATGCTGCCAAAGTGCAGACGATGCCGTTGGTTTTTTAGTCGCGATGACGTTTTGTCGTGGAGAGTTCTAGGGAAACCCATGGAATGGGTGAATTCTTATGCTGAGTAGGAGCGTGACACCATCTTTATTATAACTTTTTCTTTAGCGGTCTCTTAGAGGCCGCTTTTGTTCTTTGCGGGGTATATATGTACTGAGAGTGGTTGGGAGTTCTAAACTCTAGGAAACCACTACGAGAGTCATCGTTTTTTTGTTATGATGAACTTACGCTATAGAAATGAGGGATGAGATGAAGAATGTATTTTTTAGTGATTTTTTAATGCTCAGTCAAGGGAAGACTTTTCTGAGTATCGGATTGCTCTTAGGCTTGTTTGGCGTGATGTACGCCTTGCAAAAGAAGAAGGTCGGTTTTTCCCAGAGGATGATCATAGGTACGGGCCTCGGTTTGGTCCTTGGATTTGTAGTCCAGGCGATGGCAGGATTTTCCAATGCGCCAATGGAAATTCCTTTTGTCGCTGAAACGGCGAAATGGTACGGCCTCTTTGGCAACGGCTTTATTGATCTTATCCGCATGTTGGTCGTGCCTTTGGTAATGGTCTCTATTATCCACGTGATCATCAACATGGAAGAAGGAGCGAACATTGGCAAGCTCACCCGTACGACATTGATCGTCACGTTGGGTATGGTTGCCGTCTCGGCGGTGATCGGACTTGCTGTGGGGACGCTGTTTCAAGTGGGGACGGGAATGGGAACGATTCAGGGCACTGCGGAGATCAAGGAAGTGAACACCATTGTCGATACGTTGAGGGGGCTATTGCCTTCCAACCCTGCTAAGGCGATGGGTTGAGGTCAATATTATTGCTTTGGTCATTTTCGCGGCGTTTTTTGGCGTGGCAGCGAAACGGATGTCGAAGAAGTATGCCGCCGAGGTGAAGCCCTTTTTCGATGTGATTAACGCTTTACACAAAATCATCATGAGTATTGCGATGACGATTATTAAGTACATGCCTTTTGCGGTGATCGCATTACTGGCCAATACCATTGCCCAAAGAGGGCTGGCGAGCGTTTTGACCGTTGGGGTGTTTATCGTTGCTCTGTACGTAGCGGTTGTGATTATGTTTGTTATCCAGTTGCTCGTCTTGGTGGCGGTTGGGGTGAACCCGGGCACCTATCTTAAAAAGGGCATTCCTCCCATGGTGTTGGCGTTTACTTCGCGTTCCAGCGTGGGGACGTTGCCACTGACGATCGAGACGTTGACAGAGAAAATGGGGGTCAACAACGGCACGGCGAGTTTCGTAGCGGGTTTTGGCACCACAGCTGGTATGCAAGGCTGTGCAGGGATCTTCCCGGCGATGCTACTGGTCTACGTTGCGAACTTGAGCGGAATTCCCATCGATTTTACCTTTATCGCGATGGCGGTCATCGTGGTCACCCTCGGCTCCCTTGGGATCGCGGGTATTCCAGGCACAGCGACGATGGCGGCTTCGGTGTCGCTTTCCGGTATGGGCTTAGCCACTCTATTTCCCATGGTGAGTCCGATTTTAGCTGTGGATCCCATTGTGGACATGGGGCGTACGTTTTTAAACGTGGCAGGTTCTATGGTCAACGCCATCGTTGTCGATAGGCGACTGGGTCAAATGGATATGAACGCTTTTAACGACCTCTCCATAGGTGACAGGGAGGATAGATCCGATAAATGATGAGAAAAAGCCATCGAAACCTCGCGAGGTTTCGATGGCTTTTTTAAAAGTTACCTTTTTTTCGTTTCTCGACACAACTCGCCAACAGGTATTCAATCTGACCGTTGATGGATCGAAAATCGTCGGTAGCCCAGTTGGCAATCTCTTGCCAAAGGCTAGGTGCGAGGCGAAGGAGGACTTGTTTTTTCTCTTTGTCTTTTTCCTTCACCTTTTTTTCGCGGGCGAGAATTTCTTTTTCCAGTGCTTTGACCCGATCTAAACGGGCTTGAAGTTTCTCTTCACGAGTGGTTAGAGCCTCTTCGTTTGGATCGGTGTTTTGTAAGGTCATGGAAAACACCTCCCATCGGTGTTAGTATAGGCTGCCAGTGTTGACAACAGGGGTGGCGTCTTTGTTGCTGCACAAGACGACGAGAAGATTGCTGACCATCGAGGCAAGGCGCTCGTCGTCGAGGACGACCAACTCGTCTTCGTCGATTTCTCGCACGGCCATTTTCACCATACCTACTGCGCCTTCTACGATCTTTTTGCGAGCGGCGATGACAGCTACGGCCTGTTGGCGTTGGAGCATGGCGTGGGCGATTTCTTCAGCATAGGACAGGTGGGTGATACGGACTTCCGAGACTTCCAATCCCGCATCGTGTACGCGGTTTTGAAGGTCTTCGCGCATGCGATCTGCGATTTCTACGCTAGATCCCCTCAAGGTTTGCTCATCATGGTCGCATTCATCGCTGATGTTGTCATAAGGGTAGAGCAGGGCGGTGTTGCGGATGGTGGAGTCGCACTGAATGGAGAGATAAGCGCTGTAGTTTTTCACGTTGAACACGGCCTTTGTCGGGTTGACCACTTTCCAGATGACGACGGCTCCAATAATGATGGGGTTACCTAGAGAATCGTTGACTTTTTGTTTTTGATTGTTTAGAGTCATGGTTTTTAAAGAGACGGTTTTACGTTTGATTAAACTCAAGTTCACCTTGACATCACCGGTGTTGGTGTTTGGAATGTCAATTGAGGGTTTATCTTGTACCGAATCTTCTGCGGTTACGGCAGAGGCAAAGGGAATCACATAGTAGAACCCCGCTTGTTTCATGGTACCGTAGTATTTACCGAACAAAGTCAAGACTTTTGCCTCGTTGGGGCGAATGAGATGGAAACCAAAGGAGGCGATGAGGGAACAGGGGAACATTACGACCATACTGAATATAAACAGTATGGGTTGTTCAAGGGTGGCAAGTTGCTTGACCCCGAGACCAAAGGTGACAATCGTGGCTAGCCAGGCGACCAAAATGATAAAGAGCATGAGAAAACCATTTTGGTTAAAGATTTCTCTTTCTTCGACATACTGGTCTAATGTGTTTTTTTGCATGGTCATGGCGGTACTCCTTTCAGATAGTGTTATGATATCATTATAATATCATCGGATCGGAGGTTTGTCAATTAAAAAATTGCGAAATGATAAGTCGAAAACAAAAACCCCTCAACACCGGATTGTTTTCGGTGATGAGGGGTTTTTTTATTTAATTGAGGTGACAGCCAACGTGGACCGTTTTACTTTTAGCATTTGACGTGATTTGTTGCACATTCTTTCGATATTGCCTTTGTAGAGCAGCTGGACCAGTGGCTTGGGGTTGACCAAGGGGGTGATCTCTTGCTCGAGTGGATAGGTGGGCACCAGGACGAGCAACAACATAAATAGGGTTTGGTGCCAAAAGATGGTGAGGTCAAAGGCACCGTGTAGTACGGTGACGATGAGCATGGACTGAGCCATGAGCACCCGTGGGCCGGAGAGTTTGTTGCGTAATTGGTAGAGAAACCGGCTGATGGTTGGGGCCAACAGGGTAACGCCTATGATACCGAAGGATAGAAACATATCGAGTAACATGTTGTGAGCGTGTTGTGTGGCGTAGCCGTTATATGTTCGATACAGGTTCATATAAGTCAGTGGACCTTGGCCGGTAAAAAAATTGTCCCTTATTCCTCTTGAAGCGGTTTTCCAAATAGAGAGCCGCTCGCCGACGGAGCGGTCGAGGTGGTTATACCTTGGCAGCAGGTCACAGTCGGTGAGGATGCTCACGCTTAATGCGGTAAGCAACAACACAATGATGAAAAAGGTCT
>CAZHRC010000005.1:19427-28704 GCA_964533865.1 uncultured Peptoniphilaceae bacterium
TTTTTATGTCCGATGCGATAGCACATGAACATGAGGGCAAAGAGTATGACCAACAAGGCGGTGCGGTTTCCGGTAAAAAACAAGGTGATGAGACCGAGAATGGCCAATAGGCGATACCGGAAGCGCAGATCCGAATCTTCTGCCTTGAACCAGCGGTAGCTCGTCATGATAATATAATATTCCGCCACCATAGCGTAGTAGTTGGGGTTGAAAAATACGGAGATGGCTCGATGGTTTTCCATGTAGTCCATAAAATCCGCCACCGATAAATTAAGGGAAAAGTACGCCCTCGCCACGAGGATGACGGTGATGGTAAACAGCAGGGTGCAAACCGCTATGGAGATGGATATGGCGTCTTCGACCAATCGCTCTGATTTGTGGTGGTTAAAATAGGCGAAGAAAGCCAGTAGGGCACCCATAAATAGGGTCGCGGCGACTCCTGGCAGATTGGCGTGCATAATCGAGCTCAATGTTGAAAAACCGAGAAAGACGATGAGTTCTTTGCCGACGGGTTGAAGGGAGACGATCTCACGTAAGCGATTTGTCGCCAACAACCAAAGGAAAACGCCAAAGATAAGGGTGTAGCTCAATTGATAGGGCAAAAAGATGCCAGCACACATGAACAAGATGAGAAGCTGGTCTTTTGTATAAGTCATTAAATTGTGTTTTATCAAGAAGATCACCTACTGTCGCGCCGTGGATCTGGCGGTTTTTGAATAAATATGCTCTAGTGAGCCTATGTATCAAAGAAAGGCCTAGGCGGCCTTTTAAAGTCGTTTTTGATTCACCCTATTTTAACACGTTAAGCCCAGAATTTCAATGTTTTACCACATCTTTAGAAAATTGTAAGAATATTGAAACTCTTTCGTAACCTATTAAAAACGTTATCATTCCGGGGTTTGTCCAAAAATGCTTGAATTTGATGGGTTTTGATGGGAACCGTCTAAAAAAGAGAAACGATGGTGAAAATGTCGGAATAAGGGAAATTTGAAGAGCGTGTACAGGGTATAACTTTAGGGGATTGAGTGCAATTGAAAGAATAATCAAGGATTTAGTGGTTGAACATGCAATATTGATGTATAAAATCACCATTGTATCCCATGGGTGAACTGTCTTTGAACAGGGTATTATATAGTACGAATTAATGTATGTCGACGAAAGGAAAGATTAATGGATAAGATAGCAACCTCACTTCAGGAAATCCACGAGCATGTGGAACAACATCCACTTGCCTTATTATATTTTTCTCAGGCGTCCTGTAGTGTATGTCATGGGGTATGGCCAAAAATGTTGGAACTCTTAATACCCTATCCCGAGATCGCGGTGATTCGAGTCGATGTCGGCGAGGTGGCGGAGTTGCGGGGAGCTTATTCGGTGTTTACAGTACCTTGCATAGTGTTGATGATTGACGGGGTGGAAGCTTTTCGCATGGCGAGATTTTTTAATGGTCTCGAATTTGCAAAGACAATAGGACGATTGATGGCAATTTATTTGGATCGGTGAAAATAGAAGAAATCCCTTGACAGACCTAAATTGTAATGGTAACATAATTGTAATGATTACAAATTGAGAGGAGGAGGGGTGGATGCAAACCGAAGCGATAGCCCAGTTGCTCGCTGACAGGGGAGTAAAACCTTCCCTTCAACGAGTCAAAATGTATCAGTATATGGAAAAGGTGCGCAAGCATCAGAATGCAGATGAAATCTACCAAGCATTGAAAAATGACATGCCAACTTTATCGAAAACGACAGTATACAACACGATGGATACCTTTGTGGCCCATGGCTTAGTGAACAAGCTCGTCATCGATGCGGGCGAAGCGCGCTATGATGTGGACACTTACCAGCACGGCCATTTTAAGTGCCGGCAATGTGGAAGTATACAAGATGTGGCGATGAAGGAGCCCGAACTCCTAGAAAGCAATGGTGCTTTTCAGGTTGAAAAAGTGGCAGTGTACTACACTGGGCTGTGTTCAACATGCTTGGAAGAAAATACAAACAACATATCTTAGGAGGATTCAAACAATGGGTGAAAAAACACTGAACAATTTAATGGCGGCTTTTGCTGGCGAATCTCAAGCGAACAGAAAATACTTAGCATACGCTAAACAAGCGGAAAAAGAAGGCAAAGTTAACGCAGCAAAAATGTTCCGCGCAGCAGCAGCAGCTGAAACCATTCACGCTCATGCAGAATTTGCAATGGCTGGAAAAGTCGGTACGACAGCTGAAAACCTAAAAGACGCTTTCGCAGGTGAGACTTACGAAAAAGACACCATGTATCCTGATTTTGTTGTCGATGCTGAAGCAGAAGGCGACGCTAAAGCAGCAGCTCTTTTCAAACAAATCGCTGAAGTTGAAGGCGTACACGCTAACCTTTACCAAGAGCGATTGGCCCAATTAGAAGCTGACGCTGGCGATTTAGAATTCTACGTCTGTCCAGTATGTGGTAACGTCACTGTAGGTCGTCCAGAAAAATGCGAAATCTGTAATGTTCTAGGTTCCAAATTCTTCGTCGCTGAGTAAACTTCGTCGATCAGCCATCTAGAAATCAACGCATAAACATGATAGTATAAAGGTAATTGAAAGGATGCTCACAGAGCATTTTGGTTACCGGAGCCAAGGATCTATGGGTCCTTGGCTTTTTTGCGATTAAAGGAGGACACAGGATTGGACGAAAGAGCGCTAAAATACGGGTTTAACCCAAACCAGGCCAACGCGAGAATCTATATCGAAGAGGGTGAGTTGCCATTTAAAGTGATTAACGGCAACCCGGGAATGATCAACTTTTTAGACGCCTTAAACGGGTGGCAGTTGGTTCGAGAATTGAAGCGAGGGACTGGGCTTGCGGCGGCAGCGTCCTTCAAACACGTGAGCCCTGCTGGCGTAGGGTTAGGGGTACCCTTATCCGATACGTTAACAGCGATGTATCTCCTAGGAGATGAACCACTTTCTCCAATAGCCATGGCCTATGCTAGAGCGCGTGGAGCGGATCGGTTGTGTTCCTTTGGCGATTTTATCGCCCTATCAGACGTATGCGACCAAGCGACGGCGACGTTGATTAAACGAGAGGTTTCTGATGGGGTGATCGCTCCAGGTTATACAGAGGAAGCGATGGCGATTTTATCGGCGAAACGCAAAGGATCCTATGTGGTTCTTCAAATCGACGAAACCTATGAACCGAAACCCATCGAAAAGCGCGAAGTTTTTGGATTGACACTGGAACAAGGGCGAAACGATCTTCAGATTACGACGGCTGCCCTGAAAGATGTGGTGACAAAACAAGCGACCCTTCCTGAAGAGGTGAAAAGAGACTTGATTTTAGCGTTGATCACCCTAAAATACACCCAATCCAACTCGGTGTGCTACGCTTATGAAGGTCAAACCATCGGCATTGGCGCTGGCCAACAATCTCGTGTTCACTGTGCGCGCTTGGCAGGAGACAAAGCTGACCATTGGCGGTTGCGTTCCCATCCCAAAGTATTGGGGTTGCCTTTTAGAGAAAAATTGTCGAGACCGGACAAAGACAATGCGATCGATCGGTATATCATCGGGGAAGTATTGGACGCGACCCTATTTACCGAAATGCCTGAACCATTGACAGAAGATGAAAAAAACCAGTGGATCGCTGGTCTTTCCGGAGTGAGTCTAGCATCCGATGGTTTCTTCCCCTTTAGTGACAGCATCGACCGAGCGGCGGCGTCCGGGGTAGCCTACGTGGCTCAACCTGGGGGATCGGTGCGAGACGATGAAGTGATCGCTGCTTGTGATGGCTATGGCATTGCGATGGCAAACACCGGTTTCCGGTTATTTCACCATTAGGAGAGGCGATGTATATAAGGGAAACGAAAAAAATCGAGTACCCACTGGTCTACGATTTCGTCCAAAAAGCTTTTGAGACGGCACGGGTATCCGATGGAAAAGAACAGGATTTTGTAGAAGCACTACGTCAATCACCGACTTACCTTCCAGAGTTGGACTTGGTGGCAATCGAAGGCGAGGCGATTGTAGGCCATCTGATGATGACCCTATTGCAGTATCGTTCCGATGATCCATCACCTCAGATGCTGCTTTTGGCGCCATTGTCGGTAAGAGAAGACATCAGGGGATTTGGAATTGGCGCGATGCTCATGGATTCAGGGTTTACAAGAGCTCAAGAGCTAGGCTATCGAGGAGTGCTTCTCGTCGGGGATCCGGGGTACTACGGCCGATTTGGTTTTGTCCCATCGGAGGAGTACGGGATAAGGAACACAGACGGTATTGAAAAGGACTACGTTATGGTACTTCCTTTGGGTGAGGAGCTCTTGAGTGGGGTTGGAGGCGAAATTTCTTTTATCTAAAAGGGTTTTATCGTCAAATAGAGCATCACCATCTGCCTGTCATTTTTCTTAGGAAAAGAAGGAGATGAGTTTCGATAAGATAAAGAGGTTCGGGACTGAAGCAGCTGGTGTTGTGTGGCGAAGGATGCCGCGTGAAGATCAAGGGATTAAGGTTAACGGCATGAAGGTCAATACCCTCCCTTGGAGATGGAGCCAAAGGTCAAGGGCGAAGGGGAAGGTCTTATCAGCCACCCGAAGGTTGGCGACCGACAGGCTCCATCTCCGAGGGAGCTGGCTCGGCGCCTTTTGCCGAGACTGAGGGAGGGGTTTCTTTCCATCGCCTTTCGGCGCGAAAGCGCCGTTCCTCCTTCCGGTTCCACCGATGAGTTCTTCTCAACCGACAAGATTTATCAAAGAACTAGACAAAGCACCGACAAAAGAAATTTTGTTGGTGCTTTCTATTGACAAAGAGTGTTTACAGATGTAAACTCAAATAGGACTACAAATGTAAACAATATAAAGTTAGAGGAAGGAGGCGACATGAATCCGATTATCGAAAAACACCCGATCACTAATGCGGAGTGGGAAGTTATGCGAACCGTGTGGTCAAAAGAAACGGCGACGAGTCGAGACATCGTCGAGGTATTAAAACCAAAAATGGATTGGGAACCCGCGACGATTAAAACGTTGATGGGCAGGCTCGTTAAAAAAGGGTACTTGAAGACTTCCGTAGATGGCAACCGGTATCACTATTCCGCTACAGTGAGCGAGCCGGAGTGTTTGGAAGCAGAGGTGGACAAGCTCCTCGATCAAATCTGCCCAACTAAGGTGGTCAACCTGTTGGATTATTTGATCGATCGTTGTGCGTTGAGCTACGAGGATATGGCTTATTTATCCGGTCGTTTAGAGGAAAAAGAAGGGGTGAAAGAGGTAGAGTGTAATTGTACACCAGGTCAATGCACTTGCCATTTACATCGATGCGGTACGATCTTGTCCCCGCGAGAGGAGAGAATAACAGATGAAACATATTAAAATAGAGGTTCAAGGAATGACCTGCGCCGCTTGCTCTGCCACTGTGGAAAAAGTGGTGGGAAAGCTTGACGGAGTGGAGAAGACCTCGGTGAACTTGGCACAAGAAAGCCTATCTGTGGATTATGATGAAGGAAAAATCAGCCTTCGAGAAATCGCCGACACCGTAAATAAGGCAGGGTATCGTGCGGTGCTTTCTCAGACTGCTTCTACGTTTGACGTGGAGGGGATGACTTGTGCCGCTTGCTCGGCAACGGTGGAAAAAGTAGCGAAAAATCTGCCAAGTGTGATCTCCGCTTCGGTGAATTTAACTCAGGAAACGCTGACCGTGACATGGACTTCAAGTAATGAATCCCAAGCTGTCGTCGAGGCGGTCACTGCGGCTGGTTATCCGACAACCCTTCAAAAAAGCGAGAGACGTAGTACGTCTTTTGAAGACAAACAAGAACGAAAAGAGAGGCGTCGCAAAGATTTGACGAGGCGTTTTGCGATCAGTGCATGGGTCAGCGTACCTCTTCTCTATGTTTCAATGGGCCATATGGTGGGGCTTCCCTTGCCCAAAATGATCGACCCCGGAGTGAATGCATTCAATTTTGCATTGATCCAGCTCGCGTTAACATTACCGGTGATGGTGTTGGGTCATAGTTTTTTTACCAATGGGTTTATGCAGTTGTTTAGACGCCACCCCAATATGGATTCTCTCATCGCCGTGGGAACGGGCTCAGCTTTTCTATACGGTCTTTATGCGACTTATCGCATCGCCATGGGTGATGGGCACTATGTCCACGCCTTGTACTACGAGTCGGCAGCAGTGGTCATAACACTGATTACCTTGGGAAAATACCTCGAAGCTCGCGCCACTGGGCAGACATCGGAGGCCATAACAAAACTGATGGACTTGGCACCGAAAAAAGCGCGAGTGGTGAGAGGTGGCAAAGAAGTCGAAATCGATGTGGAAGATGTGATGAGAGGCGATGTGTTGAGCGTGCGCCCTGGAGAAAGTTTTCCTGTCGATGGGGTACTTCTGAAGGGTCAAACCACCGTCGATGAATCAATGTTGACCGGTGAGAGCATACCAGTAGAGAAAAAAATCGGCGATAGCCTAGTCGGCGCGTCTATCAATGGTAACGGCGCCATCGAATACGAAGCGACGAAGGTCGGTGAAGATACCACCTTATCTCAAATCATTAAACTCGTTGAGGAAGCTCAGGGCTCAAAAGCGCCGATTGCCAAAATGGCGGATATTATCTCTGGGATTTTTGTTCCGGTGGTCATGGCATTGGCGACGGTGTCGGCGCTGGGATGGTATGTCCTAGGTGCGAAGTCCTTGGAGTTTAGTGTAACGATTTTTGTCTCCGTCCTTGTCATCGCTTGCCCGTGTGCACTCGGACTGGCAACGCCCACGGCGATTATGGTGGGAACGGGGAAAGGGGCTGAGTATGGTGTCCTCATTAAAAGTGGAGAAGTTCTCGAGACTACCCATAGGGTAGATGCGGTCATCCTAGATAAAACCGGCACCATCACCGAGGGCAAGCCCGTGGTCACCGATGTGGTATCTTTTTCGGAGATCGATGAAAAGGAACTCTTGACGGTGGCTGCATCGGCAGAAAGCGGTTCGGAACACCCTCTCGGTCAGGCCATCGTCGAAAGAGCGAAAGCGCAAAGTTTAGCAAGGTATCCCATGGAAGGCTTCCAAGCGATCACTGGAAAAGGGATTGAGGTGCAATGGGAGCATGGGAAGTTATTGTTAGGAAATGCCCGATTGATGGAGGATCACAAGGTTGATTTATCAGCGGCTGAAACGACGATGAATCGTTTGGCAAGCGATGGCAAAACCCCGATGATCATCGCAAACGACGGCGCTCTATTAGGGGTGATCGCCGTCGCTGACACGGTAAAAGCGGATAGTGCCCATGCGATAGCGCAGTTGAAAAATTTAGGCATCGAAATCGTCATGATGACCGGTGACAACGCGCGCACTGCTGAAGCCATCGCAGCGGAAATCGGCATAGAGCGGGTATTCAGTGAGGTACTACCAGAACAAAAAGCTGCACACGTGGCAAAATTACAACAAGAAGGTAAACGGGTAGCCATGGTAGGCGACGGGATCAACGATGCTCCTGCCCTCGCCCAAGCGGATGTGGGCATGGCAATCGGATCGGGTACCGATGTTGCCATCGAATCAGCGGATATCGTACTCATGCACTCCAGTCTTCTCGATGTCCCAATGGCTTTTGAACTGAGCCGAGCTACTATTAAAAACATTAAACAAAACTTGTTTTGGGCATTTGCTTACAACACCTTGGGCATACCGGTAGCTATGGGCGTCTTGCACTTTTTTGGCGGGCCGCTGCTTAGCCCCATGCTCGCTGGCGCGGCAATGAGCTTGAGCTCCGTTTCGGTGGTGTCCAACGCATTGAGGTTAAAAGGGTTTAAGCCAAGAGTATCATCGGACTTTCCAAAAGTGCCACCACAAAAAGTGAGTGACGAACCCCAAACCTCGGGTATAATAAAAGAAAAGTATGAGGAGGTTGAAAAGATGAAAACGATCATGACTATTGAAGGAATGTCTTGTATGAACTGTGTGAAGCACGTCACCCACGCACTTGAAGACGTGAAAGGCGTAAGTGGAGTGGAGGTGGACCTTCTCGAGAAAAGAGCGGTCGTCGAAGGGGATGAAAGCGCAACTCGTGAAGCTCTAACCACAGCGGTTACCGAAGCGGGGTACATCGTGGTCGATGTGAATAATCAATAGTATGGGAAACCGGCTCAATGGAGTCGGTTTTTTTTTAATCGAAACGGGTGTTTTGTGCTAGAATAGTCTTTATGGAACAAAAAGATGTGATGAGAGGAGAAAGGGATGAATATCGAGTGGAATGCAGAGTTGTATTCAGACAAGTTTAGTTTTGTTCACGAGTATGGGAAGGATCTATTTTCCTACTTGGGAGTAGTCGACAAGAAGAGTATATTGGATTTGGGCTGTGGAAATGGTGCACTGACCAAAGCGCTATCCGATCTTGGCGCAGACGTAGTAGGTATGGATGCATCAGAAGAGATGCTGGAGCAAGCGAGGGCAACCTACCCCGATTTAGAATTTGAGTGGGGTGACGCGACGGATTTTACCGTAAATCATCCCATGGATGCGGTGTTTTCCAATGCTGTATTTCATTGGATCGACAATCAAGACGCATTGATCGGTTGCATCCATCGGGCGTTAAAGCCATCAGGGCTATTGGTATGCGAGTTTGGAGGTATTGGAAACAATGAGAAGATCCACTGTCAGTTAGAGAGTGGATTTGAAAAGCGAGGTTTGACCTACCCCCGCACTTTCTTCTTTCCATCCATTGGCGACTACACGTCCAAACTCGAATCCCACGGCTTTAGGGTAACCGACGCGCGACTTTTCGATCGCTTGACCCCTCAAGAAGGGGAAGATGGGTTAAAAAACTGGATTGAACTCTTTGTGAAAAAGCCTTTTGAAGGATTGACCGAAGAATTTCGCCGTGAAGTCATCGAAGAAGCGGTGGAAGCGCTGAGGGAGGAATTGTATATCAACGGAGTGTGGATGGCGGATTATGTACGATTGAGAATCCGCGCTGTGCGGAAGTAAAGGGAGAGTGAGGCGAAGGGCTTGCCACGTGATGTATGCCCTTCGGGCATGTGAAGAGAGCTTTGCACGTGAAGCGTGCCTGCGGCACGTGGAGGTCAAGGGATTAAGGTCAAGGGCATGAAGGTCAAGACATAAGGTCAAAACCCTCCCTCAGTCTGCTTCGCAGCCAGCTCCCTCGGAGATGGAGCCCAAGGTCAAGGGCGAAGGTCAAGGGCGAAGGTCAAGGGCGAAGGTCAAGGGCGAAGGTCAAGGGCATGAAGGTCAAGACATAAGGTCAAAACCCTCCCTCAGTCTGCTTCGCAGCCAGCTCCCTCGGAGATGGA
>CAZHRC010000005.1:28804-105254 GCA_964533865.1 uncultured Peptoniphilaceae bacterium
ATAAGGTCAAAACCCTCCCTCAGTCTGCTTCGCAGCCAGCTCCCTCGGAGATGGAGCCCAAGATCAAGAGCGAAGGTCAAGGTCTTATCTGCCACCCGAAGGGTGGCGTCCGTCGGCTCCATCTCCGAGGGAGCTGGCTCGGCACGCCTTCTGCCGAGACTGAGGGAGGGAGCAGTGAAGTATGCTGTGCATGTGAAGTGCGCCTTACGGCACGTTAAGGTAAAAGCGTTGGTGTCAAAATCAAGAGGTAAGGTCAAAACCCTTCCTCCGAGTCGACGAAGAGCGTGCTGACCCGCCTCCCTCGAGGATGAAGGTTATGAGCGACAGCGTAAAAGATAAAGTCAAAGGATAATTTTAAAACCCTTTCATCGACAATCACCCCACCCCCTAAATAAAGACACAATAAAACACCTCAAAGCCCGAAGGTTTTGAGGCGTTTTTCTAATCTAAAATTGTGACTTGAATATTTCTTCGGCCAAATACTACGGTTTCTTCGTAGGTGTTGAAGAATAAGTCGATTTTGTAGCCTTTTATCGCGCCTCCAGTGTCGGCGGCGACAGCGTACCCGTATCCCTCAATGTAGAGTTGGGTGCCCAGTGGGATGACGGTAGGATCGACAGCCACTCTGCCTACGGCTGCTGGCAAGCCACTGGCTGTGGTGTCACCGACGGAAGGGTCGTATGCGGTGGCTTCCATTGTGATGGTGGTACCGCTTAGGGATGAAGGGGTGGTCCCTTCGTAGTCGAAAGTCCCTTGGATTTCTGGCTCTTTCGTGCCGACGAGTACGACTTGGTTTATTGGCTCTTGGGTCACATCTTCTTTGATCAAAGAGTGACTTTGGCGTTCGCCGTTTTTGAAGAGAACTTCGTAAGTGCGCGTACGCACGCCGAGTTGCCCTTCTTGTTCGACGACGGTTTCGCCGATGGTGTGGTCTTCAGAGTCTTTTTTGACCTCTTCGAAGGGAATTTCTTCCGTCGCGTAGTCCAGTTTTGTGGTGTAGCGATCGATGGTGAGAACCATGCCGTTTGCGATGGATGCATCAAGGGGTTCAGAAACCGTATCTTGAGGATTCAAGACGATGTTTTGGGCGTTTAAAAACTCACCTACAGATTGAACCGTTGCAGTATCGACTGTGGAAGCGACGCCGCCGTCGTTTATCGTAATGGTTTTGTTGGTGACAATTGAAATGTGTAGCGCATCGGTGATCGGTGCGGCTGCGTCTAAGTTGACGGTAGAGCCTTCAGGCAGGACGATTTCCAGTTCGCCGAGTGCATCCCCAACCGTTGATGCTGTCGTCTGTGCGGTGATGGACTGAGCGTCTACCTCGACGGTGATCTCTCTAGGTCGTACCGCATGGGAGAATCCTGTGACAATGGATGATAGGGCAGTGACCGTAGCCAAGATGACTAACGACCGTTTTAAAGAGTAAGACTTCATATAACCTCCAGTGTAATGAGTTTGAACATTGGTTCTATTTTATGAAGTTTAGTGACAGAAGTCAAAAAAATCGTCGAAAAGAACGAAAAAAGAAAAATATGAAAACAATTGGAATGGCAAAGTTTCAACATCGCGTAAATTGTAACGTTTTTGTAACTTTCGACCATAACTAGGGGTTTTCCAGAAAAACAAGCCATATGTTGGGAGCGGAATTTAGAGGATGAAGGATATTTCACTGAGTTCTATGCTATAATAAGACATATGGTTTAATAAGGGAGGACTGAATGAGAAGAAAGATACTAGCAGGGTTATTGTCGATTCTGTTGATGTTACCGTTGTTTTCTACAACTGTGTACGCACAGGAGAAAATGACAGCGGGGTTGGAGCGTCGACTCGAACAGACTACTGGGACGACGAGGGTTCTTGTCTATTTAGAGGCATATGACAATCTCGAGGCGGTTTCTGAAGACAATCGCATAGGAAAATCTGCTCAGGAACAACAACTCAACGCGAGAACAGCTGTCATCGATGAGATGAAGTCCATTTCCAATACTGCCCAGTCGCGACTCGTAGACTATTTGGAACAGGAAAAGGAAAGTGGTCGCGTAAAGGAATTCACGCAATTTTTCATTATTAATGCACTAGCAGTCGAGGCTGAGGACGATGTGATTCGAAAGTTAGCAGAGTTTCCCGAGGTGGTCTCTATTGCGCTTAACGATAAAGTCAGTTTGAAAACAGAAGGTTCGAAAGTACCGCCGACAAAAGACTTTGGCTGGGAAATGCCCCAAACGAAGGTCAGTCGAGTGTGGGATGAGCTAGAGGTCTACGGCGAAAATGCGGTCATCGGATTTATTGACTCCGGGGTGGACTGGACTCACCCGGGGTTGCAACATAGCTTTAGAGGCTATAATAGCGCCACAGGAGCAGTATCCACAGCGGGAAACTGGATGGATCTGGTGGGTCACTCATCTTATCCTGTCGATACTTCTAACCACGGGACGGCAATAGCTGGGGTATCTGTGGGGAGAGAAAGAGATGGTGGCAATGCTGTCGGCGTGGCGCCAGGGGCGAAATGGATCGCTGTACGCGCATTTGATGTGACCACGGCGACCAATGAGAACATCATTATAGCTGGTGAGTGGATGTTGGCGCCAAATGGCGATCCGGCGTTAGCTCCCGATATTATCAACAACTCGTGGGGTTCTTTAATAAAAAACGAAAAACTCTTTGATGGTCTAATCGCTGCATGGAAAGCAGCTGATATTTTACCGGTCTTTGCAGCGGGAAACAGCAAACACGGTGCAACAGAAGGATCGATTGAGAACCCAGCACATTTGCCGGATACTTTGGCAGTAGGGGCTGTGGACAAAAACAATCAGATTGCCCGTTTTTCAAAGCGAGGTCCTTCGATTGTCGATGGAAAAAACATGGTGAAACCGGATTTGGTGGCACCAGGTATGGGTACCCGCACCGCATACCCTGGGGGTTACACCTATAATTTAGAAGGCACATCTTTAGCGGCGGCTCATGTTACTGGTGTAGCAGCTCTGGTCAAGTCGGCAAATCCGACATTGAGTGCTCTTGAAATCAAACAAATTCTGCTCGATACGGCACAACCTGTAACGGATGGCACTTACGCGGCATCGCCTAATAACGCCTATGGACACGGTGTGGTCAACGCCTATGGTGCAGTGCGCAAAGCGACCGTCGCTCGATACGCTAGTCGCATCTCCGGGGACAACCGATACACCACAGCGGTAGAGATCAGCAAAAAATTCTATCCCAACGGGGCATCGACTGTTTACGTCGCCAGCGGCGATAAAAATGCCGACGCTTTGGCGATGGGGCCTCTGACCAATTTGCAAAAAGGGCCGTTGTTGCTTACAGGATCAACCCTTGATCCGAGAACGTTAGCAGAGATCCAACGCCTAAGCCCGTCGAAGATTGTCATCATCGGCGGTGCACAAGCTGTCAGCGATAAGGTCGCGAATCAAATAGCTCATGGGACCAATATTTCCCCTACTCGGATTTTTGGTGAAAATCGGTACGAAACCGCTAATGCCATCGCCAACACCGTATTGGCTACGACAAGCGGAAAAGCCGCGTTTTTAGTCAATGGCTACCGCGATGCTGATGCGGTGAGCATCACTCCTGTAGCGACCAGAGACTCAACTCCAATCCTATCCACAGATGGCGGCAAACTGTCCAAAGGTACTATCGAGCTGATCAAAGGTAAAGGCATCCAATCGGTGACGGTGGTTGGTGGGAGTGCTGTGATTTCAGAGAAATTGGAAAAAGAACTCTCTAGCCTTGGAATCGCTGTGAAGCGTTTGTGGGGGGCGGATCGTTATGCAACGAGCAACGCTATCAACAAACAGTACTTTCCGAAGCCAGAAACCGCAGTGATCGCCAATGGGATCACCATAATCGACGCACTCTCTGCTGGTCCGATTGCAGGATCTCTAAAAGCGCCGGTGGTGCTAGCGAGTACTGAGACCTTCACCGCAGATAACGCTGCTTATCTCACCCAACCCACGGTGAAAACCCGTTATGTGATGGGTGGAGAAAATGCCATACCTTATCGAATATTGGAACATCTTTTTTATTAATCAACGCACAAAAAAGCTCTTGCGATCGCAGGAGCTTTTTTAATGGGAAAATCGAATAGCGCATAGTAGAGCGTATGATGTGTCGGATCCCTGGTTTAGTACCGCTATGTGACTCTAGAGGCTCTCATGTCAAGGGACGTTATAGTGCTGTTGTAGACAATACCTTAATCAGCCAAAGGACTAATAAATGCACAGGGTAAAAGGTGCGGTAAATCCACTGAGGCAAGGTAAAGGGGAGGGTGGCTTTTGTGGCGTAGAGTGCCATCAACAGGAGTGGCGTCGCCATAGCGTAGAGCTGTACCCTGTGTTGTCCACCAAAGGTGTAGGCCCAAACCGTTGCCAGACATACCGCTGCGGTAGATAACCACTTCCAGTACCCCTCTCGAAACAATATAAAAGATAGTCCGAGGATATAGCCGTATAGGCCGTACTCTACTGGGAGGAAATAACTAAGGATGCCCGCTGGCACAATGTATCTCGGGTCTTTTGCGGCTAGTGTGACCAACAATAAGGTAAACACGGTGTTGAGTCGATGCCAGTTGCCGATAAAAAGCCCGTGGGGCATTTCGGTAATAAGGGCTAAAGCGAGGAGCCGAAGGACATAGCGTTTAAAATCTCTTGAGTTTTGGGCTCCGCGAACCGCAAGAAAGGTGTAAAAGGGAAAGGCGATGCGACCGATAGCCCTCAGCCATAACTGAGTGGGAAAAAAAGCGTATCCGATGTGGTCGATGGCCATGGTTGCCATAGCCAAAAGTTTTACAGCCTCAATCACGGGGTCGTACCATCGGTCCTTGGGATAGAGTGTAACGAACAGGGTGTTAAAGGGGGAAGAAACTTGGTTCACAAGTCTTAGACCTTCATCAGCTGCTCGTGGGTGAGAAGTTCGATGATGTCGCTGTCTTTCAACACTTCGCAAATAGCGTCTTGGTGTATCTCGTTGATTTTAAAGACGATGACCGCATTCTTGGTGTTCTTTTGGCTGTAGGAGTAGACGTATTCCACATTGATGCCCGCTTTGGATATGCTGTTGATAAATTGGTACATGCCACCGGGGGTGTCGGGGATTTCTGCGGCAAAGACTTTGGTCTCGTTGACCATAATACCTTTTTCTTTTAGCTTTTCGATGGCTTTATCCACGTCTTCAAGGATGAGGCGTACAATGCCGTAGTCGTAGGTGTCGACGATGGTCAATGTGCGAATATTGATGTCTTCATCTTTGAGGACTTTGAGTAGGTTGGAAAGCCTACCTTCTTCGTTTTGAACAAATATAGATAGTTGTCGGATCATGTCATACCTCCTTGTTATCGTTGATCGATGACGCGAACGCTCTTGCCCTCTGTTCGAGGCAGAGAACGAGGTTCTGCTATTACTATTTTAGCACGAATCCCTGTCGTTGAGGCGATTTTTTCTTTGATTTTTGCGCGGATATCTTCAACTTGTCGGATTTGTTCGATAGCTATGCCTTCAGCGAGTTCAACGTGAACGTCTAGGGTGTCTAAGACGCCGTCTCGTTTGACTACCAATTGATAGTATGGCGCCACTTCTGCCACTGACAGAAGGGCAGATTCGATCTGAGTCGGGAAGACGTTGACGCCGCGGATGATGAGCATGTCATCTGTACGACCGGAAAGTCTTGCGATGCGCCGATGGGTGCGGCCACAAGGGCACGGTTCTTCGATAATATGGGTGATGTCTCTGGTGCGGTAGCGAAGAAGTGGCATCCCTTCTTTTGAGAGGGTGGTGATGACCAATTCCCCTTCAGCGCCAACAGGCAGCACTTCCAAGGTGTTGGGGTCGATGATTTCCAGATAGAAGTGGTCCTCCCAGATGTGGAGGCCATCGTGTTGAGCACATTCGATGCCGACGCCTGGTCCGTAGATTTCGGAGAGGCCGTAGATGTCGAAAGCTTCGATTTGGAGTTTTTCCTCCAGCTCTTTACGCAATTCGTCGGTCCAAGGCTCGCCGCCAAATACTCCGGTTTTGAGCTTGAAACGGTTGCGATCGATGCCGTACTCTTTAATCTTATCGCCGAGGAAATTGGCGTAGGAAGGCGTGCAAGTGAGCATGGTGGTGCCCATGTCCTCCATCATCATCAGCTGTTTTTCAGTGTTTCCTCCGGAGATGGGGATCACTGACGCGCCGAGGTTTTGGGCGCCGTCGTGGATGCCGAGTCCACCGGTAAATAACCCGTAGCCATAGGCGTTTTGGATGATGGAATCCGCATTGGCGCCAGCGGCGACGAGACTCCTCGCCACCATTTCTTGCCACAAGGTTAAATCGTTTCGCGTGTAGCCGACAACCGTTGGCTTACCGGTGGTGCCAGAGGAAGCGTGGTGGCGAATAATGTGCTTTAAAGGTTCCGCGTAGAGCCCATAGGGGTAGTTGTCTCTCAAATCGGTTTTGACGGTGAAGGGGAGGTGTTTAATATCCTCTAAACTGCGAATGTCGTTTGGCGAAATACCGCGCTCTTGTAGGGCGTTTTTGTAGTGGGGGACATTGTGAAAGACACGGTTGATGAGGGATTTGAGTTTTTCTTGTTGAAGGACTTTTAACGTGTCCCGATCCATCCGTTCGTAAGCGTTGTTCCAGTACATATGATTGCCTCCTAAATAAAAAATACCCTCGTCCGATTAGGACGAGGGTTCTCGCGTTACCACCTAAATTGATTGCGTATGCAATCCACTCCAGACTCTATCAAGTCTTTGATCCGATAACGGGGATGCCGATTTGCCTACTTCAATTTAAGCAAATTGCTCCTGAGCGAACTTCTTCGAAAACTTTGTGCGGATTTTCACCAACCACCCGCTCTCTTCAACGCTGTCATCGAGTACTTTTCTCATTCATCGCAATAAATTACTTTTATTATATGCATGAGTTGAAGGATTGTCAAATAAAATTGATAGAAAAGCAGATCACAGGAACTCGAGTAATGCTTGAAGGGCTGTTAAAGTGCGATCGACCTCATCGGGGGTGTTCCACCAGCCAAAAGAAAAACGGAGAGTCCCAGCGGGGTAGGTACTTAACGTTTGGTGCGCAGAAGGGGAGCAGTGAAGTCCCACTCGAGTCATAATGCCGTAGTGGTCGTCGAGATCGTAGGCGATTTGTGCAAGGTCGGCGGTTTGTATGGATATGACACCGATCCGTTCGGTCGTGTCTTTCTTGCCGACGATGCGGAGCTTTCCGTCTCGCTCCAATGGGAGAAGGCCGCGGAGAAATCGGTCTGTTAAAGTCAATTCATGGTCGTGAATTTTTTTGATGCCGGTGGTGTTGAGCCACAGTAAACTTTCTCTCAGACCGATGATCCCCGGGAGGTTCAAGGTGCCGGGTTCAAAACGGTCTGGCATAAAGGTGGGAATGTCTTCGGTGTGGCTGATGCTTCCCGTGCCCCCGGAAAGAAGGGGTTCGATAAGGTGGACCATTTCCTCTGTAAGCAAGAAACCTCCGATGCCCTGGGGGCCGAGAAGGCCTTTGTGTCCTGTGAATGCGAGGGCGTCAATGTGCATCGCTTTCATATCGATGGGACAAACGCCAGCGGTTTGGGCGCTATCGACGATGAACTTCAAGTTATTTGCGTTACAAAAGCTGCCGACTTCGAGAAGTGGCATTACAGTGCCGCAGACGTTGCTGGCGTGGAGCATGACGACGGCAACCGTGTTTTCACGTATGGCTTTGGGGAGCTGACAGGGGTCTAAGGCACCCGTTTCGTCGCAGAGAACTCGTGAGAATGAGACGCCCCGAGCTTCCAATTGACGCATCGGGCGCATCACTGCATTATGTTCCATGGATGAGAGGATCACATGGTCTCCAGACTTTAGAAAACCCTTTAGGATCACGTTGAGACTTTCGGTGATATTTTTGGTAAATATTACATTTTTACAATCCTCCCCATTGAAAAGATTGCAGAGTAATTCTCGTGTCTCATAGACCCGTTCCTCCACATCATAAGCAGATTCGTACCCACCGCGATTAATATTGGTGCCTGTTGCGGTCATGTAATGGTACATGGCGTCAGCCATGGATTTGGGCTTGGGAAAGGAAGTGCTCGCGTTATCAAGATATACTCCATCCATGTGTCAACCCACCTTTCTTATTTTCCATCATCATAACATGTAATCGTCAAGAACCCAAAATAAACTTTAAGACAAATCATGTAGAGATCCCCAGTCTGATAGAGGGCTGAAGAAGATATATTATAATCACAAATAAATTAGAAGAAAATATGAATAAACCGTTTTCCTGAAACAGCTGTTTCTATGTAATACTGAACTTAATCCACTATGAAAGAGAGGTAGAAAAATGGCACAAAAAAATGAAAAGAAAATCATTGTCGTAGCGGGTGTCGTCATTGGAATCATCGCTTCTTTACTCGTCGTATTCGGCAACCCGGCAAATATGGGTTACTGTATTGCGTGTTTCCTACGTGACTCCTCAGGCGCTCTAGGTCTACACTCAGCCGCAGCGGTTCAGTACATAAGACCAGAGATCATCGGACTCGTCCTTGGAAGTTTCATCGTTGCATTGGCGACAAAAGAATTCGAACCCAAAGGCGGGAGTTCGCCGATGACGCGGTTCATTCTCGGCTTTTTTGTCATGATCGGTTGCTTGATGTTCTTAGGCTGTCCTTTCCGAACTATCCTGCGTTTAGCTGGTGGTGACTTAAATGCCATCTTTGGCTTGGTCGGTTTTACAGCAGGGATTCTCGTAGGGGTATTCTTTTTAAATCGCGGTTACTCCTTAAAGAGAACCTACAGTCTGCCAAAACTTGAAGGCAAGATTTTTCCAATGGTCCAACTCGCTTTCTTGGCACTGCTGATCGCAGCGCCCGCTTTCATTAAATTTACTGAAGCCGGTGGAGGACCAGGTGCAAAACACGCACCGATCTACATCAGTTTAGCCGCAGGACTTATCGTAGGTGCACTGGCTCAACGCACCAGGATGTGCATGGTCGGAGGAATCCGCGACGTCGTTCTATTTAAAGAATGGAAACTCTTGGCTGGCTTTATTGCTATCTTCGCCAGTGCCCTCGTAAGTAATATCATCTTGACCAATATGGGCGTAGGATCCTTCTTTAAATTAGGGATGGAAGGTCAACCAGTGGCGCACACCGACGGTTTATGGAACTTTTTAGGCATGGCATTGGCAGGTTTTGGTTGCGTACTCCTCGGCGGTTGTCCATTGCGTCAATTGGTCCTCTCAGGAGAAGGCAACACAGACAGCGTCATTACCGTTGTCGGACTGATGATTGGCGCCGCATTTGCTCATAATTTTGGCTTGGCGTCTAGCGGTGAAGGCCCGACCATGAACGGTAAGATTGCCGTCATCATCGGATTTGTCGTCATTGCAGTCATCGCATACTTCAACACGTACAGAAAAGAAAACGCTTAGAAAGGACAGGGAACATGACACGTTTAGATGCAAGAGGGCTTTCTTGCCCAGAACCGGTCATCATGATCAAAAAAGCCATGACCTCAAAAGAAAAAGCTTACGAAATGGTGGTCAACAGCCCTAACGCCAAAGAAAATGTCACGCGTTTTGCAGAAAACGCTGGCTACAAGGTTGTCACCACAGAAGTCAACGGGGAATACACCCTTAAAATGACGAAATAATGATCTTCATCGCAACGTTCTACTCTCACTTTGGAGCGATCCGTTTTAAAAGGCTCTGTGAACAAAAGGGCATGACCGCTAAAATCATGCCCGTTCCCAGAGACCTCAGTAGCAGCTGTGGCAGTTGCGTCCGCTTTGAAGGCACCACCTTTCTCCACGTTGAAGAGGTCCCAGACGAAGTGGAACAAGTCGTAGAGGTGACGGTGGAGGGGTATGTGGTGCGTTATGTGGCGGAGAATGGGTGAGAGCTGAAGTTGGACAAGGCAAGAAAGGTGATAGGTAGAGTATAAAGTGACTTCATCTTTATAGTTAATATTGAGCTCGATTTTGGGAAACGTTGAGTTTCCCATTATTTCTGAAGTGAAACCAACGTTGAGCATGGCAAGGGCTAGGGATGGTGTTAACCATAGATTCTAAAAGTCCTTAAAAGCATCGTTGTGATTAATGACTCCCGTTACTATCTTCAAAGGGTACCTGATTTATTGAAATGCGAAGGAGGGGTTTAATGATAAAAATGACAGATATCACTAAGTCGTTTGGAGATTTACAGGTGCTCTCAGGCATATCTGTTAACATCCAAGATGGCGAAATTTATGGATTAGTCGGATCAAGTGGCGCTGGGAAATCTACCTTGCTACGGTGCATCAACGGTCTTGCGACTTATGACTCAGGAAGCTTAATTGTGGACGGGGTAGAAATAAAAGATTTAAGTGCGGAAGGTATACGAGAATTACGAAAAGAGATTGGAATGATTTTCCAAGATTTTTCTTTATTGGAGAGAATGAGTGTCTATGAAAACATTGCTATGCCGATGCAATGTTGGGGATATAAAAGTAGCGCTATTGACAAAAGGGCAAAGGAAGTCATAGAACTCGTCGGACTAAGTGATAAGGTAGAATCAAAACCTAGAGAGCTTAGTGGTGGACAAAAACAGAGAGTGGCAATTGCTAGAGCAATCGCTATGAAACCAAAGATGCTGTTATGCGACGAGGCAACATCCGCTCTCGACCCCAATACAGCAAAAACGATATTGGAAATACTAAAAGAAATAAATGATCGAGTGGGGATTACTATGGTAGTGGTCGCCCACCAAATGGATGTTGTAAAACAGGTTTGCGATAAGATAGCAATTCTAGAACAAGGTGTCTTGAAAGTCGATGGCGAGGTATCCGATATTTTTTTAGACTATCCAGATAGTTTAAAAAACCTTCTAGGTGAAAACTACGAGAAAATCCTTCCCAAATCAGGCTATAACGTGAAAATCAGGTTTGACCGAAATCGGGATGAAGCTGATTTACTATCAGAGCTCGCAATTGAAACGGGAATCCGGTATTCCTACATTTGGGGAGGGATGAACAAATTCAAGGATAGCATTATTGGGATAGTCATTTTGAATATTCCAGATGGAGAAGATATTGAAGCGATGGAGAATTTTTTAGATGTGAAAGGGATAAAATATCGGGTGATGAGATGAATTTTGATTTTCAAACGATGGTTACTAAAATTGTATGGCCCGCAGTTGGTCAAACTTTTTTGATGGTCGCCTTAACCACACTTTTTGCAAGTATCATCGGTTTTTTTCTAGCGATATTTGTTTTCATTTCCTCTGACGATGGGCTACGTCCAAATAAAGTCCTTCATAAGACCTTGGATACCATTATTAATGTAATTCGTTCATTTCCGTTTATAATATTAATGGTCTCTATTATTCCTTTAACACGATTAATAGCTGGTAGCTCAGTAGGTACAAACGCTGCTGTTGTCCCACTCACTTTTGCATCAGCACCGTTTATGGCGCGATTATTTGATAATAGCTTTAAGGGTGTGAGCAAAAGCCTCATAGAAGCAGCTAAATCATTTGGATTAACAGATCTACAAATCATCCAAAAAGTAGTCGTAAAAGAATCTGTTCCAGCGTTGGTACAAAGTATAACTCTTTCGGTGATTGCGGTTTTGGGTTCTTCGGCTATGGCCGGAGCTATAGGAGCAGGTGGCCTAGGATCCGTTGCAATGACCTATGGATACCAAAATTTTAACGATCAGGTCATGTATGGGACAGTAGTAATATTGGTTATTATCGTTCAGATCATTCAATTCATCGGAGATAAAATCTATATCCGATTAAAATAATTTTGAGAGATTTGATGTGGAGGATATCACGAAAAGAACCAAGAAGTGATCTTTACTTTTCACGTTGATTCAATAACCTTTGGGTGGAGGTGATCAAGTGATGATAGGGGGTTGATTAGTTACCTCTTTAGAGTTGGCATCAGAACAAGCTTTACTCTAAGGGAGGAGTATTATTTTAGGTAAATTTACGAAAAAATAATTTATTAAAGGAGAAAACGATGAAAACAAAAAGGAGTATTCTATTAATTGTATTGATGCTGTTATTAGCATCTTGTGGAAGTCAGAGCAAAGAGAGTGAAAAGGCTGGCTTTGATAAATCTAAACCGATTAAAGTCGGCATTGTTCCGGGATCGACATCAGGCGATTTACTTACTTTTACAAAAGATTTACTAGAGAAGGATGGCTATACGATCGAGATTTCGAACTATAATGATTTCAATGCGCCGAACACCGCATTGTCTGAAGGTAGTATTGATTTTAACTTCTACCAACATGTTCCCTTTCTAGAGGCTTTCAATGAATCAAATGGGACGGACATGGTTCCAGTAGGAAAAGGCGTATATGATATCGCATACGGTGTATTCTCCGATAAAGTAAAGAAGGTTGAAGAAGTTACAGATGGAATGACTGTGGCGATTCAAAATGACAGTTCAAACCGTCGCAATAGCTTGCTCATGTTAGAGAAAATTGGATTGATTAAGCTCAAAGAAGGAGTAGAAATACCAACCCTTCTCGATATTGCAGAAAATTCGAAAAATCTAAAATTTATTGAAATGGAAGAAACTCTCATCGCTGGTGCGATGAAGGATGTGGATATCGGTTGTCTTGGTGTTGGGAGATGGGTTGATAGCGGAAGAGATCCAGATGAGGCGCTATGGATAGAGGTTCAAAAAGAAAGTACCCTAACTCTCGTGACGAAAAAAGGTAACGAAAATTCAGAGGCTGCCAATGTTTTACAAAACGCACTAACTAGTCCGGAAGCGAAGAAATTTTTAGAGGAGAACTTCAAGGGTATAGCTTATCCAGTACAATAACGGAGGTCAAATCGATGAAAAAGATAATAGGTGTTTTGTTAATAGCTTTGGTCTTGATGTTAACGGCTTGTGGTAAAAGCGGAGATGTGGAGACGAAGGATGCTGTTCTAGACAAATCGATACCGCTAGAGATAGCTATCGTATCTGGAACTTCTACAACGGATGTGTTTAGTATAGCAAAGGAAGTTCTGGAAAAACAAGGCTACACCGTTAAAGAATCGGTGTACACAGACTTCAATTCACCGAATATGGCAGTTGCAGACAAGAGTCTTGATTTCAATTTTTATCAACATGAACCGTTTTTAAAGGCCTATAATGAATCAAATGGAACAGATCTGGTGACTGTAGGTGGAGGAGTATATAAAATTGCATACGGAGTATTTTCTGATAAATTGAAAAGTATCGAGGAGGTATCAGAAGGCATGACGGTTGCGATACAGAATGACAACTCTAATCGAAGGATAAGTCTTGGTATGCTCGAAAAAGCAGGGCTTATTAAACTTAGAGAGGGCGTAGAAATGCCCATGCTTTCTGATATTGTCGAAAATCCTAAAAACCTCAAGTTTATAGAACTTGAAGAGACATTGATAGCATCTGCGATGTCAGATGTCGATTTGGGTTGCATCAGCTGTAGTCAATGGAAAGCGAAAGGGGGAGATCCTGAAACAGCGCTACTAAGTGATTTAGATGATGATAGTACCTTGTATCTAGTGACTAGGAAAGGTCTTGAAGATTCAGAAACGGCAAAAGTCATCCAATCCGCACTCACTAGTCCAGAAGTCAAATCCTATTTAGGAGATAAATATAAAGGGGTCGGAGTTCCTACTTTTTAGTGAATTTAAAAATGTCTGGCTAAATTGGTAGTATGCGAAGTAGAAGTCAGTAGAAGTATATCTCTATGGTGATGTTATTGGGCTTGCAAGTATCACCATAGAGGTTATGGTTTATTGATCTCGTTTAGTAGATAACATATTCTCAATTTCTGTGAGTTTTCACAATTGTAAGAGAGACGATTTTTGGATCTGAGAGTGTAGAGCGTTGGTTTGTTATAGATAATCGGCCTTTTTTGTTCCACAGGAAAGATCGAAGGATGTATTTGAACTGTGATTGAGATTAGTCAATGATGTGAAGAGTTAAGGAGGAGTAGAAGATGGAACGAAAGAAAATTAGTGTATGGATCCTTGTTGGTGTGATGCTTTTTCTAATATCTGGGTGTGGAAATCGAAATGCGAGTGGTGAAACAAAATCAAGTGAGACATCAGTCATTGAAACCAAGATTGATGAGATAGATAAATCTCAACCAATAAAAGTAGGTTGCGTTTCGGGAGCTCTTACAGGCGATGTTTTTAATGTAGCTAAGGAAGTTCTTGAAGAAAAAGGATATCAAGTGGAGGTTACACTTTTCTCTGATTTTAATGCACCCAATGCTGCTTTAAATGATGGAAGTATCGACTATAACTTCTATCAACACCTTCCATTTATGAAGGCGTATAATGAATCAAAAAAGACGGAATTGGTTGAAGTAGGGGATGGAATTTATAGCGTCATTTATGGTTTATTTTCTAAGAAAATAACAGATCTACAAAACGTAGAAAAAGGTATGGTGGTTGCTATACCAAATGACAACGCAAATAGAAGAACCAATCTTACCATGCTTGAGGAAGCGGGTTTAATCAAGATTAAAGAGGGAATCGAATTTCCTACCGTTCAGGATCTATCGGAGAATAAATACGATCTTCAATTTATCGAGATGGAAGGGACGATGACGGTTAGTGCTATAGAGGATGTTGATTTAGCCTGTGTTGATGTAACTAGGTGGGTAGCGAATGGTGGATCAGCAGAAGAGGCATTGGCGACGATTTCGCCGATTGAAAGCGCGCTTGTGTTGGTGACTAAGAAAGGTAATGAAGATACACCGCTGTCTGTGGAGATATTTAAAGCGCTAAAAAGTGATGAAGTTAAGATGTACTTAGAAAAAGAAAGCAAAGGGCAAGTGAACCCATTGTTCTAAAGACAAGTCACCTTAAGTGATAACAACACAGCTAGGCAGGAGTGTATATGCTGCTGCTTGAATAGCGAATTGAAGGGCGTGAATCATGAATACACAAGAAATGACTTCAATTGAACGAATGGCTGCCTTTGTTAAAGGCGAACCGGTCGATAGGATACCAACGCTAGTTTCTTTAGGGGAGTCGGCTGTGTCACTACACGGCTATAGTGTAAAAGAATATAGTTTTGATTCTGATGTGATGGCTGACGTAGAGGCAAAAACGTATGAGATGTTTAAACCTGATGGTGTCGGCATCTCTTTAACGTTAAGGGGGATTGCTGAAGCTATGGGGTCAGTGCTTGAATACAGAGATGGTTCTATCCCTTTAGTTTCCAAACCCATCGTGCAAAAACCGGAAGATCTTTTAAAGCTATCACCAACCAATCCGATTAAAGATGGAAGGCTTCCCATTATTTTAGAGGGTCTAGTTAAATTAAAGTATCGAGTAGGTCATGAAGTGGGAGTATCCGGGGCAATTGCTGGCCCTGTTTCCGTAGCCGTTGGTATTTGTGGGGCGGAGAATTTTTTGAAATGGACTAGAAAATTCCCGGATGAGATCAAGACCATGCTGGAGATAGTGGTGGAATCAAACAAGCGATACATTGACGAACTCGTAAATAGAGATATTACAAGCGTTTCCATATCGGATCCTGTGACATCAACTGATCTACTTGGGAGAAGACAATTCCTAGAGTTTTCGTTGCCTTATTTTACTAACATGGTACATCATATTATTAAGGTAACTGGGAAAAAGCCATCGACACATATCTGTGGAAGGAGTGCAGGCATTTGGAAAGATATTGTTGAAACTGGGATTTCAAGTTTTAGCATTGACAATGTTGAAGATCTTCAAGAGGCAAAAGAAGTTATGGGAAACGATGTAATTATTGTTGGAAATGTCCCACCGGTGGATGTCATGAAACTCGGTGATAGACAAACGATCAGGGATGCTGTAAAATCCTGCATCCTTAAAGGACATAATTCTCCAAAGGGCTATATCATTAGCACGGGCTGTCAAGTGCCTATAGGTACACCAAGAGAACATATCGAATACTATTTTGAAGCATGTCGAGAATTCGGTGCGTATCCTTTAAATATGGCGAAAATATCATCGTAAATACGCCGAATATTAACGGTGGATTGAAAACAAGGAGGAACTAGCGGCAGTGATTAGTGACTATAATTGTAGTTTAGAGGAAGTTATTGTTATTAATGAAGAGGTAAAAAAGCGGTTAAATCTTCGTTTTCCAGAAGCGTATTTAAATGCGGATTCCATGATGCGCATCGCTCTGTTCAGAAAAGACCAAAAGAAAGCTGCCTATTGTGAGCTTCCGTTTTGCCATACGGTAGAGGCAGAGGCCCTTGGTGGAGAGGTCGAATACGGTAATGAGAAAGTAGGTCCTCGAGCAAAGAGTTATGTTTATTCTTCAATTGAGGAATTAATGGCTCTTAAACAAATAGATTTTTCGGAGGGAAGAATTTGCGAAGTTTTGTTAGCGTGCCAAATGCTCAAAGATCAAGGTGAAATGGTGGTGTTGGAAGTATCGGGTCCTTTCACTATTCTGAATGTTCTCATCGATCCAGTTCAGATTTTTAAAGCGATGCGCAGAAAACCTGATGATATAAAAACGTTGTTTAGTAAGTTTGAAGCGATTATTATGAATTACATAGAAAAGGCTGTAGAACACGGGGTCGATGTCATTAGCTATGCGGATTCAGCTGGTGGGGTAAATATCTTGGGACCTAAAATGATGAAGCAAACGGTTGATGAATTCACATATCGTTTTTTGAAGAAAGTGGAGAACATTTTGGGCGACAAGACAATTGTTCATTTGTGTCCTAAAACGACTTTGGCTCTCATAGGAACGGGGAAAGCAGAGTTTGTTGATTATTCGATCTCTGGGAAGTTAAGATATGATCAGGCGATACTAGAGGTCATTGGAAAGGTGAAACTCGTTGGACAAGGGTGTGTCAAAGAGGTGGACCGTATGATGACTAATGGAGTGATACAGGAAGTGCGTTTAGTATAAACGCAGGAGGGGGATTATGGTCAGGAGTAAAGAGGAATTATTAAAACGATTGGCAGAATGTGTCGTAGAAATGGAGGAAGAGGAGGTGGTAGTGGTTGCAGAAGAATATATTGCAGCCGGTTATCCTGCTTATGATGGAATCATGGAGGGGCTTGTCAAAGGGATGAATCAAGCGGGTGCGCTTTACGATGAAGAAGAGTATTTTGTTACAGACATTTTATTGTGTTCAGATGCACTCTATGAAGGGCTAAATATCATGAAAGAAAATCTTTCTGAAATCGATGATTCGGAGAAAATAAAGGGCGTCATCGGAGTCGTAGAAGGCGACACGCATGATATTGGAAAGAATTTAGTGCGTATCATGATGGAGACAGCGGGTTTTGAAATGGTGGATTTGGGAAGGGATGTCCCATTAGATGATTTTGTGAGTAAGGCAAAAGAAATTGATGCAAAGCTGATTTGCATGTCAAGTCTCATGTCAACAACGATGGAAGGTATGGGGGTGGTCATTGAAAAGCTCAAAGAAGCGAATATTAGAGACAATGTGATAGTAATGGTAGGTGGTGGCCCTGTATCTTCTAAATTTGCAGAGATGATCGGAGCAGATGGCTACTCTGAGAATGCTGTTGAGGCTGTTAGGGTAGCAAAGAGATTGCTAGATTGATATGTGACGAGAACAGATATCGTAAACAAAGACAGTGCTAAAAATTCAAAGAAGATACCTACGTAACAACTAGAGGAAGGATAAATGGCATCCATTCGAATACACAAAACAGAAAAAGTAATAGAGGCAAAAGACGGAACACCGCTTCTTCGCGCGTTACTTGATGCGCAGATGTACATCGAGAACCCGTGCAATGGTATGGGTAACTGCGGCAAGTGCAAAGTGCGCCTTTGGGATGACGAGGATCTGAAAGGTACAAAATCGATGGCGCGATCAACCCATGAGAGTGGGCAAAAGGGCGAGATTTACCTAGCTTGTCAATACGAAGTGCTTGGCGATATCGAGGTTGAGATCCTATCGAAGGAATACAATCATCAGATTCTGACGTCAGGACATGTACCTGATTTTGAAATCGATGGGCAAGCGTCTGGTTATGGTGTGGCAATGGATATAGGGACGACGACAGTAGTTGCCGAGCTAGTTGTTTTACTCACTGGAGAGGTGTTAGAATCCATATCAATGCTTAATGCACAAAAAGTCTATGGATTAGATGTACTTACACGAATCACGCATGAATACACTCATGGAGAATCCGGTATTACCGCTCTTCAAACGATTCTGGTCAATTCTATCGATGAAATGTTGATAGAGGTATGCACTATGGCAGGCATCCACCCAGGAGAAATTTCTAGAATTAGCATTTCAGCTAATACTACGATGGTTCACATGTTGTTGGGATTTGATGCAAGAACGCTAGGAAGATATCCCTATATTACGACGAGCGTGGATGCTATTGAAGTACAAGCAACCGATATCGGTATCTGTACAGCAAATCGAGCGATAGTCTATTGTTTGCCTCATGTATCTGCGTATATCGGAGCAGACGTTGTATCAGGGGTTTATGTTTGCCGATTCCATGAGGGAAGGGAAACAGCACTATTTATTGATATTGGAACTAATGGGGAGATCGCGCTATCCATCGATGGCGAAATTATTTGTTGTTCCTGTGCAGCTGGGCCTGCTTTGGAAGGGATGAATATTGAACATGGGATGAGAGCCGCCGAAGGGGCAGTGGAAGCGGTGAGGATTTCTCATCGGGGTGTACAAATCACTACTATTAACGGTAAAGCGCCGGTGGGTATTTGTGGAAGCGGCATCCTTTCAGCGGTAAATGAATTACTTCACAAAGGTCTTGTTAAAAGCAGCGGAGCATTTATTAAAAAAGAAGAGCTTAGCGAAAACGATTATAGGCAATCTTTGATTCGTCTTAATGGGTCGAAACGCGAGTTTGTTCTAAGTGAAGAACCAAAGTTAATTGTCACACAAAAAGACATTCGCCAAGTTCAACTGGCTAAAGGAGCGATACTTTCGGGATTGGTCGCTTTGATGAAGCAAGCGGAGATTACCTTTTCAAACATCGAAACGGTTTACATCGCAGGACAATTTGGTGCATTTCTTCCCGAAGAATCTTTGATTGGTGTTGGCATTCTACCTGAAGAGTGTAGAGGAAAACTGGTTTATGTGGGAAATTCTTCTAAAACAGGTGCCTACATGAGTTTATTATCTCAAAGGGCGAAGAGAGAAATCGAAAAGCTTGCGAAAAAAATGAAATACATCGAACTTGCTCTCATTGAGGATTACGAAAAAATACTCATGGAATCGATGAGATTTCCAGAATATATCGATGAGGGATTATAGCTACAAATATATTACTGAAGAGGGTATTTCATTGGAAAGCAGCAATGGATCCAATGGAAGAGAAGGTGGAGAAAAGATCGAAACCAAGGGAAGAATGGCTGACGAAGCGAATTTTTGCCGATGAACTAATATGATTAAACTGGTATACAAGAAAGAATGGGGATGTAAAAGTATGGATTATGCTAGACTAAAAGAGTTAATGGCTAATCAAGAATTCGAAATGACGGCGGGTGAGCGGTTGAAGGCTTATCTAGCGGGTGATGAGGTGGACTGTATCCCGTATAGCCTAATGGAGATCGAACAGGCTCTCGCCGCGATTTATGGATACACTTCCAAGCAAGTTCGTGAAGACTTTGAAGTTATGGCTAAACTCATACGAGCCAAGAAAGAAGATTATGGTGTAGACGGGATTGGTACTGGGCTAGGCCTGCGCACATTGGGAGAAGCTCTCGGGTCAGAACTCGAATATCCAGAAATAGGTATTGAGCACGTCAAGAAGTACGTCTTAATGGACTATGGGAACTTTAATAAGTTGGTGATACCTGATCCCAGAGAAAATGGGGTGTTATCATCGTTACTCGACGACACTAGAAAATTGATCGACCATTTCCCGGACATGGAACTATCAACATGGGTCTGCGGCCCTCTGTCGGCAGCGTCTGCAATACGACCTGTGGAGCATCTGCTTCGAGATACGAGAAAAAATCCAGCTAAGCTCCGTGAACTTTTTCAGTTATGCGTAGATAGTGCTGTCCGGTGGTTGGAAGTTTTCCGTGAAGAGTTTGGTCCCGTATCGGTATTGATAGCGGACCCTGTGACCAGTACGAGCATGTTGAGCAAAAAGCAATTTGATGAGTTTTCATTGCCTTACTTGTCAGATTTGGTACGTCGAACTACCGAAATAATGGGTGATAAACCCACTATGCACATTTGTGGTAAATCAAAGGAATTGTGGTTAGACCTCAAAAATATTGGGATAAGCACTTTCAGCATTGATAATTGTGAAGATATCGGTGAAGCAAGAGACATATTAGGGGATAAACTCTTTCTAGTTGGAAATATTCCGCCAGTTGATGTTTTTAGAAATGGAAGTATCGAAGATGTGATCGACGCATGTAAGGAGTGTATGCGTAAGGCTGGGGACAGTCCGAAGGGTTATATGATAGAAGCGGGTTGCGATATACCGATAGGAACACCTGTCGAAAATTTAGATGCCTTTATCTATGCGGTGCGAAAATATGGAAAGGGAGCTAGGATTGGCCATATGCCGAAGGGAATGCTTGATGTCTCAAATCAATGATCTGCAGAACTTCTAGGATTTGCAGGATAAAAGAGCGGTTAAGCGATTCCTTAGAATCCTTAAAAAAGTCGGCCGATTCCATTGGAATGGGCCGACTTCTTTATTGCTTTTTACTTCACGGGAAGGGTATAGGCGAGGAAAGAGGAGGCTGGTGATCGTCGAGATATTTTTGATCAGCAACAAATGTAATAGGTTTAAAGTTTCGACTTCGTTATCAGTGGATCCTTTTACTCAAACGACCGCTCATCTATAACCCGTTTCGATTTACCTTCGGTTCTTGGTAGGGAATGAGGTTCTCGTAGGGAGATGGCCACTTTAATCCCTGTGACCGACTGGATTTCGGCGGCGACTCGGTCCCTTAGGCGATTGATTTCTCGAAGGTCGTCGATGCTCATGGTGGTGTCGAGTTCACAAGCTACCTCGATGGAATCGAGAGAGTTGACGCGGCGGACGGTGATGAGATAGTGAGGGGAGATGCCTTCGCATCTCAGAAGGGCTTCTTCGATTTGGGATGGGAAGACGTTGACGCCTTTTATGATGAGCATGTCGTCGGTGCGACCGCGTAGGCGTTCGATGCGGCGGTGAGTCCTTCCGCATGGACAGGGTTCGGGCAAGATTCGGGTGATGTCCCGGGTGCGGTAGCGCACTAGGGGCATAGCTTCTTTTTTGAGGGAAGTGAGCACCAGTTCGCCGTACTGACCATCGGGAACGGGTTCTAAGGTATCGGGGTCTATGATTTCAATGAAGAAGAGATCTTCCCAGATGTGAAGGCCGTTTTGCTCTTCACACTCGATGCCCACCGATGGGCCGTACATTTCAGACAGGCCGTAGAGGTTGTGTGCTTTGATGCCGAGTTTGGCTTGGATTTGTTGGCGCATTTCTTCCGTCCATGGTTCGCCACCAAAGACGCCGCTTTTGAGCTTTAAGCGATTGAGGTCGATACCGCGCTTTTGTAATTCATCCCCTAAGTAGATAGCGTAGGAAGGGGTAGCGCCCATAAAGGTGGTGCCAAGGTCTTCCATAAGCATCAATTGCTTTGCCGTATTGCCGGTAGAGCTGGGGATGGTGGTAGCCCCGATATTTTCAGAACCGTAGTGCATGCCGAGCCCTCCAGTAAATAATCCGTAGCCGTGGGCGTTTTGTACGACGGATGTATGGTCACAACCTGCTGCCATGAGGGCGCGGCTCATCATTTCGATCCAGGTGTCAATGTCGTTTTGGGTATAACCGACGACGGTGGGTTTGCCGGTGGTGCCAGATGACACGTGTAGGCGCACCACATCGTCCAAAGGCACAGCAAAAAGGCCATAAGGGTAGTTGTCCCTTAGGTCATACTTTACAGTGAAGGGCAGCTCTCTAATGGCTTCTAACGAGGTGATAGAAGAGATATCTATGCCTGCATCGTCGTATGTTTTTTTATAAAAGGGGACGTTGTCATAAACGAGGGCGAGGGTTTCTTTAAACCGATCCAATTGAATTTGCAATAGGTCTTCTCTACCTATGGTTTCTGCTTCTTTGTTCCAAAACATGTTTGCCTCCTAAAAAATAAAAGCCCCGTCCCTATAGGACGAGGCTCTGCTCGCGGTACCACCTAAATTGATATTTCTATCCTCTTAATCTTCTATAACGGGAAGTCCCGAAGTTGTCTACTTGGTTTCAACAAATCGCTCCAGAGTGTATGTTCACCATTTATCGCCAGTGCTTTGCACCACACAGCACCTCTCTAAAGACTTTAAATGGATACTTTTCTCCCTCAACGCGTTAAAATAATTATAGCAAAAACCAATGTTAACTGTCAAGGCGTCTAACGTTGGTTTTCTTGTAAGAACCGCCCTCCTATGATAAGATAACTTCACGAAAGTTTATCGAAGAGCGACAAATAATGGAGGATGAATTCTATGACTTATAGCATAGCGAGTTTAGCTCTCGGGTTGATGGCGTGGGGGCTTCCTATCATTGGGGTGAAGCGCAATACCGCCAATAAGCAACGGTATAGCATTGGGAGTTTTATGGTGTGCGCTGTTGCTCTGGTGTTTCAATTCTTTGACATCAATCGCAGGGTACGCATTGGCGACTATGCGGCCATTGAGGATACGATCGGCGCCCTGGGCTGGGTGGCGGTAATCCTCGTATCAGGCACTTTCATTTCTATTCTGCTGTTGGCAAAATACAAAACCGTAAAGAAAGGCTAGTTTTTAAACATCCCAGAAAAGGCAGGTGAGTTTTATGATGGTTGAAAGCGATTATCTCATGCGTCAGATCAAAGGCGTGATCCGAGTGATTGCGGGGTTGTTTTATAAAAAGGAAAAAATGGTCGAATCTTCTGGGATCCTCCTTCAAGATGAGCAAGCATTGCTTCTTGAAGAAGAGCTTGTCTTATTAATTGCAGACAATCGGATAAGTGATGCAGAGGATCTATTGTACCACCGCATCGAAGAGGGGACTCAGTCACTGTTGGGGGTGGGACTAAACTTTTATGAAAGGCTCAACGACCTGCCAGATGCAGTACTCGAAGCCAACGATTTTAGTCGAGAGGAAGTCTATGAAGGTTTAGAGGATCTTCTCGAGACTTTTGGGATAGCAGACTTAAATCCTTTGAAACCAACTGACGGCGGTTATGATTAATGGCGATGCTCGGTAAGCTCTTTCTGCGTTATACGATGCTCTGCTGGGTGATTTTCGAAGGGATATTGGCTATGCCATCCCATCAGCTGACCAGGATGGTCATTGTTTTATGTTATGTGATCAACAACCAGTGGCGCTATTTTTATCTCCACCATGTTGTAAAGTTATGGCAAGCATCACTCCTACTCGAGTGGGGACTCTACGGTTATTTGATTTACGCTTATGGTGTGCACCCAGTGTGTGGGCTCTTAATTGGTGTATGGGATATCTTTGAACGAGGCAAAAAAATTGACGACTTTCTGTTGTTATTGATTCCGTTGGCATTAGTGTTTTTCTTTGGGATAGGGCGTATATCGGTGTCCGAGTGGTGGATGATCACGATCATCGCCGTCCTTTTTTATCTGTTTCGCAATCAACGACAGGCGATATATCGTCTAGAGAAAGAGCTTAAAGCATACGCGACGGATGCTAAAAACCTACGCCAATCGAATCAGGAATTGGAAAGCTCAAAACAATCGGTTAGGGAGTTAACCCTTCTCAGGGAAAGAAATCGCCTATCACGCGAGATCCATGACACTGTAGGGCACCGTCTATCGACGATTGTCATTCAACTGTCTGCGATTGGCGTAATGGCGAAATCTGATGGTGAAAAAGCATCAGAGATGGCTCATGACCTTCGTGAGTTTTCCAGATTGGGTCTTGAGGATATTCGCGGTGCATTGCGTGCGATGAAACCTGAAAACTACGAGAATTATGAAATTTTAATGCTCATCGATGAGTTATCCAAGGAGTTTCAGCAAATGACAGGAATTGTCGTATCTTTGCGCTATTCAGAGAAGCGCCACCCTCTGGCGGACCGCTCTTTGCAAACGCTGTATCGCGTATCACAAGAGTTTATGTCAAACAGCGCTCGCCACGGAAAAGCGAAAAAAATCGATATGTATCTTCATTTTGACGAGAGTGGCCTCATTTACTCCTTGAAAGACGATGGTGTGGGCGCTGAGGTGATTAATCGCGGTATGGGGTTGACGGGCATGGAAGAGCGGGTCCGAGAATGTGGTGGGCAAGTGAGTTGGAATACCTCACCGGGCAAGGGATTCTGGATGAGGGTGACCCTTCCAAAGGAGGCATGATGAGACAAATCAAAGTACTAGTCGTCGATGATGAAAAACTCATTCGAGAGGCGATGGCGTTTCTCCTGGCTCAAGACGGCAATATCGAAGTGGTAGGACAGTCTGCCAATGGCAGGGAAGCCTATGAATTTTGCGCGTCTCATCCGGTGGATGTGGTCCTTATGGATATTCGCATGCCAGAGGTCGATGGGGTGGAGGGCACACGCATGATCAAAGAAAGCTTCCCATCGATCCAAGTGCTCATCCTCACCACATTTAGTGACACAGCCTACATTCAAGGCGCCATGTCTTACGGTGCGTCGGGTTATTTGCTCAAAGACAGCTCGACGGAGTCGATTATCGATGGGATTTGCAATGTATATGAAGGGTCGGTGGTGTTTCATAAAAAAGTTTCTGACCTCGTATTTCAAAAACAGCCAGTCCGATCGAATTTATCCGAATATGCACTAAATGATGGGGAGCTGACCATCATCGATTTGGTGGCTCAGGGCTGTTCCAACAAGGATATTGCAAACACCCTCTACCTATCCGAAGGGACTGTGAAAAACAAAATCAGTGTGATCTTACAGAAAACCTACTGCAGAGATCGGACACAACTGGCGATATTCGCTTTTCAAAAGGGGATCGTCGCACCGTAATACAAATAAGAGAATAGAAAGAAGGATATGAGATGAGTTTTTTAGACAAGATGAGAGCCGACAAAATGCAGTCGATGAGAGACAAGGACAAGCTGAAAACCGGCGTGTTAAGCTTGATGATGTCCGCCATTTCTTGGGCGGAAAAAGAAGGGAACAAAACCTTGACCGATGAAGAAGCATTGGTTTTTGTACGACGGGAGTTAAAACAAACCAAAGATGCCCTAGAGACCACACCGGCTGATCGCCAGGACTTAATCGATGAAAACAATCGAAAAATAGAAATCATCGAGGCCTATTTGCCCGAACAAATGACAGCAGAAGAGCTTAGGGAAAAAGTGGCTGCTATTGTTGCAGAAAAAGGAATTGAAAAAACACCAAAGAGCAAAGGTCTGCTGATGAAAGAAGTCATGGCCCTTTACAAAGATCAAACGGATGGTAAGACGGTAAATGCTATCGTCACTGAAGTCCTCAATAATTAAACGGAATCGGATGCGAAAGCATCCGATTTAAATATTATATTTATTTGAAATACAAATAGAAACGGCGGTTTCATTTTAACATGCAATGAATGAAGCAGAAGATCCTTGATATAATAAATGCAGTATGAAATGAAGGAGGTGTTTGAGTGATAGGGATTGGTATCGATATTGGATCAACGGCGACCAAGGTAGCTTTAAGAGGCGATGTCGAAGACGAATTTGTCTTGCCGACAGGCTGGAATTCCAAGGAGACAGCCCTTGATGTTGAAAAGCGGCTTTCTACCCATTACGGGCTTGATATGGCGTCGGAAAGGGTTTTCGTCGTTTCTACAGGTTATGGTCGGGTGTCAGTTCCTTATGCCAATAAAAAGGTGACAGAAATCACATGCCACGCCAAAGGGGCAGAGGTGATGATGAACGAGAAGGATGCGACTATTATTGACGTGGGGGGACAGGATACTAAGGTGATCACCTTACAAAACGGCGATGTGGCAGATTTTGTGATGAACGACAAATGCTCCGCTGGAACGGGAAAATTTCTAGAGGTCATGGCAAATCGCATGGGCTTAACGTTAGAAGAACTGTTTGAAGCGGCGACAGTTGGCACCGCAGCAAAAATTAGTGCGATGTGCACCGTGTTTGCGGAATCCGAAGTCATAGGACTTATGGGAATTGGCGAAAGTCGCGACAACATCGCAGCTGGAGTAGTAGAGTCAGTAATCGCAAGAATTGGTCAATTAGCCGGACGACACGGTATACAAGGATCGCTGATTCTGACCGGGGGCTTGAGTGTTAATCCTTCATTTGTAAAGTTGCTCAGCGAAAAATTGGGGAAACCTGTCAATGTGCACCCCAAAGGAAAGTACGCCGGAGCCATAGGGGCAGCAGCGGTGGCGGTAGACCAACTAAAAAGGAGAGTTTAATGGATATTAGAAAAGAGTTACCAGAAATTTTTGATGATTTTGCAGAAGGAAGACGTAATGCGTTTCTAAAAGTTAAAGAAGTAAAAGATAAGGATATTCCAGTCATCGGTGTGTATTGTACCTTTTTCCCACAAGAACTAGCATTGGCAATGGGTGCAACATCGGTGAGCCTTTGTTCCACGTCGGATGAAACCATTGAACGCGCAGAACAAGATTTGCCAAAGAACCTCTGTCCATTGATCAAATCCAGTTACGGATTTGGTGTCACAGACAAATGCCCCTTCTTCTACTTTGCCGACCTTGTCGTAGGCGAAACCACTTGTGATGGTAAGAAGAAAATGTACGAATACATGGCAGAATTCAAACCGGTACATATTATGCAACTGCCTAACTCGCCAACTGAAGAGGGATTGGCCTTGTGGAAGGCTGAGATTATGAAAATGATCAAAGTTTTGGAAGAAACCTTTGACGTCACTATCACCGAAGAAGATATTCGCAGAGGAATCCAACTCAAAAACGCTGAACGCTCAGCGGTTAAGAGCGTTTATGAATTGATGAAAGCCGACGAGCTCCCAATGACTGGCCATGAACTCTGGCATTTTCTAAATGGGATTCAATTTGAGTTTGACAAAGCTGCGATTCCAGAGCAAATGGAAGCTTTCAAAGCGAAACTTGCCGAAAACAACCCTCGTATTACGGGTAAGCCACGTATTCTGATCACCGGCTGTCCTATAGGCGCAGCTACTGAGAAAGTCATCGAAGCCGTGGAGAACAACGGTGGGATCGTAGTCGCTTACGAAAACTGTGGCGGGGCAAAAGCCATAGATAAAAACGTTGACGAGACCTTGGACGATCCCTACGAAGCGATAGCACGTAAATACTTAAGCATCGGTTGTGCTTGTATGTCTCCGAACAAATCGCGTATGGAGCTTTTAGGGCGCATGATCGATGAATATAAAGTTGATGGCGTATTGGATATGCAGCTTCAAGCCTGTCAACCATTCCAAGTAGAAAGTCTACTCGTCAAACGCTTGGCGACCAAAGACAAAGAAATCCCGTTCATCGCATTGGAAACCGACTATTCACAATCTGACGTCGGACAGCTAGATACGCGAGTAGCGGCGTTCTTAGAAATGTTATAAACAATACATCAAGGAGAATCGAGAATGAATAAAGAACAATATTTGGATCAAATACAAGAGACCGCTGAAGGTTATTTTTAACGTGGAGAATTCTTCTGTTCGGAAGCTGTACTACAAACCATTAATGATGCACTCGGTCAACCTTACAACCCAGACATTGTAAAAATGGCTTCTAGTTTTCCTATTGGCATGGGTAAAGCCCAATGTTTGTGCGGAGCGGTTTCCGGAGGAGAAATGGCATTAGGTATCGTCTATGGTCGCGTTCATGGCGAACCGATGGATCCTAAAATGTTTAAGACGGCAAAAGGCCTTCACGACTACGTCAAGGATGAATACAAGTCACTATGTTGTCGCGTCATCACCAGAGAGTGGGCAGGCGATAACTTTGCTTCACCAGAACGCAAAAGACACTGTGTCGAAATCACCGGCCGAGTCGCGCGCTGGGTGGCCAATGAAATGGTCGAAGACGGCAAGTTGGAAGTGACAGAATGATCGCTTTCACCAAACGTATCCCGACCCCCATCGCGGGGGTCGTTTTGGGCTTGGCTGCCCTAGGCAACCTATTGCAAAGCTACGGCGACGGAATTCGCCTTGGCATCGGTGCAATTGCAGCGGTGGTTTACATCGCACTTGCATTGAAAATAATCCTCCACGCTCCAGTTGTAGCAGAGGAGATGAAAAATCCTGTTATCGCATCGGTGTTCGCAACATTTCCCATGGCTACGATGTTATTGGCGACTTATCTAAAACCTTACTCGCCTCAAATCGGAAAAATCATGTGGCTGATCGGTGTCGGCTTGCACATCGCCTTGATTCTCTATTTCACGGCGACGTTTGTACTTAAATTGAAATGGCCACAAGTCTTTCCGAGTTGGTTTATCGTCTACTGTGGCATCGCCGTTGCATCAGTAACCTGTGGAGCCTATGAAATATTCACCATTGGCAAAATCGCTTTTTGGTTTGCCTTTATTTCCCTACTCGTGTTACTTCCCATCGTGACCAAACGCTACAGCATGAAAATCGAAGAAAAACCATTAACGAAGCCATTGCTTGCGGTTTATACGGCACCTGCCGCTTTGTGTCTTGCGGGTTTCGTCAATGCAAAACCCGTTGAAAGTATAGCCCTTTTATGGTTTATGATCATCCTTTCCCAATTTTTGTATCTCTTTGTACTTACCCAAATGCCGAGATTATTGAAGATGCCATTTATGCCCAGCTATGCATCCTTCACCTTTCCCTTCGTGATTAGCGCCTTGTCCTTGAAGCTATCGAACGGCTTGTTGGCAAAAACCAATCCGGTCCCCCTCTTAGGTCAGATTGTAAAAATTGAAGAGGGGATTGCAACGGTTTTAGTGTTTTATACCCTGTTTAGATTCTTACAGTTCATCTTTGTGACTTCAAAAAAGACCGCTTGAATCAAAAAATGCCCAACACTGATCGGATGATCCGTTTGGGCGCTTTTTTTTGTCTTTAATGGTTGACAGAGGTCAGGTCAAAGTGGGTGAATACTTTGTTTAAAACCACTGTGCACAGATAAATCACTAGGCCTGGTATCAGTAAAATAAACAAAGGGATCAAGCGGATGGCAAGCCATGGCAAAAAGATGTAAAATGCGATGGGAGCACTGTAGACTATGGCGAGTAGGGCGGTGTAGGGTAAAAACCGTATGGAAAGATATAGGGCATTGCGCAAGGTCAAAAGGGTGGTGTTTTCGATGAGGGCTTGAAGTGCAAAAGTGTAGAGGTAGGTCATAGCCACCAATAACAGGAGGACGGCGAAGAGGTATCTGGCGATGGTAGTGGCTGCTGACTGACCAAGTAGGTTGGGGATCAACCACAGATCGAGAAGAAGTAGAGCGCCTAGCCCAAATAGAATGAGCCATAATAGGGTGCTTTTTTTGAGGTTTTCTTTGTAAACCTGCAGGTAGGCGGATAAGGTGACGTCCTCGTCCTCTGCGATCAGATCAAAACACAGGCGATGGCCAGCGGTGAGCGCTGCTCCGATGGTGATGATGGGCAAGCTCGTGATAAACATGTACAAGCTGAGTTTTATCCATTGAGCGATAAGGTTTAGCCCTTCAAAAAATGTGGGGGCATTCTTTTTCGGTTTTGGTGAGAGGTTGAATTTCCGAGGTTTATTAATGTTCATGGCACGCTCCTTTTGTATAAGTATAGGAGAAATAAGAAAAATGTTCAAGTTTATCCAAGAAACGCTATTGAGGTTTTACTAAAACTTTACATGACCTTAACTCGATTCATACAATGAAATGTTATTCTGATACCATTCGTTGGCAAAAAAAGTTATATTGTGGCTTTAAGACGTATCATGTATAATACAAGGTACAAGAAGAGGTTTTCCTTCGATTGGCCATGGGAGAATCGGGTGGGATTTGAGACTGATGATGTAACACAAATGCCTAAAATACAAAGGAGAGGATGATTTGAAACAACAAACTTTGACAACGAGAAAGAAAGGGCTTATGAAAACAATTGAGCCGTTTTTGTATCTGTTGCCGGCGATCGTATTTTTTATCGCTTTTACTTACTATCCGTTCTTCAAAACCGTGTATTCAAGTTTTTTCACGGTAGATTCTATGGGGGTCATCAAGTCTTTTGTGGGACTAGAGAATTTCCAAAATGTCTTATCGAACCCAGCGTTTATTCAGTCGATTAAAAACACTTTCATTTACGTTGGGTTATCATCGCCAGTCGCCATAGGGATTGCGTTGATGTTGGCGATTGTGGCGAATCAAAAGACGAAAATGTCGCCACTCTACGAGCTGATGTACGCCATCACCATGGCGGTGTCCCTGTCGGTAGCGGCGATGATTTTTCAGCTCATGTACAACCCGACGATTGGCGTGTTGAACCATTTGTTAAACACAAACCTCAACTGGCTAAACGACAAAAAAATTGCGATGGTGGCATTGAGTTTGATCGCCGTCTGGATGAATATCGGCTATAATTTTTTGTTTTTGTTATCTGCTGTTCGAGGTATCCCACAAGAGCTTATGGAGAGTGCAGCCATCGATGGGGCGAATACGTTTCAAAAGACGACGAAGATCATTTTACCCATTATCTCGCCTACGGTTTTTTACCTCGTCTGTAGTTCATTGGCAAGGAGTATGATGATGTCGGCATTGGTCCTCATTTTGACTGGAGGTGGTCCTCAAGGTTCGACCGAGACGATGATTTCTTTTATGTACAAACAATCGGTTAACAATTTGAACTACAATGACGCTTATGCAGCGGCGATTATTGCCTTTTTGATTACGGCAGTTGCCATGGCGATCAGCTTTTCTTACGAGAAAAAGGGGGTTCACTACAACTGATGAATAATACAAAATCATTGCGTCAACGACGTATAAAGAAAGTAAGCGGTGTCGCTTTTCAAATTTTTGCTGTGCTTTTGGGAATGATCATCATATTTCCTATCCTATACGCCACATTTATTTCTCTGATGCCTGCGGATCAAATTTTAAGCAATCCGCCAACGATCATTCCTAAAAGCATTATTATGGATAACTTCAAGAAAGCTATCGAAGCTACGGATCTCGGGCGCTATATGATCAACTCCCTCGTCGTGGCAGGGGTGTCGTCCTTGGTGCGCGTACTGACGGCGGGTATGGCAGCCTTTGCCTTTTCGTTTTTTGAGTTTAAAGGGAAGAACTTTCTCTTTGCTCTCACCATGGGCACAGTGATGATTCCGGGAGACATCGTCCTCGTGACGAATTATCAAACTGTAGCAAAATTAGGTTTGGTCAATACTTACTTGGGGATGATGATCGTCTTTTTGGTATCTGCACTCAATATCTTTATCTTGAGACAAAATTTCCTGTCTTTTTCAAAGGAGCTTAAAGAGGCTTCAGAAATCGATGGGTGTGGAAACTTTCGATTTTTCACCACGATTCTCATGCCGTTAAACAAACCGGTGTTGACCACGGTGTTCATTTCCGCTTTTATCGGAACGTGGAATACTTACTTATGGCCGATGTTAGTAACAAACGACCCGGCGATGAGGACGGTGCAGGTGGGGATCACCATGTTGAATTTTCCAGATGGTACGGTATACGGCCCGATTATGGCAGCGGCAATGCTGGTGTTATTGCCGGTCATCGCCATATTTATCATATTCCGTCGAAATATCGTCGGCGGGTTAATGGGTGGAGCAGTAAAAGGATAAAAAAGGAGGAAATAGTATGGGTATTAAGAAATGGGTGAGTTTAGGTTTGGTGGCAGCATTGACGCTGCCGATGTTGACCGCTTGTGGCGGCGGAGGAGATAAAAAAGCGCCAGAAACGGCAAAAGATGGAAAGGTACAGATTGAATATTGGCACACCATGACAGGCGTCAATGGGGAGCAGATGGAAGCTCTTGTCACAAAGTTCAATGAAACGGTGGGACAAGAAAAGAACATCACGGTCAAAAGCGTGTTTCAAGGGGACGATGTGAGCGAAAAGCTTAAAACTTTGGCACAAGCCAATGATACGAAAAATTTCCCCAATGTGGCACAAATCGTCGGTGCAGGCATCCCTTCGGCGATGAATTACGAACAATTGGTTAAAGTTGAAGAAATGTATGGTAAAGGCGAGGACATCACCGTGAAGAAAGAGGATCTCGATGCGCATACGGTACGAGCGTTCTCCTATAAAGACGAGTTAATTTGCATGCCTTTTAACGTATCGAGTATTTTGCTGTACTACAATAAAAAGATGTTTGCAGAAGCGGGTTTAGACGCCAACCATCCACCAAAGACCATTGCTGAAATGGCTGATGCCATCTCTAAGATCATGGTGAAAGAAGGGGATAATGTGACGCGTTACGGATTAAATGTCGCTGTGCGCCGCTACCAATTGTCCAACTGGATCGGTGGACAAGGAGAGTACAACTTCTTTGGCGACAATGAAGGTGGACGTACAGGAATGATGTCCAAGGTCACTTTTGGAGAAGACGGTAGCCTGGATAAGTACTTAACCGAGTGGGAAAAAGTCGTTAAAACCGGCGGCTACAAAGAAATCGAAGATAACATCAACGAAGAGTTTTCCCTAGAACAGTTTGGCATGGCGATTATGTCCTCGGCGCGAATTGGAAAAATCAAAGATCTCGTCGGTGATAAATTTGAATGGGGCACCGCACCATTGCCCAAAGTTGATGCCAACGACAAAGGCGGTACTTCCGTCGGAGGATCTTGTTTGGCGTTGTTCAATAAAGGTGATGATGCGCAAGTGAAAGCTTCTTGGAGCTTTATGCAATACCTCGCATCTCCAGAAGCTCAAATCGCGTTTGATACAGCGACAGGCTATTTGCCAGTCAACAAACTGGTTTACGACCAAGAGGAGATGAAAGCTTACATCGACGCCAATCCGTATTATAAAGTGGCGATCGACCAAATGGCTAACTCCAACGTCAACGTTCAAGAACCTTTTGACATTATCAACTGGGAAATCGACGAAATTGTGAAAAACAATATGGCGGAATTTGGCGCAGGCAACCAAGATAAAAACACGACCCGAGACAACATCGTCACCCAATGTAACGAAAAGCTTGCGGCTTACGTGAAAGCGAATCAGTAGGCGAGCCTATGATTAAATTAGTGGTTTGTGATATGGACGGCACCCTCATCGGCAACGATGAGGTGTTGTCACATCTAGCGGTGAAGATGGTCGATGCGTTAAAACAAAAAGGGATTGCATTTACTATAGCTACGGGAAGGGTGGAAGCGATGGCGGATACTTATGTGGAAAAACTAGGTATTACGATTCCCTATATTCTATGCAACGGTGTGACGCTAAGAACAGCTCAGGAAATTTTCCAACGCAACGTCGTACCCGTAAAAGGTCTGCGGCCTCTCTTTCAACAAGCGGATGATATGGGAATGAGCTTAGTTTACAGTATTCGCGGTAAAGAGTGGGTGCACAAAATCACACCGTGGATTGAGCACCAGCAAAAAACATTTGATCGCTATCATGATGTCCATCTGCTCACAGAGGAAGAGTGGGAGATGCTAGAGATCGACAAGTTGATGATTATGGACGATGTGCGAAAAGGTGCCATCGCTATTATCGAAGAGATGTGTCATGACTTGCCTGACAGCTACGGCTATACCCGCTATACCAATAAATCGGTGGAAGTCGTACACAAAGATTCGACAAAGGGTTCGGCGTTACGCTTTCTGACCAATCTGTTAGATGTGGATATCGAAAACGTCTTGGCGATTGGAGATCATAGAAACGATATGGAAATGATCCTAGAAGCTGGTGTCGGCGCATCTGTGGGCAATGGGATTCCAGAGGTTAAGGCTGTTGCAGACTACGTTTCGCGTGGAGAATACTTGGAAGGCGTTCTCGAGATCGTCGACAAGTACTGCGGAGTCACGGTGGAGCGAGAGGAGGGGTGATGAGATTATCAACATCGACCAGTATCTACTTTAATCGACCAGACGGCACGAAAGCTTCCATACTCGATGCCATCGATCGGTGTGCCGACGCAGGATATCGAGTGGTGGACATGAACTTCCATGACTGTAGCGTCTTTGATACGCCCTTCAAAGGGGCGGGTTGGCTCGATTGGATTGAGCGGATCAAAGAAAGGGCTGATGAAAGGGGTATTGAGTTTTCCCAGGGTCATTCCCATTTTTACAACTTTTGTGATGAGACATTGCCCCATCGTGATGCACTCGACGAGTTGATTCGAAGAGGGATTGTCGCGTCGGGGATATTGGGGATCAAATGGTTGGTGATCCACGCTGCTACGGATTTCGAATCGGCGACACCACTTCGTTCTTCCAAAGAAAAGACCATGGCCTATTTAAAGCCGCGAATTGAATTGGCAAAAAGCCATGGTGTCGGTATTGCGATTGAAAATCTATGGGATTTAAACATATCACCACAACATCGCTACACCGCGGATGCAGAACAATTGGTGGACTTAGTGGATACCCTATCCGAGGATTATGATAACGTCGGCGTGTGTTGGGATGTAGAGCACTCGAGTATCATGAAACAAGATATCGCCTCCCAATTAAAACACGTGGGCGATCGCTTGAAAGCCACCCATATCTCTGACTACATCAGTGTGGACGAAGATCATCTGTTGCCGTTTAGCGGGCTGACGGATTGGTCAGAGGTGATGGAGGCATTGGAGGCGGTGAACTACACGGGTGATTTTACTTATGAGATGCATCGCTATACCATGCGACTTCCCGATCCGTTGATCCATTCGGCACTGGTACACAGCGTGGAGGTGGGCAACTACTTGATCGAAGGCAAATGGCGTTTGGAAGATAAATAAATCTCGTATCAACAGATGTGAGAGGTAGAGCGTTAAACGCAGGCGTTAAAGGATGATAAATAAAAGATAATACATTCTATAGTACAATAAAAGACACTGCCTTTATCCTACTGGAACCGATCGGGAATAATCGTAACAAACGACATGATTAAAGGATTTAGAAGGTAATCCTAGCGTGAGATTGCGTCTCTTTCACGAAGAGCAGCATTCAGTAAGGATTTGAAAAACGTCCAGTAAATTTAGTAAATGTAAAGATTTAGCTATTGATATAGTAAATGAAAGGTGATATAATTCACTTGTTGAATAACACATATAACTTTTAGGGAGACTCAAATGGCTACATTAACACTGAAGAACATTGAAAAAGTCTATGGGAACGGTTTCAAAGCGGTGAACGACTTCAACCTCGACATCGACGATAAAGAATTTATCATCTTCGTTGGTCCATCAGGCTGTGGAAAATCGACGACTTTGAGAATGATTGCGGGATTAGAATCCATTTCTGGTGGAACCCTTGAAATCGATGGAGAAGTGGTAAATGACGTGGAACCTAAGGATAGAGATATTGCCATGGTGTTTCAAAACTACGCCCTCTACCCTCACATGACCGTTTACGACAACATGGCATTTGGATTGAAGCTTAAAAAGGTGCCAAATGACGAAATTGACAAGTTGGTGAGGGACGCGGCAAAGATCCTCGACTTGGATTCGCTGTTGGATAGGAAGCCAAAAGCCCTATCTGGTGGCCAGCGTCAGCGTGTAGCGATGGGCAGAGCCATTGTTCGTAAACCGAAAGTGTTTCTCATGGACGAGCCTCTTTCTAACTTAGATGCAAAGCTTCGCGTTCAAATGAGAACGGAAATCTCAAAGCTTCATCAACGTTTAGGGGTAACGATCATTTACGTGACCCACGACCAAACCGAAGCTATGACTCTAGGGACTCGTATCGTCGTCATGAAGGACGGGATCATCCAACAGGTGGATTCCCCACAGAACCTCTACAATAGTCCAAACAATTTGTTTGTTGCAGGCTTTATCGGGTCGCCACAAATGAACTTTTTTGATGGTACGGTAGTCGTTGAAAATGGTAAAGGCTACATCCGCTTATCAGAAGGCGAAAAGTTTGAGCTAAACGAGTTTAAAACAAAGAACATTGTCGATAAAGGGTATACTGGAAAAGAAGTGATCGTCGGTATTCGTCCAGAAAACGTCTTTGACATCGACGAGAGAAAAGCTGAAAACCCAGCAGAAAAAATCGACACCACGGTGCGCGTTTATGAATTGTTAGGGGCAGAGGTGTACTTATACTTTGATTATGCAGGAAGATCTTATACGGCAAGGGTTAACCCTCACACAGAGGCTCGCGCGGGATCTCCAATTTCCTTTAGTTTTGACAAAGAGCTGCTTCACATTTTCGATAAAGAAACGGGTTTAGCAATTTCAAACTAACAGATGTATCATATTTCAGATGAGTGAGGAGGGTGTGATTGAAGATACTAAATTTTGGGTCGCTCAATATTGACTACGTGTATCGAGTCGCACATCTGGTTCGCGGAGGAGAGACGCTCTCCTCCCAAAACCGAGAAGTGTATTGTGGCGGAAAAGGTTTGAATCAATCGGTGGCTATCGCTCGAGCGGGAGCTCATGTGTACCACGCAGGCGCTGTTGGCGACGAAGGCGCCATGTTGTTAACGGTTTGTGATGATGCAGGAGTCGATCGTCGATTTGTGAATCAGCTTTCAGGGGCAAATGGACACACGATGATCCAAGTCGACGATGCTGCAGAAAACGGCATCATCCTCTACGGTGGGACTAACCGTCGTCAGAGCTTGGATCATATCGAAAAGGTTTTTGATTATTTTGAATCTGGGGACTATTTGGTGTTACAAAACGAGATAAATCTTCTGGACGTTATCGTTGATAAAGGGTATGATAAACAAATGAAGATCATTTTGAATCCTTCCCCTTATGACGAGTCTATTGCCAGTTGTGACTTGTCCAAGGTAGGTTTATTTTTGATAAATGAGACGGAAGGACGACAAATAACCAATAGATTACATCCAGATGACATCCTCGATTTCATGACAAAAACCTATCCGATGGCAGAGACGGTGTTGACTTTAGGGTCCAAAGGAGCCATATGGGCCCAGGGATCCAATCGATTGCAAGTGCCAGCAAAATCTGTAGCGGCTGTGGACACCACAGGTGCAGGCGATACCTTTGCAGGTTACTTCATCGCTATGCGAAGCACGGGCAACGACCCGAGAGAAGCCTTGGAAATCGCCACAGCGGCGGCAGCGCTGGCGGTGACTCGGGAAGGCGCCATTCCTTCGATTCCGTGGTTTGAGGAGGTGATTTCCTAATCGATGTCTTATGGATTGAAAGGGGAAAGAATGAAGCCAACTGTTCGCAATATTGCAGAACTCGCAGGTGTATCTCCCACCAGTGTATCCATGGTACTCAACGATCGTCCGATCAGAGTATCCGAGGAAACTCGAGCCAAAATACTTGAAACGGCTAAAAGCCTAGGGTATTCGAAAAAGATAAGAGCGACAAAGGACAAGGGCGATACCGGAGTCAAAACGGTGGGATTGATCTATCCAAATCACCGTAACACCTTTTGGAATAGCTGTATCACTTCCATTGAGGATCACGCCGCCTCTTTGGGCTATCGTGTATTGGCGACGGGAAATTGCGATACTGCAGAAAAAATGGCTCACGCCATTCAAGTATTGAAAAAAGTCGGGACCAAAGGATTGATCCTTATTGCACCAGATGATGTTAACGAAGACAACAACCACGTCATGACGGGCAGTGCTCTCCACGATTACAAAAAACCTTTTGTACTCATCGATCGGGCAATCGATCGTGTTTTTTGTGATTTTATTACCATTGATAACCGGCAAGCGGGCTACATGGCAACGGAACAACTGATTATGACCGGTGCTGAAAAAATAGGCGTCATAATCGGCGAAAAAAGTATTTACAGCACGCGAGAAAGGGTGGCGGGCTATAAAGAAGCGCTGAGTTTTTACGATTACTCCATTGATGAAACCCATATACACTACGGATCCTACGATGAACTCACCGGGATTCAAGGGGCAAAACGGTTGATCGACAAAGGGGTGGAGGCGATATTTGCAGGTGTTGATGAGATTGCGCGCGGTGTTTATCGTTATTGTCAACAGGAGAGTTTGCGTATCGGCAAAGACATATCCGTCATCGGTATTGACAACACCTCGGTCGGTGAATGGATGTCGCCAGCGTTGACCAGTATCGATCAACCCAGCGAAAGCATAGGGCGAAGGGCCATTGAAATACTGTCAAAACGCATTGAAAAAGTGGAGATCGGCGCGGTCAAAGATTTACTCTTCGTCCCAAACATCGAAGAGAGGAATTCTTTGGCACCGTCGGTCGTGGTGGGAGGCAAGGGGTTACGATGACCATTGAACACTACGAAGCAGCGAAGAAAATAGGATTACAAACGTATCGCAGGGCGGTTGATAAGGGAGAGTACCCCTTTTTACCCGCCCTTGACGATATGCTTAAAGGGATGCCCGTACTCTACGAACAAGCTTTAGGGTTGGTCGATGTCCCTCTCAATCGGATCGTCGGCACCAAAACCTCCAGTAGACAAAACGCCTTTGCCCGCGATTTCATGCCGATTCTCGACGAAGATACGGAATTTGCGATGAAGTGGGGAAGACTTTTCGACATTCAACTTCAAGAAGGGTTGCGCGATCCCATTATATGCTATGAATTTATGAACCGTTTTTACGTTCTAGAAGGCAATAAACGGGTGAGCGTCATGAAAGCTCTTCATGCTGCCACCTATCGCGGTGAAGTGACCCGATTGATCCCGATGAAAGACGATACTCGAGAGAATCGGATTTACTTTGAATTTCTCGATTTCTATGAAGCCACATCCCTAAACATGATATGGTTTTCAGGGCTGGGCCGATTTGAGCGACTCGTCGAAGTGTGTGGAAAGCGTTGGAAAGAGCGTTGGACTCAAGGGGAGAGCAATCAGCTCAAGACATTGTACTACCGTTTCAGGTCGGCTTACAAGGAGCTAGGCGGCGATCGCATCGCATTGACGACGGGGGATGCTTTTCTCATCTACTTGGACGTGTTCAACCTCTCTCAAACGATGGATCAGTCCTACCGCACTATGCGCGATGACCTGATTAAAATATGGAGTGAATTTCAGGCCTCTTCCAGACAAGACGCCATTAACTTGCTGTTGGCGCCAACGGATAAACAGTGGATCAACACCATTTCCAGTTGGTTTCCCAAAATGGAACAAACGTTGCACATCGCTTTTATCTACGATCGTCAACCGACGGAATCGAGTTGGATCTATCAGCACGATATGGGGCGACTCGATTTAGAGGCCCATTTTAGAGGAAAAATTGCGACAAAAGCCTACTTGTGGAACGGTGAAAGGGACCATGCCGACCTAGTGATCGAGCAGGCGATCGCCGATGGTAACAAGTTGATTTTCACCACTTCCTCGACACTTCTTGCCCCCAGCGTGAAAGCAGCGGTCAGTCATCCCGAGGTTAAAATTTTGAACTGTTCGATCAACAATAGTTACAATGCTGTACGCAGCTACCACTGTCGCATGTACGAGGGGAAATTTATTATGGGGTTGATTGCAGGGGCTCTCGCCAGCGGGGATGCTATAGGCTACGTCGCAGATTATCCCATATACGGCATGATCGCCAACATCAACGCCTTTGCTCTCGGGGCGAAGATGGTAAACCCCTCTATGAAAGTCTACCTCCATTGGTCGAAGTTAGCAGATCCGAGTTTGAACCCTGAGTTTCCAAAGGAGATTTCTTATATTTCCGATGAAGATATGATCACGCCAGACGATCACTCCATGGCCTTTGGCTTTTATCATCTCAAAGAGGGGAAGGTCGAAAACGTCGCCGCTCCCTTGTGTAATTGGGGCAAGTTTTATGGGAAGATCATCGAAAGCATTTTGGATAAGTCTTGGAGCAATGTTCACGGTGGATCCTATAATTACTGGTGGGGTTTTTCCGCAGGGGTGATCGATGTGTTGTTTTCATCCGGCCTGCCAAAGCCGACCAAACGCCTGACGGAAGTGCTCATCGAAGCCATGGCGCGAGACGAGTTTCAACCCTTTGATGGGGAGTTGTTTGATCAACAGGGAAAACGTCGAACTGACGAATCCTCGAAAATGGAGCCAATGGCCATTATCAATATGGACTGGCTATTGGATAATGTGGTAGGGTTTATTCCCAGTGAAGACCAATTGGTGCCCGAAGCAAGGCTTTTAGTGAGCATGCAGGGGGTGAAGTAGTGGATAAAGAGCAGCTAAAAATATTGGCGATTTCCGATGAGGAATCAAAGGGGCTTTGGGATTATTACGATCCCCAAAAGCTTAAAGATGTGGACCTCATCCTTTCTTGTGGCGATCTCGACTCGGATTACTTGCAGTTTTTAGTGACCATGACCAACTTGCCATTGCTCTACGTCCATGGCAACCACGATCAACACTACAAAAGACGTCCACCAGATGGGTGTATTTGCATTGAAGACAAAGTATACAACCATAAAGGGATACGGATTTTGGGATTAGGAGGCAGCGTCAACTACAATGACGGCCCCCACCAATTTTCCCAAGGGCAAATGGCCTTTCGTATGTTTGGCGCGCTCTCAAAAATCGCGGTAAACGGGGGAGTAGATATTTTGCTCACCCATTCGCCAGCGGCGGGGATCAATGAAGGCGAAGATCGCGCTCACAAAGGCTTCAAAGCGTTCAACGTCATTTTGAACCAATTCAAGCCCAAGTACTTTATCCACGGTCATGTCCATCTAAACGTCCACCACGGAGACCGGATTACCGCCTTCGGAGAGACGACGGTGATCAACGCCTATGAGAATTATCTATTTGATTATTGACTGGCTCGAGGTTGGGGTGATCCCAAGAAGATCAATGGCTCAAAACTAAGTTCTAAACACGACAGGACGCCTTTTGGCGTCTTTTTTTACGCCGTGTTGAAAACGTGATCAGTTATAATGGGCGGAGTAAATGATAAACAAAAGTAAACATTTAGTATTGACATTGGCGATTTCCATAACTATAATAGAGACAAAGAAGGTAAACAAATAAGATTTACCAAAAGTTTACCAAATAAAATGAAAGGTGGAGAAGGTATGAAAAAGAAATGGATTTCACTATTTCTCGTCATGGCGATGCTCATCACTGTTTTGGCAGGATGTCAAGTGACGACGGGAACCACAGAACCGGCAGAGCCTGCTGGTTCTGGAGAACAAGGAGGCACTCCTGCGGCGGATTTGGCAGGACGTGAAACGATCACCATGTGGTTTTGGGGAACAGAGCCCTATGCTCAAGAAGCGATGAAAAAAGCGTTAATCGATCCTTATAACGCTTCCCAAGACAAATACCAACTGACGGTAGAGTACCGTCCAACAGTAGACAGCGACTTGAATACGGCGTTGGCTGCGAATCAAGGACCAGACATCGTTTACGGATCTGGACCGGCGTTTGTTATGCCGTTAGTCGAGGCGGGCAAGTTGGAAAACATGGACGTTTACGCAAAAGAATACGGTTGGAAGGATCGTCTATTAGAGCCTTACTACGAATCGGGAACGGTTCAAGGTTCCCTTTACAGTGTTCCAAACGGCATCAGTACTATGGGCGTATTCTACAACAAGAAGGTACTAGCTGATAATGGTTGGGAAGTACCTAAGACGATTCAAGAGATGGAAGCCATCATGGATCAAGCGTTAGCTAAAAACATGTACGCTTCTGTTACCGGAAACAAAGCGTGGAAACCGGTCAACGAAAACTACGCGTCACTGTTTTTGACCCACTACGCAGGACCAGAAACCGTTTATAAAGCCCTTAAAGGCGAAGAAAAATGGGAAAATCCTCAAGTCAAAGCCGCAGTTGAAAAGTCAAAAGAATGGTGGGATAAAGGTTACTTAGCTGGTCAAGACTACGTCAACCTAAACTTTAGTGAATCGCTAGGATTGCTAGCAGACGAAAAATCGCCGTTCTTTATCGGACCTTCCATTGCATTCCAATGGGCAGCCTCTTACTTTACTGGGGACAAGGCGGAAAACATCGTCTTTATTCCATTCCCAGCGACAGAGCAAGTGCCGAATGAGACTTACACCCTAGGCGCAGCATGTACATTGTCCATCAATGCTAACGCTAAAGACGACCACAAAGTGGAAGCGGCAAAAATCATCGACCGCATGATTCAACCGGAATTTACTCAAATCATCACAACCGCATGGCCTGGTTACTGGGGTACGCCTCTAAAAGACCTTAGCGGTATCGACACCAGTAGCATGGGTTACTTATCTAGCCAATTCATCGAAACCACTAAAAAGGTTTCAGAAGCGGTGAACAATGGAAACTTTGGATTCTACTCCAACGTCTTCTTCCCAGCGGGTACACAACAAGAGTTCGTCAACATCGAAGAAGTATGGTATGGCACAGTTGAGGTCGATCCTTATCTTCAAAGAATCGACAAGACATTTGCTGAAGAACTGCAAAAAGGAATGGTGCCACCGATTCCAAAGCCTGCTTATTAACGTCAAAGGGGGGAATTATCCCCCTTTCTCAACGATCCTTAAACGATAGGAGAGGTGCACTATGAAAACAAAACGAAACTGGAATTACTTACTCGCTGCGCCAGCGCTCATCGTCAGCGCATCGGTCATCTTGATTCCAGCGATACTCACCATCCTGGCGTCTTTTACGGATTGGAATGGGATTTCTCCCAACATTAACTTCATCGCTCTGAAAAACTACACAGAATTATTTGCGGATCGCGTCTTTTTTGTCGCGATCAAAAACAATATTATCTGGGTGGTGCTTTTCTTAACGGTACCGGTATGCGTCGGCATGTTGGCCGCGATGTTGTTGCTTTCCAGAGAAAAGACGCGCAATATCTACCAAATTGCTTTTCTGATCCCCTATGTCTTAGCGCCCGCGGTCAACGCCATGCTTTGGCAAAACATTATTTTTAGCCCAGTATCTGGTATTATCGGTTGGCTTGGCAGGACCTATGGAATCAACCTCGGTTCGCCATTGGCAGGTATGGAATCAGCCATATTCGCCTGTGCCGGCGTCGATATTTGGCACTACTGGAGTTACTTGACCGTCATCTATCTCGCTGCGTTGAGACAAGTCCCCACCGACCAAGTGGAAGCAGCGCGCATTGATGGTTGTACAGGTTGGCAACTCTTTAGATACATTTACTTGCCTAACATCAAATCCACTGTGAGCTTGATGTTTGTCATGATCACCATCGGATCCTTCTTAGCTTTTGATTACGTCAAGCTGTTGACCGGTGGAGGACCAGCACACGCTTCAGAAGTGTTGGGTACCTACGCTTATTCCTTTGCTTTTAGTTCCATGAACGTTGGAAAGGGTTCAGCGGTCGGTATCTTTATGAGTATTTTCGGATTAATCGCCTCGACGATTTACACTCGGATGAGTCGAAAAGAGATGGTGGAATAGGAGGCCGATATGAAATCTTCAGCAAAAGGAAATAAAGTTCGAAACGGCGTGGTGATTCACCTCGTTTTGGTTATTTTGGCCATTATTTGCCTGTTTCCGATTTTCTTGGTATTGGTCAATAGTGTCAAAGAAAATGCAGACATTGTTCGAAATCCTCTATCGATCCCCCAAATCTTAAACATCGGAAACTACATTCAAGCATGGCGATACGGGAAGTTTGCAAAAGGGTTCTTAAACAGTATCTGGCTAGTTGGCGGCACCATACTTATCGTCCTGTTTTGTTCCACATTGGCAGGATACGTATTGGCCGGTCGAAAAATCAAAGGCTCTGCAGGGATCATCACCTATTTTATGATGGCGATGACGGTGCCCATCCAGCTGTTTTTGTTCCCACTGTATTTTATCTTTGCAAAGTTCAACCTCATTGGTAACATTCCAGCGACGAGTTTTATCCTGGCAGCCATCAGTATGCCACTGGCGGTCACTCTTATGCGCACCTATTTCTTAAACGTGCCAAAAGAGTTGGAAGAAGCCGCTCGCATCGACGGCGCTGGAACAGCTCAAGTGATTTGGCATGTGATGCGGCCGGTAGTATCCCCCGGATTGATTACGGTCTCAGTTCTTGTGGGATTGCAAACTTGGAATGAATACTTGATCTCCTCCACGTTTTTACAAGGAGAGAAGAGCTTTACAGCACCCCTTGGCTTTTTGGCCATGAACGGCGCATATGGCGCCAGTATGGGTGTTCTCATGGCCTCTGCCATGATCTTGATCGGGCCAATCATCGTCTTTTTCCTTCTCGCACAGCGGAAGTTTATCGACGGCATGGTTGGTGGAGCGGTCAAAGGATAACGCAAAAAAGCACCCCCATAACACACAAAGCCTGGTAGCGGTGATGTTATGGAGGTGACAAAATAATATAAACTGCATTATATAACATAAGAGTATATTATGCAAGTGAAAAATCGTCAAAATGACGTCGAAAGGAGTTCATATGAGCTATACATCATATTATGAAACAGTTTATGCAGGCGTTTTAGGAAAGATTATCGGCGTATACTTAGGTAGACCGGTGGAGGGGTGGAGTTACGAAAACATCCAAAAATCTTTTGGAGAAATCTACTATTACAAGAACCACCACACTGGAGCGCCGCTCATCGTACCAGATGACGATATATCGGGGACGTTTGTCTTTTATAGAGCCTTGGCAGATAACGGATGGGACAAAAACCTGACCGCCGAGCAAATCGGCGAGGGTTGGCTCAACTACATCGTTGAAGACGAAACCATCCTCTGGTGGGGTGGACTTAGTCGGAGTACGGAGCACACGGCGTTTTTGCGCCTGAAAAATGGGATTAAGGCGCCAGAAAGCGGATCGATCGCCTTAAACGGCAGGAGTATGGCTGAGCAAATCGGCTCTCAAATCTTTATCGACACTTGGGCTCTGGTCAATCCCAACAACCCGGCTCTCGCTGCTGAAATGGCAAGAAAAGCCGCAAGTGTCAGCCATGACGGCATTGCCATCGATGCGGCGGTGTATTTAGCGGTTATAGAAGCCATGGCGTTCGAGGAGAAAGACATTAACGCTCTTTTAGACAAAGGGCTTGACTATATTTCAGATGAACAATTGATTTCCTTGATTGCAGACATTCGCAGAGTGTGTGCCGAGGCAAAAGATTGGCGCGAGGTGCGTCAGTGGATCGCCGATCACCACGGTTACGAAAAATATCCTGGCAACTGCCCAATGGTCACCAACCATCTCGTCGTACTGGCAAGTCTGATCCTTGGCGGTGATGACTTCCAAGAATCTTGTATGATTGCAGTGAGCATGGGTTGGGATACGGATTGCAACGCAGGAAACGTGGGTTGTGTCAACGGTATCCGCTTGGGGTTAGAAGGATTTGATCGCGGTACGGACCTTAGAAAAGCCATCGCCGATAGAATGTATGTGGTTTCGAGCGACGGGGGATCTTGTATCAGCGATGCGGTAATCGAAACACGAAAACTTCTTATCGATGGCGCTAAGCTCGCTGGAGCGGATTACGCTCCGCCTGCTACCCGTTACGCATTTGAATTCCCAGGGTCTACCCAAGGATTATTGCCCTTTGATGGCGAAGTGGAAGAACAGAAGTTAGTGGATGTGGTACATGCCAAAGAGACATACGATGTGATGGGTTGTGCTTTGGTTTACGAGGGACTTGGCAAAGGGACTCATGCTTCCGCGTGTCTCGATACGTTTATCGATCTGCAACCCAAGGGAAAAGACGGCACCAGCTACTTTGACGTCATCTGCTCGCCCACGCTATACAGTGGACAAGAAGTGACCATCACCCTTTTGGGCATCCAGGAAGTCAACCCATCGGCAACCTTGTTTATTCAACACTTTAATGAAGTGGATGGGCTCGAAATGTGCTTTAGTGACGCTTTTGAGATCAAAAAAGGCGAAAACACCTATACTTGGGAAGTACCAGATGTTGGGGGGCATTCAATCTACCGATTGGGCATTCGATTGACCTCAGAGGCCAGAGCTGACGGTGCTGTCGTCGTCACCTCCCTTGATTGGGCAAACGCCCCTAAGCGATACCAGATTCGACGCTCCATGGAGATGACTCCGTCGTTGACCCCGTGGACGACCTCCACAGCTTGGTTGAAGACCTTTGTCTCTTCGGCAAAACACTTCCACCCAGACTACACCACCACTTTCTCGATTTGTCATTCTGAGAAGAACGGCGTGGTGACTACGGGCACATCGGATTGGTCGGATTATGCGGTAACGTCCACCATCACTTTCTCTCAGCAAAACCTCGCTGGCTTAGTCATTCGCGCTAAAGGGCACCGCCAGTACTACGGAGGGGTTTTCACCGATGGAAAAGCCGTGATTTACAAACAAAAAGATGGCAACCGCAAAGTGTTGGCAGAGATTAATTACGATTATCACATCGATTCCACTTACGAGTTGACCTTAAAAGCAGTGGGGACCGAGATTGCTTTCTACGTCGACGGAAGATTGGTCACCAGTGCACAAGATACCGCCTACACATCGGGTGGTGCGGGATACGTGGTCGATGAAGGGGCGATTTTAGGGGATAGATTTACGATAGAACGCAAGGAGGGCTAAGATGGGTGTGGCAAATTATCAAGAAAAAATATATGCAGGCGTCCTGGGAAAAATCCTAGGCGTCTACCTAGGAAGACCGGTCGAAGGGTGGAGTTACGAAAAAATCCGAGAGACCTTTGACGAAATCAAGTACTATGTTCACGATAAAATCGGTGTACCATTGATCGTCTCCGATGATGATATTTCGGGAACCTTTGGATTTTTTAAAGGGATTGAAGATTACGGTTACTCAGCAGACATGACGGCTGAAGATTTTGGGAAAACTTGGCTTAATTACATTATAGAAGACAAAACGATTTTGTGGTGGGGGGGGCTTGGTCGTTCCACTGAGCACACCGCGTTTCTCAATTTAAAACAGGGTATCCCAGCACCAAAGAGCGGGTCCATCGAGCAAAATGGCAAAACGTTGGCGGAGCAAATCGGGGCTCAGATCTTCATCGACGCCATCGCCATGGCTTGCCCAAACAACCCAGATTTGGCAGTGGATCTCGTTCGCAAGGCGGCTTCAGTCAGCCATGACGGCTTAGCGGTCGAAGCAGCGTGTCACTTAGCAGCGCTTCAAGCGATGGCCTTTGAAGAAAAAGATCTGGATGTGCTATTCGATCGCGCCATCACCTATGTTCAAAACGAAGAACTGATCGCAATGATTGCAGATGTTCGTCAAATATGTAAAAAAGAATCCGATTGGCGCGCAGTTAGAGCCTATCTCGATCCCAAATACGGCTATGGTGTTTGCCCAGGGTGTTGTCACATGATTCCTAACCACGCCATGGTGGTGGCTTCGATTTTACTTGGAGGAGACGACTTCCAAAAATCCATTAGCATTGCGACATCAGCAGCATGGGATACGGATTGTAATGCTGGTAACGTCGGTGCCTTCAACGGTATTCGTTTAGGGTTGGACGCCATCGAAGCGGGACTGGACTATCGCAGTCCTGTTGCGGATCGCATGTACGTCGTGACATCCGACGGCGGATCAGTGGTCTCCGATGCTGTGATTGAGGCAAAAAGCATTATCGTCGCAGCGGCTAAACTGGCGGGCGAAGCGGTGCCAACACTGTCTCCAAAACGTTTTAGCTTTGAGTTTAGAGGATCAACCCAAGGGTTTATGCCTTGTGAGTACGACCATGGCTACAACGCTGAAGTCAGCGTGTCAAACACCAACCTCACTTCTGACGAAAACGGGTTGGAGATTTCAGTGGGACACTTGGCAGATGGGGTGACAGCAACGGTTTCGACACCGACATTTATCGATTTTTCAAAAATGTCTAGAAATTTTTCAACCGTTGCCTCGCCTACCCTATACAGTTCTCAAGTCGTCAAAACCCAGGCGCGTTTGATCGATGATGGCCAGGTGTTTATGCGTCCTTATGTGCTCTATTACACCATCGATAACGATGAAGCGGTGATTTATGGCGAATATCGTCAATTGACACCAGCGACGGCAGAAACCGTCTGGCAAATTCCAGACACAGGTGGTATGGCTATTTTCAAATTGGGTTATGAGTTAAAGAGCAGTGCGAAATTCGCTGGTCGCGTTCAAATTTCCTCTGTGGATTGGACGGGAGCACCGACGGCGTTCCATCAAAAAGGGATGTTAATGAACTCGATATGGAATACGACGCCACTGTGGTCGGCAAGCTTTGCGAGTTCTGCAAAGCACTTTGCAGCTGACTTTAAACAAACCTACTGTGTCTCTCACGATGAAAAGGACGGTCTAGCCACCATCGGTACTGAGCAGTGGATGGACTACGCTGTATCCTCAACTTGTTTTTACAACTTACACGAAGCCGGTGGACTGGTGGCAAGAGCAAAAGGCCACAAGCGCTATTATGGCGCAGTTCTTAACCAATACAAAGAAGCGGTGATCTACGTTCAAAAAGACGACGCCAGAGAGATACTCGGTACTGCAGATTTTTCCTACGTCGAAGACGTGGGATACACCCTCACTTTAAGAGTATCAGGCGATCAATTGACTTTCGAAGTGGACGGTAGCGAAGTGTTATCGGTTATAGACAGCACTTACACTGAAGGCGGGGCGGGCTTCACGATCTCCAAGGGTACGATGACCTGCAACAACTTCAGCATCACGGAGTAACCTATGGATTATGTGATTGCATCCATCATTGCCACCGATGAGATATATTTTCCAAACGCAGCACAATCCATTATGGCAATTGGCGGTGCTGGAATTTACGCTCTTTGCGGCGTGAAGTGCTGGGGAGATAGCGTGTTGATGGTCACTGGCGTCGGCGAGGATTTCGATCAGCTCAATGGCACTTGGTTTAAGAAAAACCAGTTGAGCATGGAAGGGCTTATCGTAAAAGATGACAAGACCCCCCACACGGTGATTCGTTATTTTGAAGATGGTGAGCGTGAAGAAACTGCGGTGTACGGGTCGGACCATTTCCATCACATCGAGGTGACCGCTCAAGAATTGACCCCTTACTTTAAAACGGCGAAAGGCATGTATGTTTTCAGAAATAGCGAAAGTGCTTTTTGGGATCAAATGATCTCTGCAAAAGCCAATAGCGACACCAAAGTCCTCTGGGAGATCGCAAACGATGCGACTTATAGGGAAAACTTAGATCAGGTGCGCACCATCGCCGAGAAAATGGACGTGTTTTCCATCAACTTGACCGAGTCAAAAGCTTTGATGGGAACTGAGGATCTCCAAGAGATCATCGGCAACTATCAGTCATGGGATGTGGGTTTGGTATTTTTAAGAATGGGTTCAAAAGGGGCGATAATGATTGGGTCTGGACAGGTGGTCGAAGTGCCATCAGAAAAGGTAGAAGGCATTATCGATCCCACTGGTGGAGGAAATAGTTCCTCTGGGGCGGTGCTCTACGGCTATTGTGAAGGCTATACGCCAAAAGAGTGCGGAAGGATGGGAAGCATGGCAGCGGCTGTTTGTTTGGCTCAATATGGCGTGCCGGAAGTGGTCCCGCGCCTTTCGCTGTGAAGAAAAGGAGAAAGATGAAAAGCGAAGATATTCGGAAGAAACCTTCCATAAAACACATACAAGACCAATATGAGTACGTGAACAACGTCCCACAGCGGGGTTTGATCATTAATGGGAAACCGGCGATGACCCAAATCGACCCTGACAAAGTGGGCGACTACGTGCTTATTACCGTGCGAGATGCCCTATGCGCCTACGAACAAGATCCAGCCAAGCAAATCGCTGAGCGGTTGGAAAATGCGGAGCATATTGGGACATCGGGGATGTTTACGTCCTACACAGGATACTATAAAAACGCAAAAATTACTGTCGTCAGCGGTGGGAGTGGATCGCCAGAAATGGAATTGATCCTTTACGATTACATGGAATACACTGACGCTTCCACGTTTATTCGCGTTGGTGGTTCAGGTGGTATAGGAGATGACGTTCGCCCAGGAGATATTGTTATTGCCAGCGGCGTCGTTCGCGAAGAGGGGATGACCAAAGCCTACATTCCAGCAGAATATCCGGCGACGTCTCACTACGAGGTGGTGACTGCCCTTGCCACAGCGGCTGATCGGGAAAATGCACCTTATCACATCGGCGTCACCTTATCGGTGGATAGCGACTTTGTCGGTGGAGGTAGACCAGGGGTGGGCGGTTACATGCAGCCTTGGAACACCCAGATCGCAGGGATCTACAATCGTGCAGGCATACTCAATGGCGATAGGGAATCAGCGGCGATCGTGACTCTTTCTGCGCTCTTTGGCAGACGAGGCGGTTCGATTTGTTCTGTTTCGGACAACTTGTGCACAGGTGAAAAATTTGAAGCGGGCACAGGTCATCATGATGCGATCACCATCGCTCTCGAAGGATGTGCCGTCCTTTGGGAAATGGATCAGCTAAAAAAAGAACGGGGAAAGGCCAACTGGACACTTTAATCCCCAGAACAAAAACAAAATGGAGGATGATTATGGAAAAATGGAACAATGCCATGCAAGCTCAAGTGTTCTCATTGCCTGAGCTCATCGAGTCCCAATACGAAGATTTAGAGCCAAAGGCGCGAGTGGTACTCTCTTTTCAAGAAATATTCAACATTCAACGCATCGTCTTAACGGGGTGTGGCGATTCTTATGCCGCGTGTATGGCGATGAAATACGCCTTTGAAATGCTCGGTGGCATTCCGACAGAGGTGGTACCCGCCTTGGAGCTTAGCCGTTTTTACGCAGAGGATCAAATGGGCGTCGATTGTCAAAACCCACTAGTCATCGCCGTATCCAATTCAGGAAATGGTGCGAGAGTTTCAGAAGCTGTACAGCGCGCTAAATTACACGGTTGTTATGTACTAGGTATCACAGGTAACGAAGGCTCTGCGTTGGGTGTGCATTGCGACAAAATCCTAAAACTCGAGATTCCATCTTTTGAGAGCGCACCTGGGGTGAGAAGCTACGAAGTGAGTCTCATCGCCTTGTTGTTATTGGCGATTCGTTTTGGTGAAGTTCGCGGAAAATACACTATGGATCTTGCCATGGCGTACCGCTACGATATTCGGGACGCAGGCAAGGCGTTAGCAGAGGTCATGGACGCCATGGACAAAGCTTGCCTAGACCTTGCTGACAAATGGAAAGACCTTCCGTGTTACGACTTTGTAGGTGCGGGATTTGACTACGCTTCTGCGTGGTTTGGTCAGGCTAAAATTCTAGAGGCTACAGGAAAATTCGCCATGCATATCAACTCGGAGGAATGGTTTCATCTGAACTTCTTCGCTAGAGATGCCAAAAACATGGGGACATTTATCGTGGCGAATGCGATGAATCCAGCGATGAGTCGAAACTTAGAGTTGGTGCATTACGCCAATGTTCTAGGCAGACCGATATGTGTGATCACCGATGGGGAACCCAAACTATTTGGCGAGGATGTCACTTATATCCGCGTGCCAACATCAAAATACCCGATGACTTTGCCACTGACCCAATTTGCACCGATGGCGCTGTTTGCCGCTTACGTATCCGCGATGATCGGCGAGGAATACGGTAGAGGGACAAAAGATGAATGGTCCTTCGCAGAACACGGCGCATGTGTGACCAACAGCGAAATCGTCGTAAAATAGGAGGCTGACATGCTAAAAACCTACGATCTTCAGACTAAGTACAATGATATTATCGACATTACGCCCCAAGTGATTCAAGCCGTAGAGGAAAGCGGCGCTCAAGAAGGGACGGTCATCGTTTATAACCCCCACTCCACAGCGGGCATCACCGTGTTTTCCCCTTGGGATCCTGCTGGGTTTATCGATCTCGATGAAGAGATCAGACGGTTGATCCCCACGCGCATCGACTTTCATCACCAACACGACACCCCACAAGACGCGGCAGGCCATTTGAAATCAGCGCTCTTTGGCGTATCGGTGAGCTTCATCGTTCACGATGGAAAATTGATGATCGGTGGATCACAAAAAATATATTTCTTGGAATTTGATGGACCGCGTACGCGCAAATTCAATGTCAAAGTCCAAAAAGACCAATAGAGAGGAGATTTCTATGAAAAAAGTCATTATCGACTGCGATCCAGGTATGGACGATTCCATGGCCATAGTCATGGCGTGTAAATCCGGTGTTTTGGATATTGCAGCTATCACTACGGTAAATGGAAACTATCCCATCGAGGTCACTTCTGTCAATGCGCGGAAAGTACTCGAACTTTTGGGCAGAACGGAAATCCCGGTAGCAAAAGGCATGGGAAATCCCATGGTACGCAAAAGTCCCTCCGACCCTTTCTCCCATGGTGATGATGGGCAAGCGGAGAACTTCCTGCCAGATCCCAAAATGCCGTTGTCTGAAAAACACGCCGTAGAAATGATCATCGACACGGTCAATGCCAATCCAGGCGAGGTCACTCTTATTGCCACTGGGCCGTTGTCCAACATCGCAATGGCGATGGTGAAAGCGCCTGAAATCGTCCCTAAAATCGCTGAAATCATCGCTATTTCAGGCTCTTTTGGCACCAATGACTACGCGTTTTTAAACGCGACTGGGGATACCCCCCAAAGCGAATGGAACGTTTACGTGGATCCCGAAGCGTCAAAAATCGTCTATGAATCCGGTGTGCCTTTTGTGGCGTTGGGACTCGACGTAGCGACACACTTCGAAGTAGATTTTAGCGAAGAGGACATCAAGGCCATGGAAGATTCAGCAAATCCTGAAGCTGCGTTTTTAAGACAGGCAATTCGTTTCGTCACCAGTAGAGGGTATGACCCCTACTGCACCATCATCGACTGTATGGCGGTGGCCTATGCCATCGATCCCACATTGGTCGAGACCTTCCAAGGTCGCGTAGGCGTCGAAACCCAAAGTCCACTGACATTGGGGATGACCGTGCTGGACCGCAGACACCACCATGTGTGGGAGGACCTTCCCATGGTCACCATCGGAAAATCGGCTGACTATGAGAAATTTTTGAACATGCTGTTGGCTTACGTGTTGAAGTAGAGGTGAATCATGTACAAAAAGGAAAATATCTATATTGCTGGGCCTGAGTGTTTTTACACCGGCGGTCCAGAGTTATTAAGGGTGATGAAAGCTCGTACGGAAAACATGGGAATGGGCGTCACCCTGCCCAACGACAATCCGCTGGATATGGGAAACCCCGATCATCGTAAACGCGCCGATAGCATCTTCAAAGACCTGGAGACCATTATGCACGATACGACGGGTATCATTGCGGACTTGGAAGCCTACCGCGGCAGCGAACCAGATAGTGGCACAGTGTATGAAATCGGCATGGCCTATGCGGAAGGGTATAAATGCTTTGGCTACACGAGAGATAAGCGAAACCTCTATTGGAAGGACCAAAAATATCGCCTCGTCGATGGCGAAATCCTAGACGAACACGGAGAAGTCGCGCCTTATGCCGATCTTCCTTTTGCACCGACCATCATAGGCTCTACCACCATCATTGAAGGGGATTATGACGATTGTCTAAAAGCCTATATGTTAGCGGTAGAAGAAGATCACAAAAACGCAGGGCGTCGCTATCGCTATGAATCTCAAATGGACAAACCCACCCTGCCTCCTTCGGACAAAGTTCGTATTTATCTGGCGGGACCCGAGCGATATGCAAAAGATGGCGCAGAAAAGCTCGCGGTAATGAAGGCGTTATGCGAAAAGTACGGCTTTGAAGCCTATTCGCCATTGGATTGGGCAGAAGGGGTGACCGAGATTGAAACCGATAGCCCTTACACTCGAGCGGTCAACCTTTTTGACAACTTCCAACAACACGTGAGAAACGCCGATGTGATCATCGCCAACCTCAACGATTACAGGGGCTACGAGTGTATGAATGACGCCTCCTTTGAGTGTGGGATGGGCTTCCAACTGGGCAAAAAGCTCTATGCCTACATGGACGATACCCGCCCGATGATTGAGCGCATTCCAAACTACGGCGAAGCAAAAGGCTATAAAGACATGACGGGATCAGACGTGGAAAACTTTAACTATCCGTTGAATCTCATGTTTAGTTGCTCGATGAAAATCTTTGAAGGTGCCTTTGAAAACGTGATCGAAGCCATCGCAGAAGACATTAAAAAGGAGCGCATATGACCACTGTCTATGACAAGCTTGTGAGATGCTACGAGAGCATTGCCGATCAAATCACTACAGTGCCGAAATTGGCATTAGTTCTTGGGTCAGGTCTTGGGGATTTTGCAAAGGAAATCGACGTCGAAAAGGTCATCGAGTACAAAGACATCGTCGATTTTCCCGTATCCACCGTCGTAGGACACAAAGGACAATACATCTTTGGCAAGGTTAACGGTGTGCCCATCGTCGCCATGCAAGGTCGCGTCCATTACTACGAAGGCTATCCCATGACCGATGTTGTATTGCCAACGCGTTTGATGAAGATGATGGGTGCGGAAATCCTGTTTTTAACCAATGCGGCAGGTGGTGTCAACACCAACTATGAAGCCGGGGATTTTATGCTTATCAAAGATCAGATAGCAGCACTTGTTCCCAGTCCATTGATTGGACCCAATATTGATGCACTAGGTGTTCGCTTCCCTGATATGAGCCATATTTACGACCCAGAGCTCTCCCAGACCATACGCGAAACAGCTAAAAGCCTAGACATCAAACTTCAAGAAGGGGTCTATATGCAATTTACTGGCCCAGCCTACGAAAGTCCAGCGGAAATCGTCATGAGCCGAGCGGTAGGTGCCGATGCAGTTGGAATGAGTACGGCATGTGAAGCGATTGCAGCAGTGCACATGGGTATGAAAGTGGTGGGGATATCCTGTATCTCCAACCTTGCCGCGGGTATGAGCGGTAAGCCATTGAACCACGAAGAAGTCCAAGAAATTGCCAATAAAGTGTCGGTGAATTTCAAAAAACTGGTCGCAGCATCCATTAATAATCTCGCGAAATAACACAAAATAAATGAGAGGAGGATAGCGTAGTGAAAAGGATACGATCTCTAATTAACGCCCATAAACGAGCTATTCTCCTCGTCATAGGCATTGTCTTGATAGGTTATACCGGTCTATCGATCTTTCAAACGGTGACAAAAAAAGCGGTTCTCTCTCTTTTAATTGTCAACCCGGTTTCGATGGAAACATCGGTGTTAGAAGATGAGCTACGGACCTATTTGAAAGAGGACAATCCTAAACACTACATTCGGATTAATACTGTTTATTTACCAGAGGGGACCGACTACAAAACGACCCCCTCGATAAACGCCATGATCGCTTCCCAGACGGTGGACTTGGTCATCGCACCAAAAAAAGTCCACGAGCCTATCGAAAACACTGGGCTTTATGAAAAGATCGAAGCGATCTACACTGGCGAATTAGAAGGAAATCTCGTGTCGGAAACACCATACCGGGCATCTGTTTTAGAGACTCGACTCAAAGACCAATACGGTCTCGTCGCAGAGGAAAACGCCCACCTCTCCGTACTCCACACCACGGAGAACAAGGACACCGTCAACGAGTTTCTCCGATTTATTTACGGTTACCCCCCTTGAGTAACATAGAGTGAGATCACCTCCTTCTCCAGAGGCCTCACAAGACTCACCCCCACCTGACAGGAACCGCCTGTGGTGGGGGTGGGTTGTTTTGGTTTGTGGGACGGTTTAGTAACGAGCGAGAAGGGCTAGGGTTCGAAACAACGAAAAGAGAGCCCCAGGTGGGCTCTCATCAAAGAGGGTATGTGAAGAAATCTAGTTATTAATGATAGACTGACACTTTTCGGCGTATGTCTTTAGCAAGGTGTCAGGTGCGGCGTTGGGGTCGATGACGAATTCGGTCAACATATTGGTGACTTCCTTTAATACTTCGGGACCTTTCTCCGTGCTTGGTCGATCTTGGATAAAATCTAATTGGCTCAAAGACACTTCGTACTGGGCTTTTTCAGCGAAGAGTTTTTTCAAGGCATCGGTTTCAACAGCGGCCTTTGTCGTAGGAGCATAGCCGGTTTTTTCTACAACGTAAGCGATATTTTCCGGTTCAGCAATGAATTTTAGAAAGGCGATGGCACCGTTAGTTTCCTCTTCCGATTTGTTTGCGACGGCAACCAGATTTGCGCCACCGGTTGGAACGGCTTGTTTGCCACCTGTTGGGATAGGCATAGCTGCAGTTGCCAATTCAAATCCGTTATCTTTGGCAACGTTCATAAAATAGCTAATGTCGGCGATGGTCGATACGAGCATCGGCGTTGCGCCTTGGGCAAAGTCAGCCTTGGAGAGGTTGCCAGCATCGGTTCCCGTCAAGAAGTTGGCGTAGCCGTTTGTTTGAAGCTCTCGCCAATAGTTCAGTACTTTTAGTCCGGCATCGTTGTTAAAATTAACGTCGGTTTCTTCAGCATTGAAGATGGAACCGCCCGATTGATTCAAGTAACTCTCAAAATACCATTGATTCACGACGGACATCGTGAGGGCAGGTTTGGATTGTTCTTTAAACTTCTTTCCGATCTCAACGACATCTTCCCAGGTTTTTGGGCCTTGGGCATCAAAGCCAGCTTCTTTGAGCATGGTAGCGTTGATCATCAAGATTGGCGATGAACGCATATAGGGGATGGCGTAAAGTTTGCCGTCGAGAATGGCATTTCCCATCAAGCTGGGGTAGAAACTCGATGAGTCGAGGTTAGCCGCTTTTGCCCCTTCTGTCATGTCGACGATCATCCCTGCTTTTTGTAGGATGGCCACATTTTGAGGTTCGATCACGGCTACGCCAGGGGCGTTGTTTGCGGCAAAGGAAGCTTGAAGTTTAGATTGGATGTCGGCGTAGGAGCCTTGGTGTTGAGCGACGATCTCGTATTTGTCTTGAGAGTCGTTAAACCGTTTTGCCAGTTCTTCGTTCGCTTCTGCAATCGTATCTGTCCAAGTGTACCAGAAGTTAATCTTTATTTTTTCACCGCTGGTTTCGGTGGCGCTTTTTGTGGCATCTGTAGTTGTCGTGTCGGCTGGAGTGGGTGTTTTGTCGCCACCACTACAGGCGACGAGCGCGAGTGCGAGGGCGATAAGTAGTGACCATAATCGGGTTGTTTTTTTGAAGTTCATTGTTTTCTCCTTTGTGTTATTTGTCTTCAGTTGAAACAAAACCATTGATAATCCTTCGTTGAGCGATAATATATAAAATTAGTATGGGTAATACTAATATAATATTGCCTGCCATAACTACGTTCCACGCGGTCGCTCCTTCGGTTTGGGCGATGTTTGCGACACCGACGGACAAGGGGCGGATACTGGCTTCAGTGGTCATAACCATAGGCCAAAAGTAGTCATTCCATCGACTGATAAAGGTGAGGAGCAAAACAGTGACGATGGTTGGACGAGCGATGGGCAACATGATTTTTTTGATGATCGTCCATTCGTTGGCGTTGTCGAGCTTAGCGGCTGAAACCAAGCTTTCGGGAATACTCATAAAAGTTTGACGAAGCATAAAGATGCCAAATGCGCTCGAGGCAAAGGGGACGATGAGGCTGGGATAGTGATTGATCCATCCTAATTTGCTAAAGAGCAGATACAAAGGGATAAAGACCAGTTGCATTGGGATCATCAGGGTAATTAAGACGATGCCAAAAAAGAAGTTTTTGCCTTTGAATCGATAGCGAGCAAAAGCATACGCTGCGGGGATGATAAACAGGGCTTGTAGCACCATAGTCACTAAAGTAATCACCGCGCTGTTTTTGATATAGGTTAGAAATGGACCGGAACCCCATGCATCTACGAAGTTTTGAAGGCGAAATTCGCTGGGAATGAAGATCGGAGGATAGGTTACCGTTTCTGCTGGTGTTTTAAGGGATGTGATCACCATCCATACAAAAGGAAGGATGAAGAGGCCAACAAGTAGGACAAGACCAGCGTTTTCTAAGAGTCGGCGGAGCGGTGTTTGAGATTTATTCATGGTTTCACCTCGGTTACGAGTAGTGTACTTTTTTGTTAAGTACTTTGAAGTAGATCGCGGTCAGCGCTCCTAAAATGATGAATAGCACCACACCAGCTGCCGATGCGTAACCCATTTTAAAGAAGCTGAACCCATTTTGATAGATGTAATAAACCAAAGTGTTCGTCGCGTTGAGCGGTCCGCCTTGGGTCATGATGGAGACGGTATCGAAAACTTGGAAATTCATCAGGGTATTCATCACCACTAAAAAGAATATAGTCGGGCTCATCATCGGCAGGATGATTTTTGTTAATAGTCGGTGCTTGGGTGTGTTGTCGAGCTTTGCCGCTTGTAGCACGCTACGAGGGATGGATTGCAAACCCGAGAGCATAATCAATGTATCATAACCGATTAATTTCCAAACCCCAATGACGATGAGCGAAGGTAGGGCGGTCTGTGGCGCTTTAAGCCATTGGAGCTTATCGATGCCGACTAGCCCCAGTAGCCAATTTAATACGCCGTAGTTGGGTTCCATCAACCACAACCAAATAAAGGAAATGGAAACCCATGAGGTGATATGTGGGCTAAAGATAGCGGCTTGGGCGAAGTTGTACATTTCCCCTTTTTTGTTGAGAAACAGGGCGAAAAGCAAAGAGAGGGTTATGGTGAGGACCACGGTAGACAGGGTGTATACGGTAGTATTGGCCATCACTTTCAAAAAGTCAGCGTTCGCAAAAAGAGAAGTAAAGTTCTTTAAGCCGACAAATGCTTTATCGGGACTGACAAAGTTCCAGTCGTGAAAACTCAAAAACACCATGTAAAAGATGGGATAAATATAGCACACTAAAAAAATGAGAATACTTGGCCCGATCATGAAATAGGGTAGGAGTTTTCGCAATTTTATTTTGTGTCGTGACTTTTCTGAAGGCGCTGTCTTGGGTGTGATTGGTGCGGTCATTGCAAACTCCTCTCTCGCTTTTCGTCTCGTGTGCCGTCAGCGTTAAAGCAGAAGAGATCTTCAGCGGATACACTGAGGATGACTTTATCCCCAACGTTGTAGTGAAATGCGGAGTGGGATTTAATACTGAGAGAAAGGTCATAAAAATGGGCGGTATATATGACTTCTGATCCAAGATTTTCTTTGGCGATGATGTCAACATTAAGGGTAATCGAGTCAGTATTTGGCGTGGAGATGATGTTCAAACGCTCAGGTCGTACGCCGATGACGCAGTTAACACCTGAAAGGCCCATGGCACGGCTATCGATAAAATTCATCGATGGGGTACCGAGAAAACCCGCCGAAAACCGATTGGGAGGATTGTCGTAGACTTCGGTTGGCGTGCCTTGTGCCATAATTTTTCCTTGATCAAAAATGACGATATGGTTTCCCATAGACATCGCTTCGACTTGATCGTGGGTGACGTAGACAAAGGTGGTCTTTAACCGGCGGTGTAGCTGAATCAATTCGTGACGCATTTGACCACGGAGTTTAGCATCGAGGTTGGACAAGGGTTCATCGAGGAGGAAGGCTTCGGGGTTTTTGACTAAAGCGCGAGCGAGCGCCACCCTCTGGCGTTGACCACCGGAGAGTTGAGAGGGTTTTTTATTGGCATACGCTTTGAGCCCTACTGTATAGAGGACATCGTCGATTAATTGTTCCCGTTGTTTTTCTGGCACTTTATTATTGATCAATCCAAACTCCACATTTCCCTTGACGGTCATTGTCGGGTAGAGGGCGTAGTTTTGAAAAACCATGGCGATATTGCGTTCGCCTGGCTCGACACCGTCCATCGATCGTCCGGCGATAGTGATCTCACCCTTTGAAGGCGCTTCAAGGCCGGCGATCATGTTTAACGTCGTCGATTTTCCACAACCCGAAGGGCCGACAAGAACCGTAAAAGAACCATCAGGTATGGTCAAGTTGAGGTCTTCTATGACATTTGTTTTTTTATCATAGGACATGTCGATGTGTTTTAAAATAATTTCACCCATAACTATCCCTGCTTTCTTAAGAGTTCGGTCAATATGCGGCCATTGGCGGATGGTAGCGATAAACCGAGGAGTGACGCAAACGTTGGCGCTTCGTCTTGTAGATTAGCCGTTATTATGTGTAATCCTTTAACAAATTGTGGGCCAATTCCGATGAACACAGGTTGGATTCCTAGATCGGGATGATGGCCGTGTCCAGTCGTGGCGTATTCAAAGTCATCGTCTCCGTGGATTCTAAGGACTCGTCCTGTAGTGACGTTCTTAAAAGAAGTTCCCGAGTCGCTGATGAGGCAATAGGAAAAATCCCCGTCGAGTTGGAAGAGTGCCAGACATTCTTTAGCCGTGTAGATGTGTTGAATACCGTATTCAGGGGTGCTAACATAGTGGTAGAGCTTTTGTTCGACGCGTTTTTTTAAATCTTCATCGGAGGTGTCGCTAAACGTGACGTAAGCAGCTAGGCCAGCGCCTGAAACGTATGCGCCGTAGTTTTGGTCATCGCGGCGATACAACCCGCAGTCAGTAAAATCGACGTTGAGGTTCAGTTGGCGATGGACTTTCATGTGACCGTGGTCGCTGACGATGATGAGATGATAACCGTCTGGGCCGTGCTTTCTTTCGAGGCGGTCGACGATTCGTTGAAGGTATCCGTCGATCTGTAAGATGCTCTCATCGACACGATCGCTAAACAATCCCGTTTGGTGTCGGGAAATATCGACACAGGAGAGATGCAAGAATAATAAATCGATGTTTTCATTAGCGAGGACGTCCTCTGCCAGTGCGACGCCAAAATCATCAAACAACGGTTGGTTATTCCATTCGAGATGGTGGAGATGTTTTTTCAAATAAATCTGAGCCATGATTTCCGACGAGTGGGCGCTGAGAACGTCGAAAGCGTCACTTTTTCCCGATTTAACCCATACTTCGGGGACGAGATAATCAACAGGGGCATTTGCTGTCACAGGCCACATAAATGCGGCAGTTTTGAGTCCGGCTCTTCGAGCAACATCCAATAGGGTTTCGGATTGGATGGCATCGTAATTCCATATCCAGTCCGGCGAGTCGGTGGACAAGTCAAACTTTTCGTTGTTGGTCACTCCATGACAATCGATGGTGTTGCCTGTCAATTGCGTGACGTGGCAGGGGTAGGTTAGGGTTGGAAAAATCGACCGCACTTTTGGTATGATAGCGGCCTTTTTCAGTAATTTTCCAAAAGTTGGACAATTTCTTGCCTGTTGTAAATCTTCAGTTACTAATGCATCTACAGAAATAACGATTAACGGGATCATAGGTTTCTCTCCTGACATGTATTAACTATAATACAAGTATACAAGAAAAGCCATGGTCTTGTAAATGGGTTGAGGTAAAATTATGGTAAGAGTATTGTAAAATCAAGGAAAAGTATTGGTAAAATTTCTAATTAATCCTAAAATGTTTAGCATAATTCTCATTTTTATTGTATGATACACCATAGACGTAACAAATACGGCGAAGGACCGATATCATATGATGGAGAATAAGACGATGAGAGAATCCACGGAAAAGGATCGAGATGGCACAAAAATTCGGATTAATAAAAAGTCACCGATGCCTATTTACTATCAAGTTTACGAATTAATAAAAGAAGACATTCGAGAGAGGGAACTCAAAGAAGGGGAGAAGCTCCCTTCAGAAGCGGAGTATATGTTACGATTCGGCACGAGTCGAGTGACTTTGCGCAAATCCTTGGAGCTTTTAGAAGAGGAGAGAATCATCACCCGATCCCAGGGTAGAGGGTCATTTGTCAATAAAATCGAAAAGCCGATCATCCACGATTTCAGCTTGCCCACCACACAAAACGAGCGTATGCAACAGAGTAATATCGATTTTGAGCGGAAACTCGTCCGACTTCACCAAACGGACCCTTCCCCGGTTATTAGGAGGAGTCTAAAGATGAATGCTGGCGATCGATTATATTACATGGCGAGAATTTTTTACTACGAAGGTAGGCCTATTAGCTACAATGAATCATGGATGCGAGCGGTTTACGTAGAAGATCTTGAAAAGCATTTCGTACCACCCTACAACCTCACCGAAACACTTTTGAACCACTACAACATTAAAGTCAATCGCATACAAAATACCATCTCCGCTGCACTTCCAAAGGAACAAGAAGTAGAACATTTGAGTATCGACTATGGTACCCCACTTATTGTGTTGACGTCGTTGAGTATGATCAACGATGAGGAGCCTTTTGAATACTCGCGGACATCCTGGATCAGTTCGCGTATGCGGTTTATCATCAACTCTGACAACTAGCCTCGGAAACGGGGCTTTTTGCTTGTAGAGGTGACAAGATTGGTCGTCGTTCGACGATGAACCTCTCATTTGTGGAGACGATGGCAAATCACGTTTCTCCATAGTTCTACGAAGAGTAGCAACTTTTTCGTTTTCCATCGATTTATATATAGGTTAGATGTGTTACAGTGTAACAACTAAAACACTCAACCCTACTTTAAAGAAAAGGAGACGAGATATGACTATCAACAATCATTTATTGGCCAATTCGCACTTGAACCACATCCCGATTAAAATCCTCATCTGCCCTTCAGTCACCGGAATCAATCGGCCGGGTATCCCATTGCGCAAACACTCTGGCATCACCATCCACGATACGGGAAATTCAGCGAAAGGCGCCGATGCCGTGGCACACGCCGCCTATGTCGCGCGGGTGGAGAGAGGCGAAGGGGGCCATCAGGCATCCTATCACTTTTGCGTCGATGATAGAACTATCGTTCAAATTCTACCTCTAAACGAAGTCGCATGGCATGCTGGCGACGGGGAAAAAGGCTTTGGCAACAACGAAACCATCGCCATCGAAATCTGTGTCAATTCGGATGGCGATCTCTCAAAAGCCGAAGACAACGCCATGAGACTGGCGGCATTGCTCATGAACCATTATCAACTCCCTAAACTCTACAAACACCAAGATCATAGCGGAAAGTACTGCCCCTATTCGCTGCTCTATTCTGGACGGTGGACAAGTTTTGTCAATGGCGTCAGCCACTATCGCGCCAAACTGCCGACGAAGAATAAACAAGGGATCGCCATCCACTATACCCAAGAACGTTTTCTTCCTCAAGCCACCGCCTTAGCTATCGCCCTTCAAGGCAAACTGATGGATGGAAAGGTGGGAGTAGGTGAAGATTACAGTCGATTTGAACGGGTTTACTATATCGGACAATCGAGAACCTCCGCCAGTGCCTATACGACGGATTTTGTATTGGCGGATGGGGAGGTCGAGATGTGGGAATTGGTATGGAAAATCATCCGATAAAGGAAAATGAAACTGACCGAGTCAATGGAGGAGTCCATTGACATCTACCTACTTCCTCCGCAATGCGATCGGATCCCCAGTTAAAGAAGGGGATGCGGTTATTGTGCGTGTGCTATTTGCCCTATCAACCATCTCTTTCATCTCTATCCTGTATAGGATGATTGTCAGTCTAAAAAAACCGATGAAGAGTTAGAGAAAAACGATGGTTTGGTTTGGAGTGATCTATGGGATAACGTTGATATCGTTTTATGTCTTAAGGTGGTTGGGTTAATGAGTTTTTATTTTTGAAATTGGTTTGGCTGCGGAAAGCACCTTCCGGTGGTATAAGTAAAAGTGAAAGACAAGATAAGTACCACATCTCTTACTCGCGACGAACAGGATAAGATAAAGATCAAAAAACTCGCCAGAGGGGTAGTATGCCCCCTGGCGAGTTTTATTTAGGATGTAGTTGAGAATTTTACAGGATTTCTCCTGTAGGGTAGCTAGGATCCTTGTCGATAGGTTTTGAAATTGAAGATAATGTTCAAGACCACCGCGGAAAAGGCGACGACGAAAAGTCCATTACTCAGCACCATGGACAAGACGGAAGGGAGCTGAGCCAAAGCATCGGATGCAAATTCTGCACCAACGCCTAGGGCGATGCTCGTACCAACGATGATGGAGTTGGCGTTGCTTCTAAAATCCACTGAGGAGAGTATGGAAATTCCTGCTGCGGTTATCGTTCCAAACAGGCCTAAGGTAGCGCCACCGATGACAGGTTTAGGAATCGAAGCGATGAGGGCGCAGAGTTTTGGCGATAGGCTGATGCCAAGGATGACGATCCCCGCTGTGATAACGGTTGAACGCGCCCCAATCCCGGAAAGCTTGATAATCCCGATGTTCTCGTTAAACATGGATGAAGGGAAGGAGTTGAAACAACCGGAGAACACTTGAGAGATGGCTTGACCTCTGAGTCCGTCGATTTTTTGTTTGTCACTGGTGGTTCTTTGAGTGACATTATCCAAAAAGGCATAAGCCCCAAAACACTGGATCATATTGACAAAGCAAAACAGGGTCATGATCACGATGGCGCCAATATTGAACACCGGAATACCGAGTTTAAAAGGCACGATGAGTTCAAAAACCTTTGCTTGGGATACCGCGCTAAGGTCGAGGAGTCCCAATGGTATGGAGATGAGGGTACCGACGACGATGCTGATCAGTATGGAAAGGTTTTTGATCAGTTCATTTCCAAAATAGCTCAGGAAGATGATAATCATCAGCACGACAAAACCCAAAATCAAGTTTTTGATGTCGCCGTAGCCTGGCATATGTGCACCGCCACCTGCAAGGTCTCTAAAAGCGGTGGGTGCAAGGGTGACACCGATCAAGGTGACGAAGGAGCCGATGACGACTGGAGGAAAAAACTTGACGAGTTTCCCCATAAAAAACGTGCACAAAAACAACAATGCGCCTGATGCGATGACCGCACCAAAGACAGTGGGTAGGTCGTATTGGGATCCGATGGCGATCATCGGTGCTAACGGTGCAAAAGCCGATCCGAGTATGATCGGGAGCTTGGATCCGATATGGCTACCCAATCCAATGACTTGAATCAGTATGGCGATCGCGCTCGTAAACAAATTGGCGGCAATCAAAAAAGTAACGGTGGCTTGGTCGAGACTTAAAGCATTTCCTAAAATAAGGGGAACAGCAATGGTGCCAGGGAACATGGTGAGCACGTGCTGTAAGCCCATGGTGATATTCTTATTTAAGGGGAGTTTTGCGTTGATATCAATTGACTGGTTGCTTGTCATGATGTTTCACTCCTATCTCAGGTGGTTGTGGTCTTAATCCCAAAATCCTTTGTGCACTTCAGCGGCTTCGACTTCAAGCTCAGGGAAAGGCCCGATGACTTTGATGTCTTTTTGACCTTTAGAAAAAACATCGCGACATGGTAGGTCGAAAGTGGGGTTGATTTCGTTGCTGCCGGTGAGTTCTAACAATCGTCTTTCTTCCATAGCATAGACGACGGTGCCGACATTTCCCCAGTAGATGGTTCCTGAGCACATCGCGCATGGTTCAGCAGTGGTGACCAATGAACACTCCCATAGGAAATCTTTATCGTACTTTTGGGATGCTCTTTGAACGAGAGTGCACTCAGCGTGGCCTGTGGCAACCTTTTCAGTGAGTTCGATGTTTTCTTGTTCCATGAGGATATTGCCGTCTTTGTCAGCGAGCAAAGCGCCGAATGGGGTGTTACCGTTTGCACGGGCATCGCGAGAGATTTGAATCGCTCTTTTCAACAGTTCGGTGTACTTTTCATTTGTGATCATTTGTAACCCTCCTATGATTTTAACGTTAGACGTCAGACGTCTAACGTTTAAGATAAATTTATTTTACCATACTGGAAACGAATGTCAACAGTAAATCTCAAAAGATGGTATACTTAATAGTGATAAATTGATAGGAGGATTCTATAAATGGCTGTAAGAAGGACCAAATTATCAGAAGAAATCAAACAGGATTTATTGATATATATTGAAGATATGCGTCGTGACAAAGTCGATAAATTCCCATCGGAAGATAATCTTTCAAAGATGTTTAAGGTTAGCCGAGCGACGATAAGAACGGTGCTAAATGACTTGGAAAACGATGGGATTATCATAAGAAAGCACGGGATCGGAACGTTTCTTAATGAAATGACGATTCCTTTTCACGTACAGTTTTCGCCAGTATCCCTGTATGCAGATATGATTAAAGAATACGGCTACGAGTACAAATCTATGCATATCGGATCACCGGAAGTGGTTGAAGGAGTGGAGCCAGGTATTTATGAAAAACTGAAAATTGAAAAAGATGAGAAGTTAATCTTTACTAAGAAATTATTTTATGCAGATAATAAGCCCTGTGTTTTTTGCATTGACTATTTTCCATTAAAACTTGTCAAAGATGCGGCTTTGATGGACAAGATCGGGTACTACGAGGAATCTCTTTTTCAATTCCTAGAGTGCGAGCTGGGCAGAAAGATTGTATCGGATCAAGCAGAGATCCGAACGACAACTTCAGAAGAAACCGAAGTATTGAAAACTTACTTTCCAGCGACTACAAGATCATTTTTGCAATTAAATTGCATCAATTACGATGAAGACAATGTCCCTGTGCTTTATGCTGAAGAGTATATCGATACGAATTTGATTCGCTTTTATAGTATGAGAAAAAAGTAAAAGGATGTCGTGGTAGGTAGGAGATGCGGTGATCAAATTCATACAGGTGAGATGTACGTTGCTACAAGAGGTGCAATCATCTTTGGTGTGATGAAAGTCAAAGGTGTAAAGGGTTGTAAAGTTATGATCAAAGAGTGTTCACGACAGCCTTGCTCACCTTATCACGATTCTTTATTGTATTGGGCGCAAATCGATCAAAAACCTCGTTGAGAACGAGGTTTTTGTATTTATACGCGATTGTAATCCTCTTTATATTCAGAAGCGTTATTTGGTGAGGGCTTATCAATGATGTGACACTTTCTTTATTTGCGGAGATGTGTTAGAAGATGATGTTTAGGCGAGAGGGGAAAGGGGAAAGGGGAAAGGGGAAAGCTAGCGAGTACAAGATAGAAACCTTTTCACATACTCGATTGATCGATGATGTGATAGGGCTATCCGTTGATCGATTGATATCGCCCTCGTTTCTAAGGTGATTGTGGGTTACTCATCTATGTTAAATAGCTCAATAAAGAGTTAGCCCAAGAGGTTTTAAATGAGGATTTGATGACTTGATGATTATCATGATGATGAAGGGGGAGATAAGCTGTAAATTTAACGATTCGTTAGGATTGTGAAAATAGCATGCAATATACTACAGATTGAAAAAGTGGCGTATTAAAGGGATTTGTAAAAAATACTATGGTTTTTTATTGTTAGAAATGAGATAATTATGACTGTCGTATTTACGTTTCGTCATAAAAACAAGGGATTGGGTCATATATCCAGACCCGAAATAAACGATTCGTTGAAATACCCGTGCACGCTTGTAACCCGTAAAAAATTACGGTAGACTGATACTAGAAAAGAGGTGTGGTGATGATAGATGATAACGATTCTAAGATAGTACGCCTACTTTTAGACGACGGACGAATGAGTCATGAAGCCATAGCCCGTAGGACAAATTTTTCGAGGCCTGCCATCCATCAACGGATTGCCAAATTGACTGAGCAAGAGACGATAAAAGGTTATAGTGCTAAAATCAATTGGGCGGATCTCGGCTATTCGATCGATGCTTTTGTGTTTTTAGTGGTGCATACGAAAAACTTCAATCGCATGATCGAGGAAGTGATGGCATTGACTCAAGAAGGCATTTTGATCCAAAAATGTTATCGAGTCACTGGCCTAAAATGTCTGATGCTAAGGATAAAAGCCTATTCGTCAAATGATTTAACGCGTCTACACGATTCATTACTTCAAATCGAAGGGATGATCGAAACCGAAACGATGTTAGTGTTACAAGAAGAAGAAATGAGTTATTACGAGGAGGTAGATTGATTAATGAATGGAACACCTGTAGTACATGATTACATTAATGAGAAGGTATTGACCTATGAGGTAGATGGCAAAGATTATCGAGAATTGATGGCGACCTATGAAGAGATGAAGTCTCAAGTGGTAGATATTCCAATCGTTATCGGTGGCGTCGAAATACGCACTGATGTAGTGCGAGAAGCCCTCATTCCCCACGATCGCCACCATGTCATAGGAACTTATTATCTGGCAGGGGAAAAAGAAGCTCAAATGGCGATCGATGCGGCTTTGAAAGCACGTGTGCTCTGGGCAAGACTTCCTTGGGAACAGCGAGTGAGCGTTTTTTTGAGAGCGGCTGAACTTGCGCGCGGTTCTTGGAGAGCTCGATTAAACGCTGCAACTATGCTTTCTCAAAGCAAGACTTACAAACAAGCAGAAATCGATTCCGCTGCAGAGCTGACCGACTTTCTGATGAGCAATGCCCAGCTGTTAAGTGAGCTTTACGTTGATCAGCCCTATTCCCCAAAATCCATGTGGAATCGCACAGAATATCGTCCATTGGAAGGGTTTGTTTTTGCGGTATCCCCGTTTAATTTCACATCGATTGCAGCCAATTTATCTGCGGCGCCTGCAATCGCTGGCAATACGGTGGTGTGGAAACCTTCAAATTCAGCGGTATATTCGGGGTATGTAATTTATCAACTGTTCAAAGAAGCGGGGCTTCCAGATGGCGTGATCAATTTCTTGCCAGGGAATAGTAGCGATATTGGCGATGTTATCCTCACTCATCCTAGCCTTTCGGGGATTCACTTCACGGGATCGACCCAGTCTTTCCGCAAAATGTACAAGACCATCGGAGATCATATCGATGGCTACAAAACCTTCCCAAGACTTATCGGTGAGACAGGCGGAAAAAACTACGTATTGGCCCATGACACGGCGGACTTGAAAAAACTAGCACGCGGCTTACGAGATGGCGCATTTGAATACCAGGGACAAAAATGCTCTGCAGCGTCGCGAGCGTATATTCCGGAATCCATATGGGAAGCGTTTAAACCAGTATTAATTGAAGACGTTCAAAAAATAAAAGTCGGCGATGTCGAGCAGTACGATACCTTTATGGGAGCTGTCATCGACGAAGGAGCTTTTAAAAGCATTACGAGTTACATCGATTACGCGAAAGCATCTGAGGATGCACAGATCATTTATGGCGGTGGCTATGATGACGCCAAGGGGTATTTCATCGAACCGACGATTATTGTAACGACGGATCCTCATTTTAAAACGATGGAAGAGGAAATTTTTGGACCAGTACTGACTATCTATCTCTACACGTGTTCGTTGGAAGAAGTGATGGATCTCGTCGACCAGACATCGATTTACGGGCTGACCGGTGCGATCTTTGCAGAGGACCGCTATATCATACATCAGATGGAAGACCGGCTCGTGGATACGGTGGGTAACTTCTATATCAACGTCCGTCCAACCGGTGCCGTCGTTGGTCAACAACCTTTTGGTGGTGCAAGAGCCTCGGGAACCAACGATAAAGCTGGTGCAAAATCCAACGTGATGCGTTGGGTGAGTGGAAGGGTGATCAAAGAGCAATATTAAACAGGGAGTGTAGAACACCGATATGTCGATCTTGGGGTTCTACAGTCCTCCTAAAAAATATCTATTAAGGGGTGTGTTATGGCTAAGAACGAACATAAGAAGGAACAATGGGGAAGTCGAATGGGCTTCATCTTTGCAGCTTTAGGGATGGCTGTGGGGACGGGAAATATTTGGCGATTTCCTCGAGTGACAGGGAGCAACTACGGTGGATCTTTTATTATCGCCTATATTATCTGTAATTTGCTCTGGGTATTTCCGTTGCTCATGACGGAAATGGGTATGGGAAAATCCACTCGCTTGGGTACGATTGGCGCGTTTAGAGATTTCTTTGGCAAAAAAAGGGGATGGATGGGCACATTTATCGCTTGGGTGTGCGCAGCGATCACTTTTTATTATGCAGTGGTTTTTGCACAAGCACTTCGCTATTTGGTTTTTGCCATTCAAGGTGCACTAAAACCGGGAATGGATTCTCAAGCGTTATGGGATGGGTACCTTTCAAATCCTGTTGAAACGCTAATCTTTACCTTGATCGCCAACTTATTGATGGGCTATTTTATCTATAAAGGAGTAAATGCAGGTCTCGAAAAACTCGGAAAGATAGCGGTTCCACTGCTATTTACTTGCCTAATCGGCATTTCGGTGTACTGTATGGGTAGACCAGGCGCTACAGCAGGATTGGAATTTTTATTTATTCCTAAATTTGAGCATCTATTGGATCTGAAAGTCTGGCTAAATGCGTTGACTCAAGCGGCTTGGTCGGCTGGAGCCGGGTGGGGGATGATGCTGACTTATGCCAACTACTTTAAAGACAACGAAGATATTGTGGTCAACAGTGCGATGATTACCTTTGGAGATATGACGGGAGCGATGCTCGGTGGTTTAGCGGTCTTACCTGCGGTATTTGCCCTTTCACAAACCTCCGAAGCAGCTGTGGCTTCGCTACAAACTGGCAACGTTGGCCTTACTTTTATCACCTTGGCCTCGTTATTTCCTACTATGCCAGGTGGTAGGATTATCGCCATCTTGTTTTTCCTTGCCTTATCCTTAGCCGCGTTGACTTCTATTGTACCTCAAGCGGAAGCGGTGACGCGCAATTTGGTCAATACTGGTATGGATCGCAAGAAAACGGCGATTGGATTCACTGTTGTTTCATTTTTGTTTGGAATTCCGTCGGCTTTGAACATTGATTTTTTGAATAACCAAGATTGGGTTTACGGGATTGGATTGATCGTTTGCGGGATTTTCTTTGCCCTTGCGATATATAAATTTGGCGTTGATAAATTTCGTACCCAAGTACTCAATCCGCCAAGTGATTTTAAAATTAACAAATTCTACAACATTTCGATGTATTTATTCCCGGTGCTGTTTGTCAGCGTGGTGGGATTCCATCTGTGGAATGCGGCAATGGCAACTCCAGAGACATGGTGGCACCCGATCGCAGTCGAAAATGTAGGAACGGTAATCGCTCAATTACTGGGCTGGGCTATTGTATTTATCGCTGCAAATAAAAGGATTAACGCGGCTATTACCGCCCCTCGTCTAATGGACGAAGGCACTTTTATTTCTAACCAACGTTAAGGAGGAAGTCAATGAGTGGAGAAGGTATTTTATGGATGGCACTATTGTTGACCTGTACAATAGGGATGTTTATCGTTATCGCAAGATACGCGATGCACTGCGAGGAAAAGAAGGAACAGTAGCGGGTTCTTCTCATAATATTGCTGATTGTTTTAACAAGACGGGATGAGGTGGACGTCACAGGTCACGTTGAGGTATAATAGTAAGTAAGGCAAAAACAGATAGGAGCAATCAGTGAACAAAGCACTTGTTTTTAATATTCAACGTTTTTCGGTACACGATGGACCAGGTATACGAACTACCATTTTTTTAAAAGGATGTCCATTGAGATGTGCGTGGTGTCACAATCCAGGTAGTCAAATTGCCGTTCAAGAGATGGTGCATGATAAAAGCCTGTGTGTGTTGTGTGGGACCTGCGTCAGAGTATGTCCTAAGAGAGCTGTCACTCAAGTTGGAGAAGAGATCCTCACTGACCTTTCTAAGTGTCATTTCTGTGGCGAATGCGTGATTCATTGCCGCCATAGCGCTCGGGAGGTTATAGGTCAATGGTACACGGTGGATGAGTTGGTCAAAGAGGCCATGAAGGATGAGATATTTTATATTACATCCAAAGGGGGTGTTACCCTTTCCGGTGGTGAACCGCTCATGCAAGTGGAATTCTTAGAAAAGCTTTTAGTTCAACTCAAAGCAAAAGGAATTCACACGGCTGTGGATACTTGTGGTGATGCGCCTTTTGCCCATTACGAGCGATTAGTACCTTATGTGGATCTTTTTTTATACGACTTAAAAGCGTTAGATGTTCAAAGGCATAAAAAGTGGACCGGAGTGACCAATGAAAGAATTTTAGAGAATTTAACAAAACTGAGCGGGATCCATCAACACATTAATTTACGCATCCCCATCATCGAAGGGGTAAACGCAGAGATGGAATTTGTGGACGAGGTTTTGACTTTTATCGACGGGCTGCACATCGAGTCAATTAACGTATTGCCCTACCACAACATCGCCCAACACAAGTACCGTAAGTTGGGAAGGGTTTACGATGCAGAAGCCATGGGCGTTCCTTCAAATGAAAAAATGAACGCTATTGCAAAACGCTTTGAACTAGGGGGCATCCCTACTAAAATAGGAGGTTGATATGAGAGGATATACGGAAAGAACAAAACGATTACGGCAGGAAAGTGTGAACACACCGCCAAGAATTAGCTTAGAGAGAGCGATTCTTGAGACGGAATTCTATAAAGATCATTTTGGCTCTTATGAAACGCCAGTGATGAGAGCGTTGAACTTTAAAAATTACATGGCGAACCGCGTACTCTACATCGGCTCAGATGAGTTGATTATCGGTGAGAAAAGCGAAGGTCCTCAAGTGGTCCCGACTTATCCTGAAATATGTGCTCATACCGTAGAAGACATGCAAATCATGAACGATCGCAAGTTTATTAACTTCAAAGTCAAAGAAGAAGATATGGTTATCCAAGAACGCGATATCCTTCCCTATTGGAAGGGGAAATCCACTCGAGATAAATTGATTGAAGCGATGACTGACGAGTGGAAAGACTGTTATGCTGCAGGGATGTTTACCGAGTTTATGGAACAAAGAGCGCCGGGTCATACGGTAGCGGACGATAAGATCTACAACAAGGGCATGAAGGATTTCAAACGAGAAATCGAGGCTTCTATTGCAGCTTTGGACTTTTTAAACGACTCGGACGCTTATGAGAAGAAAGCGCAACTTGAAGGGATGGCGATCTCTTGCGACGCATTGATTGTCTATGGGGAGCGCTATGCAGAATACGCACGGGAATTAGCAGCCAAAGAAACCGATCCAAAACGCAAAGAAGAGCTCTTGTGGATTGCAGGAAACTGTGATGTGGTACCGGCTAATAAACCAGAGACCTTTGCTCAAGCGCTTCAAATGTACTGGTTTATTCATGTGGGGATAACGACGGAAACCAACACTTGGGATTCCTTCTCACCAGGTCGCCTGGATCAGTATATCTATCCTTTCTATGCAAAAGAAAAAGCAGAAGGCACCCTCGATTACGATGGCGCTCGTGAGCTTTTAGAGTGTTTTTGGATAAAGTTTAACAATCAACCCGCACCGCCGAAGGTGGGCATTACGTTGAAAGAATCTGCGACGTATACAGATTTTGCCAATATCAATACCGGAGGGATTAATCCTCATACGGGAGAGGATGGCGTCAACGAAATTTCGTACATCATTCTCGATACGATGGATGAAATGAAACTGGTACAACCGAGTTCAAATGTACAAATCAGTGAAAAAACACCAGATGCATTTTTGCGTCGCGCGGTGGAAATCTCACGCAAAGGCTGGGGACAACCTGCATTTTACAATACTGAAGAGTTGATTCAAGAGCTGCTCAATGCAGGGAAGACCTACGAAGACGCACTCTTTGGCGGCGCTAGTGGCTGTGTAGAAACGGGTAGCCACGGTAGAGAAGCCTACATTTTGACAGGCTATTTGAACGTGCCAAAAATATTTGAGATCACTTTAAATAACGGCTACGATCATTATACCGACAAACAAATCGGTCTGCGAACAGGTGATCCTACGGATTTTAAATCCTACGACGCTTTAAAAGAAGCGTTTATCAAACAATTGAAGTATTTTATCGACGTGAAAATTCACGGCAATAATATTATCGAAAAGATCTTTGCCAAGCACATGCCTTCCACATTCATGTCTGTCCTAACCGACGGCTGTAAAGAAAGTGGGAGAGACTACAATGCAGGTGGGGCGAAGTACAACACGCGCTATATTCAAATCGTTGGGATTGGCACTATCACTGACTGCTTGAGTAGTATTAAATACAATGTTTTCGATAAGGAACGCTTTACTATGGAAGAGCTCATGGAAGCGGTCGCGCACAACTACGACGGCTACGATGGCATTCATAATTACGTGTTCAATCACACCCCGAAATACGGCAATGACGACGATTATGCTGATGACATTATGCAAGAAGTCTTTACCACAGTTCGCGATTTGATACGCGGAAGAGAAGCGGTTTGTGGTGGTATCTATCAAATAGACATGCTACCAACGACTTGTCACGTCTACTTTGGCTCGGTGATGACCGCGTCGGTCAACGGGAGGTTAAGTGGTAAACCGGTAACTGACGGTATTTCTCCCGAAAAAGGTGCGGATGTGAACGGACCGACAGCTGTTATCAAATCTTGTGCTAAAATGGATCATGAATCGACGGGTGGGACGTTATTGAATCAAAAATTCACCCCATCGGCTATTGCTGGTGATACAGGGTTAAGCAACGTATCCGCTCTGGTACGCGCTTATTTCCACATGAAAGGTCACCACATTCAATTCAATGTCATCGATAAAGCGACGCTGATTGAAGCGCAAAAGAATCCCGATGAAAACAGAGATTTGATCGTTCGAGTGGCGGGCTATTCGGACTACTTCAACAACTTGGATCTAGCATTGCAAAACGAGATCATCGACCGAACCGAACAAGAATTTGCTTAAACCTAAAACAGGAAGTCTCTTTTGAGACTTCCTGTTTTTCGTTGTTTATTTCTTTCCAAGAGCTTTCGACTTCTCTGTCCCAACGATGACCGCTGACATTATCGCTTGACGAAATCCCTTCTTCTCCAGTTCGTAGACGCCTTCGATGGTGGTGCCACCAGGTGAGGTAACCATGTCTTTGAGTGCACCGGGGTGTTGTCCGGTTTCAAGCACGAGAAGAGCTGCGCCTAGTACGGTTTGTGCGATGAAGGTGTAGGCTTGATGACGATTCATCCCGTTTAATACAGCTGCATCCGCCATGGATTCGATCATCATAAAAATGTAGGCAGGCATGGATCCGCTCGTGCCGGTGACAGTATCCATTAAGGATTCGTCGACGACTTCCGTTTTTCCAAAGCTGTCAAAGATTTCGATGACATGGTCGAGCTCTTCTTTAGAGACGGTGGGGGAGACGCTCAGTGCCGACATGGCCTGTCCGATGAGGGCTGGGGTGTTGGTCATGGCGCGCACGACTTTGACATCTTCACCGAGATAGCCGTTGATGTAGTCTATGGTTAGTCCTGCTGCGATGGAAACGATGGTGGCATTCGGTCGTATTTTGCCTTTGATTTCGGTTAGAACCGTTGGATAGATTTGGGGTTTTACAGCGAGAAAGAGGATATCTGCTGAGGATGCCACTTCAAGGTTGTCCGAGGTGATGATCATCAGGGAATCGCCTTTTAAAGTTTGAAGTGCTTTTTGATCACGATCGGAGATGGAGATTGAAGCATCTTCCACGATGTTTGATTTGCGAATCCCGTTGATTATGGCGCTGCCCATATTCCCACCGCCGATGATGCCAATGGTTTTATTCATATCTGCCTCCTAGTAGGGTTGATTGATGTGTCGTGGTGCTCGTTGTTATTATACCATAGCGAGAATAACGAAATCGAGTTGATTGGTAGAAAGTATGGGATATTGGGTAAAATGACTAGAAGGAAGGGAGGCTATCATGGAAGTAATTTTGGTACGACACGGAAAAGCCGTCGATCGCGGGGTGGTCCCGGAATTTGATCGATATTTAACCGAAGAGGGAATCGAGGATTTGAGAAAAGGCTTGCCAGTATTAGCGCCCTATATGGAAGGGAAGTCCTACGAGATTTGGTCCTCGCCGTTGGTAAGAGCGATGCAGACCGCTGAGATTCTATCAGAGAGTTTGGGTGGCGGGTCAGTGGTTGAAAAGAGATTTTTAGCAGGCGGCCATCTTGTTGAGGCTGTAGACGACTTAGAATGTGCCAATGTGGATTCTGTTTTCATGGTAGGTCACGAACCTTTTTTATCGGAGTGGATTTATCGTCTGACGGGTGAGCATCTGGATGTGAAAAAAGGAGCAGTTTGCGTCATCGATTTGGATACGCTTCTGCGCGATGGATCGGTGACATGGTATAAAACCTTAAAGACGTTGAAAGAAGAGCATAAAAAATATTAGGAGGGACATATGTTTGGATTTGGAAAGAAAAAAAGACAGAGTGAATTAGAAGTGACGGCTTTTTTATCGGGGAAGGTGATTCCGATAGCGGAGGTGCCAGACCAAGTCTTTTCACAAAAGATGCTTGGGGACGGGTTGGCGATTGACCCGACGGATGATGTGTTATTAGCACCGGTGTCAGGTGAGGTTGCGGTTACGATGCCGGAATCCAACCACGCTGTGGGGATTCGCTTAACAAATGGTATGGAAATCCTTCTTCATATCGGTCTAGATACTGTTGCCATGCAAGGAGATGGGTTTAAATCTTTTGTAAAACAAGGGGATTTGGTAAAACAGGGCGATAAATTGATCCAGTTTGACCCGGACAAGATTCGCGAAGCTGGTCACCCAACGATAACCGTTCTTGTCGTAACTGAAGTGAGCAACGGTAAGAACCTGAAATTCGTCACTGGGGGCGATGCAGTCGCCGGTGAGACGGTAGTTCTAACCTACGAATAGTAACGCAAAAGGATCCCTGCTCGAAATGGTCGAGTGGGGATTTTATTTTTTAAGACCGATAGGTTTCCTATCTAAGAAGAAAGTCCCAAATGAGCGTATTTGTGGATGAATCTCATTGTGACTTTGTGGGGGAGGATGGCTTTGTCGTATGGTTGAGGGGAGAAGTAGGGATTGATTAGCAAGGGGTTGAGCCAAAGGCGATGGGCCTCAGTCGCAGTTCGACGATTGATGAC
>CAZHRC010000006.1:0-104379 GCA_964533865.1 uncultured Peptoniphilaceae bacterium
GCGCACGTGGTTTGGGACCATGGGGCCGGGGGTTCAAATCCTCTCACCCCGACCAAGTTTTTTTTTGTCATTTTAACAGTAAAAAGGTATGAGCAGGTTGTAGCGGGGTGTAGCGCAGTCCGGTAGCGCACGTGGTTTGGGACCATGGGGCCGGGGGTTCGAATCCTCTCACCCCGACCAAGCTTTTATCTTTTACCGTTAAATTATTCGTCGTGGAGCAGCGGGGTGTAGCGCAGCCCGGTAGCGCGCATGGTTCGGGACCATGAAGCCGGAGGTTCAAATCCTCTCACTCCGACCAATACTGATGAAGGAAATCCTTCAATATAACATGGAGCTTGGTCCTGGATGGGACTGGGCTTTTTTTCGTTTTAGGAATCTAGGAGGTTGACGTGTCGTATATACTATCATCGTTGGAAGATACTCAGCGATTGGCCAAGGTCATCGCAAATTTTATGGCAGTTGGCGATGTATTCTCTTTGAAAGGGGACTTGGGCAGCGGAAAAACGACGTTGGTTCAGCAGATTGGCAAAGCCTTTGGTGTGAGCGATCACATCACCAGCCCTACCTTTTCAATTGTTCACAGCTACGAATCTCAGTATCCGCTGTACCATTTGGATTTGTATCGGTTGGATTCGCCAGGAGAACTTGAAGCTATCGATTATGAAACATATTTTTATCCCGATGATGGGGTGACTTTTATAGAGTGGGCCGAGCGTGGCATAGGTTACGTTCCAGATAACATGATAGAAATCGAATTGAAACATCGAGAGGGCAATTGTCGATCCGTTGCAATCGGTGGAGGATCGATACGGTCAAAAGCGTTAATACAGGAGCTTAACAATGAGAATTTTAGCGATTGATACAGCGACGATGGTCACCAGTGTCTGTCTTTGGGAAGACCATAAGATCATAGGGGACTACAGTGTCAACCAAGCCAAGACCCATAGTGAAAGCTTGATGCAGATGAGCGAGCAACTGTTGAAAGATCTCAATCTTACTTATGAGGATATGGATGTGTTTGCCGTTTCCAAAGGCCCAGGCTCCTTTACGGGGCTACGCATCGGGATAACTACGGCTAAAACTCTGGCACAGGTGACGGGTAAACCTCTTGTTGGAATCTCCACACTTGAAGCGTTGGCATACAATGTCTTTTCGGACAAACCTGTCCTTGCGGTGATGGATGCGAGAGGGGGTCGGGTTTATGCTGGGCTTTATAAAAAGGGACAGCAGACTGGTTTAAAACCAGACCTCTACCAATGCTCAGATCTTGTTCTAAAACTTAAGGCGATGGGTGAGCCGATAGTCGTTGTCGGCGAAGGTTGGCAGACCAATCTCAAGCTGTTTGAAGAGATGTTGTTTGATAAGACGCCAGCACCTTTTAACAACTGTATCGCGCGTTCAATCGCCCAATTGGCTTATGAACGCTATAGGGTTGGCGATTGGGACGATTGGCGTACCCTCGCACCGGATTATTATCGCAAATCTCAAGCCCAACGGGATTTAGAAGCGAAGGGTACTACTCGATGAAATCTTATTTTCGCAAAATGACGGCAAGCGATGTGGAGAAAGTTTATGCCATTGAAAATGAAGCCTTTGCTACGCCATGGACCCGTCAGAGTTTGAAAAATGAAATCGAAAAGAATAAATTGGCTCATTATATGGTTCTTGTCGATGGTGAGACGGAAGATCTTATCGGCTATTTTGGATTGTGGATTATCCTTGACGAAGCGGATATTACCAATATCGCCGTGGCAAAAGCCTATCGAGGTCGAGGTTACGGCTCAAAGTTAATGGAGCAATTGATCACCTACGTGCGCAACAAGGGTATTCGTCAGTTGACTTTAGAGGTGCGACGTTTTAACGAGCCAGCTAAAAAACTCTACGAAAAATACGGATTTGAAGTCAAAGGTATGCGCAAGGGCTACTATTTGGACAACGGCGAAGATGCCCTTATTATGTGGCTCTACTTAGAGGAGGAATCATGAAAGATACGATAACGCTTTTAGCGATCGAAACATCCTGCGATGAAACCTCGGTTGCTATTGTCAAAAACGGACGAGACGTCGTCGCCAATATTGTGTCGTCGCAAATCGATGAACACCGAAAGTTTGGCGGAGTCGTTCCAGAGATCGCATCGCGAATGCATTTGGAAGCGATGAACAATATAGTGGAAGAAGCACTCGAAGTGGGGAATATGACCTTTAGCGACATCGATGTGGTGGGGGTGACCAAAGGGCCGGGCTTGATCGGGGCTCTTTTAGTGGGGATCACCTGCGCCAAAGCGTTGAGTGCCGTTTTGGATATCCCCTTGGTGGGCGTCAACCACATGCAAGGCCACATTTGTGCAAACTACATCGCTCATCCAGACTTAGAACCGCCGTTTATTGCATTGGTGGTATCTGGGGGACACACTTACTTGATCGAAGTGGAAGATTATCAAAACTACACCATTTTAGGCCGTACGCGAGATGATGCGGCGGGAGAGTCCTACGACAAAGTGGCGCGCGCCATGGGATTGGGTTATCCTGGTGGTCCTGAAGTCGACCGTTTAGCACTTCATGGCAATCCTGAAGCCATCGCCTTTCCGAGGATAATGCTGGAAAAAGACAGCTACGACTTTTCTTTTAGTGGGCTAAAAACCGCAGTGCTCAACTATTTAAACAATTGTCACCAAAAAGAAGAGGAAATAGTAGTGGAGGATGTGTGTGCGAGCTTTCAACAAGCGGTGCTCGACGTTCTCCACGACAAGACCTTCCGACTGTTGAAAGAAACCGGTCACAAAAAATTGGTGGTCTCCGGCGGCGTCGCTGCCAACGGTGGATTGAGGCGCATCCTTGCCAAAACCTGCGAAGAGAAGGGGATAGCGCTTTATTTTCCACCACTGGAGCTGTGCACGGACAACGCTGCAATGATCGGTTGTGCGGCTTACTATGATTACATGGCGGGGAAACGATCAGACCTGACGATGAGGGTCTATCCCAACCTCGAACTCTAAAAAGTCAAAGACAAAGGAGGTAACGATGAAATGTATTATGGATTTACACACCCACACAGTGGCGAGTATTCATGCCTATAGTACCGTTCACGAAAACGTGAGCGAAGCGGCTTCTAAAAGTTTAACACTACTCGGCATCTCGGATCACGGATACGGCATGCGACATACGACTGTGCGGGATTATTTTTTGAATTTTCGTGTGATTCCTGACGTGGTGTCAGGGGTGCGACTACTCAAAGGGGTAGAAGCGAATATCAGCAATTACGACGGCAACCTCGAAGAAGGGGATATTCTCGATCGAGTGGACTATGCTATCGCGAGTCTACACCCTAACTGCATCTTGCCAGGATCTATGGCTCAAAATACCCAGGCGGTTATTAAAGCCATCGAAAATCCACAAATTCAAATTTTAGGCCATCCTGACGATGGACGGTTCAAACTGGACTATGAAAAAGTGGTTAAAGCCGCTGTGGCAAACAATGTGGCCATTGAAGTTAACAACAAGTCCCTATCGCCAAATAGCTATCGCTTAAACGCCAAGGAAAACTTGAGGGTTTTGCTTGCGCTCTGCGAAAAATACGACGCCAAAGTGGTCATGAGTAGCGATGCTCACATGTGCAACGAAGTTGGTGACATGGGCTATGCGATCGCTCTACTCGAAGAACTCGATTTTCCGGAGCGGTTAGTCATCAATACGGAAATGAGCCGATTGGAAGCACTTTTAGATAAAAGAATAATGTAGCGATGATAAAAAAAGACGGGATGCCTCTCCGAGAGGTCACCCCGTTTATTTTTTGCGTTTAAGTCTGTGCAGCGCCAGTTGAGTGATAGCGATTAAAGAACAGCGATCGCTTCGATTTCGATAACGGCGTCTTTAGGCAATTTAGCGACTTGAACAAGTGCGCGAGCTGGTTTGTGATCGCCAAAAAAGTCGGTGTAGACTTTGTTGATCACATCGAAATCGCCCATATCTTTAACGAAGACGTTAACTTTAGCGATGGACTCTAATTTTCCGCCACCTGCTTCGACGATGGCCAAAACGTTGGTCAAGCTGGCAAGCGTGGCTTTTTGAACGTCGGTTTGAAGTTCGCCGGTTGCCGTGTCGATGGGTAGTTGTCCTGATGCGTAGATGACGCCGTTACCTTTTGCACCTTGGCTGTAAGGCCCGATGGCAGCAGGGGCGTTTGCGTTGTTAATAAATTCTAAACTCATGGAATCCTCCTGATTCAATTAATGTCGGTCAATTATATTATACATCTTCATCCTTCATCTTATCAAGGATTTCTACAGAATAATTTTCCAATGGAACAGAAAATGGGGATAACACCTCCGGTTTTCCCGAAATCGTTACTTCTTTTTAACATTTAGACTCAAAAACAGGAAAAGTTACAAAATAATGACAAAAACCATGGCGTTTTGTAGCCCTTTCATATATAATAAAACAGGTAAACACATCGGAATAGAAGCACAGAATAAGGAGAAGACCAATGGAAATCATAAAGAAAGTCGTCTCACTCGCACTTGTACTCGCTCTACTCATCGGTTATGCGCCAATTGCATCAGCCGATGAAGGAAGTCTTTCGATACCAAACGAGGAATTCTCATTGGATTTAAAGGTATCAACAGTACAAGCGGTAGTTGGGACGACGATAAAAGCGAATTTTAAATCTCCAGAAGACAGTGGCATCACCGTCCTTTCACTGACCTACCAAAAGCCCTCTGGCCAACAACTGATCGTCACACCAGAAGAAGACGATCACAGTGGGCAACAGGTGGTTGAGTGGGCAGCTGATGAAGTAGGCATATGGCGTTTAGTGGCGATTGAAACATCGGCCAACGGCGCAGCAACTACTTACGATGGCAGTTATTTTTACGGGGATGTGGAAGTCGTCCAGTCGATAGCGGACATCTACGGACCGGAAACGACCTATCCCGTATTGGATGCTTCTACCTTTGATGATGGCATGACCGTTGCAATCGAAGACTTTATCTATGCTATCGGCGGTGTTAGAGGTTTTGACCAATCCGGTAACCCTTTAGAAATCGATGTTGAGGTCGCTGGTGCAGAATTTTCAGGTTATTACAGCATCTATAACGATGGGCTTTCTTTGGAAACTCAAACCGAGAGCGCATTAAAGCCGGCGTTAGGCCATTATACAGCGACGTTTCACTTAGAAGGGGCAAAAAGTATCGAACGGTCATTTAGCGTCGTTGCCGATACGGCTCAAGCCTCATTCATCCGATTAGCGGCAGACGAAAAAGTATACACTAGCCGATTAAGTGGCGGCGATCGCTTTACGACGGCTACGGCTGTGAGTAAAAGCTACCGTGGCCAATCGGATAATGTGATTTTAGTGACCTCCCACGAATTTGCCGATGCTTTGGCGGCGGCAAGTATTGCAGGACAACTTAAAGCCCCCATCCTCTACACATGGGTTGACGGTATTCAAAAAGACACCTTGGCGGAAATCAATCGCCTAGGGGCTAAAAATATTTACATTATCGGCGGAACGAGCCGAGTTGGGCAAGCCCAAGAAAACGAACTAAAGAAAACCTTCAAGGTGACGCGAATCGTAGGCGGCGATCGCTTCGAAACGGCGGTAAAAGTCGCTCAAACCGTTGGCACCATCAAAAAGCCTACAAAAGCCTTTCTCGTCAACTTTGAAAAAGCGCCAGATGCGCTAACGGCAGGCTCCATGGCCTCTATGAACGGTTATCCGATTCTTTATACCTTGCCTGGGGCCATACCCGCTAACGTGCGTGCTTACTTGACGGAAAACGCCATCGAAGAAGTGATCATCGTTGGTGGAAATGAAGTGGTCACGCCTGCAGCGGAAAGTGCAGCAAAGGCACTCGTCAAGAAAGTGACTCGCATCGCTGGTACCGATCGCTATGATACGGCGGCGACTTTTGCGAAAAACTATTTTAAAGACGCGACCAAAATCGTAGTCGCAAGCGGAGAAAATGGCTCCTATCCTGATGCCCTTTCCGCGGGGCCTTTTGCAGGAAGTCTTAACGCACCTGTTTTATTGACTGCTAAAGGCGCTTTGCCAAAGAGCATAGGCCAGTATATCGATAGTTTGAAAGTTGACCAAGCCTTCGTCACCGGTGGTGGAGAAGTGGTCACCGATGGCGTGTTTAATGCGGTGAATGGGCAAGTGAAGACGATCGTTGCAAAACTTTCCGAGCTCTCTACTCAAAAAGATGCAACACCAGCTCCAACACCAGTCCCAACCCCTGCACCGGCACCTAAAGCGGCACCAGCTCCTGCGCCAAAACCTGCACCGGTAGCGGTGGACACTAAACCAGTGGTTAAAAAAATCGAGCCAAAATACATCGCTCCAAGAAAACCCACAGCAGATAAGCCAATTAAAATCATGTTGGACCCAGGTCACGGGTGGCGTTACAACCAAGGTATCGATAGATCCTACTTTGAAGGGGAAATGAACATCAAATTGTCTTACATGCTAAAAGCAGAACTTCAAAAGTACGGTTTCGTCGTCGGGATTACTCGTTCAAAGAACGGTCAATACACCGATGCTGCATCGGTATTAGCTTTTGAAAAGCTCTTTGCTGGAAACCACGGCCACTCGAGTATCAATAATCAAATTTGGTCCTTGAAGCACCGAGGTGAAATGGGCGAAGGTTACGATCTATTGCTTTCCGTCCACTCCAATGCGATTTCGAGCTCTTCGACGAGAGGAACCGAAATCTTTGACAGTGTGACACGACCAAACAAAGCTCTAGCGGACGTGTTGTGCAAGACCATCGTCAATGCCTTTGGCCACAACAGCCGTGGGGTTAAGTATAAAGCGATGGAAGAAGATGGCGACAACTGGTACGGCATCCTTCGTTTTTCGAGAGCCACTCACAGCATGTTGGTGGAGCATGGCTTCCACTCCAACAGCGCAGACGTGAAGTTACTTAAAGACGATGCCTTCCTGCAAAAAATGGCAGCAGCAGAAGCCAAAGCCATTGCCAATTACTACGGTATGAACTAACATCAAACCTCTCTTTCTTCGGAAAGAGAGGTTTTGTGCATACTATGACCGAGATCGCGTCATTTATGCGCTTTGTGTAGCTTTTTTTGCAAAGGTGCAAAAAGTTTCATCTTAGTTTCGTTTAAGACGTGGAAAAAGCTAATACTTGTACAAATACCATTTACAGGATGAGATTTCATAGCGCAGTTCAAAGCGGCGGTGGCGGCGGTGAATGATGCCTTCGCAGTCGTAGCAAATCATGGTGTTGCCGGCGTGGCGGTTTTCTCGGGTGCAGAGGACGCGATCTACGGCGATGACGTGTTGCTCCTTTTCTGCGGGATCAGTTAGGCGAAACCGTAAAGGTTCCGGCGCTTTTCCGACTTGAAAATAGGCGATGGCCTCTATGGGCATCATAACGGTTTTCATAAATTCCTCCTAAAAAACGAGAGCGGTAGATTTTTCCACAGGCCGAATTGGTCGGTGGGAGCGAGATCTCGAAGGTGATGGGAACGAGGTCTACAGAATACTGGACATCATCGGATAGGTTTCCTCTTGGATGACGCCGCCAATAACAGGGCGGATACCTGAGTGGAGAAAGGTTGCGCGTTGAACGGCATCGTTGCCGTAGCGTTTGCGAATGTTGTCCAGGCAGACGCCGATGCGGCTGTCTTTTTCTTCATAAGGGTCAAAAAAAGAGAGCTGGCACTGGGTGTTCGGGGAGAGAGCACGAACGCAAACTCCAAATTGGCGAAGGGGGACTCGATTCCACAAACGGTCAAAGAGGGTGAGAGCCACTTGAAAGATTTTAGAAGTGGAATCAGTGGCGGTGTAGATCTTCCTTTCGCAGCCATAACTGTTAAAGTCTTGATCTCGAAAGGAGACGCTGATGAGGCTGGTCAAGGATCGGTTTGCCCGCAGGCGCATCCCCACCATCTCACAAAGTCCTAGAATCACTTGAGAAGCTTCATTGTAGGAGATGATGTCAAAGGCGGTAGTGGTAGAGTTGCCAATGCTCTTTGGTGGAGAGGGATCTGTTCGGACCCTCGAATTTTCGATGCCGTTGGCGTATTCCCAGATGGTGATCCCCGGCTTTTTGAGCCATTGATAAATATAGGAGCGATCCATGCGCGCCAAATCCCCAATGGTGTAAATCCCCCGGCCTTTTAACTTCTTTTCCGTTCGTCGGCCCACCATAAACAAATCCCCCACGGGTAAAGGCCACATTTTGGATGGGATATCTTCGGTGTAGAGGGTGTGGACTCGATCGGGTTTGGTGAAATCAGAGGCCACCTTAGCTAACAATTTGTTGTCTCCTATGCCCACGTTGACTGTAAAGCCTAGTTCTTCTCGAATCGCGTCTTTAATCCGATGAGCCAGTGCTTCAAAGTCGTTTTGCCTGCGGTTGATCTCACAAAACACCTCATCGATAGAAAAGCGTTGAATCGCTATGGAATAGGGTTCAATCGCCTGGATCATCGCGTCGCTAGCGGCGATGTAGCGAGAGTAATGGGGCGGGACAGATACCAGCTGGGGGCATTTTTTAAAGGCGGTGTACAAAGATTCGCCAGTTTGAACACCGAGTTTTTTTGCGGGAATGGATTTAGCGAGGACGATACCGTGGCGTTTTTTGGCATCGCCTCCCACGACGGAAGGGATGGTGCGCAGATCCAAAGTTTCCCCGTGTTGCAGTCGATAAGCCGCTTCCCAGGAGAGGTAGGCAGAGTTAACGTCGATATGAAAAATTTTAGTACCCATGGCAATCCTCCTAATTACCAGTATATCAGAACATATGTTCACTGTAAAGCAAAAAATAGAAGGCCTTTGAGAGGCCTCTATTCTAAGTTGATCAATTCATTTTTCATAAATAAGCCGACGATGTCCGAAAAGCGTTCGATACGCTTGATGTGGGCGAAATTGTAGCCGTAGATCCGTTGGACGCTGGGCAGATCGTCTTCTTCTCCAGTGAATACGCCGAGAATGGAGATGTTGCGATCTCTTCCTTTACGGACTTCGATGGCGGTGTCTTCGACGGCGAAGGCGCCAGTGTATTTTTTTACGCCTGTATAGGATTGGTTGTCAACAGGGCTTCGACGGTCATCGGGACGACCATCGGTCAAAACGATGAGAATGCGATTGGTAGCATCCTGCTTGCTCGCCATCCAGTGGAGGACGGTGCGAAGGGCAAAACCGTCTCGATTGCTACCAGAGGGATTATAGCCAAAAACCCGTTGATTACTGGATAGAGGATCCTTATAATCTCTAAAGAGCTTCAATACTGTGAAGTTATATAGGCTGTTATAGGAAAAGACCCTCGTGGGGATGCGCAATCGGGTAAAAGCCTCTTGAATAATGTAGGCTTGGCTGGCGACCAAAGCTTGACGGTCGATTTGAGAAGCGCTGGCATCGAGGAGAAGATCGACAGATAAGGTGCCGATTTCGTCTTTTCGATTTTTGTGAAAGACGCGCTGATCTTTGAGAGCGGTGTGGCGCCATAGGTTTTGGGTGGTAAGGGTGCCATCTAAGGTGCGGCTTTCAGAAGTGTCCAAGTCCATGAGCACCGAGTTACGGATGATATCCATAAGCTTTACGATACTGCGCTTGTAGAGGAGTTGGTTATCTTCGTAGTGCTCGATATTTATTGTCGTTTGATGATCGACGATCCTTTGATAGAATTGAGCGTTGATATCCTCGCGAAACTCGCCTGCGGTGAGGAGAATGTGGTGGTCAATATGATTTCCAGTGCTGACTGTCGCCTCGAGTTGGGCGCGTTGTCGTTCGCTGAGCAAGCTTTCGCCAAATTGGCTCGTCATCCGTTGAAACATTATGTGATTTGAGAGTTGCGAAGGGGTGAGAAGCGTGGGCGTGCTCTCTTTAAGGGTTTGGTTTTCGATTTCAATATCTTTTGTAAATTCTGCAGATCCGATATCTTCGATCTCAACAGCGTTTTGTGGGCGTTTCATATCGATTCGAGTAGGTTTCTTTTTAGAGGAAAAGGATGACTTGGAAGATTCAATCGCCTTCTCCAGATCCGATTCCTTTTTGAGAGTGGTTTCGATGTGAAAATGACGGGAGATCGCCTCGCGAAATCCCAAAACAAAACTTGGCGTGTCCTGAAAAGGAGATAAGGCTTGAAAATCGTCGAGGAGCGCTATAACCATGGGAGATGTTTTGGGAACCCGTTTAAAGAAACGCTGATTCATTGCGAGTTCCACCTCTTCTGCCACATCGGAAGGCGGACGGTGATAAAAGCGGTTTAAAAAGCTCATGGCGTATTGGGTGTGAAGGTGCTTTATACCAGGGCGTTCTTGTGTGAGCAAAGGATAGAGGCATAGCTCGAGAGCGATATCGAGAAGTGTTAAAAACAATGGGGCATCCACGGTAGCATTTTTGTAGTAGTCGACGAGTGTCGAGAGGAGGGCGGTGTCTGTATAGCGATAGAACGCGCCAACCAAGGCTTCGCGATAATGGTTAACGGTCTCGGTCGATGACGACAAAACAGCGGGATCGGGAAGAATGTCGTAATCTCCAGCCACCGTCCACACAATATTGAAGCGCCTAGCCTCAATCGTATCGAAGTTAGCCATATCAATCAAAAACCGAGGTGCTTTCCGTTTTATCCGAGAGGTGAAGCCGTAGGGTATCCAATACCAGCTCTCGCTCAAAATCGTCAAAGGACTTGTTAACCAGCCCCATACGCAGGGCGATGATCGGTTTCAATCCTGTTTGCATCGCAGCTAAAGCGTCCATTAGCCCGCGAATATCCACAGGTTTTGAGGAGATTTCCGAGTTGTGGCTTTTTAATTGGAGATCGTGGAACAACTGGCTAAAGATTGTGGCGTACTCTTCTTTCAACGTCGGGAAGCGACGATGCAGTAGCGTACGAAGATTCTCTTGTGAAATATCGGGCATGTTGATGATGAGAAAGCGTGAAGACAGAGCTTCATTGAGTTCCCTGGTACCCACATAGCCGTAGTTCATCGTGGCGATAAAACGGGTCGCTGGGTGGAGTGAGATTTTATCGTAGCCAGGAACATCCAGAAGGCGACGATGGTCTAGAGTCGCGTGTAAAACGGCGATGGCGTCGTTTTTTGCCATATTGATTTCATCCAATACGCCAAACCCTCCGCTGAGGGCAGCTTGGTAGATGGGACCTTTTCGAAGGACCACTTCGCCGCCGTCTAAAGTATCGGTGCCGATGAGCGCGTTGGCGTCGGTGTTGACGTGAAAGGAAACCGTCCAAGAAGGGCGACCAAAAGCGCTTGAAAGATTGTCTGCCAACACGTTTTTCCCCGTGGCTTTAGGTCCGGCAAGGAGCAGATGACTTCCCGAAAGCAGGGCAGAAATGGCGGCTTCCCAAATATCAGTGCCGATGTAGTGAAAGGTGGGCTCTGAAATGCGGTGAGCGTATTGTGGATCGATAGGGTATGAGTCTCGGAAGTCTGTAAGAGCTGTCACCAGCTTCGAAGAGACACCGATGTGTTTTAAATAATCGAGCATGAGAACTCCTTTATATGTTTTAATAGTATTATACCCCACATTGATGAAAAAGCGATGGCTTTACCCTATTATAATCTATCGGATAGCACAGAGAGGTGAAATATTACATCGCCATAACTGCAGATATACAGGTTTATCTGTCGCTCTCGCTCCAGTAGGAGCATTACTCGGCAGCTACTTGGGAAAGATAATTCCCTTGTATCAAGTGATCCTTGTTTTTGGCGGTTTAATTGTTCTGGTAGCTGTTTTTTGGAAGAATTGTAAAGGTATTCGAAAGATGACGAGTATAAATGATCTGAATCAGAGGGGTTTCGATGGTGAATAGTATCATGTTATCTCAAGCAACAATGTCCGATTTGGAGTTTTTAGCGAAAGTATACAATGATGAAACCATAAAAAATAGTGGTCTCAACACAGAGATTGATGTTATTGGACAACGGGAAATACAATTAACGCTGGACTATTTTTTTGATGATAAATTAAGAGAGCGCAATTGGACTTTTGGGTAAAAGTAATTTAGGAGGGTTAATATGGATTGGATTGAAAAAGAGCTACGCGAACAAGCGGAGGATGCTTATTGTGCTTTTAATCGAAAAATCGCCGCTACAGATCGACCGATGTACGGGGTGCGTATGCCAGTGCTCAGGCAGATGGCAAAGCGGATTCTTTGTGAAGATCCCTTGTTGTTTTTGAATCAGGAGCCGGAAGAAGATTATGAGCGGATGATGCTCAAGGCGATGGTGATTGGGTTGTACAAAGGACCGTTGGACGAAAAATTTGACCTCATTCGCGCTTACGTCTCAAAAATGGACAATTGGGCGTTTTGTGATTGTTTTTGCTCTGGGCTTAAAGCACTGCGTCCATACCGGGATGAACTTTGGGCGTTTATGTCGCCTTATATGGCATCGGAACGGGAGTACGATCAGCGGTTTGTAGCGGTGATGTTGTTAAATCACTATATGGAAGAGGAGTGGATCGATCGGGTGTTGGAGTGTGTAGATCGTTTGGGACACTCAGGGTATTATGCAGATATGGGCATTGCCTGGTGTCTTTCCTATTGTTATATCCAATTTCCAGAAAAGACCAAAGCCTACTTTGCCGATAACAACCAACCGGTGTTCGTTCAAAACATGGCCATTCAAAAAATCAGAGACTCGCGTCGGGTGTCCCAAGAGGACAAAGACGGGCTTCTGATATATAAGCGATAGGAGGTTTTCCATGTGTGGTAGGTATAGTCTCGATGAATCCATCGAAGAGATTTTAAAGTACTATCGCTTGGAGCAAGCCGCGTCGAAGTATCGCCCTCAACCAGAGATCTTTCCCACCAACTTGGCGCCAGTGCTGGGATACAATGGAAAGTTTGGTTATGTGAAATGGGGATTTGATTTTCCCTATTTGAAACAAACGTTGATCAATGCGCGAGGGGAGACGGTGGATGAGAAAAAATCTTTTAAACGAGCGTTTGATCAATGGCGTTGTTTAATTCCAGCGACGTCGTTTTTTGAGTGGAACCAACAAGGGGAAAAGAAGAAACACCGAATTTCCATACCTCAAAGCCCTATTTTTTCGATGGCGGGTTTGCTTCATCCCTTTAGAGACGAAGCTGGTGAAACCTATTGGGGCTATGTGATCGTAACTACCGAAGCCAACGAACAGATGTCAGCCATCCACTATCGGATGCCGGTGTTACTCGATCGCGAAAGTGGGGAGCGGTATTTGCAAGCCGATAGGGCAACAGAAACTATAAAATCCATGCTTCATCCCTATACAGGGGAATTGGCAATTGAAGTGGTGGATTGATTGAATAAAGGAGGCAATATGAAACTAGATGCGTGGATTGATATTCAATGTCCATTTTGTTATGTGAGTACGGCGTGTTTTGAAAAGGCGATGGAAGAATTGGGACAGCCTGAGGAGGTGACCTATGTTCATCACGCTTACTATCTCAACCCGGATGCGCCTAATCACACCGGGCTAGACTACTACGATTATCTGGCTGATGCTAAGGGCTTTACGCGAGAAGAAGTGATCGAAGCCATGGAGATCATCGAAGAGAGGGCAAGGGCAAACGGCATAGAAATCAATGTGGACAAGGTGGTTTCTGCCAATACGAAAGATGTACTGCTCTTAGCCTATTACGCCCAAGATGTCGGACTCCAACGGCAATGGATCACCCGTGCGCGGGAAGCCTACTTTAAAAATGGAGAAAACATAGCTGATGATCAGGTCTTGAGGCAGATGTTAAAAGAGGTAGGACTACCGGAAGAAGCCTTGGAGAAGGTTCGAAAAGACAGTGCCTATCTTGGACGTTTACAAGAGGACTGCCATCAATTTAAAGCGGCTAAAGCGGAATCAGTGCCTTATTATATGATTGACGACACCATTCCGTCGCCAGAGTCAAAATCCGTTGATGAATTTAAAGCGTTGATCGAAGCGTACCGATAGGTGGCATAGAAAAGCACCTCGTTCCAAAACTTTCCACATGAGATGAGGATCTCAATAAGGGAGGACTTTGGACGAGGTGCTTTGTGTTTTGGTTAGGTGGTGCGATGGGAGCGTTTAATCGCTTGGTTTTGAATAGCGCGCACTACAGCCGACAGGCTCAAAATGAGGATGGCGCTAAGGACGATGGCGCCACCGGGTTTTAAACCAAATCGGTAAGAGGCGATCATGCCCGACAATATCGAGAGCACGCCTGAAATACAAGCATAAATCACGGTTTGGCGGTAGGTTTTAGCAAAGACTAAAGCGATCGCCACAGGCACAACCATCAAAGAAGATACGAGGAGGGTGCCGACGGTGCGGGCGGAGATGGCGATGGTGACCGCGGTCAGGATAGTAAAGACACTGTTGATGCGATCGGGGTTGATGCCAGAGATCTTTGCACCAGAAGGGTCGATCGACAAGTAGAGTAGGCTTTGGTAATACTTGAGAAAAGCGATGAGAACCAAAGCGCTGATGCCCAATACCAATCCGAATTCTAAAGGACTAATCGCCACAATGCTGCCAAAGAGGAAGGACTCAAAGTTGGTAAAGCCTGGTACGAAATCCGATAGTATGGCGGCTAACCCGATCCCCGAGCTCATGACGAGAGCCGTTGCCAAGTCACCTTGTTTCGGATAGCGCACTCGAAAAAAGTCGATGGCAAGGGCGGCGAGTACGGAGATGAGAATGGCGCTAATAATCGGGTTTAGAGAGGCGATGAGGCCGACAGCCACACCTACAAGGGAGGTGTGGGACAGGGCATCTCCGATCATGGCGGTGTGTTTTCCCACGGCGACGACGCCGATACAAGGGATGATCACGCCGAGGGCGATGCCGACGATGAGGGCTTTTTGCATAAAATCATAACTTAGCATTTCAGCAATCCACATGACATATCCCTCCTTCTTTAATGGTGATCACCGAGGTGGCGTAGTCTTTGACGGCATCTAAGTCGTGGGTGACCATGATGACGGTAATGTCATGGCGTTGGTTCAAGTGGTGGACCACGTCGAAAAATGCGTCTTGACTAGCCTGATCGAGTCCAGCTGTAGGTTCGTCCAATACGAGGACTTTTGGCGAATGAACGAGGGCCTTGGCGATCATGACACGCTGTTGTTGGCCGCCGCTCATTTGATTGAAGGGTCTGTGTTTTAAATGAACCATGCCCACCATAGATAGGGCATCTTCCGCCATGGATAGGTATCGACGTCTGAGACGGCGATTAAATTTGGTGGGGCCTAGATTTAGGCGGACCACTTCCAAGGCGGTGACGGGAAATGGCAGACTGAAAGTTTCAGTCACCTGAGGGACGTAACCGAAGAAGCTCCAATCGACAAAATCCTTGACATTGTGTCTTTCAATAAAAGCGCTACCGCCATCAGGTTGGAGAAAGCCTAAAAGGAGCTTGAGCAACGTGCTTTTGCCGGACCCGTTGGGACCGGCAATTGCTAAAAATTCTTTTGGATAAATGGTGAGATCAACGTGGCTAAAGATTTTTTCTTCGCCATAGCCAAACGTCACATCTCGAAGTTCGATGAGTGGGTGAGTATTAGTTGAAACCATTGAGAAGTGCCTCGAGGTTTTCTTCAAACAAACTCAAGAAGTCGGTTTTATTTGGGTCGCCATCGGTGGGAAGCATCTCGATGGTGGATAAAGCGAGGGTTTTTCCTCCGATTTCCTTGGCGATAGTCTCTGAAGCGCCAGGATCGGTTCCGCGTTCAAAGTAAATGGTTTTGATGGCATTTGTCTTTGTAAATTCGATCATCTCTTGAACCTGTTTGTTGCCCACGTCGCTCGAAGCGGTCAGGTTTCCCAAAGGGCGTTGGACCAATTGGTAGTCGCGACACAAATAGCCAAAGGCTTGGTGTGGGACGACGATAGTTCTGCCAGCGTAGGGTGCCAATTCTTTTTGATAGCGCTGGTCTAGAACTTCAAAATCGGACTTGGCCTTATCGAAATTCTTTTGAAACGCATCAGCATGATCTGGATAGACCTCAGATAGGGTTTGACGAATAGTATCCATTTGCAATACGGCATTTTTAAGGCTTAACCAAGTGTGGGGATCGATGGTGCCGTGATCGTGGTCATGATCGTGGCCTGCGGTGGCTTCAGCGTGATCGTGGTCATGATCGTGGCCTGCGGTGGCTTCAGCGTGATCGTGGTCATGATCGTGGCCTTCGGTGGTTTCGGCATGATCGTGTTCGTGATCGTGTTCCGTTGCGGGTTCTTCATGGGTTTCGGCGTGATGGACCTGTGCCGTGTCGATGAGCTCGACAGCGCTCGATGTATCGACTAGACGTGCAGACTCTGGCAATGCGCTCTTCACTTGGTCGATCCAACCTTCAAATCCCGCCCCATTGAAAAACAATAAATGGGCTTTGGAAAGCTCTGCCATGTCTTTGGCAGAAGGCTCCCAATCGTGGGACCCAGTGGTGGGTTTGATCACGGTTTTAACGTCGATGGCATCGCCTCCCACGCGTTTGACAAAATCGGCAATGGGATAGAAAGAAGCGTAAACCACGGATTTAGCTTGTGAATCAGCACTTGGTGTAGCTGGGCCAGTTGGGCTCTGGCATCCGACGAGGACGACGAGCAAAGCGACGAACAAGACGAGATGTTTTTTCATAGTATACCTCCTAAATGGGAACAATTCCTATTAACTGTATAGTATCGAAGATTGGGAAGGATGTCAATGGATTCGAGGTGGGTGAAAGGATAGGAAAACCCATGTACAAAAAATATAGTTTATGTATTATGATTTCAATCGTGCGTCGGTTATCTTTGAAAAGATAACGGTCTCATGAAAATAGAACAAGTTCACATTTTTAGGAGGAAAACATGGAAAAAGGTAAAATAGTTGCGGCTCTACTTGGAGCGACCTTGCTTTTAGCATCCTGCGGTCAATCGGCAAAACCTGCAGCGACAAAGACTGAAGGCGAAGCGGCAACGGCGGTAACCCTTACTGGTAAAGCAGAAGGATACGGTGGCCCGATCGAAGTGGAAGTCGAAAAGAAGGGCGATGACATTCTTGCAGTCAAGGTCAAGAGCCATACAGAAACCGAAGAAATCGGTGGCAGTGCGATGGAGACCATTACAAAAGCCATCGTCGAAAAAGATTCCATCGAAGTCGATGGTGTGACTGGTGCTACAGTAACCAGTGACGCAATTAAAGAAGCCGTCAAAAACGCAAAATAGAGATGAAAAGGAGGGGCTTACGCAACTCCTTTTTTTTATGGAAAGATGGGTATCTATAACCTATGACAATGAATAAGGAGGGTAACATGCAATTCAAAACAATTCACACCTGTATCCGCGTACAAAATTTAGAAAAATCCCTAGACTTTTATCAAAAAGCGCTCAACTTCAAAGAAACGAGACGAATGGACTATCCAGAGGACAAATTCACATTGGTCTACTTATCTGATGGAGTTACCGACCACGAACTGGAATTGACCTATAACTACGACCACGAACCCTATGATCTGGGTACGGGTTATGGCCATATGGCATACGAGGTGGATGATCTGGTCAAAGCGCACACCCAGCATGTGGTTTTAGGTGTAAAAACCACAGAGATCGCTGGATTGACAGATGGTGCTGCAAGTTTCTATTTCATCGAAGACCCAGACGGATACAGTATCGAAATCGTAGCGGCAAAATAAAAAAACAAATCCCTCTTTAGTCGATGGTTCATCGCTAAATGGGGATTTGTTTTTATTGAAAGTCCTATTGTCGATATCTCGAGGGAAATGAGGGGGTTATTCCTCATCGCCATCAAATTTGTCCGCCCTAAGAGCCACGTTGGCTTCGGGGTTGATGATGTATTTGCTGTAGCTGTGGTTTAACATGGTGGATTCAAATAAAAAACTGGCCGACGATGGGCTCATTGCCACTGGTACGTCGTAGAGAACAGCGATTCTTAATAGAGCCTTAACATCTGGATCGTGCGGTTGCGCTGCCATGGGATCCCAGAAGAAGATCATCATATCGATTTCGTTTTCGGCAATACTTGCGCCGATTTGTTGGTCGCCGCCAAGGGGGCCGCTACGAAAAATCTTCATGGGCAGTCCAAATTCATTGTGGATAACCGTTGCTGTGGTGCCAGTACCGCAGAGGTTGTGTTTCTTTAGGTCTTCGAGGTGATTGCCTACCCAGGCAAAAAGTTCGTCTTTCATGCCGTCGTGTGCGACGAGGGCGATTTTTTTACTTTCAGGAACGACAATGCGTTTTAATGGTCTAAGTGAGGTTTGTTTACTCATAAGTCTCCTTTCGAATCGTTGAACGATTCATTCGCGTTACTCACAATAAGAGGTCAATAGATATCATTTATAGGAAATATGATCAAACAATAAGACTTCAACTGTAGTATATCGCGATTTCATCGGATATACAAGGGTTCGAGGAGACTCAATCGCTTGCATCCCAAAAGATGTTACTAAAACGTCACATATAGCTTTAAAAGCGTCGATTAACAGCTACTGTGCTATTAGAGTCCCATCAGTGACAAGGCGATGGGGTAGCCGACAAAGGCGGTGATGAGGACCGAAGCGATCATGAGGGTAAAGCCGTAGATCATAAGTTGTGTCGGGTTGGTCCAGCCCGATCCTCCTGCTAAAGCGACGTTGGGGTGCGCTGGTGGCGTTGCAAAAGCAAAGGCGGACATAAGCCCGATGATCGATGCGATGGCTGGTGTGCTGACGGCGCCGTTCGATGCGAGGCATAGGGGAAGCGCTACGGCGCTGACGACGGTGACTGTCACCATATTAGAGGAAAGGTTGGTTTGAATCGCAGCCCAAAAGGTGAACAGCACCACTAAAAGCATGGGGCTTAAACGCGATAATAGAGGTTCGATCGAAGCGGATAGCCAGGAAATGAGCCCGATGTCCTCATTGGTCATGGCACTACCCAAAGCCAAGGTGGAAGCGGTCATAATCAATGCTCCCCATGACACCCCTTTTGACATGCCCTCTGTAAAATTGAGGATGGGTTTTCCGTCAACGGTGAGTATGGTCATTATCACTGCACCGATCAATGGCGGGAGAGCTGTGCCAAAGCGGTTAATGGTTTTAGCAAGAGTCGGATTAAAAAACTCGATAAATCCAGGTGCGACCCAAACGACGACCACTGCGCCAAAAATAATGAGGGCCAACAGCTCTTTTTTGTCCATGGGCGGAGCGGTTTCTGTCAGAGTGGTGGAGTGGTTTTTTGTAAAAGGGGTGGTATCGGGCCTGAGAATGAATTTAAATAGGATCATCATCACCCCAAAACTCAAAAGACCGACGGGTATGCCAAAGAGCATGTAGTCGAAGATGTTGATAGCCAATCCCGTCGCCGCCTCATAAAACCCCATGGCCATAATGGAGAACACATGAGCGATAGGTGTCATTCCAGAGGACAGGGCGATGGAAAAAGTCATGCCCATCATCAGCATGTTGGCGTATTTGTCTTCTTTTTGAAGGTTCAGCACCGCGTTTATCTCTTCTAATATGGTCAAGTAGATGACAAAAAGGACGGTGGGGCTCATGAATAGGCCGAGAATGAGCGCGGAGGCGAAAAACAACAGGGCAAAATGCCAAGGTCCCTTTTGAGCGACTTTACTGTTGACGAAAGATAGGGCGCATCGTCTGATAAAAGGGGTCTGAGACAGGGCGAACGTGCAGAGGAAGGTGAACAACAAGAATGAGAAGGTGGATCCTCCGATGGAGTCTTGCAAAATCTTGTTGAAGCTAAGCTCTGGCACAAAGGCAAGCGCACCTAAGGCAAGCAAACTCGGCCAATCGATGGATAGTCTCACCCAGAGGAGGAGGACACCAAGGAAAATCCCCAACACTTGCACGGCGGATGAGGATAGACCATCGGGTCTAGGGAGGAAAGGAAAGAGAACGATAATGGCTAGAGCGAAAACAATTGTTCGCTGGCGTGTACGGTTTTGGTTTGAAGTCATGATAGCTCCTTAGATAATTTCTTTAAGTATATCATTATTTTTACACGTTTAAAGTCGATATGTCAACAGATTAGTTCGCGTAGCAAAGTAGATTGATAGCAATAACGATATTATCCAGGGTGTTTTGATGTATTCAATTTCAGTTTAGTTGAGAATGCTTATCAATGATAGAGAGGATGAGGTGATAAACATGGGGTTTACAAGGATTTTGCGTTAAAATAGTTTAATGGATAAAGCGTAATGAATAAATGTTTGCTATTTATCATGCAAATGAGGTAAAATAGATACAGGTACCATCCGTACCATAAGACAAATTTAGGAGGTAGTAATGGAAAAGAAAAGTAGTATGGGCAGCCTATTTAGTTTTGAAGGGAAACCAAGTCTCGCGGAAATAGTTCCCATGTCGCTCCAACACGTTATAGCAATGGTGGTCGGTTGTATCACACCAGCTATTATCGTCGGTGGCGCATCCGGACTAAATACCCAAGATCCCCACAGTTACGTTTTGTTGATCCAAATGTCGCTGGTCATTTCAGGGGTGCAAACGTTAATCCAGTTGTTCTTAGGTGCTAAACTTCCAGTTATCATCGGAGCGAGTTTTGCCTACGTACCAACCATGTCTGCCATAGCAGGTGCAGCGGTAGCCGGCGCATACGGCCCGATAGCGGATCCAAAAGAGGCGATAGCAATTATTTTAGGCGCGCAACTCGTTGGTGGTATCGTCGCATTTGTATTTGGTTTGTTCGTTAAGTGGTTACTTCCCCTCTTCCCACCATTGGTTACAGGAACTGTCGTTTTCACCATCGGCTTGTCCTTGTATCCCATCGCCGTGCGTTACATAGGCGGGGGCGGAAGTGTTAAAGTTCCTGGATTTGGAGATCCAAAGAACATTATCGTCGGTCTTCTCACATTGGGGGTTGTCGTCTTTCTCAACAACTTCGGCAAAGGGATTCTCAAACTCGCCAGTATTCTGGTCGGGGTATTAGTGGGCTATGTGATTTGTATTCCACTTGGCATGGTCAACTTCGCCGGCGTTGGAAAAGCGAGCTGGGTAGCTATCGCTACACCAATGCATTTTGGGATCAAATTCGTACCGGAAGTCATCATCAGTTTCGTCATCCTGTTTATCGTTAACTCGGTACAAGCGATTGGCGACTTGACAGCGACTTCTGTCGGGGGTATGGATCGCGTTCCTACCGAAAAAGAACTACAAGGCGGAATCTGCGCATATGGTATTGGAAACATCCTTGGGGCAGTTACGGGTTGTCTACCATCGGCAACCTATAGCCAAAACGTCGGTATCGTTGGTCAAACCAAAGTTATTAACCGCACCGTGTTTACATCAGCGGCGGTCTTGATGATCATCGCAGGGGTTGTACCAAAATTCTCAGCCATTTTGACCACCATTCCATACCCCGTGTTGGGTGGCGCGACCATCTCCGTATTTGCATCGATTGCGATGACCGGGATTAAACTTATCGCGACTCAACCGCTTTCAAACCGCAACACCGGTATCGTCGGACTATCGGTAGCTTTGGGAATGGGTGTGACCACGGTTGCATCAGAAGCGATTAACGCTGGCGTTACCTTCCTTCCAGGTTGGACACACACTGTATTCGGAACCTCTCCAGTAGTTTTGGCGACTTTGGTTTGTATCTTGCTAAACGTCATCATTCCAAAGAGACCCGAAGACCTAGAATAACAAGATTAAGGCTATTTCAAAAAACCTCGCCATTGGTGAGGTTTTTTTTATTGGGAATGGGTATGGATGAAGTAATACGTAAAAATAAAAGGGGAGACCGATGAGTAAGAAAATAACGGTGGAAACGACGGTAAACCAACCTTTAATGACGGTATGGGAGAAATGGACCTCGCCAGAACACATTGTCCATTGGAACTATGCTAGTGAGGACTGGCACTGTCCTCGTGCTGCAAATGACTTGAGAGTGGGAGGTGCATTTTCCTCGACGATGGCGGCAAAAGACGGCAGTATGAGCTTTGATTTTGGCGGCGTATACGATGAAGTGGTAATCGGAAAGAAGATCGGTTACAGGCTAGGCGATGGTAGACAGGTAATGATCGAGTTTCAAGAAATAGAAGGCACGACACTGGTGCGCGAGACTTTCGATTCTGAAGAGACAAATACTGGAGAGAGACAGCGAAGTGGATGGCAAGCGATTATGGATAATTTTAAAGCATACGCTGAATCGATGATATGAGCACAGAGTAGAAGGAGAGTTAACATGGCGAGAAGACCTAAGATCAAACTTGAAATCGTCGAGCGAAAAGGACCAAAAGGATGCCATCGCGGCCACAGAGTAGGGGATACTTTTGACTTCGACACCGAAAGAGGAAACCTCTGTCCCATGGCAATGCATGTCGCTTTTCCTTATATTGATATTCTGCGATATGGCGGTGAAATTCCTGGTGAGGAGCCAGGCTGCGCTCGGTTTTCCTGTCCAGATGTGGATACGCTACTGATTTTCAACCTTGAAAAAGAAAAAGAAGTCTAGCCTTTAATGATGTTAGGGGATATGATATACTTAAATAAGCTTATGCTAATACCAAATGATTGTTGGTAGCGTGTGCATTGCACCGCTTTAATTGGGAATACAGTACAAATCTGTAGCAGCCCTCTCTACTGTAATAAGGACGAGAATCTCCAATGTCACTGTCGCGAGACGGGAAGACGAGATTTGAGGATGACTTTAAGCCAGGAGACCAGCCAACTTTCAAACACGTGTTTTTTCGGCGGGGAAAAACACGCGATAAATGGCTCCCCGTGGGGAGTCTTTTTTTATCCGCTAATCAATGGATCAAAGGAGATGTGGAATGAAACAACTGAAAAAATGGGTGGCACTGCTAGGGATGCTCTTGGTACTTGTAGGATGTGGGCAACCTGCACAAAAATCAGCGGAAAAGCCTCAGGCAATCTCAGAAACCGAAGTTCAACAAACGGCTGAAAGTACTGCGACGAGCGACCAAAAAAACGACGGGTATCCTTTAACGGTCAAAACTTTTGATTTCGGCAATCAACCGGTGGAGATCACCTTCGAGAAAGCGCCTGAAAAAGTATTTGTCGATGGGGTCAACAACGTGGAAATCATGTTGAAATTGGGGCTGGCTGACAAAATAGCTCTTGTAGGCGGCGTGACTCAAGTGAGCGAGGACTTAAAAGATGAGTTTGCCAAAGTGAAAACAACCGAAACTTTTCCGACAAAAGAAGAAGTCATCGCGTTGGAACCTGATTTCCTGTTGGCGTGGTATGGGGCTTTCCAAGATAAGATGCTTGGAGATGTGGGCTTTTGGCACGACAAAGGCGTCAATACTTACATGTCACTCAACAGCTATGCCCAAGGGCCTGGTGTCGATCTCGAACTCAAATACGAGTATGAAGACATTCTTACCATCGGTAAAATATTTGGCGTCGAAGATAAGGCTCGTGGGTTAGTGGATCAAATCAAAGGAGAAGTCGACAAGGCGACGGCCTATGTAGAAGGAAAAGATCCTGTTCAAACGGTTATTTTAGAGAGCATATCCGGTGGTGAATTCATGATCTATGGAACGGATACGTTGGCGGGCAGTATGGTAAAAAGTTTAGGAGCAGAGCAGGTGATGAAGGAAACGACAAAATCTAATGCGGAAAGCCTCATAAGCGCAGATCCCGAAGTGATCTTTGTCGTCTATTTCTCCTCCCAATTCGAGGCGGAAGCGGTGGATGCCCTACTGAAAAATCCGGCGTTAGCCAATGTGAAGGCGATAACATCGGGCAGAGTCTACGGTGTGTTACTAGGAGACATTTACTGCAGTGGTCTGCGCACCTACAACGGGTTACAGACTTTAACTAAAGGCCTCTATCCTGAGTTAGCCAATAACTAAGCGATGAATTTCATAAAAAATAAAAAGGGTGGGGCGGGTTTGATAGAGGGCAAACCCGCCTATCTCATCGTTGTTTTAGCGTTGGCAGGTTTTCTTTTACTCAGTGTGTTAGCAGCGGTGACCATAGGGTCGGTGTCGCTGACCATGGAAGAAGTATATGGCGTATTGCTCTATAAATGGTTCAACATCGGGGAAGCGACTATCCACGGGATGGGCACCAATCACGATATTGTGTTTTTCATCCGCCTACCGCGCACCCTACTGGCTCTGGCAGTGGGTATGGGGTTGGCGATCTCTGGTTCGGTCATGCAGGCGATTATCCGTAACCCTCTGGCTGATCCTTATGTATTGGGGATTTCGTCAGGAGCTTCCCTGGGAGCTACCATTGCAGTAATGCTTGGGGTTGGCGCGGTTTTTGGATCAAACGCCATTGGGATTTGTGCATTTATTGGCGCCTTTGGCATATCGTTGTTAGTTCAATTGATTTCAAGCATCAACGGTCGATCCAACTCGGTGAAGTTGTTGTTAGCGGGGATGGCTCTCAGTGCAGTGTGCTCGGCGTTTTCGAACTTGATTGTCTTTCTATCCTCCAACAAAGAGGGCATGGGGACGATTGCCTTTTGGTTGATGGGAAGTTTAGCAGGGGCGAATTGGGAAAATCTAGCCTTCATTCTTCCGTGTATTGTGGTCATTACTTTATTTTTCATCACCCAGCATCGCACGTTAAACCTCATGCTCCTAGGGGATGATACGGCGACGACTTTGGGGACAAATCTTCATCGCTACCGCCAACTCTACTTGCTCTTATCCGCTTTTATGATTGGGTTGGTGGTGTATTGTTCGGGGATGATTGGATTCGTCGGATTACTGATTCCTCATCTCGTCAGGATGGCTTTTGGTACAGACCACAAAAAACTGATCCCAGTGTCGGCTTTTCTAGGGGCGATTTTTCTCATTTGGTGCGATGTGGCTTGTCGAAGTCTCATAAAAGGCAGTGAATTGCCCATAGGGATACTAACTTCTGCCATCGGATCGCCGATCTTTGTGTACATGTTGGTCAAGAAGAGCTATTCTTTTGGAGGTGAGTAAGGTGGATATTCGTTTAGAAGATCTATCGGTGACCATTGGACAACATCCTATCTTGTCACAAGTCGATCTACTCGTCAAATCCCGAAGTTTTACAGGAATTATCGGGCCAAACGGTAGCGGGAAAACCACATTATTAAAGGCGGTGTATCGAGTGCTTAACCACTACAGTGGAACCGTTTATTTGGATGACGTGGACTTAAAGACCATACCCCTAAAAACCTCTGCTCAGTCCATGGGCGTGATCGCACAGCACAACGATTATCCTTTTGATTTTTTCGTGTGGGAATTGGTTGCCATGGGCAGGAACCCTTATAAGAAAATGTTTGAAAGGGACAACGCCAATGACGTAGCCATCATCGCTAACGCTTTAGAGACGGTGGGTCTTGTCGGGTTTGAAAACCGAGGATACGCTTCACTGTCTGGTGGGGAAAAGCAGCGGGCGATTTTAGCGCGGGCTCTCGCACAACAAACGCAATGTTTGATCATGGACGAGCCTACAAATCACTTGGATATCAAATACCAATACGAGTTGATGCGCTTGGTAAAAGCACTCGATATGATCGTCTTTGCCAGTATTCACGATCTCAACATTGCAGCGTTGTATTGCGATTGGATCTATCTGATCGATGGTGGCGTCATCTGCGCTCAAGGTAGACCGGAACAGGTGCTCACGCCTGAAAACATCCTCGCGCACTTCAAGATCCAGTCGGAAGTCCTCGAAGATAAGTCGGGCAATATTAGGATCTTCTTTCATCCTTAGAGGGTCGCCCTCCATGAAATCCCTACAGTTATCCTGTATAATGAAGAAAAAGCTATAGGACAGAAGGAGGGCATATGGAGACTAAAATTTTATTTGCAGATGACGACGAAGAAATTCGTCATATTGTGCGTACTTTATTGGAGAATGATGGTTTTACTGTGGTTGAGGCACGCGACGGGGCAGAAGCCATCGCGATGGCAGACGATTCTTACGATTTGATTATACTAGATGTGATGATGCCCCATAAAGATGGGGTATCGGTATGTGTCGAACTCAGGCGAACTTTGACGGTTCCCATTCTCTTTTTATCGGCTAAATCCCAAGATTCGGACAAAACGCTGGGATTGGGAGCTGGAGGCGATGGATATTTGTCCAAGCCCTTTTCCTATGCAGAGCTTTTAGCTCAAGTCAAGGCGATGGTGCGCAGATACCATGTCTACCGTGGGAAAGAAACCATCGAGGAGCGGGAAAAAATTGTACTGGGGCAGTTGTCCATCGATCCACTCGTCAACGAAGTGTGGAAAGGGGATGAAGAGATACAGCTGACCGATTTAGAATATCGGATCCTTCTTTTGCTTAGCAAAAATAGAGGGCGATTGTACACCATACAGATGATCTATGAAACGGTGTGGGACGAGCCGTATTTTTACAGTTCAAACAATAACGTCATGGTCCATATCCGCAACCTTCGCCGAAAAATCGAAGAAGATCCGGCCAAGCCGAAGATTTTGGTCAATGTATGGGGAAAGGGGTATCGGATTGAATAAGGAACGTCAAAAACTTGCCGTTGAGCTCATGGTGTTGATCGTGTTGGCCACCGCTGTTGGCGTAGGGGTGTTTTTCATGCTTAACCAAGGGATTCAACACGTGCTCAACACCGAACTGCTCGATTGGAAGTCCATGCTCAAGCGAGAAGAAAAGCTCGTGACAAGTATACAAGAGTACATCGATGAAAAAAGTTTAGCGCTTAGTGACGTGAAAGAGTTAAAAGAGTGGTCCAACCGCCAATCGGAGACCTATATTACGATCTATCACGACGGCAAGGCGATTTATAGCACCAACTCCCAATTGGAAGTGCAATTGATGGATGGAGACCTCGAAGGCGTTGAAATGAGCGCCACCAGCTACCCGGTTCGATTTGTGGATGGCAAGGCCTATATGAGTCCTTTCTTAACCTTTAACCGCTATTATGAGATGGTGGGATTAGGTGCGGCGATGGTGGGGTTCTTCACGTTTTTGGGGATTATTTTATTTTTTATCCAAAAGAAACTGGCCTATATCGCCCAGATGGAAAGAGAGCTCGCTATTTTAGGTGGAGGCGATTTAACCTATCCTTTGTCGATTGAGGGCAACGATGAGCTCACATCTTTGGCGGAGGAAGTGGAAAGGATGCGCATCGCATTATTGGATCGTCAAGAAACGGAAAGGCGCGCCTTGGAAGCCAACAGAGACTTGGTAACCGCTATGTCTCACGATCTGCGTACTCCCCTTACCGTTTTGACCGGATATTTGGAAATTTTAAACTTGGACAAACGGCTTGCGCCCGATCAAAAACAATACATTGAATCGGCGTCGCAAAAAGCCGTTCATATTAAGAAGTTGTCTGATAAACTCTTTGAACACTTTCTAGTGTTTCAAAAATACGAGGATATTGTAGAATGGGAATCGGTGAACGCTGTCGAATTTTGGGCTCATTTCGTGGAAGAGAGTTTATTCGATTTGGAAAGTAGAGGGTTTCATGTCAGGCGAGAGCTCGAGGAGATCATGGGAACATTGACGATAGATGTGGAGTTGATGCGACGGGTATTTAACAACTTGATCTCAAACGTTGAAAAGTATGCTGATCCCGAACGTGAAATCCTGGTCAGCACGGTGCGTATAGGTGGTACCTTGGAGATCACTATGAAAAATGGGTGCTTGGAAGAGGTGGCATTGGTGGAAAGCAGCGGGCTGGGACTGGCTACTTGCGAAAAGATCATCGCCCTTCACAACGGAACTATTTTTTGGGAAAAAGCGGAAGCGTTTAAAGTGGTGATCGCTCTTCCGATAACCGATGAGTGACGAAAAAGCAAAAGGGAATAATTCTTAAGATTTCTTCAGTTTTATAGTAGGGCGATTAGCTGGTTTTAGGGTCTATACTAAGAAGTGTCAAGAGACAATAAAAAATGTCGAGAGACACATAAAACAAAAAGGAGAACTATCATGACAAAGAAAAGAATTATTACGTTGGCCGTTACTTCCCTAGTAGCTGTAGGATTATTAGCAGGATGCGGAGCGCCAGCAAAAAAAGCGCCTAAAGCAGGATCGACAACTGAGACGAAAATCGAGCAAAAAGCTCAGGTAAAGAAAGACGCCAATAAATCGAAAGACACTAAAGCTACAAAGAAAAAAGATGCGACAACTAAAAAAGCAACGACTTCAAAAACCGCTCAGGACGCAAAGAAGAAAGCAGCGGCAAAGCCAGAGGCAAAGAAAGCAACCTACGCAGCCCTCGCCAAGTTTGATGCCAAAACTCTTGATGGTAAGTCCGTCACTCAAGATGTTTTAAAGAAAAATGACATTACCATGTTGACCTTCTGGAAAACCGACGATAAAAACGCCGTAGACGCCATGAAAAATTTGGAAGCTATGCAAAAGAAATTGCCTAAAAACGTTCAATCCGCCGTCGTGTTCTTAGATGGTGCAACGAAAGAAAAAGAAGCAAAGCAACTGGTCTCTGATGCAAAATATTCGGGTATCGCAATTAAATCAGGTGATGGTGACTTTAAAGCCATGGCAGACAAAGTGAAAACTGGCTCGACGACCTTGTTGATCGACGGAAGTGGAAAGGTCGTAGGTGAAACCACTTTTAAAGACGCAAAGAATATCGAAAAAGACTATATCAAAGTGTTAAACGACGCGCTCAAAACCATGGGAAAACCACAAATCAAACAATAATTTACGCATAACCCATCTTCATATAACCTCCTAAGACCACCTTCGGAAACGAAGGTGGTTTTATTTTCAGAGGATTTCACAGTAGTGCTTAGCATTACCACGGACTTCATGAAAAGTTTGTCGAAATTTTTCCATCATTCGTATTATAGGTGTATAATTAAAAGTAGAGTTCAAGTAAACACAATGAAAGGGATAAAAAAGGAGGAGAACAAGTGAAGAAAGATTTAGTACTGATGGTTGCCATCGTCATCTTGCCGACGGTATTTGCGATGACCATGGTTGCTCAGTGGATTGGTACAGGTAGTATAGACATGGCTTTATTTGCGATTAACTACGTGGTGGGGATAGGTCTTGCGACGTCGACATTTCATTTTCTGCCGACGGATAGGGTGGCGAAATGGTTGATAAACAAGGCTAAAGTCGATCCTAAAAGTGCGAAATTTACCATGGCAATGAATGGTGTCATCAACTTGGCGTTTTCCGTTGTGGTCGGTTTGGGCGTAACGTTCTTAAACGTGGGCGTATTTGCCAAAGAACCGATGAACGTCGTATTCATGGCATTTATCAAAACCGCAATCCCTCTCTACCTGGTCAGCTTTTTTGTCTCGAGTTATTTCTTGAAGTATTATGTTTCAGCCTTAAATCAAAAATAGTAAGTTTCGAATTGTGACGAATGGTATTGCATTTGATTTCGTTTGGTGTTATATTATAATCAATTACAGTTAGATACCATAATTGACAACACCACTAGAGGAGGCACACATTGATTTACACCACTACGCTTAACCCGTCGATCGACTATGTCATGAGAGCAGAATCCATTCAGATGGGTGGAACCAACCGAGCATACTACGACAACAAAATTCCCGGAGGCAAGGGAACGATGGTATCAAAGTTGCTAAAAGCATTGGGTCATGAAACCGTGAACATCGGGTTTATCGGAGGCTTTCCAGGGGTTTTTGTCGCTGATTGCCTAAAGCATATGGGTATTGAAGAAGCTTTCACGCGGATAGCAGACGATACTCGAATCAATGTCAAATTGAAAACGGATGACAATGTAGAAACGGAAATCAATGCGAAAGGACCAAATATCACCAAAGAGGAAATCGCACACTTTTTCAGCGTGTTAGATCAGGTACAAGAAGGGGATATTGTCGCATTGTCGGGCAGTATTCCCCATAGTTTACCTGGGGATTTTTATTTGGATATTGTCAAAGTCATCTCGGATAAGAAAGCCACATTCACAATTGACACCACAGGAGCGGTGCTGTTGGAGAGTTTGAAATACAAACCCCTACTCATCAAGCCCAACCAACACGAATTGGGTGCGATATTTGAAAAAGAATTACTGACACCAGAACAGATTCTTCCTTATGGAATAAAATGTTTGGAAATGGGTGCGCAGCACGTGATCGTGTCAATGGGTAAAGATGGCGCCATGTTTTTTCACGAAGGTGGTGCTTATTATGCACTGGGAGTGAAGGGCACTTTAGTCAATTCAGTGGGAGCTGGAGATTCAATGATCGGCGGATTTATCGCGGGCTTAGCAGGAGGTTTATCGAGCGTAGATGCCTTCCGCTTGGCGGTAGCATCGGGAAGTGCCACTGCCTTTTCCGAAGATATTGGATCAAGGGAGCTTATCGAAAGGATATACGAGCAGGTCACCGTTACTAAAATCGATTAACGACGAGAGGGAGGAAGCGATGTTTCCCGAGGAAAGACGGCAACAAATCTTAGATCTTTTAGGTGAAAAGAATAAAGTCAGTGTTGATGAATTGTGCCAGCTTTTCGATGTGTCGTCTGTGACCATTCGAAAAGACCTTCAATTGCTCGATGAAGCCAATAAATTAACCCGCACACACGGTGGGGCCCTCCCACGACAACAAGCCTCTTTTGAACACACCTTTGCAGAGAAAGAGGGGATTAACACCGATAATAAAGCAAAAATCGCAAGAGTGGCAGCGACTTTTATCGAGCCAGGTGATACAGTAGCCATCGATTCTGGCAGTACCACACTGGAATTTACAAAAGCGATTGCTACCATTGAAGATTTAACGGTGATCACCAACGACATTCGCATTATCTCCTATTTAGAAACCTATTCTAGTGCCTTTGTGATTTGTGTTGGAGGTAGGCTGAGAAGAGGGCGGAGTTGCTTGATCGGATCCATTGCCAATGAAAATCTGAGTCGGTTTACGGTGGACAAGTGCTTCATTGGAGCAGAATCCTTTTCGATTCAAAAAGGATTTACTACGCCAAACATCGACCAAGCCGACTGGAAACAGCATCTCATCGACGTTGCTCCAAGACATTTTGTATTACTTGACAGCACAAAAATCGGGAAACAATCCCTGGTCAACTTTGCCCATTTAGACGACATCCGCTACCTCATCGTCGACGATGAGATCGATGAAGAGGACGTGGAGGAGATACGGCGAACTTCCCTAAAAACAAAACTCATCATCGCAGATTGATGATCGAAAACCACTTGCTTCATATTTGAAGGAGTGGTTTTTTTGTGCCAATAAGTGTTAGATTCAAAAACAGGATCATTTGCAATACGATTCATGAAAGAGAGCGCGCTATCATTAAACGAAACAAAACAAAAAATGGAATATCGCAAAAGCGAAGATCAACGAAATAATAATTGACATAAACGAAACTGCATGTTAAACTACAATTAGATCAAAGCACCAAAATATTTAGAAAAGAGGAGATGTCATGGAAAAATCATCAGTAAGCTTAAGGGTTAAGATTCAGCAATTTGGGTCTTTTCTCAGCAGAATGGTCATGCCGAACATCACTGCGTTTATCGCGTGGGGGTTTATCACGGCTTTGTTCATCCCGAAGGGCTGGCTTCCCAATGAAGGATTTGCAAGCTTAGTCGGTCCAATGCTCAACTATGTTCTACCGTTACTTATCGCCTACACAGGCGGATCTATCGTATACGGGCAACGCGGAGGTGTCGTCGGTGCGATAGGTGTTATTGGTGTCATCCAAGGCGCAGATGTGCCAATGTTGTTAGGTGCGATGTTGGTCGGCCCACTTGGTGGTTGGTTGACCAAAAAGATGGATGAGGCCTTTGATGGCAAGGTAAGGTCTGGCTTTGAAATGTTAGTTAACAATTTCAGTGCCGGTATCTTAGGTATGGTTATCGCGTTGGTATCCTACATGTTCATCGGCCCTGTGATCTCTGCGCTGACCAATGTGTTGGCAGCAGGTGTGGACTCTCTGGTGCAAATGCATCTCTTGCCATTGGTTCACATACTCGTTGAACCGGCAAAAGTACTGTTCTTAAACAATGCGATCAACCACGGAGTGTTTGCGCCTATCGCTATGGAACAAGCAGCGACCGCTGGGAAATCTATACTATTCCTGATCGAATCCAATCCGGGACCAGGACTGGGCATCCTCATGGCATACATGTTCTTTGGCAAAGGCAGCGAAAAATCCAGTGCCATTGGAGCGAGCTTGATCCACTTTTTAGGTGGTATTCATGAAATCTATTTCCCATATGTCCTGATGAACCCATTATTGCTTATAGCGGCTATGGCGGGTGGTATGGCTGGAACCTTCACCTTTAGCTTGCTAGGTGCAGGTCTATCTGCGACAGCATCCCCAGGATCGATCATTGCCTACGTACTCATGGCGCCAAGAGGCGGGCTCGTACCGGTGCTCATCGGAGTCGCCGTCGCTACAGTGGTGTCCTTTGTCGTCGCCTCGGCTATTTTGAAAATGACAAAAGGTAGCGGGAAAAACTTGGAAGAAGCGACAGCTGCTGTTTCAGCGACTAAAGGCAAACCCATTGCTCAACAAGGGAAAACAGGCGAGACTAAAGGCGATCTAAGCACAGTTAAAAGCATTATTTTCGCTTGCGATGCGGGTATGGGATCTTCTGCCATGGGAGCATCTATCCTCAAAAAGAAAGTCAAGGCTGCCGGCCTCGATATCGAGGTGACGAACAAAGCCATTGGAAACTTGCCAAATGATGTTGATCTCGTCGTTACTCACGTGGACTTGACCGAGCGCGCTAGGGATAAAGTGCCAGGGGCGATACACGTATCGGTGGACAACTTTATGACCACGCCAAAATACGACGAATTGGTCGCTGACCTGACCAGTGCCCAATCCAATACGGCGGCACAAACGACGGCTGAACCCGAAAAACCAGCAACTGCAAAGGAAGCACCAGCAAAAAGCGCCGTGTTGAAAAAAGAAAATATTTTGACCCATCAAACCTTTAAAGACAAAGAAGAAGCGATCCGTAAAGTAGCAGACATTATGGTCAAAAACGGGTATACAACAGAAGAGTATTTCGATGGAATGATGCAAAGAGAACTTGAAGCTCCAACGAGTTTTGGTATTGGGCTCTCCATTCCACACGGTACCTTCGCGACGAAAGAAGCCATTAAAAAATCCGGTATCGTCGTCTTGCTATCACCAGAAGGGGTGGCGTGGAACGATGAAACGGTGAAATTAATCATTGGTATTGCAGGTGTGGGCAACGAACACTTGGATATTTTGGCTAACATCGCCGGTAAAATCGACGATCCAGAAAAAGTAGAGGCAATTGTTGCGGCTTCAGATGTAGACGCGATCTACGAATTATTGACGACAACAGAAGACTAAATAGCATATAAGGAGGCATTATGAAAACAAGAGCGATAAGAATGTATGGGGCAGACGATTTAAAACTCGACGAGTTTGAACTTCCAGCGATTAAAGATGATGAAATACTTGTAAAAGTGATCACCGACAGTATTTGTATGTCAACGTATAAATTGGTGAAACAAGGGAAAAAGCATAAACGTGCACCACAAAACATCGATACTAACCCAATCATCTTAGGTCATGAATTTGCGGGGGAAATTGTCGAAGTAGGGTCAAAATGGGCGGATCAATTTAAACCGGGCGAAAAATTTGCCCTACAACCTGCCCTAAACTACAAAGGTTCCTTAGCGTCCCCTGGTTATTCCTATGAATTCTTTGGTGGAAATACTGAGTACTGCATTATTCCGCAAGAGGTAATGGAACTGGGCTGTTTGCTTCACTATGATGGAGACAGTTTCTTTGAAGCTTCCTTAGGCGAGCCGATGAGCTGTGTCGTTGGCGGATTCCACGCGAACTATCACACCAACAAGCAAAACTACGACCACGAGATGGGCATCAAGACCGGCGGAAATGTGATCATCTTTGGTGGTACGGGACCAATGGGCCTTGGCGCGATCAGCTACGGTCTCTATACGCCAAAAAAACCGAAACGCATCGTCGTCACCGAAAACAATGAAAAGAAAATGCAAAGAGCCATGGAAGTCATGCCAGTGGAAGAAGCGAAAGCGAAAGGCGTCGAGCTGATCTATGTTAACGTCGACGGCATGACCAAAGAAGAACAAGTCGCACATCTCATGGAGATCACCGATGGCCACGGTTACGATGACGCTTTTGTCTATATTCCATTTAGAGAAATCGCTGAAATCGCAGACAAGGTGTTGGCTTTTGACGGTTGCATGAACTTCTTCGCTGGACCTACAGACAAAGATTTCACCGCGGAAATCAACCTCTACAATGTTCACTACACCAGTACCCACATTATGGGCACCACCGGTGGAAACACAGATGACTTGATCGAGTCATTAGAGCTAGCAGCAAAAGGCGAAATCAACACGGCTATGATGGTCACCCACATTGGGGGCTTGGATAGCGTAGTGGAAACCACCCTAGACTTGCCAAACATCCCAGGTGGAAAGAAATTGATCTACACCCACGCCGATATGCCATTGACAGCAATTGAAGACTTTGAAGAACTTGGAAAAACCGATGATTTTTACAAAAAGCTTGATGAAAGCTGTAAAGCCCACAAGGGATTGTGGAACGTAGAAGCTGAAAAGATTTTAATGGAACACTTTAATATCTAAAGGACTAAATGAAAACACACCGAAGGGAGGCCTTCGGTGTGTTTTTAAACTTATTATGGAGAGCAAAGCTTTGCAATCTTTTCATCGAGACCATTGTCGATAATATAGTCGTACACTGACTGGGATACCAAATGATCCCAAGGCTTTCCGCAAACGATCAGGTTGCGGACCTGAGTAGCGCTGATTTTTTTCTGACTAGCATTTTTTCGCCACATGACTTCAACATCGAGGTCAAGAGCCTTTAAGGCGTTCATCTTTTCAATACCCCACTGATCGAGTATGGTCATGTAAAATTTAGCATCGAATGGCACGTAGTTCGATAGCCGCTCGGGATAGTTGATCGGAAATGGTACCATGTCGAAGGCACTTCTCGGTATACCGGCACCTAACATCGCGGTGGCGATCATTTGGAATCGTTCGTAGTAAGTGAGTGGATTGTTTTTGGCGCATGAGCGCGCTGGGTCTGTTGCGTGGCGTTGTGTCGTGTAGGCGTCTGGATTTGAAATGCCAATGATTAAATACTCACAACGGGACTTTCCAGCCAGAAGGTATTCCATGTGTTCGTTATGAAGGATTTGGAACCGCCCGTGAATGACACCGATTTTGTCCATTTTGCACCTCATTATCGTCATTTAGTAGGCCCTATTCCCTAGGATAGGGCGTTAATCAAAATTGAGCGCGGACACCAGTCCGCGCTCAGTTTTTAACTCACTGCTGTAAGCATTAAAAGCAGACAGGCTTTCTCTAAGATGATCCCCTAAATTACAGGGGTAAGATGGTCTTTCCGTAGTCGTTGTTGATGACTTGGGCAAGGGAACAATAGATCGCCGATGCGCCACAGAAAATCCCAACAAAACCACCGATTCGTGAAATGTTGGCGTTGCCAGTAAAGTCACCAATGGCCAATAAAAAGAAAAGAACGGCCAAAGTTAAGAAAACAACTTGCAATCCTCTATTGTGTTTAAGCGTCGAAACGAACATTACCGCTGTAAAGATCCCCCACAACAACAGGTACCAGCCCATGCTTTGCATATCTGCTGGGGCAATGGATTCAAAAGGATTGATCCAGATGAGAATGAGAGACCACCAGAAGAACCCATAGGCCGTAAAGGCGGTGGCGCCAAAGACGTTGTTTTTCTTAAACTCCATAATCCCTGCGATGATTTGCGCAGCGCCACCTAAGGCAAAGCCCATGGCGACGATGACGATGGATAGTGGGATAATGCCGGCGTTGTGCAAATTGAGTAGCATCGTGGTCATCCCAAACCCCAACAGTCCCAATGGTGAAGGGTTAGCAATAGTGGACGAATGTACTTCCTGACTCATGTCATACCTCCTAAAAATAATAATGACGAAAAAGTTTTCTTTTAAGAACCTATATATCATAGTATACGTGATCCCGTGACGGGAATCAAGGGGATGGGGAGGTGGTACGAATTTAAATGAAAAATAAAATATATTTGACAATAGAGTACGATACACAGTAAAATGAAATAAATAATAAAGCGAGAAAAGAGGTGAGGCGATGAAACCGGAAATCGATCTATTGGCAGGGTTGGCGACTGAGCTTCGGCGCGGAACAACGGTTATGTGCGTGTTGAGTCAATTAAAAGAGGAAAGGTACGGTTATGAACTATCCAAAGATTTGGGAAGTCAGGGGGTATCAGCTGAGACTAATACTCTATATCCACTGCTTAGGCGATTGGAGCAACAAGGGATATTAGAGAGCTTATGGGATACCAAGGACACCAAGCCGAGAAAGTACTATCGCCGTACCGAGCTGGGTGATGTAGTTTACGAAGGGCTTAAAAAGGAATGGCAAAAATTAAATGCTGTGATTTCGACATTGTTGGAGGTGGACGATCAATATTAAAGTGTGGGCAACGAATGAATTGGTCGATCGCTACTTGGCAATTGTGAAACAAAAACTACCGCGTAAAGAACGAGAGGATTTGATAAACGAGCTGGAAGTGAACATTTCCGATACGATCCTCTCTTATACGGATGAAGGCATGACGGAAGTCGAGGCGACAAGACAGACTTTAAATGAACTAGGAGACCCAAACTGCCTTGTGGAAAAATGATCGGTCGACAATAAGCCTTGATATCGGGTGAGCGGTATCGATGTTACACAAAGTGGCTACCGATCGTACTTTTTCTCAGCGTGTTCATCAAAGCGATGATTGACGTTTTTGCGACATTAAAAGGGATGCGTTCACCTATTGTAGAAGCTTGGCGAAACCAAGGACTCGTTACGGATCTTGCAGCGACTTTTGGGTTGTACACCGCTTTGTTTGCAGCGTTAGAGCACAAAAAAGTGAAAATAAAGACGATTCCTTGGCGTGTAGAGGATCTATCGCGGTCCATACCCGAAAGGTGGCGTATCTCGAGAGATGGAACGGTTGTAGGCACGATAGTGCTCACTTTTACGCTCTTGGTTTTGCATAATATCGTTTATCGTCTCGTGGGAAATCAGATCCTTATCGAAGATGGGTAGTGTCCATCTTTTCTGTTTCAATAGGGGTTGCCGTTATCGGCTGGTGTATTTTAGGTGTGCGCATCATGGTATTGCCAGTGAGAGACAAGGTATACGCTTGGTTGAAGGCAGCGGTCATCCTCATTGGTATCGTGGTGATCGGACAATACATCCACTTTCATTACCTCGTCGATTTGACATTAAATCAAGGTTATCCATCGATGCTGACTCTGTGGACATCGATTGGTTTTACGACGGCAATAGGGCTGATCTCAATTGTGAAAGGTTTTATAGTCGCATCGGAATACGAACACTACAAAACCAAGCTTTTCAAAGAAAATAACCGTTGAATAAAGAGCCGCTACCATTTTTTGGTAGCGGCTCGGCTATACGGATTATTTGGATTCCGTTTCTCTGGAATAGACTTCGCGGACATCGGCGTAGCCCATTTCGTAGAGGGCGTTAAGGGTAAAGGTGCGCAGCTCGATGGGTCGGATTAGGGTTCTGCCTGTTTGTTCCACGTCGGATTTTACTGAGCGCATCACGCCATCGATGGCACTTTGGGTCATGGCGCTTCTGGCGTCGTCCGAGGCATTGGCGATGGAATAGTAGAATTTATTGCGATCAAATGGCTCGATTCTACCGGTGCGTTTCAAGACGAAAAACCCGTCTTTTCCATCTACAAAATGTTGCAATACGTCGATTTCAATGTCTTTTAGAAAGCGTACCGTTTCCACGGAGGTCAGGTCGTTTTCAACTATGTAACCTTTTAATTCACGTAAAACGTTCTCCTTGTTCATCTCTACAACACATCCTTTCTTGTGATTGGAGTATATATACCCTTATCTACAGAATTTTATCATGAATGAACAAAACAAATGGTGCATGGCTGGAAGGAACACAGGTTTTACATGGATTTAACCATTCGCGTGAAATCGTGAATTCGTGGAGATAAAACCCATAGGTTCGGGTATAAACTAAAGGTAGGTAACTAATAAAGGAGGGAATACTTCTGAAACTTGGAATATTTGGCTTTATTGAGGATTCCATCGATCTCATTCGAGAGCGAACGGATCATATAAAAGAGGCGACAAATCACCTTGACGCCTTCTTTACCGCTTTATTTGACGAGAATGACGCCTATATCAACACAAGTAGCCGTATAAAAACGGAAGAAAGCTTGAAAGAAAAGATACTGCGTCAAAACTATTTTAAGCGCTATCGCACGCCTTCTCGAATGTTTGATAACATTTCGGATTTGATCGGGGTTCGATTAGAGTGTCGATTTATTGATGACGAAAAGAAAATATATGAAACCCTTTTAACCACCTTTCATCAAGACGTGGGCGGAGGGTATTTTATCGTGCCAGAAAACACCGCGGTAGCCCTTCGTTTGAGGGAAACTCAACCGGTGATTCAAAAGAACGGCTTTGAAATCTATCGCATCGACGGTCGCTATCGAGTCGGTGATTTTTCAGTGAATTTTGAACTTCAGATCAAAAGTCTGGTCAACCTATTTTGGGGAGAAATCGACCACAGAATTCTATATAAAAACTACAGTTACATGATGACCGAAAACTTTGTACGGGAGATGATGTACTCGATCAAAGAAAACTTGTTTATGATCGACAAACAGTTGATGGGCGTGTTTGATCACCTAAATACGTCGTCTACCATCGGGATGCGCAGCACTCGAGATCATTTGAAATCGATTATTTCCAAGATGATACACGACGTCTATGTGGTACAGCTTAAAAACGAAACAGGTATCGTCATTGATTTTAGAAAACCCACCGATTTGATTGTGGACTACATTTTTGCTAAAATTGAATACGGCGCCGAAGAAACAGAGGCGCTGTACTTTCTAAATCTTTCTCGTACTTTATCCGATGCGAATCAACGCGACATCCGGTTTGGTGAGTACGTCGAGTTTAAAAATGAAATTCGCTTCTCCAATTCCTTTTGTCAACAATTTGGAAATGGATTGATGGTACAAATCAACAGCGATTTCGTTTGGAATATGATTATGCGTATTATTTTTGATCTCAGTGATGACGATCTGGAAGCGGTATTCCAAGATTTCGTCGAATACGAAGTGTTCAATTTGATGGATTCGGTCCGGAAAAGTTTGAAGACTTACGAAGCGGCCGACGAGGAAAAAGAAGCACTTGCCGATGTCATCCTCAAAAAATTGATCGGCTTTTATTGTATGGAGTTTGAACCAGAGTTGCTCACTGAAGCTAACATGGAAAAACTCGAGCATCAAATCAGTCGTTTTATTAGAGACAATAACGACCCGATAGAAATTGAATCTTTGAGCAATCCTAAATTTTATTGGTTGCTCAGCAATAATTACGAGGTGAACGAATGAGTATTTGGATTAAGGGAGCCACTGTGGTTCCCATGACGGGAAAAGACGATCAGATGGAGGAGGCGAGTATTTATATCGAGGGCAATACCATAGCCTACATCGGACCATTCCTTCCGGGAAAACAGGCAGAAACCATTATCGATGCAAAGGGCAAAGTCGCTATGCCAGGTCTCATCAATTGCCACACCCACTTAGGGATGAGTTATTTTAGAAACTATTCCGATGATATGGCGTTAGAAGAGTGGTTGGGCAAGATATGGCCGATGGAAGCGCAATTGACCGGCGATGATATCGCTGCGAGCTCGGCGTTGTCCATGGCGGAATTGATCGAGTCAGGAACGACGACCTTTATGGACATGTACTACGAAATGGATCGCGTCGCTGAAGAGACGGAAAAATCCGGGCTGCGGGGATTTCTTGGAAGAGGACTGACCGAAGACGATCGCGGCCAAGAAAAGTTAGATGATGCTCGACGATTTTTCAACGAATGGAACGGCGCGGCAAACGGAAGGATCAACGTAGTCGTTTCACCCCATGCGGTCTACACCAACGGCCTAGGCTATTTGGAAGAGGCGGCGGAGTTGGCGGAGCAACTCGGTGCTATCACGCACACCCATGCCAATGAAACAGCAACGGAGGTCGCCAATTCCATGGAGAGTTTTGGCCGATCGCCAATTGCTCAAATCGAAGCGTCGGGTCTATTTAACCGAGTCGCTGTAGCCGCACACTGTGTCGTCGTCGACGATGGGGACTTGGATATTTTGGCAAAGCACGGTGTCAGCGTCGCTCACAACCCAGCGAGCAATATGAAATTGGCTTCGGGTTTTGCGCCAGTGATGGCGATGAGAGAAAAAGGGATCAACGTGTGTTTGGGTACCGATAGCAATGCGTCAAATAATGTGCTGGATCTTTTTGAAACGATGTTTTTGGCAAGTCTTATCGCCAAGGGAACCACCAATGACCCAAAGGCCCTGACCGCTTATGAAGTGCTCGAAATGGGAACGGTAAACGGTGCAAAAGCTCTAGGTATGGAAGGGCGCTTGGGAGTTCTCACCGAAGGTGCCCTTGCAGATGTGATCTTGGTCGATTTTGAAAGCACACACTTGCAACCGAGAAATGATGTTTATGCGTCGCTGGTCTATAGCGCACGAGGGTCTGATGTGGACACGGTTATCGTCGACGGTGCGGTGTTGATGGAAAACAGAAAACACCTCATCATAGATATTGATGGATTAAAGCAAGATGTAGCCGATCGCATGGATCGGTTGAAACAAAGGCAGGTAAAAGAATGAGTATAGGCATCGACTTGGTCCAAGTGGACCGTATGGAAAAAAGTATACAGAATCCTCGCTTCATCGAGAAAGTCTTCACCGAGAAGGAACAGGCTTACCTCGAAAAGCGAAAACATCATCCCCAAACCGCAGCGGGTTTATTCGCTGCTAAAGAAGCGGTGACAAAGGTGTTGGGTACCGGGATTAGTGGATTTGGCCTGCGGGCGATAGGCATACACCACGACGAGAAGGGTAAGCCACATGTCGAGCTTTCGAGCGAGGCTCAACACTTTATCGAAGATCAAGGGTACGATCGCATCGACGTATCGATCACCCATGAAATGGGTTATGCAGTGGCAGTGGCAGAAGGAAAATACGATATGGAACAGAAACAAAAATACTTGATTATACCAGAGCTCATACAGTCACTTTTAAAACGCGATAAAAACGCACATAAAGGCCACTATGGGAAAGTCGGCGTCGTCGGCGGATCTTTGGGCATGAGCGGGTCGGTGTATATGACCTCAAAAGCGGCGTTGCGAACAGGAAGTGGTCTGGTCTACTCCATCGTGCCCAAATCACTAGGCGAGGTGATGTCGATCAAATCCACAGAAGCTATCATTCGGCCCATAGAAGATGAGGGGAAAGGTCACTTTGTCTCGGAGCATAAAGAGGCATTGATCGAAGCGATTTCGGATTTAGATGCGTTGTGCATCGGACCAGGCATGGGAAGAAGCCCGGATATCAAGGAGCTGACAACGGCGATATTAGAGAATTTTAAAAAGCCCATCATCGTCGATGCCGATGCGTTAAACGCCCTTTCCGGCGATTTGTCCGTTGTGAAAAGAAAGCGCCAGCCCATTATCTTAACGCCCCACACCATGGAAATGAGCCGTATCACCGGGCTTTCAGTGAAAGACATCGAAAACAATCGGGTTTCCGTCGCCCAATCCGTAGCAGAGGATACTAAAGTCACCGTGCTTTTAAAAGGGAACGAAACCATTATTGCCGAAGATGACATGATGTACTACGTCAACTCCACGGGCAACCCTGGCATGGCGACAGCGGGCTCTGGCGACGTTTTAAGCGGGGTCATCACCTCGTTGCTAGGCCAAGGGTACACTCCGTTGCTATCCACTCGTTTAGGCGCATATATTCACGGCATAGCCGGGGACATGGTCGCAGAGAAGATGGGGTATGACGGTATGGTAGCCACGGATATTTTGGAGCAATTGCCATATGCACTCAAATTCATGAGGGATGTGTGTAAAAATGAAATGCTCTAATCGATTAGATGTGGATTTAGATGCGATTCGACACAATGTTAGTGTACTAAAAGAAAAAATAGGCGAGGCGCGTTTTTGTGCTGTGGTCAAGGCTAATGCCTATGGCTTAGGAGCGGTATCCGTATCTCGGGCCATCGAGGGAGACGTGGATCAATTTGCCGTCGCCAACGCTTTGGAAGGTATCGAACTGAGGAGAGCAGGGATCATAAAACCGATTATGATTTTGGGTTACACGCCACCCGACGCCGTAGAAATGACTCTCGATCATGCTTTGACGCCGACGATCTACTCACTGGAGCAGGCCGAGGTGTTTCACAACACAGCTAAGGCAAAAGATCGGCTCCTTTCCATCGTGATTAAAATCGATACAGGTCTTGGACGCCTTGGTTTTCAGCGCAATAAGGAGTCTGTCGAGGCGATTAAGACAATCTCAAAGATGGAAAGGATCGCCATTATCGATTTTTTTTCCCACTTCGCCTCTTCAGACGATGAAGATCACCAGTTCACAGAAATCCAGTACCAAAGGTTCGAGGATTTCTTAGAAGAATTGAGTCGCGAAGGGATAGATATTGGTCAAAAACACATGGCAAATGACGCGGGGTACTTAAATCACCCTTATGCAATGGACATGGTGCGTAGTGGCATAAGTCTTTATGGTTACTATCCGTCTGCGGTGGTTGCCGAGGTGTCCGAGGTGGATCTTGTGCCGGCCGCGAGGTTTGTCACCACGGTGGTACACCTGAAATGGATCGAACCAGGGGATTGTCTAAGCTATGGACGCACTTACTGCGCCAAAGAAAGACGAAAAATAGCCACTTTATCCACTGGTTACGCCGATGGTTACGATCGCGGGTTGTCCAATCGAGGACAGGTGCTCATAAGAGGAAAAGCTGCACCCATCGTCGGTCGAATCTGTATGGATCAAATGATGGTGGATGTGACGGATATTTCCGGAGTGGCCATAGGAGATGAAGCGACATTATTTGGAGCGGATGGGGATACATCCCTACCAGTCGAGACGTTGGCAGATCTCACCGATACCATATCCTATGAGGTGTTGACCAGTGTGGGTCACCGTGTCACCCGGCGCTATGTGCAACAGGGAAAACCTCCCTTTGAAGTGAATTATATTGTGAATGGCATCGGTGGTATGACGGATTGAATAGGGGTTAGTTGACATGAACCCCTTCGATTCGATATAATGAAAAAGGTTTGTTAATCGTGCCGCTTATGTGCGCGGGAGTTGTGGCTAACGAAAGATTTTGAACAATTCCAGTGAAGTAGGGTGAGTGAGTGAAGGTAAAAAGAGGAGACATATTTTATGCAGATCTAAGCCCAGTCGTGGGCTCTGAGCAAGGCGGTGTTCGACCAGTTGTCGTGATTCAGAACAATATCGGAAACAAATACAGTCCAACGATAATCATTGCAGCCATAACTTCGCAGCTAAACAAAGCGAAACTCCCAACTCACGTTGATATAAGCGCTCCCCAATACGGATTACCAAAAAACTCGGTCATCTTATTGGAGCAGATTCGCACGATAGACAAAAAAAGGCTTCGAGAAAAGATCGGATTTTTTGACGATGTCGTTATGCGTCAGATCGATCAAACTCTCAAAGTTTCCATCGGACTGTAGTACATATCAAACAAAAAAACCGCCTAGGCGGTTTTTTTGTTTAATGGGTTAGCATGAGTTGGTAGTAGAGGTTTGCTGCTGTGAGTAGCTCGTTGAGGGAGACCTTTTCATTTTCGCGATGGACGGTGGAAAGATCGCCAGGGCCGATGATGAGACAATCCATTCCAGTTTGTCTCAATACGGAACCGTCGGTGGTGCCGGGAAAGGTGGAGTGAGTGCTAGAAAGCCCTAAGGCGGCCATATGCCGATCGAGGGTTTTCACCCAGGCGTTTTCAGGATGGATCCAACCTTCTCTTCGGTCTATGATTTCGACTGTTGCGCAGTACTGGGGATGGGAGGTTTTGAGAGAGGCGAGAATGCTATCCATCGCCTCCCACACCGAATCGGTGGGCTGGGAGGGGACCAATCGCGCATCGACTTTTATTTGTACCTCATCCGGTACGACACAGGGTTCTACGCCGGCGTTTATCGCCAGTGGCTGCCAAAATGAGGTGCCGTATTCACGAGAAGCGTATTCGCCGAAAGTGATCTCTTCCATGGCGTTTAAAAGACATCTGGCGTAGTCGATAGCATTTCCGCTTTTGCCTTGGGAGCCGTGACCAGTTTGTCCCTTGACGTGGATGTTGGCGTAGGTTCTTCCCCTGCCGGCAGTTGCCAGAGTCAATTGGGTGGGCTCGCAGACGATGAGACGGTCGATTTGGCGCAGAAAAGGTTCGTGGAGAAGGCGTTTTGAGCCTATCATTCCATCTTCTTCATCGACTGTGGCAATGAGGTAAATATCAGTAGGTGGAAGGATGCCCTGTTTTTTCATATGTGCCATGGTCACCATACACGCACCTAGCCCACCTTTCATATCCGCTGATCCTCTACCGTGTAGAAAGCCATCTGAAATTTCGCCTGAAAAAGGCGGGGAGGTCCAGCGACGACTTTCGTCTGGGCTGACGGGAACCACGTCCATGTGACCAGTGAAAGCAAGAGCGCCATCGGATCGTTCCCCTGGGATTTTACCGACGATCACCGTTCGATCGCTGGCGACAGGATAGCATGTCGTCGGTATGGCGAAAGTGTCAAAAAACGTCATCACATAATTGGCGACTTGGTGTTCGTCGCCTGGTGGGTTGATACTTGGGAGACGCACCAAGTCGGAAATCGTAGAAAACAAAAAATCCGAGTCAATGCCGTTGGGATTGGTGACAATCGAGTACATGGGAAACTCCTTTTCACATTAGAATTGGGTAAGAATAGAATGGCGGTTTTCATTGAAACCGCATTTTGGAGGCGCAAGATGAATATGACAGCACAGGGTCACCCTTGGACCAAAGAGGTTCGAGATTTGATCAAAGATTTTTATGGACAGTCCAGCGGGAAAGAACCATCGGATCTATCCATACAACAGAATTACAACACCGATACCGGAGAATTTAGTATCGAAAGAATCGAAGAGGGAAAAATAGTTGAGAGGGTTGTGGATGTTTCACCCGATGCCCTCAGACATCATCATGCCGAGCTACGATTGTGGATGAAGCGCCGAGTCTATGATGCGTTACATCAATGGACGCAGCGCGCGCTGCCATGGGGAATCCTTACCGGGGTTCGCCCAGAAAAGATTGTTCGCCAAGATAAGTATAAAACCATGACTTGGGATCAGGTAAAGCGTGAACTGATGACCACTCAGCGGGTTAGCCAAGAAAAGGCAGAACTTTTGTTAAAAGTGGGAAAAAATCAGGGGCCGATTCTCGATAGTATCGATCGGGATGGGTATAGTCTTTACGTAGATGTTCCTTTTTGTCCTACGCGATGTGCCTACTGCTCTTTTCCAACTCTGGTGATAGACCAAAAAAACACCTGGGTCGAGCCTTACCTGACGGGAGTGATCAAAGAGTTGGCTTTTTCTAGGGATTTGATGGGCGACCGTCCACTCCAATCCGTCTATATTGGGGGAGGGACTCCCACAGCCCTTTCAGATGGCGATCTTGAGGTGCTCCTTTCAGCTATCGACAGACTCTATCCCGCAAGAGGGGTAGAGTATACGGTGGAAGCCGGGCGCCCCGAAACGATCACCCGCAAAACCCTCGACTTGCTAAAAAGTTACGGTGTCAATCGCATTAGCGTTAATCCTCAATCGATGCACCAAAAAACCTTAGACGCCATCGGTCGACGCCACACGCCCCAAGGGATAGAAACGGCCTATGCCATGGTAAAAGAGGTCGGATTCTCGGTGACCAACATGGACTTGATCGCAGGCCTTCCAGGGGAATCCGTAGCGGACTATTTAGAAACCGTGGATTGGGTGCTGGCCTTAGAGCCAGAAAATATAACGGTCCACACTCTAGCGATTAAGAAGGGATCGACCTACGCCGATAACAAGAAAAAGGCATCCTATCCCGATAGCAAAGAGATCGAAGACATGTTACGGCTTGGCGCACACAGGTTAACTCATAGGCAATATGAACCCTATTATCTCTACCGTCAAAGAAATATGGTAGGCAGTTTTGAAAATGTCGGTTACGCGCTATCCGGTGGGGAGAGTTTTTATAACATCGCCATTATGGAAGAGGCTCAGACCATTATGGCCTGTGGTATGGGGGCGACATCGAAGCTATTCCCCACAGGGTCTCGAGAGATGGTGCGCGTGGCAAATTTCAGGAGTATGGAAGTGTATCTCGACAGATTGGATGACCTCCTTCAAAAAAAGGCAGAAGCTTTGACTTAAATTAAGGGGATAAACACCGTATCGAACAAGTGGCGAATATTTCCCATGAAATCGAAGGCACCTTCGCGCTCGCACCAGTGATAGGTGAGGCCGATGAGTCCAGATAAAAAACACCAGAGTAAATCATCGGCAGACACCCGGTCATGAACTTCGCCGTTTTCTTGACATTTTTTGAGGGTAGCGAGCAAGCGGTTTAAAAAATCGCGTTCAACTGAGCCTTCGGGCTTGTCTTCGATGGTTGGTGTGAGGTAGGGAATCGAAGAGGCCATATCCGCCTTTAAAAAAGATTCCAATAACGTCGCACCCAAATCCAGCGAGAAGCTGGTGTATTGATCGATATAGAACCACATTTCTTCACGAGCACTGGCAAAAGGCTCGATATGGCGATCGAGATCTAATACGCGACCGAGAGATTGGCGATGGTGCTCAGTGAGAATGTCGAACTTTGAGGAATAGTGATGATAGAAAGCGCCTTTGGTTAAGTGGGCGACTTCACATATGTCGTTAATCGAAACAGCGTCAAAGCCCTTTTCGCGGAAAAGAGCGATGCCGATCTCGTAGAGTTGTGTCTTTGTGCTTTTACTGCTCATAAATACCTCCTGAATGAAAAAGCCTTTTTGCCGTTGTGACGAAAGTTGTAAACGCCAATGACTTTTTTCACTTTTTAATAATGATTGAATCTATTATACTACATTTAAGAAGTGAAACTGTTGATATATGTGGATGTTAACTGATTTAGGTGACATACTAAAGTAGAGGAGAAACGATGGATTTAAAAAATATTCGCGACGATATCGATCGCATCGACAGACAACTGACCGCGCTTTTTGAAGAACGGATGGAAATCGTATTGGAAGTCGCGCGCTTCAAAAAAGAAAACAACCTTCCCGTCTACGACAAGGCGAGGGAGGAGGCGGTGATCGAGAAAAACAAAGGGTATCTGAACAATCCTGTCTACGCCGATGGGTTGGCGGTTTTTTATCATTGCCTTATGGATCTGAGTAAAGACCTCCAGAGGGAGGCATTGGGGACGGAAGATGAGTGATACCATCCACCGCAGGCCTCTCGTATTGGCGAGTCAATCCCCTCGCCGACTAGAGTTACTCCAACTGATCACCTCGGATTTTACGGTCGTGGTTCGCCCAATTGATGAAAGAGGTGTGCTGGATTCGATCGGTGGCGATGATTTGGCAAACACAATTGCATCGCGAGTCACAGACCTTGCCGAGAAAAAGGCGAGGGCGGTTTGTGAAAATGTGGATGAGGGTGCGGTTATCATTGGCGCGGATACCATTGTGGTGGTTGACGGCAAAGTGCTTGGTAAACCAGCTAGTGTGGACGAAGCTACAGCCATGCTCCGTAGCCTTTGCGGTAAAACCCATAGCGTCATCACCGGGATAGCTTTGCTCTGTGAAGAGAAAGTGGAACGCTTTGCAGAAACCACTACGGTGACTTTCTTTCCTTTGGACAAAGACGTAGAACAAGATATCGCCGACTACGTGAAAAGTGGCGCTCCTATGGACAAAGCAGGGGCGTACGGTATCCAAGATCGTGGGTGTTTATTTGTCGATCACATCGAAGGCGACTATTTCAATGTGGTGGGATTGCCTGTTGCAAGACTCAACAGAGAGCTTAAAGCTTTTATAGCGAAATGCACAACCAAAAGGAGAAAACGATGAAAAAATCAACATTTCCAGTTATCAGAACCGCCATTTTTGCTTTGGCATTGGCCATAGCCTACTACGTGGTGTTGCCTCCGATCAACTTACAGTCCGTGCAGTTCTGGCTCTTTGCGCTGGTTTTTGCGGTGATCGGTCTACTGTTTTTTGTAGGATTACCCATTTTATTAAAATTTGGGACTGATGAGATCAAAGGCACTGTGGCAAAGCGACTGAAGATCATGTTTCTCGTTCCCATTGCCATGGTGGCGGTTGTCGTGGTGGGGACCTTATTCTCCTCGCCGTTTTTCAACGCCTCTCGCTATGCGAATATGCTACAGAAAAAAGAAGGGAATTTCCAACAGGATTTAGCCGAGCTCACCTTTGATCAGATTCCGACGGTGGACAGAGATTCTGCCACGCGACTGGGTAACCGCAAAATGGGCGAAGTCGTGGAGTTGGTCTCGCAATTTAATGTCGCGGAGGATTTCTCTCAAATCAACTACAACAACCGTCCCGTTCGCGTATCCCCATTGGAATACGCCGATTTCATTAAATGGTTTACCAATAACAAAGGGGGCATACCTCATTACGTTTTGGTGGATATGATTCAAGGAGAAGCAAAACTTGTGGAGCTTGCCGAGCCGATACGCTACTCCCCATCGGAGTATTTCGCCAGAGATTTATATCGGACCTTGCGTTTTAATTATCCCCTTGATATTTTCAACTCGGTAACCTTTGAAATCGACGAAACCGGCAGACCTTTCTGGATCGCTTCCATTGAAAAGAAAACCATCGGGCTATTTGGCGGACCGGACATTTCTGGTGTGGTCATTCTCGATGCAGCCACCGGCGAACACAAAAAATATCCTATCGGAGAAGTGCCGGTCTGGGTTGAGAGAGTTTATGGCGCGGAGATGATTTTGGAACAGATGAACTACAACGGCAAGTTTCAAGACGGGTTCTGGAACTCGGTGTTCTCTCAAAAGGGCGTGTTGATGACCACAAAAGGGTATAATTACTTGGCAAAGGATGAGGATATCTATCTCTACACCGGGATCACCTCGGTGGTGGCGGATGAATCCAATATCGGTTTTATCCTTGTGAATATGCGCACAAAAGAGACACTGTTCTACAGTATTCCCAGTGCAGAAGAGTACTCTGCCATGGAGAGTGCACAAGGGGCGGTTCAGGAAAAGGGATACAAATCCACTTTCCCACTGCTACTCAACATCAACGCACACCCAACGTATTTTATGAGCATGAAAGACGAAGCAGGTCTGGTGAAAATGTACGCTTTTGTCAATGCCCAAAGTTATCAAAACGTCAGCGTGGGCAACTCGGTACACGAAGCGTTGGAACGGTATAAAACAACTCTTGTCACCCTCCCAACAGCTGAAGAAAAACCGGATACGATCCTTGAGAAAAAAGGGGTTCTCACCGACATTAAACCCATCGTCATCGAAGGGACCACCTACTACTATTTCCTATTGGAAAACGACGATAACGTCTACTCTGCATCGGTGACACTCTCACCGGGTCTGCCTTTTATGAGTCCAGGTGTTGAGATCGCATTTACCTATGCTGATGGGGCGAGTGCCTTAAAAACCGTCTACACCATCGTTCAATAACACAATCGCCTCGGTCCCAGTGGGATCGAGGCGATTTTCTAAATGACGCTGAGGTCTCCAAAAGTCACTTTGCTATTGAGGATCAAGGTATAAACGCCTTCACCAGACTCAGGAAAGTAGTGTTTGCCGTCGATGATCACATGCCAGTTGTCTGGTACCTGGATGTTGAGGGTGCTAAAGAACACATGGCAGTTAATCGTCAACTCCTCCTCTAGTGGGATCACTTTGGAAAGGTCGAGGTTGAGACTGGAAAAATACAATTCTAAGTTGCCTCCGCTAAAAGTCGAGGATTTATAGACGCGTCCGTCGGAAGAAAAAATAAAGCGATCATTGATGAGGTCGTTGTTGTAAATGTCAAATCCTCTCGCCTTATAGTGCATTTTTTCTTCGTAATCCGCACGTGTAAAAGTGTCTTCACTTTCTGTCGTGTGTTGATTGCGGTTGATGTGTATGCTGTCCTTGTGACGATTGTTGAGCAAGGTATTGAGCCCCACAGAGATCAGCGCAGCGGAAAACAGGATTTTAACAACGTTTCCGTTGAGGAGATTAAGAATCTGTAATTGAAGCACGGTACCGACGACAAGCCAAAATAGGCTCCAAGGTTTGGAGCTTTTCTTATCCAAGAGTTTGACGACGCTGTAGAAAATAATGATTAAAGGCCACATCTGCGTGGCGTATCGCCAGAGATTAAAACCTAGGATCTCGCTGATGAGTAGGATCCCTCCGCCGAAAATGAGCAATAAACCTGAAATACCACCGATCATTTGTGCTCCCCCGTTTCTTAGAATGCAAAGGGCAACTTTTATATTCTGCGCCTTTGAGTTATAATATAGATTAAGATTTTGTGAGAAATATGAAGGAGGCACTATGACTGACGTTAGAGTAAGATTTGCACCAAGCCCGACGGGTTTTGTTCATATAGGAGGGTTACGCACTGCCCTTTACAACTACCTTTTTGCGAAGCACAACGGAGGAAAATTCATCCTGCGCATCGAGGACACCGACCGTACCCGATTTGTCGAGGGAGCCTTGGAAAATCTCATTGGCGCACTGGAGTGGTCCGGTGTGACCTATGATGAAGGGGTGTTTTTAGAAAATGGCGAAATCGTTGAAAAAGGGGACTATGGTCCATACATTCAATCAGAGCGCCAAGAAAAGGGGATCTACGATCGCTACATCGACCAATTATTGGAAGCGGGACATGCCTATTACTGTTTTTGCACCAAAGAGCGTCTCGATCATCTGAGAGAGTCGCAAAAAGCCGATGGACTCATGCCAAAATACGATGGGCTGTGTCGCGGGGTTACTTTGGAGGAGGCGAGGGAGCGCGTGGCAAATGGCGAAGAGCACGTCATCCGACTGAAATTGCCCACTCATCAAGACATCGTCTTCAACGACCTGGTCAAAGGGACGATCACCATCAACTCCAAAGACATGGACGATCAAGTGTTGATCAAATCCGATGGATTCCCAACCTATCATTTCGCTGTCGTCGTCGACGACCACCTCATGGGCATTACCCATGTGGTTAGAGGGGACGAATGGCTACCTTCGACGCCAAAACACGTCTACCTTTACGAGTGTTTTGGATGGGAAGCGCCTACCTACGTTCATTTGCCGACGGTGCTCAACAAAGACCGCAAGAAGTTGTCCAAGCGAAACGATGATGTTTCAGTCGAAGATTTCCGCGACCAAGGTTACCTGCCAGAAGGGTTAATCAACTATTTGGCGCTTGTGGGCTGGTCTCCTGAGAGCAACGAAGAAATCCTATCGATGGATCAACTCGTCGAACAGTTTAGCTTTGACCGGGTTTCCAATACAGGAGGCATCTTCGACCGAGACAAACTCGATTGGGTCAACGGGCATTATATCCGCGCACTCGACATCGATGCCTTTGTCACATTAGCTAAACCCTATCTGTTGGAAGCGGGATATATTTCCCAAGATACTCCGGCCGAATTTTTAACGCTACTGGGAGAAACCCTACAAGAGAGCATGAGCAAGTTATCTGAAATCGTCCCATTCTCTGCCATGTTTTTTGAAAAAAAAGTGGACTATGAAGATGAAGCGATGGAGTATTTAAAATTAGAAACCACACCTGCTCTACTCGACGCATTTGAAGCGGAATTGGCAACAGTCGAAGATATCGATGAAGAATTTGCCAAAACCGTCATGAAAAAAGTTCAAAAAGCCTCGGGAGTAAAAGGTAAAAACCTATGGATGTCTATTCGTGCAGCTCTAACAGGTAACGTCCACGGTCCAGAACTGGTAAATATATTGCGTTTGCTCGGCAAACAAAAGGCACAAGAGCGCATCGAAATGGCTCGCAAAGCCTAAGGAGGTGCCAATATGCGCGTTTACAATACGCTAACACGCCAAAAAGAGGAGTTCATCCCACTGGTGGAAGGCGAAGTTAAAATCTACGTCTGCGGACCCACTGTCTACAACTATATTCACATCGGAAACGCTCGGCCTATGGTCGTATTTGACACACTGCGTCGCTACTTTTTGTACAAAGGCTATGACGTGAAATACGTGGTGAACTTTACCGACGTGGACGATAAAATCATCAATAAAGCCAAAGATGAAGGGGTAGATTTTACAGAAATCACCGAAAAATACATTGCAGCTTTCACAGCTGATGCCAAAGAGTTGAATATTTACGAAGATCATACCATTCATCCTAGAGCCACCGGTTACATCGCACAAATGATCGACTTCATTTCCGGTTTAGAAGTGAAAGATGCAGCTTACAACGTCGATGGCAACGTCTACTTTGACATCTCAAAAGCACGAGATTATGGCAAGCTCTCCAAAAAGAACATCGAAGAATTACAAGCAGGGGCAAGGATTGATATCAGCGAAGAAAAACGCAACCCGATGGACTTTGCCCTTTGGAAAAAAAGTAAAGACTCCTTAGAACCCTCATGGGAAAGTCCTTGGGGCGCTGGCAGACCGGGGTGGCATATCGAGTGTTCCGTCATGGCAAAATCTATTTTAGGGGAGACTATCGACATCCACGCCGGCGGAGAAGATCTCCAATTCCCTCATCACGAAAACGAGATCGCACAGTCGGAAACTTTAACCGGTGAGCCTTTTGCCCGATACTGGATGCATAATGGAATGATCAACATCGACAATAAAAAAATGAGTAAATCCCTTGGCAATGATCTGACCATACACGGGATAAAGGAAAAATACGATTTGCAAGTCGTGCGATTGTGGTTGCTGAGCGCCCATTACCGCAACCCCATCAATTATAGTGACGACGTCATGGAGCAGACCAAAAACGGTTTGGAGCGCATTCACACTGCATTCGAAACCCTTAATCGATGGATCGAAGCAGCTCAAGAAGGCGAGATACCATCTGAAAGCGTCGCCACCTCTTTGGAAGCACATCAAAAAGCCTTTGAAGACGCCATGGAAGACGACTTAAATACCGCTGATGCCATCGCGGCTATCTTTGATTTGGTGCGTTTTGCAAACACCCAACTTTCTGAAAAAGCTTCAAAGGGCGATTTGAAAGCGACTTTGAACCTTTTGGTGAAACTATGCGATTGCTTGGGAATCACCTTCAAAGAGGAAAGCATTGATGCAGAGGTGGAAGCCTTAATCGAAGCGAGAAATGCAGCTCGCGCGGCAAAAGACTATCAAAAAGCCGATGAAATCCGCGATCAGCTACAAGCGATGGGCATTGAACTCAAAGACACGCCACAAGGTGTCGTATGGGTTAGAAAGTAGGGCGTATGTCACAATATATCGTTGGAAGACAATCCGTCATGGAGTTACTAAAATCCGAAAAAGACGTGGAAAAAATATTTGTATTAAAGGGTGAACGCCAAGGATCGGTTCTCAAAATCCTTGGTAAAGCCAAGGATAAAGGCATCCAAATCGCAGAAGTGGATCGCCATAAACTCGACGAATGGGCAGAAGGTGCCAACCATCAAGGGATATGCGCTCTCGTTCTGGGCTATACCTTTTACGAAGTCGACGACATCCTGCGAGATGCGAGGGAACGTGGAGAAGATCCTTTTATCGTCGTCCTCGATGAAATCGAAGATCCACACAATCTGGGTGCCATCATCCGTACAGCAGAAGGGGCAGGTTGCCATGGTGTCATCATACCAAAAAGACGCTCGGCCACCGTTACCTCTGTGGTTCATAAAGCCTCAGCGGGTGCTACCACCTATATGAAAATTGCAAAAGTCACCAACATCGCACAGACCTTAAAAGCACTAAAAAAAGAAGGATTGTGGGTTTACGGTGCTGATGGGGAAGCGGAATCCCCTTATTATGAACAAAACACAACCGGGCCCATCGCCTACGTTATAGGAAACGAAGGCAAGGGAATGGGCAAGCTCGTCAAAGAGACCTGCGATGTTCTCGTTCGGATCCCAATGGCGGGAAAAGTCACCTCATTAAACGCATCAAACGCCGCCGCTGTCTTGCTCTACGACTGTGTGAGGCAACGCTATGGCAAGGGTTAAGAAAGATTATCTTTTCATCGATGGGTACAACATCATCAATGCCTGGCCAAAACTGATACGTCGCCTTAAAGAATCATTGGATAGCGCAAGATTAGCTCTCATCGCCGACATGGCAGAGTTCCAAGCGCTATCGGGGGAAAAAATCCTAATCGTTTTTGATGCGCACCAAGTCAAAGGCGCCAATGAAGTGCACGAAACCATTAGAGGCGTGGATGTGGTCTATACAAAAGAGTACGAAACCGCAGACACGTATATCGAACGGGCAATCGACCGACTCGGTACCAAAGAAAACATCCGAGTCGCCACCTCCGATGGGATGATCCAACAATTGGTCCTCGGCAGAGGAGGTACGCGCATTAGCGCAAACGAGCTCGCCGTAGAATTTGAACACCTCCGCGGAAACTCCAAACGCGTTCGACAAAAGACAGGTCACTATTCCAAAAACCTCGTGACCTTAGACGAATCCGTCATCGATCAATTAGAGCAGTTGCGCAAGGAGATGGAAGGCGACGCATGACACCTACAGATCAAGAAGCCGCGGTGCCCAAAAAAGGCACTGTGGTTTCTATATCGTAGGTAACTCTCGAAAAAAACTCATCGATAATGCCAATAGCATATTTTTTTGGAACACGCCCTTCAAAACCAGAGAAAATAGCGGTTTTGCCAGTATAAAAAGAACGAAAAATCGATGTAAAATAGGTGTTGACACCAACTAAATCACATGCTATACTATAGAAGTTCTGTGCTAAGTGCCCTTTTAGCTCAGTAGGTAGAGTGCTTCCATGGTAAGGAAGAAGTCGCCGGTTCAAATCCGGCAAAGGGCTCCACAATCGCCAAGTTTTGACTTGGCGATTTTTTTGTGTATAAAAACGGGTGGTGAAAGATCAGTACGCTGGAATCGGTTAGAGTTGTTTTTTTCAGAGTGCAGGTCAGTCTTAAAAGATTAACTTGGCTTCGGAAAGAGTAGAAATCGGCAAAATTTACGCCGTCGAATGACTTTGTAATTGTATACATATCGCTAATACTGATAGGTGCAATTAATTCTAAAAGCTTTAGATAAAACCATAGTTTCAACATCCTGTCATAGGGCAGAAGTCTCGATGGTGATTTGAATGAACATAGGAAAAGAAACAAAATAATAGATTAATGTCTAAAAGATTGCCAAACATACTTTAGGATGTGTTAGCAGAAAAACGATATTCTTCGTTGACAAACAGAATCGTGGTCATAAAATAACATTAATTGAAACAATCGTTTTACAACAAAGGATCTGGAATTCTCAGAGGTATGACGATAGATTACTACCAAATATTCTTTTAGATGGACCATTGCAACGACCTACTGATAAGGAAAACGCTTCGCAGTCCGTTATATGACACCTTTATCATATGAAAACGAATCAATAAAAGAACGTAGCTTTTATTGGGGTTGGAAGGGAATGATTGATGTCGAATGGTCATTTAGTTGATTCAGCAATCAATGGAGAGTAAATATTGTCATTTTACCTGGACCGAGTGGGGTGATCTAAATGAAAACAGTCAAGTAGATTTTAATGATTCTAGAAAGAACGTGCGAAAAAGTGGTACGACATTTATGACGCGATAGGAGGTTAGATATGAGCATAATAGGAACGAGTAAACCCATTCACGATGCTTGGGGAAAAGTAGCGGGTTATACTCAATTTTGTGGAGACATGAAAATGAGTAGGATGCTTCATGCAGCGGTTATATTCAGTGAGATACCTCACGGTATCGTCAAAAATATCGACGTTAGCCATGCTTTAGCAATAAAAGGCGTTATCGATGTGATTCATTGTTTTAACACGACCGATAAGCTTTATAATCGATACCGTTCCCAAGCCATTCAATCAATGCCGGAGGATGAAAGGATTTTCAATAGCCATGTGCGGTTCTTAGGTGATCGGATTGGCGCCGTGATCGCCGAGTCGGAAAGCATTGCCAGAAGAGCGGCCAAGAAGATTAAAATCGTTTACGAACCGCTCCCTTATCACACATCGAGCGATGAAGTACTATCTGGATTAGAGAATAGAACCTTGGCGGATGGCCATATTGTAGGTGACGTGGAATTCCACATAGGTGAGGAACCGACCTATCCAAAAGATGTTGTAAGAGTGCGTACACAGACGAAACTATCGCGGATTACACATGCTTGCATGGAAACCCATAGTGCTATTGCTGATTATGACCCTTATTCTGGCGAATTGACCATATGGTCCCCAAACCAAGCGACACATGGCATCAGAACAGTCATTGGTGATTTATTCGATATGCCTTATAACAAGGTTCGGTCGATTAAGACCACAATGGGATCCTCCTTTGGAGCGAAACAAGAGTGGATGTTGGAACCGGTAGTAGCTGCGGCAGCCATCAAAACAGGCCGTCCAGTAAAGCTGGTATACTCTCGTAAAGAGACGATGATATCGACAGTATCAAGAAGTCCGATGGATGCAAAAGTCGAAACTGTTTTTACAAAAGAGGGCAAACTCTTAGCCTTGTACATAGACAATGTTGTGGATGCGGGAGCCTACATCGGAAACACCAAAGATTATTCTGCAGTTGTTGCTAATAAACTATTCCGTTGTTACACTTATCCCTATTTGTATTATAGAGGGAGAGCAGTTCTAACTCACTCTCCGGTTTCAGGAGCGTACAGAGGGTGGACAGCGCCAGAGGCAGCACTTATGGTGGAACATAACCTTAATAAAGCAGCAAAGCTTTTAGGGATCGATCCTATCGAGTTACGTTTGAAAAATGTAGCGACCGAAGGTGATTTTGATCCCAAAGTTGGAATTCCTATAGGCGCAGTCCGAACGAAAGAGTGCCTTGAATTGGGACGAGAAAAGTTTGACTGGGAAGGGAAAAAGAAAAGAGCTGTTGCTTTTAACCGTAAGGAAGGAAGATTTAAACGAGGTATCGCTGTAGGGTGTGGTGGTCATGTGAACGGTTATTATCCCAAATTTGGTGATTTTGCCACTGTAGAGCTACGACTAACAGAAGATGGTTCAGTCATAGCTAGCTTGAGCTTACATGATCACGGTTGTGGGGCTGTCACCGTGATGAAAATGATCATTGCTGAAACAACGGGTATCGACATGGAGAGGATTACGATCAAAGAAGCCGATACGAACCACACGCCTTTGGATATGGGCTGTTATTCAAGTCGCACGGTCTATGTCATTGGAAAAGCCGCTCAAAATAGTGCTGAATTATTAATTGAGATATCCAAAAAAAATATTGCCGAGATACATCAGGCAAATACTAATGACGTGGTGTTCAGAGATGGGAAATTCTATGTTGAATCGCATGGTGTTAAGGAAGTATATGATTACAAGCGTGTAGGACAAGAGACGATGAGACTTTTAAAACGCGAGGTCATTGCCCTGGAACAGTATGTCAGCGTATCAAATCCATCAGTGACAGGAACACACTTTGCAGAGGTTGAAGTTGATACCTACACGGGAATGGTCAAGATATTATCTTATTTAGCAGCGCATGATGTCGGCAAGGTGTTAAACCGAGAAATTTGTGAAGCCCAAATCCAAGGTGCCGTGATGATGGGATGTGGAGCGGCATTAAGTGAAGAAATGATCACCCATACATCTGGGCATGCGACGAGCAGTTTTAAGAATTATCATCTCATCAATGCCTATGAAGCGCCAAACATCGAAATTCTCTTTGTGGAAGACGGCAAAACCGATGGACCTTTTGGTGCGAAATCAATAGGAGAAATCTGTCATGTACCACCTGCGGCGACGATTAATGGTGCGGTTAACGATGCACTAAGGTCAGAACTTGGAGAAATTCCATTGAATCCTGACAGTATCATTCGATTTTTAGTTGAAAACAAAAACAACAGAGAGGAGGTATAAGATGGGAGTGAAAGGTTATGCACCGTCATCATTAGAGGGATTAGATCAAATGTTAAGCAATCCTTCTGAAAATCGTATCGTATTGGGCGGCGGTACAGACATCATTATTAGCATGAGAGAAGAGGACCTTAATGTCGATGAAATACTCTATCTAGGGCGTATTCCTGAACTAAAGGCTATAAATGATTTAGGCGATTATATAGAAGTTGGAGCTGCGGTTACTATCTCTGAAATTGTAGAATCTGACTTAGTTCAAACTTTTTATCAAGCGCTTTATCAGGCGGCAAAGGACATGGGCTCCGTTCAGATTAGAAATAAAGGAACTTTAGTTGGCAACCTATGCTCAGCATCACCTGCAGGAGATTTTTTACCGGTGCTTTTTTTGTACGGAGCGGAAGTTGTCCTGTATGGACCCCGAAGCGTGGTAAAAGTGGTGCCTATTGATGACTTTATCCTAGGGAAACAAAAAATTAACCGAAATAATGATGAGATTGTTACAAACATTCGATTACCAAAATCGATAGAGAAGAATTATAGAAGTGCATTTTGCAAACTTGGAAGTCGAAGCAAAGTAACCATATCTCGAATCAGTTTGGCAATATCAGCCACTTTTGATGAGGGTCAGAGGGTTTTGGATTCTAAAGTGTATGTAGGAGCTGTTTCGCCTATTCCACGCCGTGTCGTGTCAGCAGAAAGGGTTCTAAAGGGACAAAGAATTGATCAAAATGTCGTATTGAAATTGGTGAGATTCTTTTTCAGAGTATTTACGATACAACACCTCAAGGATATGAAAGACATGACTCCAAATACTACGATAGACATTACCGATACTATAAACCTCATAGCGTGAGAGGGGTAGTAGAAGATGTGGTGAATTTATTATTATCTTAGTCGTGGGCTAAGGGAAGGAGGTTGCAATGTTATTAGAATTTTGTGTGAATGGAAAAACAGTGGCGATCGAGACGCCTCCGAATCGAAGGTTAATCGACATTTTAAGAAACGATTTAAATTTGACGGGGACAAAAGAAAGTTGTTCTGAAGGGGAATGCGGATCGTGTACAGTTTTACTGGATGAGCGGGCGGTCCATTCGTGTTTAACACTGGCAATCGAGTTGCAAGGCCGCACAGTTACGACGATTGAAGGGCTTGGAGAAAATGGAGAAATGGATCTACTCCAGGAGAACTTTGTAAAGGAAGGTGCTGTCCAATGTGGGTATTGCACGCCAGGTATGATTATGAGTGCAAAGGGGCTACTTCTTAAGAATTCAAATCCGTCGGATGAAGAGATAAAGGTAGCTATCTCGGGAAACATCTGTCGATGCTCTGGATATGACCAAATCATCCGTGCCATAAGGAAAACGGCAGACGCGCTTTAACATTTCAGGACTAGTGAATTGTGGATCCAATGGTATCTAATTTGGCTATCACCATCATTACATTTCCGATGTGTGAGGCGAGTAATAACATAAGGAAGGGCAAGAATATGAATAAAACAGATCAAGACCCTATTTCACAAAGTAGCGATAGAAATCCGACCAAGGCAGACTACTTGAAATTTGCGATTCTTAGCGCAATAGGCGTACTAATATACTTCGTCCCTATTAAAGGTCCAGCCACTCCAATTGTACTTGCGATAAACTGGGTCAAGGGACTATTTGGAGACTCCTTACCCTACTTAGTGATTTCGCTCATTTTTGTACTTAATATCACCTTGGTTTTGGGTAAAGTCTTCAAGATCAAGATTTTTGAAGCATATCATAATGATGATAAACCTTTTCAAACGGTTTTCTTTATCACTTCGCTCATCATTATCATTTTGATCTTGATGAATGTTGATCTTGCTCCAATTCGCCATGAAAAGGTAGGAGGGCATGTGTTGACCATAGCTTCAAATGTAGTTATTACGATCTTTGTTGCTGGCTCATGTACCATCTTTATATTGAAATCAGGGATCGTTGAATTTTTTGGAGGACTTCTTGAACCACTCATGCGCCCTGTTTTTCAACTTCCCGGAGAGGCTTCAGTAAATGCAGTGGCATCATTTGTATCAGCAGCGTCGGTAGGTGTTTATTTTACAGATGTGTATTATAAACAAAAGATCTACACTGATAGAGAGGCGGTCAATACATCCTTGCACTACAGTGTTGTGAGTTTAGGATTTATGGCTTTGCTCTGTACGTTGAATGGTGTAGAAGAGTATTATGGGTCTTTAATTCTCTGGTCATTCATTTTAACTTTGGTCATCGCAGCAATTTGCGCGCGCATTCCACCTGTGACTTGGAAAGCTAATCGTTATGTGGATGGTCGAGTGCAAACAGAAGAAGATCGAAGAGTGAAAAAGATTCCTTATGGAGAGAGAGTAAAGTTGGCTGCAAGAGCAGCGGCTATGACCTCGAGGGAATTTACGGTGAGAGAATTGTTAAATTCGACTGTGAATGCGATGAAGTTTGCACAGAAAATTATAGCGGTGAATGTAACTGTTGTTTTGATCGCGTTGAGTTTAGTTTATTTCACGCCCATATTCGAAATTATCGGAAAGCCTATGATTCCAGTGTTGGAATTGCTTCAGATACCTGAGGCAGCGACGGTTGCACCTTCGACTCTGATTGGGTTCATAGAGATAACGTTGCCTTCAATATTGGTGTCGTCGGCAAACCTTCCACAAATTTCTGGTTTCTATATTGCGTTATTGTCTTGCTGTCAGATTATTTTCATGACAGAGGCAGGAAATGCCATGCTCAGCTCATCTATGCCCATCAGTTTTAAAGATTTAGTCGTTGCTTTTATAGAAAGGACCATTATCTCGATTCCGTTATGTGCCTTAGTGGTACACCTCATATTCTAGAAAGAGATGGGGACCAGTTAAGATTAGAATTGAGACGAGGAAAACAAAATAAGAAGTTGAGAACATTTTAAAACAAAGACTGAAACCTGGATTCCCGTCAAACTCGTTATGAGAGACGTAAATCCAGGTTTTGTGTTGGCTACAGCGCGATTATCGTTGAAGATTTATGAAGAGTTCTGAAGGAATTATGATGAGGCTAATAACAAAACGGCTTTTTTCATGAAATAGATGCCACGAGCTGATAAAGATGTTATAATGTGAACTGAGAGCAAGATTAATAACGTTATCTTGTGTATAGGTGTTAGACAAGTGATGCGGATGAATAGGAAGAATTCATATTCTGTGCAAACGATTATTATTTGAGAAAACAGGTCATAATGTGTATTTTCATTAGAGGACTCAAAGCGAATTAATAAATAGTCAAGTGGTGGCAACGGATTGAGTAAAGGAGTGTCAATGGTTAATTACTATCTAGCTATAGATATTGGAGCCTCAAGTGGTCGAATGATATTAGGCTTCATCGATAACCAAAAAATAAAGATCGAAGAAGTACATCGTTTTGAAAATAAGTTAACAAAGGTCGACGATAGCCTATGCTGGGACTATACAAAACTTTTCGATGAGATAATAAAAGGATTGCGTCGATGTCAGGAGTTGAACAAAATCCCAACATATATTGGGATTGATACATGGGCCGTTGACTTTGTATTGCTTGATGAATCCGGATCTTTAACTTCTCCTATGGTATCATATCGTGACGACCGAACGATAGATATCGATCTTGAAGTTGAGTTGGTCATTTCTTCGAAAGACCTTTATGAACGCACGGGAATACAAAAGCAGATGTTCAACACCATTTATCAATTGATGGCCATAAAGCAAAAGGATGCTCCTGCTTTAGAAAATGCTGTAAACATGCTAATGGTACCAGACTATTTCAATTATTTATTAACGGGTATTGCGGTTGCAGAGTACACCAATGCCACTTCAACGAATCTCGTTTCAAAAGAAACACGGGATTGGGATAGGGATTTAATTCGTTCATTGGAAATCCCTGAAACCATCTTCCCCAACATTATGAAACCGGGTACGGTTTTAGGAGATCTAAAGCCAGAGATCGTGCAAGCCATTGGCTTCAATGCTGAGGTGGTGTTGCCACCCACACATGATACGGCATCGGCAATACTTTCTGTGCCGTCTCATGAAAAGGATTTTGTTTACTTGAGTTCGGGCACTTGGTCTCTATTGGGTACAGAGATTCGCCAACCCATTGTTTCGAGTCGCGCAAGAGAACTAAACTTTACGAACGAGGGGGGATATGATGGAAAATTGTGTTTCCTTAAGAATATTATGGGGATGTGGTTAATCCAATCCATTCGCAAAGAACTGACGTTGAAGATGAACCGTGATATTTCGTATAATGAGTTAGCGGATTTAGCGGCGGTGAATCGGATCGATAGTACGATTGATTGTAATGATGCTCGTTTTTTTGCACCGAATTCAATGCTATCGGAAATAGAGACATACCTCAAGGAAACAAGTCAGGACTTGCCCCAGTCGATCGGAGAGTTTGCTTACATGATATACAACTCTTTAGCGATTTCCTATGCGAAGACTATTGTTGAGCTAGAATCATTAACTGGAAAGCGATATGACAAGCTCTACGTCGTAGGCGGAGGTAGTCAAGTGGAATTGGTCAATCGGCTGACTGCGGAAAAAACGGGATGCACAGTGTACGCTGGGCCCATTGAAGCGACGGCACTCGGCAATCTAGGTGCTCAAATGATGGCGTCAGGTGAACTCAAAGATGTCAGTGCCTTCAGAGATCTGATTGCACAGTCATTTAGCATAAAAACATATCAGGGAGGAAAAGTATGACTCAAGAATTTGATCGCGCAAAAGCAATATATCGAGAAATAGGCGTAGATGTTGAGAAGGCGTTGGATCGCCTATCGAGAATTCCTCTCTCGATGCATTGTTGGCAAGGGGATGATATTCAGGGATTTGAAGTGGATCAGGGGGGCGTTTCAGGTGGTATACAAGCCACGGGGAATTACCCCGGAAAAGCGCGTTCGCCAAAGGAGTTAATGGCTGACATCGATAAAGCCTTTTCTCTAATCCCAGGCAAACACCGTTTAAATCTTCATGCGAATTACGGTTTTTACGACGGTGCGATGGTTGATCGCAGTGCAGTAAAAATCGAACATTTTAAACCTTGGGTTGACTTTGCGAAAGCGCGCGGCATAAAACTCGATTTTAATGCGACCTGCTTCTCGCATGAGTTAGCGGAAGAGGCAACGTTGTCTTCTGAAAAACAGGATGTACGAGAGTTTTGGATAAACCACGTGAAATCCGCAATACACGTCGCAGAATATATGGCTAAAGAACTAGAGGATGTAGTGTTATTTAATATTTGGATTCCCGATGGGTTTAAAGATATCCCTGTCGACAGAATAGGGCCACGTCGGCGATTGAAAGAATCACTCGATGACATTTTATCGATGCAGTACGACCGATCCCTCGTCAATGTAGCAGTGGAATCTAAGGTTTTTGGTATTGGTGTCGAAAGCTATACTGTGGGATCACATGAGTTTTATTTGAATTACGCCGCTAAAAACGATATTCTTTGCCTATTGGATAACGGACATTTTCACCCAACGGAAGTGGTTTCAGACAAACTCTCCTCAATGCTGTTGTTCTTTGACCAGGTGGCATTGCACATCACCCGTGCAGTGCGATGGGATAGCGATCACGTGGTGAGACTGGATGATGAAACGAAAGAAATTGCAAAAGAAATTATTAGAAATGGAGAAAATCGCTTCCTGATTGGTTTGGACTTTTTTGATGCCAGCATCAATCGCGTAGCGGCATGGGTTATTGGCATGCGAAATGTTCAGAAAGCGTTGTTAGCAGCGCTGCTAGAGCCTCATGATAGGTTAGTGTCTCTGCAAGAGGCGAGGAATTTTTCGAAATTGATGGCGGTTCAAGAGGATTTAAAATACTATCCTGTCGGAGATGTGTGGGAAGAATTCTGTAGGCGTGAACAGGTGTCTGCGTGGAACTGGTATGAAGCAATTGAAGACTACGAGAAAACGGTGACAAATCACAGGATCTAAGTATTAAGAAATGGAGGGGGATGGATGAAGGTTCATCAGGCAGATTTTTTCAAGAAATTTGTTCAACTTGCTGATGATGGTTACAAGTTGGGCTGGCATGAAAGAAATGGAGGAAATCTTTCCTACCGAATGACGGTTGATGAGGTTGAAAGCATAAAGGAAGATATCTCATTTAAAGAGGATTGGCTACAAATTGGCACGTCTGTTCCAGAGTTGGCGGGGGAATTTTTCGTGGTGACCGGAAGCGGTAAATATTTTAGAAACATTATCAATTCACCGGATGAAAATTGTGGCATTATCGAAATAGATATTACAGGAAGTCAATATCGTGTAGTGTGGGGATTGTTAAACGAAAGTAGACCAACAAGTGAACTTCCATCGCATTTGATGAACCATGAAGTTAAAAAAAGAAATACTTTCGGGAGAAATAGAATTATTTATCATGCCCACACCACAAACATCATCGCTTTAACTTTCGTGCTTCCATTGGACAATAAAGTTTTTACGCGATATCTCTGGGAGATGGCGACGGAGTGTCCTGTTGTCTTTCCTGAAGGTGTTGGGGTAGTGCCATGGATGGTACCAGGAGGGAGAGATATTGGCGTTGAGTCCTCGTTGTTAATGGAAAAATACAATGTGGTCATCTGGGCGCACCACGGAACGTTCTGTGCTGGAGATTCCTTCGATGACGCTTTTGGATTGATGCATACTGTCGAAAAATCAGCGGAGATTTTAATTAAAGTTTTCTCGTCTCAAAAGCCGATGATTCAAACGATCACCCCTCAAAATTTTAGAGACTTAGGTAGAGATTTTAATGTCTCGATTGATGAAGAATTTCTTTTTGAACGAGAGCTATATAATGAATGATAGTGAAGGAGATACAATAATGATATAGCTTTACGGAAAAGGCTTAATTGACAAAATAACATGTTGATTATACTTTACTTAAAAGCTTAGTAAGTGGAAAACGTATGGTGTTATAACAAGGATGGTAAATTCGAATGGAGGTAGACTATGGGACAACCTTTTCTAGAGTTGGAACACGTTAGCAAAACATTTCCAGGGGTAAAGGCGCTTTCGGATGTGCGTTTTGATATTTATCCTGGAGAAGTTCACTCGCTAGTAGGAGAGAACGGCGCCGGTAAATCCACATTGATAAAAGTCATGTCAGGTGCACATCAGCCAGATCTTGGTTCTATCATAAGGGTTGAAGGGGTCGAGACGACGATCAATGGATCCATTGATTCCATAAGAAAGGGAATCGCGGTGATCTATCAAGATTTCAGTTTGTTTGGAAATCTAACGGTAGCAGAGAATATTGTCATCAATCAATTGATTGAAAGAAACACTAAAGTGTTGAATTGGAAAGAAATCCGAGAAAAAGCCCAAGCTGCATTAAATATCGTCAATGCCGATATTGATCCTATGGAAATTGTCGAGAACCTATCCATTGCTAAGCAACAAATCGTAGCCATAGCAGGGGCGATCGCACAAGATGCCAAAATGATCATCATGGACGAACCAACGTCTGCCCTGTCGCGCAGTGAAATTGAAAATCTGTATGTTATTATTGATACGTTACGCGACAAAAACATGGCGGTGATGTTTGTCAGTCATAAAATGGATGAGTTGTTCCGAGTCAGCGATCGGTTTACTATTTTTAGAGACGGACAATACGTCGATACGGTCAAAGCCGATGCCATCGACCGAGATGGTCTCATTGCAAAAATGGTTGGACGTAAAGTCACTCTTGATAACTATGCCAATTTAGATGAAAAAGGCGATGTTGTCTTAGAAGTGAAAAATTTAAGTAAAAAGGGTAATTATAAGGATATTTCCTTTAAAGTTCACAAAGGCGAAGTCCTTGGCATTACTGGATTGGTAGGTGCGGGGCGGAGCGAGGTCATTCAATCGATATTTGGCATCACCCAAGCCGATTCTGGCGAAGTTTATATCGAAGGGAAAAAAGTCGACATTAGCAGTACAAAGGAAGCTCTTGCTCATAAAATTGGGTATGTTCCCGAAAGCAGACAAACTCAAGGTTTAGTGCTGGATAAAACATTAAGCGCTAACATTACGCTACCGATTTTGGACCGACATGTGAACAATTTCGGGATTATTAAGAATAGCAGCTTAAAGCAAAATGTTCAAAAATTAATGGATCTTCTCGATGTACGTCCTAATGATTCATCGCTGCTCGCAAAGCAATTATCAGGTGGTAACCAGCAAAAGGTGGTTATTGCGAAATGGATTGGCACAGATGCGAGTATCCTCATCGTCGATGAACCGACAAATGGGGTAGATATCGGAGCCAAATCGGAGATTCACCGTATATTGACGAATTTAGCCAAGGAAGGCAAAGCCGTCATCGTCATTTCTTCTGAGTTACCCGAAGTGCTATCTGTAAGTGATCGAATTATCGTCATGCGAAGAGGCAGAATATCTGGTGAGTTTATCAACGATAATTTGACCCAAGAGATGATTATGGATAAAGCGGTCGTAAAAAATTAGGAGGCGAAAACATGCTAAAAGAGTTATTAAAGAAAAAGGAGTTTTCGATTCTTGCCATCATCGTCGTCTTATCCATTATTCTAACTATTTTGAGTCCGGTATTTTTAAATATTGGTAACTTTGTGGATATGGCGAAAGGAAATGCAGTTTTTGGCATTATGGCATTGGGAATGCTTCTGGTTTTAATATCAGGTGGTATTGATTTATCGGTGACAGCAAATGTGACGCTGACTTCTCTTGTCACAGGCGTGCTATTGATGAACACAGAACTCAACATGTTCTTGATTCTCATCGCATCTATGGGAGTTGGGGGCATCGTAGGGTTGGTCAATGGACTGATCATCACAAAGATTAAAATTCCTCCAATGGTTGCTACCTTAGGAACGAACAGCGTCATTTTAGGCAGTGTGTTGTTTGCAACGGAAGGTAATATGATCACTGGCCTACCAAAATGGTATCAAGACTTTGGAATGATGTCCTTTCTAAATGTAGGCGATTTCAAGATACCAGTACAAGTTATCTTTTATATCGGGGCAATAGCGGCAACCTTTTTTCTACTCAAGTACACTTTGTTAGGCAGAGGTATTTACGCAGTAGGCGGTAGTGAATCATCAGCGAGTCGCGTAGGATATAACGTTGATAACGTGAAAATATTTATCTACAGTTTTTGCGGTTTGCTGGTTGGCCTTGCCGGATTTATCAATACATCCATCGTCCAAGGCGTTAACCCCAATACCTTTGTAGGCATTGATATGACGATTATTTCCATTGCGGTCATAGGTGGAGCCAGTACTTTAGGTGGCGTTGGGACGGTTTTAGGAACGGTATTAGGAACGATCTTGATGGCCGTTATTAATAACGGATTGATCTTGGCGAGGGTTCCGACCTTTTATCAAAAAATCGTTATGGGTGGCATTATTCTCTTAGCCGTAACCATAGACGTTACGAATCGCAAGAAAGAGAAAGCAAAACTCGTCCGCGTCGACGTTGAAGAATAGGAGGGAGTTAATGAAAAAATTTATCGACTCCAATAAATCTGAAGCTATGCTTTTAGGATTATTTGTCATAGTATTTGTAGGCATTGGGATGGTCGTTCCGGAACAATTCTTTACTAAGAACAATATTTCATCTATGGCGTTCCAATTGCCTGAGCTAGGATTATTAGCCATTGGAATGATGGCTGCGGTATTAACAGGAGGGATCAACCTTTCGATTGTTACGACAGCAACTCTAAGTAGTATTTTAGGTGCTTATATTCTTTCCGGTACGATAGGTAAAGATAATCCAATTTTGGCGATTTTATTGACGGTTGTCATTGCTGTTGCAGTCAGTGTTCTCGCAGGGATCATCAATGGATATTTCATCGCTTATGCAGGCGTTGCAGCGTTACTTGTCACTTTAGGTACGACTACGCTATTTGAAGGAATCGGTCTTAACATCACAAAGGGAGGCGCAATTTCAGGTTTTCCTAAAGAATTTATGGCAATTGGAAACGGAAGCGTACTTGGTATCCCGATACCGATGATCATATTTATCGTCGCTGCCGTTGTGAGTTATTTCTTGTTGGAGAGGACCGCTTGGGGAGTGCGCGTGCACATGCTTGGTTCAAACCCAATAGCCACGGAATTTTCAGGAATCAGCATTAAAGCGACGACTTTTAAGGTTTATATCTTTTCTGGCGTCATGTCGGCACTAGCTGGTTTGATTATGATCTCACGCTACAACTCGGCCAAAGTCGACTATGGGTCGTCTTATGTTATGCAAGCCGTCACTGCAGTAGTGCTTGGTGGGACGAGTATTACAGGTGGTCATGGAACGGTTGTAGGGACGGTGATTGCCGTCATGATTATCCAAATAGTTTCGACCGGTTTGAACATCATCGGTGTGAATCGAAACATTATCGACATCACCATAGGAGCTATTTTATTAGGAGTATTGGCAGTGCGCCATTTTTCACAAGTGTTTTCTGATCGCGCGCTCATCAAAAAGAGAAAAACGGCATAGGTATTAACTCAGCGTTGCTGAGTGATATAAAAATATTTTTAAGGGGGACAAAACATGTCAAAGACCAAAAGACTCATCGCTCTATTGCTAGGCGTAGTCATGTTGCTGAGTTTTGTAGGCTGTTCACAGCCTGCAAAAGAAACGCCAGCACCGGCAGGTGAAACGAAAGAAACTCCGGCAGATGGCGCTGGAACAACCGGTGGTGATAAGAAATTCACCATAGCGATCATTCCGAAGCTCGTTGGAATTCCTTACTTCACACAAACAGGTGAAGGTGCTGAAAAAGCGGCGAAGGATATGGGTGTAGAAGTGATTTATACTGGACCAACGAAAGCCGATGCAGCTGAACAAGTAAAAATGATCGAAGACTTGATCAACAAAGGTGTCAATGCGATTGCGGTTGCTCCGAATGACCCAGCTGCGGTTATTCCTGTACTGCAAAAAGCGAAAGACGCTGGTATTGTCGTTCTTGACTGGGATACACCAACAGGATCTGACTTAGTAGATGGGTCAGTTCACCAAATCGATGATAAAGTGTTAGGCGAGCATTTGTTTGATAAACTCGTCGAAAAAATGGGTACGGATACAGCGGAATATGCGATTGTAACCGGTGGACTATCTGCGGCAAATTTAAATACTTGGATTGATGCAGGGATGGATTACGCAAAGACCAAATATCCAAACTTGAAATTAGTTGCAGAAAAGATTCCTACTGACGAAAAACAACAAGAAGCTTATACTAAGACTTTAGACTTGGTCAAAGCGTATCCTGAAGTCAAAGGCATCCTTGGCTATTCAACAGTAGCACCACTTGGCGTGGCTCAAGCGATCCGTGAAAAAGGCCTTCAAGATACCATCGCAGTTGTAGGTACCGCTGTTAAAGAAGACAGCCAAGATTTCTTGTCAGACGGCGCATTGGATACCGGTGTACTATGGGATCCTGCTAAACTGGGATACTTAACAGTTGGCGTTGCAAAATCACTCCTCGAAGGTAAAAAACTTGAGAACGGTATGGAAATCGATGGGTTTGGTAAGATAGAAGTCAAAGAAGATGGCAAGACCATCATCATGGGACTTCCAGACGATTACGAAAAATAAGTAAAACAGATACGGTGAATGGCTTTACATTAGTGAAGCCATTTACGGTTGTAGGGACGGTGATTGCCGTCATGATTATCCAAATAGTTTCGACCGGTTTGAACATCATCGGTGTGAATCGAAACATTATCGACATCACCATAGGAGCTATTTTATTAGGAGTATTGGCAGTGCGCCATTTTTCACAAGTGTTTTCTGATCGCGCGCTCATCAAAAAGAGAAAAACGGCATAGGTATTAACTCAGCGTTGCTGAGTGATATAAAAATATTTTTAAGGGGGACAAAACATGTCAAAGACCAAAAGACTCATCGCTCTATTGCTAGGCGTAGTCATGTTGCTGAGTTTTGTAGGCTGTTCACAGCCTGCAAAAGAAACGCCAGCACCGGCAGGTGAAACGAAAGAAACTCCGGCAGATGGCGCTGGAACAACCGGTGGTGATAAGAAATTCACCATAGCGATCATTCCGAAGCTCGTTGGAATTCCTTACTTCACACAAACAGGTGAAGGTGCTGAAAAAGCGGCGAAGGATATGGGTGTAGAAGTGATTTATACTGGACCAACGAAAGCCGATGCAGCTGAACAAGTAAAAATGATCGAAGACTTGATCAACAAAGGTGTCAATGCGATTGCGGTTGCTCCGAATGACCCAGCTGCGGTTATTCCTGTACTGCAAAAAGCGAAAGACGCTGGTATTGTCGTTCTTGACTGGGATACACCAACAGGATCTGACTTAGTAGATGGGTCAGTTCACCAAATCGATGATAAAGTGTTAGGCGAGCATTTGTTTGATAAACTCGTCGAAAAAATGGGTACGGATACAGCGGAATATGCGATTGTAACCGGTGGACTATCTGCGGCAAATTTAAATACTTGGATTGATGCAGGGATGGATTACGCAAAGACCAAATATCCAAACTTGAAATTAGTTGCAGAAAAGATTCCTACTGACGAAAAACAACAAGAAGCTTATACTAAGACTTTAGACTTGGTCAAAGCGTATCCTGAAGTCAAAGGCATCCTTGGCTATTCAACAGTAGCACCACTTGGCGTGGCTCAAGCGATCCGTGAAAAAGGCCTTCAAGATACCATCGCAGTTGTAGGTACCGCTGTTAAAGAAGACAGCCAAGATTTCTTGTCAGACGGCGCATTGGATACCGGTGTACTATGGGATCCTGCTAAACTGGGATACTTAACAGTTGGCGTTGCAAAATCACTCCTCGAAGGTAAAAAACTTGAGAACGGTATGGAAATCGATGGGTTTGGTAAGATAGAAGTCAAAGAAGATGGCAAGACCATCATCATGGGACTTCCAGACGATTACGAAAAATAAGTAAAACAGATACGGTGAATGGCTTTACATTAGTGAAGCCATTTGTCGTATTATTTGAATAGAAACGGAGAAAAAGATGAAATACGGCATTTATTTTGCATATTGGGAAGATCAATGGAACGCAGATCAAGCGAAATATATTACAAAAGTTAAAGACCTAGGATTTGATATTCTAGAGATTTCTTGTGCCATGCTTAAAGGTATTTCGGATCATGAACTCGTCGAGATGCGTAAAAGAGCAGAGGATGCTGGCATTCAATTAACTGCTGGTTATGGTCCTGGTGCAGATGAGAACTTAGCAAGTGATAATGATGCGACAGTGAAACACGCCATAGCAACCTATACGGATTTTCTGAAAAAATTGGAGGTGCTAAACATCCATACCTTAGGCGGTGGCGTTTATTCCTACTGGCCAGTAGATTATAGTAAACCGATTGATAAAGCCGGAGATTGGGCGCGTAGCGTCAAGAATGTTCGAGAAGTCGGAAAAATAGCGGAAGCTTGCGGCGTCGACTATTGTTTAGAGGTGCTAAATCGATTCGAGGGTTATTTGATCAATACATGTCGCGAATGTTTAGATTTCATCTCTGAAGTCGATGTGCCTTCTGTCAAAGTCATGCTTGATACCTTCCACATGAATATTGAAGAAGATAGTATGATTGAAGCCATTCTATTGGCAGGCGATAAATTGGGTCACTTTCACGTGGGAGAAAACAACAGACGATTGCCAGGAAAAGGAGCTATGCCTTGGTATGAAATAGGTATGGCGCTTCGCGCGATTGGTTACGACAAAAACGTAGTCATGGAACCTTTCGTAAAGAGCGGGGGAAAGGTTGGCGAAGATATTAAAGTGTGGCGTGATTTAAGCGATGGAGCGGATATCGCGCAACTCGATACAGATGCAAAAGAATCGGTTCGTTTCTTAAGAAATATATTTAGCGGACCAAATTCCAACTACAGCAGCGTGTTTAGAAAAGATTAATCGAAAACGGTATGAGTACTGATAAAAATTGACAGCTCAGACTTCATAGAGTCTAGCTGTCAATTTTCTTATGGATTCGGTTCATAAATGCGAGTGTATCGTGACGTTTTTAGATTGTACTCTGCCATGATGTCGTTAGAGTTTGGTCCGCTAACAGTGTAGAGGATCGACAGAACATTCAAGCTTTCAGGAGGGGTGGTCCCTACTGGCCGGTGAGCGAAATTAGGGGATGTTTCTCCGGGCATCACCGTATCATAAGAAGATAAAAAATCTATTTCATTAGTTTCTTTATTGAGCACATTGAGCTCGAATCTAGTCGAAGGATAGCGACTGTTGTTGGTATAAGTTGTAACGACAATATCTTCATCGGAATTGATATCTTTGACAATATGGGATTGGAAAGTGAAATCCGTGTATGGTACGGTCGGCGTAGAGGATTCTAAAGATTTTTCGCGTTCGGTGGTATCGTTCACGGAGTAAGATTCAGTTTTGTGATCGTAATCGATGTCGTAGTAAGCGGTGCCATTCATTATGTGGTATCTGGACCGTAGATAAACAAGTTGATCGGTTTCTATTTCGAAGTTTACACTGCCGCCGAAATTTGGAGAAGATTCGCCAGGTGCTGTCGGATTATTTGTCGTAAAACTGACTTTTTCGTTTAGATCTTTTAATAGGGCCTCTAAATGAAAATAAGTCACAATGTAGTCGCTGTTATTGGTTAGAACGGCAATAGGCGATGGTTTGCCATTGGACCATCGATCCACAAGACGGATGGTTATCGGTAGTTGCTCATAACGCACCGGTGCTTCTACCTTGATATTTGATGTTGAGTCAGAAGAGGTTTCATGACGTTCAACCTCATCTATTGAAGTATCTTCGGTCATTTTGGGGACATTTCGACAAGCTGCGAAAGTGGCTAAAAGAAGCACGAGTAGCAGGATGCGTTTTTTCATTCAAGTCTCCTTAGAAAGTTGTAAATAGCAGATTTTATGAATAAAGACACCCTCTTCACATAGGAAGAGGGTGTCGATTGCTTATTTATTTGCTACAGTTTCCCAATCCTGTAAGAACTTTTCTATTCCGTTATCAGTCAATGGATGTTTCAACATTTGTTTAAAGACGTTGTAAGGGATGGTTCCAATATGGCAACCTGCTTTTGCCGCGTCTACGACATGAAGCGGGTGACGGATCGATGCAGCGATGATTTCAGATTCATACCCGTAAATATCTAGAACCTGGACGATGTCTTCGATCAAGGACATGCCGTTTGAACCGATATCGTCAAGTCGACCTAAGAACGGACTAATAAAAGTAGCACCGGCTTTTGCCGCCATGAGTGCTTGATTCACAGTAAACACGAGGGTGACATTTGTTTTTATGCCGCGACGCGTCAACTCCTTGCAAGCCTTGAGACCTTCTTTCGTCATAGGGAGTTTGATGACGATGTTAGGATGAATTTCCGTCAATGGCATAGCTTCGTCGACCATTTCATCAGCCGAGAGACTGACGACTTCTGCCGAAATAGGTCCGTCGACGATATCGGTGATTTCTTTGATCACATCTTTAAAGACGCGACCTTCCTTAGCGATAAGGGAAGGATTCGTTGTTACTCCGTCCAAAATACCCCAAGATTCGACTTCTCGGATGTGATCCACGTTTGCGGTGTCAATGAAAAATTTCATGCTTTCCCTCCAAATAGTGTTTTTATGATAAATGGACTATCCATTGATCTTCCCGATCTATTGCGATTATATCATGGCATAAGGGAAGCGTCTATAATTATCATTTATTTAGCATAAGCAATTATTTTGTGTCAGTTCTGAGAATGGAAACCTAAAAGACAGTCGATACACGGGAGATCTACCAAATGACTTTCGTTTGGAAATCAGGTTTTAAATAGTGCTCTTTAGGTGCTTTATCCGTGATAATGGTATCAATATTTGAATAATCCCCGACATTGATCAAAGAGGTGGCATCAAACTTGGTCGAATCACAGAGCAGCAATGTTTGAGTGGTATTTTGGATCATGATGCGTTTGATGTTGGCGATGTTGTATTCTGCTTCGTAAAAATGATGGGCATCGAGGCATTTACAGGAAATAATGGCCAAATCAGTTTTAAAGTAGGAGATAAATTCGTGACATTGTTCACCGAGTATGGCCGAGGAAAAAGGTTTGACCTGACCGCCTGCAAGGAACAACTTTACCTCTGAATTGTTTCTCAGACGTAGCGCAATTTCCAAGCAATTCGTGATAACGGTCATATTTCTACGACTGTTGATATATGGGGTGACATAGCTTGCGGTAGAAGAGGTATCGAGGTAGATACTCATATCGTCTTTAATGTAATCCGAAGCCAACTTTGCCATGTACTCTTTTTCATCGTGTTCGCTTGCAGCCCTTATCGAGTACGAAAAATCTGTGGTGGTATCAGCTATGAGGGTTGCTCCTCCGTGAATGCGTCTTAAAATGCCAGCGTTTTCTAATTCGATAAGGTCTCTTCGGATTGTTGATGGGCTAGAGTATAGTTTTTCACACAATTCATTTGTTGTAATAGTCTTTTGCTCGGTTAATAATCTTTTAATTTGGTTCAATCTATCTAATGGAATCATTTTCTTACCTCCGAAGTCATGTAGAGTTTTATCCAAGAAAATTATATCATAAAACAGGCTAGGTAACCTCTAAAAATAAAGGTGGTGAAGAGTTATGGTGTAATATGGAGGAAAAGAAGGGTTTCTCATAGCGTTTAGGCTTTAATTATGAAAATGTTATCATGTTTGCAAAAACATGTTATAATGGATTTATAGTTGGATTCGACCTGTTAAAAAGAAGTTGTCTCAGAATTAAAAACTAATCGTTTTCACAATCAAAAATGCAATGAACATTGATCAATTTTTGCATTTATCAGTGGTGTTCAACATTGAAGGTGAAAAAGAGGTAGATAAAGAGCTCTATAAATATCAGCAATTATTGAAGCGTGAAAGTGTCGTATCTATCTGGTGATTGGAACCATTATTTTGCTTGGAGGGAAGAGCATGAATTATAACTTAGGATTATATGAAAAGGCCATACCTAATGATTTTTCAATGGCCGAAAAGCTAAAAATCGCAAAAGAATCAGGGTTTGATCACCTTGAAATAAGCGTTGATGAAACAGACGAAAAACTCGATCGATTAAATTGGAGTGGAAAAGAGAGATTTAAACTCTTACGCGATATGGAATCCTCAGGCACGCGAATACGCTCCATGTGCTTAAGCGGACACAGAAAATATCCTTTGGGCAGTCGCGATAAAAAAATCCGTCAGAAATCATTAGAAATCATGGAAAAAGCAACGGTTTTAGCTGAAGATTTAGGGATTCGGATAATTCAGCTCGCTGGCTATGATGTTTACTATGAGGATGGAGGAGCGGATACCGAGTCCTTTTTTAGAGAGAATTTAGCAAAGGCTGTCGATATGGCGGCTCAAAGAGGTGTGGTTCTTGGATTTGAGACGATGGAGACCAGTTTTATGGATACCGTGGGTAAAGCGATGAAGTACGTCGATATTGTAAATTCACCTTATCTCGGCGTCTATCCAGACATTGGAAACCTCACCAATGCTTCCCTACTGTATGGCAATACAGTGAACGATGACTTGGATTTGGGAAAAGGTCATATTTTCGCTGCCCACTTAAAAGAGACAATCCCGGGACACTATAGAGAAATACCTTTTGGAACAGGCCATACCAATTTTAAGGCTCAACTTGAAAAACTAAAAGACTTGCGGGTCAATCTTTTCGTCGGTGAATTCTGGTTTACAGGTGGCGATGCGTGGAAAGAAGATTTGATTTTTGCAAATGAGTTTTTGAGAGCTCATATTGATGGGGTTTATAAGGGTTAGAGACGTTATTAAATGAGTAGTAAAAGGAGAATCGACATCTTGTAAAAATGACAGGGTTTATTGAAAGGGGGAGAATCATACAATTTGTCGACGATACTTTACTTATAGAGATCAATTTGTTTGACTCAGAAGGGATAAAAACATAAAAAGGAGAAATCAAAGTGAAAAAAAGATTATTACTTATGTTGGCATTTGTGATGGTATTAACCGTATTATCAGGTTGTGGCGGATCGACTGCTCCTGCACCGGCTGGAGAAACTGGAGAAAAAGCGGGTGCTGATTCTTCAGGTACTGCAGCACCAGCACAAGAAGGCGAGCTACTCATTGGTATGTCATTCCAAGAACTTAATAACGAATATTTCATCGTTATGAAAGACGCATTCGAAGCGGCCTGTAAGAGCATAGGCGCTAAAACTGTTATTACCGATGCAGCGCATGATGTAAACAAGCAAATTAGTGACGTTGAAGATATGATTCAACAAGGCATCAAAATCTTGATCCTGAACCCAGCAGATAGTGCTGGTGTTGAAGCTGCAGTTCAATCTGCTAGAAAAGCTGGTGTTATCGTGGTATCTGTTGATGCACAAGCAGAAGGTCCAATTAACTGTTTCGTCGGTTCTAAAAACTACGATGCTGGTTACCTTGCTGGAAAAGAGATGGTAAAAGACTTAGGTGGTCAAGGTAAAGTTGCCATCTTAGATGGTATCCCAGTTGTTCCGATTCTTCAACGTGTAGAAGGGTTCAAGGCTGCTGTAGCAGAGGCACCCGGTATTGAAATTGTAGACACGCAAAATGGAAAACAAGAACGCGACCATGCGTTAACTGTTACTGAAAACATGCTTCAATCAAATGCTGACTTGAAGGCGATATTCAGTGTCAATGATGTAGGATCTCTAGGGGCGTTAGCTGCTATCGAAGGCGCTAGCTCTCAATGTTTATTATACAGTGTTGACGGTAGCCCAGAAGCGGTACAAGCCGTTAAGGCGGGTGGAAATTTCAAAGCTACAAGCGCGCAATTCCCACGTGATCAAATACGCATCGGCTTAGGTATGGCATTAGCAACTTACTGGGGCGCAGAAAAAACTCCTGCAGAAGTCCCTGTAGATGTACAACTGATCAACAAAGATAACGCAGAAGGATTTAGCTGGTAATTGATTTGTTGTGAAGGCATCATTGCATCCTATGATGCCTTCATTAAATATGCTTAAGGATTTTAATAAATGGTCGGTAAATATTTATTATATGTTTGAGCAAAGGAGTTGTACTTTATGGAAAATATCATTGAAACTAGAGATATAACCAAAGAGTTTGCAGGTGTCAAAGCTCTTAAAGGAGTGAATTTAAATGTCCGGAAAGGTGAAATTCACGCTATTGTTGGAGAAAATGGCGCTGGCAAATCAACCTTGATGAAGATTTTGTCGGGCGTGTATACCCCAACGACCGGATCAATGTCAATTGATGGACAGCAAGTAGCGTTTCATGTTCCTCATGATGCGAAGAATCATGGCATAGGTATTATCCACCAGGAGTTTAGTTTAGTTCCAGATATGAGTGCGATAGACAATATTTTTTTAGGAGAAGAACTCACTACTGGCGGTATCTTTGTAAAACGGAAAGAAATGAGAGAGCTTTCTAGAAAAATGATCGATGAACTTGAAGGCGATTTTGACATACGTTTACCCGTACGCAAGCTAAGTGTTGCAAACCAACAATTCATTGAAATTGCAAAAGCTACTGCAGAAGATCCTAAGATTCTAATTTTCGATGAACCTACAGCTAGTTTAACAGGTAACGAAGTTCAGATTTTGTTCAGGTTGATCAATCGGTTAAAGGAAAAGGGAGTTACCATCCTCTACATCTCACATCACTTAGATGAAATATACACTTTGTCAGATCGTTTTTCAGTATTGAGGGATGGGGAGTACATCGGTACTTGTGAAACCGCATCGACACCTCAGCATGAAATGGTAAAGATGATGGTAGGTCGTGAAGTCGAACAACAATTTCCACCTCGTGTATCATCAATTAGTGATGAGGTTGTTTTAAAGGTCAACAATTTGCAGAATGATCGAATAAAAGATATTCAATTTCAGCTACATAAAGGCGAGATTATTGGATTTGCTGGTCTTGTAGGCGCAGGTAGAACGGAAATAGTGCGCGCTATCATTGGAGCGGATAAAACAGAAGCATATGATGTTGAGGTCAACGGTGCGTCAGTACACCTAAAAAGTCCATCTGAAGCTCTGAAATACGGGATAGGGTTGATACCTGAAGACAGAAAAGGCCAAGGGTTGTTGTTGGGGATGTCTGTAAAAGAGAACTCAACAATAGCTTCGTTGAATAAAATCCTTTCTAAGATTGGACTAATCAATAAGGCAAAAGAAAACCAAGTCGTTGAGAAATCAATTCAAGACCTCTATGTTAAAACACCATCGATGAATCAGGCAGTTAAGAATTTAAGCGGTGGAAATCAACAAAAAGTTGTATTAGCGAAATGGATTAATACAGACGTCAATATTCTTGTTTTTGATGAGCCTACGCGCGGTATCGATATTGGGGCTAAGGATGAAATATATAAACTCATTCGCCAATTGAGCGAGGATGGCATGTCAATAATCATCATTTCTTCTGAGCTCCCCGAGGTTTTAGGTCTTAGCGATAGAGTATTGCCAATCTATAATGGGCGGATTGCGACAGAAATTGAAGCTAAAGATGTGACTCAAGAAAACGTCATGTATTACTGTACAGGAGGCAAATAATGGGAGCTCTGGAAAACACTCAAAAAAAATCACTTAAGAATCTTCTTCAACAAGGTCAAACATTTACGGTTGCTGCATTATTAGTGCTCGTAGTATTTTTAACGGTTATTAATAATGATTTTTTATCATATAGCAACCTTAGTAACATTGGTCGGCAATTTAGCATCAATGCTATTATTTCAGTCGGGATGACCTTTGTTATCCTTGAGGGAAGTACCGACCTCTCTGTAGGTTCAGTCATGGCTTTATCTGGAACAATGATGGCTGCGTTTATGATCAATTACAACATGCCTGTTCCAGTTGCGATTTTACTCGGCGTGTTAATCGGTGCTGCTTGCGGTTTAGTAACAGGTATAGTTGTTGCGTATGCAAAGGTGCCAGGCATTATTGCTTCTTTAGCGATGATGGAAGTGGCTAGAGGGTTAGCTCTGATCTATACTGGTGGATATCCGATGTCAGGTGTGCCTGAGGCATTTAAGAAAATCGGTAATGGCAATGTCTTCGGTATCATCCCAACACCACTTTTGTTCACTGTTGTGATCTACTTGGTTGCATGGGTTTTATTAAATCGATCCAAGGTAGGTCGTTATGTCTACGCATTGGGTGGCAACGAGGAAGCTGCACGTTTATCAGGGATTAAAGTCGCATTTTATAAGGCGTTGCCATTTTTCATAAGTGGTATCACGGCAGCTTGTGCTGGTATCATTGCGACATCACGAATGGGTTCAGGTCAACCGAACACAGGGGTAGGTTTTGAGTTAGATGCCATTGCTGCAGTTGTGTTAGGTGGAACAGCAATCTCTGGTGGTAGAGGGCATATTTTTGGAACGGTGTTGGGGGCGTTATTGCTCGGCGTACTGAGTAATGGCCTGAACTTCTTAGGCGTGACACCATATGTTCAAAAAGTAATTAAAGGGGCAATTATCATTATCGCGGTTATTATCAGCTCGCGGAATGATGATTAACTAATATTTTAGGAGGAACAGTAATGAATTATCCAAAGACTATGAAAGCGTTGGTTGCGTATTCAAAAGACGATTACCGATATGAACCTGAATATCCTACTCCAGAATGCGGTCCTGACGATATAATAATCAAATCAGAAGGGTGTGGGGTGTGTGCTGGCGATGTTAAATGTCATCACGGTGCGGCAATGTTTTGGGGTGATGAACACCAACCTTCATGGGTAAAACCGCCCTTTGTCCCTGGACATGAATTCTTAGGAAGAATCGTTCAAGTTGGTGAAAATGTTAAAGATTTTAAAGTGGGCGAGCGTGTTATTGCAGATCAGATCGTTCCTTGCGGAGAATGTCGTTTTTGTAAGTCCGGCGACTACTGGATGTGCCAACCTCATGATATGTTCGGATTCATGCACTATACCAATGGCGGAATGGCAGAATACGTTAGATTCCCCAAAACGGCTGTCGTACACAAAGTGCCAGATGAAATGCCGCTAGAACAAGCGCTATTGATCGAACCTTACTCTTGTTCCAAGCACGCTGTCGATAGAGCAAACATTCAAGTGGAAGATTTCGTTGTCATCTCTGGGGCTGGGACGCTTGGTTTGGGAATGGTGACGTATGCGAAATTACGCAGTCCAAAAACTCTAGTTGTCTTAGATATGATTGACGAAAGATTAGAACTCGCGAAAGAGTTTGGTGCTGATATCGTCATGAACCCATCCAAAGTTAACGTGGTTGAAGAAGTCATGAAACTGACAGATGGATATGGTTGCGATATCTATATCGAAGCGACAGGCCACCCTTCAAGTGTAATTCAAGGGATGGACATGATCCGTAAATTAGGAACTTTCGTAGAATTTAGCGTATTTGCTGAGCCAACAACTCTAGATTGGTCGATTATTGGCGATAGAAAAGAACTAGACGTTCTTGGTGCCCACTTAGGCCCATATTGCTATGACTTCGTCATTGAGAATATAAACAATGGTAGACTTAAGACTGAGAAAATCGTTACAAGTACTTTTTCGATAGATCAATGGGAAAAAGCATTTAAATTGGCAGAAGGCAAAGAAGGAGATCTCAAAGTTGTCATAACTTTTGATGAGTAAGTAGTAGCCATCCAATCAATTGCCTGAGGATTCACTGGTAATTGATTGGATTTTTTTATGAGGAGCAACCTATGGAAAAATATTTTGTTGGGCTTGACAATGGTGGTACGAATATCAAAGCGATCGTATTTGATGCTAAAGGTAAAGTTATATCGCAATCTTCAATCAAAACCCCAATTATTACCCCAGAGTCTGGATTTACAGAACGCGATATGGAAGATCTTTGGCAAAAAAATTGTGAATGCATACGAGAAGCTGTAAACGACTCTAATGTAGATAGCGAAAAAATCATCGGTTTAGCGATATCAGGACATGGAAAAGGTCTCTATGCATGGGGGAAAGATCATATGCCGGCGTATAATGGCATCGTATCGACGGACAATAGGGCATGGCGCTATCCCGCTAAATGGAAAGAGGATGGAACTTTTTCAGAAAATTATCCTAAATTGTGTCAAAACTTGATGGCGAGTCAACAATTGTCGTTGCTAGCTTGGTTTAAAGACAATCACAGGGAAGTCTACGACAATATTAGATACGTATTTTCCGTTAAAGATTACCTGCGATTTCGATTTACCGACGAAGCCTATTGCGAAGTGACAGACATTAGCGGGTCAGGACTGCTCAATGTACGAGATCGTAAATTTGATCGTGAACAGCTCGAAAGTTTTGGCATTGGAGAAATGTACGATTGTCTACCTCCGCTAAAATATTCTTACGAAGCGTGTGGAAAAGTGACAGAAGAGGCTTCAAAACTGTGCGGACTCGCCGTCGGCACAGCGGTTGGAGGAGGGATGTTTGATATCGACGCTTGCGCGATTGCTATGCGTGTTCTCGATCCGGAAGATATGATCACTATTTCAGGCACTTGGAGCATTAATGAGTATATTTCGGAAACGCCTATCGTTGATGAATCTAATATTATGATGAATTCACTTTATGCAATCCCGGGATACTATTTGATCGAGGAGTGCAGTGCTACTTCTGCGGGCAATCTCGAATGGTTCCTAGACGAATTTATTGATCCTAATGAGATTCCGGAAGGCTCAAACATCTATGCTTATGTAGAGTCGATGATTCAGAAGACAAAACCTGAAACGAGTGATGTCTATTTCTTGCCGTTCCTATATGCTTCAAATACCCATCCACTTGGTAAGGCTTCGTTCGTCGGAATGACATCCTTCCACACAAAAGCAGATCTTCTTCGTTCGATTTACGAGGGGGTTGCTTTTTCTCATCGCATGCATTTAGAACGATTGATTTCGACTAGGGATAAGCCGAAGAGCATTCGATTAGCTGGCGGTGTCACCAATTCGGAATTTTGGACGCAATTGTTTGCAGATGTTATAGGTTATCCACTTGAAACCGTTGATGTCAAAGAACTGGGATCCCTGGGAGCGGCAATGTCTGCAAGTGTGGCATCTGGGGTATATAAGGACTATCGTGAGGCATCGGAACACATGACACGACCAGGTTCGATCATCCGTCCTAATGTGGAGATGCAAAAACTTTACGATGCGAAATACGCAAAATATCTTAAAGTTTGTGAAGCTTTAAATCGGGTGTGGGACGAATTTACGGTTTAAACGGGGCTTGACTTTTAGTCAAGTTAAAGGAGGTTACTTTACAAATGACTCAAACAATTTATCTTGATGCCATTAAGTCAGGCGACATCTCCCTTGGGATTGAGTTAGGGTCGACTCGGATAAAGGCGGTGTTGATTGGACCGGATTATCAGCCGATTGCCACTGGGACTTTTGGATGGGAGAATCGTGTAGTTGACGGGGTTTGGTCTTATGACTTGGAGGATGTGTGGACGGGTCTCAGATCGGCTTATAGCGAGTTGAGCCAGTGTGTTAAAGATACTTATGGCGTATCGTTGAAGCGTGTCAAGAGTTTTGGCGTGTCAGGTATGATGCACGGCTATTTGGCGTTTTCTAAGGACGATGAACAGTTAGTACCCTTTAGGACTTGGCGCAACACGATTACTGAGCGGGCTGCCCGAAAGTTGACTGACCTTATGGACTTTAATATTCCTCAGCGTTGGAGTGTAGCTCACCTCTACGAAGCGATGCTCAATGGCGAATCGCACGTCGCTAAGGTGGCGTATTTGACGACGTTATCGGGGTATGTCCACTGGAAACTGACGGGGAACAAGGTGCTTGGTGTGGGTGACGCTTCGGGGATGTTTCCCATCGATTCTGAAACCAATACTTTTGATGAAGCAATGGTCGCAAAGTTTGACAATTTACTGGAAGGTTACCCCTATCATTGGAAATTGGAAGAGATTTTGCCAAAAGTTCTCGTCTCAGGAGACGATGCGGGATTTTTAACGGAAGAGGGAGCGCGTTTGCTCGATCCAACCGGAGATTTGGAAGCTGGAATCCCAATGTGTGCTCCAGAAGGCGATGCGGGTACCGGGATGGTTGCGACCAATAGCGTAGCTGTCAGGACGGGCAATGTCTCCGCAGGAACGTCGATTTTCGCCATGAGCGTCCTGGAAAAGCCTTTATCAAAGGTGTATATTGAAATCGACATGGTGACCACCCCAGCAGGAGATCCTGTGGCAATGGTTCATTGTAACACGGGTACGTCAGAACTCGATGCGTGGGTTGACCTCTTTGAAGAAACATTGGGTATTTTCGGATCAAAACCCGATAAAGCTGAAATTTATGGCAAGTTGTACAACGAAGCGTTGAAAGGGGATGCGGATGCCGGTGGCATTGTTTCCTTTAACTATTTTTCGGGGGAGCCGATCACCGATGTGGAAGATGGACGACCGCTTATGGTTCGCCATCCTGAAACGCCATTAACGTTGGGAAATCTTATGCGATCTCATCTTTACAGCTCCATTGCCACACTTAAAATTGGAATGGATATATTAACGGATGATGAAAAAGTTGCACTCGACGTATTGATGGGGCATGGAGGGTTGTTCAAAACGAAAGGGGTTGCACAAAGTTTCCTCGCAAGCGCTCTCGATGTGCCTGTTTGTGTTATGGAAACTGCTGGCGAAGGCGGACCGTGGGGTATGGCGATACTTTCGGCGTATTTGACCGATAGAAATGAGGGCGAATCTTTGGAATCCTTCCTTGCAGATCGTGTATTTCTCGGCGGAGATTCATCGGTGATGAAACCCGTCCTTGCGGATCGTAGAGGCTTCTTGGAATTTTTAGAGACGTATAGAAGTTGTGTTGAGGTGGAAAAAGCTGCTGTGCAGTGTTTAAAATAAGTGGTGAACAGGAGAAAAAAACGATGCTAGAAGATTTAAAGCAACAGGTGTACGATGCTAACATGGCTTTGCCAAAGTACGGATTGGTGACTTTTACTTGGGGAAATGTGAGCGGTTACGATAAAGCCTCTAACTGCTTCGTCATCAAGCCCAGTGGAGTGGCTTATGAAGATTTGAGACCAGAGGATATGGTTGTGGTCTCGATGGAGGGCGAAAGGATTGAAGGCGATCTAAAGTTTTCTTCGGACACGGCGACCCATTTAGAGTTGTATAAGCGTTATAGGGATATAGGCGGCATTGTCCATACTCATTCGCCGTGGGCGACGTCCTGGGCCCAAGCAAAACGGTCGATTCCATGTTATGGTACGACTCAGGCGGATTATTTCTACGGTGGGGTACCTTGTTGTCGCAATTTGACACCGGAGGAAATCGCAGAGGATTATGAAGGTAACACTGGAAAGGTGATCATTGAAACGTTTGACTCATTAGGTCTCGATCCTGCCCATATTCCAGGGGTGCTGTGTGCCAACCACGGACCTTTTGCGTGGGGAAAAGACGCGCTGGAAGCTGTGCACAATGCGGTCGTATTAGAAGAAGTTGCGAAGATGGCGGCGCGCACTGAGATGATTGGTAACCAACCGAAAGAACTACCTAGAGAACAACTGGACAAACACTTTTTAAGAAAACACGGGGCCGATGCTTATTACGGTCAATAAACACATTTATGCAAACCGCCTTGAACGATGAGAGGCGGTTTGTTTTGTGAGAAATCGATAGCGGCGGAGGTGAATAGAAAACGATTTCAAGTTGTTTTAAAAGAGAAGTTGCAATGTGTTTTTTGTATATGGTATGCTACTCTTAAAGGTTACTATTGTTGCCTGTATCTGGAGAACGGGAAATGTTTTGGAAAGAATGCAAGGGTTTCCTGAGGCGTTGTAGTGATCAAACACATCAAGGAGGGTAGATATGGAAAATGGTGAAAAAAGGACCGGACGGATTTTCCTTCGGTACGAAGTTGATGACAATCCAAAGTTTGGATCGTCGGTGTTATTAGGGTTCCAAAACATTTTGACGGCTTTTAGTGGTATTGTAGCTGTGCCGTTGATTATTGCAGGGATTGCTGGGGTTGGCGTAGTGGATTCAGCGTACTTGGTTTCCGCGGCGCTATTAGCTTCGGGGGTTAGCTCCATTATTCAAACAAAGGGGTTTGGGCCAAAATCTATGCGCGTGGGCGTGGGGTTACCGACGATTATGGGTACGGATTTCGGGTTTGTACCACCGGCAAATGCGATTATCAACACTATGGGTGGAGGTTTGGCAGGCTACTACGGCGCGAGCATTTTAGGTGCGATTTTGGAATTTATTCTCAGCTTTTTCGTGCGTCCATTGATGAAGTTTTTTCCACAAGTTGTAACGGGTACGGTCATCACGTTGATTGGGATGACGTTGATGCCGGTTGCTTTTGACTGGGTGGCAGGTGGATTTGGCTCGCCGACATACGGTGCTCCGATCAATATTGCGGTCGCCACTCTCGTCTTTGTCATTGTGGTGTTGCTGAATCACTACGGCAAAGGGATGCTGAGTACCGCATCGGTTTTGATCGGGATCGTCGTTGGTTACATTGTGTGTATACCGCTAAATATGGTGGATTTTTCTCAAGTTGCCGCTGCAAAATGGATTGAGCTTCCTCAAATTTTTAGATTCGGTGTGGATTTTAACCCCGCTTTTGTCGTGCCTTTTATCGCCGGATACTTAGTTACAGTCATCGAGACGGTCGGTGTTATGCAAACTTTAGGTGAAGTCACTGGTCAGGACTTAACCGAGGACGATATTGCAGCGGGTATCCGCGCTGATGCATTTAGTTCTATGGTTTCACCGGTGATTGGATCGGGTCCTGCTCAAACGTTTAGCCAAAATGTAGGTTTGATTCCTTTGACGAAGTGCGCTTCGAAAAAAGTCGCCATCTTTGCAGGGGTCATCCTCATACTTATGAGTTTGTTTCCCAAGTTTTCGACGTTAGTTTCGATTATGCCTCAGCCGGTACTAGGAGGTGCAGGTATTTTAATGTTCGGGACTGTCGCAGCAGCGGGTGTTCAATCGTTAAGTCGCGTAAAATTCACATCTAGAAACCTATTGATTATGGCAGCTGCCATCGGGATTGGTCTAGGGATTACGTTCCGCCCAGATGCAGTTGCACAATTACCGGGCATCTTAGGTGGGTTGTTTTCATCGGGGATTTCCGCAGGGACAATTGTAGCTGTTATCCTTAATATCATACTTAAAGAGAAAGAGACTTACGAACCTGAAAATCTGTAAGGGTTTATCGTATGGTGATTTCCTTTGGATACCTTGCTCATAGGTGCAAACCTCAGAGATCAGCGCTACGCTGATTCTGAGGTTTGTTTTTTTGTATAGGAATGTACTAAGAATAAGTGGGAAACTGCATAGAAAGTCATAAAAATCACAAACAATCAAATTAGAGACTGAATATGATTGACGATGACTGCGTTATGTGGTAATATTAAGTTATTGGAGGTGATATGATGTTGCAAGAAGATCGATTTGCAAAGGTTTTAGCTTACTTGGAAGAGCATGGTTCAGCGACGACCCAAGAGTTGTGCAAGTCTTTGAAGGTATCTGAATCGACGGTACGACGGGATGTGACCGAGATGGACCGACTTCAATTGCTAAAAAAAGTTTTTGGTGGCGCGACGGCCCTCAGACACGATGCCTATATTTCCCGTGATGATTCTATGGAGAGCAAGGTATTTGTTCATCGGGAGAGCAAAATAGCCATAGGCAAAAAAGCGGCAAGTTTAATTGTGGATGGGGATCACGTTTACCTCGATTCTGGCACGACGGTTGGGGCGATGTTACCTTTTGTGAAAGCCAAGGACGTGAGTTTTGTCACTAGTAGTCTGAGTTCAGGAAAAACGCTGTCGGAAATGGGATACACCGTCACGATTCTCGAAGGTGTTATAAAAGCAATAACGGATTCGATTATCGGCGCCCAAGCGATTGCTTCTCTACAAAAATATCATTTCACGAAGGGCTTTTTTGGTACAAATGGGTTAAGTCCTGATAGTGGATTCACTACGCCTGACACCAATGAAGCGATTTTAAAACAAACTGGGATGAGTCGGTGTCGTGATGTCTATGTGTTGGCGGACTATAGTAAGTTTGAAAAGTACTCATCGGTTCGATTTACGCCGCTCAACGACTTTACGGTGATTACGGACAAAGAAGACATTGGCGATGAGTACGGTGACTGGGTGTTTATTCAAGTTTGATGGAATTTTGGTTGTAATCTGACGGCGATGGCGACTTGATGTGGGTATGTTGCCTAGCTATCAGCTTGTATAAATGTGTTGGATACAGGAAAAAAGAAAGGGGTATGCAGGTATGAAAATTGTTGATCTCATCGCGAAGGAAAGCATTTCGATCGATGAAGGCAAGATGTCAAAGCTTGAGGCGATTGACAGGTTGGTCACTTTAATGGAAAACTCTGGCAATCTCGTCGACAGAGAGGATTTTAAGGGTGCTGTTATCGCTCGCGAAGAAAGCGGTACCACGGGTATCGGTGAAGGGGTGGCAATTCCTCATGGAAAGTCGGCAGGAATCACCAGAGCGGGTATTAGCACGATGGTGGTTAAGGAGGGTTTGGACTACGATTCCCTCGATGGCGAGGATACAAAGTTGTTCTTTATGATCGGTGTTCCCAAGGACTCGGCGGATGAGCATTTGAAGGTGCTTGCGCGGTTGTCGACTATTTTAATGGACGAATCTTTTCGAGAGGATCTGATCAACGCCAGTGATCGCGAGGTATTTCTCGACATTATCGACAAAAAGGAAAAAGAAAAGTTCCCCGACGAGTATGTACAGCCCTCGTCTGCTCAAGAGAAAGTGGGTTACGAATTATTGGCAGTGACCGCTTGTCCTACGGGCATTGCACACACCTATATGGCTGCCGAGTCTTTGGCCAATAAAGCTAAAGAGATGGGCATCTCGATCAAAGTCGAGACCAATGGGTCTTCTGGTGTGGAGAATGAAATCACCGAAGAAGACATTAAATATGCAAAAGGCGTGATTATCGCTGCGGATAAAAACGTGGAGATGGATCGATTTGATGGGTTGCCGATGGTCCAGGTCAAGGTAGCAGACGGCATTCACAAACCCAAAGAACTCATCGAAAAAGCTTTAGGCGATGCGCCAATCTACAAGGCGACAGGGGAAAAGAAGAGTGGCTCTAAAGATATCGGAAACGAAAGTATGGGGAGAAGGATTTACAAACACTTAATGAACGGCGTCTCCAACATGTTGCCGTTTGTCACCGGGGGAGGAATCCTTATCGCATTAGCCTTCCTCTTTGACGTGTACGAGATCGATCCTGCGAATTTTGGTAGCAATACACCGCTAGCGGCGACGTTAAACACTATCGGCGGTACGGCGTTTTCCTTTATGTTGCCTATTTTAGCTGGATTTATCGCCTTTTCGATCGCAGATCGTCCAGGTCTTGTCGCAGGTTTTGTCGGCGGCGCATTGGCGAGTACAGGAGGATCGGGATTTCTTGGAGCGCTTATCGCAGGTTTTGTCGCTGGCGGAATCGTCCAATTACTAAAAAAAGTATTGTCGGTGTTGCCAAAATCCTTTGAAGGGGTTAAGCCGGTGTTGTTGTATCCGCTTTTGGGGACGCTGCTCATGGGCCTTGTGATTATCTTTGTCGTCAACCCGACGGTGTCAGTCATTAACGACGGCATCTTCGATGGGCTAAACAACATGGGTTCTTCAAGCAAGGTGCTACTTGGTCTTGTTTTAGGCGGTATGATGTCTGTTGACATGGGTGGCCCAGTGAATAAAGCGGCGTATGTGTTTGGTACTGCATCCCTTGCTCAAGGAACTTCTGGGGTAATGGCGGCGGTTATGGCAGGTGGTATGGTACCGCCTTTGGCGATTGCTTTGGCGACGGTGTTCTTTAAACACAAGTTTACCAAACGCGAAAGACAACAAGGTTTGACTAACTTCATTATGGGGGCTTCATTTATCACTGAAGGGGCGATTCCTTTTGCTGCGGCCGATCCAGTCCGGGTTTTACCTTCCTGTATCGTTGGATCTGCCCTCGCAGGTGGGTTGTCAATGTTGTTTGACTGCACGATCCGCGCGCCTCACGGTGGGTTATGGGTCCTAGGCGTTATCTCTAAACCAGCCTTCTATGTTGCTGCTGTGGCAGCGGGTTCCATTTTATCCATGTTCTTGCTCGGATTGATCAAAAAAACGGTGGTAGAAGAAATCTAAATGGCGTTAAACGGCCCTCCTGATAACAACGGGAGGGCGGTTTTATCTTTTAAAGGTGGTTAGGTCGAGAGATCACAACAGGCTAGATGCTAAGCGTCCTATGTGTTAGCGGAGGGGGAATGCTCATGCGACAGTTCATGGGGACAATTAGTCATCAACTCCATTGAAATATTTTCAGTAAACTTGTTGATTATTGATTTCGGATAGGTTATAATGCTCAAAGAAGCAGAGATTTAGCGATTCTTTCTTGTATTGTCCCGTACATACGGGCTTTTTTACTCGAGTCCCTCTACGAAATGATATTCGAGATTTATCGCGATAAGATCTGCTGAAAAGGGCTTAATGGTGTTGTTTTTTTGCAATTTGCCTTGTATTCTTACAGAAACTTCGCTATAATAATAATGCACGTTGCAAAAGCTGATCAATTAGGCAGTTATAAAATTAATCATAGATTTGTGTAAAAAACCAGGAGGAAGATTATGAACAAAGCAGAATTACTAGCAAGCATCTCAGAAAAAAGTGGTTTGACCAAAGTTGAATCCGAAAAAGCATTGAACGCCTTTTTACAAACCGTTCAAGAAACCTTAGTAACAGGTGAAAAAGTCCAACTTGTAGGCTTTGGTACGTTTGAAGTACGTGAAAGAAAAGCAAGAGATGGAAGAAACCCAAGAAACCCTGAAGAAGTCATCAAGATCCCAGCATCTAAAGCTCCAGTTTTCAAGGCAGGCAAATCTCTTAAAGAAGCTGTCAACGAATAGTCCGATCCGTAAGCTATCTCACTGCGAGATAGCTTTTTTTTAATACCAGGTGTTGTTTGGTTTTTCAAGATAGTCTCCAATGGATAACTGGCGAATTGATCCGCTACGCAAGCCCGATAAACTAAGACCAAGGAGCCGTATAGGGGATACGAGCGGGTAGTGTTCTAACAGTAAATGAGCCCCGTGCAAGAGCGTGTGAGGATCGTCAGTGGGTTCTTGGAGGGTATGGCTGCGCGTAACGGTTTTGAAGTGTTTATCTTTGAGCTTCAATGTGATGGTTTTTCCGATGACATTCTTTAGTTTCAACTCTAAAGAAAGCTCTTTGGCAAAGGCTTCGATTTTTGTGATCAATTCGGATTTCGATGTGATATCTTTTTCAAAAGTTCGCTCGATTCCTATGGATTTGCGCGGCTGATTTGGGGTTACGGGTCGATGGTCGATGCCTCGTATTCTTTGGTAAAGTTCGCTTCCAATTTTTCCAAAAAGATCCATCATCACCTCTTCTGAGAGTTGTAAGAGATCGCCGATGGTTTCGATGCCGATTTGACGTAGCTTTTGTTGTCCGACTTTGCCGATGCCATGGACTTTGGATACGGGCAAAGGAATCAAGATATCGGGTATCATATCAGGGGTGATAACTTTAAATCCATTGGGTTTGTTCCACTCCGATGCGAGTTTTGCAAGAAATTTATTGTAGGACAGTCCGGCGGAAAGTGTAAGTTTGTGTTCGCGGTAAAGATCTTTTTTTATGGATGCCAGGACGGCGATGGGATCTTCTGATTGTGCTGAAAGGTCTAAAGTGGCTTCGTCGACAGAGAGTTTTTCGACGATGGGGACGTAGGAGGTGATCATGTCGAAGATGCGGCTTGAGATCTCTCGATAGTGGTCAATGCGGGTGGGTACGATAATGACTTCTGGGCACAAGCGCTTTGCCTGAAAAATAGGCATTGCAGAATGAAGCCCGTATTTTCGAGCTTCGTAGTTTGCTGTCGTGATGATACCGCGTTGACTTCTGCCGCCGACGACTACAGGTCTTCCTTTTAGACTGGGGTTGTCCCTCTCCTCAACACTGGCAAAAAAAGCGTCTAAATCGACGTGTAGTATGTTTAGTGAATGGTTGTGTTTCCTTTGGTTCAAATCGAGTCCCTCCTTATCGTTTCGTCGGCCTAGGGCTAGATTCATTATACCATTTGACAAGCCATATGGTATAATGATAGAAAAATGGAGGGCGCTTTTGAGAATCGATAAATATTTAAAGAATAGTAGAATCATCAAACGAAGAACCATTGCGAAACAAGCCTGCGACACGGGTCGGGTTTCGGTTAATGACAAGGTGGTGAAGGCTGGCTATGAAGTCGAGATCGGCGATGTGGTCGAGATTCGATTTGGTAGCCAAGATGTGAAGTTTAAAGTGTGTGCTTTAACAGAAGGCGGTCGCAAGGACCAAGCTTCTGAAATGTATGAGATGATGGAGTAAGGAATAGCGAGGACCCAATGACGCAACGATTGAACTATGAACAGCGGAAAAAAAGAAAACGAGCGACTTTTCGATATCGCATGCTCATTCTCGCTATCGCCATTGTTATTGTGCGATTTGCTTGGGAGTTGGTGAAGCAAGAGCAGACCATTCGAAAACTCGAAGGGGAAAAAGCTCAACAAGACGCTGCCATTGTCGAGATGAAGGCGGACATTACCCGATTAAACCGTGAATACGATATGAGAGAATCCGATGCCTATGTGGAAAAAGTGGCTCGGGAAAAGCTTGGCATGGTAAAGCCTGGCGATTACATCATCCTCAACGAGGATCACCCAGAGGGGATATTAGCAGAGGAGACGACAAGTCAGGACTCAGGAGAATCTTCCACCGAGGGCAACTAGGGCTATAGCTGGGAAAACATTGACATGGTGCGAGAGAGTGGGATATAATTATTTATCATCATCCTTAAGGAGGAATGCGACGTTTATGCCAGTGGCAATTGGAGAAGTTGTTGAGGGTAGAGTAACCGGGATAACAAAGTTTGGTGCGTTTATGGCTTTACCCGGAGGCGAAAGCGGCTTGGTACATATTTCTGAGGTTTCGACGAAGTATGTGGAGAATGTTGAGGATTTTTTAAAACGAAACGATGTGGTACCGGTGAAGGTCGTGAGCATTTCCAATGAAGGGAAGATTGGGTTGTCGATTAAACAGATGCAACTCGACTCGAATCGTCCGCCAAAACCAGTGGAAGCGCCGTCTAAACCACAGGAACCGCCTCAGGCGGTGAGTTTTGAAGATAAACTTGCACGATTTCTAAAGGATTCTAATGAAAAGAACGATCAAATTCGCTCGCGAGATGGTAAGCGAGGCGTGGGACAGCGCTACAAAAGATGAATGATATAGTCCGATAATCTGTACAGAGATTATCGGACTGTTTTGTATTTATAAGGTATGGAAGGAGGAGCGATGTACACACAATTCTGCGAAAAGATGTCGGCTACTGGAGTGATACGACCTGGTGAGAAAGTGGTGTTGGGGGTATCTGGTGGGATGGACTCCCAGGCGCTATTGTATTTGCTGGCGAAGTTAAAAGAGACGATCTCTTTTGAGTTGCACATTGCCCACGTCAATCACGGCATCAGAGGAGAGGAAGCAGATGGTGACCAAAGGTTGGTTGAGGCGTGTGCCAAAGTCCTTCGCGTTCCTTTTCATGTCTATAGCGGCGATATGAACGGTTTTGCAAAGGAGCACAACCTTTCAAAGGAAGAGGCGGGACGGGTCATGCGCTATGCGTTTTTTGAGCAGGTGCTCCATGAGATCAATGGAGACTTTATCGTCACGGCACACAACAAAGATGACCAAGGGGAAACGGTGTTGTTGAATTTGCTGAGAGGATCAGGGCTAGAAGGGCTTGTGGGGATGAGTCAACGGTCGGGTAACCGGTTGAAACCACTATTGGGTGTGACTCGTCAAGAGATCGAGAGTTTCGTCATCACTGAGGCCATCCCTTATCGGGACGACGCGACGAACTTTGAACCCATCTATAAGAGAAATCGCCTGCGGTTGGAATTGTTGCCCCTTTTGAAAGAGGCGTATAATCCCAGTGTGATTGATCACTTATCGGATATGGCCGATTTGTTGCGTGACGATTTGGCATTGCTAAAAGATGTGGTTACTGAGGCATTCTATCGACTCAATGTTTTCACTGGAAAATCGAGGGTGGTTTTGGATCGCGTGGCTTTTAGACGAGAAAAACCCGGGTTGAAGCGGCGTTTGATTCGATATTGTATTGAAAAAGTAAAAGGGGATCTCACGGGATTTAGTCGAGAACACACAGAACAGTTTATGGCCATCGCTCATGGGGAGACGGGAAAACGCCAATTGATTAACGGTGTGCAGGTGGAAGCGAGCTATGACGACTTGATCTTTTCCTCGGAAGAGGACGACGTAGAAGAGGGTATCGTCACCGCTGCCTTAGATCTGAATTCACAAATTGTCAATGTATCGCCAAAATTTACTTTGGAGGCTACAGAAATTTCAAGAGAAGGGTATAATGAAAGCGAGAAGGACAAACTAACGGCTTTTTTTGATCTAGACGCTATCGACTTTCCACTGACTCTACGCAAACGTGAAGACGGTGACCGAATTCAACTCGTGGGGATGGAAGGGAGTAAGAAAATCAAAGATTTGTTCATTGATGAAAAGATCCCAGTCCACTTAAGGGACGGGATGCCCTTGCTTTTCTCAGGGGCCGTTTGCTTATGGGCAATACCTTTAAGACAATCTAGAGTGGGCCAGATTACCGATGAGACCACTCGCATATTAAAATTAATCTATACGCCAGGAGGAATGAAATGAAAACTGTAGAAGACATGTTGAAGTATGTACTACTCGATGAGGCGACGATTCAGAATCGGATCGTTGAATTGGGTAAACAAATTACTTTGGATTATGGCGATTGCGACGAAGAATTGGTATTGATTTGCATATTGAAAGGTGGATTTGTGTTCATGGCGGATTTGGCGAGAGCCATTGACATCCCGGTTTCCATCGATTTTATGAGCGTTTCGAGTTATGGTAACACCACCGAGTCCTCTGGAGATGTCCGCATTATACTCGACCTCGGTGAAAAAGTGGTGAATAAACACGTCCTCATCGTCGAGGACATTGTCGATACAGGTAATACGCTGAGTTATTTGAAGCACAATTTCGGTACTCGTGGCGCAAAATCCGTTAAAATCGTCACGTTACTCAACAAGCCAGAACGTCGAACGACCGATATCGAAGTAGAATACTGCGGGTTTAATATTCCCGACGAATTTGTTATTGGGTATGGTTTGGATTTTGCTCAAAAATATCGCAATCTACCTTTTATAGGTGTGTTAAAAGAAGAAGCCTATCAGGGTTGATTGCACCCCACTCTGTTTAATGGTATAATGATTATTACGATTATTTCAAGAAAGGAGGGCTGACTATTGAATAAATTTGGTAGAAATGCCTTTGCGTATTTGTTGCCAGTGCTGGTTATCGCTATGATCTTATCGCAATTTGGGCGAACGGTGGAAACCGAAAAGCCAATGTCGATCAACACCTTGGTTGAACATTTAGAACGCAAGGAAGTAAAGGAAATCAAAACCGTCGGTTCTGAGGTTTTTGGTGTACTCAAAGACGGAAAGGACACGAAGTTTAAAGTATTTTTGTCCGACGAGTTTCGTTATGGATTTTATGATAATTATTTGAAAAAAGCCGTAGAGTCAAACGAAATCAGTTACTCGAGCGAAGAAGTGCCTCAATCGCCATGGTATATCACGATGTTGCCGACGCTAATTGCTATTGCGGCGATGGCGGGGGTCTGGTATTTCTTCATGAATCGCTCCCAAGGCGGAAATTCCAAGGTGATGAATTTTGGAAAGAGTCGAGCGAAGCTCAACAAAGAAGACAGTTTTTCGATCACTTTTACAGAGGTGGCAGGCCTTAAAGAAGAAAAGGAAGAGTTGTCAGAAATTGTTGAGTTTTTAAAAAGTCCTAAGAAGTTTGTTGATATTGGGGCGCGCATTCCGAAGGGGGTTCTTCTTGTAGGGCCGCCGGGAACGGGCAAAACCTATTTGTCACGTGCGGTTGCAGGCGAGGCCAAGGTGCCGTTTTTCAGTATTAGTGGATCGGACTTCGTTGAGATGTTTGTAGGGGTTGGTGCTTCGCGAGTAAGAGATCTTTTCCAAGAAGCGAAGAAAAATGCCCCCTGTATTATTTTCATTGATGAGATTGACGCGGTCGGTCGTAGACGAGGTGCCGGAATGGGCGGCGGACACGATGAACGCGAGCAAACCTTGAACCAACTCCTCGTCGAGATGGATGGCTTTGGCTCCAATGAAGGGATTATTATTATGGCGGCGACGAACCGTCCTGATATTTTAGACCCGGCGCTATTGAGACCGGGGCGTTTTGACCGTCAAGTGTACGTCGGTATTCCAGATGTGCGCGAGCGCTTGGAAATCCTTCAGGTCCATACTAAAAACAAAAAACTCGATACCGATGTGAATTTAGAAGATGTGGCAAAAACCACAACGGGCTTCACACCGGCTGATCTGGAAAACTTGACCAATGAGGCGGCTCTATTAGCTGCGAGAAACAACCTCAAAGTCATTCCGAAATGGCTCTTTGACGAAGCGGCGATTAAGGTCGTTGCGGGTCCTGAGAAGAAATCGCGTGTGGTCATCGAAAAAGAACGCGTCTTGACGGCTTATCACGAGGCGGGCCACGCCATCGTGACGACGATGTTGCCCGATACAGACCCTGTGCATATGATTACGATTATTCCTAGGGGACGCGCAGGTGGTTTTACGGCGTTTATTCCAGAGGAAGACCGTAGCTATATGACTAAAAAGGGTTATCAGCACGAATTGATTTCGTTGTTAGGAGGAAGGGCAGCAGAGGCTTTAGTCCTTGACGATATTTCCACTGGCGCATCTAATGACATTGAAAGGGCGACGAAAATTGCCCGAGCGATGACGATGGCCTACGGGATGAGCGATCGTTTAGGTCCTATTAACTACGGCACCGATTCAGAAGACGTGTTTATGGGAAGGGACTATGGTAAGGCGAGAAACTACTCCGAGGAAATCGCTGAGGTCATCGACCAAGAAATCCACAGACTCATCGATGATGCTTATCGTAAGGCCTTGTCTCTTCTCGAAGAAAAGATAGACGTTCTTCACGAGGTTGCTAAGGTTCTTCTCGAGAAGGAAACCTTGAAGTCGGAAGACTATATGGCAATCTTTAAGCGCGTCGAAGCGGAACACATTTCTGGAGAACCGCCAAAGGAACTTTTGGATGTGAAAGCTATTGATCAAAAGATCGAAAAAACGTTGGAACATCCTTCGGACTCAGTCCTCGTCGAGGAGAACACAGACGATGGAGCGGCGAACAACGTCTAAAGAGACAAGGATTGCATTCAATCTGCATACGAAGGAGGAAGGCCATTGCAAGATGGAAGTTTGCTTTATATACTATACGGGGTAATGCTGATTTTTATCCTTTACCAGATTTTTAAAGGCTATAAAAACAGTAAGCTCGTATCTGGGGAAAAGAAAGTCTACCCCCAAAAATCCCAAAGAATCGTATTTGCCCTTTCTGGCTTATTAGTTGCGATGGGGTTGTTGTCCCATCAAGATAAACTTATGTCGACGATTATGGTTCTCATGGGTGTGGCTTTCGTTGTGTTGACTCTAGATAAGACCATTGTTGGCGAATCGGGGATCTACGGCAAAGGAAAGTACTATGAATGGGATAAGCTCAAAAAATGGGGCTTTAACAAAAAAACCGGCGAGTTACAAATGCGCGTGAAAAAAGCCACCGGTGAGGAAGAGGTCCACGTGATTCCGTTGAGACCAGACGATATGATCGAGGTCAACACGTTGATCCGAAAATACAAGCTAAACAAATAATCAAACGCCCGCTATCATCGATAGCGGGCGCCTTTTTATAGGGATTTAGGTGTGATTCTCGAGTGAGCAATCGGCTTGTTGGACGATGTAATTGAGGTACACGTTCAATATGCGATCGCCTTCGGGGAAGTTTTCGGTTGTGCCATCGGGGTGAACGATATGAGCGTTTTTGCCATAAAGGCCTTTCATCATCATGCCAGCGTACTGGACAGGATCTTTGACGATGTTAAAGGGCGGTGCATAGGACAAGTCGAGATGGATCAAATCTTCTGTCGTGGCGCCAAAGGTGATTGCAGTGGCGAAGACGTCGATGCGTTTATCGACGCCATCGAAGCCGATGATTTGTGCACCGAGGAGTTTTTCGGTGTCTTTTTCGGCGATGATTTTGATCAGCATGCGCTTGCCACCAGAAAACTCGGGTCGGCTAATGATTTGCATAAATCCTACAACGATGGTTTTGCCCTCTTTTAATGCGTTCCTTTCACTCAACCCAGTGGATGCCACTTGCAAATCAAATACTTTGAAAATGCTGGTGCCGAGTATCCCTCGGAAGGGTTCTTTGCCTCCGGCGAGGTTGATGCCAAGGAGTCGGCCGGTTTTGTTTGCGGTGGTGCCCAATGGGATGTAGGCGGTTGAAGAGGACAGGAGGTGGGTCATTTCGATACAGTCGCCACAAGCGTATATGTCGGGTGTGGAGGTTTCGAGGTATTGGTCTACGGCAATGGCGCGGTTTAGTCCGATCTCTAATCCGATTTTCTGGGCGAGTTGGGTATTGGGGCGCGTACCGACTGCCATAAGGACGAAATCGGCACTGGCTTGTGTACCGTCTTTAAAGGTGACAGTCGTTTCATCGATTTTTACTACTTCGGTGTTGAGCTTAACGGACACGCCCTTGCCCTCGAGGTAGGCTTTCATATAGACGGTGAATTCTCTATCGAGATGGGAGAGGATGTCGATGTTGGTGACCATCGTCACTTTTAGGTCGCGTTTGGTTAGGGTCTCTGCCATTTCCAGTCCGATAAATCCTGTGCCGACAATGAGTGCGGTTTTTGGCTTCAAGGTTTCGAGCTTTTTATCGACTTCAAACATGTCTTCAGCTGATCGCATGTAGGCGACGTGGTTGAGCTCAGCGCCCTCTATGGGGAGTTGAATGGCGGTGGATCCCGTAGCGAGGACGAGTTTGTCGTAGGCGTCGTCGAAAATATCCCCTGTGGCGAGGTTTTTAACGGTCACGGTTTTGTTTTGAGCATTGACGTTGATTACTTCGTGTTCGACATGGAGTCCTACTTTGTATTGTTGTCTAAAATCCTCAGGCGATCGAGGCAAGATGTCTGTGAGGTCATCGGTTTCGTGAGAGAGATAGTAAGGCATGCCGCACTTTGAGTAAGAGACATGGCTTGTTTTTTCGTATAGGGTGATTTCGGCGTCTTTTGATTCGCGAATGAGCTTCGCTGCAACGGATGTACCAGCGGCGATAGCGCCAACGATAATGATTTTCATAGCTCCTCCTTTGATTAAAGCGTTTACGACGTAGGTTAGTTAGTATATACCCTTGTTTGCCCGATTGAAAAAGGACGGTGCAATGGTGTGGTGGATGTTGGTAGCTATAAAATGAAGGGTATTAAACAATGAGGATACGAGGGATAGGCGATGGTTAACGGGAATTAGGAGCTAATGGGTTGCTAGATAGGATAGCGGTTGATTAAGGAGGAAAAAATGGCGGGATATTTAACGGATGTAGCTGGCATCAAAGTTGGTCATATAACCGACGAAGTCCATTGGACTGGCGTGACGGCGGTGGTGTTTGAAAATGGGGTGGTGTGCGGTGTCGATGTACGTGGCAACGCACCAGGCACCCGAGAAACGGATCTTTTAGCGCCAGAAAAAACCGTGGAATCCATCCATGCGATTCTCCTCTCTGGCGGGTCGGCCTATGGATTAGAAGCTTCCTCAGGAGCGATGGCTTATTTAGAAGAGCGCGGCGTAGGACTGCCCATAGGTCCATTCTTCGTTCCCATCGTTACGAGCGCGGTGATTTTCGATTTGTTCGTTGGCGATGGACGGGTGCGTCCTGGGTGGCTAATGGGTTATGATGCCTGTGCAAATGCAGTCTTTGAAGATCGGTCTACAGGCAATGTAGGAGCTGGAACGGGCGCTTCTATTGGAAAGCGACTCGGTCTAGATTATGCGATGAAGGGCGGCTTAGGCCAAGCGTCGGTGCAGGTTGGAGAACTTGTAGTTTCAGCGCTGGTTGTGGTCAATGCAATGGGCGATGTCTACGATCCGAAAACAGGTGTACAGATTGCGGGAATTTACGATCGGGATAAGAAACGATTGGTGAGTACCATGTCTGCGATAAAGGATCAGCTTGGAGAATCTGTGTCCTTTGCCAATACGACTATTGGCGTAGTGGCGACCAACGGGCGATTGACAAAAGCGCAGTGTAAAATGGTGGCGAGTTCTGCCCATGACGGGCTGGCGAGGACGATTAACCCTGTACATACCCAAGCTGATGGGGATACTTTATTTGTGGTTTCTACAGGTGAGGTTGAGGTTTCTGCTGACGATATTGCGGCTCTTGGAGCAGAAGTTGTCGAAAAAGCGGTGTTATCAGCCGTTCGATCGGCGGAATCAATTCCCGGTTATATTTCTTGGCAAGAGCTATAAATCTGAACTGATGTTTGATATAATAAAACGACTCACCGTAAGCGGTTATCCATGACGAAATCGACAGGTGAGAATCTAATATTGACTCGACTTGTACGTTAGACGAGATCGGAGGAAACATGAAAAAGCAAATAAGTGTTAGAAGGTTAGCGATCGTTGGACTGCTAGCCAGCATCAGCGTCGTGCTGGGGATGACGCCTCTGGGATTTATTCCCGTCGGGCCCATATTCGCCACCACGATGCATTTACCTGTCATTATAGGCGCGATGATCGAAGGTCCTGTTGTCGGCGGGTTAGTTGGCTTGCTCTTTGGGTTAAACAGTGTGTTTCGCGCAGTGACCCAACCGACGCCCACGTCTTTTATCAATATGAACCCCCTTGTATCTGTGGTGCCGCGCGTGGCTATGGGAATTATCGTTGGGGTTCTTTATCGTTGGTTAAAGACTAAGGATCAATCCTTTATGAAAAAATCGATTATAGCGTTTTGGGTATTGTGTGGGGTGTATATGGGATACAATATCTACAAAGGGGTCGATGGCGGTACGGGTTTTTACTCATATATCATCATATTGATGATGATCATCGTCAGTATGGTTCTAAGCGTCAGAGGAAAAAATGCCATGCAACCCTCTATGGCCTTTTCTGCTGTTGTGGGTACTGGGGTGAACACGATCGGGTATTTGGGGATGACATACCTCATTTTTGCTCAACCTTATATGGAAGCCATTGGGCAAAGCCCCGATTTAGCAGGCAATGTGATCATGACTATCGCCTTGACGAATGGCGTACCAGAAATTGTGATCGCGGCGTTGGTCGTACCTACCATTGTCATCGCCGTAACGAGGAGGAATCGAAAGTAATGTTGTTGGTAATAGATGTTGGAAACACCAATATTGTTTTGGGACTATACGATAAAGAAACATTAACCCATAATTGGCGTGTTTCCACTGATAAAGATAAAACAAGTGATGAATACGGGATGTTGTTCACTCAACTTTTCAACCACGATCGCATCGATATGGACCGAATCGAGTCTATCATCATTTCATCGGTGGTACCCAACCTTATGCACACCTTGCCGTCTGCTTGTAGGAGGTATTTTAACCGAGAGCCGATGGTAGTTGAATTGGGAATCAAAACGGGGATGCCTATTCGCTATGACAACCCAAAAGAAGTAGGGGCTGACCGTATCGTGAATGCGGTGGCGGGTTACGAAAAATATGGTGGACCTCTATTGATCGTCGATATCGGCACAGCCGTTACGTTAGACGTGATCAGCGAAAAGGGCGAGTACTTGGGTGGTGCGATTGCGCCGGGGATAGGTATTGCCAGTGAGGCGTTATTTTTACGGGCGGCGAAACTCCCTCGTGTGGAGTTGACCGAGCCTAAGCGTGCGATAGGAAAAACCACAGTCGAAAGTATGCAATCGGGCATCGTTTATGGTTATATTGGTTTGATTGATCATATTATAGAGAACATTCTTAAAGAATTGGATAAAAGTGTTGACGAAGTCAAAATCGTAGGCACTGGCGGGTATTCTGGATTGATTGTGCGCAATAGCAAATACATTCAACAGGTGGATAAGTTGATCACCCTTGAAGGGCTGCGCATGATTTACGAGAGGAACAAAGGATGACCGAACGGTTTTGGTCGACGCCCTTTCATTTAGCGCCGTTGGCAGGGGTAAGCGATTTGAGTTTTCGACGAGTGGTCGCTCAGTATCATCCAGGACTTGTGACTACGGAGATGGTCTCGATCAATGCGATGGCCTATCACGATCGCAAAACGGCGAAGATGACGATGACCCACCGAGGCGAAGGACCGGTAGCGATTCAAATCTTTGGCAACGATCCTGAAAAAATCGCCAGAGTGGTCGAAGAACAGATCAACCCTAGAGAGGATTTGGTGAGCGTCGACTTTAACATGGGCTGCCCAGCGCCAAAAATCGTCAACAATTGGGAAGGCTCACGTCTGATGACTGATCCGCAGCGCGTGACTAAAATCGCTGAAGCCTTGGTTAAAGCCTCTTCAAAACCAGTTAGTTTTAAATTTCGACTTGGGTATACGGCGTCATCACAGAATTATCTTGAAATCGCCAAGCGGCTAGAAGTAGCAGGAGTCGATTACATCACACTCCATGCTCGGACGCGCGATCAGTTTTATGAAGGTGAGGCGGACTGGGAGGCCATCCGGCTGTTGAAAGCCCACGTCTCCATCCCCGTCATTGGAAATGGCGACGTATTTTCCCCAGAAGATGCAGTCAGAATGATGACTGAAACGGGATGCGATGGGGTGGCGATTGGAAGGGGAGCGATGGGTAACCCTTTTTTGTTTAAACAGATCGATGACTACATCAAAACAGGAAGTTATGAACGGCCCACACTCTTCGAGGTGATCGACACGATCAAACTTCACTACGCGATGGCGATTGAGGAAAAAGGGGAGAGTGTTGCGATTCGAGAAATGCGTAAACACATTGCATGGTATCTCAAAGGATTTAGAGGTGCAAAACCTGTAAAGGACGAGATAAATCGAATGGATGACGCTCAGCGTGTTTATAAAAGATTAGACGAGTATTTGAACGATCAATTGACATAAAGTGGCTAATTCTTTATAATATCCCTAAGTCACAGGTGCAGTCCGCGGATTGCATCTGTCCATTATTTTTAGAGGGGAGAAACCGATGGCAGAAAAAGAAGTGTTTCTAACGAAAGACGGTTTAAAAAAATTAGAAGAGGAACTCGAGTTATTAAAGACAGAAACCCGAAAAGAAATTGCTGAAAAGATTAAAAAGGCAAGGGGCTTTGGGGACCTTTCGGAAAATGCTGAGTACGATGAAGCTAAAAACGAACAAGCTCAAATCGAAGAACGCATCGCGCGTATCGAAAACATGTTGCGCAATGCGATCATCATAGAAGAAGACAACCTTGCTAAGGATATCGTCCGCTTGGGATCCCGCGTCAAAGTATTTGACGTCGAGTTTGAAGAGGAAATGATTTACACGATCGTCGGTTCTACGGAAGCCAACCCGTTTAATGGGTATATATCCAACGAATCACCGGTAGGCAGGGCACTTTTGGGTTCCAAACAAGGTGATACTGTGGAAGCGCAAGCGCCTCAAGGAAATGCATCTTACCAGGTGTTAGAAATCTTATAGATAGGTGGTATGGTCAATGACAGAAACAAAAAACGTAAATGAAATGCTCCAAATCCGGTTCGATAAGCTGGAAAGTTTAAAAGCGGCTGGAAAAGATCCGCATAAAATAGAAAACTACGAGAATCGCACCTTTAGCGCCGACATAAAAAGAGATTATGAACAGTATGAAGGCCGAAAAGTTCGAGTGGCGGGGCGCATCATGAGTAAACGCGGTCATGGCAAGGTCAACTTCATGGACGTTCAAGATGCTACCGGCCGTATTCAATTGTTCAATCGTCTCAACACCCTCGGTGAAGAAGGTTATGAAGAAGTAAAAAAACTCGACATAGGTGATATCGTCGGTTGCGAAGGAGAGGTGTTCACGACAAAATCGGGAGAGATCTCTATTCGCTCGGAGCAAATCGTTCTTCTGACCAAGTCGCTGACTATACTACCTGAAAAATGGCATGGATTGACGAATCATGATCTGCGCTATCGTCAACGCTACGTGGATCTTATTATGAATCCTGATGTGAAAGACGTGTTTGTCATTCGCTCCAAAATCATCACTGCGATCCGCCGATACCTCGACGGTCAAGGTTTCTTAGAAGTAGAAACGCCAATTCTAAACACCATTGCCGGTGGGGCGAATGCTAGGCCATTCATTACACATCACAACACTTTAGACATCGATATGTATTTGCGTATCGCCAATGAGCTTTACCTAAAGAGGCTCATCGTCGGTGGCTTTGACAAAGTCTACGAAATGGGTCGCATGTTTAGAAATGAAGGGATGGATGCTAGTCACAACCCAGAATACACCGCCATAGAATTGTATGAAGCCTATGTGGATTACAATCGCATGATGGAAATCACCGAAAACATGTACTACGAAGTCGCTAAAGAAGTTCTAGGTACAGGCGTCATCGAATACCAAGGTCAAACACTCGATCTGACTCCGCCTTGGCGTAGAGTCACCATGGTGGATTTAATCAAAGAAGACACGGGCGTCGATTTTGATACTATTACGACCGATGAAGAAGCTGTCGCTATTGCAAAAGCAAAGAATGTTCCTTTAGAGAAAGGCAAAGGCCAAACAAGAGGCCATATTATCGCCTTGTTCTTTGAGGCCTTCTGTGAAGACAAGTTGATTCAACCGACCTTCGCATACAAATACCCAGTCGAAATAAGCCCTCTGGCTAAGCGCTGTCCTGAGGACGAACGCATGACTCAGCGATTTGAAGCTTTCGCCAATGGGTGGGAGCTGGGCAACGCATTCAGTGAATTAAATGACGCTCAAGATCAACACGATCGCTTCGAAGAACAAGTCGAAGCACGTCATGAAGGCGATGATGAAGCTCAGATGATGGATTCTGATTTTGTCAACGCACTGGAAGTCGGATTGCCTCCAACGGGTGGACTTGGATTGGGTATCGATCGAATGGTTATGCTACTGACTAACCAAGTGTCCATAAGAGACGTTCTGTTGTTCCCTACAATGAAGCCTTTAACGCAAGAAGAGAAAAAAGCGCAAGAGGAAGAATTGGAACAGATGGGAACTGACGAAGCATAAAGCGATACGAACCGGATGGGGTAACCGTCCGGTTTTTCCTTATTTAAACCCATTGGAAGAGAAATACGTCATAAAAAGCAAAATAAAACTTGACATCGATAGGAAGTCCATGGTATATTAGAACTCCAGTCGGGAAACCGACCGCACCGATTTTAAATAGATTTTAAATAAATTTAAAAAAGGTGTTGACTCCTGAAAATGATTATGTTATTATTAGGAGGTTGGATATGAACTTTGGAAATTGAATATTGTGAAAAAACTTTGAGTACAAATAATTTTGAAACAAAAACAGAGCCATGAAACAAACTTTTAT
>CAZHRC010000007.1:0-94492 GCA_964533865.1 uncultured Peptoniphilaceae bacterium
GATATGCAAATTATAGCAAGAGGTCAGCAGCATTTCAAGAGCTTTTTCGCAAAATGAAGCGAGGTGAGCGTTTTGGCACTCACCTCGCGTTTTTGAGATACTCCTGTTTGTTTCAGGTACTGGTAAGTTTGAAGGGTGGTCAAAATACGGAATACCGTACTTTTGTTCACACCTATCGCTTCGGACAACTCGGTGAGTGTCCATTCGAATTTTTCGGCGGTGAAGCAGTTTAGCAAGAGTAAAGTGCGCTCTACGGCTTGAATGTGGTAAGGATTGTCTTTAACGGGTTTCATCTGTGTATACTCCCTATTATGAAGTGAAAGAAAACGGTTTATATGAACGTCAGCACAAGAGATGTACGTGTGATCCTGACGTGATTGTAACACATAAATTAAAGGGTTGTCAATTTTTCGACACGGTAAGCAAAGTGCATCGACAAGGAGGTGAATTCTACGAAAACCGTTACGTAGTTGTTGATATTAAACCGAGGAGGAGTTGAAAGTATGAGTTCAGAAGGAAAGGTAGTAGGAAGCGGGTCTTTACCCAAGTTTGTGATCTTGAGTATTATCGGAGTGGTCGTATTCTTTGTACCAATTGGTTTTTTAGGTGGCGTCGTACCCATGGTGGCAGCGGTCAATACGATTAAAAAGCTTTTTGGGGAAAATTTACCGGTACTGGCATTGTTGATCTCAGGGTCGGTTGTCGTGACCTTGATTTTAGGAAAAGTGCTTAAGAAAGAACGTTTTGTGAAACATCACGCATCGGACGGACCGATTAAGACGATTTTTTACGTCATAGGATTTGTGCTCTGTCTCATGTACTTAACGAAAACTGGGCCAGAATTTTTGTTGGCATCAAATGTAGGTGGAGAAGCGTTGTACTTAGCGGCGACGATATTCTTAACGATTTCCATGGCAGGCTTTCTCGTCTGTTTTATCTTGGACTCAGGCGTTGTTGAATTTATCGCTGTACTGATTGAACCCATTATGAGACCGGTTTACTTACAACCAGGCGAAGCAGCTGTCGATGCGGTTTCGGCATTTGTATCTTCAGCAGCGGTTGGGGTTTACTTAACGGACCAGCACTATCAAGATAAGCGCTACACGGTTAGAGAAGCCTTTTCGGTGGTCACTTGTTACTGCGTTATGAGTATTGGATACTTAGCGGTTATCTCCGAAATGTCGGGCATACCTCAGTTTTATGGTCAGGTGGTTTTGGTGAGTTTTGCGATGATCTTTATCGTCACACCTATACTCGTCCGAATCCCGCCAATTAGTTTGAAAAAGAATACTTATATTGATGGAACGGTACAAACGAAAGAGATGAAGACGGTGATCAAGAGAGAAAACCGTTTTAAAGACGCTGTCGAAGCAGGCATCGCCCAATCTGCACACTTTAGTGGGAAAACACTATGGCATAGCTTTTTAAATGCGATCAGTTTCGGTCAAACGATTGTTGGATTCTTGATTCCAGTTGTCGTATTAGTTATGGCGGTGATTCACTACACGCCGATATTCACTTACTTAGGACAGCCGATGGTTCCAATCCTAAATCTACTGCAAATCCCAGCAGCAGAACACATAGCGCCAGCGACCTTAGTTGGCATTGTTGACGTTTCTTTCCCATCGGTGACGATTATGGGCCTTAGAGCCAATGGTATACTCGTCCCAGATAAAAGCGCGTTTTTTATCACTGTACTAGCAGCGTTACAAATCATCTCCTTTACCGAGTCGGCAAATGCGATGATGCAAGCGAAGTTTGGAGCGAAGTTTTTAGAATTGGTGGCTATGTTCTTTATTAGAACCATTGTCATCATGCCGTTTATAGCCTTGTTCGCCCACTTGTTGTTCTAAGGGGGTGCGGAGCCCATCTCATGATGGGCTCCGCAATGGCTGTATTTTAAACTACAACAAAGGAGTGTTTACATTGAAACAGAATTGTGTAAGAGAATACTTAGTGCCCAAAGATCTAGAGGAAGCATTGAACATGTTGACAGGATTTAGAGTGGTGCCACTAGCAGGGGCGACGGACCTGTTCTGTGTGGACAACACTTGTATCGACGCGTTCTTAGATATTACGAATATTGGCCTCAACTACATTAAAGAAGAAAACGGGAAAATTCATATTGGAGCGGGAACGACCTTCCACGAATTGATCCACTCAGAGATCATCAAAGAAAAATTTGTCGCGCTTCACGATGCGAGTTTGGTGTTGGCAGACTACACCATTCGAAATGTCGCCACCATCGGCGGCAACATCTGTACCGCATTATCATCTGGGGATGCGATTCCTCCGCTGTTTGCAGTGAATGCGGATTTGGTCCTTCGATCTTCAAAAGGCACTCGCGTGGTCAACATCAACGATTTCTTTGAAGGCAACAGACAAACCGTTCGTGAACCCAACGAATTGCTCATTGAGTTTATCGTAGAGCCCTATGGTAAAGCAAACGGTCGAGGAACCGCATACGAAAAAGTCGGGCGCAACGCAGTCGATATCGCTATCGCTTGCGCAGCGGCTGGGTTGAAGGTCGTAGACGGTGTCGTCGAAGAAGCGGTGATTGCACTTGGGGCTGTTGGTCCTACCGTACTTCGCGCGAAAAAAGTAGAACAGGCGCTTGTCGGCAAAGTCATCGATGAGCAAACCGCCTTAGAAATTGCAGCAGGTGTTGCAGCAGAGATTTCTCCTATTACGAACATTCGTAGTACTAAAGAGTATCGTTCCGACGTCACCTGTGAATTAGCGGCTCGAGCCATTCTCAGAGCTTACCAATCGGCACTGTAGAAGATAGGAGGAATCAGATGAAAGTTCAAATTCAAATGACCATCAATAGACAACGCTACGACGCATTGGTCGATCCTGGCGAAAGCTTGATCAACGTATTGCGTAGAGAGCTCGGTCTGACAGGCAGCAAAGTCAGCTGCGACGATGGTGACTGTGGCGCTTGTACGGTCATAGTGGACGGTCAAGCGGTAAAAGGTTGTATCTACCCAGCGGCACGCGCCAATGGCAAGACTTTATTGACCATCGAAGGCCTAGCTGGAGAAGAAATGCACCCCTTACAAACGAAATTTATCGAATTGGCGGCGGTCCAATGCGGTTACTGCATACCAGGCATGATCCTAGCGGCCAAAGCTTACTTAGACGAAAATCCAAATCCGACACTCGAAGAGACGCGAGAAGCCATTGGTGGAAATATCTGTCGATGCACCGGTTATACCAAACCTGTTCAGGCGATTATGGAAGCTGCCAAAGTTCTGAGAGGAGAGTAAGAAAAAATGGTCAATAAAAAAGATAACTACGATGTCATTCGACAAAGTCAAGAGAGAAAAGACGTTCGAGACAAGGTAACGGGATCCACGGTATACACCAATGACATGTACCTTCCTGGCATGCTTATCGCAGAACCTGTGCGCTGCCCATACCCACATGCGAGAATCGTCTCGATGAATAAAGAAGAAGTGTTAAAGATGCCAGGTGTTCGCGGCGTTATCACTTACGAAGACCTACCAGACCGTAAATTTATCACAGCGGGCTATCCCAAAGAGACGATTCCTGGAACGGCTCCTGGCGTACCGGAAGAATACCTTTTTGATAAAACCATTTTGTCACAAGAGTTAAACTACGCTGGAGAAATTGCAGCGGTCGTCGTCGCTGACAGCTATGAAAGTGCCTATTTTGGAAGCCAAGCGTTGCAAATCCAATACGAAGAGCTCCCTTACGTCATCGATATGGATGAAGCCTTAGAAGAGGACGCGCCATTTGTTCACAATGGATCGCGCAAAAACTGTATCGAAGGGGAAATCGCCTACGGCGATGTGGAGCAAGCGTTTAAAGACGCAGACTTCGTGTTTGAAGACGAATTCCACGCCCAACCACAACAACACGCTTGTATGGAAACTTGCTGTAGTATTGCAAAACAAGACGGATCCGGAAAGATCACCTTGTGGTCGACCACTCAAGTCCCATACCACGTTAGACGCAATATTTCCGAAGTGCTCGACATCCCAATGAGTATGATTCGCGTGGTAAAACCACCGATCGGCGGCGGGTTTGGAGAGCGTCAAATGATGATCAACGAATTATTGGTCGTCGCCATCGCACGCATTTTCAAAGTGCCGGTGCGCATGGATATGACACGGGAAGCTAACTTGGAAACCGTCTCATTCCGCCACGAAATGAAGATCAAACTCAAAACCGGCGTCATGAAAGATGGTACCATCGTCGGCTACCAAATGAATGTTCGCTCCAATGCAGGGGCATACGTTGGCCACAGCCCGTACGTTACACGTGCTACGGCGACAAAACTCCCCTATCGCATTCCAAATGTACGCTTTAATTGCGAAGTCGTCTTTACCAACCGTGCAGAGTCAGGTGCTTTCCGCGGTTACGGTAACCCACAAATGACTTTGGCGCGCGAGGTGCATATGTCTCGCGTGGCAGAACGCCTCAAAATGGACGAAATCGAATTTAGGCGCATGAACCTTGTTCAAGTTGGTCAACCTAACCCGGTCGCTTTGAAGAGTGACTGGATCCTTGAGAGTTGTGGATTGGCAGAGTGTATGGACAAAGGGGCAGAAGCCATCGGATGGTATAAGCCAAAGAAACAAGTCCAAGACGGTTCCAAACTCTACGGACGCGGAATGTCTGCTGCCCTTCACGTTACCGGGACCTCAGCAGAGCCGGATTTCTCATCGGCACAAGTCAAATTCTGTGAAGACGGTACGGTCATCCTATTGCTCGGTTCGCCAGAGTTGGGACAAGGATCGGATACGACCCACGCGCAAATCTGTGCGGAAACCCTAGGGGTTCGCTACGAGGACATTTTTGTGTACTCTGCCGATACGGATATGACGCCTTTGGACATGGGAAGTTATTCTTCTCGTCAAACCTACGTTGCGGGTAATGCTGTAAAACTCGCAGCACAAAAGGCTAAAGATCAAATGATCCGCTTTGGTGCAGAGCTTGCCAAGGTGAAAATCAACAACTTAGACATTCGCGACAGTTGGTTGGTACGTCGAGAAAACGGAAGAAAACTCTTCCCGCTTTCTGAAGTCGCCTACTACGCCACTTACTTGGCACCAGAGCCAATGTATATCAACGAGAGCGCAAGCTACTCGTCACTCAACTGCCCACCGGCTTTTGCAGCGCACTTCTGCGAAGTCGAGATCGATACGGCAACAGGTGAAGTCAACGTATTAGACTTCGTCGCTGCCCACGACGTGGGAACGGCGATTAACCCTGCGATGATCGAAGGGCAAATTGAAGGAAGTATTGTACAAGGGTTAGGTCCTGTCGTCTGGGAAGATATGGTTTATGTCGATGGGATTCTTCAAAACAAAAAGTACTCTGACTACAAGGTGCCACGCGCTCAAGACGCGCCACCGATGCAAGTCATCATCGTCGAAGCCTTTGAGCCGAGCGGTCCTTTTGGCGCGAAGAGCGTTGGAGAAATCGCGATGGCACCAGTAGCCGCCGCGATTGTAAACGCCATTTACGATGCGACTGGCGTTCGTATCACAAGCACTCCGCTTTCGAAGGATCGCGTATTAAAATCCCTACAAGAATCTGGCAAAGCCTTCCGCAGCAAGTAATGCGGAAGGTGGCGCCAAAAGCGCCAGCGTGATTTAGGAGGTAACTATGAGCAATAAAATTAATGTAATAGGTAAACGACAGGCTAAGAAGGAAGCCTATTTAAAAGCCACTGGTGCGCTAAAGTTCACTGGCGACTTATCCTTCCCGGGGATGCTCTACTGTAAAATACTCAGAAGCCCCCACGCCCATGCTTATGTGAGAAGCATAGATATTTCAGAGGCGTTAAAAATGCCAGGCGTTGTGGACATCATCACCCATGATGACGTGCCAAAAATACTGAGCATGCATCAGTTTTTGCACACACCTGAGGCGATGTACTACGACAGCTATCTTTTGGAAAAACACGTGCGCCACGTTGGTGACCGAGTCGCAGCAGTCGCGGCAACTTCGTTGGAAGCTGCAGAAGACGCTTTAGAGAAAATCATCGTAGACTATGAAGTGATGCCAGCGGTCTTCACACCGGAAGATGCCATGGCAGATGGGGCGCCGGCTATTCACACCGACACCATCAAAGGGTTAAATCCCATCACCGTTAAAAACAATATTCTAGACGCGACCGACGTCTCCATTGGCGACACGGAAAAGGGGTTTCTTCAATCCGATGTGGTCATTGAGAGAACCTATCGCACATCGGTTCCAAATAACGCGATGCTAGAGTTGACTGCTGTCGTGGCGAGCCCAAGACCGGACGGAAGAATCGACGTATACTGTACAGGTCAAGGGGTTCACTCGACGCGGATGAACATCTCAAATGCATTGGGTATCCCGGTCAGCCAACTGAACGTCCACAGAATGTTTTTGGGTGGTTCCTTCGGAGCCCACATCCACACAGGATTTATCGAAAACATTTGTACCTTCTTGGCGATGCGCACTGGGCGCCCGGTAAGAGGGGAAAAAACGCGTGAAGAGATCTTCCTAAGCTGCGGACGTCACCCGATGGTGGTACGAGTCAAAGCGGGCTTTAAGAAAGACGGCACGATGATGGCCCTTCACTCAGATACCACAGACGTGACGGGATCCTACGCTTTTAGTGGCAGTTCAAAGATGAACTTGACCGCAGGGTTCTCCCTATCCATGTATCAGTGTCCAAACCTACGCATGTCGGGACGAAGTGTGTACGTCAATCTACCACCGTTAACGGCGATGCGCGGAGCGGGTAACCCGCAAGCCAACTGGTCGGTAGAAAACTTTATGAACGACGCTGCTGATGAACTGGGCATCGATCCCATCGAGTTGCGCAAGAAAAACAACCTTGGTGTAGGCGATATCTTCTATGGACAAGGACCAAAAGTCAAAGCGGTCATCAACAGTTGTGGTACCGTCGAACTTTTAGATCGCGGTTCAGAAATCATGGACTGGAAAAACAGAGACAGCTTTAACCGCACACCCGATCCTGATCGCCCATGGATCAAGAGAGGTTTAGGGATGGCTCGTGGATTCCACACTTCGGGTTGTGGATCCGAAAAGCCAAACGACTTTATCATCGACCACAGTGCGGCATTCTTGAAAATGAACGAAGATGGCACGGCTCAGTTGATGAATGCAGCTTGCGATATGGGTAGTGGGGTCATCAGTGCTCATGCGGCCCTCATAGCTGACACCATCGGTTTAAAGTACGAAGACGTCATCGTCAACCCAGGCGACAGCGACACCACGCCTTTCGATGGACCGACCCACGCCAGTCGTGGTCTTTACGGCTCCGGTCAACCGGTGGTCAAATGCGCTCAAATCGTAAAGGCAAAACTCCTTCAATGGTCTGCTCAAATGCTGGGCACTGGCGTTGAGAACGTTGAAATCAAAAATAGCATGGTTTACAACTTCGCAAAACCTGAAGAGGCTATGCACATCTCCAAAGTCGTACAAAAAGCTCACTTTGGGGGTTGGGGAACGGCAACGGCAGAAGCTGCTGTTCGACCACACGCTTGCCCACCACACTTTGTCGTCATCTTTGCTGAAGTCGAAGTGGACACGCGCACAGGTAAAGTCTCCCTTGAAAGAGTGCTAAGTGGCGTCGATACGGGTACGGTGATTAACCTACAAAACGTTGAAGGACAAATGGAAGGCGGCATCCACATGGGAGCGGGCTATGCGCTGATGGAAGACACGATTTTCCACCCAGAAACAGGAGCGCCCTTAAATGCGAACTTCGCAGACTATAAAATCTTATCCACCATGGATATGCCAAGGGTCGAAAAAATCATCGCCAACACCTATGAGCCAACGGGACCGTTTGGTGCAAAGGCTATCGGTGAAGGGGTAACCAACCCAGTTCCAGCTGCGATCAACGACGCGATCTGGCATGCTGTTGGCGTAAGGGTTAACGATCTACCAGTATCTCCAGAAAAATTATTGAACGCTATGCGCGAGAAAGGAGCGAAGTGAGACGTATGAGAGTAAACACTTTTCATCAACCGCTGGCATTGTCCGAAGCGCTACAGCTTTTGGCCGAATCCACTGAAACCACTGCTCTTTTGGCAGGCGGTACCGACTTAATCGTAGAAAAAAACAAACGCGCTGCAAAATTTGACGAGTTGATTGCGCTCAGTCACATTGCTGAGCTTAAAGGTATAGAGCAACAAGGGGACAAGGTTGTGATCGGGGCAGGGACGACACACACCGACATCGTCGAGAGCCCTCTGCTCCAAGAACTCTATCCAGGGTTTACAAAAGCGGTGGAATCCATTGGCACTTTACAAATCAGAAACCTAGGCACATTGGGCGGAAATATTTGTAACGCATCGCCGGTGGCGGACTCGGTTTGTCCATTGATCACCTTAGGAGCCACTTTGGTTTTGGAAAGCGTCGAAGGCAAGAGAGAACTGCCAATCGAAGGTTTCTTCCTAAGACCTGGACAATCTTTAAAAAACCCCAATGAAATACTAACAAAAATCATCGTGCCCGTACCGTCAAAACAACTGCGCCAAGGTTTTGAGAAACTAGGGCCGAGAAAAGCGGCGGATATCGCTCTGATCAACGTGGCGGTGGCTTTGGAAGTGGATGGCGACACGATAGTAGACGCGAAAATCGCCTACGGTTCGGTGGTTCCCGCTGCTAAACGAGGTGGCAATGCAGAAGCGACCCTCGTGGGCAAAAAAGTTGACGGCATCGACTACGAAGCTTTGGCTGACGGGGTTTGTGCGGACTTAAAACCAAAAAGCGATCGCGGCGATCGATCCTCGGGTAAAAGAGGATTCTCAAGAGCCTATCGTCGAGATATGGCGGAAGTGCTCGTAGAAGACATCGTTCGTGAATTGGTACGTTAGGAGGGAAAGATGATAACAAAAGAAGTAACCTTTAAACTCAACGGTCGTGAAATGACCGACAATATCCCTCTCGATTGGAACTTGCTCCATTACTTGCGTAACGGTTTACTGCTCACTGGAACGAAATGTTCCTGTGAAGAGGGAGAATGCGGTGCGTGTACGGTCATTATGGACGGTAAGGCTGTCACTTCCTGTCTTGTGATGGCAGCGGATATCGAAGGTCGAGAGATTGTGACCATAGAAGGCCTAGCGCCAAACAAAGACGAATTTCACCCATTACAAACTGCCTTTGTCGCTGCAGGTGCCATCCAATGCGGTTTCTGCACACCTGGGATGATCATGTCGGCAAAAGCGTTGCTCGATGTGAATCCTTATCCGTCGGAAGAGGAAATCCGCCATGCGCTCGTTGGCAACCTCTGCCGATGCACAGGCTATGAAAAGATCGTCGATGCGGTACAAGCCGCTGCCCGAGGGGTGACCTGGACGGTAGACGACGAAGTTTGGGAAATTGTCGAACACTGTGACGACCACGGTTGTCCAACCTAAGAATACATGCCAAACTCCTCAAGTCCAGGGCTTGAGGAGTTTGGTGACTCTAAAATACAAAAAGACGAATTCAATAAGGAGAGCTGTTTATGGTATACGATACACTCATTACAAATGTTACGATTGTCAGTTCAACGGACGAGTTTGAAGGAGCGGTGGGGATCAAAGATGGCGTAATTACCGGATTGCACGCCAAAGGAACCGAAGGGGAATTGACAGCTAAAACTGTCATTGACGGTGGTGGCAAACACCTGCTACCAGGTGGCGTAGATGCTCACGTTCACATTCGCTATCCAGGAAGTGCTCATAGGGAAACCTTTGCCACAGGGACTCGTGCGGCGGCGGCCGGCGGAAATACCACCATCATCGAACACCCTATATCGACGCCACCACAATACTCCCCAGAGATTCTGAGAGATCGCATCGAAAAAGTGTCCGACCAAGCGGTGGTGGACTATGCGTTTTTAGGCGCAGCTGGTGGAGAGTTTCCTGAGGAGATTCAACGCATTGGAAAAGCCGGTATTGTCGGGTATAAGACATTTCTACACGATGCGCCGGAAGGTCGCGCAAAGGAGTTTGTCGGATTGACTTCAAAAGATAACGACGAACTGTTGACCGTACTGACCGAAATTCAAAAAACCGGGCTTTTAGCTGCAGCGCATATCGAAGACAACGACCTAGTTGCAGGGAAGATAAAGCGTTTACGCGCAGAGGGAAAAACCTATCCTCTCGCCCATTGTGAATCCAGGCCGCCAGTCGCTGAGGTCTTGGCGGTGAAGCGCCTGATCACGCTCGCCAAAGAGGTGGGGGCTCGCGTGTACTTAGTTCACGTCTCTTCTCCTGAAACGGTGGAAGTAGCTATCCAAGCTCGCGAAGAAGGGATGGAAATCTACATCGAAACCTGCCCGCAATACCTCTACTTAGACGAGCGTTACGTCGAAAAATACGGTGCCTATGCTAAGTGTAACCCTGCTCTTCGCGATCGTGCTCGCGTAGAGAAAATGTGGGATTATATCCAAGATGGTACCATCGATGTCGTCGCCAGCGACCACGCACCTTATACTGTGGAAGAAAAAGAACAATCCCCAGAGGATATTTTCGTTGCGCCATCGGGTTTTCCAGGGTTGGAAACGCGTCTGCCACTCATGCTTAAAGGGGTAAAAGACGGTAAAATCTCCCTAAATCGCGCAGTCGAGCTCCTGTGTACTAACCCAGCCCAAATCTTTGGTTTGGCAGGCAAGGGAGACATAAAAATCGGTATGGATGCGGACTTTACCTTAGTTGACCTCAACTCGGAATACGCGTTGGATCACACAAAACTGCATACCATGGCCAAGGATATCTGCAAATTCATGGATGGTATATTGGTGGCAGGTCACATTGAAAAGACTGTGGTTCGTGGAGAAATCGTCTACGATGGGGAAGGCTTCCCTGTAGAAGGCGGTTATGGACAGTGGATAGAGCACAGCTAAGGGAGCGAGACAGTTGAAGATAAACAAAGAACGTTTTTTGAAAAATCTCAATGCACAGGGTGAAATCGGGTGGGTAGATGGTCAAGGGCTTAATCGCCTGTTGTTCAGTCCAGAGCTCGTCGAAGCCAGAGATTTTTTAGTCGAAGTATTCAAACAATACGATATTCCCACTGAAGTGGATCCCTTGGGCAATCTTTTTGCTACCGTCGAAGGGGAAAATCCGGATGCCATTATTTTAAGCGGATCTCACCTCGATTCTGTAAAAAATGGCGGTATCCTCGACGGTGCTTACGGCGTGATGGCAGCCCAAGAAGTCGCCCTCACCTTGAAAGAAAACAACGTCCCTTTGCGCAACACCTACCAAGTGGTGGCGTTTAATGCGGAAGAGGGTAGCCCACTTGGCGGTAGCTTTGGAAGCAGAGCGTTTAGTGGTTTAGTCGAGCAGATGCCTTCAAAAGAGGCGTTAGCAGTTTACGGATTGACCGAAGAGGACGTGGAAGCAGCCAATGTGGCGGACGAACGCTACAAGGGGTTTGTGGAGCTTCACATCGAACAAGGGCCTGTCCTTGATAAAAACGGGATACCAGTGGCCATTCCCCAAGCGATTGTGGGCATCACCCGATATCGATGCGTCGTTCACGGAGAAGGCAACCATTCCGGCACCACGCCGATGGTCGATCGAAAGGACGCTCTCTACGAGACGATGAAAGTGCTGTTGCCTTGGTTGGAAGAGATGCACAACGAGCCGGTCATGGTATGCAACGTTGGAGAGTTTAGCATATTCCCAGGCCATGTGGCCGTCGTTCCTGAGCGGGTGGATTTTGTCGTCGAGATTCGCGCGTTGACCGACGAAGACGTGGATCGGGCGGTGGATAACTTGAAACGCGCTCTTGACAGCGTGGAGAATTGCAGAGCGGAGTACCGATTGGAAGTCAGTAAACCGCCAGTGGAATTGGATCCTGTGATTCGCAAAACCGTTGCTCAAGTGACGGCTGCCAACGGGTTTACCGCTCCAGAGATGCCAAGCGGCGCCTCTCATGATGCCAGTGCTCTATCCCATAAAGTGCCAGCGGGTATGATATTTGTCCCAAACATCAAAGGGATCAGTCACCACAAAGACGAAGAAACTCGGGAGTCGGATTTGCTCAACGGGGTTCAGTTGTTGCTTGAGGTGATCTTAGAATTGGATAAATCACTTTAAAGAAAGCCGGGGTTTCCCCGGTTTTTTTTGAGCAGATCAGCTTATATCGCAGATAAGTTCAAGGTTTATCTCCGGATCGAATCACACATGGGAAATCGTCAGCATTGAAAATGATAAGGCTTTAGACAACAAAAAGATGAACAATTCGCCAATAAATCTAAAATTGAAATCAATATTCTTATAATGGAAAAACGTTTTACATGATATGATGGACACATCATAAAACAAACGGAGGGATATGAATGAAACACTCGAAGAAGATTGTAAGTCTATTGTTGGCATTGGCAATGGTTTTCACACTAGCTGCATGTGGAACCAGTAAACCAAAGGATCCCGCACCGGCAGCAACTCCGTCGGAGCCTGCTGCAACAAAAACTGAAGGCGCCGGCGAGACCCCAGCTGCTGAAGGCGAATTTGCAGGCAAAACCCTCGTATTTGCAGGACTTGAAGGGGGATATGGCATTGAAGGCTGGAAAAAAGTTATCGCAGATTTCGAAGCGATGACAGGGGCAAAAGTCGAAGCGACATTTGCGCCAAACGTAGCTGAAGTGGTTCGCCCACAAATCCAAGCTGGCGAAGGACCAGACGTTCTTTATTACAGCGTCGGCGGCGTTGGCGGATTGACCGAAACCCTCATCAAAGAAAAAATGTTGATGGATATCACCGATGTACTTTCCAAAAAAGTGCCAGGTGAAGAAAAAACCGTTAGCGAAAAGCTGATCCCAGGCTTTACCGATACTTACATCACCAACCCCTACGGCGACGGCAAGACCTACCTCGCGCCACTGTTCTATGGACCAACAGGGTTGTGGTACAACGCTGGTTTATTTAAAGATGGCGGTGGAAAATACGACCTTCCAAAAGATATGGACGCTTTCATTGCTCTTGGCGAAACCGCAAAAGCAGATGGCATCGGCCTATTTACCTATCCTACTAGCGGATACTTTGACGGATTCATCGCATCTTTGATCAATGTGACAGGCGGACCAGACCTTTACAACAAACTGATGAATTACGACGAAGCAGCTTGGGCAAACGAAGCGACGCCAGTGTTTGAAACCATTGGAAAAATTGCGCCTTATTTAGAGTCAAATACCGTTTCACAAGCAAATGCTACTGGATTTACTAAAAACCAACAAGCGGTTATCGACAGCAAGGCCCTCTTTATGCCTAACGGCAACTGGGTTGTCGGGGAAATGAAAGAAGGTACACCAGCAGATTTCAAATGGGGATTCACCGCGATTCCTCCGCTGAAAGCAGGCGGCGATGCTTATGCCTATACGTTCTTTGAACAAGTCGAGATTCTAAAAGACGCAAAAGAGCCAGAATTAGCAAAAGAATTCGTTGCATACCTGTACTCTGATGCAGCGGTTAAAACCTTCTTTGAAAACGGTGGAACGGTACAACCGGTCATCGACGCAGAGAAGAACATCACCGATGAAACCACTAAGATGATCTACTCCATCTACGCAGACGGTGCTAAAGCGGCTATGGGCGGCTTTGCAGCAGCTCCTGCTGTTGAAGGCGTCAGTATGAGCGATGCTCTCTACACCGCCATCGACTCAGTGATGAACGGTGAAATGACCGTTGCCGATTGGCAAGCAGGCGTGGTCAATGCAGCAAAAGAACTCTCCGCAGCAATTAAAGCAGGACAATAACCATTACAATAGTAAGATGTGGGCGGTGGAGGTGATCGTACTTCACCGCCCTTCTTCTATGGTTCGACTCTACTCGAGGAGGCGTTATGAAACAAAGCAAACACAAAAAACAGTTCATCTTTTTCTGCCTAACTCCAGCTCTGTTGCTATTCACCTTATTCATGGTATTTCCGACAATAAAGGTGTTCATGGACAGCATGTACAAGACGGGCGGTCTTTCGGGCAATAAAGAATTTGTCGCTTTTGATAACTTTATTCGCCTGTTTAAAGACCCCAAATTTATAAGAGCATTTCAAAATACCGTATTTCTCATCGTTATTGTGACCATAATCACCATGGCCTTGGCGATTTTCTTTGCGGCGGTGCTCTCAAAAGAGAAGATCAAGGGACAAAACTTTTTTCGAATCGTCTTCTACATCCCCAATATTTTGTCCATCGCGGTTATCGCGTCGGTGTTTTCGGCGATCTACGGCATGGATGACGGTTTGCTCAACGGCTTTTTTAGGCTTTTTCAGCCCGATACTTGGACAAACATCGCTTTTCTAGGGGATAAGAACATCGTGGTTTACTCGGTGGCGTTTTCTATGGTATGGCAAGCGATCGGTTACTACATGGTCATGTACATGTCCACCATGTCACAAATCCCAGCTCACCTCTACGAGGCTTCTAATCTCGACGGCGCTAGTAAAATCCGTCAGTTTTTCGATATTACCTTGCCTCTATCTTGGGACACGGTGCGCACCACGCTCACTTTTTACATTATATCGAACATCAATATCGCCTTTCAGATCGTAAAAGTTCTCACAGGATCAGGACCAAATGGCTCGAGCGCGACGTTGCTCAACTACATGTACGATCAGGCCTATGGCAACTCCGCCTTTGGTTATGGCCTTGCCATCGGTGTTGTGGTCTTTTTGTTCTCCTTCGGCTTAGCGGCGATTGTCAACACCATCACCAAACGTGATGTGGTTCAGTACTAAGGAGGGACTCATGAAAAAGAAATCGAACAACCTCTTTAAAATCTTTGTTTACGTCGCACTCGCCGGCCTTGCGATCAGTATTCTCATACCAGTGGCTTGGGTCTTTATGGCTTCGATCAAAGAAAACCCCGAGTTTTATGGAAACGCTTGGTCGTTACCCAAAGGATTCTATTGGCAAAACTTCATTGAAGCTTGGACCAAGGCGAAAATGGGGGAGTACTTTCTAAACTCGATTATTGTGACGGGGCTAGCCATCGTCATACTGTTGGTCGTTTCCATTCCATGTGCTTATGTCTTGTCGCGGATGGAGTTTAAAGGCTCAAAATTCATCAACAACTACCTGCATGCAGGGCTGTTTATCAACCTTTCCTACATTGTCATCCCCATTTACCTCATGCTCAAAGGGTGGGGCGATGTGATTGGGAAGATGATCTTTTTAAACAATATCTTCGTATTGGCGCTGATCTACGCTTCAACGGCGATTCCCTTTACGGTGTACTTGCTTTCCAACTACTTTCGATCGATCTCCAAAACGTACGAAGAAGCGGCCTATATCGATGGTGCAGGGTATACCCGTACCATGCTCGACATTATGGTGCCCATGGCCAAGCCGAGTATCGTCACCGTAATTTTGTTTAACTTTCTCTCTTTTTGGAATGAGTTTATACTGGCACAAACCTTGCTGGTATCCTCGTCAAAGACCCTTCCCGTAGGTTTGGTGTATTTGCAACAAGCCCAACGCGGCGCGGCAAATTACGGACCGATGTACGCCTCCCTCGTCATCGTCATGTTGCCGACGTTGATCCTCTACATTCTCGTACAACGTCAGTTGACTGAAGGGATGATGGTTGGTGGAGATAAGGGATAATTTAAAAATGATGGAGGATGAACAGAATGAGAAAATCTACTGGACGACTCACTCTACCGAGTGAAGAGAACTTTACAGATGAGACCAAATACCTACTCAAACGGCTAGGTGCCGATGCTCTTAGAGACTCGGACGGGACCAAACTTCCCGACGGGATAAAAGACCTACCTGCAGATATTGTCACAACTTATTTTGTCGCCCGAGAACACAACGCCTTCGCCAAAGCGAACCTCGACGAACGCCAACAGTTTTATTTGATGAGCGAGTATGCGACGGCGGTAGAAGAGACGTTGGTCATCCCTTTTACAAAGGGGTATTTTGATCAACAAATTGAACCGGATTTTGACCACGATCCTAAAAAGTGGTGGGAGGTCATCGATCGCACCACAGGAGAAGTCGTCGATCCGCAAGATTGGACTTACGATAAAACCACGGCGACAGTGTTAGTGACTAAGGCCGTCGCTTTTCATCAATATACGGTGAGTTTCCTCGCTTATGCCAACTGGGATCCCACCTCGATGTACAACCACCTCACAAATGATTGGGGCGATCGGGAACATCAGATCCCATTTAACGCTATGGGAAAAGCTTCTGGCGTCTTTATGGAGGAAGAGCTTGAACGTTGGTTGAAGGACAACCCGAAAACGGATATTGTTCGCTTCACCACCTTCTTCTACCATTTCACTTTAGTATTTGACGACACGGGAAAAGAAAAGTTCGTCGAATGGTTTGGCTATTCGGGGAGCGTCTCCACAGAAGGGCTACTGGCCTTTGAAAAAGAAAATGGTTATGCTCTTAGACCAGAAGATATTGTCGACGAAGGGTATTACAATTCGATATTCCGAGTGCCCTCAAAGGCATTTCTCGACTACATCGACTTTATGCAACGCTATGTATCTCAAAAAGCCAAACGGCTGGTGGACATTGTCCATCGTCACGGTAAAAAAGCGATTATGTTTTTAGGCGACAATTGGATTGGCACCGAACCCTATGGCAAGTACTTTAAAGATATCGGCTTAGATGGGGTTGTAGGATCCGTCGGCGATGGCATAACCTTGCGATTGATATCCGATATTCCCGTTGACGGCTTTACAGAAGGTCGGTTCTTGCCTTATTTCTTCCCCGACACCTTCTACCCGGGTAACGACCCTACCATCGAAGGCAGAGCGAATTGGATCACGGCGAGGCGTGCGATTCTTCGCAGCCCAGTCGATCGCATTGGCTATGGCGGTTACATGAGCTTGGCCTATCAATTTCCGAAGTTTATCGACCACTTGGAACAGGTGGCAGAGGATTTTAGAAAGATCTACGACAAAGTTTCAGCTGGTGCGCCTTACGCTTCGGCTAAGGTCGCCGTCCTCAACTGTTGGGGAGAGATCCGCAGCTGGCAGCCCTATATCGTCGCACACGGCAAGTGGTATAAGCTCAGCTATAGCTATATGGGCATGATGGAGGCGCTGTCCGGTATGGATGTGGAAGTGACCTTTATCAACTTTGAGGATGTGAAAGCCGGAATCGATCCGTCCATAGACGTGATCATCAACGCAGGAGATGCTTACACTGCATTTAGTGGTGGAGAGGCCTTTAACGATCCTCAAGTCGTCTCGGAACTCCGTCGTTTTGTGTATTCAGGGGGCGGTTTGATCGGCGTCGGCGAGCCTTCAGCATATCAGAGCAACGGGCGTTATTTCCAACTCGCCGATGTTTTTGGCGTCGATGTCGAAGTCGGGTTTTCCCAAAGCACCAATCGTTACTATCATACGCCGGTAGAGGCACACTTTATCACTGAAGACAGCGGCGGCACCTACAATTTGGGCGAAAACGTCCCCAACGTCTACGCCTTAAGTGAAAACACGGAAATATTAGAGTATTCCAATGGAGAGATCCACATGGCAGCTCATGCGTACGGTGCGGGAAGAAGCTTTTACGTCACAGGGCTTCCCTTTAGCCTTGAAAACACGAGACTGTTAAAGCGCGCCATTCACTACGTGTCCCACGCTGAAGAAGTGCTAAAAATCTACTACGCAGAAGATCTCAACGTCGAAGTGGCAGCCTATCCTGCAATAGGAGAGTATGCCATCGTCAATAACAGCGATGAGGCGATTGAGACCATCGTTTACGACGGGGTGGGTGCAAGTGAGACGATTGCTTTAAAGCCTGCTGAAATTCGTTGGATAAAGGAGTAGCTCATGGATAGTTATCGAGTCAATAAACTAAAAAACATCGCAATGATCGTTGCTTTTGCCTTTGGGATCGCCCTTCAATTTATAGGCCAGCGGATGATCGGTTACCCCGGGTTGGCGTTGCAAATGGTCTCTCTGGCAATCATGCTCGTGGTGCTAGACGCATACAACAGGCGCTACCGTTAGGAGGAAAATGTGAGAAGACTATTTTTAGGGGTCGACGGCGGTGGAACGAGCACGGGTTTTTCCCTTGCCGATGCAAAGGGAAGGGTCTTAGCGACGGCGAGCAAAGGGACCATCCACTTGAAGCAAGTCACCCCAGAGGCATTGAAAGAGACGCTTCGGGACGGTATCGATGAGGTATTAGGGGCATCGAGTGCCCAAGTTTCTGAGATTTGTTATGCGTTTTTTGGCGTACCGGGCTATGGCGAGTTTCGAGAGGCCATGGAGACCACAGATGAGGTGATAAGAGAACTACTTGGTTCAGATCGTTTCCAATGCGGAAACGACTGTGTGGCAGGTTGGGCGGGTAGTCAAGCGGCAAAGCCAGGGGTGAACATGGTCCTAGGGACTGGAGTCATCGCTTACGGCAGAGACTATGAAGACAACGAGGCGCGATCCAGCGGTTGGGGTCCGTTTTGTGGCGATGAAGGATCGGCCTATTGGTTGGGAAGGCGCGCCATTACCCTCTTTGCACAGCAATCCGACGGCAGACTCCCCAAAGGTCGGCTTTACCAGATTATCAAAGACAATTATCAGATCGAAGAGGATTTCGACCTGATTTCTCTCGTCACCCAAGAGAGTTGGGGAAGGGCTGAAATTGCAAAAATCGCCCAAGATTTGACCAAAGCTGCTCGTGAAGGGGATCGAGATGCACTAAGCGCCTTTGATGAGGCTGCTGATGAGGTGGCAAAAGCCATTCGCGCGGTAATTGCAAAGCTAAACTTCAAATCAGACGAAACCATTTACGTCACCTACTCTGGCGGCGTGTTTAAAGTCGGCGATCTGATAAAAACACCGATCTACCACCGATTGCAAGAGGATCCGAGAATCGTCGTATCAGCGTCGATTTTAGAACCGGGTGAAGGGGCGGCGCTTATGGCGATGCACCTTTACGGCCACCAGGTCACCGACGAGGTGATCGAAAACTTGAAAGGATGAGACGATGGCAGGATTGAGTTTTAGACATATGTACAAAATATATCCAGGGGATGTGGTCGCAGTTAAAGACTTTAACTTGGAAATCGAAGACAAAGAGTTCGTCGTTTTCGTCGGGCCTTCTGGTTGTGGCAAGTCGACGACTCTGCGGATGGTGGCAGGCCTAGAGGAAATATCCAAAGGGGAACTCTATATCGGCGATGATCTCGTCAACGACACAGAGCCAAAAGACCGAGATATCGCCATGGTGTTTCAAAACTACGCTCTCTATCCTCATATGACCGTCCGCGAAAATATGAGCTACGCCCTTAAATTACAAAAACTCCCCCAAGATGAAATCGACGATAAAGTGAACAAAGCGGCTGATATACTCGGGCTTCATCAATACTTGGACCGCAAGCCAAAAGCCCTTTCCGGTGGACAAAGACAGCGTGTCGCCTTGGGGCGTTGTATCGTTCGAAGTCCGAAGGTCTTTCTCATGGACGAGCCGCTATCCAACTTAGATGCAAAACTTCGCGCCCAAACCCGATCGGAAATCGTCAAGCTCCATGAGCAGCTGGAAGCCACCTTTATCTACGTCACCCACGACCAGACCGAAGCGATGACCATGGGCGATCGGATTGTCATTATGAAAGACGGTGTCGTTCAACAGGTGGACACCCCTCATAACGTTTACTTCTATCCAGAAAATCAATTTGTCGCAAGTTTTATCGGATCCCCTCAAATGAATTTTTTAGAGGCGGTGGTATCGGTGAAAGAAGCGGGTTACAGCGTTCAAGTGTTGGGGCTTACCTTGCCCTTGCCAAAGGAGAAGGGGGATCGGATAGCAGCGGAAAACAAGCTCGATACCCCGGTAATTATGGGCATACGGCCAGAACACATTTACGATGGCCACCGAAAAACCGATATGCCTATCACAGCTCAAGTCGATGCGGTAGAGCTTCTCGGTAGCGAAAAACACGCCCATACTACCGTAAACGGCACCAAAATCCTCGCCATACTCAACGGTGACAACCCCGCCAAAAACCATGAAACCGTCAACCTTTACATGGATGGCACCAAAACCCATTTCTTTGATAAAGAGACGAAGGTAAATATTTCGTTGGAGGTTGACGCCTAAAGCCGAGCAAAACACAAAAAGCGCTCTTCATCAAACCATCGCCTAAGGCGGGTTTGTGGAAGGGCGCTTTTCACATCAGTTATAAGTTCACAAGCCTTCCCAGAGGCAAAAAGGAGGCAGGCTCCCATCAAAACACTTTTTTCTTCAGCAAAGCAAAATATGAGCCTTGTTGAATGTGAAGTTCAATGCGATCTGACGATTTAAGGTAGGTATACACCTCAGATTAGTCGATGCGGAGTAGACAATTTTTAGATTTTCACACCAAAAAGGATTTGACAAAAACTCAATGATGCTACATTTTACAAGAATAAATTATTGTTTTTTTGAAGACTTGCTTTCTTTCCATTTATCATAAATATCTAAGAGCTTGATTTCACATATTAGAGACAGAAAAAAGACTAGTCCATTTCCTAAGCCGTTGGGAAGCAAGGTAAGGAAAAGGACGGCTAATACAAAAAAACGATTAAAAGCAAAAATAAACTTCTGACAAACTGAAGGGTTGACTTAAAACGCTCGAACATCGACGTAACCGTTTCTTGGCTTGTGATCATTTCGATCGAGATAGCGAGCCACTGTGGTACCAGGATCAAGGACATTCCTCACGACGGATCTTATTATAGCTCCAATGCCGCTATATTCTTTAATTCCAATAGCAAGTAATTTTGATACAACTACGGTGGTCAATTTTCTAGTAGCTGCTGCCGCGCCTTTTTTCATAATTGGCTTAATCCTTTCTTAGATAAAAGTAGTGTCATTTTATGGCGTTAGTTTTAGTCAAGTCCTTTTCAAGGGGTGGAGGTTACTTTGCAAATACTATCATATGGGATTTATAAGTAGCGGTCAAGATTTATTTAGAATGAAAATATTTTACGTTTTAAAGTTATAAACACACAGCAAATATTATGAAAAAGAATCTCGTCTATAATTGAATACCCTATCATTTCCGACACTTATCCTTTCTAAAAGCCCATATCATTAACACATAAGGTCAAAGATCCTATCCATCGCCTTTTATGATAAAATAAAGCCATAGACATCCAAGGAGAATACTATGCAAAGAATACTAATTGTTGAGGATGACAAAACTATAGCCAGTGCTATTGCGGGGAATTTGCGTCAATGGCAATACGGCGTCCAATGTGTTGAGGATTTTCAGATGGTGATGGAGGATTTTTACGCTTTTGCTCCCCATTTGGTATTGATGGATATTAGCTTGCCCTTTTACAATGGCTATCATTGGTGCCAGGAGATGCGAAAGGTGTCCAAGGTGCCCATCGTTTTTATTTCTTCCGCTTCAGAAAACATGAACATCGTGATGGCGATGCAGTTGGGTGGGGACGATTACATTGTGAAGCCTTTTGATTTGACGGTACTCGAAGCGAAGATTCAAGCGATTTTGAGACGAACTTACGATTTTGGTGTGGGGACGGAGTTGTTGGAGCAAGGCGGCGTCGTTCTCCATTTACAGGAGATGATCGTCTCCTATGGCGAACAAAGCGCGGAGCTGACCAAAAATGAGTTCAAGATTTTAGAAACGTTAATTAAAAAAGCGGGCGAGGTAATCTCTCGCGAAGATCTGATGGAGTGCTTATGGCAGTCCGATGTCTACATTGATGATAATACGTTGACGGTGAATGTGGCGCGGTTGCGAAAGACGTTGACGGCGTTAGGAGTGGAGGATTTTATCGGGACGAAAAGAGGTGTGGGCTACTATGTCAAAAGAACGTAACGCTTTTGGACTTCGGGATTATCTTCTGGGCAGAAGGCTTTGGATAGCCACTTACGGGTTGACTTGTATTTTGTTTGGGCTGGTGTTTGTCGCTTTTCAGTTGCCGATACAACCCATCCTCTATGGCTATGTGCTGACTTTTTCCTGTGGGATTCTCCTTGGAGCCGTTGGCTATTGGCGAACGAAGGCGCGCGTCTCTGTTATTCAACGTTTTTTCGATCTTCCGAGTCGGTTAGAAGACATTGAAGTAAACGACCCGATCGAAGGGGTTTACGCGACAGGGATCCGCCGTCTTATGGCCCAGTGGGCCGATCGCGAGTCACAAGAGGCACTAAAGCTCAGTCGGTTAGAGGATTATTACACCTTGTGGGCACATCAAATCAAAACGCCCATCGCCGCAACCTATATGTTGTTGGAAGACGGGGAAAGCTCGAGGGTCGCGTTAAAAAACGAGGTGTTTAAAATCGAAGAGTACGTGGATATGTTGTTAGGGTATTTGCGCCTTGACGCTTCATCTACGGACTATTTGTTCAAAAAAGTGGCGTTAGATCAGGTGTTGAGGCGGAGTGTTCGGAGGTATGCGCCTCAATTTATACAAAAAAAGATTGCGTTGAACTACGGAGACGTACCGGTCACGGTGCTCACCGATGAGAAGTGGTTTGCTTTTCTTTTTGAACAACTGTTATCCAATGCGGTTAAATACACGAGAGAGGGGACCATCGCCGTTCATTGGCGCGAGGAAGGGTTGGCGATTGTGGATACGGGAATCGGCATTCCTAAAGAGGACTTGCCTCGAGTGTTTGAAATGGGCTATACGGGATTTAATGGGCGATTGGATCAAAAGTCCACGGGTATTGGACTGGCTCTATGTCAAAGGATTGCCCATGCTCTATCCTTGGAGATTGTGATCACATCACAGGTTGGCGAGGGGACAGAAGTTCTTCTAACTTTCCCTAAGGAGCAAATTCAATAGGAACCTTACAATAATGTCATCGAGTCAGTTAAAATGTAAGCTAAATCTAAGGTGCAGTCTTTATTAGTTTTGTATACTGGAGTTGTACTAAAGATTGAGGAGGAAGTTATGGCATTATTAGAAGTGAACAATCTTAAAAAAGTGTATCAAACCCGATTGGGAACCAATAAGGTGGAAGCGCTACAGGATGTGAATTTTTCCGTCGAAAGAGGGGAATACGTCGCCATCATGGGCGAGTCTGGCAGCGGAAAGACAACGTTATTAAACATTTTAGCTCTGTTAGATCGACCGACGGAAGGCAGTGTCTGTCTTGATGGCGATGATTTGGTCAAAATGACTGACAGTCAAATCTCTGCCTTTCGCAGAAACCATCTTGGCTACGTGTTCCAAGATTTTAATTTATTGGATACGTTGACTTTGGAAGACAATATGTTATTGCCTTTGGTGTTAGCGGGAGAAGGCTACGACGTCATGGTGGGAAAAATGAAACCGATCGTGGAGGATCTCCACATCGACCACTTGATCAATAAATACCCCTATGAAGTGTCTGGTGGCGAAAAACAGCGCGCGGCGGTGGCTCGAGCACTCATCGCCGATCCCTACCTTATTCTCGCCGATGAACCGACGGGGGCTTTGGATTCCAATGCTACCGATGAGCTGCTGAAATACTTTGATCGCATACACAAAATGGGTCAAACCATCCTCATGGTAACCCACTCGGTGAAAGCGGCTTCCTTTGCTGGACGAGTGCTGTTTATCAAAGATGGCAAAATCTTCCATCAACTTTTCCGCGCAGATCGAGCGCCCCAAGACATGTACGAGGAGATCTCCAAGGTGTTGACCCTGTTGGCAAAGGGAGGCAATTAAAATGAAAAAGGGATTGTATCTCCGTTTGGCATTGATGAACTTTCGGAAAAACAAGGCATCCTACTTGCCTTTTTCGTTGACAGTGATCGGGATCGTCGCCCTGTTCTACATGGTTTTCACGATGGCGAGAAGCGAAGTGTTAAAAGGGTTGTATGGCATGACCCAAGTCCAGACCGTATTAGCGATGGGCTGGGGAATCGTCGGCGTCTTTTCGGTGATCTTTTTATACTACACCAACAATTTTTTGATGAAACGTCGTAAAAAGGAGTTTGCTCTTTATAGTGTATTGGGTATGGAGAAAAAACACTTGAGGCGGATTCTCGGTTGGGAAATGATTCTCCTCGGTTCGACCAACATCATCGCTGGTTTGGCAGTAGGCGTATTGTTTTATAAACTAGCTGAAGGGTTTTTCTTACGAAGTGTGGGGATTGCTACGGAAACAGGATTTATCCTTTCCTTTGAGGATCTTATCGCGACAGCTGTTCGATACCTTGCCATTTTCGTTTTGTTATACCTTGATGGGGTACGCCAAATTCAGGTGTCGAGTCCCATCAGCCTGATGCAAGAAGCAAAGGCGGGGGACGCGGTGCCAAAGGTGAATGCTTTTACCGCACTCCTTGGTATGGGCTGCTTGGGAATAGGCTACTACATGGCGTTAACTGTGGGATCGCCGATCGAAGCCATGGGGAAATTTTTTATCGCAGTGATTTTAGTCATGGCGGGTACCTACTTTAGCTTTATGGCGGTGAGCATCCTAGTGCTAAAATGGCTCCAACGCAATAAAGCCTATTATTACCGCACGAAGCACTTTACGGCGATAAGCGGGTTGGTATATCGCATGAAGCAAAATGCCATGGGTTTGGGGACGATTTGCATCTTGTCGACGGCGGTGTTGATTTTACTCTCATCGGTGTTTGCGCTGTTTTTGGGTATGGAAGACATCGAGCACTCCCGATTTCCAAGTGATGTGGCGATCTTCTCCACAGTTGAAAACGAAGTGCAGAACGCGGAGATCGCTGAAAGGATCGATGGAATAGTGGCAAACTATCTGACGAGTGAGGTAAAAAAAGCGCGGGTTCTTCAACCGATCGCTTATCGTGAAGAGGGAAAACTCGTTTTTGGAAGGGCGAAACCAGAGGTTGATTATGAGAATATTGTCGTTTTTTATTTGTATCCCCAAGAGGATATCAACCCGTATTTAGAAGAGCCTCTTCAGTTGGCGGAAGGGCAAATGGCAGTGTTTGCAGCGGATGACAAAGCGATCGGAAAAGGGCTAGATATCGGCAGCTTTCACTACGAGGTCGTGTCATCACACCAAACTTTCCCTCTCGTCAAGGATTATGAAAGCGTGTTATCTCGTCCGATCTACGGCGTGGTGCCAAAGGCGGCGGATCTCTTCACTCTGGGAAAGGCACTTGAAGCGAGCTACAGGGCTGGTATGCCCGTTCGCCTTCGAGAACACTTTGATTTTAATGGCAGTGCAGGAGATAAATCGGAACTGTCCCACCGACTTAACGAGGAACTAAAGGAGTTGCCGGGAGTGGCAACCGAATTTCGGGAGATTGAACGGCAAGGCATGCGCCAACTTTACGGTGGTATCTTTTTTACCGGCTTGTTTTTAGGGTTGGTTTTTATCATCGCCACAGCGCTGATTATTTACTACAAACAGTTGACCGAAGGCTACGAGGATCAGAGGAATTTTGGCATCATGTTGAAAGTAGGCATGACAAAAAGCGAAGTCAAACAATCCATCCACGCTCAGATTATGACGGTGTTCTTTTTACCGTTGATTATGGCAGGGATCCATATCGCTTTTGCCTTTCCCATCGTGGATAAGCTTTTGAAGTTGACATACATGACGAATTCAAAACTTCTTCTGATGGGTGGAGGGGTGGTCTACATCGTCTTTGCGGTATTCTATTTTCTCGTTTACACTTGGACATCTCGCACATACTATCGTCTTGTGACGGTGAAGGAGCATAAATGAACACGACAAATTGGCATGGGGTTTGGCGGAGTACAGCGGATTTTTGGCTGCCGGCGATAGGCGTTTTGGCGGTGGCGGTCTTATCTTTCATCGTCTGGCGGATAGTGACCAACAATTGTCGACGATAATTGTAACCGGCTTCAAGAAAATGGAATTGATGGTATAATAAATCCTAGGCGACCGAAGTCGCCTAGGATTTTTTTGGAGGATGATATGTCGACCATTAATGCATTAGCACATTTAAAACAATACGGAAAAGAAGACCAGGTCATCGCTTTTGAGACCTCGTCGGCAACGGTGGAGTTGGCGGCTGCTGCCATCGGTTGCACGCCAGAGGTCATTGCAAAGACGATGGCTTTTTATGGGGGTGATGGACCCGTTCTCATCGTCACAGCAGGGGACACGCGAGTGGACAATAAAAAGTTCAAAGGGCAGTTTCGGATCAAGGCCAAGATGATCGCTCCCCGCGAGTTGGAAGAACTGGTGGGCCATGCCATGGGTGGTGTTTGTCCCTTTGGTGTCAAAGAAGGGGTTGAAGTGTACTTGGATCGATCGTTGAAGCGGTTTGATCACGTCTACCCCGCTTGTGGATCGGAGAACACTGTGGTGGCGTTACCCCTTGGCGAGCTTGAAGAAATCTCAGAAGCCGATGGCTGGGTGGATGTGTGTAAAGAGGTGGAAGCGTGAGCGAAAAAGTGCGAAGTTCCATCCTTTTACTGATCACTGCCACCATATGGGGTGTGGCTTTTGTGGCTCAATCAGTAGGATTGGATCATATGGGGGCTTTTACTTTCAATGCGGTCCGCACGCTTCTCGGCGGCGTGGTGCTTTTGCCGTTGGCCTGGTGGCTAAATAAAGGAAAAATCCTCGGTGATCGCAAAATGTTGATCAAAGGGGGTGTCCTTTGTGGTGTAATTTTGTTTTGTGGCAGTTCTCTTCAACAGTTTGGGCTCATGTATACCACCGTGGGGAAAGCGGGTTTTATCACCGCTTGTTACATTGTTTGGGTGCCCTTAATCAGCGCAGCTCTCGGGAAGCAAAGCGGCGGCAAGATTTGGTTAGCGGTGATTCTCGCCTTAGCTGGGCTGTACCTGTTGTCCATAAACGAGGACAGCGGCGTGAATTTTGGCGATGTGTTGTTGTTAATCGGGTCCGTGTTCTTTAGCCTTCACATCCTCATCATCGATAACTATTCTCCTCAGGTGGAGGGGGTAACCATGAGTGTCATCCAATTTTTTGTCAGCGGTGCTTTGGCGACCATCGGTATGGTGTTATTTGAAGAACCGATGGTATCCGAGATCGTCAAAGGGTGGCAACCTCTGCTCTACGCAGGCATTATGAGTTCTGGAGTCGCGTACACTCTGCAGATTATCGGACAAAAAGGGATCAAACCTGCGGTGGCTTCGCTCATTTTGAGTTTGGAATCCTGTATTGCGGTGATAGCTGGCTGGCTCTTGTTGGGCGAAGTCCTTTCGACAAAAGAGCTTCTTGGCTGTGGACTCATGTTTATCGCGATTCTATTGGCGCAAATGCCGGAGAAGGCGAGGGAATGTGCTGTTGAAGGGAACGGTTAATAAAAGGCATAGTCAAAGCAGTAGCATATAAAAAAGAATGAGTTTACAACATGAGGGCAGCGTGGGACGCTGTCTTTTTTTTATGCTTGTAGCACCTAAATCATCGAGTTTGCTGGTATCGTCTTAAGCATTGATCTTGCTGGCGTTGTAGTCGTGTCTACCGATGCAGGGATTGCAGATGGGCGCCTTTGACGCCACACAAAAAACCGCAGGCATCAGGAGATGTTCTGCGGTTGTGATAGGCGTAAAAAGCAGCGTTAGTCGTTAGGGCAAGGTGATTTGTTCGACGTTTTTAATGTTGACGAGTCCCAGTGGATCGGCGAGGTCGTAAAAGACTTGGCCATCTCCTGTGGTGTGGATTTCAAGGTCGCCGTCCCCAGAGGCGTTGAGGCTGTCGGTGTATTTTAAGTACGCCTTCACCTTATCCGCCAAACTGATCGCAGGATCGATAAGGTGGACGCTAGGGGCTGATTCCTGAAATAAGTTGGCGACGATGGGGTAGTGGGTACAGCCGAGGATCAAGTTTTCAAGGAGGCCCTTGTCCCGTAATGATTCGATAATGGACGAGACTTCGGATTCGGTTTCCGGGTCTTGGGTTCTTCCTGTGTCAATGAGCGATGCCAACGTGGTGCTCGCTTGGGTGGTGATGGCGATGGTGGCATTTCTCTCGCGGATCAGCCTTTGGTAGGCTTCGGATTGAATCGTAAATGCGGTGCCTGTGATGGCAACGGATTTTTCGCCGGACTTGGCGATCTTCACCGCGGTGGGATAGACGATGTCCAATATGGGAAAGGGGTAGTTGTGATTGAGTCGATCAGCCAGCGCTGAGATGGTGTTGCAAGCGATGGCGACGATCTTTACGTTTTGATCCTTTAAGTAATCGAGCATCCTTGCAGTGAGTGCGAGGATTTCGTCTGCTGATTTATTGCCGAAAGGGACGTTAACATTATCGCTGACGTAACAAATGGACTCGAAGGGCAAAAGGCGTTGAATCGCCGAAACCACTGTTAAGCCACCGACGCCGGAGTCGATAATTCCTATTTTATTCATTATTGTTCCTCCGTTTTGTAGCGTTTCATTAAGTATATCATTTTTTGGGCGGGTTACAATGTCAGATTCGTTACAATTGAGAAACATTTTAACCGACTTCTGGAAAACAAAACAATGAGTCGGTATTATTTCAGAAAAAGGACCTGCTAAATCTGGCTTAATAAGCGAGTTGTGGCATTAGGAGTGACTCAATTAATGAACCAAAATAAAAGATTGAACTATATCATAAAACATGGTATTATAGGGGCAACAGAAAGAGGTGACACTATGGGAAAAAACCTAAAAGGAAGAAGTTTACTTAAATTATTGGATTTTGAAACGGAAGACATTCGTTACTTACTCGATCTATCGAAAGATTTCAAAGGGCTAAAACGCCAAGGCACGCCTCACAAGTACTTGGAGGGGAAGAATATCGTTTTACTTTTTGAAAAAACCTCGACTCGAACGCGTTGTGCTTTTGAAGTGGCGGGTTTGGATTTGGGTTTAGGCGTGACGTATTTGGAGCCGGGTAGTTCGCAGATGGGCAAAAAAGAAAGCACAAAAGACACGGCAAGGGTTTTGGGTCGCATGTACGACGGTATCGAATACCGTGGGTACAGCCAAGCGCTGGTCGAGGAGTTGGCGGCTTATTCAGGTGTGCCCGTGTGGAATGGACTCACAGACGAGTTTCATCCGACGCAAATGCTTGCGGATATGTTGACGGTTGAAGAGCACTTCGGACGTTTAAAAGGATTGAACATGGTCTACATGGGCGACGCTAGAAATAACGTTGCCAATTCGTTGATGGTGGTTTGCGCAAAGATGGGCGTAAACTTTACCGCTTGTTCGCCAGCGGATCTCTTTCCTGAGGAAGGCTTGGTCGAGGTGGCAAAAGCGATCGCAGAAAAAAACCATTGCACGGTTACGATGACCACTGATGTAGATGAAGGGGTTGCCAATGCCGATGTGGTTTACACCGATATTTGGGTGTCCATGGGCGAACCGGACGAGATTTGGGAAGGGCGAATCGCAAAATTAAAAGCCTACCAAGTCAACTCAGCGGTGATGCAAAAGGCTTCGCCAGACGCGATTTTCCTCCATTGTTTACCATCTTTTCACAATTTGGAGACTGTGATTGGCAAGGAGATCAATGAAAAGTTTGGGATTGCCGAGATGGAAGTGACCGATGAAGTGTTTGAATCAAAACAATCCTTGGTTTTTGACCAAGCGGAAAACCGTATGCATACGATAAAGGCGGTTATCTACGCTACATTGTCCTAGAGGACGGGAGGATAGGAGGGATTCCATGCGAGAAATCGACAGCGCTAGGATCACAGAGGTGGTCAAAAGGCTGTGTATTGAAGGGAATCGCGTGTTGCCTGCAGATATACGTCGGGCGATTGAAACCATGCGAAGTGAAGAGCCGTGGGGCGTAGCCGAAGGGGTGTTGGACAACATCATCGAAAACTACAACCTAGCTGAGACCAACCAAGTGGCGATATGTCAAGATACGGGGATGGTCTGTGTGTTTGTAGAAGTGGGCCAAGAGGTCCATATCAACGGCAACTTACACGATGCGATAAACGAAGGGGTAAGACAGGGTTACGAAGAGGGCTTTTTGAGAAAGTCCGTGGTGGGTGATCCACTCAATCGAGTTAACACCAAGGACAACAGCCCTGCGATGATCTACACTGAGATCGTCGAAGGGGATCAAATCGAGATCACCGTGGCACCAAAGGGCTTTGGCAGCGAAAACATGAGTCAACTCAAAATGCTTCGACCTTCTGACGGGGTGGAAGGCGTGGTTGATTTTGTGTTGCAAGTGGTGAAGGAAGCCGGCCCCAATCCTTGTCCGCCAATCGTAGTCGGTGTGGGCATCGGCGGGACTTTTGACAAAGCGGCAAATATCGCGAAAAAGGCACTGATGCGCTCAGTGGAAGAACACAACCCCGATTCTTACTACGCTGCTCTAGAACAGCGACTCCTAGAGGAGATCAACGCTTTGGGCATTGGTCCACAAGGGTTTGGAGGTAGAACGACGGCACTGGCTGTGGCCATCGAAGCGCTCCCCACCCACATCGCAGGATTGCCTGTGGCAGTAAACATCAATTGCCACGTGACCAGACATATGACGGAGGTGATTTAATGGCGATTCACATTGACACACCGTTTACATTGGAAAAGGCGAAAGACCTTAAAATCGGCGAACAGGTGTTGATCACAGGCACGATTTACACCGCACGGGATGCAGCGCACAAAAGGTTGATCGAAGCGCTAGACCGAGGAGAGGCATTGCCCTTTGATATCCAAGATGCCATCGTATACTACGTGGGGCCCACACCGGCTAAAGAAGGCCAAGCAATAGGGTCGGCGGGGCCTACGACGAGTTACCGAATGGACGCTTATGCCCCAAGACTATTGGATTTAGGTCTACGCGGGATGATTGGAAAAGGCAAACGCGGTCCAGAGGTGATAGAGGCAATGGTCCGAAACGGCAGCGTTTATTTTGGCGCAGTCGGTGGCGCTGGCGCTCTCTTGTCCCAAAGCGTCAAAAAAGCAGAAGTTATCGCTTATGACGACCTTGGAGCGGAAGCGGTCAGGCGATTAGAAGTGGTGGATTTTCCGGTTGTGGTCATCGTCGATGTCGAAGGAAATAACTTATATGAGGAAGGGCCAAAGGCTTACTTTGCGTCCTTGAAATAGGGAATGCTATGAAGATTAGGCTCAAGCGCAAAGGCGATCTACCGGTTTATCGGCAGATTGCCGATGCTATTGCAGAAAAAATCGTCTCTGGTGAACTTGGACCGGGGGAACGGATTGAAACTGTTCGCGAGATGGCTCATAACCTAAGTGTATCTTTGGGAACGGTAAAGCACGCTTATTTGACCCTTAAAGACGAAGGGCTCATCGAAATGACCCAAGGCAAGGGGACTTTTGTCTGTGGGAAAGAGGAAGATGGTACCTATAGTCAAAAAGGTGAAGCGATGAAGCTAATTGACAACTTTTTTGATGAAATGGTGAAGCTTGGCTTCTCCATGAGAGAGATTAGCATCTTTTTTGACTTAAAAATGCGTGCTCGAGAAGAAGGGTTGCGCGATATCGCTGTTGGCATCGTCGAGTGTTCTGTTGAAGCTAGGCGACTGATCGCTCATCAAATGCGTGAAGTGGACGACATTGAGATTATGCTCTATCGATTGGAAGACATTATCGATCAAAAGACCTTTGGCGAGAACCTTGATTTGGTCATCACGACGAACACCCACTTCAAAAGTTTATTGGAAAAAGTGGAGATCCAGACTCGGATCATACCCCTTGCTCTTTCGATATCGCCGATGACCATATTGGCAATTGGGCGGATTGTGGCAGGCAAACGGGTTGGCGTGTTGACGAAAACCACCAACTATTCTCGAAACATTCATCGAGCCCTCGAGAGTTACTCTTTGGTGCCGGTGGCTGAAAAAAGTTTTATTTGCGGAGTGGACCACGACTTTGAAGGCTTTCTCGATGGACTGGATTACTGTATCGTTCCGGAAGAGGTGGAAGGGTACTTAACGGCAGAACAACTCAAAGTGTATGCCGGAGCGAAGGAAAAGGGGCTATCGGATATCGTCTTTCGGTACGATGTGGATCAAGGATCGCTCCTATACATTCATTCCGAGATCGAAGAAATCCAATCGGAACGCAATCGAAAAAGGTTTTAACACTTTCTCAAAAAGAGAAGGTGATTTAGCATATGTCAGCAAAAAATATTGGGAGGAAAAGAATGGGTAATAAGAAGATCGTCATGGGCGTCATTGGTGCAGATGTGCACGCCGTGGGCATTCGCATTTTGGATTTTGCCTATGCGAATTCAGGGTTTGACGTAACCAATCTCGGGGTGATGGTATCTCAAGAGGAGTTTATCAATGCTGCTGTGGAAACGGATGCGGATGCTATTTTAGTATCATCGCTCTATGGACACGGGGAGTTGGATTGTCGAGGACTGAGAGAAAAGTGTGATGAGGCGGGATTAGAAGGGATTATTCTATACGTCGGAGGCAATATCGTCGTAGGAAAACAGCCTTTTGAAAGCGTTGAGAAGCGTTTTAAAGCCATGGGCTTCAATCGAGTATTTCCACCAGGCGCACCACCGGAAGAGGGCGTTGCTTTCTTGAAACAAGATTTGGGCATCGAAGGATAGCGAAGCGATGAAACCTGTTTTACTCATCGACTTTGGCAGTACTTATACAAAGGTGACCGCAGTAGATGTTGAAAAGGAAGTCTTACTCGGCACAGCGGCCAGTTTTACTACGATTGAAACCGACATCAATGAAGGGCTGCATCGGGCGATCGTCAAGCTAGAAGAGCAAACAGGGGCTCTATCTTTCGATATGACTAAGGCGTGTTCCAGCGCAGCTGGTGGCCTTCGCATGATGGTATCGGGATTGGTTCCCGAGTTAACCGCCCAGGCGGCGAAAATGGCGGCTCTTGGCGCAGGGGCAAAGATCATCAAAGTCTACGCCCACGAGCTGACCGACGAAGACATCGAAGAAATCGACGCAACAAAGCCGGATATCTTTTTGTTGACCGGTGGCACCGATGGCGGCAATAAAGACGTCATCATACACAACGCCAACATGCTGAGCACTTGTCAAGAGGTGTTTCCCATCGTCATCGCGGGAAATCGTTCGGCGGCAAAAGCTTGTGAGGAGGCATTGGCAGAGAGGGAAACTTATCGATGTGAAAACGTCATGCCGACGTTGAACAAGACAAACATCGAATCGGTGCAAAAACAAATACGAGAAATTTTTCTCGAGCAAATCATTCGCGCAAAGGGCTTCACCAAAGCCCAAAGTCTACTGGACGGCATAGTTATGCCGACGCCGGTGGCGATGTTGGAAGCGATGATTCTGTTGTCTCAGGGGACGCCTGCAGAAAAGGGCATCGGCCCTCTCATCGGCGTTGACGTGGGCGGAGCGACGACAGACGTGTACTCCATTGCAGACGGCTACCCTGAAGAAGTGAGCACCCAGCTCAAAGGGCTGGAGGAGCCTTTTGCCAAACGTACCGTCGAAGGCGATATCGGAATGCGATACAGTATTTACGGTATGGTCGAAGAGGTAGGTTATGATGGATTGGCTGCCATCTCAGGACTTGATGAAGGCGTCGTATCCCAAATCGTTCAACACTTCCACGATAATAAAGACGCCTTGGCGACGACTGCCGAGGAAAAGCGCGTGGAAGATGCATTAGCGGCTGTGGCGGTGGAATTGGCGCTGAGACGTCACGTCGGTACATTGGAATCGGTTTACACCCCGATGGGGCAGTCTTTCTTCCAGTATGGAAAAGATCTGAGAGCGGTCGAAACCTTGATTTTGACAGGAGGCGCTCTGATCCATGGAGGCGATGTGAACTTGATCGCAGAACACGCTCAATACAGCGAAAAAACACCATTTTCTCTTAAACCCAGAAAGCTCACACCCCACGTAGATAAAGCCTATATTTTGTCTTCCATGGGAGTGCTTTCTGAGAGTTATCCGGATATTGCCCTACGAATTATGAAAAAGGAGCTAATCAATGAGTGAATTAATCAATAAAAAGCTATCCAATGACGAGTTTTACGGACTCCGTGAAGAAGTGTTGGCCGGTTGGCACACTGGCAAAGACGTGGATATCGAGAAAGGCATTGAATATCATAAAAGCCTACCAGAGCATAAAATCTTTGGCGACAAATTGCTCAAAGCAAAAGCGGCTGGCATCACTTTGATCCAACCGAGGGCAGGGGTTGCTTTGATTCCAGAGCACATCGAACTGTTAACCTATCTTCAAGATAAGGGCGAAGCGGACTTGCTGCCGACCACCATCGACTCCTACACTCGCCAAAACCGCTACCACGAAGCAGAAGTTGGGATCGAAGAGTCTTTAAAAGAAAACAAATCGATGCTCAATGGCTTCCCAGCAGTTAACCACGGGGTAGAAGGGTGTCGTCAAATCATCGAAGCCCTAGATATTCCCGTTCAAGTGCGTCACGGCACACCGGATGCCCGATTGCTGACGGAAATCACCTACGCTGGTGGCTTTACGAGCTACGAAGGCGGTGGCATTTCTTACAACCTGCCTTACGCGAAAAACGTCCCCATGGAGCGCACTATTCGCGACTGGATGTACACCGACCGTTTGACAGGTATCTACGAAGAAGCCGGCGTTTCCATCAATAGAGAGCCATACGGTCCGTTGACAGGTACCTTGGTCCCCCCTTGCGTGTCCCACGCGGTGGCGATCCTCGAAACCTTGCTGGCGGCGGAACAAGGCTGTAAAAACATCACCGTAGGCTATGGCCAATGCGGAAACTTGATTCAAGACGTGGCAGCGCTTCAAACGCTACAGGAGTTGGCGGATGAATACTGCGTCAAGTACGGTTACAACGACGTTAAAATCACCACCGTTCTTCACCAATGGATGGGCGGTTTCCCACAAGACGAAGCGAAAGCATTTGGCGTTATCGCATGGGGATCGGCGGTGGCAGCTCTTGCAAAAGCGACAAAGGTCATCGTCAAAACCCCTCACGAAGCCATGGGCGTGCCAACAATGGAAGCCAACGCACAAGGGCTACGTTGTACAAAACAAGTGACTTCTTTGTTGAGCGACCAATTCTTAACGCCTGAAAGCTTGGCTATTGAAGAGGAAATCATCCGCAGAGAAACACGTGCCATCCTCGATAAAACCATCGAGCTTGGAATGGGCGATGTGGCGGTAGGATCTATTAACGCTGTTGAAGCGGGCGTCCTCGACATTCCATTTGCACCAAGCCGCTACAATAAAGGCAAAATGTTGCCAGCTCGCGACAATGACGGCGCTGTGCGCATATTTAACATCGGTGGCCTGCCATTCGACAAAGAATTAGTGGATTTCCACAGAGAAAAACTCGAAGAGCGCGCTCGGGTCGAAGGACGCCAAGCTTCCTTCCAAATGGTTATTGACGACGTTTATGCCGTCAGTAAAGGCAGACTCGTCGGAAGACCAAGACACTAAGGTAAGGAGATATTATGAAGATTGTAAAAGTGATTTGTTCCAAAGGTCGCACCGGTTTTTTCTTCGACGACCAAAAAGCCATCAAAGCAGGGGCGGTTGCCAATGGGAACGCCTATGAAGGAAAACCGCTGACTGATGGGTTTACCGCTGTACGCCAACCCGGTGAGGCGATTAGCGTCCAATTGATTTTAGAAAACGGTCAAATCGCTTTAGGCGACTGCGCCGCTGTTCAATATTCTGGAGCGGGCGGTAGAGATCCCCTGTTCTTGGCTGAAAACTTCATTCCAGTCATCAATGAGCACATCGCACCGGTTTTTGAAGGGGTGGAGGCCGACAATTTTGTGGCGCTCTGCCACAAACTCGAAGCCATCGAAGTCGATGGAAAAAGACTTCACACGGCGATCCGCTATGGTTTTAGCCAAGCGTTACTCGATGCAGTCGCTAAAGCGAACAATATGCTCATGTGCGAAGTCGTCGCAAAAGAGTACAACCTAGAAGTCTCTAAAGAGATGATCGACATCTTTTCCCAATCGGGCGACGACCGTTACAACAACGCGGACAAAATGATCATTAAAGGTTCGCCCATCCTTCCACACGCTCTTATCAACAACGTCGAAACCAAACTCGGCGTAGACGGTGGGTTGTTGAAAGAGTATGTGACATGGCTGAAAAACCGCGTCATCGAACTTAGAGTTGACGAAAACTACTCTCCGATTTTCCATATTGACGTCTACGGCACGATTGGGATGGCTTTTGGCAACGAAAACTATGAAGCGATGGCTAACTACATTGGCGAGCTCGAAAAAGCGGCACATCCATTTAAACTTCGCATCGAAGGGCCGATGGACGCAGACGGACGCCAAGCTCAAATGGAGCATATGAGAGATTTAAGACAGCTCATCGACGAGAAGGGCATTCAAGTGGAATTAGTTGCCGACGAGTGGTGCAACACGCTAGACGACATTAAGTTCTTTGCAGACAATAAAGCAGGTCATATGGCTCAAATCAAAACCCCGGACTTGGGATCGATTCACAATTCGGTGGAAGCGGTGCTGTATTGTCAAGAAAAGGGATTTGGCGCTTACCAAGGTGGCACTTGTAACGAAACGGACCGCTCAGCTCAAGTGTGTACGCAAATCGCCATGGCGACAAAACCTCAACAGATTTTGGCGAAACCTGGCATGGGCGTAGATGAGGGCTTTATGATCGTCTACAACGAAATGCAAAGGGTATTGGCTTACATCGAAGCCGTGAGATAACATCACGGGCGCAGAGGGAACTTTGCGCCCTTTTTTTGATAGGGAGGCGCAGATGAGAACATCAACAAGACACCAAGAAAGTCACTTATACTCGGCTTTTTACGCTCCTCGCGGTTTTGTCCGTATGGCGGAGCTAGGCTATTCAATTGCACAACAATACCTCACCCCCTTTGACAACCTAATTGGCGTCATCGGCGATGCGGGATCGGGGAAGAGCATTGTCATCAAAGGCATGTTTCCAGGCTTGGAATTGACCAACGATGATGAAGGAATTAACGTTCGCCCGCTTCCGATTTTGGATCTAGACGACACGGGGTTTTTCAGCCCCCACACCTATCACATGGATATTCGGTTTGAATTGGGTTTCACCCAAATGCACGAGCTGGTCGATGCCATTAAATACGCGTTGAAAATGGGTAAGCGGGTCATCGTCGAGCATTTTGATTTGATCTATGAAGCGCTTGGATTCAACGCGGACCTCATCATCGGCGTCGGAGAAGAGATCATCGTCACCAGACCGAGTATCTTTGGTCCCGAGCCAAAACTGATCTACGATGTGGTCTATAAATCGATTAAATATCGAAAAATGGCCCATACTGCCGAGGACCTTTGCGAGTTTTGCCTAAAAGACTACGGCGTCACCGACTACGAACACGGCGATGTCAACCATGGTTTCACAATGAACTTTATCGAAAAACCGACATTTAACATCAAACGCTTGGAGGAAGATGTGAGGCGATTGATCGCAGCGGATTTGCCCATCGCTTATGTGGATCAAAACCACATACGCATCGGTGATGACCTCCACTATTGCACAGGTCCGAGGATGCAGTTAAAGAGCACTGGGGGCATAGAAAAGTTCATGCTCCTCTGGGAATTCCTCTACGATAAGCTAGCCGAGCGTTACCTTCTCGTCGGAAGCGTGGGAAGAGATGATGTTGAAAACTTTAAAGGTTACAATCTGTTGAATCTGGATGACTAATGCGAGCAAAAAGGGTTCTTTGTCAAATTCTGTTGGTTGAGAATAGAATATCGAAATCAATTTCTAAAGGCGGTGTGTTGAAATACCGCCTTTTTTTGTTTGTTTATTTTTCAGTAGCCCATTGTCGAAATGGCTAAAAGGGTCCTTTGCCGTTGCCATGAGCTCCACGCTTTTGACCTTACACCTGCCGAAGGCATACTTCACCCCTTCATTGTTCAATTGAGGGGTGAAATGGTACAATGGATTCAGGAGGTCGAGATGACCATGATCAATGAGAAAACAGAGTTCAATCGCAAGTTACTCGACTGGTATCGAGCCCATAAACGTCCTATGCCTTGGCGGGACGACCCTTCGCCCTATCGGGTGTGGGTGTCGGAGATCATGTTACAACAGACTCAGGTGGCGACAGTGATTCCTTATTTTGAACGCTTTATCGCTACCATCCCATCGGTGAAGGCGCTCTCAGAAATTTCTGATGAGGTGTTGCTAAAATTATGGGAAGGATTGGGGTATTATAATAGAGTAAGGAATATGAAACTAGCAGCCCGCCAAATTATGGAAGTTTTTGATGGAGAGATTCCAGATCGTTTGGAGGCGTTGAGGTCTTTAAAGGGCATAGGCCCATACACCGCGGGGGCGATTCGATCGATTGCTTTTGGGAAAAAGGCAAGCGCTGTCGACGGCAATGTCTATCGTGTGATGGCGAGGTTGAGCGGTATTGAAGAGGATATCGCTTTGGGAAAGACGAAAAGAGGGTTGGAACAGTTAGCGGAAGCCTTGTTACCTGACGGTGACTATTCCGATTATACTCAGGCGCTCATCGAGTTGGGCGCTCTGATTTGTCTACCAAAAGGGTCTCCACTGTGTGAGGATTGTCCCGTTTCAGCTCACTGTATCGCCAACCACACGGGGAAAACGAGGGTAATCCCTTTTAAATCTCCTAAAAAGAAAAAGCGAATCGAGGAATTGACGGTTTTTGTGATTCGATTCAAGGAGCGCTATGCGCTGCGCAGACGCGGCGCGTCTGGATTGCTTTCGAGTATGTGGGAATTACCCAATACAGAAGGCGTGCTAGATGAGGTATCCGCTGGGGAATACATCGAAAGCTTATGCCTTCGACCTCAACAAGTGACTTCCCTAGGAGATGATGTCCACGTGTTTAGCCATGTTCAATGGAATATGACACTGTATTACGTCACGACGGATGACTGTGGTGATGATCCCTCACTTCATTGGGTGGACGCACACAGTCTACGGACGATATACAGTTTGCCGACAGCTTTTAGAAAAGTAATAGAGCGAGAACTTCATTATGCGCTGGTGGCAGAAGAGCCAAGTGACTACACGATAGAAGGAGGGGTAAACCGTGTTTGACGGGTTAATCGATGAGTTGACGAGCGGATTTAGTGGAGCGTTAGCACCGCTAACCGATAACTTGACGCAACTGCAGGATAAAATAGGGGTATTTGAACAGTCTTTTGGAGAAGGTTTTCAATTTTTATTGATCCTCATGGGTATTCTCATCGGTTTAACGGCGGGGATCCTCGTGGCGGTCGTTCTACTTGGCAGAAGGCGAAACCAACTCCTATCTTCGATACTCTACAAGATGGAAAGACAGAAAGGGATCAACGATGACTAAGGGATCGACTATGATCGAAGCGATGAATCGTCGCTTTGCGTGTAAAAGCTATGACCCGACTAAAAAGGTGTCTGACGAGGATTTTAAAGTGATTATGGAAGTGGCAAGACTTTCGCCAAGCTCGCTAGGATTTGAGCCGTGGAAGTTTGTGGTGTTGGAAAATAAAAGGGTTCAAGAAAAGTTGGCGCCTTACGCTTGGGGAGCGCAAAAGAGTTTTGAAGGGGCGAGCCACGTGGTCCTTATTTTGGCAAGACAACCTGAGGATATGGCATTTGATTCGGAGTATATTCGATATATCCAACAGGATATTCAAAAGTTCCCAGAGGATATGCTTCAACAACGAAATGCGAAGTACAAAGACTTCCAAGAAGTGGATTTTAATTTGCTCGAATCCGATCGGGCGTTGTTTGATTGGACCTCGAAGCAAGCTTACATCCCACTGGCGAATATGCTCACCGCGGCAGCCCTTCTCGACATTGACGCGACGCCGATCGAAGGGTTTCATCAAGAAGAAATGCACTGCATACTCGTAGAGGAAGGGGTTTACGATCCCAAACATTACAAATTGGCGATTATGATTGCGTTTGGCTACGCCGACAAGGAGCATCGCCCAAAAACTCGTCGCCCGATGGACGAGGTGTGGGCGTGGTATAAGTAGCTATGGCACGACAAAGGCTCGATAAAATGTTGGCAAATTCCGGACAAGGCACTCGGAGCGAAGTAAAGAAGATGATCACCAAAGGAGCAGTCACCATTGATGGGGTGAGTTGCACCAACCCTGCAACACAAGTGGATACGGATGTGAATCAGGTGAGGTTGAACGGGGTTCTCATCGGTTACAAACCCTACTTGTACGTGATGATGAACAAACCGGCAGGCGTTCTTTCCGCCACGGAGGACGAATCGATGGAGACGGTTGTGGATTTGTTGAGCGACGAGGACAAACGCTACGCGCCTCATCCCGTTGGTCGCTTGGACAAAGACACGGTGGGGTTGTTGTTTTTAACCAATGATGGCACACTGACTCATTTCGTCACCTCTCCTAAACGTGGGGTGGATAAAGTCTATCGGGTGCGAATCGATCGCCTCTTAGACGAACGGGCGGTGGACCGATTTCGTCAAGGTTTTCATTTGATGCCTGAAAATTACAGGACTTTACCTGCGAAATTAGAATTTTTAGGAGACGGTAGCTACGAAGTGACGATTCAAGAAGGCAAGTACCATCAGGTGAAACGGATGTTCCTCGCTTTGGAACGTCAAGTAATCCATTTAAAGCGGATTTCCATTGGTCCGATCGGTTTAGACGCTGTATTGGGGGAGGGAGAGTACCGCCATCTGACAGAAGAAGAAGTTGAGGCGCTTTACGCTGCTACGGGATTTGAAAGGAGCAAAGGATGACGAAGGACCATTTTGATACTCTGGCTGTGTGGGGTGAGGAGGAAGGCGAAAACCCCAGACGGGCATTGAACCCGCCAATTTTTCAGACCTCATCCTTCACTATGGAAGATATTGACGTGGTAGAGGATATTATGAGTTTTAACCGCGATGACCTCGTTTACACCAGAGGAAACAATCCGACGTTGAACCTCCTTGAGCGACGTATTGCTCTTTTGGAAGGCGGTGTAGCAGGGGTAAGTTTTTCTTCGGGGATGGGGGCGATTTCCTCGACACTACTTTCTCTTTTGGAGCCGGGAGACAAGCTGATCTGCCATAAAGTATTGTACGGATCCAGTGTTAGCTTTGCCACATCGATACTGAAGCGCTACCGCATCGAAGCGGTCTTTGTCGATGCGACTTCTCTCGACGAGGTGGCATCGGCATTGGCTGATGGGGCTAAGGTGGTATACCTGGAAACTCCGGCAAATCCAAGTCTCGACATTTTGGATATTGTCGCTATTTCTGAGATGGCTCATCGATTGAGCGCAAAGGTTGTCGTGGACAACACCTTTGCTACACCGTATTTTCAACAACCCCTAGCTCTAGGCGCCGATGTGGTTCTTCACAGTGCCACCAAGTACTTATGTGGTCATGGCGATGCGTTGGGCGGTTTGGTGACTTCTAAAGACGAAGCGTTTCTCCATCGCTTAAAGTTTGGTTATATGGCGGAGTTTGGCAATGTGCTCAGTCCTTTTAATGCCTGGTTGATTTTGAGGGGGATAAAAACGCTAGGGGTGCGCATGAAGCGTCACGAAGAAAACGCCATGGCCATCGCCTCTTTTTTGGAATCCCACGAAGCGGTGGAAAAGGTATGGTATCCTGGATTGACGAGTTTTCCAGGCCACCAGCTCGCAAAAGCTCAGATGATGGGTTACGGCGGCATGATTTCTTTGGTATTGAAAGGCACCGAAGAAAAAGCGAAGGTGTTTATCCGAAAGTTGCGGTTATTTCATTTGGCGGTCAGCCTCGGCGACTGTGACAGCCTAGTAGAAATGCCCTATGTTATGACACACCGAGGCTATAGCGATGATGACTTGGCGCCGTTGGGATTGACCACACGATTGGTACGTCTTTCCGTTGGCATCGAAGATGTGAGAGATTTGATCAAAGACATTGAACAAGCATTGGAGGAAGGCGATGAAACACGTTAGATTGGCGGATTATGGAGATTTGCTAGAATGTCATGAGATCTACAAAAAGGCAAAGAAAAGAATGGAAAAAGACAAAATTCCTCAATGGACAGGGGCGTACCCTAGTGATAAGGACCTGAACAAGGATGTGGAAGAGAAAAATTGCTACGTTTTTGAAAAGAAAGGTGAGATTCGCGGGGTGATGGCTCTGATCTTTGAAGAGGAGCCGACCTACGCCAACATTGACGGGGTGTGGCTAACCGACGGACCATACGCTACCATTCATCGCATCGCGGTCAAAAAACCGGGTTCTGGAGTGGCTGAGGATATGTTGGATTTTGCACAGGCACTAGCGGTGAAAAAGGGATGCCGGTCTCTTCGCGTGGACACCCACGAGTACAATCGGCCGATGCGACGATTTTTGAGTAAGAACGCCTTCGATTGTTGTGGGGTAGTGGAGTTGGCTGATGGCTCCAAGCGCAGGGCTTACGAAAAGCCCCTAAAGCGTCATAAAAAATGATGGCGAGGCTTCATATCGATTCGCCGATTGGCCCTTTGACCTTGGTGGAAGAAAGGGGATACTTAGTTCAATTGGATTTTGGGACCCACGGCGTCGTGGAGTCTGAGACTTCTCCGGTGCTCGAAGAAGCTGTCCGCCAATTGAACGGATATTTTAAAGGGGAGAGAAGAGCGTTTGACCTTCCCTTAAATCCGCGAGGAACCGAGTTTCAACGCAAGGTGTGGCAGGCGTTGTGCACCATCGACTACGGGGCGACTATAAGCTACAAACAATTAGCGGAGTCTGTGGGTTCGCCAAAGGCTTATCGTGCCGTGGGAAACGCGAACAGCCGCAATCCGATTCCCGTCATCATCCCTTGTCATCGAGTGATCGGAGCAGATGGAAAATTAGTAGGCTACGGCGGTGGGGTGACGATTAAAGCATACTTATTGGACATGGAGAAAAGAGTCGAAAGATAGAGTAGATCTTGGAGGATGACGGTCATGAAAAAAGGACACAAATGAAACGCTATGCTGAAATCCTTCAGGTGTTAGTCAAACACGGACTGGGCTATTGGCTGATTCGCGGCGGCATTTTGAAACGGGACGAGGAAGATGAGGTGGCGCTCACCTCACAAAAAGAAGTCGGCGAAAGTCTGCGTAAAGCACTCGAAGAACTTGGCCCTTGTTTTATTAAATTTGGGCAAATGCTATTGACTCGCCATGATCTTTTTTCCAAAGAAGTGGTGGATGAACTGTCAAAGCTTCAGGATGCGGTGCCTCCATTTCCGATCGAAGAAGTGGAGGAAGTCCTCGAGGAATCTTTGGGGAAAAAGAGTGAAGGTCTTTTTGCAACCTTTGAGCCCCTGCCTTTAGCATCGGGTTCCATCGCACAAGTCCACTTGGCAAGTCTCCACAACGGGAAAAAAGTCTGTGTCAAGGTGCAACGACTGGGGATCCGCTCACTGATAGACAGAGACTTGGCGGTATTGGCCAGCATGGCAAAAACTGTCGAGGACTCGACCTCAATGTCCCAGGTGTTTAACTTTCCGAAAATGGTGGAGGAGTTTGGACGGACTTTGCATTTGGAATTGGATTTTCAGGTGGAGTTGGAAAATCTCCAAGGATTTGCCAACCTTCACCTCAAAGATAAATACGTGCGCGTTCCAAAGGTGTACCCAGAGTTTTCGGCGAAAAAAGTGTTGGTGATGGAGTATATCGACGCTTATTCGATTAAGGACTTGGATGAGGCCCCTTATCCCCTAGATCGCCAACAGATCGCACAAAGGCTCCTTTATTCCTATGCGAACCAGGTTTTTCGAGATGGTTACTTTCACGGCGACCCTCATCCGGGAAATATCCTCGTCGAAGAAGGGGAAGAACTGGTGTTTTTGGACTTTGGAATCGTCGGAAACCTCAGCGATGAAAACAAATACCTTTTGCTTCAACTGTTTATTGGCATCTCCTTAAATTCGGTGCGCATGATTAGTGATGCGGTGGTGAAAATGGGGGTCGTAAGATCTTCTGTCAATATTTTGGAGCTGGAGAGAGCCTTGCAAAGCTATCTGGACAAGTACTTGGCTCTCAGTTTAAAAAAAGTGGTTATCGCCGAGGTGATCAACGAATTTTTTGAAATACTCCTCTCTTACAAAATCGTCATACCACCAGACTTGACAACCTTAGGAAAGACGTTTATCGTCCTGGAAGGTGTCATCGAAACCCTAGACGAAGAGTCTAATATTCTAGAGCTCGCGACGCCCATCGCTAAGAAATTGGTTTTGCGCTTTATTGAACCTTCCTACATTGCACGTTACGTCTCCCCAAGCGTCTTTGATACGGCTAATGCTCTGTTGGATGCGCCGACGATTTTGTGGACTTTATCCGAAAACTGCGCGACGACAACTATGTTATCCAACTGAAAACAGAAGCGAGCGCTGCTGAAGAGGTGCGAAAAGACCGTCGAGTGACGAAGTCGACGTTTGCCCTTCTTTTTCTCGCCTCAGTCGTTATGGTGGTAGGGACTTTAGGCGCTGTCGCCATTGCCGGATGGGATCTGACCCCATACGCTTTTGTGGTGGAATTTCTGCTAAAAGGTGGCATGTTGGCATTGGTGGTGACCGGCGGAGCAGCGATATACCATCTGATCAAATAGGAGTAAGGAGAAACGACTATGATTGTGCACAATATGACCTATCCCGTTCTTTTTCACGATTGTGCCCCCGACGGCTACGCCACGGCATCCTCAATGTTGCGTTACATGATCGAAACATCGTTGCAGCAAACGGAAATGTTGATGAAAGGTTACATGGGCGAAAGAAATTTTGGTTGGGTGCTCTATAAGTGGCAAGCTCGTATTGACGACTACCCCAAAGCCCTTGAGGAGGTGGAGGTCAAAACCTACGCGATGAGTTTTGATCGCTTTTACGCTTATCGAAAATTTGAAGTTTGTAGAGGGGGACGACTCATTGCTGAGGGGGTGACCACTTGGTTGTTGGTGGATGGGATTTCTTTTAAGCCCATGCGTATCCCAAAGGAACTGGCGGCACTCTACGGATCGAGCGGAGAGCCTCAAGCCCTTGACCGCAAACCGCCACAAGAACCACGGGTGACCCTGTCCTCGAAGACATTTCAGGTGAGGCATTCGGACATCGACGGGAACGATCACGTCAACAACATTAAATACCTTGAGTGGTTTTTAGAGAGCATCGCCGATTCGATCGATGGTCCTGCCGTGATGAATGAATTGGAGCTGGTCTATAAAAAACAAGTGCTCTATGGTGAAAAGGTCACCGTAGCGTTGGGCGTGGGCGATGAGGATGGGACCGATCGGTTTTTAGGGCGCATTGTCGGGAAGGATGGGGACTTGCGCGCCTACGGGAAGATATTGCTTAAATAAAGGTTGCAGCACTTGTGAAAATTAGCGGTCTCAGGGTATAAATGGTGAAAGATGGGAGGGATGTTTATGAAATGGCAAGGGAGAAGACAAAGTTCTAATGTGAATGACCAGCGCTCAAGTGGCGGTGGAGGTCGCAATTTTGGGCGCGGTGGCGCCTTAGGCGGTGTCGGCTTGCTTGTATTGGTTGTCGTCGCACTGTTGTCAGGCAATCCTCAGATGATCCTTGACAACTTGATCGGTACCACAAGCCCACCTCAAAGCCAAAGTTACGTTGAAACACCAAAGGATAAAGAACGGATGGCGTTTATTTCCGTGGTGTTAGCCGATACGGAAGATATATGGACGGATATTTTTAAAGAACACGGTATGCAATACAAGAAACCCGTGCTCACTGTGTTTTCGGGGTCGGTAAAATCCGCGTGCGGCGTGGCTGGAGCATCGACTGGACCTTTTTACTGCCCAGGCGACAACAATCTCTATCTCGATTTATCGTTTTTTGACGAGATGGAAAACAAATTCAAAGCGCCTGGAGATTTTGCGATGGCTTATGTCATCGCCCACGAGGTTGGACACCATGTTCAGACCTCTTTAGGGGTGACAGAACAGTTTTTCGCTCAAAAGGGCAAGGTTTCAGAGTCTCAGTACAACGACCTCAGTGTGCGTTTTGAACTCCAAGCTGACTATTTGGCGGGGGTTTGGGCAAAGCGAGTCGAAAACAAAGGCTATGTGGAGTCCGGAGACATTAAAGAAGCGATGGGTGCCGCTGCTGCTGTTGGCGACGATCGCATCCAAAAACAAGCCCGTGGCTACGTCATCCCAGACAGTTTCACCCACGGCACGAGTGAACAGCGTATGAGATGGTTTGATAAGGGCTATAGCGCAGGCGATCTCAGCGAATGGGATACGTTTAAGGTTAAAGAGTTATAAGGGCAAAACCGATCCGCGGGGTCGGTTTTTTTGTGATTTGGGGCCACTTCCGCTGAAATATAGGCTATAATAGAAGAAATGGTAAGGAGATGATATGATGATTAAAAAACGAATGAATCCAAGAATTCTTCTTTTTTCGATAGTCGTTCTTTTGATTTTTGGCTATAACGGCGTCCCTCAAGAGTCGGCGGAGGCGGTGACTGCGGAGGAGAAGCCAGTCGATGAGAAGAAGTTGACGATCGGGGAAGAGGAGCGTTTTATTTTGCCTAGCCCAACGGATGGGAAGGGGCGCTTTACGGAAGGGTTGGTAGAGACGTACGGTTACAATGCCCTTGTCGGCATTCGCTACCCCGTTTTCAATAAGGCTTCCATCGATGCCAGGCTTTTTGAACAAGTCCATCAAGTAGTCGATGGTTTTACCACATCCAACGGAGGTCGCCAGGTGAAACCTGGGGAAGACCGCGCCGTGTTGACGGGGAGTTATACAACCCATGAAGCGCTTGAGCGCTACACCAGCGTTCAATTGGTTTTTCAGGTTTACAATCCCCAAGACGGAAAACACAGCACGGAAGTCCGTTCGTTGATTTTTGACAACGCCAACAACAAAATCGTTTCAACTAAGGATTTGTTTACAGATCAAGCCTTACAAGTGATTGCATCCAAAACAGATGCTTATCTTAAAGACAACGAGACATTTCGCGGGTTGATCGAAGAGAAACGCTACGCGACAGGTATTGCTGGCAATTGGGAAAACTACAAACTACTGCAACTAACTGCCGATGGCATTGAAATCACATTGATGCCTGGTCAAGCCTTTCCCGCGAGTCAAGGGGTTGTCGTCATTCCTTTGTCTTATGAGGATGTGGGCATCGCCTTGAAACAAGAACGGGATCGGGAAGTAGCGACTCAACCAAAAAAACCAGTCGAAACCTCACCCCAAGTCGATCCTAACGCAAAGAAAATCGCCTTTACCTTCGACGATGGTCCAAGTGCCGAAACGACGGGAAAAATACTGGATACGATGAAGGAGTACGGTGCGAAGGGGACGTTTTTTGTGCTGGGGCATATGGCGGAGAAAAATCCCGATGTGATAAAACGAGCTGTAGAGGAAGGGCATCAACTGGGCAACCACACCTACGGTCATCCCGATTTGACTACATTGAGCGATGAGAAAATCCAGAACACGATTGCAGTCACCAATGACATCGTCGAGAAAGCTACCGGCGTGACCATGAAGATCGTTCGGCCGACCTATGGGGCTGTGGACGCAGATGTTCAAAGAGCGTTGTCAGATTATCCTCTGATCAACTGGTCTTTGGATACATTGGACTGGAAGTCGAGAAATACAGACAGCGTTGTTGAAAAAGTTCTGTCCGCGGTGAAGGAGGGAGACATCATCCTTTTCCACGACATTTACGAAACGACAGCCGAGGCGATAGCCATACTTGTGCCCAAATTAGTGGAGCAAGGCTATACTATCGTCACTGTGGAACAGCTCATGGAAAGCGATGGCGAGGTTTTAGAAGGCGGACGGATTTACACCCATAAAACCGTCGCTCCAGTCGAGGCCGATACCGCCACCGAAGGGGAGTAGTTGTTGCGAGAGGCCGTTTCTTAACAATTTTGTAACGGTTTCAACACAGAATCCACATATTATTTTTAGGTGCCTATGATAGACTAGGGCCAAGACTGGAAAGTCTATTCAATGGGTACAAGGAGGCTAGTATGAAAATGAAATTGAAAACAACCATTCAAAAAGGGATTCGCGTATTGTTGGCCACTGCGGTTGTCAGTGTGTCCATCATAGGATCCGCCAGTGCTGGCGGCATCAACACCGAGGTGATTGATGAAAAATGGGGAAAACCCACTTTCATTCATGGCGGTGGCCTCAACGAGGCGCAAGTAGCGGAAACCGCCAAGTTGCTTGGCATCACCAAGATGGAAAACGTCAAGGTGGGATCCGCATCTGGCGAGGACTTGAAACGCTACGTCGGTGGCGAGTCCGACACGGGATCGATGATCTCGTCGGTTTTGGTTAAAAAAGAGAACAAGGGAAAAGGGGTCAGCGTCAAAATCGAAACGCCGAAGAACATCACCGAAATCACTCAGTCGCAGTACGCTAATGCGGCGATTACTGCAGGGGTTTCCGATGCTTCGATCGTCGTCGCTTCTGTATTGCCAGTAACCGGGGAGAGCGCCTTGACCGGCGTCTACAAAGCTTTTGCACTCAATGGTGTGGAGTTGGATACGGCGCGCACGGAAGTAGCTCAAGAAGAGTTGGAAACGGTGAATACCATTGTTCAAGAAAACAAATCAAACGAAAAGTTTGATCCGACTAAGTTGGACTCAGTGATCATAGAAGTAAAACAAAAACTGACGGAATTGGTCGATGGTCAAAAAGAGTTGGCGACCAAGGAAGATATTGAACGGATCATCACCGAAGCGTTGGCAAACCAAAACTTGCAAAATATCGTTTCACAAGACAATGTTCAACAGTTGATCCTGTTGTTCCAAAATTACCAAAACACAGGCGCCATCAACTCGACGGAAGTGAAAGCACAACTCAGTGAGTTGGCGGGAACTGTCGGTCAAAAAGCACAAGAGATATACAAACAAGCGGAACAGTCGGGGTTACTGGACAAAATCATTGCGTTTTTCACCAATATTTTCGAATCGTTCACAAAAATCTTCCAATAACAGGCTCGTCATATCGACAGAATTCCCCGAATGCGGTATACTGGTCGATGAAAAACAGCAGTAAAAGGGGGAAGGGATGAGACAAAAAAGATGGTTGGCAATAGCGCTTCTCGTTGTGGTATGCCTCGTCGGGTGTGGCAAAAAAGAAAAAGGCTTCACCCCAGGCACCTATGGTGGAAAAGCAGCAGGCTTCAATCCGGACACTCAGATTTCGGTGGATGTGGTCATAGGCGATGAAGGCAAAATATCAGACATTTTGATCCTTGAAGAAAAAGAAACGCCGGAGTTTGGAGGCGTGGCGATTGCCAAGCTGAAAGCGGCGATGATCGAAGCGAACTCTTCAGAAGTGGATGGCGTCTCAGGGGCGACCGTGTCCTCAAATGGGTTTAAAGCAGCTGTCAACGCTGCGTTGGTCGATGCGCAATAGGGAGGCAAATAAAAAATGCTGTCTCATGAGAGGCAGCATTTTTTTAAAGGTTAGACGAGTGCTTTGACCGCTTCTATTGCAGCGTCGTAGTCGGGGTGGTTGTGGTTGTTTTTAACGTATTCCACATAGCGGACGGTATTGTCGCGATCGATGACGACGATGCCTCTGTTGAGCAATCTCAACTCTTCGATGACGAAGCCGTAGGCGTTTCCAAAGGAGAGGTCTTTGTAGTCCGACACGAGAAGGGCATTTTCGATTTGTTTACCGTCGGCAAAGCGGGCTTGTGCGAATGGTAGGTCGACGGAGATGGTGAGGACGGTGACGTCATCTCCAAGGGAGGTAGCTTCTTCGTTGAAGCGAATGGTTTGAAGTTCACAAACGCCTGTGTCCAACGATGGGACGACGCTGATGAGTTTAATGTGATTGCCAGCATCGGCAAGAGTATAAGGCGTCAGGTCGTTTTTTGCGACAGTGAAGTCAGGCGCTTTATCGCCGACTTTGATTTCTTTTCCGACTACGGTGACTGGGGTCTCGCCCATTGTAAATTCATTGATTCTTTTGTCCATAATAATCTCCTTTTGAAATTGGAATGATTTGGTCTAACACAGTATATCTACCCAGATTTTATAGAAAAACGCAAAAGGTAACTACGGAGGTATTATTTTATGGAATTAGGTACCGTAATATTTGGCTTACTCGCAATTGTCCTCATCGGTAAGCTCTTGGGGTTAACGATGAAGTTGATAAAAAAATTGATCGTCAATGGGCTTGCTGGTTTTTTCATGTTGTTTGTGATAAACTTCTTCGGAGGCGCCCTAGGGATCTATCTTCCGATGACGGCGTTTAACTCTTTTATGACGGGTTTTTTGGGAATCCCATGGGTGATTGTCATGGTGATTTTCAGAATTGGCGTCTAAAAACGAGAAAAGATTGAAAAAATCATCATTTGGTGTATAATTAGTATACGTGCAAAGAAACTATAGGGAGGTATCCAATGGCAGATATTAAGCTTGCGGTAGCATTAAGAGAAGGTGTGGGCAAAAACACCACAGACAAACTAAGAAGAGAAAAGATCGTTCCAGCCGTTTACTATGTAAGCGGGGAAGAAAACATAAATGTTCAAGTCTCTCAACGGGAATTTGAAAAGGCATTTATGGAGGCTGGCTCCAGTGCCATCGTCGATCTTACCCTTGATGGGAAGACATATCCTGTAATCATCAAAGACGTACAAAAACATCCGTACAAAAACCAATACGTACACGTGGATTTCCAAGGGGTGCGCATGGATGAAACCATTCGCGTCACCGTGCCGATCGTTTTAGTAGGCAGAGACGAAATTCGTCTACAACCTTCCGTGTTAACCCATGCGTTAACCGAGGTGGAAGTTGAGTGTCTACCGGCGTATATTCCACAAACTGCAGAAGTCACCGTCACCGACATGCAATACGATGACAACTTCTTTGTTCGCGACCTCGATATTTTTGGGGACGCAAACATCACCATTCACACGCCAGAAGACGAGTTAGTGGCGTCACTTTCTGAGCCTCGTGAATCTGTCGAAGTGGAAACCGAAGGTGTTGATGCAGCAGATGTGCCAACAGTCGGCGAAACAGAAACCGACGGCGAATAATTTAAAATCGCAGCAGAGGACCGATGAAAACCATGTGTTTTTCGTCGGTCTTTTTTTATGCCTCTATGAAAAAAACCGTTTATTCGATATAATAATGAGAAGAATCCATTGCTCGATGAGGAGACAAGACAGGAGGGAACGTGAAAGGACTATTTGTCGTATTTGAAGGACCGGATGGTTCTGGAAAAACCACGGTGTTAAAAGGGGTTGAAAAAGCCTTGACCGAGGACGGCGTTCTCGTCTGTTCCACTCGCGAGCCTGGAGGAACGCCTATTGGCGAGGTCATCCGAGAGATGTTGCTCTCACCAGACCAGGTGTCGATGACGGCTAGAACCGAAGCCTTGCTCTACGCTGCTCAACGAGCGCAGCACCTAGAAGAGCTGATCTTACCAAAGGTAGAAGAGGGCTACGTCTTGTTGTGCGATCGCTATACTCTCTCGTCCCAGGTTTACCAAGGGATCGCCAGAGGTTTGGGGATGGAGAAGATAAGAGAGATAAACGATTTTGCAACGAAAGGGGTCACACCGGATTTGACCCTCTATTTTCAAATTTCACGAGAGATATCGCTCTTGCGAAGGACAAGTCGAAACACCACCGATCGATTGGAACAGGAAGCCGACGATTTTCATCGCATGGTGTACGAAGGTTACGGCGAAGCGTTAAAGATGCAAAGAGGCCAAGTGGTCGTGATCGATGCACAAAGGTCGATTGAATGCGTCATAGAGGATTGCGTAACGGCGATTCAAAATAAAAGGGGTGTAAAACAATGAAACTCATTATTGCGATTGTACAAGATTTAGATGCGCCTATGCTCATCGAAGGTTTGATGGAGGGTGGGTTTCGGGTGACAAAACTCGCGACGACAGGGGGTTTTTTGAGAAGTGGCAACACGACATTGCTCATGGGCGTCGATGACGAGAAGGTACAAGAAGCATTGAACCTGATCGAAAAGCATTGCCAAAAAAGAAAGGCAATGACTCCCATTGTGCCAGCGGATATCGAATCTGGACAGCTTCAACCCCTGACCATGGAGATCGAAATCGGAGGGGCGTCGGTATTTGTCGTCGATGTCGAAGATTTTGTGCGATTTTAGGAGGCGCTATGAAGCAGCTGATTATTATCTCGGAAGAGGATTTTGGCGCTAAACTCGAGCGCGCCTTAGCCGATGTCGGGTATCATCCGGCGGCGATTTCTTCAACGGGTGGTTTTTTAAAAAAGGGCAATACAACTCTTCTTCTATCTGCTCCTAATGACGAATTAGAGGAGATATACCACCATATTGAACTGTGTGTCGCAAAGTATGGCAAGTATGCCAATGTGCCAAATCGCGCCGACGCTACGGTGTTTGTCCTCGCTCAAAGCGGGCGCTGGGAAATGGAACACGACCTTGCTTGATCAATTAAAAAACCAGTGGAGAGCAGGGACATTGTCCCACGCCTACCTCCTTGAAGGGCGCAACCACGTCGCGACATTGGAGGAGACGATGGGTTTCGCAAAAGCCTTGTTGTGTCGAGATCCTAGACCCGAAGCCTGTGGGGTGTGCAGTTCTTGTGTGAAGTTCGATGCGAAGTCCCATGGGGATTTTATTTGGATCGAACCGATCAACAACAACATCGCCATCGATGTGATTCGCGAGCTTTCCAGTTCGATGAGTCGTAGTCCTTTGGAAGGAAAGCGAAAGGTGTTTCTGATCGAGCGAGGAGATCTCCTTCGCCAAGAAAGCGCCAATGCCTTGCTAAAGACTTTGGAAGAACCGCCAGAGTACGGGGTTATCCTCATCACGGCGGCGAATAAGGACTTGCTTCTACCCACGATTTTATCCCGGTGTCAGGTGGTATACGTCGAAGGTAAAGAAGAGGTGCCCACGACCATCGATCGAAAGAAGCTTTTTGACTTGTTGGTGGCCGTATGCAGCGGCGATGTGCTTCAGGCATTTACGGCGAAGGCGCTGATCGATGAGTACAAGGATGTGAAATGGGACTTTTTTGAATGCGTGCAATTGTTTTTTAGAGATGTCCTCATTTACAAGGTACAGGGTGGTGCAGCGAAGTTAGCCAACGGCGAGTATTTACTGCCCATCAAGAAATGTCAGTTTTTAAGAGAGGAACAACTGGAATCTATCCTTCATCAGGTAGATGACATGACGGGACTCTTAAAAGTCAACGTGAATTTTCAAATAGCAGTGGAGACGCTGTTTTTAAATATATTGGAGGAAGTTAATCAATGATCGAAGTGATCGGTGTACGCTTTAAAAAAGCAGGTAAAATCTATTACTTTGACCCAGGATCCCTTCAGGTGGAAGAGGATCAAGCGGTTATCGTAGAAACGGCAAGAGGTATCGAATATGGCATAGCTGCCATCGGCAATCGGCCAGTGGAAGAAAAGAGCGTGGTATTGCCTCTTAAACCCGTGCTTCGCGTTGCAGATGAAGCGGATAAGTACATTCACGAAAAAAATAAGAAGAAGGCTAAGGATGCTATCGACATTTGCCAGGTAAAGGTCAACGACCACAAGCTGGAGATGAAATTGGTGGACTGTGAGTTTACTTTTGATAATAGCAAGGTTATTTTTTACTTTACTGCAGATGGCAGAGTGGATTTTCGCATGTTGGTCAAGGACTTGGCTGCGATTTTTCGCATGCGTATCGAACTGCGCCAAATCGGCGTGAGGGATGAAGCAAAAATCGTCGGTGGTTTGGGCCAGTGTGGACTGCCCTGTTGTTGCAAGAGGTTCCTCGGCGATTTTGCGCCGGTTTCCATCAAAATGGCCAAGGAACAATCCTTATCGTTAAACCCCACCAAAATCTCGGGGGTTTGTGGCAGGCTCATGTGTTGCTTAAATTATGAACACGCCACCTATGTGGATCACTTGAAACAGTTGCCACATAAAGGCCAGTCGGTGCAAACACCGGAGGGTAAAGGGGTGGTCATCGATCGCAATGTACTAGAGGCGACGCTCAAAGTTAAACTCGTCGATAGCACAGGCGCGGAATACGAGCAAGTTTTTCCCCTGTCGGAGCTTTCGGTAAAAAGATGTAAGCACCAACAAGAAACTGGAAAATAGTTGTTGATCTATTAGCAATATTTGATATAATGAAATCAATAGACTAAGAAAGGAGAACAATCATGGCTTATCATATTACAGACGATTGTATTGCATGCGGTAGCTGCCAACCAGAATGCCCAACAGAAGCTATTTCTGAAGGCGACATCTACGTTATCGACGCGGATACTTGCATCGATTGTGGCGCTTGCGCAGCGGTTTGTCCAACTGATGCTTGTCAACCAGAATAGTCGCTACATAGTAGTCACGCAGTCCCCGCAAGGGGACTTTTTATTTTATGGGTTCGAGGAAGGGAGTGACCATGGAAAGAGATTACATACCGGGAACGGATTACATTATATTTCAAGATAGGCGCAAGTTTTCCTTTGGAGTAGATGCGGTGTTGCTGTCGGATTTTGCCAAGATTAAACCTGAGGATACGGTCCTCGACATAGGAGCGGGCACGGGCATCGTCGGCCTCCGAATCCATGCGCTCTACCAACCCAAAAAGATTTATGCTGTAGAAATTCAAGAAAAAGTGGCAGAGTTGTGTGCCAGGTCCATTGCGGCAAACGGCTTGGAGGAGAAAATCCATCTCATTGTAGGGGACCTCAATCGTTGTGGCGATGACTTTGAGGACGGCGCATTGGATGTGATCGTCTCCAATCCACCCTATGTGAAAAAATGTGGCGGTATCCTCAATGAAGACGATAACCAACGCATTTCTCGTCAGGAGGTCACGCTGAGTTTAGAGGACGTTTTTGCCTTTGCCCACAAAAAACTCAAACACCATGGTAGCCTATATATGATCCATCGACCGGCGAGACTTGTAGATGTTTTGTCCACGGGAAGAGCGTATCAACTCGAACCTAAGCGTATGCGCATGATACAATCGAAAGAGGGCGCGGCGCCAACCATGGTCCTCGTCGCATTTCGCCATAACGGCGGCGCACATTTTGACGTGGATGCGCCATTGATCATCTACAACCCAGACGGAAGCTACACCGAGGAGGTGTTATCGATTTATGGAACCTGTCGTTAAACCGATGCTCTACATTGTTCCCACCCCTATTGGAAACTTGGGCGATATGACATTGAGAGGGTTGGAAGTGTTAAGAGCCGCAGATATTATCGCATGCGAGGATACGAGGCACTCTCAAAAACTGTTAAATTACTTTGATATCCGAGCCAAGCTCGTCAGCTATCATGACCATAACGAGCAATTGCGATCTCGAGAACTTCTCGATGCCGTCGCGGCTGGAAAAGTGGTTTGTGTTATTTCTGATGCGGGGATGCCGGGGATTTCTGACCCGGGCGGTGTGGTGATCGCAGGTGCTATCGAAGCGAGCCTCCCCTATACGGTTTTACCAGGAGCTAGCGCACAAGCGACAGCCTTGGTGGCTTCGGGCTTTGACACGGAGCGTTTTGCCTTTTACGGTTTTTTACCCACCAAGGATAAAGAACTCGAAAAAGTGTTAGACGAACTTGAAAAAGAGTCAAAAACTTTCATCCTTTACGAAGCGCCTCACCGTTTGACAAAAACCTTGAAACGTATGGCGACCCGATTTCCCCATCGCCGAATCGCCGTTATGCGCGAGTTGACAAAGCTTCATGAAGAGTACTTTCGCACGACGGTCTCCCTAGCATCGGCTAGGGAGGATTGGCGCGGTGAAATCGTGTTAGTCGTCGAGGGGTGTGTGGAGGAGCAGGCGGAGGATGGGGTTGACTGGCGTCGAGAATTGGTGAAGTTAAGAGACGCTGGTTTTTCCAACAAGGATGCCATTAAGGCTCTATCTGCGCTCTACGATGTGAATCGGAACGACTTGTACAAAATGAGCCTTGCTGACAAATCTGGCGAGAGTGAAAGGTAGAGGAACTAGTCTATGTACATTTGGTTATTGTTCGTTTTAAAATCTGTACTCTTCTTTAAGCTCTCGAAGGTGCGACACACCTATCGGGTCGTATTAGCTTTCGATGGTGCGGTGTGGTTGTCGATTTACGGTGGCCTTTTCATGGGGATGTCTGCCCAAAGTGCGCATCTCCTGTGGATAATTCTCTACACTTTCGGATCAGTGCTCATGTTTGTCGATGTCATCTATTTTGGTTACTTCAACGAGTGGGTTTCGGTGCACATGATAAAAAGCGCAGGGCTTGCCATGTCAGTTCTCGATAGCGTGAAGGAACTCATGACCTTTAAACGATTGGTATTCCTTTTGGATCTGCCTATCCTTTGGGTGCTCTACAGGCGATGGGAGACTGGGGGGAGTGTTGATGATTATCGGATTGTCCTTACCGGAGTGGGAGTGGCAGCGATCGTTATCCTTTTAGCGGATTCGAAACGTCGGAAAGCCATCTCGCGTCAGAGTTTCATCGGTTTTCACTGTAAAGACATCTATCGCGCGATGACAGGCCCTATGGTGCCGTTTGATCGAGAAGAGGGTGACGAACTTGCCGAAGCCGTCATTCGTCGCTCTCAGACCCCAAAAAACCCCTACACAGCCAATGCTAAAGGCAAGAATGTCCTCCTGATCCAAGTGGAGTCGCTACAAAATTTTTGTATCGGTAAAACGTATAACGGCGTCGAACTGACACCAAATCTCAATCGCTTTGTCCATGCCCAAGGGTCGGTGTATTTTGACCATTTCTACCAAGTTCTCGGCCACGGAAACACTTCTGATGCGGAGTTTGTCTCTCAAAACTCCCTCTACCCTTCGGTTAGAGAAGCTAGTTGCTTTCGGTACGGCAAAGTGGATTTTGTCGGATTACCTTCTATTTTGAAAAAGGCGGGTTATGCCACTTATGCTTATCACGGCTTTGATGGCGCTTTTTACGATCGAAACACTTTATTTGCCGCTGAAGGCTTTGATCGGTTTGTGGCTGGTGCGGATTACAGAGAGGGAAAAAAGGTGGGTATGGGGCTAAACGATGGAGATTTTTACGCTCAAACTGTGAATTATCTTCAAAGGTTGAAGGACGAAAAAAGCCCGTTCTACGCATTGGTGATCTCCCTGTCGAGCCACCATCCTTTCCTGATGCCAAAGGAACTACAGAAAGTCCCGTTGCTACCCGAGGACGAAGGCACGTTGTTGGGTCGCTACATTAACGCTATTCACTACGCCGATGCGATGTTGGGCAAATTTTTAGATGACCTGAAAACCAAGGGCATTCTCGACAACGCGATTGTCGCTATCCATGGCGACCATTATGGCGTCTCCAATGTTTTAGAAGAGAATCGCCAGTCGATGGAACGTTTTTTGAACCGACCTTACACCTATGAGGCTATGTTAAATGTCCCGTTGATCCTCAACCTAGGGGAAGATGTTCCAGCGGTCGTCGATCACACCACGGGGAGTTTCCTCGATATCATGCCGACGTTGCTCAATTTGCTTGGCCTTGAGAATAGTGATGGGATTATGTTTGGAACGGATCTTTTTTCTGAAGCCCATCGCCAAATCGTCCCACAACAAACCTATATGCGCAGAGGATCTTTTATTTCGGACGAGGTTCTTTTCGATTTTTCATGGGATGGCATCGTCGAAAACAGCACTGCTCAAGAGCGCCATACTCAAAAAATCATCGATCCCACACCGTATTTTCATCTGAGCGGCGAGATCGTAGCAGAAATCCAACTCAATGATTGGCTATTAGATCACAATAAAATAAGAAGAAAGAGGGGGAGGGGCGTGACAAAGGACGCTAAGTAAAGCGTGTTGCGTAGGTGAAGTATGCCCTATGGGCGTGTGAAGTATCTGCACTTCGTTTGACGTGAAGTGCGCTTTCGGCACGTGAAGGCCAAGAAAATAAGGTCAAGAACACGGAGGACGTTAGGGTCAAGGTCAATAGATTCGCCGCCCAAAGGGTGACGTCTGTCAGCACCATTGACGATGTGACCGCTCTACAAAATGGGTGCAAATAAGCAAACAGCCGTTTCCCAGGAGAAACGGCTGTTTGCTCTTTTATTCGGTTCCTTTCAGCGCTTCGACCATGTCGATTCGATTTAATCGTCGGTGCATGATGATCATGACGACGACGGAGAAGGCCATGGTGATGGCGGCCGAGAGGAAGTAGTTGTAGAGATGAACTCTTGGATCCATCATGACGCTGGCTGGGGCTAGGGTGGTGGTGATTCCGGTGTGGAGGATGTGGCCTAAGCCGTAGCCGATGAAGATGCCGATGAAGGTTAAGAGCAGGGTTTCACGATAAACGTATGCGGTGACCTCTTTGGGGTAAAAACCTAGAACTTTGATAGTAGACAGTTCCCGTATTCGTTCAGAGACGTTGATATTGGTGAGGTTGTACAATACGACGATGGCAAGGGCTGAGCTAGCTAGGATGATAACCAAGACGATGACGTTTAAACTCTCGATGAGATCGTCTAGAGCGCTCATCATACCTGAGGTCGCGGAGGTGTATTGTACGGCTTTGTTGAGGAGAAGGTCTTGGATGAAACGGGAGACGTAGGTGCTGGATCGGTCGGTGAGTTTGAGGTAGTCGCTGTTTGGGATGGGCTGGCTGCCAAAGAGGGCAGTATAGGCATCCTTCGATAACACCACCATGTGCCCGGCGTAGTATTCCATGATGCCTGTGATCTTCACATCGTGGAGGCGGTTGTCTGCGTCTTCAAAGGTGAGGACGTCACCGATTTTTAATCCGAGTATCCAGCTGAGTTTTTCGGAGATCAGCGCTCCATCGGATGTGGGCGAGATGGTTTGATCGCTTTTGCGGTCTCGCAAGGTGACAAAGTCGGAGAATTTCTCCAAGTTTTCAGGCGTCACCACTGAAATAGCTTGGTCCGGGCTGTCTTTCAAGTGAACTTTTGCTTGTTCCATGGTGACTCGCGTGCTGTCTTTAACTCTCTCGTCGGTGGTGAGTCTAGTGTTGTAGGCGGCGAGGTCGTCTTCGTCAGCGTTCGGATCGTAGATTGCCATCAGGTCGTAGTGGGCGATTTCTTCAAATTGCATGGTCAAAATGCCTTCTACACTGTCTTTTATGCCAAATCCCATAAAGATCAAGCCCATACAACCGGCTACGCCGATGATGGTCATCAACATGCGCTTTTTGTACCTGAAAATGTTGCGAGCAGTGATTTTGGCGAGAAAGCTCATGCGGCTCCATAGGAAGCCAATGCGTTCCATGGCGATGCGGTTGCCGTTTTTCGGTGATTTTGGACGCATGAGTTGGGCAGCGTTGTTTTTCAAAGAGGAACGAGTGGATTGAACAGCAGCTAATGCGGTGCACCCTAGGCTGAGAACCAGCGCAATTCCGATAAAAAGTGGATAGGGCCGGATGATGCCGTTTTTAAAAAATAAGGTTCCTGCGCTGTAGGCATCGTAGATCACGGTGAGGAAGAAGAGATTTCCGAGGAGGGACCCTATGATCCAACCCACTGTGCCTGAGATAAGCCCGTAAACGAGAAATTTTCGGATGATCTTGACATTGTCGTAGCCGAGAGCTTTTAGCGTGCCGATTTGCGTCCGTTGTTCATCGACCATACGAGTCATCGTGGTCAAGCAGACTAAAAGGGCAATGAGATAGAAGAACCCTGGAAAGATGAGCGCTAAAACGTCCATGCGACGACTGTTATCCACATATTCAAAGGCGTCGTAGTCGTCAAATGGGGTACCGATGTCGTAATTTGGAAATTTTAATGTGGTCAGTCGCTTTTGGGCTTTTTCGATTTCTTTTTCTGCGTCGGCGATGTCTTCTTGTGCTGTGAGTTCTTCTTCACGGAAGGTGTTGACGCCGTCGCGATACTCGGCTTCGCCATCGATGAGTTTTTGATAAGCGTCTTTTAACTCGCTTTCGCCCTTTTCCCGCTCTTCGGCAAGAGTGCGTTTGCCCTTCTCCAAGTCGAGGAGGCCGCTGTCGTACTTGGCTTGGCCGTCGGTTAGCTCATTCAGTGCTTTGTCGAGAGCTTCTTGGCCTGTTTGTCGCTCTTTTTCAAGGGTAGCTCTGCCACTGGCGAGATCTTTTACGCCGTTGTCGTACTTGGTTTGGCCATCATCGATTTCTTTTTTTGCATCGGCCAGTTTTTTTGCTCCATCGGCTTTTTCTGCTTCAAATGTTTTGAGGCCGTCGTTGTATTTGAGAAGGCCTTCGTCGTATTCTTTTTGACCGCTTTCGAGGGCTTTTAGGCTGTCGGCGAGTTTCTGTGCACCGCTTGCCTCCTCAATGGCTAGGGTTTTCTTGCCCTGTTCGAGAGTGCTCACCCCTTCATGATAGGCGATCCAGCCCTCTTTTATCGTCTGTTCGTTGGCGGCAATTTCTTTCTCACCATCGGCGAGAGCGGCAAATCCTGCATTGATCTCAGCCATGCCTTTATCGTAGGCGGCTTTTTGGGCGTAAAAAGCGTCAGCACCCACTTGAAAAGCGGCTTTTTGCTCATTTAAGGCTGCTTGCTGCTTATCGATTTCAGATTGACCTGTAGCGATGGTTGCCAATCCTGCTTCGATTGCGGGAAGATTGGCTTCAAGAGCGGTTCGTTTTTCGATGAGGCTATTTTTCTCAGAGGTCAGGCCATTTTTTTGTATAACGAGCTCGGCGATTTGTGCGTCGATGGTGGGAATATCCGCGCCGGGAGCACCTTTAGAGGCCTCTAAACCCGCTATGGCGCTTTCGATACCTGCGATCCCTTGATCGATGGCGGTTATGCCAGAGGCGATTTGAGCAAGTCCCTCGTCAATTTCTTTTTTGTTCGCGAGAAGACCTTGTTTATTGTTTGTGAGCTCTGCCTGTCCGGCATCGATTTGGGCTTGACCCGCACTGAGTGCGGCTTCACCGGCTTCGATTTGAGCTTGGGCTTCTTTCAGAGGGCCTTCGCCGGCTTGAAGTTCCTGAAATCCACTGTCGAGTCGTTGTTGGGCAAGTTGAAGATCGATTTTGCCTTGGGCGATTTGGGCTTCGCCGCTTTGAAGTTTTGCCTGTGAGGCAGCCAGTTGATTTTCTCCGTCGACGATGTCGCTTTTTGCTTTGGCGATTTCCGAGTGATAGGTTGTTACCCCGTCATCGTATTTGGCGCGTCCGTCGTCCAGTTCCTTTTTTGCGTCGTCAAGTTTGGTTTTTGATTCGTCGATGGTTTTTTGGGCTGAGGCGATTTCATCGTTGAAGGTTTTGAGTCCATCAGCGTACTTTGTCTTCCCGTCGTCTAACGCAACTTTAGCATCGGCAAGATCTCGTTCGCCTTTTTGAAGGTCTCGTTCCCCTTTGGCGATCTCCTCTTTAAAGGTTGTTACGCCTTTTTCGTAGTCGATCCGTCCGCTGTCGAGCTTTTCTTTGGCGTCGGTTAATTCTCTTTCTCCGTCGGCTATGTCATTTTTGGCTTTTTGGATTTCATCTTCAAAGGTCTTTTTGCCTTCTTCGTAGTCTGCGTAGCCTTTGTTGAGTTCTTTACGCGCGTCGAGGAGTTTTTCTTTCGCCTCTTCGAGTTCTTTTTTTCCGTCGTCGATTTTTTTGCGCGCATCGTCAATTTCCGTATTCGCTTCGGTTTTTAGGTCGTGCAGGCGGATGCCTGGTCGATTTTCAAAGGCGGCGATCACTTTTTCTTTGTGCGCTGCGGAAAATTCGTCGTAGGCTTTTGACGAATGGTCGTAGGTTTCGGAACCGTTGAATCGCAAGTTGACGTAGGTGGCTTTTTCCTTTTCAAAGACGGTCTCAATGACAAAACCATAACCGTCCAAAGATCCATCGCCTCGTTGAGAGGTACCGTAGCTGCGGCTGTTTAAGTATTTTGGACTCGTTGCAAAACCGGTGATCGTGAATTGGTACCGGTTGAGAGAGTCTGTATCGGCAGGTTCGATCAATGCGATGGTGTCGCCGACGGCCACGCCTTTTTCTTTGAAGGACGGGTTGAGGGCGATTTCATCTGCTGTGTTGGGCAATCGCCCTTCTACGGCTTTTGGAATGGAGACTTCCGTAGAGAAGGATTCTAGGCGCACCAAGGTGTTTTCGTCGCCAACGTAGAGGTCGGTGGTATAGATGACACTAGACTGAGCGACGTCGGCTAGGGTGTCCAAGATCTGTCGGTCTTCTCGTTCCAGTCCCAACACCGAGGTGATCTGCACATCGTATTGTCGTTGATCTCGAGCGTAAGTATCGTAGGTGAGGCGCATGGTGGGGCCAGTGGTGGTCAGTCCCACAAAAATTGAGGCTCCTAGTGCGATCATGACGAGAATCGACAAAAACCTCGAGGTGGATTTGAGAATTTCACGTTTAATATCGGTGTTTAGCGCTGATTTTTTCATGGCTCTACCATTCTATGTCGTCGATGGAAACGGGATGCGGATTGGTGCGCATATGGCGAACTCTGGCGTCGTTGATTTCGATGACTCGGTCTGCGATTGGCGTAATCGCTTGGTTGTGTGTGATTACGATGGCGGTGGTGCCCATATCTCGACAGGTGTTTTGAAGGAGTTTCAAGATTTGTTTTCCCGTTTGGTAATCCAAGGCGCCTGTGGGCTCATCGGCTAAAAGGAGCTTGGGTTTTTTTGCCAATGCTCTGGCGATGGCGACGCGTTGCTGTTCACCACCAGAGAGTTGGGCGGGAAAGTTGTTGAGACGATGGCCAAGGCCGACTTTTTCGAGGATTTCGACGGCGTTGTAAGCATCTGGTACGATTTGAGAAGCTAATTCAACGTTTTCCTTGGCGGTGAGGTTGGGTACCAGATTGTAAAATTGGAATACAAAACCGATGTCAAGTCTTCGGTAGGTGGTTAATTCCCGTTCGGTAAACTGCGCAATATCCGTGCCGTCGATGAGCACCTGGCCTTCGTCCGCTTGGTCCATTCCACCCAAGATATTGAGGACGGTGGATTTTCCAGCGCCAGAAGGGCCGACGATGATGGCGAACTCCCCTTGGGCGATCGAGAAGGTGATGCCGTTGTTGGCGACGATGACCGTGTCGCCCATTTTATATCGTTTATAGCAATCTATGACTTCTACGTAGTTCATAAGTGTCACATCCTTTTCATTTAAATTATACCCTATGTATAGGTTTTTAATAAGATGAGGAGAGGATTTCAAAAAACGTGGCGAAGGGAGTGCAAAAGTTATCAAAGCCCAAGACCTTGACAGACGAGCGGCTTACGAATAAAATAGAATAGAGTAATGTTGTGATTTAAACAGGAATTGCATCAATAAAAGCGCAGATAAGGTAGAGTACGTCGTGAAGGACTTTAGAGAGAAGGCGGGTGGTGAAAGCCTTTGTTGAGAGCGACGGAAGTGCACCTTGGAGCATAGACGCGAATTGAGTAGCGAATACAGGGTTGCCTGTTACAGCAAAGTAACCTCGATAGAGGTGTTTTTTGAGTGGGGATTTTCCCAAACAGAGTGGAACCGCGAAGCCTTCGTCTCTGTACGACTAGTCGTACCAAGACGGAGTTTTTTATTTTAAGGAGTAAGAGATGAAGGATCATTTGAAAAGCTGGGAGATGCCGTGGATGGATTACGTTGTGGAACTGGGTCGCACAGTCATGGACAAAGACCCAGCGGCAACGTCTTTGTTTGCAAGTATTTTTTTCAGCGCGGGGGTGCGCGCTCAGGCTTATCATTATTTGGCGTATAAAGCCTATCACAGAGGTTGGATGACGATGGCTTCTTGGCTAGGCTATCGGGCGAGGCGGATCACGGGCATCGAGATCCATCCAGCGGCGACTCTGGGGCGTCGTGTGCTCATCGATCACGGCGCGGGACTTGTGATTGGTGCCACCGCCATCGTTGGCGACGAGGTCACCTTGTATCATGGGGTCACTCTAGGTGGGAGAACGCTGGAAAAGGATGCTAAGCGCCACCCCACTATCGAAGACGGTGTCGTCGTCGGTGCAGGTGCTACAGTGCTCGGCAATATTACCATCGGGCGATGTGCCAAGGTCGGTGCCAATTCGGTGGTGTTAAAGGATGTTCCGGCTTATGCGACAGCGGTAGGAAGTCCAGCCGAGATTTTATTCACAAAAAAACGCTCAGAAACCCAGCCGCCTTGGGAGGATTACAGTATTTAATCGTTAGTTGGGAATTGTTTTGAAAATAATCGGTTGAATACGGTGAATTTTGGTATAATGAATGTGATAGCGTACAGAGGAGGAAGTATAGTGGATACAAAGTATATTTTTGTCACCGGAGGCGTGGTCTCATCCCTAGGAAAGGGGATTACGGCAGCGAGTTTAGGAAGATTGTTAAAGTCACGAGGATTAGAGATTAAACTTCAAAAGTTCGATCCTTATTTAAACGTAGACCCAGGTTCGATGAGCCCTCTTCAACACGGTGAGGTTTTTGTCACCAATGACGGAGCGGAAACCGACTTGGACATTGGACACTACGAGCGGTTTGTCGATACCAATCTCAACCGAGATTCCGATGTGACGACGGGCATTGTTTATCAAGCGGTGTTAAACAAGGAGCGCCTTGGGGTATATGGAGGGGGAACGGTTCAAGTAATTCCTCATATTACTAATGAAATCAAGGAAAGAGTCGTCAAAGTGGCAAGCGAGTCCAAGGTGGACGTGGTGATCACCGAGATTGGCGGAACCGTCGGAGACATTGAAGGATTACCGTTTCTTGAAGCGATTCGCCAAATGAAAAAGGAACAGGGCAAGGACAATGTTTGCTATATTCACATGACTTTGGTGCCCTATCTCTCCTCAAGCGAGGAACTCAAGACAAAACCCACCCAACACTCCGTAAAAGAATTGCGCTCGATTGGTATCCAACCGGATATTCTCATCGTGCGAACGGAGCACCGCATGGACCAAGAACAATTGGACAAAATCGCGCTTTTTTGCGATTTAGAAACCCATGAGGTGATCCAAAACCTTGACGCTTCATCTCTATACGCCGTTCCGCTGATGCTAGAAGAGCAAGGCTTAAGCGAAATGGTAGTTCAAAAGTTAAAAATAGAAGGTACCACACCAGATCTCACCGAGTGGCGAGGTATGGTGGATCGCGTGATGGCGATCAATCGCTCGATAACCATTGGGATGATCGCAAAGTACGTCGATTTAAAAGACGCTTATCTGTCTGTGTTAGAAGCCTTAAACCATGCTGGTATCGCCAATGATGTCAATGTGGAATTAAAGTGGCTCGATGCGGAAATGGTACATCCTGACAACGTCGCAGAGCTTCTAGGGGATGTGGATGGTGTGATGGTTCCCCCAGGATTTGGCTTTAGAGGGTTTGAGGGAATGATCGCTGCATCGGACTACGCGAGACGCACTGGCCTACCGTTCTTTGGAACGGGGATGGGTTTGTTGGCCTCGGTCGTCGATGTTACGGATTATAGCCACGTCTTTGTCGATGATGTGGAAAAACAATTGGAAAATAACGATCAAATCGTCTTCGCCCCTAGACAGCGAGATGGGGTGGACGATAGGCGATTAGGACTGTTTCCCGTCAAAATCGCGAACGATTCGAAGGTGGCCGATATTTATGGCGAGTCCTTGGTGTATGAACGCCATCGCAATAAATACGAGATCAACCCGAGGTTTTTGAAGGAAATCGAAGAGTCTGGTTTGAGCGTTAGCGCTGCTAGCCCAGATGGTCAATACACCGAAGCAGTGGAGATCAATGACCATCCATGGTATCTCAGCGTGTTGTACCATCCGGAGTTCATCTCTCGCCCGGATAAGGCTCATCCTTTGTATCTCGGCTTTGTACGCGCTGCACTCGAGCGAAAAAACGCCAATCAAAAATAGACCATAAGATTCTCACCGAGGATCTTTAATATTAAGGAGGATAAATATGTTAGTATCAGCTGATCAAATGTTAAAAGACGCTTTAAAAGGACACTATGCCGTTGGACAATTCAACATCAACAACCTAGAGTGGACAAAAGCCATTCTGTTGGCTGCAGAAAAGACGAAATCACCGGTTATTTTAGGGGTTTCTGAAGGTGCAGGCAAGTATATGACAGGCTATAAAACCGTAGCCGCAATGGTTCGCGAAATGGATGCTTACTTGGGCATTACTGTTCCAGTTGCTCTTCACCTTGACCATGGTAGCTACCAAGGGGCAAAAGATTGTATCGAAGCTGGATTTACTTCTGTCATGTTCGATGGCTCCAGCTATCCGATAGAAGAAAACTTGGCGAAAACCAAAGAAATTGTAGACTTTGCTCATTCCAAAGGGATTTCTGTTGAAGCGGAAGTCGGAGCTATCGGCGGAGAAGAAGATGGTGTTGTAGGCAGCGGCGAAGTGGCTGATCCTCAAGAATGTAAAGATCTTTGCGATTTAGGCATCGACTTTTTAGCTTGTGGAATCGGAAATATCCATGGCCAATATCCAGAAAATTGGCAAGGTTTGAACTTTGAAGTGTTAGAAGACATCAAAAACACCATCGGCGAAGTGCCAATTGTATTGCACGGTGGAACAGGTATTCCAGCGGATATGATTCAAAAAGCCATCAACCTTGGCGTTTCAAAGATCAACGTCAACACCGAGTGCCAATTGGTGTTTGCAGCGGCGACTAGAGAATACATCGAAGCGGGCAAAGACCGTGAAGGCAAGGGATTTGATCCAAGAAAACTGTTGAAACCAGGAACGGATGCTATCATTGATATCGTCGTAGAAAAAATGGAACTGTTCGGTTCAGTCGGTCGCGCATAATTTTCAAGTCATTTTTGGCCACTCCGCAATTGCGGAGTGGACCTTTTCTAGGTAATTTTTACATATTTTGCATTCATTTGCCGAGTATTCGGCGTCTATAGCACCATCCCATCCATAAGGCAAAGATGATATAGTACAAGCAAATTTCCAGGGGGTAAGCGTGGATTTTGAAAATTTAAACGAAAAGACACTAACATCGCTTCGAGAGATCGCCAAGGAATTGGGCGTTCGTTCGGTGACGACTTATCATAAACAGATGTTGATTGAAAAAATAATGGAAGCTCGTGGGTCCCGTCAAGCGAACTCGACAGGAGAAGTGGCGTTGGAAAACGCTGCGGTTTTGGCGAGCCTACCAGAGGACGATGACCAAATCGAGGCAGAAGAGGGTGAAGAAGCCGATAGCGACGAGGAAACCCTTGAAAGAAAAGGGCGCACACAGGAGCGAAGCGATCAAACCTGTGAGGGCATATTGGAACTGCATCCGGATGGCTACGGTTTTTTGCGTTCAAATCACTACGATACCGGTCCGGACGACACCTATGTTTCCATGATTCAAATTCGTCGCTTCAAGCTAAAAACGGGCGATTACGTCACTGGAATCACAAGAGAAGCGAGAGAGAAAGAAAAATTCGGACCGTTGATCTACGTTCAAACCGTGAACGGTTACACCCCTGGCGAAGCGTGGAGGAGAACGTTTTTCGAAGAATTGACGCCGATCTACCCTATCGAAAAAGTGAGGTTGGAATGGCAGTCCAAAGAGCTCTCCACTCGATTGATCGATTTAATATCCCCGATTGGAAAAGGTCAAAGAGGCCTGATTGTCTCGCCGCCTAAGGCAGGCAAAACCACTTTGCTCAAATCTATCGCCAACGCCATCGAACACAATCACCCAGAGATGAAAGTCATCGTGCTCTTAATTGATGAACGACCAGAGGAAGTCACCGACATGCGTCGATCGGTGAAAGGAGATGTGGTGGCATCGACTTTTGACGAGATTCCTGAAAATCACGTCAGAATTTCCGAGTTTGTCCTCGAACGTGCAAAACGTCTGGTCGAACACGGCGAAGATGTGGTGATTTTATTGGATTCGATCACACGACTGTCGAGGGCTTATAATATCACCGTTCGCCCAAGTGGTCGCACCCTATCGGGAGGTTTGGATCCCGTCGCCCTTCACAAGCCCAAATGGTTTTTTGGTGCAGCGCGCAAGATGGAGGGGGGTGGAAGCTTGACGATTTTGGCTACAGCTTTGGTGGATACGGGGTCGCGGATGGACGATATGATCTACGAAGAGTTCAAAGGCACGGGCAACATGGAGATTCACCTGGATCGCAATCTATCGGAAATGCGGGTGTTTCCTGCCATCGACTTGTTTAAATCCGGGACGAGGCGAGACGATTTGCTGCTTTCCGCTGAGGAGAGGCGCTGCATGTACACGCTTCGCAAAGCGCAGCACAATCGTTCAAACTACGACTCTGTGGATACGATTCTCCGCTTGATGACCAACTCCGACGACAATCGCGAGTTTATGGGCGCCATTGAGAAACAGTTGGCAGGTCGCTAGTATACGATATTAGGGTTGACTGGGAGAGAAAAAACACCTAGAAATCCACCAGTCACCTCTTGTAAAACGTCGTAGACTGTGTTATACTAAGTCAGTTAGCAATTCTATCAACAGCAAGAGAGGTGAAAGCAATGAGAGAAGGAATTCATCCAGATTACCACGAAGCTACCGTAACATGTGCATGTGGGAACACTTTTAAAACAGGTTCTACGAAACAAGACCTTAAAGTTGAAATTTGTTCCGAGTGTCATCCTTTTTATACAGGCCGTCAAAAGTTCGTTGAACGTGGCGGTAGAGTCGAAAGATTTAAGAAGAAATACAACATGGAATAGTAGCAAAAAAAGGTTAGGAGTGAAAACGACTAACCTTCTTTTTTTTAAATAAGGGGAAACGACTTGAACGAAAGAAGCTGTAAAAAAACATCCATCGGCGGACAAGCCCTCATCGAGGGTATCTTGATGCGCGGACCACACAAGGTGTCCACTGCAGTGAGAAAGCCAGATGGTACCATTGAAGTCTTCACAGAGCCCGTATCCACCTTGGCCCAAAAGCATTCGATCTTTTCTTTGCCCTTTTTTAGGGGGATCGGCGGGCTTTACGATTCGTTGACGATGGGGACCCGCGCGCTCAACTACTCGGCGGCTTTTATCGAAGAAGAGGAGCCCGAAGGTGAAAAAGAAGGCCTCGTCAAACGTATTTTTGGCGATCGATCCGAAAAAATCGAAGAAGGGTTAACTATGGCGATAGCCGTGCTTATCGCCGTCGGATTGTTTATGATTCTACCCACAGCGGTGACCAATCTGTTTAAAGATCGATTTGAGTCCACGGTGATGCTCAATCTTATTGAAGGGCTGATTCGCATCGCCTTATTCTTAGGCTATGTGGTCGTCGTCTCGCGAATCGACGACATCCATAGAGTGTTTCAGTACCACGGCGCCGAGCATAAAACGATACACTGTTACGAACGCGGTGACGAATTAACCGTTGAAAACGTGAAAAAATATACGACCCTACATCCTCGCTGTGGCACGAGTTTTCTGTTTACGGTGATGTTGGTGTCGATTTTGGTGTTGTCCTTCTTTGGCTGGCCAAATCCGATCTTGAGATTGGTCATACGCCTGTTGATGATTCCGGTTATCCTGGGACTATCCTATGAAATTAATCGGCTATTGGCGCGGATGGATAACCCCTTATCAAAAATCATGGTGGCCCCAGGACTGTTCATTCAAAAGATCGCCACGGTCAAAGAACCGGACGATGGCATGATCGAAGTGGCAATCGCCGCGCTGAAAGAAGTGGTGCCCGAGGACCCCGAGGAGGATGTGTGGTAGTACACTTATCAGAAGGCCTGTTGGGGCTTCCCAAGGAGGAACTGGTCTTAGCTCTATCCTATATGACGGGGAGAGATTTACCAGAACTACGGGGATTAAAAGAAATTGAATTGAACGAAGAAGAATTTAAACGCTTGATTCGCATCGCTCAAGACCGTATACGAGGGATCCCTCTACAGTACGCCATTGGCGAGTGGAACTTTTACGGTTACGATTTTATCGTCAATCCATTTGTGCTCATCCCGCGCCCAGAAACGGAATTGTTGGTCGAATGGGCAATTGACCATGCACCATCAGGTGCGAAGGTATTGGATTTGTGCACGGGCTCCGGTTCCATCGCCATCGCTCTGGCTATGGAACGTGTAGACTTGGAGATTTCTGCCAGCGATTTATCGGATAAAGCGTTGGAAGTGGCTAGAATTAACGCTGAACGTCTAGGCGCAAAGGTGTCATTTTATCACGGCGATCTTTTTGAAGGGGTGAGAGGCGAGCGCTACGGTGTGATCCTATCGAACCCCCCTTACATTTCTGAGGCGGATTATGAAGCTTTGGATCGGGAGCTCTTCCGTGAACCCAAAATGGCGTTGGTAGCAGGTGCCGAAGGGATGGATTTCTATCTGCCCATTGTCGATGAGGGATGGGACTATTTGGTTGATGGGGGATTGATCGGCTTAGAAATCGGGTATAATCAAGGTAATAAGGTGGAGTTTGCCCTTGGACAAAAGGGATTTCATTCCATTATCATTCACCGGGACTACAACGGCTTGGACCGTTTTGTCACCGCTATTAAAACTCACAAAGGGGAGGGAAGTCATGTTTGAAAACCTGGCATTCGTAGAAGAGAAGTACAATAATTTAGAAACACAGCTTGCTGATCCCGTTGTGATCAGTGACATGGACAATTGGCAAAAGATCAATCGGGAATACAACGATTTAAAGCCTATTGTGGACAAATACGTTGAGTACACAAAAAACAAAGAAATTATCGAAGAGGATAAGGCTTTATTGGGTGAAACTGACGATGAAGAGATGCGCGATCTTCTTAAAGAAGATCTTTCTGAACGTCAAGGCAATATGGAAACTTTGGAAAGCGAATTGAAGATTTTGCTGTTGCCAAAGGACCCTAATGATCATAAACACGTTTTCGTCGAGATCCGCGCTGGCGCTGGTGGTGACGAAGCAGGGCTATTTGCGGCTGAGCTCTTTAGAATGTATCATATGTACGCGGATAAAAGAGGTTGGAAAACCGAAGACATGGAATACAGTCAGCAAGGGGCAGGGGGCTGCAAGGAAGCGGTTTTCGTCATTCGAGGCGAAGGGGCGTACTCCTTTTTGAAATACGAATCTGGTGTTCACCGGGTACAACGGGTACCGGCGACGGAATCCAGCGGACGCATCCACACTTCCACGGTCACGGTAGCCGTACTTCCGGAGGCGGACGATGTGGACGTGGAGATCAACCAAAGCGATTTGCGTATTGATGTGTACCGTTCATCGGGTAACGGCGGGCAATCGGTAAACACCACGGACTCCGCTGTGCGCATCACTCACTTGCCCACTGGACTTGTGGTCAGTTGTCAGGATGAGAAGAGTCAGATTAAGAACAAGGCAAAGGCCATGAAGATTCTTCAAACTAGGCTCTACGATATGCTCCTTGAAGAGAAAAACGCTGAGATCGCTGACGACAGACGCTCTCAGGTGGGCACTGGCGACAGAAGCGAGCGGATACGCACTTACAACTTCCCTCAAGGAAGGATTACGGATCACCGCATCAACCGAACGGTCTATCAGCTTCAGGACTTTTTGGATGGGGATATTCAAGAAATGGTCGACGCTTTGATCACTTCGGACCAAGCGGCAAAGCTTGAAAAAGTCGGTTAATGTTTGTTTTTAGAGCACTGTTCCAAACTTTCGTGGTTTGGAACGGTGCTTTTTTTGTGCTGTTGTGGTGTGGAGAAGGTGTCTTGATGTCTTGGGGGAAGGGGGAGGTCAAGGGATCGACTCGCTGACGCTTGTTGTTTAAGGGCGAAGGCGAAGGTCAAGGGCAAGGTCAAGGGTGTGTGGCTTCGAAGGCGTTCAAAGGGGGAGGGGTGACTTCGCGGTTCAGAGATTGGTGAAATCACTAAGCTCGGAAGCGCACATCCCGAACAATCTGCCTTGTGGCTGGGCGAGGGGGTGCGTTGTTTGATAGGGTGTGAAAGTAGGAGTATCTTCGCGTTGTTTGTGGTCGGGAAGGCGTGTGCTCTTCTTTCGCTTGTGATTTCGCCAATCTCTTCAAGGCTCGCCACCCCTCCTCCATTGAACGCTGGATGTGGTGGGGTGTACAGGCATTTTATGCCTTGGGGGAAGGGCGTGAGGTCAAGGGATCGACTCGCTGACGCTTGTCGTTTAAGGGCGGAGGGTAAGGTCAAGAGCAAGGTCTAGGGCGTGGTCAAAATCCCATTACAGTTTCACAATGGATATTTCCCTCTAGTTGGCGGGTTTTTGCCCTTGACTTTGGGCTCCATCCTCGAGGGAGCTGGATGCGCAGCAGACTGAGGGAGGGTCTTGACCTTATTTCTTGTCCTAAATCCCTTAACGATTCCTAGCATTTACTTTTCAGCTCCTCTCACTAGTCTCTATTGCCAAGAAGTGAACAGGTTGTTTGGATTTCTTAAAATTCAGCCCCTCTTTGTCCTAATATAGGGAACGTGTTATAATTGCATTACACTAACGACAATGATTGTGCGCATGTTTGATTTTTTTATGAAGCGTAACCGACGAAAGGAATGTCGATGAGAATACTGATTGTTGAAGATGATGTGGATATGTCCAACCTTATTAAAACTTTTTTAGAGATTGACGGGTGGGATGCTGATCAGGTGTACTCTGGTGAGGAAGGTTTGGAGTGGATACGAGGAGGGGCCTACGATCTCGTTTTATTAGATGTTATGCTACCGGGGAATGATGGTTATTGGGTGGTGGAGGAGGTGCGAAAATTTTCCACACTACCAATTATTATGTTGACTGCGCGCTTGACCGACGAAGATAAGGTGAAAGGGTTGGCGATTGGCGCTGATGATTATTTGACAAAACCCTTTAAACCAAAGGAGCTCTATGCGAGGATTAAAGCCCACTACCGCAGAGCTTACGAGTATGGGGCGCAAGGACGATCGTCGGATCAAGAGGTGCGTGTTGTCAATGATCTCGTTCTCGATTATCATCGCAGATCTTGCGTGTTTTGTGGTGAAGTGATTGACTTGGCTTCGATGGAATACGATTTATTGTGGAAGCTGATGGATTGCCCAGGGCAGGTGTATCCTACGAGGCGCTTTTTGAAGCGGTGTGGAAGGAGCGGTATTTTGAATTGAGCACCAACACGCTGATGGTACATATTCGAAAAATTCGAGGGAAGTTGAGTGCGGTTGATGCCCAAGAGGTGATTCGCACGGTGTGGGGAGTGGGGTATAAAATCAATGGTTAAAAAGCATCGTTTAAAAACCCAGGTTATACTCAGTCAAATCGCCTTTGTGTTGGGGATTGCGGTTGTGTTTTGGGCGATGAGTTGGATGGTGGGGCGTTGGGCAAATGGCATTGCATACAAGGCTCGCAGTTCGGATTTGGAAATGGCGCTGGCGAGGTTTATCTCGGGCGAAGGGACGCTGATTATCGCTAGGTTAGGCGTGTTGCTCGCCATGGTCGGAAGCTTTGCTATCGGGTGGAAGAGCCTTGTAAAAATGGAAAAGTTGTTGTGTGGTGTGGTGGCTTATCTCAAGGAAGAAACGGTGGATCTCGATTATTTTCCAGAGGATTACGGTGAAATCCGCGATGAGTTGGTAAGGTTACATGGTGAACAGGCTAAGCTTCGCCAAGCGCTAGAAGAAGAATTTCGCGAAAAGGTGGATTTTATTACTTACCTCGCTCACGATATCAAAACGCCTTTGGCCAATACGATGGGCTACCTCACGTTATTAAACGAAACATCAGAGTTTAGCGTCAAACAGAGAGAGGCATTTGCTCGAATCGCTTTAAACAACGCCTATCATCTAGATCAACTCGTCGACGGGTTTTTTGAATCTATAAAATACTCCTTGCATCGGGTGCCGTTATCTCTGGAACCGATTTCGATCAGGCTATTTTTGGAACAGTGGCAGGAAGAATGGCGACCGTTGGCGGTGCAACAGGACTACCGATTAGAAGTGTCCATCGAAGGCGATATGACCATAATGACCGATGGGGAGAAGGTGTTGAGGATTCTCAATAATTTGATGAAAAATGCGTTAAACTATGCCAAGCCCCATACCGCAATTCAACTGACCTGCTGCGAATTATCGGACAGGATCTCGTTAATGATGTCCAATGCGTTTTCAGATGCGTTTGATTTACATAAAGCGTCTCGGAAGTTCTATCGAGGATCTGTTGAGCGAAAGAAAATCGAAAACGCCGGATCGGGATTGGGTCTATCCATCGTCGAAGACTTGACGCGTCATCTCGGTGGGACTTTTTCGATTAGGGTCGAAGGCGATAGGGTAAAGAGTGAACTTTTGCTGCCGAAGCAACGTTAAGAAAAAATTAAGGAATTGATAAGAAATAGGACAGGGATTTCTGTGAAATCAATAGTATTCTAATGTTGTGGAGGCTGGATTGCAACCCTTGGAGACGGAGAAAAAAGGCAGTGTGATGCACGAAAGATAGGTTGAGGAGGGAGACGTATGATCAAGTTCCCAATGAAGGGCAAAATCTTATTTATCATACTTTCGTTGATGATCTTAGGATTGACGAGTTGCCAAGCAAAACCCCATAGTGAAAATAGCACAGAGATAATGCGCATACAAAAAGCGGTTGATGCGTATTATAGCGAAAGAGGTTTTTACGATTCCAGTGAAGAGAGAATTGAGCGCTATTACCATTACTACGATGAGGAGTACAAGAACATCGGGGTGTTGGTTCAAGTGGATTGGACGCCGTCGGACGATGGGACTTTTTTGTTGTTTCGTCGAGAAAAAAATTTTGTGTTTGAGCGTAAGCTAACAGGTGTGGAAGAGGCGAAAAAGCTGATGACTCGAAATTGGGAGGTGTACCTACGCGACTATATCGTAAAAAAGCAGAGCGATAGGATGACGAAAGGATGGGGGAAAGATGTGACGATTGCAACCACACTGGCGACTCATGATCATGGTGGGTTGAATAATGGCTGCCTGATCAGCCTTGAAGACGGAGGAAAACCCGCAGGGTACATTATGGTGCGTATTCAAGATTTGGATTTATCCATTAAGTCATCGCGTTTTGAAGGGGTGTATCCGACTTTTGAAGGTTTGACGGCGAAAGCATCAGAGGTGATTGAGGCAGCGACGCAGCCGGGATTGGCGATTGAACCACTCGGTCTAGAATATCAAAGTTATGATCAATCTTACTTGATTAAACTCTCGAAAGAAGGCTATGCGATTGGCTATGCTCCTGTGGTGAAGGATGTGAACGAACCTCCTGTACCCTGGGTGGATGAGCGTATCGCAGATATCCACACGGATCAGATCATTCATGTGACTCCAGAGCTACGAGAGGTGATGACAGTCTACGAAAACAGAGCTCACGAAACATCGATCAACAATTTAAAGCATGTAGTTGTGGAATGATCCTCACAAGGCTTTGGGATGGTGTTGCTTGAGCGTTTCCCATTGGAGATTAAAGATCGGTGACTGTGAAAGAACTAATGAGAAGAAGTGTAACTAAGGGTTTCGAAATTGTCGAAACCCTTTTCCCATGCTATAATTTTGGTATGATGATTGTGACTATAACAGGCGGTTTTCCGTCTGAGGGGCATATACCAAACCACGGCTAAGAAAGGAATCCAATCATGAGTAAAGGCATTTTAGACGACCTACAATTTCATTTGAAGATCAAAAAAGGGGATGTTGGGCGCTATGTGATCATCCCTGGAGACCCTGGGCGGACGGATAAAATCGCTGCGAGGCTGGAGGATCCCGTGCTCGTGGCTTATAACAGAGAGTATAAAACCTGGACGGGAACCCTTGATGGGGTTGTCGTCTCCACCACATCTTCGGGGATTGGCGGGCCTTCGTGCGCTATCGCTATTGAAGAACTTTACAAGGCTGGTGCGGACACTTTCGTCCGAGTAGGTACCTGTGGGGGTATGGCACTCGACGTGATCCCAGGGGACTTGGTGATCCCCAACGGATCCATTCGAAAAGAAGGGACGACTGTGGAGTATACGCCTATTGAATTTCCGGCGGTGCCAAACTACGATGTGATGCAAGCTCTGATCGAAAGCGCTGACGAGCGAGGGTTGAGACGTCATATTGGCGTTGTGGAATGCAAGGACTCTTTTTACAGTCAACACCAACCTGAGACCAAACCGGTGGCTGATATGCTTTTATATAAGTGGAACGCTTGGTTGAAATCCGGGTGTTTAGCGAGTGAAATGGAGTCTTCCTGTCTATTTATCGTGTCCGCCTATTTAGGGTGTCGGTCGGGAACGGTACTCGCCGCCATCAATAACCAAGAGCGACTTAAAGCAGGTCTTGAAAACATTCCGACTGAGGATACAGACTTGGCGACGACGGTGGCCATCGATGCCATTCGAAAGTTGATTAAAAAGGATCGTGAAGCACAGAGAATGTAGTCACGCCATGAATCGTTATGTGCTTTTCGCCAAATGATCAAGAGATTAATGCACCGCCAAAACCCTCAGAGTTTTGGCGGTGTTTTGCATGGTCAGCTATCATATAGAGCTGATCACCTCGGTGGATCATAGGCGGGATGCACACCGAGATGATGGTGAAGGTGAGATATTGTGCCAGTGTGTCATCACAGGTATTAAACGTGATTCTTCTTTCCTTTACGACCATAGACCATGTAAATGGCGATGGAAGAGACGATCATGACGATGACGGAATAGACGAAGGTCAGCATTCTCGCATCCGGTGAGGCTTCTGGCATGGTCGCTGCATTGAGGGCGACGCCTAGTGGTTGGTAAAGCGGGTGGAACAAAAACACAGAGACGTCGTATTCGGTTAATAACCCGATGAAGTTCAAGAGGAAAACCGAAAGGGCTGCCGGCAATAGGATGGGGAAGATAACCTTTCGAAAGGTCGAAAAAGGTGTTGCACCCAGATTTTTTGCTGCTTCTTCCAATGAGCCGTCTAGGGCGTAGTAGGAGGCCTTTACCATACGGAAGGTATAAGGGGTTTTGGTGATCAAATAGCCGATGAGCAAGGCAAATAGAGTGCCTGTCAAGGTCATGCCCAAAAGGAGGGGGCTAGGTTTGTTAAAGGTCATAACGATACCCAGAGCCACCAGTGTTCCTGGCAAGAACCAAGGGATCTGCATGGCGAATTCCAACAATTGAGTGGCTTTGTTTTTGTGCTTAGTCACGATACGCGCGACAAAGAGCATGAGAGCGACGATGATGAGCGCCGCGACAAAGCCGTAGATCAAACTCGTCAACACAGGCTTCAATCCTGAAACGGAGTTGAATACGGTGGCGTAATTTGCCAAGCTAAAGGATGCGATGTCGATGGTGCCAGAGTAGAGGCTGGAAACGGACATAAAGGAGAAAATGACGATAAAAACCAGTGGAATCACGTGGATTAACGCGAAGAGATGCGCCAAGCCTGTAACGATGGCATTGACCATAGGGTTTTCAATTTTTTGTCGCTTTAGGGGCGTTTTGACTTTGGATACCGATAAGTAATTCCCTTTGCTTTCGATAGAGTTAAAAATCGATAAGACGACAATCGTCAAGATACCGAGGAAAATCGCTAACACGGCAGCGTAGTTGCGCGTCGTCAAGGTATTGGAGAAGGAGAGGATCAATGGGTTGATCGTTTCAAACTCCGGTCCGCCTAAAACCCGTGGCGTCGCAAAGGAAGTGATCCCTGTAATAAATCCCAATATGGCAGCTGCGAATATGGAGGGTTTTAGCACGGGAATCACAATTTTTGAGAGGATCCGCGTCCACTTGACGCCCATGTTTTGAGCGGCTTCTATGGTTTGGTAGTCGATGGAATTAAGGGCGGATCGGACAAACAAAATGTGGTTTGATGTACCCGATACGGTCATCTCAAAAAGGACGGGGAGAAAACCGATAAACCAAGTCGGTGGAAGGTTTGGAAAGATCTTCAGAAGGTTTGCGGTGATAAATCCATCCTGACCCAACATGAAGTAATAGGCGGTGACCAATACCATGCCGTTGCAGATCAGTGGGGAGTGGTAGGCGATGTTTAGCCATTTACGCCCTTTGATTTCGAAGTAGTCGAGACACAATATCTCAAAGATCCCCAAGATATTGTCGGTAATCGCCAGACATAGGCCGAGTAAGAGGGAGTTAAACAAACTCTTTTGAACCCTTGCAGACTTAAACACAGCGGTAATCGGTTTGAGGTCAAGAGCGCCATCGGGCATCAAGGTTTGTTTGAGCAAGTTGAGGTTTGGGAAAATGAGAAACGTGAACACCAACCAGATAATGATCGCGGAGATCAACAGATAACCAATGCGCTGTCTATTTTGATAGTTGATGTTTTCCATTATTCCACCTCGAAACTGATCAGATTGCCTTTTCGGATTTTCAAGGGGATGACTTCGCCAGGTTGACCGTGGAGGGTGTTGTTAATCACTTCCGTGCTGCGAATTTCGTCATTTCCTATGCGATAGGTGCGGCGAGAGGTGTTTCCGTAGAATTCTTCGATAAAGAACTCCCCGTTGATGAGGTAGTAGTCGGTGCTGTCTTCGCCGTCTCTCAGCGGGTGGACGTTTTCGGATCGGATGTAGTAGCGACGGTTTGGCTCAGGTTTAAAATCGGCGTTCTCATTGACCAACTGTGCGAGGTCATCAGGACCGAGCAGCGCAGCGTCGCCGACAAATGTGGTGACAAATTCATTGGCAGGGTGAGAGTAGATCTCGCGAGGTGTACCCACTTGTGCGATGTAGCCGTTGTTAAAGACGGCGATTTGATCCGATAAGGTCAATGCCTCTTCTTGATCGTGGGTCACGTAGATCATCGTGGTACCTGAGGTTTTTTGTATGCGCTTTAAATCCATGCGCAGGGATTTTCTCAGCTTCGCGTCGAGGTTTGAAAGGGGTTCATCGAGAACGATGATTTCGGGCTCCAGCGCCAATGCTCTCGCGATCGCGACACGTTGTTGTTGACCGCCAGACAGAGCAGATACGTTTTTGTTCAGTTGTTCCTCTGTGAGGTTGACCATAGCGGCGACTTCTTGTACCCGTTTATCGATCCGAGATTTTTCCCATTTGTTTTCTTCCAGTCCAAAGGTGATGTTTTGGCGAACGGTCATGGTCGGAAACAGAGCGTAGCTTTGGAACACCATGCCAATACCCCTTTTTTCGATGGGTTTGTGGGTGATGTCTTCTCCGTTGACGATGATTTTGCCTTTTGTCGGGGTGATAAACCCTGCCAAGGCGCGAAGGGTAGTGGTTTTGCCACATCCTGAAGGGCCGAGGAAAGTAAAGAATTCGCCTTTGTTGATTGTCAAAGAAAGGTCTTTGATCGCAACGAAGTCACCAAATTTGATTTCAATATGTTCGATTTGTATCGTGCTATCCATAGTGCTCTTCTTATGTTAGAAAGGCGGGCGGTTGGTTTAAATCCCACCGCCCGAGCCGTTTAATAGATTTCCAATTGGATTTTAGCGACCCAGTCATCCATCTTTGGATTGGCGATTGACCAGTCGATGTCTTGTGCCTTGTATTTTGTAGCGAGATCTTTGATCATTGGAATCATTTGATCGGAAGCGGCTTTGTTGGCGACCATATTGCCGTTTTCTTGGGAGTAAGCGCCAATGATCTCAGCAGAGCCCAACCAATTGGCAAAGCGCATGGACTCTTCCAATTGAGCTTCGTTTTTATTGTTGATGACGCCGAGTTGGTTGGAGTTTGTCGGTTGTCCCTTCTCGTCGATGATGATCAGGGGTTCCACATTAAATGACTCCATTTTTTTCTTTAAACCAGCGGCGTAAACATAGGTGATTGGCACTTTGCCATCGGCCATGTTTTGGAAGTCGTCTTCCCCGGTTGGGGTTTTGTAGCCGTGATCAAAGAAGCTTTTAATCGCCGCCCATCCTTCTGCAGAAACGCCGAGATCACCGGATTCATCCAAGTATTGGGTTAGGATGCTGGCGATGATGGCGCGGTTGGTATTGCCGGAGAAGTTGACGGGAACGGCGTATTTACCGTGAAATTCTGGTTTTTCCCAAAGGTCGTTTACGGTTTTTGGAGCGGTGTCAACGGTGTAGGTCGTCGGGTTTGCCAGCCAAAACTTAGGTTGGATTTCATACGCCCAAGAATGGCCGTTTTCTTTACCAGCACCAGCCACTTCCTCTTTCCAAGTGGGTACAAATGGCGCAAGTGCCTTGGCGTCGAGCATAGAGGTGAATTGGTCCTCAGAAGGCCCCCAAGCCACGTTAATGGTCGGATTGGACACCTCAGCGATGATACGTGCGGTGATTTCGCCTCCGCCTAGGCCTACGACTTCGATATTGAACCCAGCGGCGGTGGCTTTGTCTTTTAGCCAAGCGTCTCGGCCGTCACCGGTGTTGTTCGTAGCGACGACGATTTTTTCACCAGTTGGCTTTGCGGTTAAGACCTCTTCAGAAACGGCTGGTGATTGGGCGGTGGTAGCGCCTTCTTTTGCGGGTTCTTTAGATGTCGGAGCGCCACAAGCAGATAACAGCATAAGTGTTGCCAATGATAGTGCGATGATTTTCTTTTTCATGTTAACCTCCATAAGATTGGTTTTATTTTATTTCAACATGGGAGTTGATGCCCATGGTGATGTTTTTCTTGTTGCGATACAGTACGTATTCGGAAGCGTAGTCTGTCTGGATAAATTGGGGGTGAAAGTTCAAGAGAGTTCCCCACCCTAAATCAGGGTTGATCAAGGCGAGCTCGTCGTTGTGTCCAGCGTTTTTTGACACGTTGAGGGCGTTGATCCAGACATTTGATTTTTGTTTTAGCCTTTCAATAAAGTGGGGTTGAACGATCGCCTCCCCGAGATCGAAGAAAGACAGTTCGTACACCAGAGGTTTTAACGCGTTGTGGATGGAATCGATGTGTTGGACGTCTCGATCAAAAATCTTGTGCATATACTGGAAACGCGGATTGGCGTGTTTAAGAAAATCAGCGATTTCATCTGTAGGCGCTTCGCTTTTGATGATCACCGTTTCAAAACAGTCGAGTTCGACGAGTAGGTCGTAGAAGGGCTTGCGATATTCCCAACCTTTGTCGATGTTAAAAAGCCCTTTGCCTTTGGCGGCGACCAATACCTCTCGTAGAGAGGGCACCTTAAAAGTGGTTGGTGTTTTTGTAGAACCGTCGTATTCGTAGAGCCAGTAGGATTGGATTTCCGCTAGGGTGAGTTCGCTAATCGCCCCTGTCCCTGTGGTCATTCGATCGATGGTTTCATCGTGCATCAACACTAATTGGCCATCTCGGGTTTGTTGGATGTCGATCTCCATAAAATAGTAGCCTCGATCGATTGAGGATTTGATGATTTCCAGAGAGTTTTCAGGAAGCCAAGAGAAGCGATCGTAGTACCCTCTGTGGCACACCGGAAAGGCTTGATGGGCCCTCTCTATGAAAGCGGTGTAAAATTCGTTGTAAGTCATAGCGTTTCCTCGTCGTCGGGTTGTAATCGCAAGCGAAGGTAGGCGCGGTCATCGTAGGAGAGATGGGCTGAGTTCATCCCTTTTGTCATCGGGTGTTGTTTGATGAGCAGTGGATCGGTGCGCAAAGTGTACTGGAGGTAGCTTTCGGATTCCACCAAAGTATCAAAGACTTTGGGGTAGCCGTCACTGGTCATCACCAATTGTTTAGCATCGCCGACAGCAATCACCCGGATTAGTGATTTTGGGATGGGTTCGCCATTAAAGACGGAATAACCGTATGGCGTATCGTCTCGATTGGCAAAGCGCGTCGACTCGAGGATGCGTGGGAGGATGAGAGATCGCCCCTCGGCGATGTCAGTGTCGGTTAGCTCTCCTTTGCTATCTTTTCGGATGGTAAGAAACAGAGAGCGCATTTCTCCTAAAATATCGTCGGAACGCTTGGTGTTGAAAAAATTCACATCGTCCAAGAGAACCTGGCAGTCGCCGATCATCCACACTTCTTCATAAAAAGGCGAGTAGATTGCCGCTGCTGCTTGTAACCCCTTCTCGGATTGATCATAGGGGAAATTGACATTTGTGTAGAAGGCATGAAACTTACTATTGACACTGGAAACCAATTGGTCGAGTGTGGCATCCAATGGGATATCGTCTAACGTTTCAGCGATCAACTCTGCGGCGAGTTTTCCAGTGGTTTTGCCTCTGTAGTCAAAATCGGACTTTGACGTCACGCCGTCAATGACGGCATAGAACCTGCCGTTGGCGACGATGGCATCTTCGCAAAGAAGAGGGACGCCTTGCTTTCCTTGAATAAAGGTTTCAGTTATTTGAATGGGTGCTTTCAATTATTACCTCCCAAGTGGTATAGTAGACGAAAGGGACTGTCATGTGCATCCTTTGGGGATGTGATAAGTCTATTATAAATCCTCTGAAAAGTTGGAGGAATACGATTATGTCCATTTAACCTTGCAAATCGTCCAAAAGAAGGGTTTGTAGATGAACTAAAAGCAAAATTTATGTAAAGTTAAGGTAAAGTGTTGAAAAATGCAGATTGGAGGTCACATGAGCCGAATACAACCGATGATTTTTTATCCCAAACCGCAAATGACCAAAAAAGGATACGATATCTTCTATTACATCAACGAAGAGCCTTGGCCGATGTCTGAGGAGATGAGAGTGGATGGTCACAACCATAAATATTATGAACTGTATGCTTTTGTCTCTGGAGCAGTGGATTACACCATTGATGGGATCACCTATCCGTTGCGACCTGGTGATGTACTGCTCATGCGTCCAGGGCAGATACACGGTGCCAAAGTGCATAATTTTAAAATTCCCTATGAGCGCTACGTCTTGTGGATCACCGCGGATTATTTAAAAAAACTCTCCTCCGATGAGACCAACCTCGCCTTGACCTTTGCCAATATCAACTTCATTGACAACTATTTGCGCACATCTCCTGAGATGTTTCGGTCGGTGACTCGATTATTGCAAATGATCTTGGCTCAAAGAAAGGTCAACGACTATGGGTCAGAGTTATTAACCGATGCTTACATTGCAGAACTACTCATCAACGTGACAAAGGCGAAAATCTATCAGCGACCTGTCATCACAGGCCACGCTATCGAAGAAAACGACCTGATCACTCGAACTATCTCCTACATCTCCGACCACATCGGGGAGAGGTTGAGTATCGAAGAGATTACCAACGCCCTCTACGTCAGCAAATCTCACCTGTCAAAATTATTCACCAATACATTGGGCATTACCATCTACCAATACATTATTAAAAAGCGGTTGTTTTTAGCAAAGCAGGAACTTCTCGCAGGGGTCAGTGCAGAAACGGTGAGCGAATCCTATGGATTTGGTAATTACAGTTCCTTTTATCGGGCGTTTGTCAAAGAGTTTGGCAGTAGTCCGACGGAGTACGTCAAAAAGGAAATGAAAAATCATTCCGCTAAAAAATAATCCTTTAACAATCCGAGGAGTTATGATATGATATTTGGTATGTCAAAAAATAATCAATTCGAGGAAAAGACGGCGATGGATACTCAGGTATATAAAGTAGATGGTAATGACGACGAAGGAATCTCTTGCGCAGCGAGTTTTCTTCGCGCTGGAGAGTTAGTCGCGATTCCCACGGAAACGGTTTATGGCTTGGCGGCTGATGGGCTCAACCCAGAAGCTTGTCTAAAGATTTTTGAAGCGAAGAACCGCCCTGTGGACAATCCGCTGATTTTACACGTCCAATCCATCGAAGAGGTAACGCCTTTGGTCGCCTCGATCCCTGAAGAGGGTCGAAGGTTGATGGAGGCGCTATGGCCTGGTCCTTTGACGTTGATCTTTAAGCGCTCAAGCTTGGTTCCCGACGTGGTCACTGGTGGCGGTGACACTGTGGCGATTCGCATGCCATCCCATCCGATCGCCCAACAGATCATCAAAAAAACAGGTAGACCTTTGGCTGCCCCATCGGCCAACGTCTCTGGCAGGCCTTCTCCAACAAATGCCTTCGATGTGCTGGCAGATATGAGGGGGAGAATTGCTTGTGTCATCGATGGTGGACCATCCCGTATCGGCATCGAATCCACCGTCGTCGACGTGACGACTCAGCCCGTCACGATATTGCGGCCGGGATTATTCACTCAAGAGAGCCTGCAAGTCTACTTGCCAGAAGTTGCTATGGATCCGGGGCTGATCAGTGAAGCAAAGCCTCGATCACCTGGACAAAAGTATGCGCATTATGCCCCTAAAGCCACATTTAAAGTGGTGGTTGGAGAATCTCCCAAAACACGCCAGGCCTTGAAAGAAATGGGGGATCAGTATCGAAAAATGGGTATGAAGGTAGGTATCATGAGTTTCCAATCTCAAGCCCTGTTTCCTCAAGCGGATCTGTTTTTGAGCTTGGGGGACAAAGCCGACTTGTCTCAAATGGGACGGGTGCTCTTTGAACATTTGCGTACCTTTGATCGTGCGGGTGTCGATGTAATTTTAGGCGAAGGGGTAGAAGAGGTAGGTTTTGGACTCAGTCTGATGAACCGCATCAAAAAAGCGGCAAATGGAAGGGTGACCTATCTATGACCAATATACTGTTTGTGTGTACGGGAAATACCTGTCGATCGCCGATGGCAGAGGCCATCGGAAAAGCCGAGCTACCAAATGCCATCATTCAGTCGGCGGGGCTTTACCCCGGCGGAGATCGAGCATCAAGAAATGCGGTGCTCGCCATGGCGGAAAGAGGGTTGGACATTTCCAATCACCAACCACAAGGGATGAGCGAGGCACTATACCGCTGGGCCGATGTAATATTAACCATGGGCATTGCTCATAAGGAGATGATCGACGCTCGATTTGGGTCGGGTAAGGCCCATACGATCATCAGTTACGTTACGGGCGTCCCAGGGGATGTAGCAGACCCTTATGGAGGATCCCTGTCGGTCTATCGACAGACAGCGGAGCAATTGGAAGGATTGATTAGACATTTGACAAAGGAGGGAGCGGATGGACGTTAAGATCATTGGCATGGCCGCTGACCACGGCGGATACGCGATGAAGGAAATCGTCAAGGCACACCTTGTCGATAAAGGTTATGAAGTGGTGGATTTTGGTACGACAGAAGAATCTTCGGTCGACTATCCAGACTATGCGGCAAAGCTGACAAAAGCCGTGTTAGAAGGTGCTGTCGACAAAGGGATCGCCGTTTGCGGGACGGGTATTGGGATATCCATCGCCTGCAATCGGGTGAAGGGGATTCGTGCTGCGCTTTGTGGGGATACTTACTCGGCGAAGGCTTGTCGTCAACACAACGATGCGAACATTCTGTGTCTAGGTGGCAGAGTGATTGGCATAGAGGTGGCAAAGGACATTGTCGATACGTTTTTCGCCCACGATTTTGATGGGGGTAGACATCAAACGCGTATTGACAAAATAGAGCGCGTGGAGGAACTATGAGCAAAGTAACGGTTTTTGATCATCCGTTGATCAAACACAAACTCACCCTTCTAAGGGACAAAAACACAGGCAGCAAAGAATTTCGTCAGTTGGTGGAGGAAGTATCCACACTTATGGCTTACGAAGTGACTAGGGATCTGCCCAGTGAAGAAGTGGAAGTGGAAACCCCGATGGAAACGACAAAGGGTTATCTCATTTCAGGGAAAAAACTTGGCATCGTGCCGGTGTTGCGCGCAGGGCTGGGTATGGTTGATGGCATGCTAAACGTCATTCCAGCAGCGAGGGTAGGTCACGTCGGCTTGTATCGAGATCCCGATAGCCTGCAGCCAGTGGAGTACTATTGTAAGCTACCAGGAGACGCTCAGGAGCGAATCATGTACGTCCTCGATCCGATGCTTGCTACAGGGGGATCCGCATCGGCAGCCATTAGTGCAGTCAAAGCGAGGGGTGTAACAAACATCAAATTTTTGTGCATCATCGCAGCGCCTGAAGGGGTGGCTGTGCTCCAAAACGATCATCCAGATGTGGAGATCTACGTGGCGGCGCTCGATCGGGAACTCAACGATCACGCTTATATTTTGCCTGGACTCGGCGATGCAGGCGACCGATTATTTGGCACCAAATAGATAGATGATAGGGTAACGATGCTATAGTTGCGAAAATTAAGTGAAAAAAATTTAATTTATGCCAAAATAGTGTCGTTATCTATTGAACAATGGTTGCCGATTAGGTATAATGTATTATAATAACGCAGCAAAGAAGGTGGTGAGACTATGGCAAGAGAAGCTTTTCAGGCTGTACAAGATGCAGAAGAAAAAGCCAAGGAGATGATTGCACAGGCTCGGATCGATGCGAAACGCATTGTGGAGGAAGCGCGTTTGGAAGCGGAAGCTGGAGCGGCACAAAAGCTCAGCGAAGCCAACGACGAGGCATCTCGGTTGAAAGCGATTGCTATGCAAGAAGGGGAAGAAATTGCTGCTCCTCAACTTGACAAAGCATCGAAGGAAGCCAAATCCTTTATCGATACTAAGGATGGGGCGCTGAAAGAGGCAGTAGGATTTGTGGTGGAAAGGGTGAAGGCATATGGCAATAGTTAATATGTCCCAGTTCCAACTCACGCTCTTTTCCAGGGACAAAAACGATTTGCTGCGAGATCTTCAAAAGTTTAAATACGTTCACTTTTCCGATCTTTCAGAAATGGAAGAAGAAGCCATAGAGCTTCAGGATCCATCAAAAGAGGTAGTCGCTTGGACAGAAAAGCTAAACCGGGTGGATTGGGCGATTAACACCCTAAGTGCTTATGTGGAAAAGCCAAAAGGCTTGGCGGCCTACCAAGTAGAAACGCCATCCATGAGTTACGATGCTATGGAAAGTCGGGCACAGTCCTTTGATTTTGAAGGGGCTTATCGTAAAATACTCATGAAACACGAGCATTTAGAACAGCAGATCTCAAAAAAAGAAGAGCTTGAAACCTCCAATGTGGAATGGTCCCATTGGGTGACAATGGATTTCGATCCATCTGAAATCCAAAAATTACAACAAGGTATTGTGTTCACCGGCAGTGTTCCAAAGAAATTCAGAGAACCGTTGAATCACGAACTGGCTAAAATGGAATACACTTATTTTGAACACGTGTCTTCCGATTCAAACAATGCCTTTGTGTTCATTATCACAAATAATGTCGACCATGATGAGGTGCTCGATGCGCTTAGACGCAACAGTTTTACCTCTGTCGAACTCAAAGGCCAACGAACGCCGAAGGATGAAATCGATCACAACAACAAGATGATCTCAGAGGTGCAAGTCGAAATCGAAAGACTGACCCACGAGATGACCGCTCTTTCACAAGAGTACTTGTTGGAGCTTCAGATCGCGTCGGATTATTTAAGCAACCGCATCCTACAGGAGTCCACTCAATCCAACTTCCTACAATCCAAGAACGTCACGTTCATGGCGGGTTACATACCCACGGATAAGTACGAGGAGTTTGAACAAACGATCCAGAAAAACGTGGGCAATGCATACTATCTTCAAACTGAGGACGCAGCTCGAGACGACGAAAATGTACCGATTATGCTGAAAAACGGCAAACTTGTCGGCTATTTTGAACCCATCGTCGCAACATACGCCCTTCCGAAATACAACGAAGTCGATCCGACACCGTTGATGGCACCGTTTTACTGGGTGTTCTTTGGAATGATGGCAGCAGATATCGCCTATGGGCTCATTATGCTCATCGGCACCACCCTCGCCTTGCAAATGTTGAAATTCAAAGAAGGCATGAGGGTGATGGTGAAGTTTTTCCAGACCTTGAGCGTTTCCATCATCATTTGGGGATGTATCTACGCCAGTTTCTTTGGCGATCTGGTCACCATGCCATGGAAACCGTTGATTGACACGAACACGGATTACGTGTTATTGGTCGCCTTATCCATCGTCATGGGTCTGATCCACGTTTTCTTCGGGATGGCAATCCTTGCCTATATGCGCATACGCGACAAAGATCCGATGGGTGCCATTTACGATGTCCTGTTTTGGTACATGGCCCTTATAGGTGCAGGGTTGTTCATCGGCGCGGGCATGGCGGGCTTCCCACCGATGGTTAAAACCGTCGGCATGTGGGTGATGATCATCGGTATGGTTGGCGTTATTCTCTTCTCAGCAAGGGACGAAGAAAAGCCGGTACCGCGAGTGATCTGGGGTGTTTACAATCTTTATGGCATCACCTCGTACATTGGAGACTTGGTCAGTTATACCAGACTTATGGCGCTAGGTCTTTCCGGTGGTTACATTGCCGTCGCCATCAACATGATCGTCAAAATGCTTTGGGGATCAGGTGTGCCAGGGATTATCGGAGGCATCATCGTCTTTGTGCTCTTCCAACTCTTCAACGTCTTTTTGAGCATGTTGAGCGCTTACGTTCATACGATGAGATTACAGTACGTTGAGTTCTTTGGAAAGTTCTACGAAGGCGGAGGACGTCCTTTCCGCAAATTCAGAAGCAAAGAAAAATATATCAATATTGAGTAAAAATTTAGGAGGGTAAGAAAAGAAATGGCTAACACATTTGGAGCGTGGTTTGTTGAATACGGCGGTTTCGTCATGGGAATTTTGGGAGCATCGCTTGCGGTATTCCTATCCGGTACGGGATCGGCAAAAGGTGTAGGAATTGCTGGGGAAGCAGCGTCTGCTGTCATCATCGAAGAGCCGGAAAAATTCGGTAAATCTTTGGTCCTTCAATTGCTACCAGGTACACAAGGGCTGTACGGTTTCGTTATTGGATTGATGTGTCTTGGAAAATTGACACCAAACATGCCATTGCAAACAGGTCTAGCAATTCTTATGGCTTGCTTGCCAGTAGGCATCGTCGGATTGACTTCCGCTCCTGCACAAGGTCGCGTATCCATAGGTGGGATCAACATCCTAGCTAAGAACGAAGACGAACAAACCAAAGGGATCATCTACGCGGTCATGGTAGAAACCTACGCCATCCTAGCATTCGTCACTTCGTTGATTTTAATCAATCTAGTCTAGTCGAAACGGGATCTAAGGAGGGATTTCATGTCAAACTTAGACAATATCACCCAAAAAATCCTGGACGACGCCCAAGCCGAAGTGCAAAGCATTTTAGAGGAAGCGAACGCTAAGAAGCAAGCCATAGTCGACGGCCAACTTCGCGCGGCGACCACCGAGGTAGAAAAAATCCTCGAGCGCGCCAGCCGCGAAGCCGGACAAATCAAGGAGAGGGTCATCGCAAATGGAGAGCTTCGAGCGCGAGATGAAATACTAGGCGCCCAGCGCACGGTCATCGCTCGCGTGTTTGTAAAAGCGAAAGAAGAACTTGCAAAAATGGACGATAAAACCTTGGGTGAGACGATAAATGCAAGACTTGCCGAAGTCAGTCTGTCCAAGGATGCGCAAGTCATCGTCCCAAAAGGCAAGAAAGCTTCCCTTTCTACATTGGTGAAGGGAAACATTCAGGAGTCCGACACCCTCACATCGGGTTTTCAGATTGAGGAAAAGGGCATGAGGATCAATTACGATTTCAATCAGCTGGTCGACTATTTAAAAGATGACCTAGAGGGTGAAGTACACAAGCTTTTAGCGAAGAAATAGGAGGACGCCATGAGACGAGACGATTATATTCATGCGTCAACGAGAATCCGAGTATTTGAAAAAGGCTTGCTCAGATCCCAAACGATGGAGCGACTGATCGATGCGACAAACATCGAGGAAGCTTTAAAAATACTACAAGAAACCCAGTACTCACAGTACACCGGGCTTATCGAGACGCCGGCGCACTACGAGATCGCACTATCAAAGGAACTCGAAAGAGTCTACAAAGAACTCTACGATGTGTCCAACGATCATGAGGTTATCGATCTAACCGGCATAAAGTATTATTATCACAACCTGAAAGTATTAGCAAAAGAGCGCATCACCGGCGAATCTATGGATCAGCTATTGATCCCAGTGGGCAGCAGTGATCAAAAAAACCTGAGGGAGCTCTTTTCGGATAGAGGCATCAAGCTTGAAACAGGATTTGGCGCAGATGCAGTACGTGCGGTACTGGAGGACTACGAAGAGAAAAAAGACCCCCAGCGCATCGACATCATCTTTGACGCTTACTACTTCCGCGAGTTGTTACACACGGCAAAAGAGTTAGATGTGCCGCTGTTTATCCGATACGCACAGGATTCTATCGACTTCACGAACTTGAAAACTTTGTTGAGAGCAAAGAAACAAAACAAGCCTATGGCATTTCTCGACGATGTGTTGGTGGAAGGTGGAAACCTACCGGTTCAAGAACTGATGGCATCCTACAACGATTCCGTTGACATCCTAAAAGTCAAAGTGAACCGATTCCCCATTGCAGACTACGTGAAAAAAGCGTTGGATAGCTATGGAGAGACCAATGTTCTATCGGAATTCGATAAAGAAATGGATAACTACATCGTTGCGTTGGCGCAGGAGTCGCGAAACATTTTAACGGGACCAGAACCTTTATTTGGCTATGCTATCGCCAAAGAAACCGAGATCAAAAATCTTCGGATCGTCCTGGGGTCAAAGCTAAACGATATACCAACGGAATCCATCCGAGAAAGGTTGCGTGAGCTTTATGTATAAAATCGGAGTCATTGGCGATCGCGATTCAGTTCTTGGTTTTAAAACCATAGGCGTTGACGTCTTCACGCCAATAGGACGTGAAGAAACGCGCAACGCTCTGGATAACGCAGCCAAAAACGGTTACGGCGTGTTGTTTGTTACCGAACAACTGGCGGAAACCATCCCTGAAACCATCAACCGATATAAAAACGCGTTGGTGCCGGCGGTCATACTGATCCCTAGCAACCAGGGAAGTCTAGGCATTGGGAAAGCTGCCATTAACACCAACGTTGAAAAAGCCGTTGGTACGAATATACTGTAAAGGAGAGGACTTCTATTGAAAATAGGAAAAATCATCAAAGTATCTGGGCCTCTCGTCGTCGCTGAGGGCATGGAAGATGCCAATATATATGACGTCGTAGAAGTTTCAGATAATAAGCTCATCGGAGAAATCATCGAGATGCGCGAGGACCGAGCCTCCATACAGGTTTATGAAGAAACCACCGGTATCGGCCCGGGCGAGCCCGTCGCTACGACAGGCGCCCCGCTTTCCGTCGAACTCGGACCTGGCCTCGTGTCAGAGATGTTCGATGGGATTCAACGCCCACTCGAAAGACTACAAGCAGCTTCTGGCGACTTTTTAGTCAAAGGTGCATCGGTCGATTCCTTAGACCGCAAAAAGAAATGGCTGTTTGAACCTAAAGTTAAAGTTGGCGATGCGGTCGTTTCAGGCGATATCGTCGGCGTCGTTCAAGAAACCACCACCGTCGAGCACCGCATCATGGTGCCACACGGGATCTCAGGAACTGTAAAATCCATTAAGAGTGGCGAGTTCACCATCGTCGACACCGTGTGTGTCATCGAAGGTAAAGATGGTAAAACCTCGGAACTCCAAATGATGCAAAAATGGCCGGTGCGTTTAGGCCGTCCATACAAAGAAAAAATCGACCCAGATAAACCGCTCATCACGGGACAACGTATCATCGATACCTTTTTCCCAGTGGCAAAAGGCGGAACTGCTGCGATTCCTGGCCCGTTCGGATCAGGTAAAACCGTCATCCAACACCAATTGGCAAAATGGGCGGACGCTGAAATCGTCGTATACGTCGGTTGTGGCGAGCGCGGAAACGAAATGACGGACGTACTCAAAGAATTCCCGGAAATCATCGATCCAAACACCGGCGAATCCTTGATGAACAAAGTCGTTCTGATCGCAAATACATCCAACATGCCGGTAGCTGCGCGCGAGGCGTCGATTTACACCGGTATTACCATAGCGGAGTACTTCAGAGACATGGGTTACTCTGTAGCGCTTATGGCAGACTCCACATCGCGCTGGGCTGAGGCACTACGTGAAATGTCCGGACGTTTGGAAGAGATGCCTGGTGACGAAGGTTACCCAGCTTACCTCTCCAGCCGTATCGCTGAATTCTACGAGCGAGCAGGTCGCGTGGTCTGTGAAGGGACAGATGGCCGCGAAGGCGCATTAACCGCCATTGGAGCCGTATCACCTCCAGGTGGAGATACCTCTGAGCCAGTCACCCAATCCACGTTGCGTATCGTAAAGGTATACTGGGGATTGGACTACGCACTATCCTATGCTCGACACTTCCCAGCCATCAACTGGTTGAGTTCTTACTCCTTGTACCAAGCGAAAATGGATAGATATTTTGATGAAAACATCGATCCTCAGTTCTCGGACAACAGAAGAGACGCGATGTCCTTGTTACAAGAAGAATCAGATCTTCAAGAGATTGTTAGATTGGTCGGGCGCGACACGTTGTCTGAATCGGACCAATTAAAACTCGAAGTCGCAAAATCTTTGCGTGAAGACTTCCTACAACAAAACGCGTTCCACGAAACGGACACGTATTGCTCTTTGGCAAAACAAGATAAAATGATGGCTGTCATCCTCGAGTACTACATCCAATCCAAACGTGGACTCGAAGGCGGCGTATACTTGAAAGAGCTGATGAATATGCCCGTTCGCGACAAGATCGCGAGACTTAAACTCGTACCAGAAGACGAGCTCTCCTATATGGACGATATTAAAGTCGAAATCGCACAAGAAGTTGATCAACTATTGACTGAAAGGGGGGACCACGATGCTTAAAGAGTACCAAACCGTGCGAGAGGTCGTCGGCCCACTTATGATGGTTGACGGCGTCGAAGGCGTTAAATATGAAGAACTCGTAGATATCCGCATGCAAACCGGCGAAACTCGTCGCGGGCGCGTGCTAGAAATCGACGGCGATAAAGCGATGATCCAATTGTTTGAAGGCTCCACCGGGATCAACCTTCGAGACACCACTGTGCGTTTCTTGGGCAAACCACTGGAGTTAGGGGTATCGGCGGACATGATCGGTCGCGTTTTTGACGGGATGGGTAAACCCATCGACGGCAAACCGGAGATCATCCCAGAAGAGCGTTTAGACATCAATGGCGCTCCAATCAACCCATTCTCGAGAAACTACCCTTCTGAGTTTATCCAAACCGGCGTTTCCACCATCGATGGGCTCAACACCCTAGTTCGTGGTCAAAAATTACCGATTTTCTCAAGCTCGGGGCTACCTCACAACAACTTAGCCGCACAAATCGCGCGCCAAGCAAAAGTACTCGGCACCGGTGAAAACTTTGCCGTCGTATTTGGAGCCATGGGGATTACGTTTGAAGAAGCACAATTTTTCATCGACGACTTTACCGCATCGGGATCCATCGACCGTGCCGTACTGTTCATGAACTTGGCAGACGACCCGGCGATCGAGCGAATTTCCACTCCGCGAATGGCCTTAACGGCAGCAGAGTTTCTAGCTTTCGAAAAAGGCATGCACGTCTTGGTTATCCTTACCGATATGACCAACTACGCAGAAGCCCTACGGGAAATCTCCGCAGCGCGTAAGGAAGTTCCGGGACGACGTGGTTATCCAGGGTACCTGTACACCGACCTTTCCCAAATCTACGAAAGAGCTGGCCGTATTAAAGGTAGAGACGGATCGATCACCCAGATTCCAATCCTCACCATGCCTGAAGATGACATCACTCACCCGATTCCCGACCTTACAGGCTACATTACGGAAGGTCAGATCATTCTTTCGAGAGATATCTACAACGCAGGCATCCAACCGCCAGTCAACATCCTTCCCTCGTTGTCTCGTTTAAAAGACAAAGGGATCGGCGCAGACAAAACCCGTGAAGACCATGCGGATACGATGAACCAAATCTACGCAGGGGTCGCACAAGGGCGAGAAGCGCGGGAATTGGCAACTATTTTGGGCGACAGCGCACTCTCCGACGCTGACAAAGCATTTGCTAAGTTTGCCACAGAGTTTGACAAGCTTTATGTCGACCAAGGCTATCACACCAACCGCACGATTGAAGAGACTTTAGACCTAGGCTGGGAACTGTTGAGGATTCTTCCAAGAACAGAACTTAAACGTGTTAAGGACAGCCTAATCGATAAATACATGGGAGAAGATAAGGAAGAGGCGATCTAATGGCGAGGTTAAAGGTCAACCCCACCCGTATGGAGCTGTCCAATTTAAAAGCCAGACTGTCCACGTCAACGCGAGGACATAAGCTTTTAAAGGACAAGCAGGATGAGCTCATGCGCCAATTTATTGACCTCATCCGAAAAAACAAAGCGCTTCGCGACGACGTAGAAAGAGAACTCCAATCCTCTTTCAACGACTTTATGCTCGCCAGCGCAGTTATGAGCCCCCAAATGATGGGACAGGCCGTAGCGCTTCCCAAAGAAGAAATTTCATTAGATATCGTCATCAAAAACGTCATGAGTGTACGCATTCCGGAAATGAGCTTTAACCGCAAGATGGCACAAGCCGATCCTGGAAGCATCTTTCCATACGGATACGCCCAAACGGCATCCGAACTGGACGATGCTGTCGAGAAACTCTACACGATTTTAGATAAACTCTTGGAACTGGCACAAATCGAGAAGGCCACACAAATGATGGCCGATGAAATCGAAAGAACCAGACGTCGGGTAAATGCATTGGAATACCGCACGATCCCAGATTTGCAAGAGACGATTAAATTTATTCGAATGAAATTGGACGAAAGCGAGCGCGCCAACATCACTCGACTGATGAAGGTCAAAGACATGATTTCTGTCGACGAAACTGTCAAAACAAAACCCATGTCCGAACTCTTCACAGAGGCTCGAACTCAAGCATAAACTCTAAACCGCCTTCGGGCGGTTTTTTAGTGCTTCTAAGGAGTAGATATATCTTGTTGTTGAGTTTGACAAAATTGGGTTAAATTGAGAAGTAGGGAGTGATTAGCGAAGGGATGAGGCAAAGGTGTTGCCTTTGACCTTAGGCTCCATCTCCGAGGGAGCTGGCTCGGCGCTCTTTGCCGAGACTGAGGGAGGGTTTTGACCTTGGTATCGTTGGATTTAAAAAGGTATAGTTGAGAGGAGAAGTAGTGAGCGATTAGCGAGGGGATGAGCCAAAGGCGATGGGCCTCAGTCGCGGCTCGACGATTGATGACCTCCCACGACTCGAAGTCAAATCATCAGCCTAATCTGCCTCGTGGTGAGCCGTAGG